>NC_014970.1 GCF_000200735.1 Mycoplasma haemofelis str. Langford 1
ATGGAGAACAAGGATATATGATCTTATATATTAAAAGAATTAAAAAGGAGTAACTCATTATTCAACATCACTCCTTCTCTATCTTCCGGAAGAATTGAAATACTGGAAAATGAGATAGTTATTTTCTTGGATGAAGTCAACATAAATTTACTTAAGAGCGAATACTTCTCAGATCTAAAACAAGCAATACTATCTGTAACTAAAAAGAATCTACTCGTAAATTTCGAAATTGAAAGTGATGAATACTTCCTTTCTAAGAAACACGAGCACTTCTTAAATTTAAACAAGAACGAGAATTTCTTTGTTTGCGAATACAACTCTTCAACGATAAATAAACTTGAAGAATTCCTTAGAAGTGATTCAGATGTCTTCTATCTATGAGGAAATAAGGGAACCGGAAAGAGTCATCTAATAGCTTTCTTCATTAATCAATTCAAAAGTGAGTTCAATATCCTCTACTTAGATGTATTTGACTTTGTAAACAAGTATTACGAATTTGAGAGAACCAACAAATCCTCTGACCTGTTCATAAACAACCTTCTTTCTTTCGACTTAGTAATATTTGATAACTTTCAGTTTGTAAAGAACAAGTCCAAGATAAATAGTCTGCTTCTAAAGATAGTAGATGATTTCTCTAAGGAAGACAAGAAACTTATATTTGTCTCCAGTTTCAAAAGGAATATATTCGATGGTATCGATTACAAACTTATTTCCAAATTTGATGAAATACAACACTTGAAGGAACCTGAAATCAAAGACGTAAAGTTAATAATTAGTAAGTTTGTCAATAACTACAATAGCAATATCAGATTCACTTCAGAGACTATAGACTACCTCTCTGAAGTACTAGGTAATAACATCCAAATTGTCGTTGATAAACTTAAAAAGATACTTCAATTTATAGGAAGAGTAGATTCCCCTAAAATACTTAATTTTAAGGAGTTAAAGGAAAATATAGAGAATCTTAACTTATTAGAAAAGAAGAAGTCTATTGAATACTTCTCTAATGACTACCATATAAATTTCATCTGTAAAAAGTTAAACTTTAAGACGGAAGAAATACTTGAGAACACTAGAAAGAAGGAGACTGTCTCTAAAAGAGACATAGTCATATATCTACTCAAAACCAAATTCAACCTTACTCATCAAGAAATAGGAAAGATCTTCAATAAGAAGCACTCAACTATCTCTCACTCATTGAAAAAGATGAATAATAAACTATTGGAAAGAAACTTTAAAAAATACCTAGAGAGTCTAAACTAATAAATAAATTTAATAATTAATTAAATTAATGCATTTTATAATTAATAATAAATACATTAAAAAAATAAAAAATTTTCTATCTGTCCAATACGAATCTCTTAACTTAAAAATAGATAACGTTCACATTAAGTGTTCAAATAATGAAGTAATTCTCATTATTTGTAATGAGAATTACTTTTTCAAACTAGAAATAAAGAAAGACGAAGATCTAAAAATAAAGAAAACCGGTTCTTTCTCACTGAACATAAAGCTATTCAATTCTTTGCTTGAGAAATTAAAGCCTAGCAACAATCTTGAGATTTTTAAATCTGAAGATAACAACATTCAATTCTTCTCGGGAGACTTCGAATGTAATTTGATTTTTCTAGAAGAGAAAGTAAATAATCCTGAGAAGATAAATCTAGAAGAGAAGGATAAGATAAGCATCAGTTATTCAATACTGAAGCTTACATATTCAAAGCTGAAGAATTTCTGTAAGAACCAAGACAGTTCCCAAAATACTTTACTTAAGTGCATACATCTAAGAAAGTTAAATAACAGTGAGATATTAGAAGTTTGGAGTTCAGATAATTACAGAACAGTATTCGGACAATTTAAATTCAAGTGCGATAGAGAGTTTGAAATCAATATCAGTCCTTCAATAATAAACACCCTTCTATTTCTCTTTCTTGAATACTCAGAGGAAGACTTAGAGATATGAATAAACGATGACGACTTCTTCTGCAAGAAGGATGATTTAATTATGAAAGTAAAAATAGAGAGGGGTAACTTTCCAGAGTTGAGTCACTGATTTAATACGAATAACAATAAGGAATTTCTAGTATCAAAATCTGATCTTCTATCAGCTATAGAAAGGAATCTTCTTCTCTCTAATAAGGTAATTCAAACTACCTTTTATAGACTTGAAAATGAGAAATTATGAATTGAATACAAGGACTCTGAAAAGGGATTCTGTAAGGAGTTTATAAAGATCAAGAAGTTTACAGATGGGGATATAGATTTCTCACTTAATAACAATCTCTTAAAGCCTTTGATTAAGAATATAGATTCTGAAAATATCATCTTCAGCATATCGGATTCATTCAAGCCCATAGTTCTTCTATCTTCCAATGAAAGCGAGATTTTCAAGCAGTTCATATTACCTATAAGAAATGTTTAATGATCCGTACTTAAAGCTGAATGAGAGACAGAGATATATCCTGAAGATAATTATGGAGAAGTACATAATAGAGAACTCCTCCATAAGTTCCCTTATGTTAGCTAGGACAGAGGATCTAAAGAGATGATCTTCAGCCACAATTAGAAATGAGATGGCTGTTTTGGAAGAGAAGGGTTATCTAAGGAAGGAGAATTGTTCTTCTGGAAAGATACCTACGAAACTTGGGTACAGATTCTACATAGAGTCATTGATGGATGAGGTTGTAATAAATGAGAATTGGAAGTTAGATATAAAGTCAAAGTTAATTGAAATATTCAGTGATAGACATTCTTCAGTTGATCAAGTCCTTGATAGTTGTACTAAGTTAATATCTGAGTTCTTAAATCTACCTATAGTACTTGTTAAGTTTCAGAACTCAAATGGAGACTTTCTTAGGAAGATAGATATCGTAAATATAGATAGAGATAAATATATGATCTATCTGATTACAGCAAGAGGGGAAATAATAAATGACACAATAATAATAGATGATTCCGATGAACAGAAAAAGAGTGATTTAATGGCTGCTATACGTCTTTTGAATGAAGAGCTTTCTAATTGTCAAATAAATGAGATTAGTAATAAACTGGACTTAATACTTCCAAGTTTAAAGAAAAGAGTTCATCAGTTTGAGTTTGTTTACGAAAGCATCATTTCTCAAATGATCATCAATAACTTTCTCAATAAGAACTCCTTAGTTTCAAAGGTTTATAATATTAAATCAATAGTATTTCAGCCTGAGATACAGAAGAAGCAAGTAAGTCTGAATGATATTTTTAATTTGCTAGAGAACTATTCTGCCTTTTCCCCTTTTAATTACAATTTCCTTAAAACAGGTAGTACCTTAATTAATTTGGAAAACGAAATAGAAGGAGTTTCCGTTGTGAGTACAAATCTAAATGTGGATTTAACTACTCACCAATTGGCTGTTGTTGGACCCATCAGGATGAATTATCCTCTTATCAAACATCTTTTTGATTTCTTAAGCGAGAAGTTAAGTTCTTTAAATTTTAGGAAGAATTAATTATGAATTCTGAGGATAAAGGAAGGGTACTAAAGTACCAAGAGCTTAAGAAGACTTTTCAAGAATTAGAGAAGGAGGAGAAGCAACTTAAGGATTATCTATCTATAAATGTCTTTAATTACGCACAGAACAAGGACAATTTGGAGGATGTTTTTGCAATTAACAATAGCTCTTTAGATTTTTATGAGCAAACTAAAGGTTGTTCTAATTTAAATTCCAATATCCCTCTATTAGAAATAAATTACCTTACTAAGTATTATGCAAGCAGAAAGATTCCAAGTCTTCTAAATGTTAATCTTCGTATTTACTTAGGAGATTTACACGTAATTGTTGGTTCTAACGGATCAGGTAAGACAACTTTATTTAACTGTTTAAGAGGATTAGAAGATTATGAAGGAGAGGTTTTGTTAGATGGAAAGGTTTTAGATCTGAAGGGGGGTTTCAGTGATATTGTAAGTTTTGTATCCTATGAATTTGGATGGAATTTATATGAAACAGTAGAGGAAGTAGTCTTTAAGAGGTTCTCTGATTTAAATTTGACAGAAGTTGAGGCGCATAACTACATAAGGGGAGCCTTGGAGCAGTTTAACTTATCTTATTTAAGAAACTATCCAGTAATAGATCTATCCCTCCTTGAGAAGAGAAAACTACAAATAATAGTTGCCCTTATTAACGACCCAAACTTGATTGTATTTGATGAGGTCTTCTTGGGGCTTCAACAACATGAGTGTCTTGATCTCTTAGTTATATTCTCCAAGCTTAAAAGAGAGAATAGGTCTATTCTTGTATTCTCTCATTCCTTTGATGATTTTTCAAAATTTGCAAACACCATTTCCATCCTTTCAAAAGGAAAGATTTATTATTCAGGATTAGTAGAGAACTTATTCCTTACTCAACAGAATAAGTATTCCATAGTAACTATGGATAACAAGGTTGCCTTGTCTATCCTTTCCAAGATCAAGTGTAGTTATTCCTATAACGAGTTAGTTGATACTATCTATGTTAAGTTTGATGGGAAGTTGAATATGCTTTTATTCCAAAAGGAATGTGCCTCTAGGAATGTTGTAATTAAGGAAATAAAACCAATGGAAACAAGCATAAATGATCTTTACCCTATATTGGTTAAAGCCGGAAGTAAACAGGCTATTAAGGATATAAATACTCAAACTTACTTTACTCCTAAGTAGATCTACTTTCTTACCAACTTCTTATTGTCGTAGTCGTATATAGTAGAGGGAGTTCCTGTTGGAACTACATCTCCCTTTATATATAGGATCCCTTCTCCAAATATACTCTTAGCTTCTTCCAAATCTTTAACTACAGGTTCTCCAGATAAGTTGGCACTAGAAGACCATAAAGGTCCGGTTTTTTTAAGAATCTTTATAAGAAGATTACTCTCGGGAACCCTATATCCTTGCCCTTTATATATTATGGTGAATGTTCCGGGTCAACGGGATGTAACTAATTCTTCTAGATCCTTAGGTATTGGGCTTGGAAGTTCTGACGCGGAACTTATAAAAAGTATTAACTGCTTCTCTTTTGGTCGTTTTTTAAGTGAGTAAATTAAATCTTTGTCCTTAGAAATAATACCAAAAACGCTATCTGTCGCTATTATTGCTGCCTTTCCCGATTTTATCTCCTTTATCCAAGCTTCTATCAAAGTGGAGCAAAATACGGGAATCAAACCCGTGTCTTGACCTTGGCAAGGTCATGTTTTATCATTAAACTAATTTTGCAAAAAGCCTAACAATGAGTAGACTACAAAAAAAGTATAAGTTGATTCTTATGTGTTCCTCTTGTCAATCAAGGAATTATACCTACCAATCTAGCAAGATAATATTAAGTTTTAATAAGTATTGTTTTTTTTGTAAAAGGAACACCATTCATTATGGAAACCGATAAGCTGAAGGAGGTTGTAAATTTTGAAGATTATTCTTGATTCAAAGTTCATTGAAAGAATTTAAAAAGTGAATGCAGGATTTTAATAGCTGGAATAGTAAAGAATTTCAAGAGAGTTACTTGACACAATAGTAAAGGTCTGGCTGTCGAGTATATACTTGTCGTTTTTATTCTCTTATTCTTGGCAATCTTCGTTTATCTTGTTTACGGTCTAGTGGCTGTTATTAAATAAAATATCATAAGCTCATGAGCGACAACGACTTCGTAGAATCCTATTGATATACTCTTCGTTCTTTAGTGAATGAAGATAAGCTAACTTCCCTTATTTCCGATTACGTAAGTCATCACAAGCTTGGAGACAGGATCCTTGAGGTTAAGTTTTTTCAAGAATTTAAGGTAGTAGAGGGGGAAGAGATATCTTCTGATTCTGACTTGCTACCAAAAAGGGGTTTTAAATCTAGCCCCACTTCCGTTTGAGTTAAGTTAGCAAATGGAAATTACAAGAGGCTTAAAGTAGTTGAAAGACGTCCTTTTAAAGGAATGATCTTCATAAAAATGGAACACGATCATGATCTGTTCAGATTGGCTAGGGTTTGAGATCCAAATTCTCAGTTTATGGGGTATCCAAATCCCATCCCTATTACCGATGTTCAAATGAAGAAGACAGAGGAGTCTATAGATAAGTCTGTTCCAGATATACAGGAGTATGCAAAAGAGAAGGGATATACGATAGTAGAGGGAAGTGTTCTTGCAGCTAAGAAGATTTTTGTTGATGCTCCGGAGAAGGAGGAAGAGTTGGAAGATATCTCTGATTTGCAGGCATCTGCAGATTCCAATGAGAACGAAAGGGTTTTATCTGAGCGTGAAGTATTAGAGGCTAAGAAGGCTGAGATTTATTCCGATCTTAAAATTAAGGAATATGAAGATACAGTTGCTCCAAGCAAAGGGAAATCTAAGTCTAAGAAGGGAGAGAAGTTCAAGGTGAATGATTTCGTATTTATAAAGAAATTGGGTTTCAAAGGGGTTATTCAAGAGATAAACTTTGAAGAAGGTACTTTGGTGGTAGGGGTGCAAATGTTTGGTAGAAGACAGCCTGTTGCTTGTAAAATCTCAGAAGTCAGTGAGATATAGATAGGTGATTAAGAAGTTTTTTGAAGATCTCTTCAAACGATTCTCTAAGGGAGATAGTTCTCCTAAACCTTCTGTTCCTGTCCCTAATACGACAGTAAAGAAACCTTTAAAGTTGGATATCTTCTCTCCTTGTGATGGTGTAGTTGTTCCTCAGAAGGATATTCCTGATGAAGGTTTTTCCGAGACTCATATGGGAGTTGGTTTGGGAATTAAACCTTCAGGATCTAAGGTGGTGTGTCCCATGACTGGGAAGCTTATTGTTCTTTTCCAAACAAAACACGCTTACATAATAAAAGATGAGGTTTCTGGGATCTCTGTACTTCTTCACCTAGGTATAAATACGGTTAACATAGCTCCAGAATTGGGTGCTTTCTCCACTATTAGAAAGGTTGAAGATGAGTTAAAAGCTAAGGATGAGCTTTGTGACATGAACCTTGAGGTTATAGAAAAAGAAGCTACAAGTACCATTTCTGCTCTTTTGGTGCAACATGATGAAATGGAAGGTAAGAAGGTTGTTTTACATGTAGAAAGTGGAGAAGTCAAGAAGGGAGATTTGTTAATGTCTGTGGTTCCGGCTTAGATTGTCTTTAAAGGAGGATAATTTAGTTAAGTGGTACGAATCTGTAATTTCTAATTCAGGAATTGCCTTTCCTGGATTAGTAAAAGGAACCTTATTTATAGGTCACAGGGGTTGGAATATTTGGGAGAAGATAAGGGATTTTATAGATGCTAAGTACAAGCAAAAGGGAATTAAGAATGTATCCTTTCCAACTTTTATACCTGTTGCAGAAATAGAAAGGGAGAAGTCCAGACTTTCTGGATTTAATCCTGAGATTTATTTAGTTTCAAGATCTGGAGACGAAGAAAGGCAGAACTTCTTTTTAAGGCCAACTTCCGAAATACTGTTTTCCCATTACTTCAGAAATATTCTGGAGAGTTATGAGGACTTACCCCTTTTATTTAATCAGTGATGTAATGTCTTTAGAGCGGAAAAGAACACTAAGGCCTTTTTAAGGACATGTGAATTTCATTGACAGGAAGCCCATACTCTTCATTTATCCAAAGAGGAGGCTATGGAGTATTTGAAATTCTTCCATGAGACCTATAAGTCCTTAGTTAAAGATTTATTGAATATCGCTTTTCTGGAGGGGGAGAAGACTGTGAATGAACGTTTTCCCGGTTCCGAAAAAACTTTGACTTTAGAGGCCATCATGCCTGACGGTCAAGCTCTTCAAATTGCCACTTCCCATTATTTGTCTAAGAACTTCACTGAGACTTTTGATGTTAAATACACCAGCAGGGAGAATGTGGTTAGCTATCCACATCAACTTTCAGCCGGATGTTCCACAAGGCTTATAGGAGCTCTAATAATGTCTCACGGGGATGATAGTGGATTGGTTCTCCCCCTTTCTATGTTTGACGTTCATATTAAGTTTTTAATAATTAATGGTGCCGTAACGGAGGGTTCCGAATTGCACAAGAAATTTAGCGATGAGCTAAAGGGTTACAAGGTGGAGTGGGATTTCAGCTCTAGATCTTTTGGTTACAAGATAAAGAATGAGGAAATGATAGGAACCCCTGTTTCTGTAATTTTAGGTCCGAGCGAGATTAAGTCAAATTGAGCTTTAGTTAAGACCAGACTTTCAGAAAGCAAGGTATCTATTCCCATGGATCAACTGATTTCCAAGATAAAAGAGACGATAGATCAATATTCTTCGGGTCTTTATTCTGCTTCTCAAAAAAACCTTGAGTCTTCCATAGTGGAATGCTCCTCTTTAGAAGAGGCATCTCATGAGATTCTTAAAAATAGGAAAATAGCTCTTGTTCCTTGATTTGATGATCTTCAAAATGAGATTGACTTTAAGAATGAGAAATTGGGCTTTGGACCTAGATGTATTAAGTCCAGAATAGTAGCCCCAGATACCCTTTGTTTTTATAGTAAAAAACCAGCCACTGCATATGTCTACTTTGGTAGAAGTTACTAATATCTAGGATCCCCATGACTCTTAAATTCAAGACCGATTTTCTTCTGGATTCAACTAAGGATTTAATAGTTGACAAGTATAAGGATCGAATTAAAGAAATCTTTTCCTTAGTCTCCTCCAAAAAGGCCTTGGGGTCGGAGATGACCGGCTGGATAGACTGGGTTAATAAGGATCATTCAAAGCTTATAGATGATGTTACTTCTATAAGATCGGAGTGATTAAATAACGGAGTAGAAACGGTTGTAATAGTTGGTACTGGAGGATCCTATATAGGATGTAGAGCTGCCCTTAATTTCGTTAACAACGGTTTTAAGAAGAATAATTTTGAATTTGTTTTTGTACCTTCTTTCTCTGAACGTTATTTGGGAGAGCTTTTAGATAGTCTAAAAAGCAAGAAATTTGGAATAGTAGTTATTTCCAAATCTGGAACCACTTTGGAAAGCTCTGTGGCTTTCAGGTTCCTTAGAGATTTACTATTTTCTAAGGAGGGAGAGAATTATGGGAAGTATATTATTGCGGTTACTGATCGTTCCAAAGGGGTCCTTAGATCTTTAGCTGATAAGAGGGGGATAAGGAGTTTCATTATAGAGGATGACATCGGGGGTAGATACTCTGCCCTTACTTCCGTTGGATTAGTTCCTATGATCCTTTCCGGAATAGATGTTAAGAGAGTATTGTCTGGAGCTAAGAAGTCATGCGAGGAGAATTTCGTAGGGGAGATTGGGGATAACAGTGCAGCTCTTTATGCTTGCATAAGGCACTTCTTGTTTGAAGATAAGCAAAAGGTGTATGAATGTATTGCTTCCTACGATCCCCAACTGGATTTCACTTTAGAAAAGATTAAACAACTATTTGCTGAATCTGAAGGGAAGAAAGGAAAAGGGCTGATGCCTGTATTACTTAACTTTACTCCCGATTTACATTCTGTTGGTCAGCTTTTACAGGATGGATATAAAGCTTTCTTCACAACTATAGTCTTGGTTTCTAAACCTAAGTATGATCTATGTATTTCTAAGTCCCAATTTGAAAATGATGATGGTCTTGATTGGTTATTAGGGAAGTCTCTTAAAGAAATTAATGGTTGTGCTTGCAATGGAACTCTGGATGCTCACTCCAATGTCGGGAAGATTAATAATTTGGTGATAGAACTTGAATCTTGAGAGCCTGAAGTCTTTGGTTACTTCTATTTCTGACTATGTTTAGTGGCTATGTTCTCCTCTTACTTATTTGAAGTAAATCCTTTTGATCAACCGGGAGTTGAAGCCTATAAGAAGAGAATGTTTGACCTACTTGGTAAGAATTAATGAGGTTAAGCCTTTCTAAATGAAGGGGCTTAGCTGGATTATTAGGAATACCTTCAACCTTAATAATACTGGTTGTATTCCTAGTTGGGCTTTTTAAATGAGACGTTAGTTTAATTTATCCCGCGTTAGCACTCAATTACTTCATCAGTATATTTCTATCCATAAGAGTTATAAATTCCCCCAAGAAGAGCGATCTATTCATTACCTTCTATCTTTTCATATTCCTACTTCTTCCTTGCTTAGGCCCCTTCTTATATTTCCTGCTCGGATTTGACTCCATTCACGGGGGGAATTTGGAACAGTATTGGGAAATTATGAAGAGGAATAAGAAGCATGAAGAGTTGACTCCCAATTTGCAAAATCCCCAATCACTCTCTTCAAAAGTCTTCTCCTACAATAGGGAGAAGTATGGGGCTTTAGTTTACGAGAATAATCAATTTAAACTTCTATCTACTCCAATAGAGATCTTAAGTGAGATAACCACTCTAATAAAGAATGCAAAAAGCTTCATACATCTTGAATTCTATATTTTCAGCGATGGACTGATATCTGATTACATTCTAGATTTACTTAGAGAAAAGACTCAAGAAGGGGTAGAGGTCAGACTCTTAGTCGATTATTTAGGGAATTTTCGTAGGCTTAGCTCTAGGACTAGGAAGAAGATTAAAGAATTTGGAATATTCCTGAGGTGTTTCAACCCCCTCTTTAGCCTCAGGAATAAGCTTTGATGGCAATTCAGAAATCACAACAAGCTTATAGTTGTGGATGGTCAATATGCTTTTTGTGGTAGTTGCAATATTGCTGATGAATACTTCAATATTACTAATTTCTATTTTCAAACTACAGAGTTAGGAACCATCATTTCTGGACCCATAGTAAATGCCTTAAACTCCCTCTTTTGTTCCCATTGGAATATATGTCAGCCTAGGTTTAATAAGGGAGACTTCTTACTATTAGACTCTCTTAGTTATTTTCAAAAGGTAGATAAGACTAGAGAAACTGGAGCTATTGCTCAGCTTTTGGATTCTGCTCCAGTTGCCAGTGAATTGATGATTAAGGGGAATTTGGTTCAGCTTATTTTTAGTGCCAAGAAGAGTATAGTTATCTCAACCCCCTATTTCTATCCCCCAAAGGATTTAATAATGGCTCTTAAGTGTGCAAGTTCTTCCGGAGTATCTATAAAGATCTTGGTTCCTAAGCAGACGGACTTTAAGAACTTCTTTAGAAGCTTAAATAGGCAGCTATTCTCAGATTTACTATCCGAGAATATAGAGATATATGAATACTTCGGATTCAATCATGAGAAGATAATGATAATTGATGATGAATTGGTTTACTTTGGCTCCTACAATTGGGACTACAGAGCCTTATACTTGAATTTTGAAAATGCCCTTTTTGTCAAATGCAAGAAGTTTAGAGACTCAATATACAAATTTATGGAGAACCAGTTTAAGAACAGTCACCAAATAGTCTACGACGATTTGGTCTTTAGAAATAGGACTTTTACCTCCGCTTGCTTTAATATCTTTATACGTATATTTAAACCCTTCTTATAATTCTTAAATAGTGGCAAGTCCCCATCTCTTCTTTTCCCTAAATAAGAATAGCAATCTTGCCAAGGAGATCGTATCCCACCTTAATTTAAGCTTATCCGAAGTTCAGATAGTTAACTTCGCGGACGGAGAAGTATTTGTTAGGCCTGTAGATTCCGTACGGAATAAGAATGTATTCATAATTCAGTCCCTTTGTAAACCTGTAAATGAGAATTTAGTTACTCTTCTGGTGGCCTTGGATTCCTTTAGAAGGGCAGGTCCCAAAGAGGTGAATGTTATTCTTCCCTATTTTTGCTATTCAAGACAGGATAGAAAGGTTAGTGGTAGGGAGCCTATAACTGCTCGGCTGATGGCCGATTTATTGACTGCTGCGGGTGCTACTAGGGTTCTTTTGGTGGAGATACACTCTAATCAGATTCAAGGTTTTTTCAATATTCCCACAGATATAGTTACCACTATTTATCCCATCGCTGAACATCTAGCTAAGATCTTATCCTTTGATAACTTGAGTATAGTTGCTCCGGATTTTGGAGGGATAAAGAGGGCGCATGTACTTAACAAGCTATTTAAATCCGATCTATTAATAATTGATAAGGAGAGGGAGCAGGTAAATGAGTGTAAGGTTAATCATGTTATCGGAGAAGTATCTGGAAGAGATTGTCTAATAGTTGATGATATGTTGGATACTGGGGGAACTATCTTAGCCTCCTCCCAGATCCTAAAGGATAAAGGAGCCAATAAAGTTATGGTGGTCGTTACCCATGGACTTTTCAGTAGAAATGCCCTAGAGAACTTCCAGAAGGCTTGGGAACAGAAGATAATCGAGAAGGTCTATATTACAGATACTATAGAGGTGGAGGGTTCTTATCCTTTCTTGGAAGTCATTTCTGTTTCTAAGTTCTTATCTAAGATAATAAATATCTACGTACAAAATAAAGGCTCTTTGGAGCAGATCTATAGGGAATACACGGAGAGCATTGAGGCTTTAGTTAACAGCAAGAGATAAATGTGGAAGACGCACTTGGATTTCTGAGGGAGTTAAAGGATAGAGGATTAGTAGACAATATAACGGACGAGGGGAAGTTTGTTTCGGCTTTAGAGAGTAAGAGGGGAGTTTATTTAGGTATAGATCCCACAGCCCCCTCCCTTCATTTAGGTAATTATTTAGGATTAACTCTTCTAAGAAGATTCATACAAAGAGGCCACAAAGTAGTGGTCATTCTTGGGGGTATGACTGCCTCTGTGGGAGATCCTTCTTTTAGAAGTAAGGAGCGTAAGAAGATGTCTTTAGAGGATATAGAGTTGAATAAGGAGAGGATTAGAGATGAGGTTAAGAGAGTTCTTCCTGAAGCTAATATAGTTGACAATCTAAGCTTTTACTCAGACTTACAAATCTCCGATTTCATTAGGGAGATGTGTAGTCAAGTAAACATCAGCACACTTCTTAGTAAGGAATTTCTAAAGGATAGATTAAGTAGGGGATTGACTTTGGCGGAGTTCGTATATCCGCTATTTCAATCTTGGGATTTTTATGAGCTTTATAAGGGAAAGGATATCCGTGTTCAATTGGGTGGAAGTGATCAGTGGGGAAATATTACTTCTGGAATAGATTTAATAAAGAAGACGGTTTCTCCCGATCATGAAGCTGTTGGCCTTACATTTCCTCTACTTTTGGATTCTTCTGGGAAGAAGTTTGGAAAGAGCGAGAATAATGCCCTCTTCCTAGATCAGAATTTAACTAGTCCCTACGTTGTATTTCAATATCTTATAAATTTGGATGATAAGTTGATTCCTGACTACTTAAGGAAGCTAACTTTTATTAATTTAAGTGAGATCGAATCCTTAGTAAGCACATCCTCTCCCCAGAATTTAAAATTCACCTTAATTTGAGAGATTTTTAAACACATCTATGATCATGACACTTTTGAAAAGATAAAGAGGGTATCTGGCGTTTTATTTGGCAAAGGTTCGGAGGATTTAAAATCGGGAGATCTGCTATTGGTTGAAGGAAGTATTCCTACTGTTTATTACAAAGAATCCGTTAACTTATCTATAGCGTTGAAGGATTTAGGTTTCTCATCTTCTAATTCCGAAACAAAGAGACTAGTTTCCTCCAATTCAATTTTTCTATTTAATAAATGCCTAACTGATTGGAATACCACTTTGGATGAGTCCATTTCTAAGGATGGATATTTAATCTTAAGGAAGGGTAAGAAGTCCTTTGGATTAGTTTGTTTTAGATGCTAAAGCTTTCGGTAAAGGAGGTACTTTCTAGATACGTAAAACGAGGCTTTAGGTATTCCGAAATAAAGGAAGAGGAATTAGCCCCTATATTTAGAGAGATAAGGATAGCTTTATTAAATTCAGACGTTAATTTAAAGGTAGTTAAGTCTTTCTTAGATGAGGTTAAGTCGGATTTATTAGGAAAACCTATAGATAAGGATCAAGAGCTGGATGTTGTTGTTTTTTCAACTATCAAGAGACATTTGATAAATATCTTGGGCACCAAGCATGTGCCCCTGAATTTATCCAGTAAGCTAAATAAGATCTTAGTTATTGGTCTTAATGGTTCAGGGAAGACTACTACTGTTGCCAAAATTAGTAAACATCTAAGCTCCTTAAAGGGTTCTTCCAAGGTTCGAAATATAAGTTTGGATATTTATAGGCCCGGGGCTTTCGATCAACTTCAACATCTTTCTAACTCCTTTGGAGTTGAATCCTATTTTGCTGAAAATAAGAACTTCTCTAGCTTCATAAAGGAAAGCATTTTTGAGGCGGATAAGGATGGAATTGATTTTCTAGTCTTTGATAGCTATGGATTGTTATCTGACAATGAGGATTTAATGAAGGAGCTTTCTAGCATTAGGAAGCTCATAAATCCTTCAGAAGTTCTATTTGTGTTGGATGCCATGGCGGGGCAAGAGATTCTTGATGTTTTGACTAAGTTTAATGAAGAGTTTGGAATTACGGGATTGGTAATAAGTAAGGCAGACTCTCTCAGTCCCATGGGAGCTGCTTTCTCGGCCTCCTACTTATTTAAGCTCCCAATCAAGTTCTTAGGGGATGGAGAGACGGTTGATAACTTGTCCACTTTTCATCCTGAGAGGATAGCCAGTTTAATTCTTGGGGAGGGGGACATTCTTTCTCTGGCTGAGAAGATAGAGAAGAATGCTTCCGTTAATTCTTCACAGAAAATCATCAATAAGATGATGAGGGGTCATCTGGATTTGGATGATTTGGTAACTCAGATTAGGGAATTCAAAAAGATGGGATCTCTTAAAGGGATTATGAAACTTCTTCCGGGAGATATTTTGAAGAAGGTTTCTTCTTTGGAGTCAGCGGAAGAGCAATTGAGAAAGTGGGAGATTTTAATAAGCTCCATGACTCTTAAAGAGAGAAGGAATCCAAAGCTATTTAAGAAGCAGCCAAGCCGTAAAGTGCGGGTAATTAAGGGTTCGGGAATGAAACCAGATGATTTCAATAAGCTTATGAAAAGATGAGAAGATTCAAAAAAGAAAATAGAGGAGCTATCAAAGAACTTCAAAAAGGGAAAAAACCCATTTTCCGGTCTCTTTTAATAAAATCTAAGGTCAGCCGTTATGCATCAGTAGCTCAGCTGGACAGAGCATAAGCCTTCTAAGCTTAGGGTCAGAGGTTCGAATCCTCTCTGATGTGCCAATTTAAAATTACGTTTATGTCTAAGTACGAAATAATGATAGTAGTGGATGGGAGGTTAAGTGAGCCGGACGCGAGGTTGAATATCTCAAACCTTATATCTCTTTTCGAAACCCTTCCCAACTACGAAGAGAAAGTTATCTTTAAGGATAATCTAGCTTACCCAATAAAGAAGACTAAGGTAGGTCATAGATTCATATTGAATTTTGACTTAGAGGATGTTTCTGTTTTAGCTGAATTTAATAGATTGGCTCTTCTTAATAAGCATATCCTTAGACATTTAGTTATTAATGAGAGCAAAGATAGAAGCTTCAGAGCTAAGAATAACCTTAAGAAAATTAGAGATTATGAAATTAGGCAGGAGAAATACAGAATCTGACTGGAGAATAAACCTCCTAAACCAGTAGGCAATTCTTAGTCTTCAGTGGTTCCTAAAGGTTATCTTATAGGTAATTTAACATCGGATCCAAGATCAGGAGTAGTAGGCTCTAACTCAAATTCTTATTCTAGGTTTTCTGTAGCTTGCGAAGAGACTTGATCTAAGGTGAATTCCACGCCCAAGAGTCACTTCTTTAATTGTATCGCTTGGGGAAAGACAGCTCAGTTCATCCAAAGTTTTCTAAAGAAGGGAGATAAGGTTTTCCTAGAGTACTCTTTGACCACAGGTAAATATACAAATAAGGAAGGTAGAGAGGTTAGAACTGTGGATTTAGTGGTGCAAAATGTTGAATCCTTGGTTAGATCCTCTCAATCTTCTGTAGAACCTGAGGTTGTTCCTGCGGAGGATGAAGATGATGATATCTCTATTGATGACATTTATTCCAAGGATTAGTTAAAATCTTTTTGGCACATGGAAAATCAACAACCTCAGAATAACAATACTACTGCCTCCACCCAAGAGGCAACTACTCCCATTAGGAAGAAGAGAAGGAAGTATAAGAAGGTATGCTGACTTTGTAAATGGGGTTGTTTGCATATAGACTATAAGAATACAGATTTCCTAAAGAGGTATCTTAAGAACAACAAGATCATTACTCATAAGATAACTGGTAACTGTCTAAGGCATCAGCATCAAATTGCATTTGCCATAAAGAGAGCAAGGGTAGTGGCTCTCCTTCCTTTCGTTGGAGACTAATGTTTTTGAATTTGATAGGGAGTCTTTAGAAGCGGAGAAGGGCATAATAGCCTCCATCTTCTATTACTTCTCTGAGATTTCCGAGATAATAGATATTGACTCTATATTACTTGATAACTTCATAACACTCCCAGCTAAGAGAATCTTTAATACTTTAAGGACTACTAAATTAGTTAACGGAAGCTACGATCCCATCATCGTTCTTGATAGTCTTAAGAGTTCTTGCTTAAATGAGCAGGAATTGAATGATTGCACCAATTACCTAGAATCACTTCCTAGGAATATTCAGTACTTCTCGATATTAAAGTACCTTAATTTACTTCAAGAACAGAAGGTAAAGCGGAAGCTAGATAACTTGTCTAGGAGAATTCTTAGAACTAGCTTAAATTCCGAGAATTTTAATGATCAGATATCCACTTGAAAGAATACCTTTGAGAAGATTATTTCTCAGAATATAGGGGCTAATTACATAGATTCCCAAGAGGCAATAAATAACTTTCAAAAGCAAGCTAATGAAGCTGCGAGCACTTCTAGAGTTAATTTCCTAAAGACGAATTATTCCGAAATAGATAGAAGGATTAAGGCTTTATCGGGAGGTCAGTTAGTGATAGTTGCATCTAGACCTGGAGTTGGTAAGACTACATTTTCCATAAATTTAATTTGCAATAATCTTAGGAATATCGAGAAGGGGAATGGAAGCTCTAAAGAGCCCGCCATCGGCATTTTCTCATTGGAGATGACTAATTCCTCACTTCTGGAGAAGCTTATTGCAATAGATTCAGGATTAGCTTTAAATGAAGTTCAGAAGAAGTTGGAAGGAGCTCCTTTAGGAGCCGTAGAGAGGGCTTTAATAGATGAAAGTCAAGACAAGATATCTAGATGTAATTTACTTTTTTCTGATGAGTCTAATATAACTCTAGGAAAGATTACGGCGATAATAAAGACTTGAGCCAAGGCGTATGACCTCAAGTTCGTAATTATCGATTATTTGCAGTTGATTAATGTTCCTGAAGAGAGGAATTCCAATATGAACCAGTACCAGAAGATAGGGATAATATCTCGTACCTTGAAGATCCTTTCCATGGAGTTAAATACTTGCATAATCTCCCTAGCTCAGCTGAATAGGAAGTCTGAGGAGAGGAAGGGTAGCGATAAGGTTCCAATTTTATCTGACTTGAGGGAGTCAGGATCTATTGAGCAGGATGCAGATATAGTTATGTTTATATACGAAGATAAGAAGGAAGATGAAGGTAGCTTTCCAAAGACTATCTTGAAGATAGCTAAGAATAGACATGGCCCAACTGGGAATGTGGAATTCCAGTTTGACAAGTCCAAAGGACTATACAAACTGGCTAATTAATAATGTGGTGCACTCGGAGGGAATCGAACCCACACATCGAAAGATACTAGATCCTAAGTCTAGCGCGTCTGCCAGTTCCGCCACGAGTGCTTAAAAGTGGTGCCGCTAATAGGATTCGAACCTACGACCTACCGCTTACAAGGCGGTTGCTCTACCAGCTAAGCTACAGCGGCATGGTGGATTGTAAGGGACTTGAACCCCTGACCTCCTGCTTGTAAGGCAGATGCTCTCCCATCTGAGCTAACAATCCCAATGGCGATCTGTACGGGATTCAAACCCGTGAATGCATGCGTGAAAGGCATGTGTGTTCGTTCACTTCACCAACAGACCAAAAATTTGGCGGCCACAGAAGGATTCAAACCTACGACCTACCGGTTAACAGCCGGTTGCTCTAATCACTGAGCTATGTGGCCAAATAGTAATTTATTTTATTAACTATTTTTTTGAAAGTTGGATATTTATTAAAGAATATTTAACTATGTTTAGGGATAATACCAGCCCCAATACCTTCAGAGATTCTTTCTTAAATTTAAATCCCAAGAAGAGAGTAACTACTCACCTTTCTATAGGAGCTACTAGACTTCAATTTCTATTTGATATAGAGAGATTTTCGTGCAAATTAGGGATAATAGTACTGGTAGCTATCTTTAGCGGAATATGTAACTTCTTCCTTCTTGAAAGAACGGGATTGTACAGCTTAGGAATTAACTCCTTCTTTCAAGCAACAGCTAGATGTGTCTCATATTTTCTTAAGAAAAATAGTATTCCTCATGAAGCTGTCTACACCTTCCTGTTCTGAGGAACTGTTCTACTATTTAATATCTTCTTAGCGGTATTTGGATACCGCAATATTGGTCCCAATTTCACTCTCCTTTCCATCGCTTTCATATCCGTATCCACCATCACTTCAATAATCCTATCTTCCCTTCCATCCTCTTTGGGTCTAAAAGATTTCTATATTTTCTCGGATCCCAGAACTTTTAACACTTGCCTCACGGAGAAGAAGATCAACATATTGCAATGGAAATACCTCTTTGTACCTAATCAGCATTCCACCCCTTCCACCAATAATTACTTGTTAAATGATAGTGCCAATGTTGTCCTTATCTTCTTCTATGGATTGGTATTTGGCCTCCTAAACACCTTAACCTCCCTGATTATCTATTCCTTGGGAGGTTCTAGTGGTGGAGTTGATTGAATAATTTTCTACTTCTCCAAGAAAAGGATGAATTCCACGACTAATATCTTCCTTTACTTTGGACTTACAATCACCTTCGTCTCTTACATAATAGGTACTTACATTCCATATGCAGATCACTTGAGAACGCATCAGCAATGCAATAATGCTTCCTCAAATCTAAATCCCTCTACTTCTAAATTATTAGCCGCCAATTTCGTGGGACCAATCTTCGTTTCCACAATGATTGCCGCATTCACTAAAAAGATCTTGTTTGGAATCTTCTATCCCCATCTGAAGCTGATAAATGTTCGTATATTTACAAATAAGTTTTTACAATTCAGAGAAGCCTTATTGTCGTCTGATTTTCCTCATAGCTTTACTATTCATACAGCTACTGGGGGGTACTTCCTGAGGAAGCAGATGATTTTTGAAGTAACGTGTTTTGCGCTTGAATTAAAAACTCTTAAGGAATTTGCCAAGAGAATAGATTCCAACAGTTTGGTGATTTCATCGCCTGTGGCTTCTCTGAACGGGAATTTACCGGTTAAAAGTAATTTGAAGTAGGGGTAGGCTTTGTCTCCTTTTCCGTCGATAAGAAGAATTTGTGTCTGATCGGGAGTGGGATTTGTTCCCACTTCTATGGTCTACAGTACCTATGGATATAAGGAAGGATTAAGAGTTTATAGCTTCGAAGGAAGTGCATCCATGAAGAGTGCCATGGATTTACTTCTATTTTCTTACGGTACTGTTGAGGATATTGGAATTAATATTCAGACCATTGGTTCTAGTGGGGGATTAGAGAAGGTTCTTTCCGGGAAGACCGACTTCGCTTTAGTATCTCACGATGTTTCTGAATTTAAAAGCAAGTACAATACTCAGTGAGAATCTAAAAAGATAAGAACTTTAACTTTGGCTAGGGAGCTTATGACTGTTGTCTATAAGCCTCCAAGGGGATGTCATGAGGATTTAGTTATCTCTTCCGAGAATATTAAGACGTTCTATTCTGTATTTTCTGGACATAGGCATTCAGAGATGAAGGGCTCTCATTTCTCTGACTTGCTGAAGAATAATAACAATCCAAGATGTAGAGCCAAGATTAAGGCTTGGGTGAGAAGTTCAGGGCCAACCAAATCCGGTACTGCAACTGCTTTTGTTAATAACCCTATCTTAACGCAGCAAACGCAGCAAACGCAGCAAACGCAGGATAGTGCGTGGCTTCAAAAGGTAAAAAGCCCTAGTTACGGAAATGAAGTAAAGACTCTCTTCTATGCTCCAGAATCTAACGCCTTAGCTTTCAGTCACTTTGTTAAAAATTTAAGAGGAGGATCGATGATATATCTCCCAAGCTCCTTTGTATTCACTAACTGAAGTATTATTAGGAAGTTGGGGTTGAAGGTCGCTAAATTCAAGCAGAATGAGAATGAGATATCTTTAAGTAAGCATAATTTTAAAAGTCAAAGAGAGAATTATAAGTGAGAGAGGCAGTTTAACTTGTTGTACTCTGTTGATACTATAACTGGAGATTCCGGTAAGAATAAGTTAGTTAAGTATATTGCTGAGAATGTGGGTAGTTTGGAAGTTCTTCACTTAATACCTAATAATAGTTGTTGCAGTGAGATAGAGAAGTGAGATACAACTCTTAACTCTTCTGATCAGAAATCTCGGAAATAATAATTCCTGCGGCAACAGATACATTCAGAGAGTTCACATTATTCTTCATGGGGATGTGAACTTTAACATCTGAATTATCCCTCAATATCTTAGATACTCCTTTTCCTTCAGATCCCATAATTAATGCACACTTATCAGCATACTCCACTTCCTTGAAGCTCTTAGTATTAGGCCCTATTTCCGTTGAGTAAACTCAATATCCTCTATTTTTTAACTTAGTAATGGCGTTGTTTAAATTAGATACCTCTACTGTATTGATATTCAAAGAATAGCCTTGAGAAGACTTTAAGGTTACTTCATGATTTAAAGGGGCAGACTTATCTTTAGGAAGTATGACTCCATCAACTTCAAAGGCGCAGCAAGTCCTTAGAATTGCACCAACATTAAAGGGATCCTGAAGGTGATCTAATATAAGAATCAAACTCCTTTCCCTAGAAGAACAAATTCTTATTAGAGAATCTAGATCTAAGTCTTTCTTCTTCCGAATGAAGGCTACTGCGTACTTATATTTCTTCTTAGTTTCAAATTTCCAAAAGTAAGACTTCTCCTTTATCTGATATTTGACTCCATTCTTATTGCATAAATCTATTATTTGAATTTGCGTCTTAGAGAGATGTACTTCCTCTATTAGGTGCCTTAACTTTGGATTATTTATTAAATCTTGAATTCCCTTCCTACCCTTAAGAATGAGAAATTCACTCATTACAGAATTCTCCTTCTCTTAAGAAGCTCCCTAATTTCATCTGCCTTTGAATAATCCTTATTGGCTAGAGAATTCTTTCACTCATCTATTAATGCAACATTCTCAACAGTATGCTCATCCTCTATCTTGAAACCCAGAAATTCCAAATGTCTTATTAATTGAGACCCCCCCTTAGAAACCACTTCAATCTTCTTCTCCTTGATTCCAGTCAAAACTTCCTTTTTCAATTTTTGAAGTCAAGTGAGTACTTCGGGGAGATTTAAATCATTCTCAAAAATACTCAAGAACTCACTATCCAGATCGCCCGCGGAATTAATCTCGCCCCCATTTAAGTAGAGATAAGTCTTAGCTTGATTTATGGTCAATAGATAATTGTCAAACTCCTTTCCCACTTCTTCAATTCTGCTTTCATCCACGAGTAGGGGAAGACTATATTTGCTAGTTAAGAATAAATATCTCAAGGAGTTGGCGGAGTACTTCTCGAGGAGATCTTTAACTAAAAACTTCTTATTGGTAGATTTGGATATCTTCCCATCCTGAGTTTGTAGATGTCCAATATACATTCATATCTTAGATAAGGACTTTGAATATAGTGCTTCAGAGTGGGCATTTTCATTCTCGTGATGAGGAAACTTAAGATCTATCCCCCCTCCATGTAAATCCACCCCCCCTCTTGAGTATCTATTTATAAAAGAGAAGCATTCACTATGTCATCCAGGTCTTCCATCTCCCCAAGGACTCTTCCATGTCTTTCCATTCTCCATATATTTCCAAAGGCAAAAGTTTTCATTGGACTTAAGCATGTTCAAATTTTGTTTTGACAAACATCCATAATTCTTTATCTTCCCTATATTCATAACGACATCCTTGCCTTCGAAGTGGGCGAATCCGGATTCCAATAGAGAAGATACATCTCTTTGAATATCTTCAATGTGATCACTTACCTTTGGCATCAAGGTAGGCTTAATTACATTTAGTGCATTCATTACTCACAGATAGTGATCTGTGTATTCAGAAGCAATCTCCTCCTCTTTAAGACTTAATTCTTTAGCTTTATTGACTATCTTATCGTCTATGTCTGTGATGTTATGTATGTAAAGGTAATTCTCCCTTTTATACTCTAGATATCGAATTAAGAAATCAAAGATTATAAGTGGAGCTACATTCCCTATGTGTACGTAATCGTAAACAGTAGGGCCACAAAGATATATCTTGGGATCCTTAGGTAAAGTCTTGAGAGTCTGTTCTAGGGAGTCGTAAAGCTTAAGCGACAATCTATTCCTTTTTCTTGGAAGTTAATTCTTGGTAAGTTGCAAAATCCTTGTTCTTTATGTACTTAAGGAATCTCTTTCTTTTAGATACAAGCTTGAATAGTGAAAGCTTAGAAACGTTATCCTTCTTATATTTCTTAAGATGATTTGTGAGTACCTCTATTCTCTTAGAAAGCTCTACTACTTGATAGGGATGAGAACCCTCTTTAAATTTATTTTCCACTACGATTTAGAACAGCCTTCTAAGAATTTTAATACAACAGACGTATGTCTTCTTCAAAACCCTACAGTCAATAGGTTCCTATTGTAAAAATTCTTCCTAAGAATAAAGTTTAGAACTTTTTCGGAATTGGAAATTCCTCCAAATATCTCCTCAGCATCCAAATCCACGTAGAGATACTTCGCTATTCCTGTTTGTATAGCGTGAATATCGTGGGTGGTAACTCTTGATATCTTCGCTTTAGAAAGAAGAGATTCTAGGTGCTCACTATGGTGTTCTCCGACCCACAGATGAGAATTACTATAAATTCAGTCGAGTCAAGAGATGGAGTTTCTAATAATGGTTTCTATGGGTATGAAGGTGGCCCCACTCTCCTCCAATTTATTATCGATGACTTGTCTAGTTAAAGCTGAGAAGTAGGAGTTTGAGCTAACGTTCTTTGTGTATTGATGGATTCCCAGATATAGTCCATCAGATCTAGAGTCCAAATTAATCATTTTGCAAATCTTCTTAACTCCGAGGAACTTATCTATTTGGGAAGAGAAGATGTAAAGGATGGATCCATTTATCTGGTGATTTACCTTTGAAACTGAAGAGATCAATTCCACAAACTCTTGCATCCTCTTCTGTTTGGAAACCTCATCCTTCTCCCAGAAGTAGATCTCAAAATTGTAAATCTGATTACTCTCGATGCATTTCTTAATGTTCTCTATATTCAGAAGGGCGTTCTTGTTAATCTCTCGAAGTCTACTTAAATCGGATTTATATCTTTTTATAATCCAGTCACTTACTACGTATGGATAGGTATGATTCTCTTTGGTGTTTATAGAGAAATTTAAACCTCGTCAAATACAACTATAGGCTATTTGTAAAGATATCGCTTGACTTAGGAAGTCTTCTAGGATTATTTGCTTATTAGAGATATTCTTGGCTACTGCTCCAGACTCCGCTATTAAATAACCACTTCTAATTCCTAAGCTATCCAGTATCGTTTGAGAATCTTTGGAAGTATTTTGGGTTAATAGGAGTAGGTTCTGGTTGGCGGATAATTCATTTATTGTCTTTTTGGCGTAGAGAAAGTCGTCTAAGTTATAGTTTCCTATTTCCAGTAAGTCTAGATCGAGAATAATTACCTTCTTATCATAGTGGGAACTACTTTTCATACGCCCACCGTAGGAAATCTATATGATCCTTTGGATACTTCTCTTCACTTACCTTCCCGTTTAATTCCTTATTTCTAGATTTAGTAATTCTGGACATTTGAGATTCCCAACCTATCTTGGCCATCTCATTTAAATGTTCGGGATCTGCAACATTCAATTCCTGAGCTTCTTTATCTCCCACTATCATGAAACCAAAGGATCTCTTCTCTATGGCCTTAGCTATCTTCTTCCCTAGAGATAAGCCACTTTGATCTACTTCCACTCTAATGTTCTTGGATCTATAGAAGTTCTCCAGCTTTCTAACGCTATCTAAATGACTATCCCTATTAACGGGAATTAAAGTAACTTGGGTAGGGCTTAATCAAAAAGGTAATCAACCATTATTTCTCTCAAGAAGGTAAGCTATAAAACGCTCTAAAGTTCCGATTATCCCCACGTGTATCATGATAGGCTCATGATCTTTCTCATCCATTCCAGTATATTTCAATTCAAACTTTTGGGGTAGTGAGAAATCTAGTTGTATCGTGGAAATGGTAATTATCTTGCCTGCATATGTCTCTATCTGGAAGTCTATCTTTGGCCCGTAAAAGGCGGCATCCCCTATTCCCTCTACGTACTCAATCTTTTTACTATCTAGGAATTCCTTAAGAGAGCCCTCCGATAAACTTCACAGATTCTCATCATCAAAGAACTTATCCTTATTATTCACATCCCTCAAGGATAAGACTATGGAGTGATACTCTATTTCGAAGGCTTCCTTTATATCCTGAATAATTCCGAATACCTTATCAAGAGACTCAAATATCTGGTTCTTAGCGCAGAATAGATGGGTATCTATTAATTCCATGCATCTAGTTCTCTCTAGTCCAAATAACCCCCCAGAATATTCATAACGATGCAACCTAGCGTTCTCACCGAAGGCTATAGGTAGTTGCTTCTCATGACGTTTTTGCTTCTTGTAAAGGATTATGTGATGAGGGCATGTCATGGGCCTCAGTATGTATTCCCCTTCCCCCTCCAAGGATAGTGATGGAAACATATTCTCCTGATAGTGATCCCAGTGTCCAGAAGTCTGGTAAAGTTCCTTTTTTCCTAATTCGGGGGTAGATACTATGGCTATTCCGTTATTTCTCTGAATCCTATTGATGTAGTTCTTTATCTCCTCTTTAATTAGATGACCTCTCTCCAATCAAATGGGCATTCCCGCCCCAATCAGAGGATCAAAATCAAATATCCTTAAATTCTTTCCTATTCCCCTGTGATCCTTCTCATGAACTTCCTCCTTCTTTGAGTCTTTTCACTCCAAGAGAAATCCATCTTTATCTGGCTTTAAATTAAGAGAATGGGAAGGTAATTCCCTCTCCAAAGATTTCCTTATATCCTCATGACTTTTTCCAATTTCGGAAAGTCATAGACAATCCCCCCTTTCCTCTATCTTTATATGGGGATATGTTTTTAATAAAAACTCCTTAATGTTGGATCTTAGATCCTTCATTAAATTGAATTAGCAAGCGAAGAATATTCCTCAATTCAACCAGCAACTATTTCTCCCACTCTCTTTCAACCTCTATCGCTTTCCAAATCAATCTCTAGTAATCTGATAGCTTCTAAATTGGACAGAGAACTTCCAACTCTTA
This sequence comes from Mycoplasma haemofelis str. Langford 1, assembly GCF_000200735.1. Taxonomy (GTDB): domain Bacteria; phylum Bacillota_I; class Bacilli_A; order Mycoplasmatales; family Mycoplasmoidaceae; genus Eperythrozoon_B; species Eperythrozoon_B haemofelis. Next base: position 25,373 of record NC_014970.1, read on the forward strand.
AGAAGTTAAAGTACTTATTGATGTACTGAGAATCCTTTTGAATGCTGTCCGCTATTAAAAGAGATACAACTTGTCCGATGGCATATTTGTAAACGTAGAACTCTCCACTGTAGAAATGAGGAACAGTGAAGATGGATGTGAGGCTTTTCTTTTTTAAAGGGGAGATTTTCTTTTTCTTTCCGTAGAACTTTTCTTGCTTCTCTATAAATATCTTCTCACCTAGTTCCGCATCCAACACTCCACCTTTAAGTATGATGTTGTTTACATCATACTCCCATTCGCTAAATATGATTTGGCTAATTGTAGTTCCGAAGAAATTCGAAATCAAATTGTCGTATATTTCCAACTTCTTCCTAGGATTCTTCTTGTATTTATCTAGGAGGTAAAAGCTTAGAAGCAGCTCATTTAAGGTGGAAGGTATTTCAGCTAGAAAGATTGAGGAACTTGCATAATGGGTTTGATGCTTACAAAATTCAACAGCATGCATAGCATGACCCAACTCATGAACTAAGGTGTAAACATCATCTATTTTGTAGTTGTAATTGAGGAGAATATATTTGTTCTCCAATCCGTAGCATCCCCCGATACAATAAGCTCCACTTAATTTATTCTTCCTAACTTCCCAGTCTATTCAACCCCCAGATAAAGCTAATGAGAGATTCTTGGAGTACTCCTCTCCCAATATTTTCAAAGACTCCTGAGCTAAAGTTTTGGCTTCTTCTATGGATACTGAGTCATCATCTTTTTTCAATATAGGCATTCTCATATCTCAAGGCTTTAGACCTTTCAATGAGTACTCCTTTTTTAATAGTTGTTTCTGAATCTTAGAATACCTCCTTCAATGCTTCTTGAACCTCTCGACTTGACTATAAATCTTGGGAACGAAGGAGATAGGCAGTTCATCAGCAAAGACACTCGCTTCATAATATCCCTCGGCGAAATTTCTATTTTGAGCATCTATGTTTAATTCAAGAAAGTTGTAATAAAGAAGTCTGGCTAGGCTCTCTCTAGAATGATTAACTGCGTTGTACCAATTGACATAAGCGTTCCTTCGTAAGACTCTATCAGGATCAGTTTGTGTCTTTATAAATTCGGAATAGTTTGAAATAATATGAGACTTTCTATTGGAGTCTTTGGCGGGTTTCACCTGTATCTCCTTATCCATAAGGAGGGTGAAGATTGAGTTAAAGGAAGAAGCTAACGGCGAGTAAGTGGCTAAAAATTTCTTAACTACAGGTGGTAATTCATGTTTCTCGCATCTGAATATGTCCTCATAAGACTTCTTATGTTCGGACAGTTCCGGATCTTGTAGGAACTCTAATATCCTCTCCTTGTTTTTGATAACTCTATCGGAGAAATCAGACAGCTTCTGCATGAAGGGTATGGATCTCATTTGGATTTCTTGCATGAGGCTGAATCATTCATTATTGGATAAATCTTCATTGTGTTTATTAGACAGATAGTTGAATAAACGATTTGAGGTAACTGTGTTGCGCAGGCTTAATTCGTGGAACTTTATTAACTTTTCCTTGTCTTCAAATATGTCTAGATCGTAAAGATCTGATATCTCTTGATTCTGCCTAAAATACTCTTCCTTTAATTCTTCCAGAGTAGATCCTTCTAGTATCTTCTCTAGATCTCACTTAAGACTATCTGCCATTCGCTACTTCAACTAGTACGTCTTCAATTCTTTTAACTAGATTATTTGTAGAATCACCACCATCCAGAAGAATTAATCTTCCGGATATATCCTCCTTCATGGCAATTTCATAAGACTTACACATTCTAAGATAGTCTTCATAGATTAACTTATCCATTCAATTATTCTCTTGAGACTCCACTTTATTCTTGTATCGACTCAAGTATTCTTCCCAAGATAAGTTTAAAAAGAAAGTAATGTCTGGTTTCCTAAAAGTGATGAAATCCTGATTCTTACGTATTCAGTTGATTCTATCCAAGTCTCCTTTTCCTTGGTATACTAAGGTGGATAGGTAATATCGATCACATATTATTAGAGCCTCTCTATCTAGTGCCGGTTGGATTATCTTCTCTAAATGCTCTGATCTAGAAGCTAGGAAAAGTAGAGCTTGAGTCTTTTCACTTAAAGAATTTCCTTCTCTCAAAATGAGGTCTCTTATCTTGTTTCCAAACGTATTATCTTTTCCTCCGGGTTCATAGGTAAATAAGATCTCTCGATACGCTTCCGAGATCTTCTTACTTCCCTTTAAAGCCTTTATTAAAGTCGTCTTTCCAGATCCATCTATTCCTTCAAAAACCACAAATAGTCCTCTTCTATTATTCCCAAGCTCCATGTTTTCCTAATTAAGGAAGTGTTGATGATTCGGCATGTCTAAAACCTTAAATTCTAAGATATCATTTCCAAACTTGGATGAACTAGGGGTTCAAGTTTGAAATAAGAACTTCGCGAAGGGTGCAAATATTGAAGTTATCTCCACAGGTTCATATGTTCTTAATAGAGCGTTGGGTGCTGGTGGGTGACCAAAAGGGAAGATAATAGAGATATTTGGAACTGATTCTTCTGGAAAATCTACTTTAGCTTTACATTCAGTTCTTGAGGCACAAAAGGCGGGACAGAGGGTAGTTTATATAGATTTAGAGAATACTTTAAATCCAGAGTGAGCCAAGAAGATTGGCGTTGATGCAAGCAAACTCTTGGTTGCGTATCCCAATAGCGGCGAAGAGGCGATGGAACTGATTTTCAAACTCATAGAGACGAAGAATGTTGATTTAATAATAGTTGACTCGGTTGCAGCTTTGGTTCCTTCGGCGGAATTCGAAAGTAACTTTCAAGATCAAACTATGGGATTGCATGCTCGTTTGATGAGCAAAGGATTAAGAATTATTCAGTCCAAATTAATTGGATCTCACACAACCATTATCTTCATCAATCAGATCAGGGAAAAAATAGGGAATAGCTATATTCCGTCAATCACCACTACAGGAGGAAGAGCCCTTAAGTATGCAGCTTCTGTCAGAGTAGAAATAAAGCGGTGTGAAGCTATTAAAGATTCATCCAACACTACTATAGGTTTCGCAACTAAAGGGATAGTAGTTAAGAATAAGTATGGAGCTCCTATGGCTGTAGCCAATATGGCGCTATATTTTGATAGCGGTTTTGATGTTTACCATGAAGTAATACAAGAATGCCTATCTAAACAGGTAATAGTGAGGAAGGGATCTTGGTTTGAATATGAAGGTAAGAATATCTCTCAAGGGTTACCACACTTAAGGAAGCTGATGAGAGAGAATAAGGAATTATTTGAAGGAGTAAAGAAGAAAGTCCTTTTTATTTAATAAGTGATGAATACCTATCCTCTATAACTTGCCAATCCAATATCTTCCACACTTCCTTGAAATAAGCCAATTTTCCGTTTTGATGTTGAAGGTAGTAAGCGTGTTCTCATATATCTAATCCAAATATAGGAGTTTCTCCGTTCATGTAAGGAGAATCTTGATTTTGGGTAAATACTATTTTTAAATTTTTTCCCTTATCAAGAACGAGTCAAACTCATCCAGCACCAAAAGAAGAGGTTACTGTTTTTTGAAACTGACTCACAAACTCATCCCAAGAAGAGAATGCCTTTTCAACATCGCTCTTAAGACGGCCATTAACCACGTTTGTTTCCTTGGTGGATAGTATCTCTCATAGTAACTCGTGATTGGAGACTCCTCCACCCATGTTTCTAACAACGGATCTTATATCTTCGGGAACGGTATTTATTGAGCTAAGAATCTCGTTAACGCTTTGATTGAAAAATTCAGGACACTTTTCCAAAGCTTTATTTAAGTTATTAAGGTAACCGATGTAGTGACTTGAGTAATGGAGCTCCATTATCTCCCTAGCAACAAAAGGTTCGTAGTCGGAGAAGCTGTTTTTAAGTGGAACAGGTTTAAACATATGCCTAAAATCTTATCCAAATATTAAAAGATAGGTAAGTTCCTAAGAAGGATTTTTCCTATATTAAAGATTATTTAAATATGGCGAAAGATAGGTCAGTCTATATCACTACTCCTCTTTTTTATCCTTCAGATAAGCCCCATTTAGGGCATGCTTTTACAGTAGTTCTTGCAGACGTTTTAAAACTTAGCTATAAACAGTTAGGATACGGTGGTTACTTGGTTGTTGGTACCGATGAACACGGGGAGAAGATGTTGGCTGCCGCAGATGCTGCTCAAACTCCAGTTGAGAGATTTGTAGAGTCTAACGTTCTTCACTTTAAGAGTCTGTGAGAGACTCTAGGAATTAAATACGATAGGTTTGTTAGAACCAGCGATCACGCTCACAGGGCTTTAGTTAAGCAAGTTTTTCTTCAACTTTTAAGTGATAACCAGATTTTTATAGATGAATGGAGAGGTTGGTACTGTACTTCGTGTGAGGAAAGTTTTTCAGATCGTTTTATTGGTAAAAAATCAACTTGTCCTATCGGTCACCCATTGACTTTAAGGGCGGAGAAGACTTATTTCTTAAGGGTTACCTCTTTTAGAAACTGGTTGAGACGTGAATTTGAAGCCAATAAGGATTTAATTTATCCGGATAAGTACAAAACCGAGTTGATGAACAACTTCATCAATGATTTGGATGATCTATCAATTACTAGAGAAGGGTTAGATTGAGGGATAAAGGTTCCAGAAGATGAGGATCACACCATCTATGTTTGGTTTGATGCCTTAATCGCCTACCTTACTGCTTTAAATTTTGGGAACTACGGAAGAACAAATACCACTACATTTAAGAATTACTGAGAGAGCTCTAAGTGTAAGGTTATTCAAATTATCGGTAAGGAGGTTTGCAGATTCCATGCTATTTACTGACCGATCATGCTTAAGAATCTGAAAGTTAGATTGTTTGACAATCTTCTTGTTCATGGTTGATTACTTATGAACAATGAGAAGATGTCTAAATCTAAGAAGAATGTTATTGATCCTAAGGAGATCTTGAATTTGATGCCTAGAGAAGGATTGAGATTCTACTTGGCAAGGATAAGTATTCTCGGGGATGCGAACGTTAATGTTGATGATATTTTCAGCGTTTACAACTCATATCTAGTGAATACTTATGGTAATTTAATCTCTAGATTTTATGGAATAATGGGTAGAAAGTATGAGAATACTCTTCCGAACCAGTGGGATCCTGAGAGCTTTATAGAAATAGATCAACTTAATATAGAGCTGGATGAATTCTTGAATAATGGCTATGAGAAGGAAGTTCTTAACAACACTATTTCTCCAATAATAGAGAAGGTATTTGAGATATTTAGATCTGCAGGTAAGTTAATTGAGAAGAATAAGGCTTGAGAATTGGAAAAGGGAGATCTTCTGTTGGATACATTGATGGTGTTCATATACAAACTCCTATGTATTGGAACTTGGTTCCTTCATCCGATTTTGATAGATACTGCTCCTAAGTTATATGATATCTTGAATATCTCTCCTAAGAAGGTTGGTATAGAGTATCTACAACAACAGAGACTTTACTTCAAGAAAAAGATAAATGACCTTCCTGAGAATCTATTTCCAAGAATAAAAGACATTGATTAAGTCTCTTTTCAAAAAGAAGAAAAAGACTTTATTAGATACCCTTAGCGAGAAAAATAAGAAGGACTTAGGATCCAGTTTAAAGAAAAGTTCTGGCTTTTTTAGTAGTATATTTGGAGATTTTTGAAGGAGGAAAAAAGTAGATCAAGAGTTTGTTCAATCTTTGGAGGAGAATTTAATTAGTTTAGATTTCGGATATTCCCTTTCAGAATATCTATCCAAATCTATATCTTCCTCTTTTTCTAAAAGTGGAGATTTATTGGATTCTATAAAGGGTGAACTTTTATCGGTTTACAAATGGGAAGAGCCATCTTTGAATATTCAAAAGGGAAGGAGAAATATAGTGTTGGTAGTGGGTTCCAATGGAGTTGGAAAGACCACTAGTATCGCCAAACTAGCCAACTATTTTAAGAATGAAGATTTTAAGGTTCTATTGGTTGCTGGTGATACCTTCAGAGCCGGCGCTGTTGAGCAATTAAATATCTGAGCCGAAAAGTTAAATATAGATATTGTTAATCCAAGCAGAGCCATGGAAGATCCATCGGCTCTTATTTACAGAGCTTTAAGTGAGTATACGGATTATGACTTGGTAATTTGCGATACTTCCGGAAGACAACATAATAATAAGAACTTACTGCAGGAGCTGAATAAGGTTCACAGAACTATAAAGAAGTTTGATCCTTCTTCCCCACATGAGAGTCTGTTGGTATTAGATTCCACTATAGGCCAGTCTTCTCTTTTGCAAGCCCAACAGTTTTTAGATAATTCCGAAATAAGCGGAATAGTGCTAACTAAGATGGACTCTTTGACTAGGGGGGGAATTATATTTTCAATACGGGAGAAATTTGGAATTCCAGTTAAATTCCTAGGAACTGGAGAATCTATAGATGATCTTTATATATTCGATCTAGAAGAAGTAATTAGCTCTTGGTTTGATCATTTGAGACCTTCTGATTAGCTGCAATCAATTTCTTATATTTCCTATTCATTTCTTGAGCGGCGCTATACCCCTTCCTTTTTAGTTTCATATCTATAACTGCTAATTCTATTATTTCACTTATCTTACGACCGGATGTAACGGGTATTACATAGTAAGGAAGCGGAACTTCCAACAAGGGTCGATAGTTAATCTCTTCCCCAACATTTTCGAAGTGTAATCGATTCTCATCCTTTTGATCTTTTAAATTAACCACCATAGTAATCTTTGTCTCATCTATCATTTTCATGCCTCCATACATCTCCCTCATATTAAGAATTCCTAGACCTCTAATATGCATAAACCCTTCGCTAAAGGGATTGGCTTTAGCAACTATGGTATTACCGATTCGAGCTATGTCTATGGCGTCATCTCCTAAGAATAGGTGATTCATTTTCAATAATTCTGCAGCAGCTTCTGATTTACCTACTCCCGCTTCTCCAGTAATTAATACCCCCTCCCCGTATACATTTAAAACCACTCCGTGAACGGTAGTTCACTTGGCAAAAGTTTTTGCTATTCAGGTTCCTATTAAAGTAAAGATTTCAAGGGTACTGTACCCCATGCAAATAAGGGAACTACGGTTGCCGTTAAAGTCCTTATTTAATTTGTTAAGTAGTTCGGCATGACGAAAATTATTACTTAGAAGGAATAGAGGGGGGTCGGTTTCTAGAATCTTTGATAATATCTCTATCTGCTTACTTTCCTCGAATAGATCTAAAAAATTACTCTCCTGCTTACCTCAACACACGACAGATCTATTTTGCTCATTTAGGAAACAACCATTAAGCTCCATTCCCAATCGGTTAAATCCTGGAAATAGGATTTCTCGTTGTTCGTTATCGGGAGTGCGATTTAGGTATTTTCCATTGAATCGCTTGTAGATAGAGAGAACTTTTATCATTTATTGGGTCATGTACAAGGCTACCGGATTCATAAACGGAAATCCTATTTCCTTAGATAAGGAGATACCCATCCATAGTCCTATAGATGGGAAGATAATTGGTTATGTTCCGGCTATGCAAGAATCTCAAATATCGGAAGCCTTCTCTTCTGCCGAATCGGCATTCGGTAAATGGAGACTTCTAGATTACAAACTTAGAACCAAGTACCTTTTAGAATTCGCTGCTAAGTTAAGGGAACACGCCCCTATTCTCCAAAATATTTTAAATCTAGAAACAGGGAAAGATGTTGCCAATGCCCATGAGGAAATCATGAGATCGGCCGATTATATTGTGGAATCTGTACATGCTTATTCTGACATGGTGGAGCATCCTGATGAATACAGTTATGAGAACAATGTTCTAATTCCCAAGGATATCGTAGCCACCTACATCAGAACACCCATCGGAGTCTCTCTTACCATCTCGCCCTTTAATTACCCTGTTAACTTAATGATCACCAAAGTAGTTCCAGCTATCCTTATGGGAAATACCGTTGTACATAAGTCTGCTTTACAGGGATCTCTTTGTGGTTGGTATGTGGCTAAGATCTTTAATGATTTATCTGTAGATGGATATCTAATAACTCCAGGAGTCTTAAATTATGTGACCGGAAAAGGCTCTGATATTGGAGACTTCTTGACTAGCTCTCCTTATATAAAAGCCCTCTCTTTTACAGGGAGTACAGAAGTTGGGAAGAGCTTAATGCCTAAGCTTCCCAATATTCCTAAACAGATGGAAATGGGAGGTCATAATCCGGCGATAGTATTAAGAAATGCCGACTTAAAGATTACGATTCCAAGCATTCTCAAGGGAGCATTCGGTTTTTCGGGACAACGATGTACTGCTATTAAGAAGGTATTTGTCCATAAGGATATTTATTCTCCATTCATGGATAAACTTCGAGAGGAGTTGTCTATTCTTCCTCCACTTAAAGAACCCTTAATTAATAAAGGGGCAGTTTCTATTGTGGAGGAATTCTATAAGGATGCATTAGATAAAGGGGCGAAAGTGGTTGGTAATGAATTGAGTATTAATGGGAATTTTGTAAGTCCAATAGTTTTGGAAAATGTGGATTCTTCTATGAAGGCTTTTGAAGAAGAATTATTTGCTCCAATAATAGCAATCAAAGAATTTGAAAAGGATGAAGAGGTAGTTGAGCTTTGCAATAATTCTAGATATGGATTACAGGCTTCAATATTTTCTAATAGTTTAGATGAGGCCACCAGCCTAGCAATAAATATGGATTTTGGGAGAATTAATATAAATACTCTCCCCTCCAGATCCCCAGATATTCTTCCTTTCTTGGGAATAAAAGATTCGGGATTAGATGTGCAGGGAATAAAGGATTCTTTGCTCTTTTTTAGTATTCCAAAAGGGATTGTGTGAAAGAAGGATGAGGAACCTAAGAATTAGTATCTGGTAAAATCTAAAATATTTTGTTCAAGTTTTTTTCGGAAAGTGCGGGTAATGACCCCGAGGATTTTGGTAAAGGAGGAAACTATACAGATTCTTCCATAAAGGTACTTGAGGGTCTAGAAGCGGTTCGCGAAAGACCTGGGATGTACATTGGGTCTACGGACTTCAAAGGGTTACATCACCTGATTTGAGAGGTATTAGATAACTCTGTAGATGAAGTATTAGCTGGCCATGCAGATGAGGTCGTTTTAACCCTTAAACCGAATCACGTAATCAGCATTAGTGATAACGGTAGGGGGATTCCTACCGGTATCAATCCACAAACTAACATCTCTAACTTAATTACAGTCTTCACTATTCTTCACGCAGGAGGTAAGTTTGACAACAATTCCTACAAGACTTCTGGGGGGCTTCACGGAGTAGGTTCTACCTGTGTAAATGCTCTTTCTGAATTCATGGAAATTACCGTTTGCAGAAACGGAGAAGAGCACTTTGTAAGTTTTAAAAATGGTGGGAAGATAGATAAGGAGCCAACTCTTGTATCACAAGTTCCCGCAGAGAAGACTGGAACTAAGGTTACTTGAAAGCCTGACTTCTCCATATTTGATAAGTCTGATTACGATGTTGAACTGATTGAGACAAGATTAGAAAGGCTTGCTTACTTAAATAAGGGCAAGAGGTTCGTATTTGACAACCAGATTTCTAACGAGGTAAAAGAGTTCTTTTTCAAGGAGGGAATTAGTGATTGAGTTACGAATTTGAATCATTCCAGAAAGGCTATTAATGATGTTATCTTCCTTAAAGAAGATGGGACTGTTAAGAACAGAAGAACGCCCGATGTTCAAAACTCCATCTCTATCTCTTGTGCTTTTCAATACACATTGGGGGATGCCCCTATAGTCTACAGCTTCTGTAACAATATCTATACCGCCTCCGGAGGAACTCATCTTGAGTCCTTTAAAGATGGTTTATTGTCCTGTATTAGGGAGCGTTCTTTAGAGGCTAAGTTAATTAAGGAGTCTGTAGATATTCTTAAGAGCGATATCCTTGCTGGATTAACAGCTATCGTTTCTTTAAATTATTCCAATCCAGAATACTCAGGACAGACCAAGGAGGTTTTAAGCAATATAGAGATTAAGTCCTTTATTAGAGAGAAGGTTGAAGAGTTATTTGGTCGTTTTCTGGAGGAGAATACCGATCAATGTAAGGCAATTCTTCAGAGAGTTGATCAAGAGAGAAATCTGCGTCTGAAAGTCGAAATGGCTCGTCAGACTGACAGAAAGCTTGCTCTGGAGGGCTTTATGTCTTTCGCTGGGAAGTTGGCGGATTGTACAACTAAGAGTGTTGATTTTTCTGAACTATATGTTGTAGAGGGTGATTCCGCCGGAGGTTCTGCTAAGAGTGCTAGGAATAGAGAGTATCAAGCCATTCTCCCTATAAAGGGTAAGTTATTGAATGTTTGAAAGAAGACAAATACAAGCTCTATTGTTGAGAACGAGGAGATTAAGAGTCTTATATCTTCAATAGGCTGCGCCTATGGGGATAAGTTTGATAGAGAGAAGTTACGTTACAACAAGATAATAATCATGACTGACGCGGACGTTGATGGTTCTCACATTAGAATTCTTCTACTTACTTTCATATACAGATTCATGAGACCTTTGATTGAAGAAGGTCATGTTTATATAGCTCAACCTCCTCTTTATAGGGCTTTCACTAATAAGGAAGTAGTGTATCTATTTGACGACAAGAAGAAGGATGAGTTTATGGCTGATAAGGGGAAATCCAAGTCTTGAGAGATCAGTAGGTTTAAAGGTTTGGGGGAGATGTCTCCTGAACAGTTATGACAGACAACTATGAATCCAGAAGAGCGTATTATTTGTAAGGTAACTGTTGAAGATATGGAGCAGGTTACTGGGATCTTTGATGATCTAATGGGTAAGAAAGTTCACCCTAGAACTGAGTTTATTCTTGCTAACTACTCCAACATTAGGAATCTAGATATTTAATGTCATCCTCTTCCAGACAAAAGACCATAGAGAAGATAGTTAAGTCCTTGGAAAAGGACACTATCTTTGACAAAAGCCTTTCTTCCGAGGTTGAGCAGTCCTTTTTGGATTATGCGATGTCTGTTATTACGGCAAGAGCTTTGCCGGACTTGAAGGATGGTCTTAAACCAGTTCATAGAAGGATCATTTATTCTGCTTATCAAGAGAAGTTACTCAACAGTGCTAAGTTTAAGAAATCTGCCGCCCTAGTCGGTACTGTGATGGGGTCTTACCACCCCCATGGTGATTCTTCTATTTACGAAGCCTTAGTTAGAATGGCTCAAGACTTTAGCTTGAGATACCCTTTGATAGAAGGGCAAGGTAACTTTGGATCCATTGATGGAGACTCTCCTGCTGCTATGCGTTACACTGAGGCACGGTTAAGTAAGTTGGGAGAATACTTCTTGGATGGGATTGATGAGGAGTGTGTGGACTTCATGGATAACTATGATCAGAGTAAGAAAGAGCCTGTCGTTCTTCCAACTGTAGTTCCCAACCTACTTATAAATGGGAGTACTGGGATTGCCGTAGGGTTAGCTACAAATATTCCTCCACATAATATAAGGGAGGTTCTTAATGCCGTTTTGGATCTAATTAAGAACCCCAACTTTTCAGAACTTGACTTACTGCAATATATAACGGGTCCCGACTTCCCAACTGGTGGGGAGATTTTTAGATATTCAGGAGTTAGAGATTACTTCTCTACAGGTTCTGGGAAGTTTATCTTGAGATCTAAGATAGAGGTTGAGGAGCAAGTAAAGAAGAACTTACTGATTATTAAAGAGATTCCATACGGAGTTAAGAAAACCAAGATTATTGAGGGAATAGTTAAGTTGATTAAGCCGTCTAAGACTGGTAAGGTCTTAGTTCCTTTATTGGCTGATAATATAGTTGAAATTAGAGATGAGTCTAACTTGGAGGGAATTCGGTTGGTTATAGAGTGTAGGAGTGATGTTCCTGCCTCAGTTATTATCAACAACCTTTACAAATTTACACAGTTACAAACTTCTTACTCTGTAAACCTTACCGTTCTAGTTGATGGTAAGCCGGAGAGAATTTCCCTACTTCAACTTCTGAAGCTCTACTTGGAGCATCAGTTGGAGATGTTGCGTCGTCGCACCATCTTCCAATTGGCAGTTCTTAAGAAGCGTATTCACATATTGGAAGGTCGTTTGAAGATCTCCAGTGATATCTTGGAGGCCATTAAATTAATTAATACTTCCGATAATCCCGAAGAGGACTTAAGGGCTAGGTATTCTCTGAGTGATGAACAACTTGATGATATTTTCAGACTTACTGTTGGTAGCTTAAAGAAGATATCCATAAGCAAACTTCAGGAGGAGTTAGTTACAAAGACAGATCTATCTATCTTTAAGGAGAGCATCCTTAATAGTGATGACAAGTTAAGAGAGGTATTCTCTGAGAAATTAATTGAGTTACGAGATAAGTTCGGAGATGACAGGAGAACTAGAGTCAATATGGAAGCCTCTGGCGCAATTGATTACTGCGAACTATTTCACTTCCAGAAAACCGTTATTTCTCTTAGCCATAGGGGTTACCTTTCCCAAAGACCCCTATCTACTTATAAGCTTCATAAGAGGGGGGGCAGCGGTAAAGAAGGGGCTTTCCACTATAAAGATGACAAGCCTAAAATGTTCTTGGTTTGTCATGGTAAGGATGATGTTCTATTCTTCTCTGATTCAGGAAAAGTCTATAAGAAGAAGGCGTATGAGATGAATCTCCGAGAAGGGAAAAATAAGGCAACTATTACTTACAACGTTCTTCCGGGATTATCCAAGGGTGAGAAGATAGTTACTATTATTGCCCTTCCGGAAGGGAGCTATGGCGATAATAAATATCTGTTATTTGCCACAAGCAAAGGGTTGGTTAAACGTTGCTCTATGTCTCTATTTGAAAAAATTAATAAGAATGGTAAGGTTGCCATCACCCTTAGGGATGGAGACTCTCTGAAGTTTGTTATTACTTTGGAAAATGATTCACATGTGTGTTTGGCTTCCGATTCGGGAAGGATGGTTAAATTCTTGGCTTCAGAAATTAGACCATCATCCAGAATTGCTTCCGGAGTATTCGGAATCAATGTGGGATCGGGAGAACTTATCTCCGCTTCTTCCACATATGAAGGGGATTACGTTTTGTCAATTAGTGAGTTAGGAAAAGGGAAGTTAACCCCCGTATCCGAATACTCTCTCGTTAAGAGAGGTAAGAAGGTTGGATTAATAGCTCAGAAAACTACAGAGAAGACTGGGAAAGTTCTTGCATGTACTATTGTTAGGGAGAGCGATGAGATCTTATTGTTAACTAACCAAAACCGCCAGAATAGATTCAGAGTATCAGATATTAGCGTTCAAGGTAGAAGTACTTCTGGGGTGAATCTCTTTAAGCTTGAGAATAAGGAGAGAGTTATTTACTTTGCTAAGAATTTTGAGCAGGAAGAATCAGATGACTTGGAAGACTTTACCGAAATACAATAGCAACGAAAGTGGAAGTATTTCAGATTCCATGCATAAGTATGGAACTTCATATATTTCCAGATATTCAATAGACAGTTGCGAATATTAATCCAGGAACTATATAGCCTAATATAGTAAGAGCACCTTCATTACTCAAGTGTATTAGACCGAATAGAAAGCCACTAATTAGGATAGTTTTCTTAGTCATACCCCCAGAAATCATTACGTACTTACGGAATATAGCTTCTTCCATAATAGGAGCTACGAACACCGTCATTATGAATAGTTCAAATAGTTTGATACCCCCCTTCCCTATACTGGATTCTAAACTCTCCTGATTTCTACTCTTCTCCTTAGAATTAGCGCCCATTAAAGACATAATTAAGGCATGAATGAGTGCTCAACTTATGAAAAACCATATTGTTAAGCACGCTACATTGATCAGAAAGCCCCTTAATTTCTTTCAAGAAATCTCACTACTCTCTCTTAGGAAGTAGTCTCCATCTATGTTTTCAAACTCCCTATGGTCATAAATAATTCTCTTTATGGAGTGTATGGTGGTGGGATCTATATGAAAGAAGAAGATTAGAATTATTACAATCTCAAATAGACTAAATAGTTGAGCAAAAGCTTTTCAAAGTCCACCAAAAGTTTGGAACTCTACAACTAGAGACCTTTTAACTACGAATAATCAGAAGATTAGTGAATACCATATATCAAATAGATGCGAATATTGGAAGTAGAAGTAGGCTAAAGTTGCCCCCCCTATAATTACTTTAAAAACAATTATTCAGAATAAATCGTCGTTTAATGGATTGGAGGAAAATAATCTACCTATACCTGTACTGTTCTTCCCAATAAAGCATGCGATAATGAATTCAATTATCTCCTTTGATAGACAACCGATTATTAGTAAAAAGAAATCTCTCTCCCTTATGGATGTCGGCTTTTCAAAGGCTGAGTACTTCTCTCTAGTATTTTCTATTCAAAGACGCGTTCTGTCTACCAATTGCAACTTGTATTTAAAATATTAGGATATTGGTATCAAAGCTATCTTTAGAGGAGTTCTTAAATAAAAGTTTCGGGCTTACTATAAAAGATAAAAATTTATTTACTAAAGCCTTTACTCATTCCTCATATAAAGGGTGTAATCCCAATTTTAAAGGAGATTATGAGAAATTGGAGTTTTTAGGAGATAGCGTCATAGGGCTATCAATAGCTTCAGAACTCTTTAAAAGGGATATAAGCTTGGGAGCTATTTCTACTTCAAAAGATCAGATTGTAAGTGGCTCTTCCCTAGCATATGTTGGAAGAAAGCTGGATTTTCATAATTATATAAGGGTTGGGAATTCCTGTTGTGTCATTAGTGATTCAATAATTGAGGACGTGTATGAAGCCTTTATTGGAGCTGTTTATTGCGAATTTGGATTTGAAACGGCTAGAAAGATAGTTCTATCTTCTTTATGAAATTACTTCTTAATGGGGGAGTTAGATTTTTACTTTGATTACAAGACTAAGCTTAATACATTGGTTGGCCAGAAGTATAAGGGAAAAGTTACCTACACCTTAATAGACAGCTTCCCATCCAAAGACGGATCTACTACTTTTAAAGTCTCTGCGTCTTGAAATAACGACTCTTTAAGTATCGGATTGGGAACTACATTAAAAAAAGCTGAGCAGGCTGCAGCCCAAGACGCGTTGAACACCTATTTTCCTAAATACAAGTAATGTTTCAAGTCAAATCTCCATCTTTCTTGGATATCGCAACCGAAAGGCAGAAGTTCACCACTGGGTTGGTGATGTGGTTCCTGCTCTTTGTGGGATACATGTTGTTCTGTGCCAACTGACTTATCATGATCAAGTTGGAGCCCGGATGGAAGAAAGATCTTAATGCTGGAGAGAAGCAGGCCGTTCTTGAAGCTGTTAACTACTCTGTTCCTTTAGCTAGGGGTTTAGCAACTATCCCAGTAGCTTGACTAATGGTCAAGCTCAGTCATAAGTATGCGGTCATATTGGCCATGCTGTTGAACACTGCAGCCTTCCCCCTAGTTTTCTCTCCAAACTTCACTCTTTTCGTGATTGGAAGGATGGTGATGGCCTGTGGTGGGACGATGTTGATCATCCTGATACAGCCTATCTTATCTAGGTTCTTTAGTTTGGGGGCTAAGGGTATTCTAAGTATCTTTACCCCATGAGCCTACGTACTAGGAGCTCTCTTTGTGAACCTGCTATTCCTGAGTTCTAGTATTTCAAGCTACTTAACTACAAACTGAAAGATGTGTACAGCCATAACAGGCTTACTGACATATCTACCAGCTCTTTATTATGCCTTATTTGGGGAGAATTTTGAGGCCAATACGGCCGGTCATGTTTCTACTTCCGAAAAACCTGATACTTATTTGGGGGTTCTGAAGGAGAAGGAGTGTTGATTCTGAGTCTTTTTCTACAGCTTCATGTTGGTTGTATCAGTTATGGTAAGTAGTTTTGCCCCTAAGATACTCATGAAGTTGAGTAGTGATAAGTTGAAGAGCGCTACTTCCGGAATTGGGATAGAGTGAGACTCTCTATACAGGATTATCTTTTATGTTTTCTGTCTGCTTGGATTCTCTCTAGGGACTTGGAATAAAGTAAAGGCTCAAAGAAAGCCTTTGGTGGTGCTTTCTTGTGGTCTTGTAACTCTCTTTTGGATCATTATTCTTGCCGCAAGTAGAGGTATAGAGAATGCTACTCTGGCTACCGTGATTATCTATACCTGTGTGGGATTAATGTCCTTCTTTGGGATGGGAATTCAAACCGTTATTCTCTACATACCTCACGAGTACAAAGGGAATGACAATCCTAAGAGAATAACTATCTTTTATTCTTATCTGTGGGGGTTGGGATACATCATCTTCGCAATTTACTACTTCTTAGTAAGTTGTATCTTTGATGCTCATCAGTACTATGGCTACTTTGCAGCTTCCTTTGCAATTCTGGCTTTCGTCCTTCTATTTGGTCTATTCTCGCTATTAATTGAAGAACCAAGACCCGAATGACCCGTACTTCCTTGGTCTAGGTAATGAGAATTGGCTTATACGGGGGTTCCTTTAATCCCGTTCATATAGCCCATGTCAATGTTGCCAAGCATGCCATTGAATCTCTTAATCTAGACAGATTAATATTCCTTCCCTGTTTTCAATCGGTTGATAAACCGTTATCTGAGTATGCCCCAGCCGATCACAGGATTAATATGCTTAATCTTGTTCTGCCAGATAAGTGTGAAATATCAACTTATGAGATAGATAGGGGGGAAGCTATTGAGAGCATAGAGACCTTTAGATATTTCCGAGATCTATATAAGGATGATGAGTTGTTTTTTATCATGGGAGAAGACAGCTTGGTTGGTATCCATACGTGACAAGATTTTCAGGAATTTGATAGTCTTTTGAATCTAGTGGTATTCCGTAGAAAGTTAGATACTTCGGGCTTTGTAAATCGATTTAATCTAAGGTTAACTTGAATGAATAATGAGTTATGGAATATGTCTGCTAAAGAGATTAGAAATGAGGGGGCGAGAAATTTTTTGGATGCTAAGGTAGAGGCATATATTAAACTACATAAGCTTTATAATCTTTAATTAATGCCTACAATTGCCCAACTTATTCGTTGTAAGAGAAAGAAGAAAACCAAGAAGTCTAAGTCACAAGCTTTACTTAAGTCTTGAAACTCCTTAGATAAGAAGGTTACTTTACATTCCTCTCCTTTTAAGAGAGGGGTATGTACTAGGGTTGGTACCATGACTCCCAAGAAGCCTAACTCCGCTCTTAGGAAGTATGCCAAAGTTAGGCTTTCCAATAACTATGAAGTTCTTGCTTATATCCCTGGGGAAGGACATAACCTACAGGAACACCATGTGGTTATGGTTAGAGGGGGTAGGGTTAAGGATTTGCCGGGTGTTAAGTATCATATAGTTAGAGGTAAATTGGATACCACGGGAGTTGATAGCAGAAGGCAAAGGAGGTCTAAGTATGGGGCTAAGAAACCTAAGAAGAACTAGTTATGCGTAAGGATAGGAATTTAAAGAAAGTTATTCTCCCTCCGGATCCAGTTTACCAATCGCAAATTGTTTCTAAGGCCATCAACATGATCATGTGGGATGGTAAGAAGCAATTGGCTCAGAAGATCTTTTACAGAGCTATGGATTTGGTGGCTCAGAAGTCTGGGAAGCCTCCTCTTGAGGTATTTTTGGATGCTCTTAAGAATATAGCTCCCACCATAGAGCTTAAAACAAGAAAGATTGGGGGATCTAATTATCAAGTTCCTGTTGAGGCTTCTCCGGAGAGGAAGGAGACTTTATCTTTAAGGTGACTAGTGATGTTCAGCAGAAGGAGAACCGAGAAGACTATAGTTGAGGCCTTGGCCTGTGAAATTATGGATGCTTACAACAATACTGGATTGTCCATTAAGAAAAGGAATGAGACCATTAAGACTGCCGAAAGCAACAAGGCTTTTGCTTACTTTAGATTCTAGGAATGTCCAAAGACCTGAAATTCATTAGGAACTTTGGGATCATGGCCCACATTGATGCTGGGAAGACCACTACCAGCGAGAGAATACTATTTCACACAGGTAAGACTTACAAGATAGGGGAAGTTCATGATGGTGCTGCCACCATGGACTGGATGGAACAAGAGAAGGAGAAAGGTATTACTATTACTGCTGCCGCTACATCTGTATCTTGAAAGAATCATCAACTTAATCTTATTGATACTCCAGGACACGTTGACTTCACTGTGGAGGTGGAGAGGTCTCTGAGAGTTCTAGATGGAGCTGTTGCTGTATTGGATTCTCAGATGGGTGTTGAACCTCAGACTGAGACAGTTTGGCGTCAAGCAACTAAGTACTCCGTTCCCCGAATTGTCTACTGTAATAAGATGGACAAGATTGGTGCCGACTTCTTTAAGTCAGTTCAATCTTTGAGGGACAAGTTAAAGGTTAAGGCTGTATTAGTTCAGCTGAATATTGGTAAGGAGAGCGAGTTTACTGGAATTATCGATCTTATAGCTAAGAAGGCCTATTCTTTCGATGGAAAGCAAGAGGAGGAATATAAAGAGATACCTATTCCAGACAATCTAAAGGGTGAAGTTGACAGATTACATCAAGAGTTATTAGATGAAGTCCTAGTCTTCGATGAGAAGATTATGGAGAAGTATTTGGGTGGTGAAGAGGTTACTATCGATGAGATAAAGCGATGTATTAGGATAGGAACTATACAAACTAAGCTATTCCCAGTATTTTGTGGTTCTTCCTTTAAGAATAAGGGAGTTAAATTCCTGCTTGATGCAATTATTGACTACCTTCCGAGCCCAGTAGATTTACCTGAAACTCCCGCTTTCGATAAAGAACAGAATCCTATTTCCATTAAGAATTCCGCAGAAGGGGAGTTTGTGGGAATGGCCTTCAAGATTGCCACCGATCCATTTGTTGGTAGATTGACTTTTATTAGGGTTTATTCTGGAATTCTAAAGAAGGGTAGCGCCATATATAACACCACCCAGGATCTTCCGGAGAAGGCTGGTAGATTGGTTCAAATGCACTCCAATCACAGAACCGAAATAGAGAGCATACAAGCGGGTGAGATCTGTGCCATTGTTGGTTTGAAGAATACTAGAACTGGGGATACTCTTACCGTGAAGGGAAATGCTGTTGTGTTGGAATCTATGAACTTTGCAGAACCAGTTATCTCCCTAGCCATAGAGCCTAAGACTAAGGTTGACCAAGAGAAGATGTCTATGGTTCTTTCTCGTTTGTCGGAGGAGGATCCTACATTTAAGATATCAACTAACGTTGAAACCGGTCAAACCATTATTTCCGGAATGGGAGAGTTGCACTTGGAAATCCTTATAGACCGTATGAATAGGGAGTTTGGATTGCAAGTTAATATCGGACAACCTCAAGTCGCTTTTAGGGAGACTTTCACTCAGGTTTCTGATGTTGAGGGTAAGTATATTAAGCAGAGTGGTGGTAGGGGTAACTATGGTCACGTTTGGATTAAGTTTGAACCTAATAAGGATAAGGGTTTTGAATTTGTGGACAAGATCGTTGGAGGTAAGATTCCTAAGGAGTACATTAAGTCCATTAGACAGGGATTAATAGATGCTATGAAGTCTGGTCCCTTGGCCGGTTATCCAATCATAGATATTAAGGCCACACTATTTGATGGATCCTTCCATGAGGTGGACTCCAACGAGATGGCCTTTAGAATTGCCGCTTCCTTAGCTCTTAAGGATGCAAGTAAGAAGTGTGCTTCCATTCTTCTAGAGCCAATTATGAATGTTGAGATAACCGTTCCTCTTCAATACTTCGGAACTGTAATGGGAGATGTAACTTCTAGAAGGGGATTAATTGAAGGTACGGAGCAAGTTGAGAATGCTCAAATTATTAAATCCAAAATCCCTCTAAAAGAGATGTTTGGATACGCAACTGTTCTGAGATCCTTTACGCAGGGTAGAGGTATTTACACCATGCAGTTCTCTCATTATCAACCACTTCCTAAGTCTATAACTCAAGAGATGTTGGAAGGTCGAAAGTAGGGCTTTAATGGCCTCTAAGGATTACTATTCCATACTCGGGATCTCTAGGAATGCAACTGAGGATGACATCAAGAAGGCTTATAGGAAGTTAGCTAAGAAATATCATCCGGATATCAATAAGGAAGCCGGAGCAGAAGCTAAATTTAAGGATATTAATGAAGCTTACGAAACGTTAGGAGATCCTCAGAAGAGAAGTAATTACGATAATTTCGGGACTTCTGGGGATGGAATGGGTGGCGCCGGAGGAGCCAATCCTTTTGATATTTGAAATAGTTTCTTCTCTGGGCAAGCTTCGGGGGGATTCTCTGAGTTTGATATATTCGGAGGATCAGATTCCCATCAATCACAACCTCAGTATGAGAATTATCAGGATCGAATAGTTATCTCCTTTCTGGCCTCTATAAAAGGAGTTAACCATTCCTTTACCTATGAATCCGAGAAGAGGTGTGAGGTTTGTAAGGGTAATAAGGCTTTAGATGGGGATTCTAAGTACATAATTACATGTGATAACTGTCGTGGGACAGGATGGGAGATGCTGCGAAAGCAGACCATCTTTGGAGTTGTAAATACCAAGGCATCTTGTAGAAGGTGTAATGGACAAGGTAAGATGATATCTAAGCCTTGTAAGGAGTGTGGAGGAAGAGGGTACAAGAAGTTTCATAAGACTCAGAACTTCTCCATTCCTGCCGGCGTTCAAGATAAGGATGTCTTGGTGGCATGGGATAAGACTGGAATAGTAGATAAGAAGATCTCAATTCACGTATCAGTAAGACCATCCGAGATCTTCTCTAGGAAGGGAAATGATCTTTATACGAGAATCGTTATTAACCCTTTCGTGGCTATCTTTGGAGGAACAGCTTCCATTCCAACAATCAGCGGCATTAAATCTATAAAGATAGCGGCCGGAACTAATTCTGGGGAGAAGCTAAAACTTAAGGGATTGGGAGTTAAATCTTCTGCAGGGAGAGGGGATTTAATAGGAGAAGTTTGCTTTGCCCCAGTCCCTAAGCTAACTAAAGAGCAAAAAGAGGTGCTAAAATCACTTAGTGATTTAGAAGTTCCTGAGGTTACTAGGTGGGTATCTAAAGCTAAAAAGGCAGTTGTTTCCGATTAATGTCAAAGGATAATAAAGAGCAAAAAGAGGAAGAGATTGTTGAGGAGGTATCGGAGTTAGATCAACTTAAAGCGAAACTTAAGGAATGGGAGGATAAGTTTTCTGAGTTAGAGAAGGAGAGTAATCAGCGGCTTTTAGAGTTTGTAGAAAAGAAGAGCAAGGAGGCTTCTGATATTATTGCGAAGAAAGAAGAGGAGATAAGTCAGAGATATAAGAAGGAACTGGAGGAAGCTAAGGATTATTTGTATGAGAAGCCTTTAGCTTCTTTGGTTGGGGTAATTTCTCAATTTGAAGCAGTCATAAAGATGACTGTGGATCCTAACATTTCTCAATACTTGGTGGGTTTTAGGATGTTCTTGACTCAATTTAATGATCTACTAAGGGAGTTCTCCATTTCCATCATTGAACCAAAGGGTGGAGATGAATTTGATTCCTCCTTTATGGAAGCTACCGTGGTGGAGAAGGTTTCTGATGATTCTTTGAATAATAAAGTGATTAGTGTTTTTTCTAAAGGCTATAGGTTAAAAGATAGAATAATTAGATTAGCGTCTGTTAAAGTAGGGAAGATTTAGATTATGGCACTGGTTAGCGCAAGAGAGATTCTTCTTAAGGCTTATAAGGAAGGTTATGCTGTGGCTCAAATTAACACCAATAACCTTGAGTGAACTAAAGCTATATTGCTTACCGTTCAAGAATTAAAGTCTCCAGTTATTATTGGTGCTTCTGAGGGAGCTATCAAATATATGGGTGGCTTCAGAACCGTTGCCTCCCTAGTTAAAGCTATGATTGAAGATTTGGGAATCACAGTGCCTATTATTCTTCACTTAGATCATGGAAGTTATGAGGGATGTAAGAAGGCCATGGATGCTGGATTTAGTTCTGTTATGTTTGATGGTTCTCACTTTCCTATAGATGAGAACTTCCAGAAGTCTAAGGAGATTGTTGATCTAGCTAATTCTAGGGGTATTTCTGTGGAATTGGAAGTTGGTACTATTGGCGGCGAAGAGGATGGAGTTATTGGTGCTGGAGAAAATGCAAGCGTTGATGAATGTGTGAAAATTGGTGGTCTTGATTTGTCCATGCTTGCGGCGGGAATTGGTAATATCCACGGTCCTTATCCCGATAACTGGAAGGGTTTAAACTTTCCTCTTCTTAAAGAGATATCTGATGCAGTTAAGAAACCTATGGTTCTTCATGGAGGAACTGGAATTCCTGAAGATCAAATTAAGAAGGCTATATCTTTGGGTATCTCCAAGATCAACGTTAATACCGAGTTACAATTGGCTTTTGCAGCTGCAACTAGGAAGTATATAGAGGAAAAGAATGATTTGAATATGTCTAAGAAGGGATTTGATCCTAGAAAACTTCTTAAGTATGGTTACGATGGAATCTGCCAAGTAATTAAAGATAAGTTAACTATGTTTGGTTCTGTTGGAAAAGCTTAGTTGCGCTTTCGTTCGCTCCCGCCTTTCGCCCTATTCACAACTATAGTCGGCGCTTCCCTATATTCCTTCTCTTCCCCCTTATTTTTAACTTTTGTAGATTCTAGTTTCTTTCAAGATCCGATATTTTTCAACAAATTTGAAGATAAGGATTTTGTATATAAAACTTCCATCAAAGAAGACTTAGAAGGAACTAAGGACTACTTCTTCAATAACTCTTTTAATCTCTATTGGAAGAACAATAGCAACAATAGTCAATCAGTAGTTGGAAACGGCTTCCTTCTAAATATTCTCTATCCTCCAGAAGTACATAAAGGAGATCCATATAGATATAGTTACCGTCCTAAGTATTACTCTTCCGGAGAGGACTTGATCTTCTTGATAGGGACGTCCTTTTCTTTCGTAAAACAGCTATTTACTAAGATTAATGACTGAAAGTCAGAGGTAAATGAGAGTTCTAACCAATCCCAAGAAATTTTATTGAATGAGCAGAGCAACTTCGAGTTTTATTTCTCACATCCGTATCCAGACAAAGATCAACGTACTGGAATACCTGAACAGGATTATTTATATAAATTACAGGATGATAACTACTATCAAAGTAAAGAGTGGCTCCTTAATAAGCCCCATTACATTAAGGTAGAGAAAAAAGATGTTTCTGTAGTTTATGCCGCTGTTGATCTACAAATAAATAAGAGACTAATAGACTTCCCTCTTCGTAATTCTGACTTAATTTATAAAGAATTAAAGGACATACATAAGAAGGAGGCCGAGTGAGTAGACAATATACATGGATATAAATTTGCAACTGATTTTGCAGTACTTCAACTTAAATTAAAGATTAAGGATTTAAGAGGCCCATTTCTGGAGTATTTAAAGAAGCTTTATAGTAAGGAAGGAAAGATAGCGAAAGTCCCGAGAGCTAGTATTTCAGTTACCGATGGAAAGACCAATCCCATCTATCTAGCAGGCTGATCTTCTCTTTCGGAGTATGAGAAGCAAATACATAAGTTTGATAATTTATTTATTGAAGCCAAAGCCAAGAACAGTGGTTCAGGTGGTGATAGTGGCAATCAAATAAACAGTAAAACTCCTTCAGAGATAAACTCCTGCAACTTCAGTACATTACTGGATCTAAATATATGTGAATCATTTGAATCAGATAAATGCTCCTCCTCCTCCTCCTACGAACATACGAATTTGGAATTCTTTCCCAACGATGTAGATGGAGTTCTATTTGTAAGTTTCCAGATTAAGAATAAGAGTACAAGTTTTGTTTATCCCAAAAAGAAATCCGTAGCCTATACTGGATTTAAGTCTGGAGGAGCTACTGCCGATCATTCTGAAACTCTTTCCTATTACAACTTAAACCAACAGGAGAAGAATCAGAGATTAAAGAACTTTTTGGCCGCAAAACCAGAAGGATTAGCTAAGTGAAAGGAGTTGGAGGTTAGATATGGATATTTCCCATTCCAGAATCTAAGAGATCACTTTAATAGAGTCTATTATGATCCTTCTACTTCAGGGGATATAAACTCCTCTTCCCCTCTAGATATATTCACCTTAAATGGTAATAAGTATGTCAATATATCTCATCAGATAAATATCCCCAACCTAGAGATGTCTAGATCCAAGGGTATGATGGCTCTTATGAAGGATCCAGAAAAGAAGGAGAATATTATGGTTGGTATGTACGAAGGTATGAGAGAGTGGACTAACCCATTCTCCTTAAGTTCAAAATCAGTAGGTAAGATAATGCTCTTTTCTTCCCCTTGAAGATATGATTTATTTACTAAAGGAAATAAACTCTCAAAACCAACTCTAGCTGATAGTTTGGAAAAGAAGAATTCGAATTCGAATTCGGACAAGCTACTGGATAAGCTAATATATAGAAACCAGTTCCATACAGGACTGTTCTCTAATATTTAGGATTCTTACTGAATAAATCCTTCACCTTACTAATATCTTCCTTCTTACAAATTAAGCAAAGTAAATCTCCTACATCAATCATATTCTCTCCGTTAACTGGAACCTTAATCTCACCATCTCTCTTCTTAATACTTACAATAGTTGCAGATAAGGTCTTCAAAGCCGCGATCTCATTTATCTTCCTAGCCCAAAGAGTCTTATTTAATACCGGTAACCTAATTACAAAAGTATCCATATTGTCCTTATCGAAGGAGAATAGCTCCACATTCAAGTCATACATGGCCTTATAGGCCACTTTAACAGCCACCTCTTCCTCTAAGACAAAGGCAATCTTTATTCCCAGAGCGTTTAAGATCTTTCTGTGCATACTATCCTTAGCCTTGCACAGGATATTTCCAACTCTAAGCTCCTTTAAGTTGGTGGCTATTATTACGGATTCCCTCATGCTAGTAATCCCAAGAATTACGTAGTCAAAGTATTCAACCCCTATTTCTGCTAATTCATTTATATTGGTGCAATCACAAGATATCACGTGATCAAAATCCTTCCCATATTCATTTATGATCTTAGGATCCTTTTCTAATACAGTAACTTTGTGACCTTCTTTCAATAGAATTAACCCTATTTCGTAGTTGAACTTGTTTAGTCCGATTAGGCAATATTCTTTGTAAGGCTTTCCCGATTTAAAGTTAAATAAACTGTTTGTGGTAGACAAGATAAGAACCTAGTGTCAGTTTAGATGGTCAATAGGAGTACTGATTTATCGATTTTTAAGAATTTTTTAAAGAATCCCTTCGGTAAGACGATCTACCAGAAATTTCTCAGAATATACCTTTTAACCACTCTCATTGGAGCTTTTCTATTATACTTGCCCATCTCTAGAAAAGTCTCTCTTGATTTCTTTAGTGCCATTTTCATATCCCTTTCCGCCTTTTCAAATACAGGATTAACCACCCACGTAACTTCCGATACCTTTAATTTCTTTGGACAGTTAGTAATCTTATGTCTAATCCAATTTGGAGGACTGGGATTCTTAACTGTCCTTATATTCCTATGATCATGAATTAAGAGTGGTGGGAATATTAATGTTGAGCATCGAAGATTCCTGCACTTCGAAAGGGGTAGCTTTAAGAAAGTTGAGTCTCTAGAGACAGTAAAAGGGGGAATAACGGTTCTGCTGATAGCGGAGCTGGTTGGAGCACTTATACTAACAGTATTCTTCTATTTTGCTACTCCTGCTACTCAAGCACCGGAATCACTACCTTCTGCGAAGGGAGATTTTGGAAAAGCATTATGGTATGCCATCTTCCATTCCATCTCAGCTACTAATAATGCCGGATTTGACATATTAGGGCAGAACTCCATCATGCCATATCGGCACGGGGCTAACAATATCCTATCTGCCGTTCTTTTGGTGGAGTCCGTTTTGGGAGGAATAGGATATCCTATTTTCTATGATTTATACCTTTGACGAAAGAACCAGAAGTTAAGGAGAAATTACCAAGTCAGCCTTTTCACTAAGACTTGTGTAAGTACCTACTTCTTCATCTCTCTTATATCGGTAGTTCTAATAGTCTTCTTTGAAACTATTCTGGGATTAGGCTATTCCAATTCCACTGTTCTGTACAGTTCGGACAGTGAATTGGGTAGTAAGTTTGATAGGCTATGGAATGTAATATACACATCTTTCTCTGCCAGATCGGCCGGATTCTCTTCTATAGATATATCTAAAGTGACTGAAGAGACCAAGTGACTTCTATCTATCTTAATGTTCGTAGGAACATCACCAGCTTCCACTGGGGGGGGTATTAGGAACATCACCATATTCTTGATATTGGCTCGCATGTTCTTCACCATCAGGGGAAGAAGATACTTGACGATTTACAATAAGACGGTGAGTGAGAATATTATCGCCGATGCCTATGTAGTCTTCTCCGCAGCTTCCATATTAGTAATGCTCTCTATTTTTGCCATAACTATGTCTCTTCAAAGTAGGCAATATAAAATTGGAGACGCATTCTTCGAAGCTACTTCTGCTTTCGGAACTGTGGGGCTAACTTCAGGAGTTACTAAGTCCTGTAACTTCTTAGGTAAGCTTACATTAATGCTCTTAATGTTCGTGGGACAATTAGGAATCTCTAATGCTATTCTTTCTCTAACTAATCAACAGCCTAAATTCAAAAATGCCCGTTATTGCGCGGAGACTTTGAGAATTATTTAAAATTCTGTATTCCAATGTTTGAGGATAAGATCAGGCGGATAGAGCACTCTCTATCCTATGACGATATCTTAATAAAACCAGCCCAATCCTCCGTAATCCCTTCTGAAGTCGATATATCTCTTAAGTTAAGTGAAAGTATAACTCTCTCTGTACCAGTATTCTCCGCTTCCATGGATACTGTTACTGGTTATGAGATGGCAAGAAGTATTATTAGATGTGGTGGCTGTGCTCCTCTGCATAAGAACGTTTCAGCAGATGAGAATACTATCTTAATAAGGAAGTTATTGGAGGAGTTTGGTTCCGATAAGCCAATAGCAATCAGTGTTGGTGTGGGTAATACATTTGAAGAGATAGACGGTTTTGTAAAGGCCGGAGCTAATGTTATGGTTGTAGATAGTGCTCATGGTCATTCGGAGAATGTTGGTAATTTAGTTGAATATATATCAACCCACCATCCCCATGTATTTCTAATAGCAGGAAATATAGTTACCGCTGAAGGCGCTAAGTTCTTGATTGATAGAGGGGCTAAAGCTGTGAAGGTGGGAATTGGTCCCGGATCTATATGTACAACTAGAAAGGTAACTGGAATAGGGAGAGGTCAAGTTAGCGCTATAGCTGAAGTTGCATCTTTTTGTCATGATAAGGGGATAAAGGTTATTGCTGATGGAGGAATGAAGTCTTCTGATGAGATTATGAAGTCAATTGCTTGTGGAGCCGATGCAGTTATGTTGGGATATATGTTTGCCGGATGTGATGAGTGTCCTGGAGAGTTTTTGGATATAGAGGGAGAGAAATATAAGCTTTATAGAGGTATGGGATCTTTGTCTGCAATGAAGTCTGGATCCTCCGGAAGGTATAACAAGAACGTTCTTTCCAATTGTAAATGAGTTCCTGAGGGGATAGAGAGTTACGTTAAGGCTAAAGGTTCCGCCAAGGAAGTGTTACACGTAATAGAGTGATCTCTAAAGAGTGCTTTTGGCTATCTAGGGGTTAAGAACTTAACTGAAGCTAAGGAAAAATCTGAGTTAGTAAGAATTAGTAAAGCAGGATTCAAAAGATCTGACGTTCATAGCATCTCCAAAGTTATTCCCACTCAATAGTTCCTGGAGGTTTTCCGGTGATGTCATAGACCACCCTAGAAACCCCAGGAATCTTATTAATTATTTCATTTCCTATTTCTGTGAGTACATTCCAATCCATATGAGCAGCTTTTGCAGTCATGAAATCATTAGTCTCAACAGCCCTTAAAACTACTACATATCCATAATTCCTCTTATCTCCCTTAATTCCAACACTCATAGTATCAGTAAGAACCGCAAAGGCTTGAGAGAATCTAGAATACATCTCCTTTTCCATTAACTTCTCCATAAAAATCTCATCCGCCCTCTTAACCAAAGCCAATTTTTCCTCAGTTATCTCTCCCATAATCCGGATGGCATATCCTGGGCCCGGGAAAGGATACCTATTAAGTATGAAATTAGGAAGATCCAACTTCCTGCCCAATTCTCTTACTTCATTCTTAAACAAGTCGGATAAGGGCTCTATAACCGTAATATTCTCTCTCAGCTCCGCAATAGTATTGTGATGAGTCTTTATGGTATGAGAAGAATCACTCTTCTTTCCCGACTCTATTAGATCAGATTGTATAGTTCCTTGGGCTAAGAAAAACTTACCTTCTCCCGTCTTCTCTAGGAAGTTCTCAAAGGAATTTAAGAATAACTTTCCTATAATGCGTCTCTTCTCCTCCGGATTGGAGACCCCCCTCAGAGCATTCATATACTTCTCCTTTTCATCTATGATATGAAAGCTACTTCTTAATTCCCCTTTGAAGTAATCCATTACCTTCTTAATCTCCTTATCGGGGTAAAATCCGGTGTCTATAAATACTCCAGTTAAGTTATGTTCACAAGCTCTCTTCAATAACTTAGCAACTACAGAAGAATCCAACCCCCCTGAAAGTGCTAGAAGAACCTTATTATTTCCAACTATATTCCTTATCTCCTCTATCCTGTCCTCCAAGACTAAATCCATCTTCCACCATGGATTCAATCTGCAAACTAAAAATAAGAAATTCTTAATTATTCGATCCCCCCATTCAGAGTGATCCACTTCCGGATGGAATTGAACTGTGTAAACTTTCTTCTCATCGTATGCCGCAGCAGAACACGAGTGATCTCCCGCTGCAAGCACTTTAAATACTGGGGAAGACTTAACTACGGAATCATTATGGGACATCCATACATTGAATTCCAAAGGAACTCCATCTAATAAGGGATGTTCCCTTAACTTCCTAATCTTGGTATTTCCAAATTCTGGAAACTCTCCAAAGTTAAGTTCTCCCCCCAATCTTTGGTGAAGGATTTGCATTCCATAACATATTCCTAAAACCGGCTTATCTAAGGAGATAAGAAAATCTAAGAGATGGCGATAGTCTTCATCTCCCGCTGACTCTGGCCCTCCGGAGAGAATAAATGCCTGATAGTGATCAGATTTGTCCTTAATGGAAGAATCTTTACAACCGATTATGTCAGCCTGTATTTCAAAGATCTTTACCTTCTTAGCTATTAATTGCGAGTATTGAGAACCAAAGTCAATAACTAATACCGAATCCCCCCTAATCACCTTCCCCTAAAGAATCTATATAACTTTTAATAGATATAGCCGCAATAGCGCCATCATTGGTGGCAGTAACCACCTGTCTTAAATTTTTTGAAATTATATCCCCAGCGGCGTAGATTCCGGGGATAGAAGTTCTCATACTCTCATCCACCTTAAGAAATCCCCACTCATCCTTTTCTATATCTATGGATTTTAGGAATTCATTCTCGGGAATTAATCCAACATAGAAGAAGACACAATCTCCCTCCAAGAGAGATTCTTCCCCTGTTTCTACGTTCCTTATTCTAAGCCCTACAACCTTATCATCTTTAACTTCTGCCCCTACTGGGATGTAGGGAGTATAGATTTCTATATTTTCTATATCTCTAGCCTTCTTTACAGAGATCGCTTCAGCTCTAAATTCTCTTCTTCTGTGTACAAGCTTCACTTTGCTTGTAATGTCCGATAAATATATAGATTCTTCTACTGCCGAATTCCCTCCACCTACGACAACAACAGGTTTCCCTTTGTATAGATTGCCATCGCATATTGCACAGTAGGATATTCCCTTTCCATAAAATTCCTTGACATTAGGAATATCCAACACACGTTCTCTCATTCCAGAGGCAACTAGGATGGATTTAGATTTAAATATTTGATTATTCTCGGAGTGTATCTTCCATATCTCCCCATCCTTCTTCACATCTACAACCGTTCCAAAATATTGTTTAACTCCATTATCTAGTACTTGCTTAAGCATACTCTCACCCAGAGAGGAGCCGCTCAACTCTAGGTATCCGGGATAATTTTCAATATATAGAGTCTTATTTAGCTTTCCTCCGGGTCAATCTTTCTCTATGAAAGCGGTTTTAAGACAAGCTCTGGCTGAATATATGGCGGCAGTTAGGGAAGCTGGCCCTCCTCCTATTATGAAAAGATCAAATAATTCATCAGACGGGTGGGAATCAGAACTCATGTAAAACTGGTGGGACTAACGGGACTCGAACCCATAACCTTACCCTTATAAGAGGTACGCTCCGACCGATTGAGCTATAGTCCCTTTAGGATCCCCTATCAATAGGATCTTATAACTAAAGAGCCCACTAGGAGGACGTGAACAATTTTAGTATTCCGGCATTTTTAGGCCAGAAACTCCACAACTTATCCCCTATTAAAAGCGGAAGAAATGAATTTATTTCTTTGATTTCTCAAAAAATCTTTGAGAGTTAAACGAGTTGATAATCAAGTATAAGAAGAATTAGACATTTCTCGAATTCACCTTGCCTGCCCCCAAGAAAGAAAAGGCTACTAAAGCTAAGACTACAAAGACTACAAAGACTACAAAGACTACAAAGACTACCAAAGGAGCTAAGGCTAAAAAAACTACAAGAAAGACTACTAGAGCCAAATCTGCTGCCCAAAAGAAGAAGAGGGTACTGAGAAGAAGTACCACCTTCAATACTGTCTACGAGAAGGTTCTTGAGATTAAGCAAGAGCTAGAGGAGTCTAAGAAGAGATTTGTTTCTGATCAAGACGTAGGCGATGACTTTAAAGGATTTATTCTTGAGGCTAATACCAAGAAGGTTCGTTTCGATTCTAAGGTAGCCCTAGACAAGATACTTAACCCTTTAATTCACCAGTCTTACAACGTTAAGAAAGGTAGATTTAAGCTGTCTAAGTCTACTCTTATTCTTGCTCTGGAGGACTATATGCCTATTCCGGAGGATAAGTGGGAAGACATTGCCCATAAGCTTTCTATGAAGGGAATTAGTATTGAGGAGCTTACTCCAGAGGAAGAAGAAGCTCATTATGAATATCAAGATGGAAAGAGTTTGGAGGATTGAAAACGTGAAACCAAGACCGATAAGACCGGGGATGCTTCCAAGTCCTTTTTATCTACTCTTCACTTCTCCAAGATGCTTACTGCCGAGGAGGAAAGGAAGTTGGCTAAGTTGATGGATAATCCAGACCTACGTCCTTTCGCTGTTAAGCAGCTGATGACTTCTAACCTTCGTTTGGTTATCTCCATTGCTAAGAAATACTTGAATAGAGGATTCAGCTTAGGGGATCTAGTTCAGGAGGGGGTTTTTGGGCTGATGAAGTCTATTCAGAAATTCGATTACAAATTCGGTAACAAGTTCTCTACCTACGCAACATGGTGGATTAGACAATCTATTACTAGAGCTATAGCTGATCAAGCTAGGATCATCAGAATCCCCGTTCATATGGTGGAGGTGATTAACAAGTTTGTTAAAGCCGAGAAGGATCTAATTCTTAAGAATGGAGAAGAGCCAACTATTGAGCAGTTAGCTCAAGAGATGCAAAAGTACAGTCCCCAATATACAGTACAGAAAGTTAGTGATATTAAGAAGCTAAATATCGATTTGGTCTCTCTGGATAAACCCATTGCCCATAATGAGACTTCAAATTTCTCCGATTTCGTTCAGGATGAAGAGGCTGCTAGTTCAGAGGAGGTGGCCGCTTCCACCCATAAATCGATGGTTCTTCAAGAATTCCTTGAATCCACCTTGGAAGATGATGAGTTGTTAATGATTCATATGCACTACGGATTGATGGAATACAAGAGTCCCCACACCATCGAACAGATAGTTAGTGAAAGGCTGCTTAACCCTAAGTACAAGGGTATTCTTAAGAATAAGGCCATTAACTTCGTTATTAATGGAATGCTTGAGAAGCACAAGGTTCTTACTCCCGAGGAATGGAAAAAGGAGAAGGCTAAGGTTGAGAATTTTGTGCGAAAGAAAATTTCCCAAGCTCTTCGGAAGCTGAAGAAGCCTTCCAAGAATGGTAAATACAGGACTATTTTTGGATTTAGTGGAAACGCTAATGCTTAATGCGTCTAAAGAATGCTTCTGAAGATCAGAAGGAAGCTGGGCAATTTACTGAAAGGCTGTTTTAAATCAGGGAAGAATGCGGATTGTGAATCTTCAAAAATACCAGAACCTTTAATTCAAGAATCTTCACACGTTCAACTAAACGAATTTAATCCTCCTAGGGAATCTATCTCTTCGGTTCTAGAGAATTACATTCCGATAGAGGATGGACGGTGAAAGAAGTTGGCTCTTAAGCTTGCTAATAAGGAAATCAATATAGAGGATATTTCCTATTCAGAATATCCAAGTGATCTGATCTTAAAATCACGATTTAGCAACACTTCAATCTCTGTAGCTCTTAAATTAATTGGGAAGTTGACTTTCGAGGAGGAGACAGCTTTGTTCAAATTGCTGGAGAATCCGGAGACTCGGAATTTCGCAGTCAAGAGACTCACTATTTTTAATCTTCGTCTAGTGTGATCTTCAGCTAGGAAGTATTTAAATTATGGTTTCCCCATGGAAGACTTAGTTCAGGAGGGGATTTTTGGGTTGGTTAAGGCAATTCATAAATTTGATTGTGCATTCGGTAACAGGTTCTCTACCTACGCCACATGGTGAATTAGACAAGCTATGTTAAGAGCTGTAGAGGATAAGTCTAGAATCATTAGAGTTCCTGTTCATATGGTTCCAGTTATTAACAATCTTGCTAGGATCGAGAAGGCTCTAATTCTTGAGAATGGAGAAGAGCCAACTATTGAGCAGTTAACTCAAGAAATGCAGAAGTATGACTCCCAATATACCGTTCAGAAAGTTAGTGATATTAAGAAGCTAAATATCGATTGAGTTTCGCTGGATAAGCTCATCGACTACGATGAGAACTTCCTAGATTCTGTACCAGATGAAGAAGTTATCAGCTCAGAAGAAGAGGCTATTCTCACCCATAAATCGATGGTTCTTCAAGAATTCCTTGAATCCACCTTGGAAGATGATGAGTTGTTAGTGTTGGATATGCATTATGGATTGATGGAATTTGAAAGTCCCAACACCATCGAACAGATAGTGAGTGAAATCCTTTTTAACCCTGAGTACAGGGACGTCATTAAAAATAAGGCTATTAATTTCGTTATTAATGAAATGTTAGGGAAGCAAGATGTGCTTGCTCCCGAGGAATGGAAAAAGGAGAAGGCTAAGGTTGAGAATTTTGTGCGAAAGAAAATCTCCCAAGCTCTTCGGAAGCTGAAGAAGCCTTCCAAGAATGGTAAATACAGGACTATTTTTGGATTCAGTAAGAATGATTATCTCATCTAAAATATGCTTTAAAAATTAGTGGAGTTTTCTAAGGATCAGGAGAAGATTGAGCGACTTACTGAGAAGTTGCTTGAGATTAGAGAGGAGTTAGAATCGGAGAGAGAAAAATTAAAGTCTTTTAATTTAGCCAAGGGATTTAACAACTTTCTATTTGAAACTAGATTAAAGACTCATGACATCAATACAGACTTTGGTCTTCAAAAGATACTCGATCCTTTAATCCAACAATCTTCCAACGTTAAACTAGGTAAGTTCAAGCTTTCTAAGGAATCTATTGCGTTAGCTCTTGAGGATTACATTCCGATAGAGGATAAGAGGTGAAAGGATTTAGCGCTTAAGCTCGCACATAAAGGAATTAGCGTAGAGGAGCTTACCCCAGAGGAAGCCAAGGCACATAAGGAATATCAAGATACCCTCATATTAAACGAGAGATTTAGTAATTCCTCAGTCCCTTCAGCTCTTAAATTCACTAGGAAGTTAACTTTAGAGGAAGAGACGGCGTTATCTAAGTTGATGGAGAATCCTAAGACTAGGAGCTTTGCAATTAAACAACTTACTATCTCTAATCTCCGACTGGTGCAATCCGTTGCTAAGAAGTATTTAAATTATGGCTTTCCCATGGAAGACTTAGTTCAGGAAGGATTCTTTGGGTTGATGAAGGCCGTTCAGAAGTTTAATTACAACTTAGGGAATAAGTTCTCCACCTACGCCACATGGTGAATTAGACAAGCTATAGTGCGTTCCATTGCCGAGAAGTATCGAGTAATTAGAGTTCCTGTACACTTGCAGGAGATCATTAAGAGGTTTAATAAAGTATCCATGACTCTTATGGCTGAGAAAGGAGAACCTAGCTTGCAGGATATATTGGTAGAAATGCAAAAGTACTATCCCAATTTTGATCTGGAAAAGATCACAAATATAAAGCAGCTATCTAAGGATTTACTTTCCTTGGACGGCGTTCTAGATTCAGAAGAATTCTTTCCCCTTAGTGGCGCCATAAGGGATGAGGATATGATGGATGCTGAAGAGTTATCTTTTAAGGCTTACAGAGTAGAGATGTTGAATGATATGTTGGAGAATGAATTGAAGCCGGATGAGATCTCTTTAGTAAAGCTTAGGTATGGATTTTTAGAATATGGAAAGCATTCTGTAAGGGAGATTGTGGAGGAGAAGTTATTGGATCCGGAGTTTTGTTTTTCCACCAATAGTAAAGCAACTACTTCACTGATAAAGAAGATGCTTAATAACAAAGAAAATCTTTCCTCAGAAGAGTGGAATAATGGAAAATTTAAACTAGAAAGGTGAGTTCGAAAAAAGTTAAATCAGTCAATTTCCAAACTGCGGCACGCTTCTTGTAATATCAGATATAGGGGTCTTTCCGGTCTAGAAGACAGTCCAAATTAGATTTATTGTGGGGGATTCTGAGAAGATACTGGACATAGGGGGTTTAGAAGAAGGGAGTTTAGCATCTTTAGATCAGAAACTTAAGAACCTAAATAACCAATCAATACCTACTAAGTTCTTTGCCTTAGGTGGGGTAGAGGAGATTGGTAAGAATACCTACTGTGTAGAACATGATGATGAGATTATCGTTATTGATGCTGGTATTAAGTTCGTAAATAGGAAGCATTTTCCGGGATTGAGCGGGGTAATCCCATCCCTTTCCTACCTAAAGAAGAACCAACATAAGATAAAGGCTCTTGTCATAACCCATGGTCATGAAGACCATATTGGAGGAATAGTTCATGTTCTTAAAGAAGTTAATTTCCCCGTTATTTACAGCCCAATTATGGCCTCTGAATTGGTGAAGAGGAAGGTGGCAGACCATAAGCTTCCCGCTCAGAACGTAGTCTTATACTCTCCCAATTCTGTTTTCTTTACTAAGCACTTCGCCATTGATTTCTACAAGGTAAACCACTCCATTCCCGACTCCTTTGGACTGTGTTTAGTAACTCCCAATGGAGTAATTGTTTCTTCAGGAGACTTTAGATTTGATTTTGCTAGCAGGAATGACAAATTTGATCTTCAGAAGATAAGTGCCATTTCCACAAGGAAGGTGGATCTCCTTCTTTGTGAGTCAACAAATGCTGAACAGCCGGGATTTAATGAAAGTGAAAAGGTTGTTATTAATGAGATTCACAACATCATGTCTTCCACTAAGGGAAGAATCATAATTACCTTCTTCTCCTCCAATATTGGTCGTATCGAGGAGATATTTAAGATCGCTGTAAATTTAAATAAGAAGATTATTATCCTTGGACATTCTATTGATTCCAACGTTACAGCTTCTAAGAACGTAGGATATTTAAAGGTAAATGAGAATATTATTATCTCACCCAAGGATATAAACAGCTATCCTGACGATGAGATACTGATAATCTGTACAGGATCCCAAGGGGAGGAGAACTCGGCTCTTAATAATATTTCTAAGAATAAGCATCCAACCATAAAGTTAAAGCCATCAGATAGCATCATCTTCTCATCCAATGTAATCCCGGGGAATACTGCTGCAGTAGAAGGAGTTATCAATAGGCTTCATAAGTCTGGATGCAATATCTACTTAAATTCCGCAAACTTGAAGATTCACTCCTCTGGACACGCATCTAAATTAGAACAACAGTTATTTGTCTCCTTAGTTAATCCTAAGTACATAGTTCCTATTCATGGGGAAACTAGGATGATGAAGGCTTTAGCTCGTAACTGCGTTGAGATTGGATTCAATGAAAAGAATATTTTCATAGTTAAGAATGGAGATGTTGTCCATCTATTAAATGGAGTTGTTTCCGTCTCTGATGAAAAGGTGGATGCCTCCCTTCTTTATATAGATGGAGATGAGACTACTTCCGAGGGAGAGTCCATTTCCAAGAAACGTACTGAATTAGGTTCCAAAGGTCTGGTAGTATTGCACATATTACTTGATAGTAAGAAATCAGAGTTGCACTTGATATCCCCCATAGCCAATGCAGGTAGCTTCTTCTTAAGTGAGTCAGTTGACTTCGTTAAGAAGCTATCTTCAACAATTCAAAATGAAATTAAGAATTTATTGAAATCTAAGAAGACTAAGTCTGAGATTTCAGCGATGATAGCTTCCCTTCTAGCGAAGGAGATTTATTCCGAAAAGAGACAGAAGCCTAATGTGGAGATAATTGTTACTGATGTAGCTAAGGATGATATCTTTAAAGATCCAATACTCCCTAAACAGGAGGAAGCTGCTGCGACTTCCGAATCTCAAACTCCTTCCTAATACTTTCCACTACTTCCTCTGGAGTCATCTCATCACTACATATTTCAACAGCATCTTCAGCTTTACAAAGAGGATCTAATTCCCTATTCATATCTTCCAAATCCCTCTTCTTTATCTCCACCTCTATCTCTTCAAGAGTTCTTCCCTCCAGTAGTCCTTTCTCTTGAAGCTCTAGAAATCTCCTTTTAGCTCTGATAGCGGGACTAGCACTTAGGAACACCTTCAAAATGGCATTGGGAAAGACTTTGGTTCCAATGTCTCTCCCCTCCATCACTATATTCTCCTTCCTAGCTACCTCCCTTTCAACTTCCAGTACAAAACTCCTAATTTCCCCTTTCTTAGCTATCTTAGATGCTTCCTTAGTTACTAACTCTTTCTTAAATTCCTCTCCAGAGACTTCTTTGCCATTCAGAATTCAGCTATTCTTACGAAAATAGAATGTCTTATACTGAGAAATCTCCCTCAGAACTTCCCCTATTTCCCTCTTAGGATTACGTAAAAGATATCACGCAACCCCCCTGAATATAAGGCCTGTATTGACGTGTAGAAAACTCAGATTCTGCGCTAGTAAATTTGCTACGGTGCTCTTTCCTACGCCACTGGGGCCATCTATTGCTATTTGGAAAAACAAAACGTATATATTTTAATTTATGAGTTTTTTTATAGACAACAATCCCAACACTAACTCCTCGTGCTCTCACATCAAGTACGTTGAGGAGGCTCCTAACTTCATAAGTCGCTTTATCCAACTAGGGGTAAAGAACAAGATGAAGGTGGGGAATGAGAACTTCTTTAATTACAAGAAGAAGAGGGCGATATTAGTATGATGTTTAGTTTTCTTCTTCGTAATACTTCTTGCAGTCAAATTCGTACTTAAGTTAGAACTCCTTCGCTTCATTAGTAGGCTATACCAAGCTTCTGGATCCAGTTACTTCTTAATCACTTTAGTATTAGGATTCCTCGCCTTCTTTGTATGTGAAATTACATTAAAGGTGGTGAGTCTTAAAACTCAAGCCTATGGTCAATTGGATTCCGTCTCTAAATTCGAATGATTCGGCTTCTCCTCCATTTCCTTCTTTATACAATCCATCACCCCCTTTTCCGTCGGATCCGAGCCATACTCCATCTGGTGGCTCAATAAGAAGGGGATAGATTTAAAGGAAGCCGGAGCCATGGTTGCCGTAGCTTCCTGTTGCTGATTCGTAGCTCAATTCCTAGTTACTTGGCCTTCCTTCATTTACATAACAGTTCAGAATTGGGACAAGGTCTCTAGCTTAGATATTCCCAATGTATATTGAGCTATCTTGGGAGGGCTATTTGTAGATATTACTGTAGGTCTCCTTATCTTCAGCGTCAGCTACTTTAAGACCTTCCACTATTTAATATCTAAGTGAGTTAATAGGATTAAGAGGTGACTTGCTTTGCCTTATGCAGGGGAAGAGGAATTAGCTATTAAGTACCTAGAGCAGAATGCTTTCCAGAAGATTTATGTACGTCAAATAAAGAGATTCACCACTGTAAAGATAGCTGCCTTTTACTTCTTCTGCAACGTATATCTGTACTTCCTATTCGTATTGATTCACAGAATCTTTAATCAGGAGAATTGAGATGGAGTTCTTGCCTATAACGTCATAAATGTATCCACCACAGCTAATAACTTCATGCCCCTTCCTTCAGCAGAGGGATCTCTTCAGGTGGTGATGAAGAATCTTCTGGAAGGCTTTGGAGATTCCTCAGCTGGAAGAACTGATGAAGAGTCTATTTTCCTTTGGAGATTCTTTAGTAAGTACTTTGGCTTTATATTGAGTCTAATATTCCTTTCCATGTATGGAATTAATACCAATACTAGACGAAGAAAGGAAATTAGAAGAGAATGTCGATCCGCCCAAACTTCTTTAGAATTAATTTTTTAATATACTGACACATAGCTTTCAGGGAATTAGGAGAAAGACCTAGCTTTTCACAAATTACGGAGTTTTTGTATCCAGACATCTTGTATTTAAACACCTTTGCATAAGTTTCATTCTTACCTAGTAGGAATTTGAATATCTCTTCACATAGACTTACAACATCCATACTCTTGGCCTTCTCTTCCCACATATCTCTTTCCCGCTCAGCATCCTTTTCATACCGCTTACACATCTCTGCATACTTAGGAATAATCTGTCAGTTGAAGTATCCCCTTATCTCGCTATAAGTTTGATACTTAATTAACTGGTAGAAATAGTTCTTGAAGGACATGCTACGCTTCTCCCCAGATATCTTGTAAGTCTCCACAGCTTTAAGGAAAGATATATACACATAACTATTGATCTCTTCAGGTTCGAATTTGATCAAGTTGCTATAAATGCATTTTCTTATGTACTGATTGGCTCATTTACATGCATTAACGTAATAGATCTCCAACAGAGTATTCAAGGCCTTCACGTCCTTGTTCTGTTGAAACTGGATAATCAGTTTGTTGATCTCGCTTGCCATAACATTCATAATTGTAGCAAAGCTTTTTTAAAATTTATAAATTTTTAAATATTTCTTGCTTTTCTCTCAACGACTCTAGGTACTCATAGCAGTCCTCCCCAATTGGGGAATCAGGTAAATTCAGAATATTCTTAAGAACTAACTTACCACACTTAATCAAGAGCTCTTCAAAGGAATCTCCAGTCTTTTCTATAAATACATTCAAAGGAGATTTCTGTTCTAGTGAATGGAATCCGGCATTATTCTTTAGCTTTGATACGAAGTCTAAGTGATCCTGTCAAACGTGATCTATGGACTTTATAAATATTCTCTGTAAGTACTTCAAGAACAGCTCTTCATCTAACTTAGTCTTCTTTAAAGATATGCCTTTCTTAAATGTCTCCTTGATCAGTCACTCTATCTCTGAGTGCTTCTTGTTATTGAAATCTAGATCTTCAAATATAGGGTGGAAGAAGTAGTCGGCATTCAGAGAATTTACCAAGTGCTTAATATTGATTCTCTTTAACTCCCCGACCTCTACGAACTCATCTATGATGTGCTTAGTTACCTTCTCTATCACTTGATTCAATATCTTGCTATTGTCTCTATTAGTTAATACGAAGTATCTTTGCTTGTAGATTAACTGTTGTTGTTTGGAAAGGATCTCGCTGTATTCAATTAGGTTCTTTCGGGAGTCGAAGTTAACGGATTGAATCTTCTTCTGAATATTAGTTAAGGTTCTAGAAATAAATTTACTGTCAAAGTATTCATCCTTAATCTTCTGAGCCAACTTCTCAAATCTATCTCCCCCGAAACGCTTAAATAATTCATCTTCTAGGGAGATAAAGAAGATGGACTTCCCAGGATCCCCTTGTCTTCCGGATCGACCCCTCAACTGATTATCGATTCTTAAAGATTCATTCCTTTCAGTTCCTAAGACGAATAACCCCCCTAAATCCTGTACTTCCTTATTGATCTTTATATCAACTCCCCTTCCGGCAATATTGGTAGCTATAGTTACCGCATGCTTCCTTCCAGCTTGAGATATGATTCGCCCTTCCTTGTCGTGGTTCTTAGCATTCAGGATTTCACAAGGTATGCTTTGTTTCTGTAGGGAAGCATATATTATCTCGGAGTCGTATACGGAAGCAGTACCTACTAGGACAGGCTGTCCTTTGATATAGTGTCTCTTTACCTCTTCTACTATACCCTTGATCTTAGCTTCCTTGGTACCAAAGATAATGTCAGGAAGATCTCTTCTAATTACGGGCTTATTTGTAGGAACTGGAACCACAATCATATTGTAGGTCTCAGAGAATTCCTGCGCTTCAGATAGAGCTGTTCCTGATAGGGCAGCTATCTTGTTGTAAAGTCTAAAGAAGGACTGATAGGTGATATTGGCAACTATCTTGTTTTCCGGATGTATCTCTATCCATTCCTTGGCTTGAATAGCTTGGTGTAATCCGGCATTATAGGTTTGTCCATATAGCAATCTACCTGTGTAGTGGTCAACTAGGATTATTTGATCTCCGTTAACTATATATTCCCTCCCATTTTCAAAGATGAAGTTGGCCATCAAGGCATTTTGGATTTTGTGAATTAAATCGGAGTTCTCAAAAGTGTAGAGTCTGTCAAGATTGAATTCCTTCTCTATCTTCAAAATTCCTGTACTTTGTAGGGTAATGGTTCTAGTTTCGTGATCAACTAAGTAATCCTCAGGACTTAGCTTCTTAACAGCTAAGTCAACCTCAATATATGAAGAAACATTGGATTCATCAGGCCCAGAGATAATCAAAGGAGTTCTGGCTTCATCAATAAGAACTGAGTCCCCTTCGTCTATGATGGCAAAGTGAAGTCTGGGGATTACTATGTCTTCAGGATCATAGACCATGTTATCCCTCAGGTAGTCAAAGGCTAATTCTGAGTTAGTGGTGTAGGTAACATCGCAAGCATACATCTCCTTCTTAACTTCCTTCTCCATATTGGAAGTTATGAAGCCAACAGACATTCCCAAGAAGTTCAATATCTTCCTGCAGAACTCTGCGTCCCTCTTAACTAAGTATTCATTTACAGTAATTATGTGAACTCCCTTTTGCTCTAAGGAAGCAATATAGGCTGATAGAGCAACGGTAAGGGTCTTCCCCTCCCCCGTTTTCATCTCCGCAAAGTTGCCTCCATAGATTACTAAGGCACTAGTCAATTGAGTTCGGTAGGCAAACATGCCATGAACTCTGAAAGTTGCTTCCCTTACGGTAGCTAAAGCTTCCGGAAGTAAATCGTCTATACTCTCACCAAGCTGTATCCTTCTCAGGAAGGTCTGTGTTTTATTCCTTAATTCTTGATCGGAGAAAGCTCTAAATTCATCTTTAAGTTCGTCTATCTTATTGATTAATGAGGTTATTCGCTTTAGGATTATTTGTGCCGGTTTAAAAGCATTAAATATTTTCATATATATAGAAAGAGTGTTAGTTTTAGTTTATGGCGTTTTGAACCAAGAAATTATCTAGCTTATATGTATCTGTAGTTCCCGTAATAGCCATTACTGGCCTTTCTACATACGGAGTCATTACTAAGATTAACTTAACTCCCAGCATTGAGCACAACTACTTGGCTCGTGTTCAGCTTAATATAAAGGAACCGCTAACTGTGGGAACGACATACTTAGCTAAGTCTGTAGAGGGAAAGACTTATAACTTCCAGAATTCTGAAACTCTTTCTAAGCTTGTTGAGGAGACTCGTTCAAGACTAGATAGCTACTACAAGAAATACAAATCAGAGCCTGTATATGTCAATGTTGGAAAGACTTCCGATGATGCTTTAGAGCTTTTCCTTCATTTTAGAACCGCTAAATCGGATGTGAATCCCAATAAGCTTTGGCTAGATAACGTTAGATTCCACCAACTGTCAATAGATAGATGGGGTAAGACCTTCAATGAGGATGGGACTATAAAGGATAATAATAACACCCTTCACAGATTGGTGAAATGGGATGATATTGGTGTTTCTGAGATGAAGTTAAAGACTTCTGAAGTCTTTTTCGATTCATATCTTGAATTCAATATCTTTGGCAAGGAGATAGAGAAGGTGGAGATGCTTACAATGGCCAATAAGAACAAGGATAAGTTTAAGCCTGACGATGGTGCAAATAATGATTGGTTTGTATGAATGGATAAGGAGCTACTGGCTTTAAGAATTAATTACCTATTACAGACTTATGTATTCAACCAAGAACAAGTAAAAACTAATATTTCTATTCAGAAGATAGTGGGTTCTGAGGGTTCTTCAACATCTGAAACACAGAAGAAGGATAAGAAGCGGATAGAGGAGAACTATTCCAATATGACTTCAGAGGAGAAGAAATTCATTGAGGACTATATCTCAATCTTCCACAATGAATCCAAACCTATTTCTGGCATGAGTAACTGAACCGAAGTTGTTCAGAATGTTACAAATGAGTCTAGTTTTGTAAGCAGCGATAAATTGAATGACATCTATAACAAGTTTGAACAGGGCAAGAAGGACTTGACTTTATTTGATGGTTATTTAATATCTAAGATCCCCGCTGGCTCCGAAGAATGATCCAGATTCTTTAATCTTAAAAAAGTAGAGAAGAAAGAGGATAAGGAAGCACCCGCTCCAGAATCCGATTGGGAGCTGGATGGAATTCAACCTATATCTAATTATGGAGAAGCTAAGGGTAAGGAGAATGACGTTATCAGAATATTTGTGGACAGAAAGATTAGCCCTAAATTAAATCCTACTGAGCTCCACGAGCTTCTAACCAAGTATAGTATTAGATATTTTGACCTTAAAATCTTTGATTTAGAGAAGGGGCAGTCCAGCAAACGGCTATTATGGCCGAATGCCGTTTATTCTGAATCTTCCGCTAATAAGAAGAATGAGATACTGCATGTTCTGGATATAGAAAACGCTAGTCAGTATGGTTTTACCGAATAGTGGCTTCCTCTATCCTTCTCTCTCAATAGTTGCTTTTTTAATAGCGGCCTCAGTACTTCTATATCGTAAGTATTCAGTTCCAGGGGTAATATTCCCAGCTTCAATAGCCTTAGGACTAGTAAATATATTAGCTATCCTATTCTTCTTAGGATCTTCCCTATCTCTAATTGGCTTTATAGCCTTAGTGATGGGGATTTTCTATGCAATAATAATCTCCCTCTACCTTTTAAATCTCCTCAAGAAGCTATTTGACTTTGAATTCATAAGTAGGGATAACCTGTTTCTAGCTTTTAAGAAGAATATCGCTTTCGCAGCCGATCTGACTCTGCCCACCTTTATATTCTCAGTATTTGTAGCCTTTCTAGCCCCTTTGCATCTTAGGGAGTTTGGAATCTCCCTCTCCTTATCTATATTAGTATTCTTTCCATTAATAGCCCTATTAGCTTCCAGCTGAGCCATTCAGTATGCCCGCAATAACTTTCTTCATGTGGGGAACTGATACAAGACTTTAGATCCCAAAGAGGATGCCTTCATTGTCAAAATGAAGTCTCTCTTTAATAATAAGTATCTTTATTGGGTAATAGGGTGCTTGCTATCTTCAGCCATTATTATGTTCTTCACAATAGGAATAAACTCCCCATTCCTATTTAAGAAGAATTACTTAGTAACTATTGAAGCTGGAGACGCTGGGAACATTGGTTCTTTGGTATCTTCAGTTCCCAATTTCTGAAGTCCCTTCGGAAAGGGCTCTTCCAGCATTAGAAGCTATTTAGTTGATGGCTCTCAAAGCATTGAAAGCATAAAATCTTCTCTAGGAAACTCAGGAAGCTTCTCCATACAAGAGACTAACGCTTTTAATGATGCAACACACTTAAAAGAGATACTAAAGGTCTGTTCTCTCTCACTACTTCTAATTTCAACATATATATTCATTAGATTTGGCTTTAAGAATCTCCTTTTATTATGGGTAAATACCTTCTCTTCCTTAGCCCTTTGCTTCTCTTGCTTAATAGTGGCTCGAGTGCCAATCGTTTCCAGTATCTTTACAGCTCTTCTATGCTACTTCTTCGTAAGTCTCTTATATCACCTATATTGATTTAGCTCGGCCACCTTATCTAAGCTTGATTGGTTTAATAAGGAGAATAAATACTCATTTTTTTATGGAGTGGACTCCTCCCTTAAGCTATGTTTATTTAGCTTCTTTTTGACGTCTCTATTAAGCGTTAACGAGGAATTAATATTACTTGATTTCTATGTATTCACAATTCTACTATTCTCCCACTATATCTCTAAAGTGGGCTTCATATTCCTAGAAGAGAAGTTAGATCTCTTTAAGGATAAATACCTGTGGAGAAAAGAATCTGAAATTAAGGTTGTTGGTGAGAAGAGTGAGGTTGAGAATTTTGATGAATATGATGAAGAATTGATCTCAGATATAAATAGCTAAATATTGGCGTTATTAAATGATCAGACCCCATAAAGGTATCCAGACAAGAATATCGATAAGATACGAGTTCTCTAAGTTGCTTCTTATAAACTCGTAGCTTTTTATATAACTACAAAAGAACTGTGATACTAATAAGAGAGATTTCGATATCAAGAATCTATAAAGAGAATATGTAAAGCTTACAGTCTCTTACTTATAGAGTATGATATTCAACTAATTAAGAAGATTAATAAAGGGATAATTTAACTCTTTCCTTTAAATATAAAGCTGTAGAA
Organism: Mycoplasma haemofelis str. Langford 1; assembly: GCF_000200735.1. Taxonomy (GTDB): domain Bacteria; phylum Bacillota_I; class Bacilli_A; order Mycoplasmatales; family Mycoplasmoidaceae; genus Eperythrozoon_B; species Eperythrozoon_B haemofelis. The sequence goes on from NC_014970.1 coordinate 70,182, forward strand.
ACTAGAAAGTAATTTCCTTGTTGATGCCTTCAATAATTTTGTAGGAAGCAGCCAATTTCTCTTGTTCTTTAGAATTTAAATCAATCTTAACTATCTTAGAGATACCGTTCTTATTTAAAACACAAGGAACTCCCATAACGATATTAGAGAAACCATATTCTCCCTCAAGATAAGCACCACAAACAACTATATCACCCTTGTCATGTACAATACTACTTAGTATTTTTGCCATACCTGCACCAATTCCATAGAAAGTAGCTCTCTTTCTATTGATAATCTCATAAGCCTTTCTAGCAACATATCTCTCCAACTTCTCTTCGTAATTCTCATTAGTAAATTTACATCCCCATTCTGAAAGCGGTTTACCTCCAACTGTAATGGTTGAGAAAGTTGTTACAGAAGAATCACCATGTTCTCCAATAACATAAGCATTATCAATACTGTTAGGAGAAACTCCGATATCCTTAGCGATTTCTACTCTTAATCTTGCTGTATCTAATACTGTACCGGAACCAATCACTCTCTCCTTAGGAAACCCTGTAGCTTTCAAGTAAGCATATGTAAGTATGTCTACTGGGTTAGCACAGATTAAAGTAATTCCAGAGAACTTAGAAGCCTTGATCTTACGAGCTATTTCTTTTATGATAGCAACGTTGTCCTGAACCATTTGCAACCGAGTTTCCTCAGGTTTCTGTGGTCTTCCAGCAGCTATCAGTATGTAATCGGCATCATCTAATTGGTCGTAGTCTGCTGCGTAAATTTTGAATTCTTTAGGAACAGAAGCAATAGCATCTTCCAAGTCTAGAACATTACCGTCTCTTCCATTTTCAGAAACATCGATGATTCCATATTCGTTAGCTAGTCCTTGGTTTATTGCAGAGTAAAGGAAGGATGTACCAACCGCACCAGCTCCGATAAGAATAACCTTAGCCATATTTCTTTAGATTCAATACTATAAGTATACAATTATTTATGAAGGCAAATTAGATTTCTATTTTGCTTACGGCGATTATGGTGAAGTGGTTAACACGCCTGATTGTGGTCCAGGTATGCGTGGGTTCGAACCCCACTAATCGCCCCATATTATGAATCTTCAACAGACTCAAGAGAATCCTGAGTTCTATAAGTTGTTTCTGCGGGGTTCCCGTTTGTGCACAACAATATTTATTACTTGGGTAATATTCTTCATCTCTTGATTCCTAGCTAGCTCCCGAGAATACGTAATAATTTCGAATACTTCCAGCTACTCCAAGTTCTTCTACTTCGTTAACCCCAATATCTTTAAGCAATATATATGAGGTGGTAATGTCTTCAACTGGCTCTTTGGAGCTGTAAATGAGGTTTCTTTAATTTTCATAATCTCCTACCTAGTAAGCGTAATAGCCTTTACAGTAATACTGATTAGTTGCCTAATCCTGTTCATCGTCTCTTACCACACAGATGTTAAGTATTTTCAATACATAGCTTGTTTAGGAATATTCCCCGTGATCGGGATCTTCCTAATAGCTTGATTTGTATTTAAATTATGGGTTCATAATTATGAAATGAAAAAGAAGGGATTTTCGAGATATCAAAAGGATTTTGAGCCGGAGATATTCGAAGATCCTGTGGTTGCTCAGGTTGGATTTGATGATGTAGCTAAAAGACCTTTAACTACACAATTCACTGTGGCTCACTATTCCAAGTTCTTTAAGGAAGAGGAAAAGAAGGACTTCTTGTCTTCCTTCTATGACTGATTGGAATTAAAGCTTAAGTAGCTTCTCAAACCATATATCTTCAGTCTGGAAGCTCTTACCTCTCACTTCTTCTAGATCTATATCCTCCGAAAACTCTATCTTGTAGGCACATAGAGCTGGATACGGGAATTCCCTTTTATCCTTCTCAACACCATATTTTTGATCCCCTCTAATAGGGTGCTTTATGTAACTCATATGAGCCCTTATTTGATGTGTTCTGCCGGTAATTAGGGTTAGCTCCAATAGAGTGGAATTTATTGATGGGAAGAAATGTAAGAAGTTAGCTATGGTTTTAGCTTCTTTAGCCCCCTCTACTTGTTCTCTGGAAATAGAAACTCTTCCATCCTTCTTCAATAGGAAACACGATATTTCTCGCTTCTTAAAGGAGACATTCCCTTGCACTAGAGCCTTATATGATTTCTTAATCTTTAAACTCTTCTGGCTCTTATTTAACTTCAAGAAGGTTTTATAATTCTTGGCCCCAATTAGCAAACCAGTAGTGTTCAGATCTAGTCGGTGGATGAATACGGGTTTTCACCCTTCCCTATTGGAATAATTCAAGTGCTTTAAAAGCCTGTTATTCATGTGGTTAAAGGGATGCTTATCATCCTCTTGAACAGGCATCTTCGCCTCTTTATCTACAATTATTAAATTCTCACTTTCAAAAACAACTCTCAGAGGCTTTAAACCCTCTCACTTTATAGGTTTGGTGGGAGTTTCACATCCATAGAATTCCACCACATCTCCTTCCTTTAATCTATGTCTAATATCGCTTATCTTTAGGCCATTGATAGTGATGTTCTTCTTGCGTATCATCTTGTAGATGAATACTTTGGTTCATGATGGTTGTTCTAATTTCAAAAATTTATTTAAGCAATATCCATCAAAGTCTGCCAATATGGTTCTCCTTATTTTCTGCATAGCGGTATAGGGAGATTGAATACTTTAGATTTAAAAAAATTAGCAGCTCATCTTCCCTTCTGCTAATATTCAAATCGTTATGTCCAAAAAAGAAACAATAATCGGTATCGACCTAGGAACCACTAACTCCTGTGTTGCTATCGTTGAAAATGGTAATCCTAAGATCTTAGAAACAAATGAGGGTAAGAGAACTATTCCCTCTGTTGTTTCTTTCAAAGGTGATGAGATTATTGTTGGTGATAGCGCTAAGCGTCAGATGGTTACCAACAAGGATACTATTGTATCTATAAAGAGATTAATAGGTACTGGTAAGAAGGTAAAGGCTAGAGGTAAGGAGTACACTCCAGAGGAGATCTCTGCTTATATTCTTAAACACATAAAGAAATATGCCGAAGACAAGTTAGGGCACTCCGTTTCCAAGGCGGTTATTACTGTTCCAGCTTACTTTAACGACTCTGAACGTCAAGCAACTAAGAATGCCGGAACTATTGCTGGATTGGAAGTTGTAAGAATAGTTAACGAACCTACTGCTGCCGCTCTTGCTTACGGTCTAGACCACAGCGAGAAGGAACAGAAGATATTGGTTTATGACTTGGGGGGAGGTACCTTTGACGTGTCTGTCCTTGATATGTCAGATGGTACTTTTGAAGTATTGGCTACTTCTGGTGATAACCATTTGGGTGGTGACGATTGGGATCAAGCGTTAATAGATTGGCTATTAGAGGAAATCAAGAAGGAACACTCTATAGATCTTTCTTCAGATAATTTAGCACTTCAAAGACTTAAGGATGCCGCTGAGAAGGCAAAGATAGAGCTTTCTTCCGTTACTCAAACTCAAATACTCCTTCCGTTTCTTTCTATGGTGGGTGGACAACCACTTAACATAGATAAAGTTGTTACTCGTGTTCAGTTTGAATCTTTAACTAAGCATTTAATTGAGAAGACTAGGAAGCCCTTCTTGGATGCTTTGAAGGAATCTAAGTTATCTGCTTCCGATATAGATCAAATTCTGTTGGTGGGTGGTTCTACCCGTATGCCTGCCGTTCAGGAGTTGGTTAAGAGCCTTTCCGGGAAGACACCTAACTTGTCTATTAATCCCGATGAAGTTGTTGCTTTAGGTGCTTCCGTTCAAGGTGCTATTCTTGCTGGGGATATTAAAGATATCCTGTTATTGGACGTTACGCCTTTAACTCTAAGTATTGAGACTTTAGGTGGTGTAGCAACTCCTTTAATTAAGAGAAATACTACTGTTCCTGTTGAAAAGACTCAGGTCTTCTCTACAGCTGCAGACAACCAACCTTCTGTGGATATTCATGTTGTTCAAGGTGAGAGACCGATGGCAAATCAAAATAAATCATTGGGAATCTTTACTCTAGATGGAATTCAACCTGCTCCTAAAGGCGTTCCTCAAATTCAAGTTACCTTCTCTATTGATGCTAACGGTATTCTAAAGGTTAAAGCTGAGGATAAAGGGACAGGTAAGAGTAACTCTATTACCATAAACCAATCTTCTGGTTTGAGTGATGAGGAGATTCAAAGAATTATCAAGGAGGCTGAAGAGAATGCAGAGAAGGATCAGAAAGCAAAGGAGGCTATAGAGGTTAAGAATGAAGCGCAGTCTTGGATCTCAATAGTTGAAAAACAACTCTCTGAATCTAATGCGACTGATGAGCAGAAAGAATCTGCTCAGAAGATGGTTGATGAATTGAAGCTTCTTATTAAAGATGAGAAGATTGAGGAGTTAAAACAGAAGATGGATGCGATTAAAACCTTGAGTCAGGATATGACTAAGTACGCACAGGATAATCCTAAAGAAGAGAGTGAGGAGGTTAAGGAAGCGGAGGTAGTAGAAGAGGATAAGACTGAGGTAGATAAAACTAAATCCTAATTTTCTTCTAGCTGAAAAGTATAAAATTATAGGAATACTTAGTTGGACAAAGGTAGTAAAAACCTAGACAATAAGCTTCTGGAGGACATTAAGGAAGCTATTCTACATGTGCTAAAAAATGATCCTAGGGCTATGCCCCCAGCGATCTTAATGCATAAAGTTTTTAAACAGGTAAAGGTAAAACATCCACTTGTATATATTCAGCAAAAGGACTTTATGTTTGCTTTAGAAGAATTAAAGAGACAGTATCTAGTAGGGAAGAATGATTTTAATAAATATTTCATAGACTATTTAGATTATGAAGAAAAGGGTATATTTGGAGAGGGCTTTATAGAGGTTGATCCTTTAACTGGGAATGGCTATATTACAGTAAAGAAGAATTACAACGAATACAAGAAGTCTTCCCATTTCGTACATAAGAAGAATCTAAATGGGGCTATTAATGGAGATTACGTAAAATTTGTAGAATTGTCAGTGTCCGAAAAGCAATTTACGAAGTTTTCATTAATAGATGTGAAAGTTAAGGAAGTCCTTCCTAAGCCTGTACCAAGTTCTAGCAAGTAGTCCTCGTTAGGGGATGAAGATCTTATTTGTAGGGGATATATTCGGATCTCCTGGACGAAAGATAATAGAGGCATTCCTTCCCACTATCAAGGAGGATGAAGGTATAGATCTTGTAATAGCTAACGCTGAGAATTCTGCTCACGGAAAAGGCCTAACTCCCAAGATATTCAGGAGTCTTATAAATAGTGGAGTTGATTTTGTAACTATGGGAAACCATACTTGGTTTCGAAATGAAGTTTTGGATATTTTAAATATGGAGAAGAATATAGTTAGGCCTCTGAATTTAAGTGAGAACTTCCCCCATTTTGATGTGGGTTTTGGAAGTAGGGAATTGGAGGTAAAGGGGTTAAGAATTCGAATTACTAATCTTTTGGGAAGTAGCGTACGCTTTAAGAACTTTCAAACCAATCCTTTTATAGTGATGGAGAATCTCCTTGCTGATATTGAAAAGCCGGATATTCATATAGTAGACTTCCATGCAGAGACTACAAGCGAGAAGTATGCCTTTCTATGGGCATTTAATGGAAAGGTGGATGCTATATTGGGGACGCATACTCATGTTCCTACTAATGATGCTCAAGTCACAGAAGAGAACACCGCTTTCATTTGTGATGTGGGAATGACTGGCCCTTCTAAAGGGGTAATAGGGGGGGAGAGGAATAGAATAATTAAGAAGTTCTTCGACCCCTCTTCTCGGTTTATTCTGGAAGTCCAAGAAGGGCCTTCCCAACTTTCATCAGTTATTTTGAATTTTGATGAAAGTATAGGGAAGATGACTTCTATAACTCCCCTACTACTCAAGCGTAGTTAGTAATGCCGGAATTAAATCTCTATAACAAGTACCGTCCCAGGAGCCTTTCAGACTTAATTGGTCAGGAGACTATCAAGAATCAAATAAGACAAATATTCACTCAGAATAAGCTCCTACAGTCCTTTATCTTCTATGGTTTGCATGGAACTGGAAAGACTTCTGTAGCTAGGATCTTTTCTAAGGCTTGGAATTGTCCTAAATTTAAGGAATTGGGGGATGTTTGTAATGAATGTGAAAGTTGTAAGTTAATAGATCAGAATAGGACTACAGATATTTATGAGATAGATGCAGCCTCGAATAGTGGAGTTGAAAATATAAGGGATGTTATTCATAACACTCAGTACGTTGCTTTAAATTTAAAGAAGAAGGTTTACATCATAGATGAGGCTCATAATTTAAGTAATTCTGCCTGGAATGCTCTCCTAAAGACAATAGAAGAGCCGTCTGGGCATGTAATTTTCCTATTTTTAACCACCAATATTCAAAAGATACCTGATACCATCATCTCCAGATGTCACAAATACAACTTTAACTACCTATCCAAAGAAGACTTAATAACCCTGATAAATAAGGTTTGCAAAGCTGAAGCCAAGGAAATCTCTCCCGATGCCAACGAGAGGTTGGCGAATTTAGCAGAAGGATCGGCTAGGGAGTGCCTTAGCTTACTAGAGCAGGTATTCTTAAATTCCCCAGATACAATAGAGGTCTCCGATATTGAACAAGTATTCTCTCTATCTTCTAGAAAGGATACTCTACACTTAGCATCCTTAATAATTTCAGGAACTCTTGAAGAGTCTCTTAAGTATTTGGAGAATCTGAATCAGTTAAATAAGAATCTCTTCAATTACTTCTCGGAGCTTCTATCTTTATTCTTAGATATCTTTATCTATAAGGAAACATCTAATGATAGATTGATGAGGCGTTTCAGTGCCAATGAAGTTCAAGATCTTCTAAATTTCCCAGTACTAGATGGTTCCAATATTCTTTACGAATCCTTAAGAAAGTGCTCTCCTTCCACTTGGAGATTCGAATGAGCTCAATTATTACTATTTAAACTTCATGAATTAATTGCGGGGAAGGAACCTATTCCTCAGGAAGTAAAAAAGGTGGAGTTAAAGCCAGTAGTAGAGGCTCCCAAGGAAATTAGAGAGATCAAGATAATCACCCCGTCATCCCCTAAAAAGGAGAATCGTCAGTTTGAGCTGAAAATTCCTAAAATTCCGATAAGCGAGGACTTAGAGAAGAAGATTTTTTATAGCTTCAAGAATGCCTCAAAAAGACGAAGTAAGGAGAATGAAGTTCTTTATCAGAAGCTTATAGATGGAGATAAGTTAGATTCTGAGTTCAAAGAGTTATTCAAGAGAATAAATAAGAAAGTAAGTTTATATAGTACTCCCAGAACAGTTTTGGTGGCCTTTGATGAAGACAAGGATGTTACTAAGTTCTACGATTTTTTAAAAAAAGAAGAGATACAAGAGACATTAACTGGCGCTTTCTTGAGGGAATACTTTTGAATAGCTTTGACATCAGAGAGATTTAAACATTACTTTGATCTCTCTAAAACCAAAAAGGAAGAGGAATATTTAGACCATTTAATATTTGACACCAGCAAGAGAAGCACATTATATAAGGATATAGTTAAAATTTTGGAGTCTGAATAGCTATGGATCAGCGGATGTTGCAGAAGCTTCTGGCTGATGCTCAGAAGGGAAAAAAGCTTTTAGATAAGAGAATGGCAGAGATTGAGAACACCACTTTTAGCGTCTCTGTAGGCGGTAATTTGATTAATCTTTCGGCTAACGGAAAATATGAGATCTTATCTTGTACTATCAGTCCTGATGCCCTTTCTGATGTGGAAACTCTTCAAGATCTGGTAGTTTCCGCTTTCAATGATTTGGTTAAGAAAGTTCAAGAAGAGGTAAAGAAGGTGGAGGCTAGCTTTGTTCCTAAGATGCCCTTTTAAGGATGTCTTTTGAGGAGGTTCATGAGCAGGAACAGAATAGAAGAAAGAATTTAGCTTCTTTAAAGGAGAATCCTTTTTCCGTAGAGAAGGTTTCTTCCTCTCACAAGGTTACTTCAGTAATTGAGGAGTATTCTGACAAGTCGGAAGACTGGCTTACAGAGAATAACATATCCATATCTCTTATAGGTCGTTTGGTCTCCATAAGGGAGCCCTTTGCCACCTTAAGAGAGGAATGGCATGATCTTCAAATTTACTTTAAGAAAGGAGATTTAGAGTCCTTAGATGTTGGAGATTTTGTATTTATAGATGGAACCTTATTTAAGACTAAAAAAGGAACTTTAACTTTAAGGGCTCAATCCTGTCGAGTAGTTTCTAAGTGTTTAAATCCCTTTCCCTCCCAGTATTACGGAATTAAGGACAAGGAGATACAACTCAGGAATAGAGTAGTTCATTGTCTAGTTGATCAGGATGTATTTAATACCTTTAAGTTCAGGGCTAAGATAATCAGATATATTCGAAATTTCTTGGATGATCGGGGATACTTAGAATTTGAGACTCCCATTTTGGAGTCCAATTATGGGGGAGCTAATGCAGTCCCTTTTAGGACTCACTATAAGGCTCTTAAATCCGATTTCTTCTTAAGAATAGCTACCGAGATATCCCTTAAGAAGATCATTATCTCCGGATTTTCCAAGGTTTATGAGATTGGAAGGGTATTTAGAAATGAAGGAATAGATAGTACTCACAACCCTGAATTCACCTCCATAGAGATATATACCGTTAACCACGGATTAGATGAAGTCATGGATTTGACCGAATCTTTATTTAAACATGTCTCTAGAGAGCTTCAAGTGGATTCTGTGTCTTGAAATGAAAGTAATATCTCTTTCAAAGAGCCCTTCAGGAGAGTCTCTATTTCAGATCTTCTGAAGGAGAAGATTAGTGTTGATTTTTACAATGATGACATCTCCTTAGAAAGAGCCCTTAAATTGGCTCAGGAGTATGACGTTCATGTGGAAAAGCATCAGGAGACGGTGGGACACATATTCCATCTGTTATTTGAAGAGTTGGTTGAGAAGGATTTAGTAGATCCTACTTTTGTTACTGGATTTCATAAAGACGTATCTCCTCTGTCGAAGGCAGATCCACAGAATCCTAACTTCACATTAAGGTATGAGCTCTACATAGGAGGCAAGGAATTTTCAAATGGATTTGCAGAATTGAATGATCCAGATGATCAATTGGAGAGATTTAAGAAGCAAGTGGAGGAGCGGGATTTGGGGAATGAGGAAGCCTTTGATGTTGATTATGAATATATAGAAGCTATGAAATACGGATTACCCCCTACAGGAGGGATTGGAATAGGGATCGACAGATTAGTGATGCTTTTCACTGAAAAAAAATCTATTAAGGATGTGATATTCTTCCCGCAGCTAAAAAAATAGTCTTGTATCATCCCCCCCTTTTTGTCCGTTCTAACTTCACCTTTCTTAAATCCACTCTAAGAATAGAGGACATATTAGATTTCTCATTATCTAAAGGATACAAACACGCTTTAATAACGGACTTTAAGAATTCTTATGCCTGAGTTAACTTTTATAAATCCTGCCGGAAGAATGGTCTGAAGCCTATTTTCGGACTTGAAGTAAATTATCTCAATTCCATAGTCCTCCTTATTGCCTTTAATAAGACAGGATATGAGAACCTAATAAGAACCTCCACTTACGGCTTATCTCCCCACCATCTGGAGGGGATAGTAGTTATACATTTGGATGGGGAAGTAACTCTCTCGGAGCATAGTCATTTTTATATGGCTAATTCCGAAGAACCAAATGGGGTGTATGTGCAGGAAAATAAGTTTCTTAATAAGGAAGACTATGAATTCTTTTGTCTTCTAAGATCCATTGAGAATCAGTCTCTTCTCTCGGAGGAATTAGAGTTGAATAGGCATTTTGCCGATGATTATCTGAATAAGGAATGTCCTTATGATGAGAATTCTCATCTCGTTAAGAACATATATCAGATATTGGACTTATGTCAAGACTATGAGATCTTTGATAATTCAGGGAAACTTCAATTCTTTCGGAATTCCAATGAGACTCTCAGGCAATTATCCGATCTCGCTTTAAAAAGACTTACCTTCGATTCTGACGAGAGCTTTCGAATCTATAGAGAGAGACTAGACTTAGAGTTATCGGTTGTTATTCAAAAGGGCTTCGCAGACTATTTTCTAATAGTTCAAGAGGCAGTAAGTTGGGCTAAGAATAATGATATTTGTATTGGCCCAGGGAGAGGTTCCGTTTGTGGATCTCTATTGGCTTATGTATTGGGAATTACGGAAGTCGATCCCATTAAGTATGAGCTTTACTTTGAAAGGTTTCTAAATCCAGAACGAGAAATCATTCCAGATATAGATATTGACATTTCCAATAATAAGAGACATCTATTACTGGAGCACTTGAGGGACAGATACGGCTCTGACCATGTTTCTTTAATAATTACTTTTTCCACTTTTAAGAGCAAGAATTCAGTCAGAGAGATAGCAAGATCCTTCGGTCTTCCAAAGGAGAAGGTTGATTCCGCTAATGAGAATAATTTCTCCCATAAGCAAAAGGAGCTCCTGAATAGGATTTTAGATTTCCCTAAGAATAGCTCTATTCATGCAGCCGGAGTCATCATATCTTCCACCCCATTAAGCTCCCTAGTCCCCCTAATATCCAAGGAGAATTCTTTGAATGTAACTCAGTGGGAAGCTGATGATTTGAAGGAGTTAAATTTAATTAAATTTGATTTTCTAGCTCTTCACCATCTGAGCGTGATGGATGAGATAGTTAATAATATTGAGGATGATTTAGACTTGGATTTAGATTGATCTTCAATAGATGAGAATGACCCTAAGGTTTATGAGCTTCTAATCAGTGGCAAGACATCTTTTATTTTTCAATTTGATAGCCCAAAAATAAAGGAATTAATACAGAAGTTTAAGCCCTCCTCATTACTAGATTTAGCTCTACTCTCCGCTATTCATAGACCTGGAGCTTCCGATCAAATTCCCGCCCTTTTAAATCGAAAATTTTCTAATTCCCAAAAGGACTCTCTTCCGGAGCCCTTTAATTCCAGATTAGGGGACACCTATGGACTGATTATCTATCAGGAGCAAGTGATGCAAATTATCTCCCAGATAACTTCTTCCCACTTCGGCTATTCAGATAATTTCAGAAGGAATTTATCGGATCCCAACAAGATTGAAGAATGCTCAAAAACGTTCTTTGAGCGGGGTTTAAAGAATGGTTATTCTGAGAAGGATTTAAATTTAATTTGAAGCTATATATCTAAGTTCGCCAGCTACGGATTCAACAAATCCCACGCTGTAGCCTATGCCATTATCTCATATAGACTCCTATGATTGAAGACCTATTATCCCCAATACTTCTACAAGGAAATATTGGACTTTTCAGATTCAGCAGAATGCTTCTCCGAGATACAGAGCTCCGGCTTTAATTTTCAATATCCCAAACTTGGTACCTCCCTATTAAAGGAATTTTTCTTCTCTAATAATTCCATATATTTCCCCCTTTCCAGAATAGTCAAGCTCTCCCCCTCATTCTTTGAAAAATTTCCAGAAGGCAAGAGATATGATTCTGTTCTTGATGCCTTAAAGCATCTTGTTTCTCTTAAGATCTCGAAAGAGGATTTACTTATCCTCATTAGGATAGGTTTTTTTCAATCCAAGGAGCATCCTCATTTCTGAGCTTCCAATTTGGATGAGGTGCATTCATTTAGTCTTTTCGTTCGGGAGGATAATCAGTCGTTATTTGACTTAAATTTGAGTGATGTTGAAATAACTGATGAGATTAAGAAGGAATATAGAGCCTACCCCCCTAAATATTTAGGGATAGATTTAGATAGGTGAAGTTTGAATTCTGCTGTATTTGAAAAGAATGCCTCTTTGAGATCCATAATCTCCCTGCCTACCCAAAAAGAATCTAGTCAGAAATATCTGGCCTTTCTATCGTCCATAAAGGCCGCCAAATCTTCGGCAGGCAAGGATTTTTGGTGATTAATTTTTGCCGAGAGGCTTTATATCTCCCAAAGAGTAGCCTATTTCGGATCTGAGATAAAGTCCTTACAGGAGGCTTTATCCATGAATTACGCTGTTCTGGCCACTATAGATAGGAATAAAGATTTCTTTACAGTCTCAAAAGTAAAGGTCTTCAAGAGGTAGTGTGGGTAAGGAGTTAGCGGTAATTATTGATGGAAATGCCTTTATATACAAAGCTTATTTTGCTTCCCAAGCAGAGTTAATTAAGAGTAAAAAGCCCGATGAAGAGATCTCTAAGTTCTTCGGGAGGACAGTTCAAGTTGTTCTTAATATGTGTAAGCCTCTCTTACTAAGGAAGGACTACAAGTATGCGGTAGTTGTTTTTGATAGTTCAAAAAAGACTTTTAGACAGGAGAAATTTCAAAATTACAAGGCTAACAGGGCTTCCATGCCCGCTCCTTTACTTAAAGGGTTAGATTCCATAAAGTCCATGCTTATGGGTTTGGGATTCCGGATTATAAATGCTCCTCAAAATTATGAAGGGGATGATGTGATATGCACTTTGAGTCACCTGTTTCATAACAGGGAAGTATCAACAGATATCTTTTCTACAGATAGGGACTTACTTCAATTAGTAACTGAGAATATTACAGTTAATATTCTGAGAAGCAAGGGGCTTCCACCACAGGAATACAAACATGAAGAATTCTCCACTTTAACTGGAGGATTAAGTCCCAGTCAAATCCCCCAACTGAAGGCAATGGCGGGGGATAGTTCTGATAACTATGGGGGGATACCTGGTATTGGCAGCAAGACTGCCATGGAGTTGTTAAAGAAGTATTCAACTATTGCCAATATATATGAGAACTTAGATAAGTTACCAGATAGGATAAGGGGGAAATTGATGGAGCATAAGAAGACAGTTGATCTCTTCCTAGAGATCTCTACCACTGTGAAGGATATTGAGATTCCTAAAGATTTAGATTCCTACACTAAGAATGAAGCTTCCGGAGATTGAAAGTAATAGTTGGTTTAGGTAATCCTGGAGATAAGTATGAACGAACTCACCACAATGTGGGATTTCTATCCATAGATTACCTCGTATCTCAGAATCTCTCTAGTAACGTTCCTAATAGATCATTCAAGTCCCTGTTATATTGACTTAATAACGATTCAGAATCTGTAGTCTTTTGCAAGCCACAGACATTCATGAATCTATCTGGAGAAGCTCTAAGAGAGATTAAATCCTTCTATAAGCTTCAGAATTCCGACTTCTTAGTAATATACGATGATCTCTATTTAGAGACGGGAAGGATAAAGTTATCTTTAAATAAGGGGCCAGCCGGCCACAATGGAATCAAAAATATAGTTAAGGAGTTAGATGGTAATGACTTTCTGAAGCTTAGAGTAGGAATTGGCCCCCGCTCTAAGATAGAGAACTCTATAGCTGACTTCGTCCTGAGTAGGATTAGCGATTCCGATTTGGAGAAGATACGATTATGCTTTCCCAAGATGCAAGAACTTCTTATGTCTTTCTTAAAAGGACTGTCTCCAGATCAGTTGATGAACGAATTTAACTAATGTGCCTTTTTAACTTGTTCCACCTATTAACGAATTGCCATGAAAGCGGGGATAGCAGCTGTTGCCGCTGAACTTTTTAATTCCCCAAATTACTTACAGCAGGCACAAACGACTCATTCATCTCTAAGTTACGACTACTCCTTATTTTCCTACTTACGTAATAGACGGAGCATTCTCAATATACCAGTTACCCTATATGTCTTTGAATCCTATTATAAAGCTCTAGATGTCTATACATATCTGGATGAATACACTTTTGAAGATGGGATCTTTGTATATGATGCTCGTAATAAATCCTCTTTAGGAAATGAATACAAGTCCTCTCCCTACTGGCTTCGTAATTTGAAAAAATCTTACCATCATAAATATTACGGAAGTCGTAAGCGCATGAAGGATTCTCATGGGATATATTCCTGAGAGAATGTAGATTGAACTTATAGCTTTCTTGATTCTAACTTAAGCCTTAGTAAGATAGTTAGACTGGAATATCCTTCTTCATATGTAGCATTTGAACCACAACCTAAGAGATTAGTAGTAGATTACAATCATCGCCATTCCTCAAAGATAAATCTATATTCCACATATTTACGAAAAGCAACCGGAGAGGGGATTGGGATTTCCGCCTATCCCTATAGTTTCGGAAAATTGAAGAGTTATCCTTTGCATGCCAAAAAGCTATTTAAGTCATGGGTAGATGCCAGATCTTGCAAGGAATATAGTGATAAGTTTTCATTACAAGCCCTCGCAATTTACAGCAATACAGATCCAGGATTTGACGGGGTTTGCGATGTAATCGATTTAAAGTTCTTTGAAGGTACTGGCTTTTCTAGTGGCTATGACTCCTATCGATGGACTTCTCCGTATGCGGGCTTTAAGAGGAGTATTAAGAATTATTGAACTAATGAATACTACTATTATCTTCTAGGGGAAGTAAAGGATCAATATGGGAGTAGTTATGACTTGAATGGCAGTTATGATAGCAAGACAAGTTGATTTGTAGATTATGACAACCTATTTATTGCATCCAATCCCAAAGGCGATGATGGTTCATATGACAAGTTCTATTTGGTGCTGAATGAGAAGAAGATTAGAAATTGGTCAAACTTTCTAACCGCTTCCTATCTCTTTGATTTTGAATTATCCCTTTCTGTAAATGGGAAGCCTAAGAAGTATAAGTTCACTATGCAAGATGTATTGGATAAGAAGACAGAATTCACTTTAGACCTAGATAGGAATCAAGAACTTCCAGTATTTTCTGATATCTCCCTATCTATAAGCAAGAGGGATGAAAGTAGTATTAAGAAATATGTGGATATTTTGAAGCGTTCTCCATCTGACTTTAAATTCAAAGTAGATGAGTCGAATTTAAAGAAGAATAAGCAAGTTCCGGATGGGGTTGAGTTTTCCCAAGATGGACTTGAAGAACTGTATCCCTCTCAACTTTTGGATAGCAATATCCTAAAGAGATTTTTCTCCATTTCTAACGGGAATGGGCACCTAGTGTCTATTTCCGATGAGGAATATAAGAAGTTAGCTCCTAAAGTGGAATTCGATGATGTGAATGGCTCCGTTAATGTGAAGTACTATGACTTTTTGAAGGGGATAGATAGTGAATTCTCTTCCAGGAATCTAAGATCATTGCCAGATTTTAAGCATTTCGATTTTGATTCCTTAAATCAGGATGATTATTTGAAGCAATACATGGATTTACAATTGGTGGAGGATAACGACCTAGAATCTAAAAAGGAGTATAGAGTGGTAGCTAAGAATACTTTAAATCCGGAAGTTCAGACCCAATGGGAAAATCATTTTTCCAATAAAACAGTCTTTATATCTGGAAAAGAGAACTTTGGATTAATTCCCAATTACTTCAAATTTGATCCTGATGGCAAGTACTCCCTAAAGAACGTTAAAGAGCTTTTTGAATTGAGCTCCTCTTCCAAGCGAGCAGGACTAACTCTTGATGACTATAAGTATGAAATTATGGAAGGTGTGAAGGGTGGAATTGCTGTGACAGTTACTTTAGATTTAAAGAAGGACAATAGGCACTATAAAGGCCAAAAGACTTACCTATTCAACGAGAATTCTTATCTTTCCGCCGATGAGAGTTTTGATCTTGCAAGGGATGGTTATGGAAAGATCAATGAGTATGGACCGTCTTCGCCGAGTGAGAAGGATGCTTTCAAGTATGCCTTTTTAGGTTTAGGTGGAGTTTTAGTTTCCTCAGTAGCATCTCTTTTCTGCACGGAAGGTTTAAAATGTCTTAAGAAGCCTAAATACTTTTAGAATAAGGAGGTAAAATGGCAGTTTCACCTAGGAGAGTTTCTAAATCTAGAAAGGGAATGAGGAATTCCCACTCAGCTTTAAAGACTACTTCTTTAGTTGTTTGTCATAATTGTTCCAGACATATAAAATCACACTCAGTATGTGAATGTGGCTACTATAAAGGAAGACAAATCATCAGAAAGTAAGGAGTTTGATTCTATCTCCGAGATATTTGACAGGTATAAGATAGATCAGTATTTTTGAAGAAGTTACAAGGATACACCTAGAGTAAGGGGGTTTAGGGCTGTATTAGCCGTTGGTTTTTTGTCTGTGATACTAGCCATCACTCTTTGTCACTTCCTCCTTCCCTAGATGTATTTCCTCTTTAGGGGTAAGGTATATGAGAAGGCGGAGGTAGCTGCCCTCTTCTCATTCCTTGCAGGGTTAGTATTCCTTGGAGGGAATTTAATTTGAATTGTAATAAATCCTAGCCTTTCCGAGTTCTTCCAGAATTTTTCAAAGATCACTTTTAATAGTAACTTAGTAGCCTTAATAGTCTCCGGACTCTATTACTTCAAACCTGATTGCAGGATATTCATAAATAACTTCTTTCTTACATTTGCGGCAGTACTACTTTGATTTGCCGGTCTAGGGTTCTGATGCCTACTATTCCCTATCTTCTATATCGATTTAGGGAACTATATCGTTCCGTCAAATATTCAGGAGTGATACTACTTCTCCATGTTCTTCGTCTTTTGGGATCATCTAGTTACTCAGATACTATTCCTAATAATGTTCCTATATTGCTGCCGCAAATCCAATGCTAATTATCTAATACCAGTTCCCACCAAGTCAATAGGATGTGCCGTATATTTATGTCTAATAATATGAGTTTTCTGAAATGTGATACTTACTCACTTAGATGTAGCTTTCCCAACTTATGGAATTCTTACTAACTTTAATCCACATTCTGAGCATATGGAACTTATGAATCTCTTCAGTTTTAAGTCCCTATTGGGATGCCATCTACTATGTATTATTATTGCCTATGTCTTATTAGTAACGTTCTCTAGAATATCCTTTCAAATACATATACATAACGTTGGAATGGCTTAGAAAAAGAAGTCCTCATCCTTTATCTCCTCAACTTTGGTAGTCTTAATATAACCATTTCCTTTAGTGCTGAAGAAGTCATGACTTTTAGTTGTGGTTTTCAGCCCATTAAAGACTATGGGATTAATATCCTTATCAGTAGTTGAATATTCATTCTCAAAGCCCAGATTCTGAAGAGCCTTATTAGCGTTATATTCTAGGAATCTATTTACATCCTCTACCAATCCAATCTTAGAGTAGATAAGCTCAGTATATTTAATCTCATTTGCCATGAGCTCGCGAAGCAGGCAAATGACTTTCTCCTTCATCTCTTTCTGTTTTTCCTCATTAAAAGTCTTAAATATCTCCATGGACAACACCCCTATGTAGAGGCCATGAATGGCCTCATCACGTATTATT
The DNA here is from genome assembly GCF_000200735.1 of Mycoplasma haemofelis str. Langford 1. Taxonomy (GTDB): domain Bacteria; phylum Bacillota_I; class Bacilli_A; order Mycoplasmatales; family Mycoplasmoidaceae; genus Eperythrozoon_B; species Eperythrozoon_B haemofelis. The sequence goes on from NC_014970.1 coordinate 87,465, forward strand.
AAATTAATTATCTCCCCACTATTAATCATCATCCCCTTCCCAGCCAGAAGAAGCATGTAATAGAAGCCGGAATAGAATAGGAAGGACTCTAAGAATACGGAAGCCACCATGGCCATATACAGACTCTCATCATCTTGTATATTCTCATAGTGATGAGAAATGATCTCCATCTTCTTCTGGAGCTCAGGATTCTGTTCTGATCACTTGAATAATTCTTCAATCTCTTGGCTGGTGGCCAAAGTGGAGAAGATGGTGGAGTAGCTTTTTGCGTGCATCTGCTCCATCATTCCCATGAACTGCAAAACGGCAGTGGCATGAGGATTATCTATGGACATGGCTATATTAGTCATACCTAAGCTCCCCTGATGGGTATCGAGTAAAGTTAAGCCAACTAGAACCTTCTTGTATACATCCTTCTCATTCTCTGTTAATTCTGCAGCTCAGATGAGCTTATCCCCACTAAGAGGGATCTCTTCATCTATTCAAAACTGTCTGACATTCTGATTTCAGAAGACTTTTGAATACTTATCTGAGACGTTGTTTCAGTTAACTGCCGAAAAGAACTTGCTTTTTTTCTTGAACAAAATAGGTCGCTAAGGGAGGGGATTTAGATGCTTTTTAGAGGAACGAATTCAAATCAATATACTTTAAAATCTTTTTATCTTCATGACTTGAAAAAGCCTCTAATCCATTTTAAATTCTTATTCTTTTTTAACCATTATTTCAATGCTCTTAGCCTATCTGTCAAGAACTAATAATGTCAAGAAAATAGCTGACAAACTGGAAAAATTGGGGGTTAAAGTTATACGAATTTCTGAGGGACTTTTATTGGATCAAGAATTCTGCCTATTGACTTATACGGATATGCTTGGACAGGTACCTGAATTAGTTACTCAATTTTTAGAACAGAATAGCCTTAATTTAAGAGCCGTAGCTGGTAGCGGAAATAGGAACTTCGGGAACAATTTTTGCGGAGCAGCAAAGAAGATTCATAGTCTATATAAAGTTCCTTTGGTGGCGGAGTTTGAGTTGTCGGGAGATGACTTGAGTATCAAGAGGTTTGGGGATTTTTTAAAGAGTAATTAGTGTCCGACCATTTAAAGCGCTCCTTAGAGCTTAATAACATGGTGACTTATAAGAGTCCCGATGGCTTTTTCGATGTATCTAAGGACTTGGAAGCCATTGCAGAATATGAAAAATATGTGGATGAGAACTTCGCAACAGATCTTGAGGGAATAGAGAGGATTAGATGATTAATTGAGAACAACTTTTATGTGGCTGATCTCATTAACTCCTTTACCGATGCCGAAGTAATAGAAATTATTGATCTTGTTAAGTCTTACAACTTCCGATTCAAGTCATACATGTCCATAAAGAAGTTTTATGATAGCTATGCATTAAGAACTGACGATAAGAAGAGATTCTTAGAAAGGTATGATGACCGAATCATAGCTTGTGCTCTCTTTCTAGGGAGGAGGGACTTTAACTTTGCTAAGAAGTTGGCCAAGTCCATGATAGAGCAGAAATATCAGCCTGCCACCCCAACATTCAGCAATGCCGGAAAGAAGAGATCTGGAGAACTAGTCTCATGCTTCTTGCTGGAAGTAGATGATTCCCTTAACTCCATTAATTACATCATCTCTACAGCTATGCAGCTGTCTAAGATAGGTGGCGGAGTAGCTATAAATTTAAGCAAATTGAGAGCTAGAGGTGCTCAGATTAAGCACATAGAGGCTGCAGCTTCAGGAGTTATTCCTGTCATTAAGATACTTGAGAATGTATTTGATTATGCTGACCAATTGGGACAGAGACCTGGGGCGGGAGCAGCATATTTGAGCATCTTCCACTGAGACCTAATTGAGTTCCTCGATTGTAAGAAGATAAATGCTGATGAGAAGTCTAGAATTCAAACCCTTTCCCTAGGATTATTAGTCCCCAATAAGTTCATCGATCTTTGTATAGAGGGAGCTGATTATTATCTCTTTGAGCCATACACGGTATTCAAGAAGTATGGAGTTCATATGTCAGATATGGATATGAGTAAGTGGTATGAGGTCTTAGCTCATGACCCCGACATCTTGAAGAAGTCTATATCTGCCAGAGATGTTCTTAACAATATAGCCAAGACTCAATTTGAGTCTGGCTACCCTTACATAATCTACATAGATACCGCCAATAAGAAGAATCCTCTTAAGAAGTTAGGGCAAATCAAGATGAGTAATCTGTGTACTGAGATTTTTCAAATACAGGAGACTTCCACCATCAAGGACTATGGGGATTTAGATGACATTAGATATGATGTGTCATGTAATTTAGGCTCTCTAAATATAAATTCTCTCTTTGAAGGGGAGAAGAACTTGGAAGAGACTATTGAGGTTGCCATGAGAGCTTTAAGTATGGTTTCAGATATATCAAGCATAGCTAATGCTCCCGGAGTTCGAAAAGCTAATTCAGAGCTACATTCAGTTGGTTTGGGAGCTATGAATTTGGCCGGATTCTTAGCTAAGAATAAGCTGCACTACGACTCTCCTGAAGCTGTGGAATTCGCATCAGTGCTATTTGCGGCTATTAATTTCTTCTCTATAAAAGCTAGTTGCTTAATAGCTCAGGAGAGGAAGAAGACTTTTGAGGGCTTTGAAAAGTCAGATTACTACTCAGGCGTATATTTTCTGAAGTATCTGGAGAATGATTATCTTCCTAAATCTGATGTGGTCAAAGAGCTCTTCAAGGATATGAAATTACCTACTAGAGAGGATTGGCAAGAATTAGCTAAGAAAGTTAAGGAATGTGGTCTTTACAATGCTTACCGATTGGCCATAGCTCCCACCCAAACCATTAGCTATTTAAATAACTCCACCCCCTCTATCGCTCCAGTTGTGGATGTATTAGAGACTCGTTTGTATGGAAATTCCTTAACTTATTATCCTATGCCTTTCTTGAATAAAGATACTTGGTATTACTACAAGTCTGCCTATCTCCTAGATCAGAAGGCCATAATTGATATGGTTTCTGCCATTCAGGAGCATGTGGATCAGGGTATTTCCACAGTTCTCTATGTAACTAATAATACTTCTACTAGGGATTTAGTTCGCTTCTATATATATGCTTGGCATAAGGGACTTAAATCCCTATACTACACAAGAACTAAGAATTTAGAAATAGAAGAATGTCTAAGTTGTGCAGCTTAGAAATTCAACTGTCCGTAACTTCTAGGATAGTTAATAATATCCTTGATATTCTTCATGCCGGTCAGATACATTATTAATCTCTCATATCCACAGCCAAATCCTGCACTGGAGTAATATCCATATTTCCTAAGCTCTAAGTACCAATTCAAGTGATCGAGGGGGATTCCAAACTCCTCAGCTTTAATTCTTAACTTCTCAAAATCTGACTCCCTCTCGGAGCCACCCATCAATTCTCCCACCTCAGGAACTAATAGATCCACGGCAAGCACAGTCTCATCCTCACAATCCTTCATATAGAAAGCCTTAATAGCTCTAGGGTAGTGAGTTATGAATACTGCTTTCTTAAATTTACTAGTTATGTATCTCTCATGTTCAGAAGCTAAATCAATTCCGAATTTAATATCGTTGTTCTCGAATGTAACTCCCTTCTTCTGCTCTTGAAGGAGCATATCAATAGCTTCTCTGTAGCTTATTCTTCCAAATGGCTCACTTAATAGATTCTCCAACCTAGGAATTAGATCCTCATTATTAGGAAGCTTATCGGCCAGAAATTCCAATTCCTCATGACAATTTCTAAGAACTCTATTAACTACGAACTTAAGGAAGTCTTCCATGAGATTTATATTTCCATCCAAGTTGGAGAAAGAGCACTCAGGCTCTATCATTCAGAACTCAGAGAGATGTTGGGAAGTATTAGATTTCTCAGCTCTAAATGTAGGTCCAAAGGTATAAACGTCCTTTAATCCCAATGCCATGGCCTCCGCATGGAATTGACCACTCACACTAAGTAAAGTTGTTTTCTTAAAGCTGTTCTCTGAATTCTTTATTTCAAATACCTCAGAACCACCTTCGCAGTTATTTGAAGTTAAGATGGGAGCCTGTATTCATGTGAAACCATGACTATAGAAGAATTCATGTATGGAATAGTTAACCTCATTCTTTATTGCATTAACTATCCTAAATAATCTGGTTCTAGCTCTTTGGTGAGATACCTCTCGCAGGAACTCAAATCCATGCTCTTTCTTCTGGATTGGAAATTTTTGATCTGCTGAGGAAAGAATCTCCACCCCATCAGCAACGAATTCCAAATCTTGCCCGCCCTTCGGAGACTTTTGCAGAAATCCGGAGGCCGAAATGGCGGAGCCTACCGTTAATAAAGAGGTATCTATCCCCGTCTTACAGACTATTTGTAAATCCTTACAAGTAGAACCATCATTTAGACTTATGAAAACTAAGTCTTTTCCATGAACTTGAAAACTCTTAACTCAGCCCTCTATTCTTGTCTTTTGATTTAATTCTGAGTTCTTTAAAAAATGACTTATTCTCATTTAGGCAATTGAGTTATGTCGCTTTCTGTAAGTATCTGTATATTTAAATCTTTAGCTTTTATGAGTTTAGAGCCAGCGCCTTCTCCTGCAATCAGATAGTCAACCTTAGAACTTATATTTCCTACTATTTTAACCCCATAATTATTTCTAAGTCTAGAAGAAAGCTCTTCTCTAGAGATCTTAAATTTCCCAGTTATCACCACCCTTTTACCCCTAACAAAGCTATTTATTACTTCAAAGGTGCTGTGATTCTTAAATAGTCCCTGTTCTTTTAATCGCTTAACCAGATCTATATTCTCCTGCTGGGAAGATCACTGTATTATGGACTCTGCACACTTCTCGCCAATGCCATCTATACTCATTAATTCTTCTTTAGATGCAGATAGGACTTCATCTATGCTTCCAAAATGTCCGAATATTAAGTTAGCCACCTCCTCTCCAATGAACTCAATTCCCAATCCACACAGAATCTTATGACTCTCTCGATTCCTTGACTTATCGATTGAGGCTATGAGCTTATTAAGAAGCTTCTCCTTTATCCTGAGATCAGCATTCAGGATGGTATCTCTATGTTGATGTATCTTATATATGTCATCTAAATTCTGAAGTATCCCTAGACTGTGTAGCTTCATGATGATATGAATAGATAGCCCTTCTATATTGGCCATTCCCCGAGCGGAGAAGTAGGTAAATTGAGCATACTTCTTTTCTAGGCAATCCTTATTGGGGCAGTACTGGGTTGATAAATTCTGCTTAGTTATTAACTCAGAATTACAGCTTGGACAGTGGGTAGAAGGAATTCATCTCTCTAAATCCTCCGATCTCCTTTCTCTGGAGAACCCTATTATTCTGGGAACTATCTCTCCCGATTTATAAATGGAGACATAGTCTCCCACTCTCAAATCTAATTCAGTTATGTAATTGGCATTATGCAAAGTGGCGAATTGGACAGTGCTTCCATCCAATTCCACAGGCTCCACTTGAGCTGAATAAGTGATCTTTCCTGTTCTTCCGACGGTTGGAATTATCTTCAGGAGCTTACTTTCTTTTACTAGGGAGGGATACTTGTAAGCTATAGCTCATTTGGGAAATTTACTAGTGTATCCAATATCTTCCCATTTGGAAGTCTCATTAACTTTAATAACCAATCCATCATAGGGAATATCCGATGTCTTCTTGATATCTTCAAATGCCTTTATAAAGCTATATATTTCTTCCTTATTGCCACTAATTAGAGTCTCTTTAGGGTCATGACTTTCTAACCCCAACTCTCGAATCCTCTCTATGATCTGAGATTGCTTATCTATCCCTACTTCTTCGGCTCTAACGATACTATAGGCCTTTACCCTTAAGCCCTTCTTCGATATTTCTTCAGACTTCTTAAGCCTTAAAGTTCCGGCAACAAAATTCCTGTGATTGGCGAAAGACTTACTGGAGGATTCATCATATCTTTGGGCTTCGAAATTGCTTTTCCTAATATATATTTCTCCTCTGATGGTAATATCATCCTCACTCTCTATTTTGATGGGGATGGAGTTAATTTGCAGAATCTTACTAGTTAAATCCTCGCCTATTTCTCCATCCCCTCTACTGATGGCCTGATGCAGATATCCCTTTCGATATATTAAGCTTATGCTTGCACCATCCACTTTAGGCTCCAAAAAGTACTCCAATTCCCCCCTTTCCTTCTCACATTGATTAAAGAAGGATTGCAGTTCTTCATTATTGAAAGCATTATTCAATGACAGCATGGGGAAATCATGATGCACCTTTATATTTTCGGGATTTAAGTAGAAGCCTACTCGGTTACTGGGGGAATCTTCTGTCTTGTATTCTGGATACTTGTGTTCTAAATTTAAAAGCGTTCTTAATTTGAAGTCATAAACCTCATCACTCTCCTTAGGATCCCCTGCATAGTATGCTTCCTCTAAATCCTTTAGTTCCTTTCTAAGATTCTCAATTATCTCCTTAATATTCAATGGATTCAATGAAGAAGGTAGTGATAGCTTTATCTGGTGGAGTGGACTCGGCCATCTCTGCATTTCTCCTCAAGCAGAAGAATCATGATCTTCATGCTGTTTATATGCAGAACTGAGATAGTCAGGTTAATGAGGAGAATGCTGAGGATTCAGGCTGCTCAAGCAGGGAGGATTTGAAATACGTGAAGGAGATATGTAACAAGTTAAACATCCCTCTAACTGTATACAACTTCGTCCCAGAGTATTGAGAATACGTCTTTGAACCTTATTTGAATCTAGTTCAAAACAACCTTTTATCCAACCCCGATATTCTCTGCAACTCAAAAATAAAATTTGGAGTTTTACTAAATAGGATCATTCAGGATTTTGGTCCCGATATCAAATTGGCCACAGGCCATTGAGCCAGAGTCATTAATAGAGATGGCAGATATATGCTTGCAGTATGCTCCAATCCCAATAAGGATCAAACTTACTTTCTAAGTCGTCTCGCCCCCGATCAACTTAAATATATACTCTTCCCCCTGCAAGATATCCAATCCAAAGAGGAGATAAGGGAGATAGCTAAGGATTTAGAACTCTCCGTTTGAAATAGAAGAGATTCTACTGGGATATGTTTCATCGGGAAGAGGAAGTATTCCGACTTCATGGAAAACTTCATTGATCATGAGGAAGGAGATCTCGTAGATATAGAAACCGGAAAGATCTTGGGGACTCATAAGGGATCCCATTTGTACGCTTTACATCAGAGATCTGGATTAGCTCTGAAGGGATATGAAGAGCGTTATTACGTTTGCAAAAAGGATCCTAAGAAGAATGTAGTCTATCTTTGTAGGGAATCTCAAATCCCTCTATATCTCCACACCACCAGCACTTTCTGTAGCGATATTCACTGAATTAATGAAGCTCCAAATGTGGGGGAGGAGCTTTTCATAAAGGCTCGACATACCCCGTCCTTTCTAAAAGTTAAACTTAGATCTCTTGAAAACGGGGAATGCCATATTACTCACGAGAAGACTCATATAACTTCACCCGGTCAATACGTAGTGTTCTACGATTTAGATAGGAATATATGCTTGGGAAGCGGTATTTATAAAGATGGCAAGTAGTATCTCAGCTTCGGAGTTAAGGAAGAAGTGAATTGATTTCTTCGTAAGCAAAGGACATTTGGATGTTTCCAATAGATCTTTAATCCCCCCATCCACAGACAAGTCTCTCCTCTTTATTAATTCGGGAGTAGCAGCCATAAAGTCTTACTTCTCTGGAGATACTCCCCCACCTTCAAGAAGGTTAGTTAGCTGTCAAAAGGTAATAAGGACTGGAGATATTGAATCCATTGGAGAAAGCGTGAGGCATCATACTTATTTCGAGATGCTTGGGAACTTCTCTTTGGGAGATTATTTCAAAACAGAGGCCATTGAGTGGGCATGGGAATTTCTTATTAAGCATTTAGGAATGGATCCCGATCGCCTCTATGTAACTATCTATAAGGAAGATAGGGAGGCCATGGCCGAGTGGAAGAAGTGAATTCCAGAGGATCGAATAATTCTAGGGGATAAAGATACTAATTTTTGGGATATGGGCGTGGGACCGTGTGGCCCATGTACCGAAATATATTTCGATAGAGGGTCTAGTTATGATCCCGATGATATTGGACTGGATCTTCTTAGGAACAATGTTGAGAATAATAGGTATTTGGAGATCTGGAATATTGTCTTTAGTGAGTTTCTAAATATAGATGGTCAGATAGTTCCCGCGCCTCAGAAGAATATTGATACTGGCGCAGGATTAGAAAGGATTCTCAGTGTTCTAGAAGGAAAAGATAGTAACTTTGAAAGCTCTCTATTCTCACCCATAGTAAATTTCATAGATTCCCATTTCTCCAAGAAAGATAAAAAAGTCTTCTGATCTGCAGCCGATTACTTCCGAGCCTCTTGCATCCTATTGGATTCTGGAATTAACTTCGGAGGAAAAGGGAGGGAGTATGTGCTTCGGAAGATTTTCAGAAAGACCATATGACTTTTCAAATCCCTAGAAGATAAGGAACTGGATTTCACTTTCTTCTCTGGAGTGGTGAATGTCGTGGGAGAGAGTCTTGATGGCTTCTATCCTAATATTCTTCAGAATAAGGAGAGCCTATCTCGCATTCTTCATGAGGAATATCTATTGTCTGTGAAGGCATATGAGAAGTCGCATGCCCTCTTAATGCAATTAATCAAGAAGTATGATGCTGAGATTCCCGCAAAGGAGATCTTTGATTTAGTTACTAGTCATGGCCTAGAGTTATGACTCATTCAGATATCTTTAGCCGGATTAAATAGGACTTTTGATGAGAAGCAATATGAGGCTCTCATGGAGGAGCACAAGAATATCTCCTTCAATAGAAATATATCTTCAGCCTTTATAAAGAAGCATCCTAAGCTCTTAGCTTTGGAGCTAAAGTCCTCTATAGACTACTCTTCCCCAGAAAAGAAAGCCAAGGTAATAGCTATCTTTAATGAGGACTTTGAGTTGCTTCAGAAATTAGAGGGAATTGGATACCTTCTATTGGATGAAACAGTTGTCTTCCCCATGTCCGGAGGGCAAGATTCGGATGAGGGATATATAAATGGAAAGTCAATTAAAGAATCTCTAAAGGCTCCAAATGGACAAGTTCTTCATAAAGTAGAAGGCTCTTTCTCTCTCGGGGAGGAAGTCATGGTGTCTCATGACAAGAATAAGAGGGGTGGACTTGAAAAGCACCATACAGCTGAACATCTCCTATTCGAATTACTAAAGAGAGAGATAGATAAGTCTGCTGAGAGAGTTTCTGGTCAGAAGTATTCGGATTATTTCAATTTGGAAGTTAACTTCTCATCCAATATTGAGAAGAAGAACTTTAATTTAGTTCATCTTAATAAGGAGCTATGCTCCCTTATAGAGGAAGATCTTCCAGTTAAGTATGAGCTATTAACTCTAGAGAAAGCTAAGTCTCTGAATATCCCTATTCACTTTGAAGAGGTATATAGGAAGAGTGAAGATAGCTTGCGACTGGTAGATATTGGAGGCTACAGCAGGGAGTTATGTATAGGTACTCATGTGCAATCCACTAAGGAGATAGAGGATGCTTTAATCGTAGGATTTAAGAAGAAGCAAAGTAGTATCTATAAGTTCAAAGTCATAGTTGGCTCCAAGAGAGTATCAGACTTCCTCTCTGATAAGTCTTCCAGAGAGGCTTTTCTCTCTCTGAATGAGGAGGATGAGATTCTTAAGAATAAGGAAATTAAGAAGCAGAAGATATCTGCCGGGAAATTGGAGCTCAGACAGAGGATAAAAGCAGTTCTTAATTCAAGTCCCTTAGTAATTCTGAGAGAGGTTGATCTTAATCCTCAGATTATTATGGCTGTATTTAAGGAGATTAGAAATGAATTGAAAGGATGTACTCTATTCCTTTTCAATGAGTTTCAAGGGGAGCTTAAGTACTATGTTATTAGTGACTCTATAAATGTGCTGAAGCTTCTAGAGATCTTGAAGAGTAAGTATTCTTGGAAAGGAGGGGGTAATGCCGGATTCGGAACTGGAGTTGCTTTCGATGTAAAGGAAGGCTTTGAGGAGGAATTACTTCTTATTCACGGAGGACTCTAGTTTCATATATTGTCTGAAGGATGGCAAGTCAAAGCTTCCTTCCCTGATTCTTGTTTTCAAAAGAGCCAATTTCTCTCCCACAATTGTCTCATCCACAATCCCTCTAATTATCTTTATGAAGTGGGTTAAGTGCTCCAGTTCCTTAACGGAGAAGTCCACGAACATATTTATATAGCTCCCTATATCATTCACTATCACATGCTTCTTAGTTAGCTTTGTAACGTTCTTTACTTCCCTATGTATATATTGACAACCCATTAACCTTCTCTTCTTGAAGTCCTTAGAAATATAGGCCACCTCATCTTGAGATGATCTTGTAAGAAGGGATAACTGCCTATTGGTCTCCAATATGTGCATGTATAGATTCAATTTCTCATCCATTAAATTAAGAATAGAAAGATTTCTGAATTGCTGTCTTTCCAAAGTTCTTTTGACATTCTTTATTGAACTTTGAAGCTCCCTATTTCCCCTGAATTGGGGAGCTATCCCTTTAATATCTTGTCACTCCGCTTCAGTTAAGGGGATGGTGAAGGGATCTTTAAATTCCTCTTTTCATAAATTCGCGTAAGCCTCCAGTTTCTTGGGAAATTCTATTTTCCCCATAAAAACCATCTTATTTAAGGTATCCTTTAGAATTTCTGCTAGGTACTTAAGGTGAACTTTGATATCGTTATGCATGAGTTAGAGATCTTGGCTGATACAGATAAACAGATAACTTAATATGTCGTGTTCTTGTGAAAAGCCTTCTGTTTCAAATGTACACCTAGATTTAGGGTATTGGTTCCAAGTATACTCTGCATATTTTAGGTATTTTTTAATTAAAGGCCGTATAGGGGAGGATACTTTCGAATCTTTTATCAAGAAATTTGAATCTTTAGGTCTCAAATTTGGGTGTGAAGCTAGTCTGGATTTTAAATCTTTAAATAGAGAATTAGATTCCGAATTATCTCCGGAAGAGAGAGATCTTCTTTCTCAAATAAATGAGGTTGAGGCTACCGAAGCAGCAGAGAAGTTAGCTATTAAAGATATATGTGATTACCAAGTTCGTGACTTTTACGATCACCTGAATAACTTCAAGAAGCTAGCTTTTGACTTTCGATATCTATCAGAGAATTCAGATTCGTCTAATCCCTTAGGAATTCAATTCTCCATCTATTTCAAAGACCTGCAATTGCTTGTAGATAAATTTCAATCCAATAGAAGATTCGTAGAGAGCTTTAACTTTGAAACTGATATCAATGGATCTGACTCTTTTGAAATCCTTAACTTCCTAACTAGAGAACTGGATCTTTTCCCAGTTCAATTCCAAAGCTATTCTTCCTGCAATTGATTCTTCCTCGCTATTAGAGAACTAGCTAGATTTGCAAGAGAAGTGGCTGGCTTTGTTCAACTGCACGGATTTTCTCTTTCCTTGGGTGATATGGACGAATACTTGTTATCGAATGTTATTGAGGCGTGTGATAGAGTGGAGAAGAATTCAGAGAATGTTTCTTGCTCTTTGGAGTCCTTCAAGATCATGATGATTGATATCAGTAATCTATTCTCTAACTTAAATAAGGTGTGTTTAAATATAAAGCCCGATGAAGAGTTTTGAAAACCGTGTGAATCCAATGAGCATTTAGACTTCTTATATCTGAAGATATTTAGCCCCCATCTGTTGGAAGAAAATTTGAATTACATATTCCTGAATGAGCCCGAGATCAGGAATATAGTAAATAAGCTCTCTTCCAAAATAAACGAAGGGTGTGCGCACCATGGGGATCCAGTGTGTTTAATTTTTGAGCAAAGGGAATCCATTCCGTTCATAGGACAACTCCTTCCCTATTTGGATTTTCCATGCACATTGGTTCCCCTTGAGGATCTAAGTAAAGAATCCGTAGAGAGGTGCGAGGGGGTTTTAGATGGCAGAAAAGCTATATTCCTAGGAACTCTCTTGAGAGAAGCTAGCTATATAGACAAGATTAAAGAGAGCATAATGAAGGAGGATCTGAAGATTGGATTCCTATTCGTTTTTGATTCTCTAGCTTCCACCCCTATAGATATAGATTTCTTAGGAGAATGTATTCCTGATGAGGATTGGGTAGGATTTGGTTTGGGATCCAAACATAAGTGTTGTAATTTAAATGCCATTGGAGTTTTAAGGGAATAACGCATTGATTAGGAGGTATCGAATTAAGAAGCTTGAAGATATCTTCTCTGACGATAATAAATTTGGGAAGTGGCTCGATATAGAGTCTCTCCTATTGAAGTATTTATGGAAGAAGGGCAAGTTCTCCCAAGAGGTAAGAGACTCCCTTATTTCTAGCTTTTATATCTCTAAGAATCGAATATCTGAAGAAGAAAGGAGAACTAAGCATGACGTCTCCGCTTTCATAAATACTCTATGCGAGTGTAGTCCTCTTCCGGAAAGGAAGTGAATTCACTACGGATTAACTTCCTCAGATGTGGTGGATACTGCCAACTCCCTTATGCTCAGGGAGGCCAATGAATGCTTGTTGGATCATATATATTCCTTCAGAGATGCCCTACAGACTCTAGCTTTTAAATACAAGAGCACTCTTCAATACGATAGGAAGGAAAAGTACATCACTAGCTTTGGATACAAGTTCGCTCTATTCTTTAATTCTCTGAATGAACTCCTATCGGACTTCAAGAATATTAGATCCCAAATAGAATGCGCATCCTTCAGCGGTTCCGTGGGAACTTATGCACACATAGATATGGATTTCCAAGAATTCGCAGCCCGAGAATTAAACCTATTTAGCGCTACTTCTTCCAACCAAGTAATATCTAGAACTAGATACTATTCCTACTTCTCTCTATTATCTTCCATAGGCTTGCTAATAGAAGAGTTAGCTATGGAGCTTAGACATCTGTCTAGGACGGAAATAGCGGAGATTTCTGAGGGCTTCGAAGAGCTACAAATTGGTTCTTCTTCTATGCCCCACAAGAAGAACCCCATTACTCTTGAGAATATCTGTGGATTAGTAAGACTCTTGAAGGGATATTCGTATTCCTCCTCTCTGAATAGTGCCATCTGATTAGAGAGAGATATCTCTCACTCTTCAGTAGACAGAGTTCTATTCCTAGATGCTACAACTGTGCTCTGCCAGATTGCTATGAGGATGACTAAAGTGCTGGAGAATATGTCAGTTAATGAGGTTCAGATTAATTCCAATATCAGAAAGAACAAGGATGATCTCTATAAGAGAATTGCCTTCAAGACTTTATGCGAGAAGAGTGAATATCACCCAGATCAGGTAAAGCATTGGATTGAGGAGCTTTCTGAGCTATCTCAGAAGTATCACTCCTCTTTCGAGAATATGTTTCGAAAGTCTAATATGCCTAATCTCCTTAAGGAAGAGGAGGTTGAGAATATCTTTGATCTAAGTTATCGCATCTCCCACTTGGATGAGATGTATTCAAAGATATTTAGAACTCATATGGGTAAGGAAAGGCTGTCTGAGGTCTTATATGAAAAGGAAGATATCGAATTCGCCATATCCAAGATTGCTAACTTTTTGAATGTGGAATATAGGGAAGATGAGGAAGTGGAGTTATTTGGGTGCGGAGAGGAATCCATCATGTTCCTTTCCAAGTTAACCCCACACCTTCACTTTAAATTCAATCTGCAATGAATAACGGAGAATAGCGAGAAGGGGGATTTGAAGGAGGTCTTTAAAGATACGGGAGATAAGAAATGTCTATTCTTAACTGCTTTAATTGAAACGGGTTCTAATATCAGGGGTCCTTATCAATTCCTAAAGAGATATCGCCCTAGGGATGTAAAGATCTGTACTCTATTTTTTAAGCACTCCCCAAAGGCTAGAGAAGTTCCTATAGACTTCTTTGGATTATTCTTGCCAAGTAAAGAGTTTGTAGGGTTTGGAGTGGGGTGGGAGCACGGTTTGGGAAATTTGAGTTGTGTTGGAATTCCTAAAATTATTAAAATATAAGATTTAACTCAAGGATGTCTCGAGTTTCGGCTTCCCAAATAAACCTTTCTTATTCGGTTTTTTCTAAAGTCCTTAAACCCTACTTCAGCTACGTACTGCAAGAGAAATTAGCAAACGAGAATACTTGTAAATCAGCCATCTCTAAACTTGATGCTCTATTAGGTGATCATACTTACTCTCCAGATTTAGATTCTTTCCTTAAATCATCAGGACTTACTCCAGAAGAGATTGAAATTCTTAATAAGTTCTCCAGAGAATGCATCCTAGATGCCGCTAATAAGCTTGTAATCAAGTACCTTAACGAGTCTGTATTTGGAGGTCTTTATGGTTTTAGAAATACCCTAAGAGATTTAGCTATTGAGCACAAGGATCTATCTCAAGGAGCTCCATTTAAGGATGTGGCTTCTCTAGGATACAGATTTGCTCTTTACTATTCAAGTCTTAAGGAGCTACTTGAAAGAGTTCATACATCCAGAAGATATGTTGAGTTGGTGAATCTTAATTCTTCTTTAGATAGCTATTTGGACTATCCAGTAGATCTTCAGGACTTCTTATCCCCATATTTGGAACTTTTCCATACTATGCCCTTCTCCTCCAATCAAGTACATTGATTCTCCGGTATGGTGATGGATATTGTTAATTTTGGAAAGGAGGTGATTTCCGATTTCCAAGCTATGGAGAAGGTCGGTCAGGTCTCTTTAGATTCCTCACTTGTATCTGATTCTTTAGCTTCTTTCGATAAAGCACAAACTCTATTATCGGGAGACTTCTCTTTAGAGCTTGGAAGCTACAAAGATATGGTTGTCGCTATAGAAAACGCCTTTGGCGCTTTAGAGAAGTCCCTTCTAAATATGAAGCTTAATAAAGATGCAATAGTTGCTTCGGCCAGTCCCGATAGAAAGGATGAGAGGGCTCTTCAAATAAGTGAAGTATTCCTAAGGGTATTTGATTCCGAAAGAAAGAGGGAAGTGATTGGCGAATCCTTCTTTGAATATCCAGAATTAGACAATATTATTCTACGTTTAGCTGGATGGTTGAATAATGCTTATAGAGGGGAGACTGAGGCAGTTCTATTGGTTGGATTTACGGAGGGAGCTATAGTTTTATTAGGGAGAATAATTCCATTACTTAACTTCCCTCTCACTCTTTTAACTCTTAAATTCTCCCTTTATGGAGAGGGCTTTGAGGCTGATATGTCACAAGTTACCGAGTTGGATTTTGATGCAAGTAAATACAATGGTAGGAGGGTAGTAATATTTGATGATCTGATGGAAAAAGGAATCACTATTAAGGAGTTCGTAAAGCAGATGTATCAAAAAGTGAAGGTGAAAGATCACAAGGTATGTACCTTGTTCACAAAACCTATTCCCGACAGAGTTGGAATTGAATCTGACTTTGTAGGAGCTTGACTACCTTATACTTGGGTGGTAGGTTATGGTTTTGATCTAGATTTGAAACACAGAAATGTGGATGCAGTTGGTTCTATAAATCCTAAGTTCCTGAAATCTTAAGAATCGTCTTTAACTTTTATTCAAAATTTATATAGCGATAGCTCAAAGTATATAAGATTTGATTAGATATGTTTCTAAAGTTAGATGGCACAGTAAAGGCCATATCATTGGTAGCGGTTGGTAGTTTAGTTGTGGTATTTGCTGCTCTATCTAATAATGCATATGCTTCCTCTTCCGTTAACAGATTTATAGGTAGTAACTCCTTAGTTCAATATTCTGAGGATCCTGAGTTGGAAGAAGCTCCTATTTCTGATTTATCAACCGAAGAAGATATTCGTATTTATGCAGAGTCTAAGGGGTGTAGCTTTGTATCTTCCGGAGTTCAAGTAAATGAAGTGGTGGAGGGTATTAAAAATAAGATCCTATATAACTGTAGGGGAGGAAAGCTTATTAAGCTTGAGACTAATGAGATTCCTAAACCCAAGTCCAATGAATTCTATGATCCTAAAACAGGACAAATTAGGAGACTTTGCTCCGGTTGAGAGAGTATTAGAAGGTTTTTTGGTGGAAGGTTAAAGTGCGCTTATCTTTCCGAAAAGAGAAAGGCTGATAAAGATCCTGCCAGTTATTTAGAGTACTTTAAGAGGAAGGGAACTTATCATTTCATAGTTCAAAGTCCTGAGTAACTTTCTTCTGGATGTTTCTAAAGCTTGACGGAACCTTAAAGGCTGTTACATTAGTATCAATTAGTGGGTTCGCTGTTGCCTTCTCTTTCTTATCTAACAATCCTTATATCTCTTCATCCGTTAATAGATTTGCAGGAAATAATTCTTTAGTGCAGTATTCTGAAGATCCGGAATTAGAAGAAATTCCTCCACCTGTACTGAAGACTTCTGAAGATATTCGAATTTATGCAGAATCCAAGGGATGTAAGTTTGTTTCTAATGGTGTTGATGTAGAGAAGGTTGTAAGTTCTATTGAGCAGAAGTTCTTGTACAACTGTAGAGATGGGAAGATTATTAAACTGGAAACTAATGAGATACCTAAGCCTAAATCACACGAATTCTTCGATCCGAGAACTGGAGAGATAAGAAGAGTTTGTCTAGGGTGGGAGAGCGTTAGGAAGTGATTTGGAGCTCGTCTAAAGTGTGCTTCTTATGCAGAGAAGAAGAGGGCAGATAGAGATCCTAATAGCTACCTAGAGTATTTCAAGAGAAAAGGAACCTATCACTTTATAGTGCAGAATTCCGATTAGATACCCTTTCCAGATACAAATTCTTTAAATGCTTCTTTCACCTCTTCCTCAGTAGATAGTTTCAAAGCTTTTTGCGCTATCTCTTGACATTCTTTCAAAGTTAACTTATTAATAGCTCTCTTTATAGAAGGAATAGCGGTGGCACTCATGGATAGACTCTTAACTCCTAAACCTACTAGAAGAATTGCGGAAGATACATTACTTGCCATTTCCCCACACACACTAACCTCTCTATTATTTTCATTAGCTCCTATAACTGTCATATTAATTAAGTTCAATATGCTTGGGTTATTAGGTTGATACAGGTAGTTAACTTCTTCGGACATACGATCCACCGCGTGGGTATATTGAATTAAGTCATTGGATCCGACGGAGAAGAATTCTGCTTCTTTTGAGAATACTGAAGATAAGACTGCGGCAGAAGGAACTTCAACCATCATTCCCAACTTATACTTTCCGATCTTTATTCCTTCTTTAGCTAATTCTCCTTCCACTCTCTTGGTAACTTCCTTAGCTTTTAAGAACTCCTCATAGCAGGTAATCATGGGGAACATGATCTTCAGATTCCCGAACGCACTTGCTCTCAGTAAAGCCCTTAATTGAGTAACAAAGATTTCTTCTTTATCTAGACTTAAACGAATGGCTCTGTATCCCAAGAAGGGATTCATTTCTTTAGGAAATTGGAAGTAATTAAGGTGTTTATCTCCCCCAATATCTAAGGTTCTGATAACTACTTCCTCTCCTTTAGCCCCTTCTAAAACCTCCTTATATGCTGCAAATTGCTCTTCTTCAGTCGGTCAATCTTGACTTTCCATGTAAAGAAATTCACTCCTGAATAAACCAACCCCCTTTCCTCCATATTCAATAACCTTCTTAAGATCCTTAGGCTGCCCTATATTCCCTTTTATAGATACAGAAACTCCATCCTTGGTAGTGCAATCCAGAGTCTTATATTTCTCCAGCTCTACTTTCTCCTTCTCAAAATTCTGTCTCCTAGACTCTCAAGCCTTCTTATCCTCTTCAGACAAATCACTTTCAAGAATCCCCTCTTTAGCATCTAAAGCCACCAAATCTCCATTCTGAATTTGGCTAGTTATATTCTTCAAGGATACCAAGGCTGGTATCTCCAAAGTTCTCGCCATAATGGCAGAATGGGAAGTAGCCCCTCCGATGTTGGTAGCAAAACCCTTGATGTATTTCTTATCTAGTATGGCTGTCTCACTAGGGCTCAAATCGTGAGCTATTATTATGCACTCTTCATGTATTAGTAGAAGATCCGGAAGAGGTATTCTCAGAGATATGGATAATAGCCTCTTCTTAAGATCCTTAATATCGCTTGCACGTTCCTTAAAGTAGGCATCAGCCATAGATTCAAACATGGACTGATACTTGTCAAAGACATTGGCAATAGATCAAGCTTCACTCTTTCCAGAATTAATAAGTTGTCTTACCTCTTCTTGAATTTGCTCATCTTTGATAATTTCTAAATGAGCTTGGAAGATCTCTCCCTTCTCCGCAGAGATATTCTTAGTAGAAGTCTCTATTAACTTCTGCATCTGAAGAGATGCTTCCTTAAGGGTATTGTCGTAGTTAGATAATTCCTTCTCTATTGAAAGGGAACTATTCTCATCAAACTTGAATTCAGGCTCTTTAAGAAGAAAAGCCTTAGCTACTGAAACCCCTTCACCTATTCCAATTCCTTTAAACTTTTTGGACATATATTAGGAAATGCAGATATCGCAAATAACTTAGATTTTAATAGACAGTGTCAGTAACAGACAGGGTATTCGAATATGCTCTCAAAGAAAAAAACAGACAATCTAATTGCCTGTCCCTCATTGCCTCAGAGAATTTAATATACCTTGAAGCACTAAAGATAGCCCAATTTCCTTTATTAAATAAGTACGTAGAAGGGTATCCTAATAGAAGATTTTATTCTGGTTGCGAGAACGTTGACAGGATAGAAGAGATAGCCATACAAGAAGCGACAAAAGCCTTTAAATGTCGCTTTGCCAATGTCCAACCCTACTCCGGTTCTATTGCCAATGCGGCTATATACAAAGCTCTTTTAAAACCTAAGGATGTAATCCTAGGGTTAGAAATGAGTGGGGGAGGACATTTAACCCACTCTTCTAGCCTATCCTTTGTATCGCACTTCTATAAGGTATATTCATACCCTCTAGATCCCGATACCTTAAGAATAGATTATGGGGCTCTGGAGAAGATAGCTCTTCAAGTTAAGCCTAAGCTCATTATTGCGGGGGGGTCAAGCTACCCTTACAGCATAGACTTTCGTAGATTTAGGGAAATAGCGGATTTAGTTGGTGCTTATTTACTAGCGGATATCTGCCATTATTCATCCTTAGTAATCTCCGGACTTCATCAACATTGCTTCCCCCATGCACATGTTGCCATGTGCACTACCCATAAGCAACTAAGAGGGGCTAAAGGTGCAATTATTCTTTGAAATGATCCGGAACTTACGGATCCTATAAATAAGGCTGTATTTCCCGGAATGCAGGGAGGAGTGAATGTTCTAAGCTTATCTATGAATGCTATTGCTTTGTGTAAGGCTAATGAACCGGAGTATCTTGATTATGCTAATAAGGTGGTTAGTATAGCTAAGGCTATGTGTGATGAGTTTACTGCTTTAGGTGCTAAGGTAATAGGAACGGAGACTCATATGTTCCTGATAGATACAAAGACCAGTTTTAATTTAACCGGAAAAGAAGCTGCTGATATCCTTGAAGGTTCGGGAATTATAGTGAATCAAAATCTAATCCCTTTTGATAATGAATCCCCTTTAGTTACTTCGGGAATTAGGATAGGAAGCCTAGTCTTGGCTTCCTTGGGATGGGATATTGAGCAATGCAAACTGTTAGCATTTCACACATATAGGATATTAAGTTCTATAGGTGTAGGGAGGGATTTAGAAGCTGCTAAAGCTAGGGAATGAATAAAGTCTATTTTGAATAATTAGGACGAGGTGGCCAAGGAGAAAACAATTAGGACTAGATACGCACCCTCTCCAACAGGATTTCTTCATATTGGGGGAGCTAGAACAGCTTTATTTAACTACGTCTTTGCCAAGAAGCATCACGGCAAATTCATTCTTCGAATTGAAGATACTGATGAAGTCAGGAATATAGAGGGAGGACATATATCTCTAGATTCTGACTTGAAGTTCTTGGGGATATTCCCAGATGAGTCCTTCTTTAATCCGGGTTCCAAAGGTCCATATCTCCAATCCCAGAAAACAGAACGGTATTTGGAGATATGTGAGGAACTTCTTAACCAAGGAAAGGCATATAGATGTTTTTGTAGTGAGAAGGAATTAGAGGAAGCTAAGAATAGTGCCATAGCCAATAACTCCCCCCCTTTCTATTCTCGTAAGTGCAGGAATCTTACTGAGGAGGAAATACAGGCTAAATTGGACGACGATATTCCTTATACAGTCCGCTTGAAAGTGGATTTAAAGAAGGAATACAAGTGGAAGGACTTAGTGAGGGGGGAGATAGTCTTTCAGGAGCATTCGCTTCAGGATTACGTTATTATGCGATCCAATAAGGTACCTACTTATAACTTCGCCGTTGTGGTTGATGATCACGACATGGAGATTAACTATGTTCTTAGGGGAGAAGAGCACATATCCAATACTCCCTTTCAATTAGCTACTTATTATGCCTTAGGCTGGGAGGATTCCATACCCCAATTTGGCCATCTATCCATTATCGTAGATGATGATAAGAAGAAGTTATCTAAGAGATCTGCCAATGAATTTCACTTCATATCCGGTTTAGATAAGAAGGGTTATCCCCCAGAGGCTATATTTAACTTCTTGGCTTTGTTGGGATGATCTAATGGGGAGGAGGAGATTTTCTCGGTGGATGAGATTATTAAAGCCTTCAATGTAGAAAGCTTAAGTCCTTCCCCCGCTTTCTACGATGTTAAGAAGTTAAATTGAATTAGTAGGAAGTACTTCCAGAATATGAGTCCTTCCCATTACTTAAACTTCGTAAAGTATCACTTTACTGTGGACTTAGGTGAGTTCAATAGCAAGAAGGAGTTATTCGCTCTAGCCAATAAGAAGAATATAGATTGTGCCGCTCAGCTTAATGAGATGGCCACGGATTTCTATGCAGAGAGATCTCTTTCTTCTGAGAACATAGATTTCCTAAAGAATCACTTTCAGCTCTTGAACTTGGCGAAGGACTACTTCCCTATGAAGTCTGAGGCTTGAGATTCTACTACTATTAGGAATTACTTAAAGCAGTTGATGCAAATTAGTGGGCTTAAAGGGAAAGACTTCTTTAGACCTCTTAGATTAGCTTTCTCCCTGTTGGAGGAAGGATTTGAATTGGTTAATGTTATGGAATGTTTAGGTAGAGAGGTTCTAAGTAGAAATTTAGATAGCTCTCTGTCATTGATAAGGGGTGAGTAGCTTACTCGATTTTTCTCGTTTGCATTTGCGAGAAAATAAAGCTGGATCCTTCTTCATAAAAGATCCCATTCTCAAAGGAATTAACTTCTCCAAGAGTCAATTCTGACTCTATGAGATAGTAAACACTTTTGAATTCCAGAGGTTGTCCAAAATTAAACAACTCTCTCTAACTGTCAATAACTTCCCATCCAGCACTCACACTAGATTAACGCACTCCTTAGGGGTGTATGAGCTTTGCAATCGTTTTACTAAGCACTTTATTAATGCTGGGGATCTAGATCCCACTAAAGATCAAGTAGCTATTAATATAGCTCTAGCAAGCGCTCTATTACACGATATAGGGCATGGTCCTCTTTCTCATACTCTGGAGAAAGCTTTCCCTAACTTCCATCACGAACGAATGTCTGTGAAGATACTTAATTTGGAAGATACAAAGATTAATAGTCTCCTAAGGAAGAAAGCCCTATCTGATGGCTTAGAGGAATGGTTTTATATTAGGGAGATAGAGAAGGTTCTTAATAAGACTAGTGAATATAAGTGGATCGTAGATCTAATTGCCTCCTCTATAGATATAGACAGATTGGATTTCCTAGTTAGGGATTCCTATTACTCTGGAGTGCGCTATGGAAATACTATAGATGTTAATTTATTCATAAAGTGATCTGTATTAAGGAAGGATGAAGAGGGATCTCTGAGATTCCTATTCCTCAAGAAGGCCAAGAATATGATTGGCAGCTTCCTTCTGACTCGTTATCACATGTATGAAGAGCTTTATAGGAATAAGGTTTCCTTAATTTATGAGGAGATTCTAAAGAGGATCTTTCAAACTTTTAAGAAGCACTCGGAGGATTTAAAAGACAACTTCTACTTCCAGAAAATCAAATTCTTCTTTAATGAGGAATCCGAGTGAAATGTTTTGGAATTCTTGGAGCTTTCGGACGAGATCTTACTTTTTATGATAGATAATATCCTTAAGACGGATATTCCTGAGTTCAGGGAGCTTAGAGCCCTATTCTCTGGTTTTTTAAATACTAAAAATGTGGATGAGTATTTAGAGATAGCTCCTTTAGGTGCTAGTAGCAATGTGGCCGGAGAGTTGATAAAAGTAAGTCTTTGGGATTCTAAGAAAGAAGAAATTTTTAATATGACTGTCAATATAAGTGATTTTTATAGCTAAAATTTAGCAGGCTTTATGGCTAAGAAGGAAGAAGTTACTAGGGATAATAATCTACACGTTTCACAATTAGTAGAGTTTGCATATACAGTAGCTAAGGAGCAATTTAAGGGGGATTTCTTTAGTTTTCACAGCCTTTGATCTAAGACTTGAAAAGGTGCTTCTGCTTTTTCCAAAGAGAAGGTTGAGAACTGAATTGGATTCTTCTATGCGGAAATCCTTTTGGATCCTAGATTCGTAGCTTTTAATTTCAATAAGTGAAAGCTTAAGGAATTCATGTCCTTCGAGGACATTAAGAAATTAGAGACTACTGTGTTCTCTGAAGACAGTATGTTTGAGGAAGGATATGCTGACTATATGGCAGATGAAAAACGTAAGAAGAAGGAAGTTGAGGTTGTTCCGGGAGATGATGTTTCCGTTGATGATATCGTTCCTGATGAAGAGTCAGAAGATGGGGAAGAATTGGATGAGGGTGATATGGTTGATGCAGAGGATCCTTCTTTTGATACTGAAATATAGTGGTGCCCAAGGGGGGAATCGAACCCCCACAATATTGCTATTGGCAGATTTTGAGTCTGCTGCGTCTACCAGTTCCGCCACTCGGGCTTAGCTTCGTATATTAATTTTACAGGGTGTCTTCAACTAATAACAAGAACGATAAGAATAAAAAGTTTTTCTTGATTAACGAGGAGATCTCAGTATCTCCTGTTCTATTGGTTAATCCAGATGGAACTAATGTCTCTATGCCAATAGAAGAAGCCTTAGCTTTGGCTAAGCAAAGAGAGCTGGATTTAGTGCTCATTAATCAGAATCCCGGGGTTGTAAAGATACTGGACTATGGTAAGTACATATATGAGCTTAAGAAGAATAAGGGAGGCAAGAAGAATGTAGTTAAGGTTAAGTCTATAACTGTGAAGCCCAATATTAGCTCCCACGATATAGAATGGAAGGCCAAGCAAGCTATAGACTGGTTTAAATCTGGAGATAAGGTTCAATTCGTTGTGAAAGCTCCGGGGCGTATGGCGGATCGAGTTGACCTAGTTAATGAAGTTTATGATCAGTTCTCTGTTCTGGTGGAGTCCCACGGTAAATCGCGAGAGGGATTGAAGAAAATTAGTAAAATTCAGTATGCGACTTACTTTATGCCCGTTAAGAAGTAATGAAAAAGCCAAAGAAGATAAAGATTAAGACCAAGAAAGCCTTCTCCAAAAGGATATTGGTTTTGGGGAATGGTAAGATGAAAAGGAAGCATTCTCATAGATCTCACTTGGCATCCAATAAGTCTACTAAGCAAAAGAGACAGGCTAGATCTTCTGTTATTCTTAACAAAGCTCAAGTTAAGAGAGCTTATCAATTACTTCAAGGATAATGCGTGTAGCTGGAGGATATAGTACTAGACAAAGGAGGAAGAGAGTCCTAAAGAGAGCTGAAGGCTTTTGGGGTCATAGACATGCTTCTTATAGAACGGCTAGACAATCTGTTATTAAGGCTGCTCAGTATGCCTTTAGAGATAGAAAGAATAGGAAAAGAGACTTCAGAAGGCTTTGGATTCAAAGGATAAATGCTGCTGCAAGAATGAATGGAATCACCTATTCAGCCTTAATCAAGAAGTTGCACAGTAGAAATATTCAGATTAATAGGAAACTTCTTTCCGAATTGGCAATCCATCAACCGGAAGTATTCAAGAGTCTATGTCAGTAGATATTGACTGACAGAAGCTTTTAGAGGGACAAGCTAAGCTGGATAAGTATATCTTCGAAAAGAAGGGGACTGATTATCTAAAGACCTCTTCCTTTAGGAGATTGGCTCTGTTAGTGGAATTAGGAGAGTTGGCTAATGCTTGTAAGCCCTTCAAGTTCTGATCTGTCTCAGATCCTAATATGGAAGAAGTTTTGGATGAGTATGCTGATATTATGCATTTCGTATTAGCTATTTCCCTAGAAAGGAATTACGATCTTTCTGGAATTAAATTTCTAGATTCTCCTGAGGTAAATAAAGAGGTATTAACTGATGTTTTCTTAAATTTAATACTAGGCTTCTCTCTTTGTAAAAGTCAGGATGATTTTAAAAATTGTGTTTCTAAATTCTTAGAACTAGGATCTATGTTGGGATTTAGTTTTGAAAAGATAGAGAAGGCGTATTGAGATAAGTGACAAGTTAACTTTGATAGACAGAATAGTAACTATTAATCATGTCTGAGTTTATTCAAGCTATAGATCTTAGGAAGGGTCAAACCATTATTTGGAAGGGAGATATATACCTAGTACTAGATCATTCCTTCAATAAGACCGCCATGAGGGGCGGTATTGTTAAGTGTAAGGTTAAGAATGTGAAGACTGGTTCTATAACTATAGAGGACTTCTCTGGAATGAAATTCGAGAGAGCTATGATTAATAAGATCTCTGTAGTTTATTCCTACTCCGACAGTAAGTTCTCCCACTTCTTGGATTCTGAAACCTATGAGGATATTGAGGTTTCAAATGAGAAGTTTGCAGATGAGTTGAAATTCGTGGAAGAGGGGCTGGAGTGCAGTTTAAGTATTTATGATGGAGAAGTATTGGCTATTGGCCTTCCAGAGATAGTATCTTTAACTATAGATAGATTTGATGATGATTTACCAGCTACCGAACAGAAGAAGGCTATAACAGTTAATGGCCTAGTGGTGGCTGTTCCTAAGTTTTGTTCTGCGGGAGATAAGATAGCTGTTTCTACTTTCGATGGAAAGTATAAATCACGTTAATAGATATTTTTTTTTAAGAGCCTTAGCATATCCCTTCACCTTACCTTCCTTCTTATTCTCTTATTTTAGGATAAGGAAGAGAGCTAATAGTTATGTCTTCCATGGACAAGCCACTCCCCCAGAAAAGCGATACGAGTGATTTTTCTCGTTTCATAAGAAGTTACTGAGATTACAAAAAAAGAGCTTTGTCTTCTTGAGCGACTCGAAGACTCCTAAAAACCAAACTATTTTTATTATTGACAAAGATATATCTTGAGACTCGTTAGTAGTTCTTAGGCAATTAATAAAGGAGGATGAGCATCAACTCATCACTCCCTTCTTAGGGAAGGATATCCTTTCCAAGAAGAGTTCTCTTATTATAGATCTGGTGGATTGTATCTACGATAAGGAGGATTTAGGAATCATCTTCGATTTAAAGAGATCCCTCTTTATATCTAAGCCTTCCTTTCTCTCTGAGTCTCATCATATAATCAAGAATGCTTATTTCCAGATAGTACTCATCTCTTCTTTAAATCGTAAAGGGGAGGTATTTTTCAAGCTTGGAAGAGCTATTAAATCTCAAGAACTTGCTTATTTAAATAAAGATATGCTTTCTGAAAGGTTAGAATTGCTCTTCGGCAAGCTAGAAAAAGATTTATTATCTTGTGTTAAAAACTATGATTTAGAAAAAAGGGGTAGTTATTTAGGATACTTTAGCTTTAAGGGTAGGTAGCGAAGTGGCTAAACGCTTCTGACTGTAGATCAGACACCTTTTGGTTTCGGGGGTTCGAATCCCTCCCTGCCCACCAGTTTATTGGGCTGTAGCCAAGCGGTAAGGCACTAGACTTTGACTCTATGATGCGATGGTTCGAATCCCTCCAGCCCAGCCATGACTTGCTAGCTCAGCGGTAGAGCATTCGCCTTTTAAGCGAAGGGTCCTGGGTTCGAATCCCAGGCGAGTCACCATTTTGTAATTAGTGCTGGAGTGGCGGAATTGGTAGACGCCCAGGACTTAAGATCCTGTGAAGGCAACTTCGTGAGGGTTCGAGTCCCTCTTCCAGCACCACTTGCGGGCATAGTTCAATGATAGAACATTAGCCTTCCAAGCTAATAGTGTGGGTTTGATTCCCATTGTCCGCTCCATAATTTTTATAATTAATAGATATGTTTAGCGTTCACGGCTTTAGAGAGCAGCTTAAGGAGCCACTTCGAAAGGTAGAGATTCAGTTTCTGATTCGAACCTTCAGCTCTGCATGCATGTTCTTTGCTCTATTTGGATTATTTGTAATTGCGGGGGCAGGGATATTGACCAGTGTAGGTGGAGGTTGGGGTTGATTTCTGTCCTTCGTTTGTGCTATTGTCGGCTTCGTCCTTTACTTCCCTCTTTCCATAGTTAGCGGTAGATATAGGTCTCAACCTATAGCTCAGAATTCTTCCTTCGTTACAACAGCCTACACACTGCTGCTATTCACCTTCTTCTTCCTGTTCATGGCTTTCTCTACCACTTTATTTCAAGTGGCAGGAGGTAGTCCTAGTATAGGATGAATCGCTAAGATAACCTTCCTAGTCTTTGGAACCACTCTATGTGTTTACATGTTCCCAGTATGACTTGGATTTCACATCTCTAACAAAGGAACAATTTTGACTCTTCAGAAGTTCTTGAATGTGTGTGCAGTAGCCTACTTCGTGCTTTTCATCGTTCTACTATTCACTTCTCTGTTTGGATTTGGTCTTTCTGAAGCTAGTCCGATGGTTGTGCTTATGTACCTATTAACTTCTATCTTCCTTTTAGCTTCCCCAATAATCTCCGTTTATAGAATGAGAACTGTGATTCCTTATATAAATCACGAAGATCCTATTGAAAGAAAAAGATGAGAAAATTTCTTTGCCTTTGAAATCTCCTTCCAACTACTTCAATTGGCTTACCACATCGCAAAAATCGTTGCTTCTTTCATGGCTCACCGTAATTCTCGCCTTGGATAACAAAATCTTCGCAATTTGCTATTCAAAACGTCGCTTTTACACATACGTAAAAACGCAACTATAGTCTCTGTATTAGGTTTTTTTTTATCTCTATCAGTAACTGTACTTACATCCGTTGATCATCTTTCCGATAACTTAAATAAAGGGTTTAAAGAGATAGATTTCGACTCTAACTCCCACGACTTAATTCTAGTAAATAAGTCTTTTAAGCAAACTCAGAATCTTAACGTTAAGCCTTCTTACTCAATAGATCTAAGTAATATTAAATTCGGGCCCAAGAGGGGATTCAGATGATCTTTTGATAGTAATTTTGATTACTCTTGGGTCAAGAAGGGAAAGAAGGCTGAATTAGAGCAACTACAATCATCTAGTGATCAACCTCAACCTCAACCTCAACCTCAACCGCAAAGCGATGGTCCGAAGGTTGAGAAGTTAAACAAGAGCGTATTTACTATTCCCGTTCTGGATAATGCGGAACGGCGGAAGAATGCTGCTAATGAATTTTTAATTTGCCGAACGGCAAGTAACTTCATCCTTACTTTAGGAAAGGAAATTCAATTTATAGATAGGAATAAAGCTTCTCTAAGGTGGGGTCAATATAATGGGGATGATGTTTTTGATAATGATGATAACGGAGAGATTAACGTATTATCGAGGTGTGGGGGGGAGTCCGAAGAGAAGTTAAAACCTACTTACTTTGCACCTTACTTTTATGCTTTACAAAGTTACTTCACAACTAATATTATTGGAGATAAAGATGTAAAAGATGTAAAAGATGGAACAACAACAACAACAACAACAACAACAGAAACAAATCATCCTTACACCCTAAACAAAGAAGAATTATACGAACTACACGAGAAGAAAGCTTTCAACCCCAAATACCTATTCAGATCTAGATTACATAAGAAAGACGATAATAAACAATCTGAGGCTACTGAGGATATATATTCCTTTCGCCCTATTTTTGAAAGAGACTACTATTTAGATTTCTTTGTCCCATTTAAGAACATATTAGGGACTCAAGATATCTCTCAGAAATATAAACAGTTAGTTCAGGAGATTAAGAATGTACCAATTTATTACAAGTTAGATTTTGATACTAAGCAATCTATAGAGATATTTAGCAACTCCCGAGTATTCGATCGAATTCCTGTTAAGTTCTATATCTCCTCTCTACAGAAGTTATTAGAAACATTTGATGCTTGGCTCCCAATGGTGCCAGGCCTTTCTTACTCAGAATCTCTAATACTATTAATAAAGCTACTTTTTTGAGAGAGCATAAAAGACGCAAAAGTCGATAACTTCAACACCAGACCCGAACACACACTTCAGTTAAAGGATATCTTTGATAAGGAGAAAATTAAGAAGTTGGTCGAGGATACATCAACATCAAGCATTAAAGACATTGAATCCTTTCAGCCTTTTCAGCTTGATGAAAAAGAAAGAAAATCGCCCCATGAAGGGAAGTACGAGGAATCTGCTTCTTCTTTTTCAGATTACTTATTTTCAACTGTAAGAGCCAATAAGAAACTTTCAGAACTTAAAGATAACGATCAGGAATATCAGAAATATAAGGATTCCAGCACATCTGGGGGCTCCACTAATGCATCTACTTGATGTGGTTCCTCTTCCTCTTCCTCTGATTGTTCCAATTTCAAATTTTCAGATTCAGATACTTTAGCTGAACAATGAAAGGAAGTTATTAAGGCATGAATAGAGGGGAAGTTCTTCTCAGAAGAGACTTCCACCTCTTCCACCTCTTCCACAACTGATTTCCTGTTCCTACCTTCCTATACTAGGACTTCTAAGGAGAAATATGATGCAGCAAAATCAGCAACAACCAGCTCTCCAAAGCCCTTTGACGATACAGGGGGAGTTAATCCTTACTATCGTCTATATCCCGAGAAGTTTGAAGTCGTATTTGAACGTTTAAAGGATGCTATCTTTGCAGCCATAAAGGATTATCTTCTGTGGGTAGAGTTAAGCAATCTAAGGGAGGTAAAGAAGTTCATCAATGATTACAACCTATTCACTCTATCCTTCCTTCTCTACAACTTTCAATATAAACCGAAACTAGCTAGTTTAGATACAAAGGATAAGTTACGTCTTTCAAAAGTATCTTTTTCTAAGAATCAGAAACAAGCAGATCTTGATTTCTCAATATCCTCCAACTATCATAAGTCCTTAGTAGTAGCCAATTCCTCTAATACATCCGCCAAGCTAAACGACCCTACCAAGAAGAATCATGCCTTCAAGATAATTACACAGGAAGTTAAGGATGACTCATCCCTTAACAGATTGAAGATAGTTACTGGTAATCCCCTATTTGAAGCCAAGTATCGTAACTCTGAGATTATTAAGAGGATAAATACTAGGAACAATACTATTAGGAAGTACTCTCCTACCTATGAGTATGCTGAGATATTCAAGCTCCTTTCCAGAGCTAAATACACCAACCCTGAGTATGCACCTTTATTCAAAGATCTATATACATACTATTCAAGCCGTACTCCAGAGACTTGAAAGTTGGGTGTCTTCTTCTCCTACTTGGATCTGGAGAGGGCTGTACAGTACACCGAACAACTTAGCAAATATGCACGTAATTTAAAGACTCAAGGGTCTAGGACGATTCTAGAGTTCACAAACTGAGATGACATTTACTTCGCTAGAACTATGCCTTTGAAGAATACCATTCTTACTTTAAAAACCACTGGATATCTAGATCAATTCACATCTGTCTTCGGATTAATATCCCCTTTCTACGCTAAGAAGCACAATATAGTTCCTATATCCAATGAGCAGTATCAGAAGTTTAAGAAATTAATAGAGGATGATTCTTTAACTCAGGAGGAATGGGAGAAGGAGTATCATGGATTCCTTCTTAACCCAAAGAATCATGACCATATTGTTAATATAAATGGAAACAAGATTATCGTTCTAGGGACTGCCCTATCTCCCGACTTCCTATTACCTTCCCACTCCTTCTTAAATTTAATTCCAGATAAGAATAGGGAGGCTCTCATCTACATGGATGAGCATGGATATAGAAATATCCATTACAACTCCCTATCCTCCTGAAATGAATACTACTTAAGCCTTTCTTATCCTCAGGCAGTTAAGGATTATGGTCTGGAGAAGGATTACTATCAAGAGCTTAGGAAGTATATGGATGGCTTCCTGAGCGATAGCACTGAGCTTCAACTTGCTCAGCCATCTTCTGCATTCGAACTAAGGAAAGTTAGTGACTCTCCTGATAGACCTTCCCTAGTACACTTAAGGAGTAATTACGTAGATAACTTCGTAAGCGTAGTTAACTTAGTTGCTTACGTTCTTCTGTCCTTCATAGGTGTCATTATCTTCTTCACTGTATGAACTCTTATTAAGAAGTACATTAACTCCAGCTTAAATACCTTCGGGGTATTTGTAGCTAGTGGAGTTCCTAGACTAGAGATCATCACCACTTCCTTCTCCTTTATCTTTATACCTGCATTAATAGGTACCTTCGTAGGATACATAGCTTCCCTATTACTACAGCCGTTCGTATTCTCCCTACTCTCAGATGTGTGGTACTTAACTCCTGTATTTAGTGGATTTGATCTATCTAAATTCTTGAACTACTCCTTCTTGATGTGTGGAATCCTGTTCCCTGTAGCTCTAATCCCAGCATTCAAAATGCTGAGACCAAGCGCTGGACACTTGATGAGAACTAACTCCATGTTTAAGCAGAACTCCTTTACCGTTTACATACATGAACTATTCCAGAAGGTATCCTCAGTATGGAAGTTCAGATTATCTGTAATTCTTAATACCCTGAATAAAGGGATAATCCTGTCTGCTGCCACCGTATTCCTATTCTTATTCAGTAGCTTCCTATTTAATAACTTAGGTCAGTTTGCTAACGTTAGTCAATTGGAGCTTATTAGTAAGAACTATGGATTTGAATTAGATCTGGATACTCCTTCAGAACAGTCTGGTCAGTACTTCTTAAGCTCCTATAGGAATCTAGGGAATACCTTCTTAAATAAGATTCCTCAAACTAAGAGAATAGTTCAAAGGAAGAATTCTTCTGGGGATGAGTATGAAGCGAAGGTAGTTACTTTCGATAAGAACAATCCGGAGATGATTGCTACCGGAGTGTTCCATCCATTCCACCCCAATGACTTATCTAGTTATTTGAACTCCTGTAAGGATAAGGACATTGTAGATATCTATAAGGAACTTGGAGTTTTAGATACCGAATATCCAAGTAGGTTATTCAGTACTAACGCCTACAACATCTATCTTCTTAAGAGTTCGTTATCTAAGAAATCGGACTCTTCGGACTCTTCGGACTCGCAAAGCTGTTTTTCATTAGAGAATACATATGAAGCTGAGTCTTTTGCCTTCAGGAACACAACACATGCTAGTGCACAGATTTGATATAGCTCATCCTCATCCGGAAATAACTCGTCAAAGTCTAAATTCAACCCCAACCCCAATGGAGATAACTTCAAGGACTTCCAACTATCTGACTACGTCCCTGTAAAGAATGAGCAGTGGAAGCAGAATAGTAGTGACTCTAGTGGCCAAAGCACAAATGCTCCGGAGATGATTAAATTCGGAGATGAGCCTCTCTTTAAGCCATTAATCGATTACTACAAGAATAAACAAACCCTAACCGATCACCATGACTCTAGTGACTCTAGTGACTCTAGTGACTCTAAATCTTGGTATTTCAATAAGGTAAAGCAAAAGCAAGATAGCGCTAAGGATTCAACAACTTCAACAGTAGCTGGAGACTTTAGAACCTTTAACGGCAACGGCACAAGTGGTAGTGGGGGTAACGATAACAAGTTCCCAACACTCTCAAGACTCTTCAAGGATAACTCCAACTACTGATTATTCTCCTATGGGGATATTGAAGCTATTCAGAATGACCCTGTCTTCTTCAAGAACAAAGTAATTATTCCATTCCTATTTAATCACGACTGGAAGTTCAATCTGTTCGGTAAGACTATTGAGATCAATCCTTGGAATGAATTTAACGACTACTTCTCCAAATATAGCCCTGAGCTTACAGAGGCTATGTCCAAGAACTATTTGAACTTCGTAAACAAGATTATCAACTCTAGATATGGATACTTCTTTGTGAATAGATTCATGACCAAACACGTGAACGTGGATGACAATATGTCCCTTCTTCCTGGATCATTTGTCAACGGAAAGAGATCTTGGAAGGTTGATAAATCATCAATGGCTAAGACACCCTTAAACACAAACATAAACGATGAAGCTAACGATGAAGCTAACGATGAAGCTAACGATGAAGCTAACGATGTAGATACTGGAATTTACTACCTAGATCCGGACAAACTAATCTACTTCTATGACAAGCTTATAAGTGAGGATAATTCCGATTCTGCTGGGAAATCAGAAACTTCTGATGACCTAAAACACCTAGACAGATTCGTAATCTTCAGACCCGACTTCCTTTATCTGTTCTTTGCCTTAATGAGTGATCCGGAATTCTTAACTCCGGAAACAGCCCCTATAAAGATTACCTTCCACCAGAACTTGTACTCTCCTGATTACAGCACTCAATATACAGATGAGTGACAAATTAGTGGAGATAGGGATGCAGATGAGAAGCTACAGAAAGGATTGACTGCTTCCTATTCTTCAATGAAAGATGAGGATTATTCTAAGATCCCTAATGGAGACCAAACTTATACATACCTGTTGGGGGATGTAGGTTCTTTACAGAATTTAAAGATATATGGATTGAAGCAGGATTCCAGAGGTAGTTACTTTAACTTAACTAAGGATGGAGCCTCCATTAATAAGAAGCTCTACCAGCAGAAGCAAGGTGATGTATATCCTATTGTTATTAACCAATACACAGCTAAGAAGCTTGGATTAACAGTTGGATCTCAATTTAGTTATCACGTTAGAAATACCTATGACCGATTTACTAAAGCCCTGAAGGGAGATAACTCTAAGAAGCAAGTTAAATTCAAGGTAGTAGATATCTTTGATTCTTACTACCAAACAGCTCTATTCATAAGCCAAGCTCATGCTAATGAGATTATTGGATTGAATGCAGACTATGGATTCAATGGAATCCTAACTAAGAAGTTCCTAGAGAGCGATCAACTGCCAATTCAATTAACTCACGGAGTATCTGGATTTGCCCCTTCAGGACTTTACAGTAGGCACGTTATTAATAAGAATGGAGATAAGTTTAAGACCTTCCTAAATTCCAAAGGATACGAACATTCTCAAGCTCTTCAAAGTAAATTCATTCAGCCTTCTAACTTGGACTGATTCAAATTGAAGAATGGATTAGAGCTTACTTCCGGAATAGATAATGCCCACGATTTAGCCTCCAAATTAGAGGACGTTTACGGTCAGAACTTCACTCTTACTCCTTCCATCGTGAAGATAGATAATATGAGTGTATTTAATGACTTCGTATTCAATACAGCTAGCGATCTAGTTCTGTCTGTAATAAACCTATTTATTGTCGTATTATCTCCTCTATTAATCTGCTCTCTATTAGTAATAACAGTTCTGATTATTGAGGACTTGAAGAACCTATTAACTATTCTGAACCTACTAGGATTCTCCTACTTCGAGAACTCTGTAACTATCCTTCTATATCTAGGATTAATACTAGGATTCTCAACTATGGTGGCAATACCTGTAACCTCCTCTCTATTGGGACTATATGTAGAGAAGGTATTTAATGTGATATCTATATACTTACCAATCTCCCTAAGAGCAGACTTCGGAATGGCTTCCTTCTCAATCCTATTAGGAATATTCAGCTTTGCTTACTTACGCTCTATGGGCAAAATTAAGTCCCTATACTTGCCTCTGGCTATGAAATCACTAAACGAATAAAATTAGGTCTATGTACGCCATTGAGCTTGTTAACTTGAATTTTGGATATGTGGAGGATAAGCCTATTCTTAAGAATCTAAATCTTAGACTTACTCCTAATAAGTACATTTGCATAGTTGGTCATAATGGCTCTGGAAAGTCCACTTTATCTAAGCTATTAATTGGATTAGCTAAGCCCTGATCTGGAAAGATTAAAGTGGCTGGTATTGAATTAAATGATGAGAACTATAAGAAGGTGCTGCACAAGCTTGGCTTAGTCTTTCAAAATCCAGACAGTCAATTCATAAGACTTACTGCGGAGGATGATATAGCCTTTGGGTTGGAGAATAGGAATGTACCTAGAATACTCATTAGGAAGATCATAGATCACGTTAGTAAGTTCATGAATATTGAATCCCTATTGCAAGTAAACTCTTCCTTACTTTCTGGGGGGGAAAAGCAGAAGGTTTGTATAGCTTCCATATTAGCCCTTAATCCCGACATCATTATCTTTGATGAGTCCACTTCCATGTTGGACGTTAATAGTAAGGATGATCTTCTAAAGATAATGAGGAGCTTAGTTAAGGATCAGAAGAAGACTGTTATCTCTATTACTCACGATATGGAAGAGCTCCTGATGGCTGATGAGATGGTTCTCCTGAAGGATGGAAATATATTGGCTCATGGAGCTCCAAAGGAGATCTTGAAGGATGAGGAGCTACTTAAGACCTCTAATCTAGACTTTCCCTTTATCTACTGCTTAGCTAATGCTCTTAAGGCCAAAGGAGTGGAAGTTCCAGAATTCAATGACGAGGAGGATTTAATTAGGAAGTTATCTAAGATTTAGTGTTTCTTAACAGGTATTGGGGGGAGTATAAAAGGGTAAAGACATATAGGCCAGATCCTAGGAATGCCTTTGAGGTTGAGAATGTTTCCTTTAAGGATAAGGACAAGACGGTAGTCCACCCCTTTAGCTATAAATTTAGAAGAAGGAAAGTATATGCAATCATAGGAGCTTCGGGCTCTGGAAAGTCCACTTTAGCCCTTCACTTTAATGGGCTAATGAAGTCTCCCAAAGGGAATATCTTCTTCTTTAATGGAGAGAATATCTATTTCTTCAAGAAGACTATTCCCAATTTTAGGGCCATCAGGAGATATGTGGGGATGGTTCTTCAGAATCCTGAATATCAGCTCTTTAAAGAGACTGTATTAGAGGATGTAATGTGTGGACTTCAAATGCTTGATGTCCCCGATTCCAATCCGGAGGAGAGAGCTAAGTCCAAGCTTAGGGAGCTTGGGATAATGGAGGAATTCTTTAATAGGAATCCCTTCATGCTCTCTGGGGGGCAAAAGAAGAAGGTTGCTCTGGCTGGTATTCTGGTGATTGAACCGGAGATAATTATCTTTGATGAACCTGTTCTGGGATTGGATCCCTATTCAGTCAAGAAGATAGTTGATATTATTCAGGATTTAAAGAACAAGAATAAAACCATCATAGTTATCTCCAACAACATCGATTTAATATTGGAGCTGTCTGAGGAAATTCTAGTTATGGACAGGGGAAGATTGATTATGAGCGGACGCCCTTATTTAATATTTAAAGATAAAAGGCTTAACTTGGGAACTCCCAAAGTTATTAAATTTCTAGATAAGCTTACTAAGCATTCTCCTCGTTTCCTGCCGGTATGAAAGGATGAACCTAAGAACTTCGAAGAGTTAGCTTCCTCTATATTTAATGTACTTAGAAAATAGCTACGAACCCAAGGACACACCGATTCATAACTTAAATCCCTTAGTAAAGTTCTTAATATTCCTACTGATAATCTTCCTTTTATTCCTGAAGATAACTTTCTTAGCCCAAGGAGTCATATTCCTAATACTTCTTCTAGTTATTAAGTACAGCGATTCTCAGGAGTGGATAATGAAGCACGGAGTGCCTTCTTATTTATTCCTATTGGGATTCCTATTCATGGTGAATTTCGTCTTCATGAAATCCCCAGGATTCTGGACTGAGAATGCTCTTCATGGCTACAAAGATATCTTCGGAAGGATAGGAGCCCATCACACCACCGGAGAAGATAAGGTAAAGCATGGATGATTCTTTGGAGGTCATTTGCTTAAGACCAATTCCTCCTCACACATAGCTCTTAAGAGCTCTGCCAAGTGTATAGAGAGGATTATTGGGTGAACTTCTTCTTGCTGTTCCACCTGTGCCACTGATAATTACACTCTTCCTTCCACAGGCAAATGAAGGATCGTTCCTATTAATGTAAATGGAGATGTGAAGTACACTGCTTTCATGCCAGCTTGATATACGATCTCAAGCTTTCAAATCGTAAATACCTTTTCCTTAGCTAACAAGATCATCATCGTAATTATCCTATCCTCCATCTTTACCACCACCTCCCCCATGACTTCCTTTACCTATTGCTTGGAAGATATATTCAGACCACTATCCGCCATTAAGCTTCCAGCTAAGTTAATGGCTTTAACTGTGGCTATATCCTTAAGATTCGTTCCCTCCCTTATTACCGAATCCTTCAGGATAATTAGGGCTCAGGCCAGTCGGGGAATAGATTACAAAAATGGTAAGTTTGTTGATAAGGTGAATGCACTTAGATCCCTATTCATACCTGTATTCGTTATATCCTTCTTGAAGTCAGATGAGTTGGCTGCAGCCATGACTGCCAGAGGCTACAGACCCCAAGAGAATAGGACTTCCTTTAGAATATATGGTGTAAAGGGGTGAGAACTATTAGTGATGTTCTGCTGCACCCTTGTTATATCTTGCCTTTATTACCTCCACTTCAACCACTACTATTTAAGTAGTTTCGGTAATGCCGAGCTTTTAATCTCTATCGCTAGTTAATGTCGGAGACTCCCTATTCTCTACGTAAGGAATTAGATCAACACTCTTCCAGTAAGGTATTCGTAGTATCTACTAGGGACTTAAAGATACTCAGGGTAAAGCTTCCACTCAAGGAAGCCCTTGTATCCATAGGAAAGAAGAAGTATCAGATAGTCTCCTGTCCTTGGCTTGAAGACAGATACTTGATTATTAATGCTTCTTCCTATGATGCCAATATAGAGATATCTTACTCTCCGGAGAAGCCTGATGAAGTCGTAATAAAGGGCTCCACATTTCGACTTCATCTATCTCCAGATAGCACCCCTAATAACTTCTTCCCAACTGCCGAGCATGTGAAGCTGGCAGACTCTGTGAGACATGAACCTCAGTCTATGGAGGAGCTATCCAAGCAAGCCGAAGTAGCTCTTAGGGAAGTATTTAAGAATGAAGAGGATCCTTTAGAGTCGGTAGATAAGAAGGAGAAGTTATTCTCCCATCTGAGTGAACCTAGGAAGGAGGCAGATATATTAAATGACTTTGAGATAGGGGAAAAGGATCTTCCAGATATCCCTTCAGTAGTTGAGAATAAGGCTAATACCTATGAATTCCCCTTCGATAGTCAACTTAGGGATCTAGAGGCTGAGTTAGCTAATGCCGCAGAATTCAAGAATAATGTTGAAGAATCCGTCTTCCACAGACCCATTGATTACTCTAAAACTCCCACTTTCTGATTCAGAGTAAGCACTAGCTTTAAGGATTCCGATTTCTTCTGGCAGGATCTAAAGGAATACTGGCTAACTAATAGTAGAGATTTAAATAGCAAGCTTAATAGAGCACACGGAAAGCCCCCTGTATTCTCTAGGAAAGAGGAGCTTCTTAATATCCCTGCCCTTCAGGAGATAGTAAGTGTAAAGGTTAATAGGAAGTTCTCTGAGTTACAGGAGAAGCAGGATGCCTTATCCAATGAGATTAATAGACTTTCTGAGAGCCTAGTTGAGAGAGGATTAGATCCTGTAGATGATAGGAAGTATCAAGAGCTGGTACAGGAACGTAATGAGCTCCTTGAATGCATCTCTAGATCCAAGAAGATAGTTAAGGACTTCGAAGATCGTATTCAGAGTGCTAAGGATAGGAATGACGATATTAAACAGCGATTCTTCTTGGATATCCAAGGGAATCCCTATTTAATTTCTCAGCATGAAGAAGAGGTAACTAGCAAGCTTATAGACCTTAACTTTGAAGTTAATAAGTTGCATGAGAAGCACTTAGAGCTTGAGACCTTTCTTATTCAGCAATTACGTACATTAGAGAAGGCCAAATTAGATAAGACTAAAGTTCAGTTCTTGGAGCAGCAAGAGCTCTTGGACAGGTATCAAGAGGAATCTAAAGCCTTCTTTGACACCATAAATGCGAGGAAACATAAGGAGCGCTTAATGCAGCTAGGGGAGCTCCATGAAGCTTCCGCTAAGGTTCAAGAACAGATAGAGAATGAGAAGAGAGTAGCTCAGTATTACATTGATAATCTGAGGGGGATTAAGTCCTATGAGGATTACGAGAAGTCCCTTAAAGCTCATAAGCAGGCAAGGAAGGAGTTTCAAGCCAAGAGAGATGAATTTAATAGGTACTTCTATAAGCTAAAGGTTCTAGTTAGGGATAAGGAACGTAAATTTAATGACTTCTTCGAGTGAATTAAGGACTCCTTGAATGTATTCCAAAATGAGATTTCAGATGCCTACACAAAGAATGATGTTCTTTTGAGGGAGTGTGTGCAGATTTGGTGGAATAGATGAAATAGTGAAGCTCTCCCTCTCGTTAAGAAGATCTTTACACGTTATGAACAAGTCCTAAAGGCCTTCTCCCCTATTCCGGCATTATGTGTTGGACGTATATATAGCCAAGCGGGTAGGCTCCTAGAGAAGGCTGATAGGAGGCAGAGGGAATGGGAGAAGCTGTATGGAGAGGTTAAGAAGGAATTCAGAAAGCTTGGTTACGAATTAGCAAATCCTAATCCTTCTGAACTGGAAGGTAAGTACGTAAAGCAATTAGATACCTCTAAGTTAAAACTGTCTGAGTCCAGCAAGCGTGTGCTGTTCCTATCTACTGAGACATTTACATTGAGTGATGAGAAAGATGAATTGGTGGGCTTGGATCCTAAGTTCTTGGATGATGATCAATTTGCAGTTATCGACCAAGTATGATCCACCCTTACTCCAGAGCAAGAGAAGACTCTTCAAGATAAGTTTGACAAGGAGGATGAAATTCAACGGGAGAAGAATGCAAGGCAAGCTCTTGCCCTACTGAAGAAGGATCAAATGAAGAATATTGAGAGGAACTTTGAGGCCAAGATGCAGTCCGTGGATCAATATGTTTATGCTTCTACTAAGGATGAGAAGAGAAATAAGTTCAAGGAGGTTGAAGAGCAGCAATTGGATATGTGGAAGAGAGAGCATGATCTTACTTCCATTGCAGAAGGGGAATTCAAGGACACTCTTTACAACTTATCTAAACAGCTATTCGATAATCAATCCGTTTGCATTGTTAACTCAGAGATAGTTCTGAGTGATACTGGATTCGTTGAAGATGGGGGAACAGAGATTTACTCAGAGAAGGACTACTTCATTAAGCCTCAAGATAAGTACGACTTTGATGAATTCTCATCTACTTTAGATGTAGGAACTGAGGATAGTGATATTCATGAGGAGCCTGATGATGACTATCTAGATCTGTTAGAGAATATTGAATATCCGGAGCCCCTTCCTCCTCCGCAACGTCCCCCAGCTAGACCTACTCTTGAACAGCTTGCTCAAATTAGTATTAAGAAATATCAGGAGGCAAGGAAGCACATGGAGCTTGACTCCTTGAGAGAGAAGCAATCTGTACTTGATCTTGAGGTACGTAAGTTATCTAAATTCCATGCCCAACAGGAGGATAATCTGGAGAAAATCGTTGTTGAAAGAAGATTTGTATTTGACTCCCTAGAGAAGGATTTAGGGGAGATCAAATCCTTCTTGGGAGATAAGGCCGGAGAGCTAGAACAGATCTTTAAACAGATGGAGAATGACTTGGATGTAAGCTTTGCTGAAGTTGATAGGAATTTACAGAATGAGGTTAGAGAAAAATCCCCGACTGGCCCTTCCTCTTCAATATTTGATAAGTGATTTAGGTAAAATAAGAGGTCATGTCAAGAAAGGATCGTTTAACGGGTAAGGTAGCTAGAACTGGTAATAGTCGTTCCAAGGCTCTGAATATTGCTAAGAAGGCTTGACACTTTAATATTCAAACCGTTACTCTTACCGATAAAAACGGTAAGAAAATCAAACTTAAGACTTCTGCCAAAAATATAAGAACCTTCCGCAAGAAGGGTCTGCTTAAGTAATGTCTCGTTTTACAGGAAGTATATTTAAGAAATCTAGAAAATTAGGAATATCCCTTCTGGAGAATAACAGGGAGTTTACTAAGTGAAAGAAAAGAACTACTCCCCCAGGTCAGCACGGGAATAGTGGTGTTCGTAGAAAGGTTTCTCTTTATGGGGAGCAGCTTAGAGAGAAGCAGAAGTTGGCTCTTATGTATGGGCTACATGATGCCCAATTAAGACGTTTCTTTAAAGCTGCCAGAAAGATTGAAGGATCCCTTTCCTATAATCTGTTACTTCTTCTTGAGCGTCGCCTAGATAACGTTGTATACAGGATGAACTTTGCTCCGACTAGAAGAGCGGCTCGTCAACTTGTATCTCACGGACACGTCTTGGTCAATGGTAAGCAGGTTGATATTCCTTCTTTGTGGGTGAATATCAATGATGAGATTGCTATAGTTCCTAAGTATCATCACTTGCCTTTGGTGAATATGCTTAAGGAATATGATACTCCTGACTATGTGGATGTTGATCCCGAGAATAAGAGGGGTATTTACTTAAGATATCCACACAGAAGAGAGCTTAATCAGCAGATCAATGAGGTGTATGTTGTTGAGTGGTTTAAACGTTTAGTTTAATGCATGCCCGCATACTAGGACTTGCATCTATTTTCCCATATTCTAAAAATCTCGTAGATATAGGATCCGATCACGGATATCTAGGATTGGAATTAATTAGGCAGAGGAAGGTAGGTAAAGTTACTAATATAGATCTCTCCGAGGATGCTCTTAATAGAAGTAAGATTATCTATGAGAAGCTGGGCTTCCTAGATAGATCTACTTTCTTAGTTAGTGATGGATTCAAGGAACTTAAGCTAGTTCCCATAGATTCCACCGTTGTAATAGCGGGAATGGGAACTTATCAAATCTTGAAGATCTTAGAATTCCTCCCTGATACCGTGGATAAGCTATTAATTTTGAGTCATACAGATTACTTCTTCCTTAGGAACTGAGCAGTTCTCAATTCCTTTAGCATTCTGAGGGAATTCTATATAGATGATAAGGACTTAGTATACTTAGCTATATTTTTGGTAAGGAAGAATCCAGAGGCATATACACTTAAGGATTTAATTCTCGGAAAGAGTGACTTCTATGAGTCTCAAATAGAATTATTTAGAAGATATTGAAGAACTAGAGTTTCTAGAATTCTTAAAGTTCCGGAGGAATATAGAAATTCTCTTGATTCTAAGACTTTAGAATTCCTAAGCCCACATGGATAAGAAAATTCTTCCTGACTTTACCTTCTCAGATCTCTCTGATATATCAGATGAGAATTTAAAGGAGAGTAAGACTGTTTTAAAACACCATCTTAAATTCGACCCCGCCCAATCTGTAACAGTTAGCAATTTACATCCCGTACAACTTCAGAACATAATTCTCTCTCCTGATTCGCAGTTGAATGTTGGAGAGCCAATAGATTTAGCCAACTACGATCTATCAAAGTTAATTAGCATTGAGAAGCCTGAAATAGAGCTACCGCCCTCTCCCTCTCCCTCTCGCAACATCTTGGATGATGAGAAGAAGGGCTTTAATAACTTCCATGTAGTTGATTCCATAGAGGATAGCTCCTTTGAAAGAGAGCTTCTTGCATCCGGAGCTAAGGCAGTTCTGATTATGTCTGATACCGCCTACACAAGGAATATGAAGTTCTATAAGCGTGTAGTGGGAATTCTTCAGAAGAATGGAATTCACTTTGTGGAGTATACGAATATCCAGCCCAACTTGGATAGGAAGCTAGTATTTAGAATCTCAGAGTTCGCTAACGATCATGAGGTAAATGCTGTAATAGTTATAGGATCCCTATCCACCATAGACTTATCTAAGATAGTTCTTCCAAAGCTAATTAAGCCCCACTTAATAAGACTTCACAAGCCAAGATTAGCTAAGTCCGTATTAGCTCCTAACTATGCCCTATTTAGCATCCCTACTCTAGTAGTTCCTGACTTAAGAACTAACTCCAGATCCACCCTTAAGAACAATGTACTCTTTCCCAAATTAGATTACTTTGGAGATACTATATTCTTAACTAACCCAGTAGATGACTCCAATGGAGTCTTCTATTGTGCTGATTTATTCGATGAATTAGACTCCTCCAAGATTTGAGAATTACTTCACGAGACTTTCTTCAGGCTACTCCTTAACTTCTTCGATCTCTCCTTATCTCCTAAAGCTACAGATGCTCTTATTCACAATATGAGAACTATATCCTGATACCTTTCCTATTACGATAGGGGAAATTCCTTTAGTAACTATGATAGACGTCAAATACTTAAGATAATTGGTACTTCCTTGAATGGAAGTGCTTTCCTAGATATATCTGATTTCTGAACTTGATATAGATTG
The DNA here is from genome assembly GCF_000200735.1 of Mycoplasma haemofelis str. Langford 1. Lineage (GTDB taxonomy): Bacteria > Bacillota_I > Bacilli_A > Mycoplasmatales > Mycoplasmoidaceae > Eperythrozoon_B > Eperythrozoon_B haemofelis. The sequence goes on from NC_014970.1 coordinate 130,026, forward strand.
GAGGGAGCCCTTTCCTACTTAGTGAACTCTAAGAAGTGTGAAGGATTGGCATTATTCCTTCCTACTTTCATAGAAGTTCTCTCTCAGCACAGCATAGAGTTCCGAGAGAGAGCTATAGAGTTAGGATTGAAGCTATATGGAACTTATTCAGTAGAAGGGTTAATATTCAGATTAATTGGACATATAAGGAAGTACAAGTTACCAATAAGCTTCCTAGATATCCCTCAAATTAAGAGAATTAACTATCGCTTCCTCCTTCTACTAGTTAAGAAATCCTCAAATAGTCCCTTCTTCAATAAAATAACTAAGTCTATTATTAATAACCTCACGGTCTGGTAGCCTTTACTTTCTCAAGAGTAGAGAAGTTAACTTTACATATCTCCTCATCCCTAGCCCCAGCTTTAATAAGCCTATCATAAGCTCTCTTTACAGCAGCAAAGGCACATCCCATAGGAATAGAGCTCTGATTAAATTCAATACTAATCTCCTCCATCTGCCTTAAGTAGTAATACCTAGCTATTAGAGAAGCTAAAGCACAGCTTAAGTACTTAGATTCCCCTTTAGTACAGAAATCATCCACCTCCAAAGCCTTCCTCCCCACTCCTAGGAGATACTTATGATGCTTATCTAAGTCAGTCCAAGCATCCATAACTCTGAAAGCTTGAATTCCTAACTTAGCAGTTATCTTCTTATGCAAATCATCATGTCACAGGCTAAATAGCACATTCATATTCTTATATTCAGCATATGCCCTGTTATATTCCAAAGGCTTGAATACCCTATATTCATAGAAGTCCCCAAGTATCTCCATAATCTCCGGAACTGCCCTCTCTATCCAGCTATCCTTACACTGCTTAGAGTCTTTAATTAGCTCATAGAAGCCCCTCTCCTTAAGAGTCTCTATGATTTCCCTATTAATATAAACAACGGCTATTACAGGCCCCCCAAAGAAGTCTCCCTTTCCCGATTCATCAGAACCGTAAGATTCCTTCTCCCAGTCTGGATTAAATGACACTTTTCGGCTTAATCTTAAGAATACTTAATCCAGAGTGTATCGTATATTTAGCGGCATTAAGAAGAGCTAACCTATCTCTCAATCACTCTTCTTCATGCCCTTCTTGTAATAACTTCGTCTCCTCATAGAAGGAGTGGAACTCTTTAGCTAACTTGAAGAGATACTGAGTAATCCTGTAGGGCTGAAGAGTCTCTATAGCTTCATGTATGACTTCATCCCATTGCATAAGGGTATTCATAATAGTCTTCTCTATTCCATCAGTAATAGTCTTGAATAGTACCTCTTTCTTGGAATAGAAATCAGGCTCTCCATGCTTTCTCAGTATCTGGAATATCCTAGAGTATGCATACATCACATAGAAAGCAGGGTTGTTATAGTTCTTCTGCTTTAATCGCTGTATATCTATCTCTAATGGAGAGTCGGGATGCTGAGATACTAGGAATCATCTAGCTTCTTCGTAGGTCATGTAATTCATCAAATCCCTCAAATAAATAACCTTGGAATCCCTCTTAGATATCTTCACTAATGTACTATGCTCCATTAACTTCACTAATTGCATGCATATGAAATGCACTCTATCATCATCCACTTCTTTCAGCTTCAGGAAAGCCTTAAGCTTATCTATATGCCCGTAGTGATCAGATCCCAGTATATTAATAATCTTTCCCTCATTACCCAATAAGCTTAGCTTATATAGGTGATAAATTAAGTCTTGGCAGTAGTAAGTATGCTTTCCATCATTCTTTATCAATACCTCATCCTTACATCCATCCAATATCTCCCCAGCTTTAAATCAAATAGCTCCATCCTTCACCCTCAAGTATTCCTTCATGGACTTAAAGAGATCATTTATGGATTCATCATTCACAAAGCTACTCTCAAACTTCCAAGCATTCACCTCTATGTTGTACCTAGCTAAATCCTTCTCAATTTCATTAAGGAAGTAGCTAACTACAAGCTTCTCAAGTTCTGGATAGCTCTTAGATTCAAAGATATTTCTATCGAATATCCATCTCTGACCATGAGTGGAGATCAAGTAATCTACACACTCATCTATCTCCTTCCCGTTGTACTTTACTACCTTAGTATTGGATTCCCTAGGGATACTAGTTAACTTAGCTTTGTACTTGATCCATATTGACTCCAGAAGCTCCTTTATTTGATTCCCTAAGTTATTTACTAGGTACTCTCTGTGAACGAAGTAACCTCCATACTCTAGGAGGTTAGCAAGGGTATCCGAGAATATCCCATTCCTTGCATGCCCTATGTGCAATAAACCAGTTGGATTGGCTGAGACTATCTCAACGAAGTATCAAGAATTAATGGGATGCTTTCTCCATATATCCTCTCTCTTCTCCAGAATCTCTGAGTAGTATTCGGAGAATATTTCGGGAGAGAAGAATATATTTATGAACCCATTCTTCTCTACCTTAGCTGAAGAAACATACTTAAGCTCTCCAACTTGCTTAAGAAGCTCCTCACCAACGTCTTTGGGGTTTTTCTTATACTTAGAACTTATTCGGCAGGCGAAGTTGGTGAATATATCGCCGAATTTGTAATCTTTTGTAAAATCAAATGACGCCTTGATTCCCGTTAACCTGTAGCCCAGAGCCTGTGCCGCTAGGTTGAACTCACTAGAGAGGTAGTCTTTTATTTTTTGCAATGGAGGCTAGTTAACTTACAATTTTATCCTTATAGGAGTGTAGTTCAATTGGTAGAACGATAGTCTCCAAAACTATATGTTGTGGGTTCAAGTCCTGCCACTCCTGCCATTTTTAAATGAGTTATATAGCAATATTCTTTTTAACGGTAATTGCATTTTTATTAGGGGCGGCCGTCGGATGAATTTTTGCTGTTAAATATTGTAAGAAACAGATGATTGAGCACCCTCCCATTAATGAACAGCAAATAAGGGAGTTATATAGACAAGCGGGTAGGACTCTATCTGAGAAGCAGGTTCTTCAAATTATGAATAATCTCAAGAGACAGCAGAGCTAATGGCTCGCTTTATGGCAGCTTCTCGGGATGCCAAAGATTATCCCATGCACAGCATGCCTGAATTCTTCCTGATTGGCCCCTCTAATGCCGGTAAATCAACTCTTATTAATTCTTTAGCTAAGGCTAAGATAGCCAAGACTTCCAAATCTCCGGGGAAGACTAGGACTATCAATTTCTATGATTTCGATAAGTTCTGCTTGGTTGATATGCCCGGATATGGATTTGATAGGAAGGGGAGAGAGGGGGATTTGCTAAAGGTAATAAATGAGTATTTAACTGAGAGACCTAATCTGATTGGAGTAGTTCAAATATGCTCTCCACATGGACTCTCTCAGAATGATCTTGAAGTTAAGAACTATCTCTTCTCCAGATTCCACAATTACTTACTACTTCTAAATAAGATAGATAAGCTCTCCAATTCCCAAAGACTATTAGCTAAGAAGCAAATAGTGACTGAATCCCAATTACAGGAGGGCAATATTCTTTTAATTAGTGGTAAGACAAGTGAGAATTTGAATGTATTAGTCCGAACTCTTATTTCTTGAATATAGGTGAATTATTTCTCCACCCTACTCCCCCACCTAATTTAACTGGGATTCTTCACTTAGGACATCTCTGGAATGCGCTACTTCAAGATTTCCTAATTCGGCATTATAAATCCCAAGGCATTCCCACTTATTGAGGATATGGCATGGATCATGCCGGAATCTCACTTCAAGTTAAAGTAGAGTCGGAATTAAAGAAGGAGGGATTAAGGAAGGGAGATTTAACTAAGGAGGAGTTCTCAAAGAGACTTTGGGCTTGGAAGGATATACATGCAGAGAGAATAAGGAGTCAATATAGGAAGCTCAATCTCTTGCTTCCTTTAGAGGAAGAGCACTTCACCCTATCTCCCGAATCCCAAAGCTTCGTAGTAGAGGTATTTAAGAAGCTTTACAGAGATGGACTCATATATAGGGATGAGCGTTTAGTTAACTGAGATCCCCTTCTTAGGACTGCTATATCTGATGCTGAGGTTTTATATAAGCAGGAGAACTCTAAGCTTTACTACATAAAGTACTTCTTTGAAGACTCAGATAGCGAATACATCTCAATAGCTACCACTAGACCAGATACTATATTTGCAGATGTAGCTATATTCGTTAATCCGGAGGACGAGAGATACCTTCCCTATGTAGGAAGAAAGGTTCGGATTCCCCTAATAGGGAAGGCAATTCCCATATTAACTGATCCCTCCATAGACAAGGACTTTGGAACTGGAGCTATGAAGTGCACTCCGGCTCATGACTTTGCTGACTATGAATTAGGTAAGAAGCATTCCCTAGATATCGTGAAGGCGTATGATATCGAGGGAATTATGCTCTCTGAGCCATATGAAGGGCTCAATAAGGAGGAAGTTAAGAAGCGTTTGGTTGACGATTTGGGGGAGTTGATGGAGGTCTCTGATTATGTGACCAATATCACCTACTCAGACAGGAGTGGGGCTAAGGTGGAGCCCATGCTTTCTAAGCAGTGGTTTCTTAAGAGCTCTCAGTTAGCAAAGAGAGCTTTGGAATTATGAGAGCACTCAGATCTGAAGATTACGAATCCCAGTAGACTGAGGAGGTACCTTCAGGATATGGAAGACTGATGTATCTCTCGACAATTGGAATGAGGAATAAAGATACCTGTCTTTCTAAAAGGAGATGAGAATAGTTTGGAGTTCTTCGAAGGATCCGAGCCATCAGAAGATGTTCTAGATACTTGATTCTCCTCCTCCCTTTGACCCCAAATCGTCTTCAAAGGGGGAGGGATGTCTCCTATCTCCCTTTTGGTATCTGGAAAGGACATTCTATTCTTCTGAGTTTCCAGAATGCTCTTCATGGGAACTTACTTGGATAATCACTTCCCCTTTCAGAACATATATCTCCATGGCTTGGTTCTGGACTCCAAGAATAGAAAGATGTCTAAGTCTCTAAATAATGGAATCGATCCAATAGAGCTAAGTGAGGAATTCGGGCTTGATGTAGTACGTCTCTTCTTCCTCGCTAATACCCACCCAGAATCCAATATAGCTTTCTCCAAGAACAAGCTGGAGAAGCACTCTAAGTTCCTTCACAAACTAAGAAATGCATCCTCCTTTATAAAGGCACAAAATCCCTCCACCAGCGCCTTCAGAGTGGAGGATTTGAATATTTTAGAGCTATGAATTCTGAAGGAATTCGTAAGCCTTAGAGACTCCTTAGGCTCTCTCTATGAAAGCTTAAACTTCTCTTTCATAGCTGAGAATATCTCCAGCTTTGTTTGGGATTCCTTCTGCAATAAGTACTTGGAGCTTTACAAGCTCATGAACAAAGGGGAGATAGCCAATACAGAAGGCTTTCTTCTCTTCATGTGAAATGAAATTTTGAAGATTCTGTGACCCTTGATTCCCAACTTCTCAGAACAGAGCTATCTTGATTTAAATGGTTCAGCCTTATCTCATCAAAAGAGAGATCTCGGGGAGGGGATCTCTCTTCCCACAGATATAGGATGATTCTTAGAGTATTTCAATACCTATATTTCCATAAGAAAGAAGCTGGAGATACCTTGGAATGCTCCCCTGAAGGTAAGAATAGTTATTCCTAATGAGTCATGGAAGGAAGCTAATTCCCCCTTACTTCCATATCTAAAGATCTTCAATCATGAATTAGTGGAGCTCTCTATGGAGGCAAGCAAGGATGTGGTTCTTATATTCTCTGTAGGAGATATATTTGTGGAGCTGTTCCTAGAGGAAGAGAAAGTTCTTAGATATAGGGAGCATATCCAAGAAGTTAAGAAGAAGCTTATCTCCGAACTGGAATTCCTGAATAGGCGCCTTAATGCAGGAGATTTCAAGAATATGGCTCCTAAGGAGCTAGTTCATGAAGTACAGGAGAAGATCGAGAGGTATCAGAAGGAGCTAGATTTTTATACTTCGGTATATGGTTAGCTTGCTTCATATAGCGGGACAAGAGCCAGCCACCTTTAACTTCGACACCTATTGAATACGTTCCTTTGTAGTTCTATGATTCTTCATATTCCCATCTATCTTCCTGTGTTTCTTCCTGTTGCTGAAGAACTTTAAGTCTAAGAAGAGTGGAGTTCTAGTTACCCATAAGCTCTTCTATGACTTTAGGCACTACGGCTATTTCTTCCACAATCTACTCTTCATATTCTTCGTTAGTAGCTTCCTATTCAATAGCTTCTTCTTTGTATTCTCCTTTATAGATACCTATATTCTAGAAATCGATTATGCCTATCAAGTCCTGTGGAAGATGCCCAACCCCACAGAGAGCGCCAAGAAGATTAATTTCTTCTGATCAATAGTATTCTGTGGCTGTTTACTGCATTTCACAGCCTTTATCTTCTATATCTATTACAACCTCTATCACTCTAGCTCTTGATTTGGAGAGAAGTACAGGGCTTTCATAATTAATCTAGCCATTAACAAGTACGTCCTTTCCCTAAAGAGCAAATTCCCCCGCTTATATAAGTACATACATCGCTACTTTCTAGATGTATCCCATGTCCAAAAGGAGGAGAAGATATCTAAGGTGATAATTATTGGTTAATCCGAATTCTTAGAAGCGGGAAATTAAGCATTAATAGTGCTTAGTTACCACGAGAGGCTTCAAGAATGGAATAGGGATAAAAGTTTACTCTTCCTTTCTCTATACCTAGTCTTCTCCTTCCTATTCCTTAAGTCCCCTACCTTTACTAAGCTATTATTCCTAATACCTATACTCCTCTATGTATATGCCTTCGATATTCACTTCTCTTTAGTAAAGAAAGCCGCCCTTCTATCCATACCCCTATGACTAATTACCTTTGCTCCATTGCCCAAAGTAGAGAGCACATATCCTTCACTCCTAAATAGCTACTTCAGCCCTCATCGCTATCTAATCTCCTTTGTAAAAGGGAATTACTCAGAGAAGGCTTCGGAACTCATATCCCTTCTCCTTTTCAACGGGGAGAAGAATACTTCTCAAAGCTATAAAGCCTTTCGCGATTTAGGAATAGCTCACTTGGTGTGCATAAGTGGCTTTCATTTCTCCCTAATATCCAAAGTTATTAAGACTCTATGCCTAGGAATCAGAAGGATAGAGAAGATACTGATTCCTATCGTATTAGTACTGTGATGAAGCTTTGCCAATTACTCAATCCCTGGACTTCGAGTTCTTCTGGATCTCTTTATTCCTGCGAAGTCCAGAATGAGAAAGTGAAGTACCTCTGTACTCATAGCTCCACTCTTCAACGTGGAGATATATGCAAGCTATTCCTTTCTGCTTAGCTTCTTCATCTCCCTTCTACTACTCCTAGTTAAGGAATATAACTGCAACCACATCTCAAAGATGGCATGATCCTATTTTCTTATCTTTATATTTACAACTCTAGTATTCCTACCCATAAATAGAAAGATACACTTCCTTAGCTTCTTCAATCTATCCCTATTCTTCCCAATAGTATCCTTCCTCTTTATATATTGCTTCCTAACCTTCTGATTTATCCCCTTGTCCTCAGGAATTGAGTATATGATTCATCCCTTCCTATCCATATTGGAAAAGGCAAGGGATAATAACAGGGTATTTCAAGTTCATGAGTGGGGATATGGCCACAGCCATCTATTTCTAATACTATTTAGTATCTTCCTAATAGTGAAGCATAGGAGAGAGCTTTATTAATGATCTCCCTCTACTATTCTCAGGATTGGGGACTGCTGGATAATAAGGTAAGGGAATTCAAGTCGGAGCATCCGAAGGCTAAGAATATCAAGAAGCCCGATATCAAAGATCTCAACATATTCTTGCTCCAAATGGATCTCTTCAATAGTGATAATAACTACTTAATTGAGGACTACTCAGGCTCCTTCTCTGAGTTAGAGGAATTCTTGCAGTCCATAAAGCATGATGACATGAATATTCTCTTTGTGCAGAGGTCTGGGGAGAACTTCTATCTTTCTGAATCCTTTAAAAGCCTTCTAGCTAATGAAACCCACAAGATACCTAGACTCACAGAGAGCACTAAGAAATCTTATTTAGATTCCCAATTAAAGGCTCATCATATTAAGTTAAGCAAGGAGCTCGTTAAGGAAATAAAGCTACAGATTCCCCCCAATGGTTCTGAGATAAATGAGTTCGTTGCTAAGCTGTCCCTGATACCGAGTCCCACTCTTCAGAATGTCTCAGATCTTCTGAGGGATTCAATCAGAGAGATAAATTACTTTAATTTCTGAGAGGAGTACTTGAAGGTTGGTGAATTTGAATGACTTCATTTCTTCAGAGATCCCACTAAGGACGAGGTTAGGAAGATCTTTCATCCCCTCGTATACAAGCTCTATGAATTTAAATCCTTTGTGTCTTTGAGAATGCAAGGAATCCCCTTGGAGGAGATTGCAAAAGAATTGAAGTTGAAGCCCTATTTCTTAAAAGGATATGACCTTATTTTGAGTCGCTTTGGGAGCTCCCTGAGAGACTGATTACACAACTTTATAATAGATCTATATTTCCTATTATCTGGCCTTAAGTTCTCTCCCTCAGCTAACGTTGAGTTATTTAAATATTTTTTAATTAAGAAGCAATTGGAATTAAGAAAGCTGGCTTAGTATGGATTTTTTAGGAGCTGGAGGTAAGGAGTATGAACGTCTTAAGGGATATCTTTCGGATGTAGTTGAGGGAAGTACATTCTTCTCCAATGAGGAATATCGTAATGCTCTTAAGCCGGTAATTAAGAGTTCCTTCACCTTAGCATATTGGCTAGCTGCCAAGTGTGAGAAGAGTGTGGATGAGGTATTGGGGTTATTTAGGAAATATAAGGAGAATTACTTTGCTTCCGAGGATTCCTTAGAGCTTAAGGAATTTAATATACAGGATATCAGTGAAGTTAAAGATGAGATCAACTACTTGAGGGTATGTGTTCTGAATATATGTGAAATAGATTTAGATAACTACGAGAGGGAGGAGATACACAAGACCTTTAGGATTTATCCTAAGGAAACTGATGCCTCTGCCGTTTATAAGAACTTCTTCAATATCTCTTCCTCCGATAAGCCAGGTCAGACAGTTGATGATTTAATACTCAGAAGCCATGCTTATCAAAGGCTTAATGAGGATATCAATGGAGGCACTGTCTATATATACAAGACTAGGCCTAAGAGGAATATCTACATAAAGATATTCCTAAGTTGATTCCTGTTCTTCGGAATATTAGTATCCTTTGCTTTACTTGCTTCTTCCCTTATGAATACCGAGAGTAAGGGACAGCTCTTCTTCATGAGCATGGTATCCTCCTTCTATTTCTTCCTAAGCTTAAGACATCTTAAGAAGACTTTTACGAACGATAACTTTAAGTACACCTTCCAGAAGAGTAACTTCTACTACACTCTCCTTTTCTCCCTATTCTTCACATGAACGGCTTTTGATTCTGGTGAGAATAGTTGGAAGGTTGCAGGACTAGGATCTATCTCTACTTTGGATGGTCTTTATAAAGTGCTATGATCCATTCTGCTTCTCATAATCCTATTCGTATGTATCATCTACTTGATCTCCTATCTATACTTACAGCCCGAGAAGGACGATAAGCTGGTAGAAGATATCTTAGATAAGCATCTGAAGGATTTATCTAAGTCGCTGATCCCTTAATGTTAGGGATACGCGCCAATAGTCTTCTAGACTCTGAACTTAGGCAATATCTATGTCTCTTCCTTTCCGCCTTAGCCCTTTCTAAACTTCAAGTCTTTCTTCCTAATCTAGGAATAAAGATATCTGCTATGAGCATCCCCCTAGTGCTGTTGGGATGAATATTTGGACCTCTTACTGGCTTCGCTACAGGAGCTTTAGTGGATCTTATTAGTCTTCCCGATTATCATTCCTTCTCCCCATTATTCCTTATGCAAACAGCTTTAATAGGATATCTGGGAGGAGTGGCTAGGAGGCTTCCAGAGAGCTTCTCTCTACTTCCCTTAAACTTGGTATATCTCTCAGTATCCCTATTCTTCGCCCCCGACTTAATCCTTGTTGTATTCTTCCATATACTTATGACTACTTACTTAGCTTCCAGAGATCCCTACTGAGCTAAAGCTTCCATAATTCTCACTCTTATAGCCCTTCTCCTTTCCTTCCTATATGGTAGCTTTAGTGCTTATTCCCACTTCTCACATGGCTCTCTAGATCTCTTCTTGAGAGCCAGAATAATGAAGGAATCTCTTAAGATATCATTCTTGACCCCAGTATTAGGATACCTTCTCTCTCACTATGGAAAGTAAGCAAAGACCTTTTTACTTCTTCAAGGCAATAGCCGACTCCGCCTTTGCCGTCATTATTGGTAGCTTTGTTACCCTATTCCTTATCTTCCTAACTCTAGCGACAATATTCTTCAGTGCCCTATATAACCAGTTCTGCTTATTCCTTCTATTCGGAGCAGTATTCTTTACATGCTCCTATTACCGCTATATGAACAGATTCCTTCCCTACTTAAAGAGTCTAAGTTATGACGGATTCTTAGCATCCAGAACACAGCTAATATCTTGAATTCTATGATCCTTTAACTTCTACTTTATGGGATGCTGATTTATCCTTCTGCTTCTGGGATCCTTTAAAGGCTTTGGATTAACATTCCCAACAGCCGATAAAGGAGCAGCACTTATCTATACCGATAACTTTACCACGAAGATACTAGGACTGGTTCTGTGATTAGTGCACCTATTCCTATGATTCGTATTCAAGACCATTGCCAACTATTGAACCAACATAGTTCTCTTTGCTCATAGAGAATTCGAGAAGAGACGTAAGAACTTGGAGGAGGTAAGGACTAAGGCTCAACAGGAGGCTCTGAGTTAGTTATGGTTTTAGCTAGTTACTACCGCTTATATCTATGGATATTCTTCTATAGCTTCTTCGGATTAATGATGGTTGCTATAGTTATGGATAATGCCAGCGCCAGCGAGAACATCAAATTCCCCAGATTCCTTAATACACTGGTGTGTTTTATATTTGCCTGTGCTTCCCTATTCCTTAAGCATAGGATGTCCGATAAGCTGGTTAATGTTGAATTCCTATCTGAACAGCCTAAGGTTTGGATTAATAAGTACACTAAGAATACTAGAAGAAGGCGTAAGGCAACTAAATCCACCTACAAGATCGCCTTCTTCATGAGTCACTTCGTCTCGAACTTCATTGCCTTAATTCCTGTAATAGCTTTTGCCATACTTGTCTTTATAGGAAAAGATACTAGTCTCACGAACACGAACAAATGGGTAATAAAGGAATTCTTTATAGCTGGATCCTTGGTTAGATATGCTTCTTGGTACCCTACCATGATATGCGCTAATTTCCTTATATTCAGGAAGCGTAAGAGATTAAGGCTGTTAACTACTGTATAGATGGGTTTTTTAAACTGGACTGAAACATAGGTGGTCACATAGTGACCCTTATGGTTTTGACTCTTATATTCGTATTGGTATCTAGATACTATGCGAAGGCTGTAGAGCAAGCAGAAGACTACTCCTCTCTTCCGGGACTTGCCTTCTTGATCTTCATGGTAATTAATTGGATCAAGAGGAATACATATCAAATCTGTGGAGAGGCCTATGAGAGGGTAGCTCCCTTCTTCATATACATAATGTCCTTCTTCTGATTCTCGAACATAATCTCCATAATAGGTTTCGATTCCATCGGTACTTCCATAGTAGTCCCTACCTTTTTGGCATTGGTGGTATTCTTAGGTACCGTTATCACAGGAATGATATATAGAGGTATCCATTACTTTGGAGACTACTTGCATTGGGTAAAGTACAAGAATCAGAAGATAATTCCTGTTGTAGATCCTTTGAAGGTTATCGGTGAATTAAGTAAGATTCTTTCCTTGGCATGTAGGTTGTGGGGGAATACTTTGGCCGGATCTTTGATAATATTCATAGTCTATAAGTTCTCCGAAAACCTGTTTAACCAAAGTGATGTTGATTTCTTGGGATTGGTATTAATCCCTCTATTTGTGTTCCCTATACACCTATACTTTGATGTGGTGGATGGAACAATACAGCCATTAATATTTATGCTATTGACGATGTGTTATTGAGGTCTAGCGCAACGTGCAGATGGTCCGTCGAAGGAATATAAACACAACGAAGATGTTTGTGTTAGTTTAGAATAGAGGCTTGTGAAAGACGAATTTCTGCAAATTCTGCTTGATAGTTTAGCACTATTACAATCAGGCAACGACAGTACAGGTAAGTACATAGGGGCTGGGGTTTCCTTGGTGGCAGGTTTGGGTGCTGCTATTGGTCAAGGGTATATTGGTGGTAAAGCGGTTGAGGCTTTGGCTAGAAATCCGGAAGTTGAAGCTCTTATCTTTAGACAATATATAGTTGGTGCGGCAGTTTGTGAGTCAGTAGCTATTTATGGTCTTATCGTTGCTCTTCTATTGATGTTTGGAGTGTAAGGGATATTCCTATGAAGCGCCTAGTGTATGAATCAAGATTTCTGAGAGTCGGTCGTTAAGACTTTTGACTCTTTCGTTATTCTTGACAGCTCTTCCAATTCCTTCTCGTCAGCGGTAAAAGCCTATCTACATAAGAATTTATCCGTGAATCTCTGAACGCTCTTAGTCCACGTCCTATGTGCTGGTCTAATAATGATGTGTATTACTATCTGAGTTTGGAAACCTACTAATCAGTTCATAGATAAAAACAAGAAGCTACTGGATAAGACTAAGCAGGATTTGGTTCTAAGCTCTAGGGAGACTAAGTACTTCTTAGATTTATTGAAGAAGGAAAGGAATTATCTATTCGATTTAAGAAGGAATACTGAGGTGTCGGCTAGAAAGGAGGCCGCCGATATCATAGATGCCGCCCGCGTCAGAGCCATGGAGATAAATGAGAATATGAAGAGGGATGTGGAGCATAGGATTAAAGCCTTGGAGAGTAAGGCTAGGGATGAGATTAAGTCTTCTGTAGTTAATCTCTCTTTGGAGTTAACTCAGAAGCTTATTGGGGCTCATATTAATGAAGAGAACTCTAAGCATGTTATTGATGCCTACTTGAAGGATCTGGAGGAGAGAAAGATTGTATCTAAGCTTAATTAGTAGTGTCGGCGAACGCTTTAGTATCTATTAATAAGATATCTGAGGCACTCCTTAGCTTCTACGAGGATCTTAAGGATAAGAAGAGGCTACTGGATCAAAGTGAGAGTATTAGTGATTTCCTAGAGAAGGAAGAGGAAGTAAAGGATTTCCTAATTGAATTTGGATTTCAAAAGGAGCATAAGAAGGAGGCTATAGATATCATGTGCCAGAAGCTGGCGTGTGATGAGCTTCTGGTAAATACTCTTCACCTCTTGGTGGATAAGAACTTGATATTCTATATCTCCATATTCCTATCCACCATGAAGACCACCCTGAATCGCTTCTTAAATATTCAGAATATATATGTATATTCCAGCTTCCCTATCGTAGGAGAGCAAAAGAAAAGGTTGGAGGCTTTGTGATCTAAGAAAGTCTATAGGAAGTGTGTATTTAATTACCTAATTGATAAATCCTTGGGATTGGGGCTCAAAATTCAAGTGGATACCTATATAGAAGAATTTTCATTAAGCTCTCAATTAGCTAAGTTAAAACATGAGATAGACTTGGCCTTTAATTAGCTTATGTCGGGAGAACTGAAGTTAGATAAGTATACGGAGACCCTTAGGAGCTTAATTAAGAACTATAAGACTTGTTCTGTTTCTACTGAGTACGGGAAGGTAATTACTAATGCAGACGGGATTCTTAATATCTCTGGGCTTAAGAATGCCCAACTTAATGAGGTGCTCATGATTAATAACTCCCTTTATGCCATGGTTCTGTCTCTGAATTCGGATTTGGTGGGGGCAGTTATGCTTAGTGAATATAGCTCAGTTCAAGAGGGTGATGAAGTTAAGAGAACTTCCAAGACTTTCTCTGCACCAGTAGGGGACACCCTAGCCGGAAGAGTTATTAGTGTTCTAGGGAAGCCTCAAGACGAGGGTTCTGAGCTTGTGGGAGTTGAATGGGAGCAGGTGGAAAGAATTGCTCCAGGGGTTATGGAGAGGAAGTCAGTTACTGAACCTCTCTATACCGGAGTTCTTGCTGTGGATGCTTTGATTCCGGTAGGGAAGGGTCAAAGGGAGTTAATTATTGGAGATAGGCAGACAGGTAAGACTTCCCTAGCTATTGATGCCATTATTAACCAGAAGGGTAAGGATTGTTATTGCGTCTACGTATCCATCGGGCAGAAGAACTCTACCCTGTTTCAGATAGCTCAGAAGCTTAGGGATAAGGGAGCCATGGACTACACTACGATCGTGAATGCTTCTGCCTCCGATCTTCCTTCCCTTAAATTCCTAGCTCCCTTTGTGGGAATTACCATAGCGGAGCATTGGATGAAGAAGGGTAAGGATGTCTTGATCGTATATGACGACTTAACTCAACACGCTATTGCCTATAGAACCCTTTCCCTACTTCTTGATTTCTCCCCAGGTAGGGAGGCTTTCCCCGGGGATATCTTCTATCTACACAGTCGATTATTGGAGAGGGCTGGACGTCTTAATGAAGAGAATGGGGGTGGTTCTATAACAGCTCTCCCTATTATTCAAACTCAGGCGGATGATATCTCCGCCTATATTCCTACTAACGTTATCTCCATTACAGATGGTCAGATCTTCCTTAAGACCTTGTTATTTAACCAAGGACAAAGGCCAGCTATAGACGTTACCCTTTCTGTTTCAAGGGTTGGTGGGGCTGCACAGAAGAAGGCTATTAAAGATATGAGTAGTTCCTTAAAGCTAGAGCTTGCTCAGTACTTTGAACTTCTTGAATTCGCCCGTTTCGGATCCGAACTTAATGATTCCACTAAGTTCAATCTGAATTTGGGTTCCAGAATTCTTAAATGCTTAATTCAGAATTTAGGGGAGACTAGATCTCCCCTAGAGGAGCTTTACTTGCTATTCTTAATTCGTTTCCGCGTAATCATGGAGATCTCCGATGTGGAGCAAATCATTCCATTTATTAACTACTCTAAGAAGAAGTTCCTAGAGAGTGACTTTGTGAATCTAATTGATTTAAATGAGAAGGTATCTCCGAATGTATGTGATGATCTTTTAGAATTCGCCAAGAAAACCCTACAGGACTTCGCTTCCGATAACTAGTGGCAAATCTTCCCCAGATAAATAGGAAGATTAAGTCTACAAAGACTACTTCCAAGATAACTAATGCACTTAAGGTAGTTTCCTCAAACCAATCTGCAGCATATAGGGATCTTCTTAAGCGTAGTGGCCCCTATTTACAGGGAATATATAAGCTCTTTTTTGAAATATATCATCATCCAGATCACGATATTAGAGCCACCAATAAGCATTTAATTCACTATTCTCAATATGCCAACGAGCTTTGAATTATCTTGGGCACAGATATTGGGATGTGCGGGGATTTCAATGACAAGATAAAGAGGTATATGGAGGGCGTATTTAATAGTGAGGCTGATGGTTTAATAATATTGGGGAAGAAGCTTATCTCAGCCTTTGAGAAGGAGTATGGAGAACGTATAGAGTACAGACGTAATTCTGAGATTAATGTTCGTAATTTGGAGGATAGCCTTACTGAGATTAGTGGGAAGATATTTGAGATATTCTTTAATAAAAACTACAGGAGACTTACTTTTGTGTACCTGAAGGATCCAAAAGAGGGAATTATAGAGAGGGTTAATATCCTCCCCTTTACTGAGAAATATTTTGTAAATAAAAAAAGGATATATGTAAAGGTTCTTAACTCTACCTTCTCCTATCCTCAGGCGGTAATAGATTTATTCCCCCTATATTTGAAATGTGTGCTTCTGGGAGGTATAGTAACATCCAAGGTTTCAGAGCATAGCTCCAGAAGGGATTTGATGCACAATGCCACAAAGAATGCGAATGAGCTTCTTGATGAATACACTCTAACCTTTAATAAGTTGAGGCAGGCCAATATTACTCAGGAGATTACTGAGATCGTCGTTGCCGTTCAATCTAAGAAGAAGTAATAAAATACTAGTCCTATGTCTGAACAACAGGGAGCAGAGGGTTCCATCTTTCAGATCTTTGGCCCTATAGTAGACGTATTCTTCAATAAGTCCAGTCAGCCCTCTATTAATGAGAAATTAATAATTCGTGATTCTGAGAATAAGGAACTGGGAGTATTAGAGGTAGCTCAACTTATTGGGGATGGAATAGTTAGATGTATTTCCATTACCCAAACCATTGGATTAGCTAGAGGTACTCCCGTATTTAGAACCTTTAACTCCATTACTGTTCCAGTTGGTAGGGCTGTTCTGGGACGTATGTTTAACGTCCTAGGGGAACCTATAGATAATATGCCTTTGGATAGCGGCTTGGAAAGGAAGCCTATTCATGCATTACCTCCATCATTAAAGGATCAGTCAAGTACAGTTTCCATCATGGAAACGGGAATCAAGATTATTGATCTCTTGATTCCTTATGCGAAGGGTAGTAAGATTGGATTGTTCGGTGGTGCTGGAGTTGGTAAGACAGTTATTGTTACTGAGTTAATTCACAACTGTGCCTTAGGGCATGATGGATTATCCATCTTCGTGGGAGTTGGAGAACGTTCTAGGGAAGGTAATGACTTGTATTTTGAAATGGAACATTCGGGAGTTCTTAAGAACACAGTTCTACTATTCGGACAGATGAACGAGACTCCGGGAGCCAGAATGCGTGTTGCCCTAAGTGGGCTTACTATGGCTGAGCACTTTAGGGATGATTACTGCAGTGACGTTCTTCTCTTCATCGATAATATCTTCCGTTTCTCTCAGGCGGGTTCGGAGGTATCTTCCCTGCTCGGTAGGACTCCCTCTTCTGTTGGATATCAGCCCACCTTAGCTTATGAAATGGGAAGGCTGCAAGAACGTATTACTTCAACGCGTAATGGCTCCATTACCTCTATTCAAGCGGTTTATGTCCCAGCTGACGATATTACTGACCCAGCTCCTGCCACAGTATTCGCCCATTTGGATGCTAAAGTTGTTCTAGATAGGAAGATTGCTTCCCTAGGTATCTATCCCGCCGTATCCCCTCTTCAGAGCTCCTCTAACTTATTAAATCCTGAGTATGTGGGTCAGGAGCACTACGATGTGGCTAATAGGGTTGTTGAGATTCTTCAGAAGTATGAGGAGCTTCAGGATATTATTGCGATCTTGGGTATTAATGAGCTTTCTCAAGAGGATAGAGATGTGGTCTTTAGGGCGCGTAAGATAAGGAACTTCTTCTCTCAGCCATTCTTCGTTGCTGAGAAGTTTACTAATATTCCCGGGAAGTATTTAAAGATCAAGGATACTGTTGAGTCCTTCAGAAGAATTATTGATGGGGAGGTGGATGATTTGCCTGAGGATGCATTCCTATATGTTGGAAGTGTGGATGAGGCTATAGAGAAGGCTGCAAGAATTAAAGAGGAGGCTTCTAAGTAATTTGTTTCGTTATTTTGACCCTAAAGAGATAATTCGTACTTATTACTTAGAGGAGGTAGTTAATTTAAATAATAGTAGTGCCCTTAACGTAGGGCTCTTCAGAGATAGAATAGATAATCTTAGAGCTCTAGTAAAGAAGCACTTCTCATGGGAGGGAGATATCTCCTTTCTCCCCTCCCTTTATCATATTAGGCAGGTACTCTTAGCCAACGGAAGAGAGCTATTCCTTACTTCGCTATATGATCCCAATACTTCAGGAGTTGAAGCATTTGCATGCACACTTCATGAGCTCGGAATACATGGCTTAGTTATCTTGGGCTATAAGGAACCCTTAACTCCACTATTCTTAGGCTCCAATTCCATCTCCTATAAGGGGAGAAAGGAGATCTCGTTAAATACCACTCCCGAGGCTCTGGAATGTGGGACTCAGAATTATCCTCAGCTATTCTTAGCAGAGAGGTACTTTCACTATTTGGTTAATAATTGAGGGGAAGTAAAGGCGTTGGTGGAAAACAAGGGGCCCATTAATTTCAATAATTTAAAATTCAATACCCATGGCTAGAGAGAGAATACTGTTAAAGATTAGCGGAGGGAATTTGAAGAAGAATGAGGATATCTCTTTTTTCAATAACGATATCTTTGCCAATTTGATGGATCAGATTGAGGAGTTAATTCGAGAATATGATGTTGCTTTAGTAGTAGGAGGCGGGAATATATGAAGGGGGAATAGTAATATTTTCTCCTTCTTGGAGGAATCGTCTGCACACCATATCGGTATGCTAGCCACTCTTATGAATGCCATAGCTATACAGAATTACCTTAATAAGAGGGGCATTAGGAACAGAATATACTCCGCTTTCCCTTGTCCTAAGATAGCAGAGGATCTTAATGAGGAGAATGTGAAGAGATCTTTAGATTCTGGGGAGGTGGTGATATTTGGTGCAGGAACGGGGATGCCTTTTGTAAGCACAGATACATGTGCTGCGATAAGGGCTATAGAGATAGGAGTTTCTAAGATTTTGGTGGGTAAGCACAATGTTAAAGGGGTCTTTGATAAAGATCCCCACACTCATTCAGATGCTAAATTCTTAGAGAAGCTTAGTTATGAAGAGATTTTGTCTATGAAATTAGATGTCTTTGACAGAACAGCTTTGGCTCTGTTAGCATCTAGGAATGTGAAGATCTTTGTGTTCAATCAAAATACTAAGGATTCATTTGTAAAAGTCTTAAGGGGTGGCTTAGAACACACAGTCATTTACTAGCATGTGGACTAGCTTTGAATCAGAATTCAAAGATATCTTAGATCGCTTAAATCAGAATCTTAAAAAGCTTTACACCTCCCGTATTCATCCTGATTTGGTATCTGGTATTCCAGTTTCTGCCTATGATACTGAGATGAAGCTTAATGAACTTGCCAATATAAATGTCCCATCTGCCCGTACCCTTGAAATAAAGCCATACGATATCTCCTTACTTGCAGAGATAGAAAAGGCCATTAAGAAGAATAAGCCAGAGTTTAGTCCTATAGTTCAATCGGATCACATTAGGATATCCCTCCTTCCTCCCACAGAGGAGACTAGGAAGAGATCTGTTAAGGAAGCTAAGGAGCTTCTGGAGAAGGCTAAGGTATCCTTAAGAGTGGCAAGGAAAGACTTTCAAACTAAGATAAAGAAGGATGGGCATCCCGAGGATTTGGAGAAGAAGTATATGAATGAGTTGGACTCTAAGGTGAAGGATATGAATGCCCAACTGGATAACTTATTCGCATTAAAGGAAAAGGAGCTGATGACAATTTAAGTGAAGTCTACTTTTATTGTCAGTCCAGATTATAGAAAGAAGGGGAAGTATAACGTCTATTGCGTATTAGATATAGAGACTACTGGAACTAGCTACAAGACTTCGGAGATTACTGAGATATCCATACATAAGTATCGTAACGGGAAACGGGTAGATAAATATCATTCCTTTGTGAAGATATCAAGGCCTCTACCTCCTTTTATAAGAATTTTCACCCCCCATATCACAGATGAACTTCTTGCTAGGGAGGGTAAAGATTTGGACGTGGTTATCAAAGAGGTAAAGGATTTTACTAAAGGATCCATATTGGTGGCTCATAATGGAGTTACCTTTGATTTACTCTTTTTGAAAGCCGCTTGCATTAAGTACGGTTTGAAGCCTTTAAGCAATCCCATAATTGATACTTTAAGACTATCCAGATCTACTTTCCCAAATGAGAGATATCATACACTGGGGGATGTTTGCAGGAGGATGCAAGTAAATTATGATGAAGATCGCGCTCATAGCGCTGATTATGACGTGGATGTTTTATGGCAAGTATTCTGAAACTTTGCTGTGGGTTTAAAGAAGATTGGAGTTAATTTGGAAGATGGATTGCAGGAAGCTAATGAGGCTATTTTCAATATGTTTAAAAAAACCAAATCTTCATAAGTAAAGCTCTGAACTTATTCCTCATCAAATATCCCTCCTCTCCCTTTATAAATGCAAGTTAAGTCAAGATTCTCTGTAGGTTTCTACTTACTAATAGCTCTATGCTTCTATACCCTACTCTCTAGATTCCTATATGCAGGAATAGGAAGCCATCCTAGTAAAGCCGTTTACTTCCTCTCCATATTAATAGCCTTCCCCATCTCCTTCTTAAGCTTCCTAGAGATCTTTAATTTAAGTCGATTGGAGGATAAGGGAGGCAAAGTACTATGCTTCTCGTTGCTATCCCTTACTCCTATACTATTCCTAAGCATCTTCCCACACATCAACTCTGTATCCCTCTCCATATACTTCACCCTGACCATAATATTCCTCATAATACTAGTAATACTCTCCAAATTCTTCTTTGAAAACGAGGAACATAAGTGCGTTCTGACTCAATTAAGTGCATGAGCTTTCTCCTTCTGGAATGCAGTCCTATTCTTTCCCCTAATAATCCCCCCTAAATACCTCTTCCTTCTATTCTTCTTAGTATCTCTTAATGATGTTGGTGCCTACTATGCTGGGAAGAGGTGGGGATCTCTAAGATTATTCAATTGCTCTCCTAATAAGACTGTGGAGGGCTTCCTATTCTCCATAGCTTTCATCACCTTTATCTCCCTATTAGTAGCTCTTGTGGTGAGGGCACATGCGGATTCCATAACTCTTCTTGGTAAGAATCTATCCCCCTTCCTAATTCCAACTCTTACTCCTTTTTTTCTCATATTAGGAGACTTCGGAGATCTCCTATTCAGCAGATATAAGAGAATCTTTAATATCAAAGACTATAGCTCTCTTCTCGGAGATCATGGGGGCTTCTGAGATCGCTTTGATTCCCATTCCTTAGTGCTAACTGGATCCTTCTTCTTGATATTCCTATCTCTGTGAATCTAAAGTACAGACATATCTTCGTAGAGAAGTTCCAAGTATTTAATCCGGAGGAATGAGAAAAGCTTCTTCCCAATGTAGAGATAAGCTTCCGGAAGGATGATGCTCTTACCATAGTTCACTTTACCTTCTCCTTTCTAAGCATTCCGAAGGACGCTCTATTCCTAGAACGTCTCTTTCGATTTAATTCAGATGACTTGGAGGTAAAGCATGAAGGAGCAATCTCTCTTACACTCTCTCAAAAGAACTTGGTTTTCGAGAGTGAGAGTTTGCTTCCTCTTATAAATGACTATTTAAAGAACTTCGAAGCCTCTGTAGCTCCAGAAGGAATTAACTTTGCATATCCTGATATATTCCTGTCTGAGCCGTTGAATGTCGTTGCGGAGGCAAAGCTCAGTAGCTTTCTGAGATTCTCCATTAAGAAAGATATCAATATAGCTCTAGAAGCCCCTCCTGCTCCTGCTCCTGCGACCAAGAAGAACGATACTAAGACAGATATATTAAGACTCTTTCACATAGAGGAGAGGGTAGATCTTAAAGGGAATAAGAAGTACAAGTTAGGACTTACTAACTGGGAGAAGTTCTATTGGCTTTCCCTGAAAGAGGAGGCATACAAGGATAATAGGGAGATTCTCAATCAGTTGGGAATGGGCAAGTGGTATGAATGCTCTTTCTCCCTATATCCGGCAGGCTCCAAGTATTCTGTTTACGTTGATGGAAATATTACTTCCATCTCATTCGTAGAGGATGAATTCGCTAATCTTGAGAAGGAAGAGAAGAGCATAGTTCCACTCTCCATACATACTAAGTTCTCCGCATTTGATGGCCTATATGTATTCAAGGATTTCGTATCTAAGGCCAAAGCTTTAGGACATAAAGCCCTAGGAGTCACAGACTTCACTTCTGTACAATCCTTTGCCGAGATAGAGAGGGTATCTAGGAAGGAGGGGATTAAGCCTATCTATGGAGCTGAATTAGAGATAGTTCCTGATGAGTATCCTTTCATTATCAATACGGATTATCAGAGGGAGGATCAATATAACGTCTACTGTGTATTTGACATAGAGACTACAGGACTTAATCCCTTATTCGATGAGATTACAGAGATAGCTATATACAAGTACTCAAATAAACGAAGAATAGCTACATACCACTCCTACTTCAAGATTAGCGAGCCCTTAAAGCAGCATATTAAGGACTTAACTCATATAACCGATGAGCTTCTTGCAGAGAAGGGTCAAGATTTAGAAGTAGTTCTTAAGGAGGTAAAGGACTTTACTCAGGGCTCTGTATTGGTGGCGCATAATGGAATAGAATTCGACTTTCCATTCCTTAATGCCAAGTACATAAAGCTCGGCATGGAGCCTTTGAGTAATCCACTCATCGATACTCTAAGGCTCTCTCAAACTATATTTTCAGAGGAGAAGTATAAGTCCCACTCCTTGGGAGCCATCTGTAAGCGTGTAGGAGTGGAGTATGACTTAGAACATGCCCACAGCGCTGATTTTGACGTTGATGTGCTGTGGCAAGTGTTTATGTATTCTCTGGAGCCAAAGCTAAAGGAATGGGGGGTTAATTTGGAAGATGGCTTAAAGGAAGCTAATGATGCCGTTTTTAATAAAGGAGTATTCAACTATATACATGGACATAAAGCGCTTGTATATGTAAAGAATCAAGCGGGAGTAAAGGATCTATATGAGATTCTTTCCATAGCTCAAACTGAGCAGTATTTAGGTAAACCGCAGATTAGTAGGAATTCCATTTCCAGCTATAGAGAGAATCTTCTAATAGTATCTCCCCCTTTAAATTCAGAGCCTATAGCCCTACTTCTTAGGGACGATATCTCCACTTTCCTTAAGGCTTCGGAATTCTATGACTACTTAATAATCCCCCCACCATCCCACTTCGTTCATGAAGTGAGTAGGAATAATTTAGATACTGAGGAAGTTAATGCTCTTCTGGCTAAGTTATATGAGCTATCTAAGGAGCACTCCATTAAGCTGCTCTTCAATTATGCAGCTAGATATATCCATCCTCAAGAGTATCAGCAATACCTGACTTTAATACATACTAAGGGACTTAGTGGTAAGAGGCATCCCCTGTATAAATCGGGAGCTAATAATATGGACTTCCCCTTATTCCACTACCGAACCACTTCTGAATTCCTAGAGGAATATGGCTTTCTAGGAATTCCTAAAGAGGAGCTATTGGATATAGCTTTTAAGAGTCAGCAGGAATTTCTGGATTCGGTAGAGGGGGGAATAGAGGTAATTAAGAAGAAGCTTCACCCACCAATAATTGAAGGATGTTCTGATAATTTAGAGAACTTCTGTAGGGGGAAGTTGAAGGAGCTTTATGGAGAGAATACGCATGAATTCCTAGAGAAGCGCTTCTCCTTTGAGCTTAGCTCCATTAAGAATAATAACTATTCCGTTATATATTGAGTTTCCTACCTCTTGGTTCAGGAATCCATAAACAATGGATACTTAGTGGGATCTAGGGGTTCCGTAGGATCCTCTTTAATAGCTTTCCTTCTTAATATTAGTGAAGTAAATCCACTTCCTCCTCACTATAGATGCGCCAAGTGTTCTGTATTTGAGCTCCATGAGGAGTTTACGGAATCAGGATTTGATCTTCCAGATAAGGAATGTCCCCACTGCGGAGCTATCTTGGGAAAGGATGGTCACCATATACCTTTCGAGACTTTCATGGGATATGGGGGAAGTAAAGTTCCAGATATAGATTTAAACTTCTCGGGAGAGTATCAGAATAGAGCCCATAACTTTCTTAGAGATCTCTTGGGGCATGATAGAGTTTATAGGGCGGGAACTATTAGTACTATGGCAGAGAAGACTGCCTTTGCCATAGTTAAGACCTATGAAGAGGAGACTCAGCAGGAGTTAGGATTAGGTAAGCTTAACTGGATAGCTAAGCAGATCATAGATGTAAAGAGAACTAGTGGTCAGCATCCGGGAGGGATTCTAGTAATTCCTAATGATAAGACTATTTATGACTTCTCCCCTATTAACTATCCCGCTAATGATACAAGTAGTGACTGATTAACTACTCACTTGGAATTTGAGGACTTGCATGATGCATTACTTAAATTTGATATCCTAGGACACGATGATCCCACGACTTTAGCTCTATTAAAGGAAATAACTGGACAGGATCCAAGGAATGTTCCTACGGATGATAGAGAGGTTCTTAATTTATTCAAATCTAGGAAGGGTATAGGAATTGAGGATTCTTCTGATTTCGTTGGAGAGGATGAGACTGGAGCTATAGGTCTTCCTGAATTCGGAACTCTACTTACTAGGAAGATAATTAGGACTTGTGATCCGAATAGCTTTGCCGACTTAATTAGGATCTCCGGCTTCTCCCATGGTACTGGAGTATGGAAGCAGAATATCGATAAGTTAATTAAGAGCAAGCAATACAAGTTGAATCAAGTTATCACCTGTAGAGATGATATTACTCTTCATCTGTGTTCTGCGGGAATTCAAATGGAAGAGGCTTTCGCTATCTCTGAATCGATAAGGAAGGGTAAGGGGGTCTCTGAGGCTCAGTTGAAGTTAATGCAGGATAATAAGGTACCTCAGTGGTACATCGATTCAGCCAAGAAGATGACTTACATCTTCCCCAAGGCACACGCTACTGCTTATGTATTAATGAGCTGAAAGATAGCTTGATATAAACGATACCATACACTAGCTTTCTTCGCAGTATTCTTCACATTAAGGAGAGATGACTTCGACTATTCCCTTCTAGTGAAGAATGATATAGAGGCCGTTAAGGATAAGTATCACGATATCTTTAAGAAGATGAAGTCTAATAACTTCGAAGTTAAGTCCACTCTTAAGACGAAGGATAAGAGTGCTTTCTATGTATATGAAGCTGCTTTGGAGTTCTTGAAGTGCGGCTTCAGATTCAAGAACATAAGTATTAATGAATCTGACTTTAGTAAGTTCATTCCACAGGGACAGGAGTTATTAATTCCCTTTATAGTAATAGATGGATTGGGGGCTATTAAAGCTAAGCATTTAGTAGAGAAGAGGAATGAGGAGGGTCCTTTCCAATCTTTAAATGACTTCGCTAAGAGAACTAAGTTAAATAGGACTGTTATTCAGAAGCTCAAGGAGTCTAATGTAATACCTCCTGAGTGAGCTGTTATATAGAGTCGGAAGAAGTTACATCTGCAGAAGCTTTTAGCTTCCTGATGCAGGAGTCATTTCTATAGTAGAGGAATTTAAGTAGGATTGATAGTCCAGCTATTGCTGCAGTTATTGAAGATAGTCCTGTAAAAAAAGGAGCTATTCAAGTTATCATCATAAGAAGTAGGAACATTCTGGAGTGCACTAAGAATCTCTTCATTTTCTTCTCCACAGCAATCTTTAATAGCTTGCTTACAGAGAAGGATACTCTGATGGATTGGATAATATCCACTAGTAGGAAGAGCAAAAGGATTCCTCCCACCCCCATCACTACCCAATTCACTTCCTTTCTTAATTCACTGCTTAAGTTCTCTGAATTCCATAACTTCTGGACATCTCAATAAAGAGAGCCCCCAATTAGAGACATTAATATCATCCCAGCTACAAAGGAGAAACTGAGCGTTCATTTCCATCACTGGATTAAAATGCTAGACTTCCCTAGGAAGTCATTCATTACGTTCATTCTTTGAGAGAGAAATACTAATAGAGATACTGGATTAAAGTCGTTGAGAAGGGGTAGGTATTTTAAAGAATTTGGATAGAAGTTAGGAACTAGTTATCAAGGAGATCGTAGTAGGAAATGCTGAGCTTAAATTATCTTAGAAAGATAGATTTCTTTGAGGATCCCTCCCCTTTTCTAAAACTTATATTCGTTAAAAGTATCTAAAGAAATATTCCAAAGACTAGCCTAATACTATTGAAGATCGTTCTCATCTCAAAAGAAGATACCTCTACAGAAAGCGTCAAAACGTCCATCTTGGAAATTTAAAGAGTAAAGTCTCTTACATTCTGTCATAAAGGCATCTTAGGGATTTTCCTTATCAAACGTAATCATAGATTTTCTTAAACTAGAAGCCCTTTCCATTTCGCCACTCAATTTAAGTTCCCCCAAGGATTCAGATCTTTTGACATTTCCGACAGCAAATCAATCCTGTCATTGAAACTTCTCTCAACAAGCGAATTTCCTTTGTATAGGGTTTCAGTAAACGTAAGATCGACCTTGATCGTTACCGCGTAAGCTACACTTCTTAATCTCCGTGTCTAGGGCAATAAATTCATCTGTAAGCTTTTTGGGAGAAATTTCATCCACCAAAGGTTGTCTTTTATCATTTGCCTTCTTATATCCCACTACATAAACATCCATAACAGGAGCGGGCTCCGCTACCGTTACCCCTTCTTTCTTTTCCTCTACTTGTGACTTCTCCTCAACCACTTCTAAAACAGAGGATGTTGGGGCTTTATTAAGGACAGTTAATGCCGCTATACCTCCAACTCCAGAGACCAATCCAGTACCACTTAAAATAGCGTTTAATCCTTTCATTCTCAGCAACTCCTAAAAATAGTTTCTCTATTCTAAATGAGAGGAGAACTGGAGAACTGGAGAACGAAATTTTTTAAGTTTCTGAAGATGTGGTGACAGCTATATCCTTAGTACATCACTCTTTATATGCTTTAAATGTATGGGAATTTTCATCTGTATGAAGTTCTTTGGCATTTTTAAAACATCACTCTTGTAAATCCTTCACTTCCTTAAGAGCAGTCTTATCTATCTTTTGACCTTTAGCATCAGTGATCTGATTGTCGGACGTGGCAGAACTGATGTAAGTAGTTTTCTTATTTTCCCACTCCGAATCTCCCAAAGTCAACGGAGACCGTTTTAATGTGGTGGATGTTCTTATATGTTGAGATATGTTATCTTTGGTACATCACTCTCTAAAAGAATCAAATCTCTCTTTTTGTTCGTGATCTTCTTTGGCTTGATTTTTACATCACCCCTTTAAAGAATCTTGTGTGGGTGCTTGTTTGGAGAATTCTTTAATTAAAGGCTTCTTATCGGGATTGGAACTTAGTATTTGGGTGTAGCTTGTAATAAGTGATCCCCACTGTGTGTCGTGGGTGTTTTCTGAAGTAGAGAGTATGAATCTCTCCCCTTGTACTTCTATTTTCTTAGAGATTGAGATTACTTCCTTATCTTTGGAAAGAGCATATCAAGCACCTACTCCCCCAGCGGAAGCAACTCCAACCGTACCTATTGCTGCCGCTTTGGAGATCATTATTTAGCGACTTCCTCTATTATCATCCTTAAAAGTTAACTTAAAAAAGCGCTTCAACCAATCGGATATAAACGTATGCATAATATCTCTAAAGCCTTAAACTCCCCCCCCTCGAATACCGAGGGGATTGAGATTCTCCCGAAGCAGTTCAAGTTATTATTCCATAACATAATAGACCTTCTACAACTCCTAAAAGAAGTCTCCGTATCTTAGTTGGGAGGAGAACTAAGTAATTAAGAGATGTATTCTGATGAGATAGGAATTCCTAACTCAATATCTATTAGTAAATTAAATGTACTAATTGTTCTTCTCTTTGGATGGATTGTGGGTAGCTACTATTTTCAATAGGTGGGTTAAAGTACTTCTTTAGCTGGGATTAATGCCTTTAAGATTTCAACAGTAATATGACTCTCAACCATATTCAGTTAGTTTAGTTCCTATCAAAACCCCCAAAGAGCTACACTCGTCAACCACTTCACTTGTAGAGACTCTTTTCGATTCTTGACTTTTAAGGGAAAGAATGGTTTGCTGTTGTTGAAATGACTCTTTACACAACTGTTTTAAATGCTCATGTTCTCTTAAGGTGGCGTATTCATTTTTATGTTGAAACTCCACTTTACAATTAAAAGAACCCCCTCAAGAAGGAGTCGCTCCCCTTTCTTCATTTGTTGAAATAGAAAAGTTTAAAGTGTCCGTCCTGTTGAAAAAATTACCGTAGTGCTGGGTTTCAAAATCTAAATTTAAAACCTTCCTTTTCTCGTCCTTAAATGAAACTAATCCTTGAGGAATTTTACTTACAATCGACTGCTGATGTCTGATGTAGAGTTACCTCTGATGGAACTTCAAACATATGCACCCAAAGCTCCAAACCCCGCCCCTCCGGCAGTTAAGCCACCAAATATAGCTAATTTAGCTAAACCAAATCCAATAAACACAACTCTGCCTTTCTAAAAAAGAGATACCCACACAACCTCCTACAACACACCATCACATCGATGATGTAAGAACCTTCTATTCGAAGTTCTTGCCGGATCCGCTTATCAACTTTATTGCAATTACAAAGTATAACAAATTTGTATTCAAATTAGGATTAACGCCCCACTCTATGGAGACTCTTCTTCAACTACTTTTAAAAGATTTTGTATTCTAGTTGAAGGAGAATCAAGCTTTCCGGCTTAAGATTAAGGTGTTGTTAATCTTAGCTATGTATGATTTGATCTAATGTTTAAACTCTTCCAGTGAATAGCAAAACCCTGCAGAAATTAGAACCCATACCATCTTTGAAGGTTAAGTCATAAACAGCCTCGCAGCCCTTTTTGAAGGTATCATCATCATGCCCTTCTTCTTTAAATGTGAATATAGCTGTTCTCAAATTATGAACTCTTTCCATCTTCTCACTCAATTCAACCTCTCCTAGGGATTGAGTCTTTTTAACATCGGAGACGGTTAGTCAATCTTTTCATTGAAATTTAGGATTACACATTAATTGCTTTTGTTTAGGATCCCAATAAACATAAGATCTTCCCTGAACATTACCGCTTAAACTACATTTCTTCGCTTCTCCATCCATAGCAATAAAATCATTAGTTAACTTATTTGGAGAGATTTCATCCACCAAGGGCTGACTTGAACCATTAAAAAGTTTATATCCCACTACATAGACATCCATAACAGGAGCTGGCTCTACCACTGTTACCTCTTCTTTCTTTTCCTCTACTTGTGGTTTTTCTTCAACCACTTCCAAAACAGATGCCGCAGGAGCTCTATTAAGAGCGGCTAGTGCTGCTACACCCCCAACTCCCGAAATCAATCCAGTACCGCTTAAGACAGCTTTAACTCCCCTCATACCTTACAACTCTAGAAGAGTTTTTGTATCTTAGTCGGTTGGAGAACTGGAGAACTGGAGAACTGGAGAACGAAATTTTTTAAGCTTCTGAGGCTGGAGTAGGAGTTGCTTCTGCGTTAGCTATATCTTTAGTGCATCATTGTATATATGCTTCTGTTGTTGCTGATCCTTGCTTGTAAAGAGTAGTGAGATTCCTTTTGCACCAGTCTATTAACTCTTTCTTATCCTTCAAAGTATGATCACTCTTTGCGTTGCCGTTATCATCAGTTAATTTCTTGTTTTCATTCCCTGATTGTAGGTAGCTACTTACATTAGTATCTCACTTGGGATCATTCTCTCCAAGTGCCTCCTTTTTCAGTTCCTTTAATTGACCAAAAACTGAATTCTTAGTACACCAAGATTCATAGTTATCTAGCAACTCCTGATCCTCACTACTTTCAACTCTAGTATTAGAGCATCAACTCTTAAGTTCTTCCTTTGTAATAGTAGCTTTCCTAAGCATGCTTTGTGCCTCGGAATTGCCAGATATAGACTTAACTATCTCATCCCATTCTGTATCATGAGTATCGGCATCTGTTCTCAGTATGAACTTCTCTTTTTTAGCACTAACTACTTGTCATACAGTGAAGCCGGTAGTGTGATGAATATCCTTATCTTTTAGTGCTTGATAACCCCCATAAGCTACCGCGCCGGCAAATTCCAGTTCCTCCAGCTAAAGCTAACACCCTTGTAGCTTCGAAACTCATTTAGTTACCTAGTACATCATTCCTTAACTTGATGACTCCGTTAATTCATCTTTACCTTTGCTACTAAACCAATTACAGAAACTAGAACCCCCAGATTCTCCTACAAAAGTTAACTTATAAACAGCTTCACACCCTTCACTAAATAAACCCGAACTATCCTCAATAAACGTAGCCATAGCTGTTCTTAAATCTGAAAACTTTTCACCCAAGAATGGGGAGCTTTCAACCACTCTTACAGCTGGTTCAAGTATTGTGGATACAACAGCAACAGGTGTTTCCTCTAACTGACCACTTGATGCAGAATTAGTCACGACATTTGCTTCAGGAACGTTTAAGGTTTTGGTCTCTGATAAACTAGTTGTCGAGTTTTCACTAGAAGTGGCTGAGATTTCTTCTTCTTTCGATTTTTCTTCAGTCTCTGATAAACTAGTTGTTATAGGAGTTCCATTAGAAGCAGTTGCGGCCACTATTCCGTAGCATAACATTCCACCAACTAGGATGGCCTTCAGCAACCCCTTCATCCCCAACAATCTCTAAAAGAAGTTTCTGCATCTTAGTTGAGAGGAGAACAGGAGAACAGGAGAACAGGAGAACAAAGTTTTATAAAAATAAATAATAAGGTTTTCGAGACGTTACCGAGGAACGGAGAGACTAAGAGATCTTAGCTAAATATTTATCGAGCAATTTAAACGTATTAACCACCCTTCCCTTTGCGTGATCTAGAGTAGTATCTTCCTCATACAAAGCACAGAAACTCCCTCACTATCTTGGGTTTTAATTTGTCGTATTTCAGTTATTGATATTAGATTCGTTAGTCTCTTATTCTCAATCTGCAGGTGGATTAAAGCTCCCTCTATGTAAGATTAATACTTCTATAGAGTTGCACTTATCACTTGATGGGAGACTCACATTTTAGATGCAGATTAGTAAATAAGGTTCATCTGTTGCTGGCATGACTTTCGATCCGCTTTTTAATTAGCCTTAGTTAATTGGAACTTCAAATATATGAAGCCGCGTCCCCAACAACTAAGCTACAGAATGTATATAGTTTAGCTAGACAAAACTTAGGAAACGCACCATCATATTGATGATGTAAGGACTCCTTATTTGGAGTTCTTGTTGAATCCGCTTGTGAACTTTATTGCAATGTATTTAAATTAAAGAAGATGTTCGTACTTAACGGTGAAAGTTACTTCCTTTATTTAACTATTTAAAACTTATGAATGTTTGTCATGAACCGTAAGTCCTTCTGGTATTACTATAAACAGTTCCAGAATAATTTGAAGACTTAACTTCACTACATCACTTCTTGAATTCCTTTATTCCAAAAGAATCATTTTCTTCCGTAGAAGAGTAATTTCTTTGAAGCTTGGTATTGTTTTCTACTTTGCTTCAAGTAGTTTTGTAGACGTCATAATTACCCAAAATTCCAGAATAACAAGATAAACCTACTCCTACAGAGCAAATCATGATCTTAACTTTTACTTTCCAAAAGTATAATCACTTTTCAAAGTTTCATTTTCATTGATAATTCTTATTTTCTCTCCGAATGAAGAATAGGGATGTTGTTAATTACCTAGGCAAGCAAACAGACACCGTTCATGAATGATCAGTCTTTTCCACATTTCTACAAACAGGTATAGTAAAGCTTCCGCCTTCATTGGATGATCCTCTCACTTTTGCTTCTCCAACATCTTTAGAATGCCCTTCAACAACATTATTGGCAGATACTTCAGAACACCACTTCTTAAATTCTTCTAAATTGAAGGTAGTTTCTTCGTAGGAGGAAGAGTAATTCCTTTGACAATTTATTGGATTAAAGATCTCATTGGAAGTTCCTTGTTCCTTGTTCCTTTTCAAAACAGGAATGCTCCAAGTGGTTTTATAAGTATCGTACTGCCCAAGAATTCTATGGTAACAAGCCCCACCAACTCCCGCTCCAACAGTTATACTTCCGCCTGCAACTAATTTAACGGCGCAACTCATTATCTTAACCTACTGAAGGAGAGGAATTCGTACTGGACACAACTTCTTTAACACACCACTGCATATAAGCTTGAGTAGTGGGGGAATTCTCTTTGTACAGAGACCTTAAGTTCTTGTTGCACCAATCTATTAATTCATTCTTGTCCTTCAGAGTATATTCACTTTTCACTGTTCCCTTTTCGTCGGTCAATTTGTAATTTGTGTTGCTTGTGTCTCCCTTGTTAGGGTATTTCTTTACATTCTCATCCCATTGAGAATCTCCCTCTTCCAGAGCTATTTTCTTCAGGGTTGCTAACTGACCAAAATTGGAATTCTTAGTACATCAAGACTCGTAATTCTCCAGTAAGCCTTCTTCTGAATTCTCAATCTTCGTTTTAGAGCATCAAACTTTAAGAGAATCTTTGGTTACGGCGACAACCCCTAAAGCGCTTTTTGCATCTTCATTGCTAACAAGTCCTTTACTTATTTCTTCCCATTCTGCATCGTGGGAAGTGGTATCTGTACTTAATACGAATTTCTCTTTCTTGGAGCTTACGACTTGTCATATGGATTGACTAGTCTCTACTTGAGAATCTTCATTTTTAAAGGTTAAATAACCACCATAGGTAACTAACCCAACGGAACCTGCACCTCCAGCTAGAAATAAACTCTTTGCTGGGGAGCTCATCTATTGACCGCTATCTTTTGTGCATCACTCTTTGAATGATTTGAAAGTTTGATCACTGTCATTTACATAGAGATCCTTAGCTTTCTTAAAGCACCAATCTTGAAGGACTTTAATATCCTGTAAATTTGTCTTTGTTATCGAAGTTCCAGAACTATCGGTTATTTGATTTTCTGTTGTTGCCTTGCTATTGTAATCGCTCTTCTTTTGCTCTCATTCTGAATCACCTAGAGATAATGGTATTTTCTTTAATGTAGGAGTTACTTTGATGTGTTGTGCGACATTATCTTGTGTGCATCACTCCCGAAAGGAATCAAACTTCCCCTTTTCCTTATGATCGGATTTTGCATTATTTCCACATCAACTCTTTAATTCATCCTTAGAGGGAGCTTTGTTTGCGAATTCCTTTATTAAAGGTTTATTGCTGGGATTGGACTTTACTAATGGTTCATAAGCTTTAATTAAGCTATCCCATTGAGTATCATGAGAAGAAGAGAGGATGAATCGCTCTCCTTGTTCTTCAATCTTGGTGGATATAGAGGTGATATCTTTACTGCCAGAAAGAAAGTACCAAGTTCCTGCTCCGCCTGCAGAAGCAACTCCAAGAGATCCTGCAGTTAAAGTTTTGTAGGTCATGGGTGATTAAAGAGATTTGGTACATCATGTCTTGAAGCTCTCGTAAGTCTTATTATTAGTTTCTACAAACATATTTCCCCATTCCCCATTCCCCTTTGCATCAAGCTTTGACTGATTCAAAATCCGAAAAAGACTTATCTTCTCCGGCACCCGATCCTACTTTAAGAGTTAATGTATTGTTTGGAGATTTGGCTTGAGTTGTGTAACTACTGTTCTTCGTATTTCATTCGTCTTTGTCATCTTCCTCTATGACTTGTAAATTATCTGACTTAGCCTTACCTTTAATGGTGAACTGAGTGCAAAAGTCTTTATAGTTCTGGAGAGAGTAACTTCTGGAAGGCGGGAAATCCTTTTCCTTGGAACATCACTCTTTTAAAGTCTTCTTTTGAACTTCGCTCAATCCGGTAGCTTTCTTAATTTGTGAACCTTTACTACTTATTATCTTCTCTCATGTACTATCATCTGCGCTGGAGCTTGTAGATAGTAAGTAATGCTCTCCATTTTTAGTAACTAAGGAGTGTATGGATTCCTGAGGGGCAGTCATGAGCTTATATCCCCCTCAAGCTCCGATGCCACCCACCCCTATTCCTCCCAATAGGAGGGAGGATTTAGTGGTTACAGCCATTATTGTTGCGGACTAACACATCACTTATCAAATGCCTTATAGGAATTATCTGTATCGCTAATAAATAGGGCATTACTCATAGACTTACATCAGTCTCTTATGTCGTTTGCTTTCTTGGTAGATATGGTATCTTTGGTTATTTTTGTTTCTCCTATGGTAATTTGAATATCTTCGCTAGTGGCTTGTGTCTTATAACGTTCTTGAACTTTAGTTCATTCTCCGCTATTTTCAAATTCAATCAAGGACTTCCCGTCAGTAAGTTTGGATAATACTTCAGTTCGTATGGTGTTTCTAGTACACCAATCATCGAACTTTATTAGTAAATCATCCTCATAGAATTTCTCCTGAGCTGTTCTTGCGCATCACTTTTTAAGCTTTTCGGTATCTATAGGATTCCCGATTTCTTTCTGGGCAAGTA
Organism: Mycoplasma haemofelis str. Langford 1; assembly: GCF_000200735.1. GTDB lineage: Bacteria > Bacillota_I > Bacilli_A > Mycoplasmatales > Mycoplasmoidaceae > Eperythrozoon_B > Eperythrozoon_B haemofelis. Next base: position 164,064 of record NC_014970.1, read on the forward strand.
AATTGTCTTTTACTTCTTTAGCTATATTGTCCCATTGTGCGTTGTGGCTAGAGTCGGAAGTGGAGAGTATAAATCTCTTTTCTTGACTGGATATGACTGTGAGAATCATCTCCCTTTCCTCTTGTTTAGATCGATGGGGAAAGGAGAGAACAGCTCCCACTCCCCCTGTTGTTCCGATACCACTTAGACCCAGTAAGAATTTGGCCTTTGAATCCATAAATTAATAACTATTTAGGGGATTTAAATGTGCAATGGGAGACTACCCCTCTAAACATCTGGATTCCACTTTGGTATAGATAGCATCTCCATCAGAATTAATTAATCTAGTATCCAATTTAGATTCACATCATCCCTTTAAAGCATCCTTCGCCTTTTGATCACTCTCAGAGACTTGAGTCAGATCGCTTTTTATAGTTTGCAAATCCTTTAATAAATCGTTGGTATCGGTACTTTTTATGGATTTGATCTTCTCATCCCACTTGGTGGTTAAGGCTTTCTTTATCTTTTCTCTAATGGTTTTGGGTAGTGGGATACATCACTGTTTTGCATCAGAAGAATCATTCCCTACACATCAAGCCTTAACTGCCTTTCCTCCGTCAGTATTGTCGCTAGTGCTTTCTATTGTGGGGGTCTTGGTCTTTAGGGCAGTTATGAAAGGAGTTTGTGATTTAAATTCTTTGAAAACTAATTGATATTCCTCCTCTGTGAGCTTCTGAAGATTACTATTCCCATTTGTTAATTTGTAAATCCCAAAAGCTCCAGCACCTCCTGCAGAGGCTCCCAAAGCTGCCAACGAAGCTAACTTAGCACTCATATCTTAAGCAGTGCATCAATGGGCTATTCGATCGTAATTCTTATCTTCTCCTTCCCTTAATTCCTTTTGTGAATATGTATTGCATCACTTCTTAAAGTCTTCTTCTTGTAAGTTATCTTGAGCTTTATTTTCCATCTGATCTAATGGGATCTTCTTATCATCATCTGTCTTGTGCTTTTTGTATTCTCCAAGCTTTGTTGATAAGGAGTCGGAAATGGTCTTTTTCTCCTTGGATAATTTATCTCTTACAGAAGGAGCAAGACATCACTCCTTGGCTTTATTGTGAAGATCTTCAGAGTTAGTTTTCTCCAGAGTGGAAGAGCATCAGGAAGATAGCTCTTCTTTAGTGATGGTATCTTTATCGTTTATTTTTAAATTAAGCTTGGTTGAAATGCTGGTGGTATAGATATGGACTTTAATATCTCATCTAGAATCACTCGCAGAAGTCAAGATTGATCTATCCAACTTCTCTAGCGATTCTTTTACAGATATCCCTTTCTCCCAAGGTTTAAAGTAAAGAGCTCCAACCGCCGAAGCACTGGCAACTCCAGTAGCTATACTCGCTCCCAGTAATTTATTCATTAAGATGATGCTTTATCCTTAGTGCATCAAGCCTTCATATCATCCTTTAACTTCTTATTAGAGGATGCATGAAGACCCTTGTTATCTATGCATCAAGGTTTGATCTTGTCTTTGCCTGACGCTTTATTGTCAGCCTTTAAAGCGTCAATCTCGTTATTATTCTTTCCCGTGTTATACGTATCTCAAGCAGCTTCTCAATCGCCACCATCTTGAATAATCTCCTTATTTGAACCTAGTGTCCTTGTAATTCGTGCTCCTATGCTCTCAGTATCGATACACCACTTCCTTGCCCTTGCTAATGAGGAGTAGAAGTTATTAGATGTTCATCCGGTTTCTAGCGCGGTTGCGCATCATATCTTAATTCCCTTCTTCCATTTATCCTCAGCACTGTCATCAAGATCTTTGATCTTTAGAGTATCTGGTGCTTTCTTATATTCCTCATAGTGTTGACCTCAAGCCTCATCTTCGGACGCATCAGTTAATAGAATTTCGTTAATTTCTGTTTTGACACTTCTTGAGGAATTAGTTTGGTAGTACATTCCATAAGTGGCAGCACTTGTGGCGCCTCCACCAGCAACAGTTAATGAGCAGATTTTGGATGGAGACATTTCATTAAGCTACACATCAAGTCTCGATCAAGTGATAACGATCATTCTCATCTATAAATTCCTCTTCCAACCCACCTTTACATCAATTCATAATCACTTCGGGAGTCACTCCACTATTGGCGTTTTTTAATTCAGAATTGGGCATCTTCTTGTTATGAAGCTTTCCTACATAATTGGAGACCTTTGTAGCTCATCGTTGGTCATGGAATTTGGTAACATCAATGACCACCTTGTTCTTCATGGCAAACATCTCCTTCATGTTAGGAACTGAGCACATTTGGGAGATGTCATTGAAGAGCTTTTCTTGGTAGTCCTTATTTAAGGAGTTAGCACATCACTCTTCCATCACATCCCTTGTAATTCACTTGTTGAATTTGGTTTGATATTGACGTCTTCTTATTTCTCAAGCATTGTTGCTGGAAGAGGAGGTTAATAGTTTCTTATTGGCTTCCTTTATGGCATCTCCTATACTCTTACCTTTGGCTTGAGTCATGACAGGAGGAGACTCTGCTGTCATGGCGGTAGTTACTTTTGCTTCCGATGAAGCGCCTTTGAATAAAGTAAAGCCTGCAATTCCGGATGCTCCGACCACTACAGGAATGACTTTCTTTGCGGCAGAGGGTAATGACATGTTAATGAGTCATCATTACTAAAGTCATTGTCATGACTTTTTCATGATCTAAGTAGAGCTATTCTTTGTACAGTATTTCTTTACTATCTTGAAGTCATCGATCTTAGTAAATGGAATTGAGACTTTCTTTTTACAAAAGGATTGAATTACATTTCACTTCGTAGACGCTTCGCTTTGATGATTTTTTAAATCAGATAATTCTTTGGGGAGAATTCCCATGGTCTTGTCATCATGATCTTTAATTTTGTCGTAGTTAGATTGATAGGAAGAGCTATCCGTTCCATTGTCAAAGGACAGGATCTTGTCTCCGCTCTGAATGGAATTAGTTAGTCTTTCTGATAAAGTTAGGATGCAGAACTTCTTGGTGATCTTTAAATCATCTTCCTTTGCTCCTACAAGCTTACTTTGATAAGTATTCTCATACATCATTCGACATCATCCCTTTATAGCCTCCCCTCCATTCTTATCATTCCCTTGATGTTTATCTTTAATGGCCTTTAGGGAACTGGGAATCTTGGCTTCCTTCTCTAGCTTTTTGAATTGATCAGATCACGCATCATCAAAGTCTTTGTCGGTTCCAAGAACTTCATTCTTTATCTTATTCCCAATAGTCTCTATGGAGTTGTAATGAACTCCAGCAACGCTAGCTCCAGTAACTCCCGCACCAGAAGCTAATCCAATTCCAGCTTTAGTAATAACACTCATTATGTTCCTTCATCTAGGTGCTCTTAATGCATCACTTAGTGAATGTTTTGTATGAATCGCTTTCAGATTCTTCAAATAAAGTGTTATTCATGGACTTACATCAGTCTCTTATATCGTTGTCTTGACGACTACTCATATCGGAATTAGTTATCTTCTTACCTTCCAGTGTGATTTGTAATTTGGGATCGGTAGCATTAGTTTTGTAGTCGTTATATTGAGATGTCCATCCCGCGCTATCGTTAAATTCAATTAGAGACTTATTGGACTCTAGCTTTTCTATAACTTCAGTGAGAATGGTATTTCTAGTACATCGGAAGTCGAATTTGATGAGTAAATCATCCTTATAAAACGTCTTCTTAGAGGTTTCTTCACATCAACTCTTAAGTCTACTTTCATCTATAGGATCTCCAATTTCCGTCTTAGCAATCACATCATCCTTTATCTCTTTAACGATTGCTCCTCATTGTGCATTGTGAACATCGTTAGAAGTGGAAAGTACGAATCTCCTTTCTTGGCTGGAAATGACTGTCAATATTGATTCCCTTTCTTCCTCTTTAGACCTGTGGGGAAAGGCGAAAAATGCCCCCACCCCTCCAGTAGTTCCTACTCCACTTAAACCAAGTAAAAGTTTGGCTTTTGAATCCATGAACTTGTTGATTTCAAACTACTTTAAAAATAGTCTCAAGATGTTTAAAGGGACGAGATTTGTCTGTTGGGGGAATTGAAAAAAGGTAGCCCTTTGTACTCGAAATTTAGAAAGGTGAGAAGGCGGATTGGGGTTCCAAATTCTTTTGAATACGATAATAAATCCGAATTAGAGGAAACCCCTTTTCTGAGTATTTGAATATGAATTATTTTCTCAAGCAGATTTAAATGAAAGGAACTTATGTTGCCACTTCATTAGCTGGAGTGGGGGCGGTAGGAGGGGCTTCAGCTCTTTATTTCTATAAAGGTGGGGATAGTGTTGAGACTTTAAGGAGTAAATTTGCAGGAGCTCTAATAGAGGATACTGAGACTACTATATGGGATGCTAAATGAGATGCGCTTAAGAAGGGTTCTGTGAATGGGGATAATGAAAATTTGAAATTAGCTTTATCTAAGAAGGATGGTAATTCGGAGCAAGAGGGTAAGGATGCTTTGAAGAGAGGGTGTAAGGAACTTTATGAATCTCCCTTTAAGAATAGAGAAGATAAGAACTTCTTAGATTTCAAAAGCTATTGCGCCAAGAATAATAAGGAGAAGGCTGGAGGTAGTGAGTTGATTGCTAAGGTAGATACTGATGAGGGTTGAGGAACTAAGTGAACTAATTTGAAGTCACATCAAGGAGATATAGATTCAGAGTTAGAAGATATTAAGAAGAAAGATACTACCTCTCAAGAAGCTGAGAGGAAAAAGGAGATTAAGGCTTGATGTGAAAAAGTTGCTTCTGAATTATTTGAGTTAGAGAGTGTAAGGTATAAGAACTTTGTAACTTATTGCAAACCCTAGTCTTTAGAACAGTACTTCTTAATTAGCTTAAAGGTATTATCGTTATTTCCCTTGAATGGCTTAGAATAGCTATTCTTGCATTAAGTTTCCAATTCAGTTCATTTACTTTGACTGCTGTCCTGAGAGTATCCTTCTTTTAAAGCTTTAAGAGTGCTATCTAAAGCTCCGTCTGTATCTTTGTGGGAGTTTAATTCTTGATATTTAGATTTAAAATCGGTATCCTTCCCATTACTCTTCTTATCTATTAACTTAGCGTCCGTAATTTTCTCTTGAATGGATTGAATGCAGTACTTCTTGACTACTCTCAGCAAATCTTCCTTCCCTTTAGAAAATGAACTTTTGTAGGTAACTTTATAGGATTCTGAACATCAACCCTTAATGGCTGATATCTGTTTGTTTTCTTCAGTTATGGATTTCAGCTTTTTAAGATCTTCAGGAATCTTTCCATTCTCGGAAGATAATTTCTCAAATTGAGACTTTCAAGAAGGATTAAATTCCTCACCAGTCCCCAGAACATCATCTTTTACTTTGCTAAAGATATCTTCCTTAGAGGATAAATAGACTCCACCAACTCCGAGACCTGCAGTCCCTGTTGCTCCAGTTAATCCGGCAGCTATCTTTGCAGCGCTAGTCATTAAGAAGCCTTAATGCAGTATTTCTTTAGGTTCTTAAATAGATCAGTTTCTCCTTTAAATGGAGTGTTGTAGTGCTTGTTGCATCACCCCTGTAAATCAGCTCATTTTGTATCTCCTTGAGTATCCGCCTTGTCCTTTCAGGCAGCTAACTCAGTATCTAAAACTCCATCTGAAGAGGGATTGTGATTCTTGAGGGCTTTATAGTTTGTTACAAAATCGTTTTTATCACCGGCCTCACTTAATACCTTTTTATTGGCTTGCCCGTTAAGAGTGGATTGTAGCCTTTCTTTGGTGCTTTGAATGCAGTAGGTTTTTACTTCATTCAAAAGGGATTCATTTGCTTTGGATAATGAAGTTTTATATGTTTGTTCATAAGAACTCTTACATCAGTTCTTTAGAGCTTCTCTAGAGGCCTCTAGATCGCTATTAGTATGCTTTTCCTTTAACTTCTTAAGCTCTGCAGATAGTTCCCCTTTATGTCCTAATAACTTCTTATGTTGATCCTTCCAAGACTCATTAAATTCAGATGAAGTTCCTAAGACTTTATCTTTAACTATACTTCCAATTGTTTCCTTGGAGCTATAGTAAACTCCCCCAACAGTTAGGCTACCAGCCCCTCCAATTCCACTTAAAGCTGCTGCAGTTTTGGCCGCTCCAGTCATTATGTTCCCGCTTTAATACAATACTTTTTGGCAACTTTAAAGGCCTCAACAGTTGCCAATGTTAGATATTGATCATGAACTGACTTGCAATATGACTGAAGCTTTTGTCAGTTTTGAGCGGATGTAGAGTCATCGGCTGTGGGAGCTAGCTTTTTAAGTTCTTCAGTTAAAGATCCCTCAGCCTTCTCATCATGACTCTTTAATTTCTTATAGTTAGCTTTAAATTCACTCTCATCTGTGTTGCTGGATGTCACATCTAGAACTTTACCTCCAGTTTTAAACTCTATTGATAGTTGATCTTTAAAGGTCTGGGTGCATCACTTCTTCGTCTCTTCAAGAAGTTCGGAATCCTCTCCTTTGGAGAAGATGCTCTTGTGAGTGGAGGAATAGTTTTTATGGCAATGAAGAGCCATTTCTTTACCGTCCTTTATTTTCTTTAAAGTCTCGCTTAGGCTGTCTTTCCCTTCTTGAAGTTTCTTATATTTGTGCTCCCAAGTGCTTTTGAAGTCATCATAGCTACCCAAAAGCTTCCCTTTCAATTTGGCCTCTATAGTCTCTAAAGAAGCATAGTAGGCTCCTCCCCCTCCAGATCCTACCGCCCCAGCAGCAACACTTCCCACTGAAGCTAATTTAGCTGCAAAAGTCATGACTATTTCTTGCAGAATGTCTCCATTAATTGGAATGTCGAATCATCCTTCCCTTTGTATGGCTTCTTAGATGTAGAGTTACATCAAGCTTTAAAGTCTTTGAGGTCATTGTCCTGAGGCTCATCTTTTAAGGATTCTTTTATTTTCTTAAGAGCCCTAGGGAGCTCCCCAGAATAATCCTTTAACTTCTTGTAATTGGTTTTGTGATCTGCATCTTCTTTAGATAGTGATTCTCCAATTTTCTCAGCCAGAGGCTGAATACAATTCTCTTCTACTTTAGCTAAAAAAGAGTCGTTACTGGGTTGTAAAAGACTTCTGTAGGTGCGTAAATAGCTTCTTCTGCATCACCCCCTCAGGTCTTCTTTATTCTTTATATGTTCAAATTCCCCGGTCTTATTCTTCATGGCTCCAAATTTCTGTTGTCAGGAGTCATCAAATTCATCACTATCTCCAAGAACTCTGTGATGGACGTAATCATATATCGTCTCTTTAGTTCCGAAATATAAGGCACCCATTCCTCCTGCGGCAGATAAAGCTCCTACAGCCCCCAATCCGGCCAGATTCGCGGGAGAAGGCACTAACTAGTTTTGATGCACAACTCTTTACCTACTTTGAATATATCACCCTCTTCAGTAAATGGTATGGACTGTATCTTCTTACATCAACCTTGGAGTACGGTTCATTTAGTGCTTGCTTCTGCGGATTTAAGATCCTTTAGCTCCGAAGGAAGTTTCCCTTTTGTGGCCTCATCATAGTTTTGTATCTTGTTGAAGTTAGTTGAATATTCAGATTGATTCTCATTTGCACCATTACCTAGAAGCTTGTGATTACCTGTAAGTAGGGAAGTGAACTTCTCTCCCAGACTTTGGATGCAATACTTTTCTACTTTTTTAAGTCTGGAGTCATCCTTAGAACTAAAGACGCTTTTGTATACGTAAGAATAGGATTTAGAACATCAGTCCTTTAAGGCTGCTGCTCCTGTTTCTTCATTATTGGAATGTTGTGTTTTTATATTCTCCAGTTCTGGGAATCCATCTTGAGATTCCTCTTTCATCTGCTTAAATTTAAATTTTCAAGAATCATTGAATTCCTGCCCAGTACCTAGGACTCTATCTTTAACTTGATTTCCTATGGAGTCCTTGGTATAAAGATACATTCCTCCCATTCCAGCGCCACTCGCAGTTCCTGCCGCTCCAATCCCCGCAAGCATCTTCCCAGTCATGAGATTGTCAGGAATCTAGGCCTTCTTGCAAAATGTCTCAGTTAATAGGAATAGGTTATCTTTTGACCCTTTAAAAGCCTTCTCCAAAGCTCTGGAACATCAGCTTTGAATGGATGTTCATTTAGTTTCTGCTTGTCCTTCGTTAAAGGAGCTTTTAAGTTCCAATAATTCGCTATCCAGCTTCCCTTGCTGATCCTGATGAGACTTTAGCTTTTTGTAATTAGTCTTGAATGTCTCTTGGTCTGTATTCCCAGTTAAGGTAGGCAATTTATCAGATGCCATCTTGTCTTTAAGCGATTGAATACAGTACTTCTTGGTTAGGCCTAAGAGCTGCTTATTCTCACTTTTAAATATGTTCTTGTAAGATGAGTTTCTCATGGAGTTACACCACTCCCTTAAGGCTTTAGCTCCAGTTTCACTCGGTTTGGTATTGTGGGTTCTACGTATCCCTTGTAAATCAGAAGTTAGTGAATCCTCTTGTGCCGTTAATAATTGCTCATGTTTTTGCTTTCAAGAATCATTAAATTCTTCTTCATTCCCTAAGAACTCATGACCAATCTCATGATCTATAGATACATTAGTTCCATAATAAAGACCCCCAGCTCCCGCAGTTCCAGTACCTAAAGCTCCAAGAATTCCTGCCGCAGCTTTGAATGATGCAGTCATTTATGCTTGTAGACAACGCTTAGTTACTTTGGTATAGATATCAACATAGCTATCATTCTCTAACTTGATATCTAGTTGAGATTCACATCACTTCTTCAAAGCATCGGAATATTTGCCATCCATTTGATTATTGGAAGTGGAGATGTTTGTATTTATGGAACTATCTTTAGCTTTTAAATCTGTCTCTAAAGTTGTATCTTCGGTTGTTTTGGCTTTTAAAGCCGTAAACTTACCACTTCAATCGGATACTAGGTGCTTGCTCTCTCTTTCTAATTTACTTCTTATGTCGGTAGGAGGGATTGTGCATCTAGATTGGACTTTCTTTAAGTAAAGATTGATATTCTTCTCGCTTAGATCTTTACCCGTAGCATCTTGACACCACTTTTCTAGAGCTACTTTAGCCTTCTCTAAGTCTAGATCTGAAGTGCTCCTTATATTGGGATCAAAGGTAGTTAAATCTGTGACTAGGGAAGTGTCGGATGCCTTTAAATGCTTGGCAGCCAATTTCCATGTATTGGTGTCTCCTGACTTTATTAGGATAAGCCCTGATTTACTAACTCTATCTCCTATCGTTTTCTCTTTAGATAGAAGATAGAAACCACCACATGCTCCAGCAACCCCTGTTGCTCCAATGGCACCTATTCCGGCAACTTTATTGACCATCTACACATCTATTCACTATCTTCGTATAGATAGCATTCCCCTCATCATCTATTACCTTAGTATTCCATTTAGATTCACACCATCCCTTTAGTGCATCCTGAGAATCTTGGTTTCCATCTGCTATTTGGGAAAGGCCACTCTTGATGCTTTTCAGATCGTTTAATAGAGCCGAATCGCTCTTATTGGTTATGGATTTCACCCTTTCTGCTCAGTTAGAAGAAAGGGGCTTTCCTATCTTCTCGCTAATAGTTTTGGGTAGTATTACGCATCATTGCTTAGCTTCTTTAGAGTCATGCTTTAAACATCACTCTTTAGTCACCTTTCCACCTTCTGAATTGGAGCTATCTTTGGTGATTTCAGCTTTCTGAGTCTTAAGGGCAGTTATGAAGGATTCATTGGATTTGAATTCTTTAAAGATCAGCTGATATTCCTCATCTGTAAAGGCCTTTTGCTCCTTGCTAATTAATTTATAGGCACCAAAAGCTCCCATTCCCCCAGCGGAAGCTCCAAGAGCCGAGAATAAAGCTAATTTAGCATCCATATATTAGGCAGATGTGCATCACTTCTCAACTCGCTTGTAATTCTTATCCTCCCCATCAGATAATTCCAGCTCTAATCTAGAGTTACATCATTTCTTTAAGTCGCCTTCTGTCAAAGTATTCTGCTCCTTATTCTCCATCTCTTGCTTAGGAATCTTCAAATCATCATCCGTTTGATGATTCTTGTAATTACCAACTTGTGTGGATAGGGATTCAGGTATGGTTTTACTATTCTTAGAAAGTTTGTCCTTTATGGAGGGAGCTAGACAGAAGGCTTTAGCTTTATTATGTAAATCTTGTGAATGTGGTTTATCTAGAACATCAAGACATCATCTTGACAATTCATCTTTGGTAAGAGTATCCTTATTATCTATCTTTAAAGTGGGAGTCTTGGAGACCGTGGTTTTGTAGATATATTCTTTGATTTCTCATCTTGAGTCGCTAGGTGTCTTAAGTATGGTCTTACCCAGTTTCTCTAATTCCTGTTTAATAGTTATTTTCTGCTCTCAAGGCTTAAAGTAGATAGCTCCCGCTGTTCCGGCAGCCCCAGTAGTTGCAGCAGCTGTGGATAGTAATTTAGCTGATGAGGTCATTATCCCTTCTTGCAGAAGATTTCTACAAGCTTAAAGGTATTATCATTGGAACCTTTAAAGGGCTTCTCAAAGTATTCTGAGCATCAACTTTGAATTGCTTGCCATTCGGTATCTGTTGGTTGTTCTTTGAAGCTTCCCTTCAAAGCTATTAATCTAGAGTCCAATTTCCCCTTTTGCTCATTATGATCCTTCAATTTCTTGTAATTGCTTTCAAAAGTGGATTTATCTGTGTTTCCGGATAGTGAAGGCCTCTTATCGTCGGTAAATTTGTCCTTAATAGGTTGAATGCAGTACTTCTTAGCTTCCTCTAATAAGCTCTTGTTTTCTGATGAGAAGGCGTGCTTGTATGTTTGGGAGTAAGTATCCTTACATCAATTGGCTAAAGCTTGATGCCCTGTTGTTTGTGCATTGTCAGAATACTTCTTCTTTATTTCAGCTAACTTCGTAGAAAGAGATTCCTTCGAGTCTAAGAGCTTCTTATGTTGACTCTTTCAAGACTCCTTAAAGTCTTCTCCCTCGCCTAGGACGTCATCCTTTATTAAGTTTCCTATAGTTTCTTTAGAAAAATAATAGACTCCTCCCGCTGTCGCTCCAGAAGCCCCAGTTAAAGAAGTTAAAAGCGCTCCTGTCTTTGCTGTTCCCGTCATTATTTACTTTCTACTTCTGTAGATACGTTCTTTACCCTCTTAGAAGAGAATTTGTATATTAGAAATACACTAATAGTCAACACTATAAGCATTAGGACTACTAGCACTATACTCAGGGACGACATATTGAATCCGAATGAACGGATTAAGAGTTAAGAGGTTGGGACTCAGTACATCGACTAACTACTTTTGGGTAAGTGGTATCGTAATCACTGCTTTCTATCTTTAATTCCAATTTAGATTCACACCACTTTTGTAAAGCGGAAGAATACTTGTCCTTCTGGGTATTGGCTGCAGATACTTCTTCTGTTATGGTACTATCGATCACTGTTAAGTGTGACTTCAAATCAGTATCTTGGGTAGATGCGGCTTTTAGAGCTTCAAATTTATTATTTCAATTGGAGACGAGGGATTTCCCCTCTCTACTTAATTTCTCTCTGATATCGGATGGAGGTGTGATGCATCTAGACTTAGCTTTACTTAGGTAATCCTTTACATTCTGATCACTCAAATCCTTTCCAATAGCTTCTTGACACCACTTTTCCAAAGCCACTTTTGCTTTGTCTAAGTCCATATTCTCTTTACTTTTAATTTCAGCATCGAATTTGGCTAAATCCGATACTAAAGCTTCATCACTTAGCTTCAAATGCTTAGCAGCTAATCCTCAAGAAGCACTGTCACCAGTCTTGATTAATGAAAGGCCTTCTTTACTAATACGATCCCCAATTGTCTTTTCCTTCATAAGGAGATAACCTCCCCCACATGCCCCCGCAATTCCGGCAGTACTTAAAGCCCCAATACCAGCAGTCTTAGTCATTCGTACTTACCTTTCTAATGTGACTTAATTCTTAGTGTTGAATTATTAACTATTCGTTAGAAGCCCTAGTGATACGATAACTTTTCCCTATCTAAGCTAATCTAACTTGAGGAACTACTCAATCCGCACACTCTTTTAATTCTTCCGAAGTCATGAGATCAACACATAACTTATCTATCTTTAAATAAAGAGAGTTTGATTATTTGGAATACAAAGATTTCTAATCATTCTTGATGTTCAGAGATATGGAAATCTTGTATATGTGCAAAGCAAACTGCGCCCTTGAACAGAGCTCCTTAACTAGAGATAGAAACTAAACTTCAATTGCTACCTTCCTCCTTTGCAAGTGCATATTTCCTAGCGCCCAATTCTGAGCCACACAATAACTCACTAAGATTTTCTTGTTTCAATCCCTCTCCAGCTAATCCACTCAATACTTCATCTTTACTTTTGAAGGTTCTCTTGTAACCTTCATATTCATAACTACCGTCATCATTCATTTCACTTAACTCCGAAACATAAAAAATAAGGCATTGCTCACTTCCTTCCAAAAAGGGCTGTAACTCACTGAATTTCTTAAGCTTCCTTCTTGAGGCTACTGGAGCTTGAGTATCTTCACTTTGACTTGAAGAGGGGATACTCACATTCTCATTACTCTTGCCTTTTCCAAGAGCTCCAGCAGCAAAGGCAGAGCCTGCCATTCCTACTCCACCCACAACGGGAATCAACGGCTTAAGACCCATGTATCAAGAAGGTGGTGATTATATTTTTTGACTTAAGTGGTGATTATATTTTTTGACTTAAGTGGTGGGTATAGGTTTTCCAAGGATAGGGGGCGCTTAAAGTTGATTTCTGATTTCTATATACGTACGGATCCTTCTTGTAGGATCATATGTATATAAAGGCTAAGATGGGGATTGTTGGCGTTTTGGCATCATTAGTTTCCGGATTGACAGGTACTTACTTTTACTTTACTCAAGAGACGGATATTGATAGAGTCCGGAGTTTAAATTTATCTCGTGCAACTAAGAAAGGAAGATGTAAGGTTCGTATTAATGGAGATCAAGGAAGGGTGGTTGGGGGATCTGATTTAGATTACAACGAGTTTTATAAGGGTCATGGAGACAAGGGGGCAGTGTTTGCAACTTCTTGTCTTAAAAAGCTTACTGAAGTAGATAGAGAAAAGGAGGATGTAGTGGTTTCGGTGAAAAAGGGGGTCGACGGATCTTATACTCTAGAGAACGTTATTATTCAAACACAATAGAAATCTCTCCATTAGTTCTGTTTAACGCAGAACTTCTTGGAGGTTTTAAAGAGATCGTCAGATTCTCCTTTGAAAGATTTGGTTAATGCTTCTTTACATCAATCTCTAAGACTACTTCACTTAGTCTGAGATTCACTTTCAGCCTTAGTGGCATCAAAAGCACTAAGGGTTGAGTCTAATTTACCATCCTGAGTGGAGTTATGATCCTTTAACTTCTTGTAGTTATTTATAAATTCCTGTTTGTCTGTTTCATCAGTAACAGAAAGGACTTTGGAGCTTCCAGTAATAGAGTCCGTTAACTTCTCTTTAAGACTCTGGATGCAGTACTTTCTTACTATATCTAATAACTCCTCTTTCTTGCTGGAAAATATACTCTTGTAAGTGGTTGTATAAGCCGAAGAACATCAACCTTTAATGGCTGATATCTGTTGATTTTCTTCGGTTATGGACTTCAGCTTTTCAAGATCCTTGGGTATCTTTTTATTTTCTGTAGATAACTTCTTGAATTGGGATTTTCAAGAAGAGTTAAATTCTGTTTCAGTCCCTAAAACATCATCCTTTACTTTACTCAGGATATCTTCCTTAGAGGATAAATAGAGACCTCCAACTCCCATTCCAGAACCTCCCGCTAATCCAGAAAATCCTAAGGCTATTTTGGAAGCTGAAGTCATTAGGATGTCTTAGTGCAGTACTTCTTTAGATTTTTAAATAAGTCGGTAATTCCTTTGAAAGGAGATTCATAATGACCTTCACATCATCTTTGTAAGTTACCTCAATCACTATCTGCTTTGGATTCTGCCTCGCCTTTTCAAGAGGCAAGCTCACTATCTAGAACTCCATCATTGGTATGATTATGGTTCTTCAAGGCTTTGTAATTCTTAACAAACTCATCTTTATCTCCTGCCCCACTCAGAACTTTATTTCTACTTCCTGAAGTTAAGGTGGCCTGTAATTTCTCTTTGGTGCTCTGAATGCAATAGGTCTTAACTTCCTTGAGAAGGGATTCTTGAGCTTTGGACAATGAGGTTTTATAAGTCTTCTCATAGGAAGCCTTACATCAGTTCTTAAGGGCTTCTATGGAAGAGGAAAGCTCACTATTGGTGTGCTTCTCCTTTACTTGCTTAAGCTCAGGAGATAACTCTCCCCCATAAGCTAATAACTTCTTGTGTTGGTCTTTCCAAGAATCATTAAATTCGGGAGAAATTCCTAAAACTTGATCCTTAACTAGATTCCCAATAGTTTCTTTAGAGCCAAAGTAAACACCGCCTACAGTTAAGCTTCCTGCACCCCCAACGCCCCCCAAAGTGAGCATGGTCTTAACTGTGCTTGTCATTATGTTCCCGCTTTAATACAGTACTTCTTAGCTACTTTAAAGTCCTCTAAAGTTTCAGCTGTAAGATACTTCTTTTGAATCTCCTTGCAGTATGACTGCAACAACTTCCACTTACTTTCTGATTCTTCGCTTGCCTTGGGAGCTAAGTCTTGGAGATTTTTGGGTAGCTTGCCCTCTGTGATTTTGTGATCCTTTAACTTCTTGTAATTAGTTTTGAATTCATCGGCATCCGTGGTCTCAGAATCAACATCTAATACCTTTCCATTACTTCCTATACCTACAGATAGCTGATCCTTAAAAGTCTGAGTACACCACTTTTCTGTTTCCTTCAGCAGTGAATCATTTCCCTTTTTGGAAAAGATGCTTTTGTAGGTGGAGGAGTAATTCTTCTGGCAGTAAAGAGATATGCCCTTACCGTCCTTTATTCCTTTAAGATCTTCACTTAAAACTCCACTCTCCTTCTTAAGTTGATCATGTTTGTGATCTCAAGTACTCTTGAAGTTTTCATAATTCCCAAGAATCTTCCCTTTTAATTTGCTTTCAATGGTTTCTAAAGAGGAGTAGTAGGCTCCACCTACTCCTGTTCCAACAGCTCCAGTAGCTACACTACTAACTGAAGCTAATTTAGTTGCAAAAGTCATTCCATTTAGTTAGGCTCCACCACTAACACATCACTTGTTGAAGGCTTTATAAGAGGGATCTGTATCTGCTGTAAAAAGAGCTTGACTTACAGAACCACATCAGTTTCTTATATCTTCAGCTTTCTTATTACCCATAGTAGTATTAGTAATCTTCTCTCCCCCGATGGTGATTTGAAGATCTGTTTCTACCGTATTCTTCTTATATTCCTCGTAGGACTTAGTTCATCCGGCACTATCTTCTAAAGGGATCAAGGATTTTCCTCCAGTAAGTTTGGATTTAACTTCGGTAAGAATTGTGTTTTTGGTACATCGGGATTTAAACTTGCCTATTAATTCTTCTTCGTAAGACTTCTTATTAGCAGCTTCTTCACATCACTTCTTAAGCTTGGTCTCATCTATAGGATCCCCTATTTCTTTCTTAGCAATATCATCATTCTTGATTTCTTCAACAATAGCTTTTCATTGTGTGTTATGAGTATCTCCAGCTGTGTAAAGTATGAACTTATCTCCTTGATTAGTTACTGCAGTTGATAAAGATTCCCCTTCCCCCTTCTTAAGATAAGGGTAGACAAGCATTCCGGTTCCTCCAGTAGCTCCAGCGCCTCCCAAACCCATTAAGAGCTTTAATTTTGGATCCATGGTTATTGAACTTGCACCAATTCTCAACCCTCATCCTCTTTAGCTAAGGCATACTTTTTCTGACCGTAACCACTCTCGCATAACACTGTACCTAAGTCTTCATCTTTTAAACCGTCCTTCTTAAGTTCGTTTAAAGCTGCATCCTTACTGTTGAAGGTCTGCTTGTATCCATCGTATTTATAGCTACCATTCTCTTCATGAATCTCTGAAACATAAAAAATAGAACATTGATCATTCCCTCCGGAAGCTGGTTTGAGTTCGCTAAATTCCTTAAGAGCTTTCTTCTTAACTTCGGGAGCTTGAATTTCATTTGTTGGAGCAGAAGTTGTGATGCTAGTATCTCCTTTCTTTTCCCCGCCACTAAATGCCCCTGCAGCAAAAGCAGTTCCTAATGCTCCGACCCCACCAATAGCGGGAATTAACAACTTAAGACTCATTAGTAAAGGGCTCTAGAAGGGTCAATCATTATATTTCTCACCTAATAGTAAGGGTGTAGGTTTCTCAATTTATGCCTCTTAAATTTGATTTCAGATTTCGATTAGATACGTTCCCTAAATTAAAAGAGTATCATGCACACAAAGGCAAAGATGGGTCTTTCTGGGGCTCTAGTCTCTTTAGTTTCAGGATTAACAGGAACTTACTTTTACCTTACTCAGGAGACTGATGTAGATAGGGCTTTGATGTTATCGTCTAGTAAGCGGGGAGGTAGATGTAAGATTCGAATTTATAGAAATTCCGATACATCAATGACTGATGGTTCTCAAGAATACAGTGATTTCTACAAAGAACATGGAGATAAGAAAGGGGTATTCGCTGGTAAGTTTCTGGCAAAGTTGGCTGAACGGTTACCTTCGGAAGAAAGTAAAAATATCGTAGTAGAAGTAAGGTTGGAGGGTGGATCTTACACTTTTAAAAACGCAATTATTACGGAATAGTAAATAAAGATTACCTCCTAATTGACCCTTAGGGGCGGCTTAAATTTGATTTCTGATTTCTATATAGACGGTTCCTACGCATTTGTAGGTAGATGTCTAAAGTCAGAATGGGTTTTGCCGGAGGCTTGGCCTCTTTAACAGCTGGATCTGTAGGAGCTTATTTGGGATTGGAAAGAGATGATGATTCTATTAATAAGGTTCTAAATTTACATTTCACCAAAACAACCAGAAGAGGAGGTTGTAAGGTTTTGATTGAAGGTGAAGGCACTCATAGCAATCAAAAGTATGAGGATTTTTACAAATCCTATGGGGATAAGAATGGGGAGTTTGCTAGGATTTGTCTTAACAAGATTCCTTCACTTAATAAAGAACTGGAGAATGTATTGGTTCGGGTCAAGAAGGGAAGTGATGGATCTTATGTTTTTGATAGCGTGGGGATAGAGTGAAATTCGTAGTTACTTCTTACAGAAGGTTTCGACTAGCTTAAAAGAGTTATCTGAAGAGCCTTTGAATGGTTTTTCTATTGCTGAAGTACATCATTCCTTTACTTTGCCTCAATTCTCACTAGCCTTTCCATCATTAAAACTATCTTTTAATTCCTGCAAGACAGAATCCAACTTTCCATTCTTAGAAGAATCATAATTATTTAACTTCTTGTAATTAGTCTCAAAGCTACTCTGACCATTACTCATATCCACCAAAGCTGAAGTTCCGAGTTTGTCTTTAATAGGTTGGATGCAGTACTTTTGAGCCAAGTCCAAAAGTGATTTGTTTTCGCTTATGAATATGTTCTTATAGGATGTGTCTCTAATCGAGTTACACCATCCCTTTAGAGCGTTAGCTCCGTCTTGATTGGCTTTGGTAGCATGAGTTTTACGTATGTTTTTTAAATCGGGAATTAATGATTCTTCTGCGGCCTCTAATAGCTGATCATGCTTTTGCTTTCAAGAATCATTAAATTCTTCCTCATTTCCAAGAAAGTCATGACCAACCTTATCATCTATAGATACCTTCGTTCCATAATAAAGACCCCCTGCTCCAGCAGTTCCAGTTCCTAAAGAACCAAGAACTCCCAAGGAGGATTTAAATAAGACTGACATCTAAATGCAACGACTGGATACTTTGGTGTAGATATCTTCGTAATTATCGCCTCCTATCTTGGTAGTTAATTGAGATTCACATCACTTTTGTAAAGCGCTTGAATATTTGTCTGCTGGAGAATTGGAATCAGAAATGCCAACTTGAATTGAAGTATCTTGGGACTTTAAATCTGATTCCAATTGGTTATCGGTGGAGGTTGTTCCTTTTATAGCTGCAAATTTATTCCCTCAATGGGATGTAAAGGCTTTGCCTTCCCTATTTAATTTCTCCCCTATACTAGTAGGCGGAGTGGTGCATCTGGATTTGACTTTCTGTAAGTAGTTACTTATATTAGATTCACTTAATTCCTTATTGATAGCATCTCTGCATCACTTATCCAACGCTTCCTGTGCCTTTTCTAAGTTGATTGTCGAATTACTCTTTATGGATGAATCTAATTTAGTTAAATCCTCAATTAAGGAAGTATCAGATAGCTTTGAATGTTGAAAAGCTAATTTTCAAGCCTTACTATTTCCACTCTTTATTAATATAAGTCCTGATTTACTAACCCTATCTCCTATCGTTTTCTCCTTCATCAAGAGATAACCCCCTCCACACGCTCCAGCAACACCTGCAGAAGCTCCCAGAGTCGTTAATAATGCTGACTTTGGATTCATTCTGGCTATCTCTTAGGGCAGGAATTAAAGCAGTCTTTCTGTTAAGTAACTGGTAGTTAGAGGGATTAAGAGGATGCTTCTTCGTTACTATTAGTCATTTGTGCTTTCTTTTCTTTAGCTTCCAATCTCTTAGGAGAGAATTCTCATAGCATAAAGACACCAATACATATCACAAGAAATATCAATATCATTAAAACTATGGTCTGTCCTGACATGTGAGAGGTTAATAGCCTGAAAATTATATCTTATTTATTAGGGTATTAAATTAGCTCTAAGTACAGCGACTAACTACTTTGGGATAGGTGTTTTCATAGCTATTATCCTCCAACTTTAAATTCAACTTAGATTCGCATCAATCTTGCAAAGCCTTAGAGTATAGATTCTTCTGATTATTGGCACTAGATACTGCCTCAGTTATTGTGCTATTAAGAGCTTTAAGATTGTTCTCTAAATCGGTATCCTGTGCGGTTTGTGTCTTTATAGTATCAAATTTACTAGTTCAGTTATTGGTAAAGGACTTACCCTCTCTTTTTAACTTCTCTTTGATATCAATTGGAGAGATAGTACATCTGGATTTAACTTTATCCAAGTAAGTCTTTATATTCTCGTCACTAAGATCCTTATTAGAAGCGTCTTGACACCACTTTTTCAAAGCCACTTTTGCTTTATCCAAGTCAACGTTTCCATCTTTGATTTCAGAATTTAAAGGAGATAGATCTTTGACTAAATCAGTGTCTGATAGCTTTAAATGCTTGGCAGCAAGCTTTCAAGCTGCAATATCATCACTCTTTATTAGTACCAGTCCAGACTTGCTGACTCTATCTCCTATTGTCTTTTCCCGCATTAAGAGATAACCCCCTCCACATGCCCCAGCAGCTCCTGCTGCGCCTAGAGCCCCTATTCCTGCAGTTTTAGTTGTCATTGCTTAAACATCTACTTTTCACTTTTTCAAGTATAGAATCCGCACCATCACTTATTAGTTTGATATCTAATTTAGATTTACATCACCCCCTCAACGCTTCTTGCGAATCTTTATTTTCATCAACGGATGGTAATTTGGAATTTACTGTTTTTAGATCGTCAAGCAATCCATCGATATTCTTAGCCTTTATATCTTTAATTTGCTTTTCTCAGTTGGTTGCTAATGGCTTACCTAATTCTTCCCCAATGGTTTTGGGAAGTTGAAGGCATCACCTCTTAGAGTTGGAAGAATCATTTCTCTCGCATCATTCCTTAGCTGCCTTTCCACCTTCTTCATAGGTGCTTTGGCTAGTAATATTAGGAACTCTAGTTTTAAGTGCAGCTATAAAATCCCCTTCTGATTTAAATTTACGGAATACTAGCTGATACTCTTCACTTGTTAAGGAATTAGAAGAATCTTCTCTATTAACTAATTTGTATACTCCTACTGCTCCAGAACCTCCCGCAACAGCCCCCAAAGTTGTTAGGGAGGCCAACCTAACGTCCATCCCTTAAGATGTGCACCACTTAACTATGCGATTGTAATTCTTATCTGTTCCGTCTTCTAATTCGACTTCTGAGTAAGTGTTGCATCACGTCTTAAGTTCAGACTCCTGTAAATTAGTCTTCTCTTTATTTCCTATTTCGGACGTAGGAATGTTTAGATCTTCGTTGTTGGAATGTCCTTTATATTCACTTAACTTAGTTGTGAGAGATGCCAATATCTGTTTGCTTTCCTTAGATAACTTATCCTTTACTGAGGGGGTCAAACATCAAGCTTTAGCCTTATTGTATAGATCCTCAGAATTAGTCTTTTCTAGAGTCGTAGAACATCAAGTAGATAATTCCTCTTTGGTAATGGTGTTCTTATCGTCTATCTTCAATTTGGGATTATTGGTGATACTGGTTCCGTATATGTGAGCTTTTATATCTCATCGGGTGTCGGACTTAGAAGTCAGGATCTTCTTATTTAATTTTTGAAGCTCTTGCTTTATAGTCGCCTCTTTCTCACCAGATTTAATATAGAAGACGCCTGCTGTTGTGACACTAGCAGCCCCTGCGGCTGCCCCAACCCCCAATAATTTGTTCATTTAAGCTTGAGCTCCGGATGTTGTTTTGGTTCTGGTACATCAAGACTTCATATCATCCTTTAATTGTTTGTTAGTAGAGGCATGAAGGCTCTTGTTATTGGCGCATCAGGGCTTTATCTTTCCCTTACCTTCTGTTTTGGTGGAAGACTTTAAGCTTTCAATCTCCTTCCCATTTTTCCCATTGTTATAAGCTTCTCAAGCTGTTTCCCAATCCCCATCTTGAGCATTATCTGGAATTACCTCTTTAGTTGATTCTAAAGTCCTAGTAATTCTGTCTCCTATGCTCTCGGTATCCACGCATCAACGCCTTGCCTTTTCTATTATTTCGTAGAAATTATTATCAGTTCACTTGGTTTCTAAAGCTGTTGCACATCAATTCTTAATTCCCGATTTCCAATTACTTTCTGTGCTGGAATCCAGATCTTTGATCTTTAGATTATCTTTGGCTTCTTTATATCCCTTGTAATGCTGACCTCAAGCCTCGTCCTCTGATTCACTATTTAGTAGGATTCCATTAATTTCTGATTTGACACTTCTTGAAGAATTGGTTTGATAATACATTCCATAAGTAGCAGCACTGGTAGCTCCACCCCCTGCAACGGTTAAAGAACAGATCTTGGCTGGAGACATGGTTTATGTTTGTAATGCTATTTATATGTATTGGAAGATAGTCTAGAGTCTTAGTAAATTAAACAAACAATGTATTTACCAGATGTCAACGCTTTTATAGCTATCCTTAAACCTTTTTATAAAGGCTTAGAAAGCTAAGCTACACACCAATTTTCTACCAGTTGATATCGTTTATCGCTGTCATCTTTAAATTCCTCTTCTATTCCGGTTTCACATCACTTGTAAATCACTTCAGTTGTAATTGCTCCATTCTGAGTTTGTAATTCTCCAGAAGGCATCTTTCGATTACTGATGCGATAATCCGTAACCTTCTTAACTCAACGAGGATCCCCTTTACCTTGATCTATTATTTTTTTCTTTTTAAATGTAAATCGATCCCTCATGGTAGGTACTGTACATAATTCCAATACATTCTTGTAAAGGGGCTCTTGATATTCAGAATCTAAAGATTGGTTGCATCAACGGTCAATATCCTCCTTGGTGGTTATTCTTTGAAACTTGGATTGATATTGCTGTTTCCTAACTTCTCAAGCATTATCGTGGCTACTTAAGGTTATTAGTGTCTTCTTTGAACTGCTGAACTTGTCTCTTATTCTCTCTTTAATTTCCTTAATTTGGGGTTTGGGTGGCTCTACCACCGGTTCCTGAACTTCTTCTTTTACTTCTACAACATCTACCTTTGTAGTTTCAGATGGAGTGACAGTAAGTACGTCTTCTGATGGCTTAGTGATCTTTACTAATGATAGACCGGCAATTCCTGAGGCTGCAGCAACAACTGGAACGACTTTCTTAAGTAATGACAAAGCGATTGAAAATACTAATTAGAGCTATTCTTAGTACAGTACTTACGAATTATCTTAAAGTCATTTATATTTCTGAAAGGAGTTGGGACTTTTTGTTTACAGAAAGATTGAATTACTTTCCACTTAGTACTTGCATCACCAGAATGTTTCTTTAATTCCGCTAATTCTGGAGGAAGGGGGATGTCATTGTGACTGGCTATCTTTCCGTAATTAGTTTGATATTGAGAGCCATCCGCTTCTCCATCAAAAGATAGGATCTTATCTTCCTGTGTAAGGGAGTTTGTGATCCTCTCTGAAAGAGTTAGGATGCAGAATTTCTTGGCAATTGCAAGTTCCTTCTCATGAGGTCCAGATAATTTACTTTTGTAAGTGTTTTCATATGTAGCTTGACATCACTCCTTTACTGCCCTTCCACCATTTTCATTATTGTCCTTATGCTTGTCTTTAATGGACTTTAAGGAATCGGGAATCCCCTCTTCTTTTGATAACTTCTTGAATTGATCTGATCACGCTTCATTAAAGTCATCAGTAGTTCCTAAAACCGAATCCTTAATTTGACTTCCAATAGTTTCTATTGAGCTGTAATGTGTTCCTGCAACACCAGCTCCTGTAACTCCCAAACCAGAAGTAGTTCCGATGCCTAATTTAGTAGCGAAATTCATTAGGCTTCGGAAG
Organism: Mycoplasma haemofelis str. Langford 1; assembly: GCF_000200735.1. GTDB lineage: Bacteria > Bacillota_I > Bacilli_A > Mycoplasmatales > Mycoplasmoidaceae > Eperythrozoon_B > Eperythrozoon_B haemofelis. The sequence continues at coordinate 186,711 of NC_014970.1, forward strand.
CGGGAGTTGGAGAGACTGCTGTTTTGGTATCTTTAGTACATCATTTAACGTATGCTTTGGATGTAGCAGACTCTGCTTGGTACAAGGATCTAGCGTTCCCGTTACACCAATTAATTAACTCTTCTTTATTAGATAGGTTACTGTCATTCTTTGCGGCACCAGAAGCGTCAGTTATCCTGTTATCTGTATTTGCTGAACTTTTGTAATTGGAGAAGTTAGTTTCTCATGTCTGAGAATCTCCTTCCCCTAAAGCTTCCTTATTGAGAGTCTTTAGTTGTCCGAAGTTGGAAGCTTTAGTGCATCAAGATTCATAGTCTTCTAGAAGCCCTTCATCATCACTACTTTCAGTCTTATTTTTGGAACATCAATCTTTAAGTTCTTCCTTAGTCAGAACCTTACCACCAAATACATTCTTAACTTTTGTTTCGTTGTTTATTGATTTAACTATCTCTTCCCATTCTTTATCATGAGAAGTAGTATCAACACTTAAAACAAACTTCTCCTTCTTGGGACTAACTACTTGTCATATGGTTAGGCTAGTAGCCTCATGAGAGTCTTCCTTTAAAAGGGAGTAACCTCCATAAGTAGCTAAGCCAGCTGCTCCAGTTCCTCCGGCCAGCATAAAACCCTTTGATAATGCAGCACTCATTATGTGTTAGTACTCTTGGTACATCATTCCTTATAGGCTACGAAAGACTTATCAGTATCGCTAATGTACAATCCTTTGGCATTCGTAAAGCACCATGCTTGTAGAGTTTGTATATCCTGAAGAGCAGCTTTAGCTATTGCCACCCCTTTGGAATCAGTGATTTGATTTTGATCGGTTGCCGAGCTATTGTAATTGTTCTTGTTTTCATCTCACTTTGCATCTCCCAAGGCTAAAGGAACCTTATTTAAGGAGGTTGTTATCCTTATGTGATGAGCTAAATTGTCTTTGGTACATCACTCTCTAAAGGAATCAAACTCTCCCTTTAGTTTGTGACTGGTTTTGGAATTCTTATCGCATCACACTTTTAACTCATCTCTGGTGGGAGCTTTGTTGGAGAATTCTGCTATTAGTTTTCTTATTTGGATTATTGCTTACTAAAGAGCTATAGGATTGGATAAGAGAGTCTCATTGTGTGTCATGAGCACTCTCGAAAGTTGAGAGAATGAATCTCTCCCCTTGCTCTTCTATCTTCTTGGATATTGAAATTACTTCCTTAGTGTCAGATAGCAGGTATCAGGTTCCTACCCCTCCAGCCCCCGCAACTCCAACCGTCCCTGCAGCTATAGACTTAGAAACCATAACTCTATTTCAGAGCTATTGAGCACATCACTTCTTGAAGCTTTCGTAAGTCTTGCTATTTGCTTCCACAAACATATTCCCCAACTCTTCTCCACATCAAGTCCTTACAGCTTCAAAGTTGTCAAATGCTTTATCCGTTCCCTCTCCACTTCCTACTTTGATGGTTAACTTATTAGCTTTGGAAGCTGTCTCTGATGTGTAGGTAGCTTTCTTTTTCGTTCATGAAGACTCATCATCTTTATCTATAACTTTCACACCATCAGCTTTAGCCTTGCCTTTGGTGCTTAATTTGGTACATAGGCTTTTATAGTTCTTTAGAGAGTTGTCGTCTGACGAGGGAAGATCCTTAGTTTTGGAGCATCATTCCTTTAGGGTGGAATTGGTAACTTCTTTAAGTCCTGTAGAGTTCTTTATCTGGGTGATGGAATTACTATCTCCTATGATGGAAGTTCATGTGGTATCGTCCTTTGAATCGCCGGTGGATAGTAAGTAATACTCTCCATTCTTAGTAATTAGAGAGTGTATGGATTCCCTATCTGGATTCATTAGTTTGTAGCCTCCTCAACCACCCACTCCACCAGCTCCTATTCCACCCATAACAAGGGCTGATTTAGCGATTGAATTCATTGTTATCGAGTGACTTCCTTAACACATCACTTCTTAAAGGATGTGTATGAGTTGCTACTATCACCCTCAAATAAAGAGTTATTCATGGATTGGCATCAGTCTCTTACGTCGTTTGCCGATTGATTACTCATACCCGTGTTACTTATCTTTTGACCATTGATAGTGATTTGCATATTGGTATCAGTGGCGTCAGTTTTATAACTCTCATATCTGGCTTTTCATCCTTCATCATCCCCAAATTGGATCAAAGCTTTACCTTGCTCTAATTTCTCTTTAACTTCTGTAAGAAGGGTGTTCTTAGTACATCTATTCTCAAACTTCTTTAATAGATCCTCATCGTAAGACTTCTTCTGGGATGTATCTTCACATCACCTCTTAAGTCTGTCTTTATCTATGGGATTTTCTATTTCTCGTCGGGCAACTGCATCATTCTTTAGGGAGTCGGAAATGGCGGTTCATTGTGTGTCATGAGTACTTTTGGAAGTGGATAAGATGAATCGCTTTCCTTGCTTGGTTATGGCTGTCAGTATGGATTCTTTCTCTCCCTTAGAAAGATAGGGGTAGGAGGCAGCGCCTATTCCTCCTACTGTTCCAGCCCCTCCCAGACCAAGTAAAAGTTTGGGCTTAAAATTCATAATTTGTTAGCTTCTGCCCCCCTTATTCAGAGATGTTATGCCTCTACCTTTATTTTCAAAAATAGCTCTAGGAAGCATTACAGCTTGTGGTGTGGCGGCTACCGCAGGTTGATGAGCATTAACTGGCAATTCTGTACAGCATTCCTTCAAGAAAGAATTTAAACATGCCATTATTGGAAATGATGAAGGTCTTTGGACTAAGAAGCTTGAACTTCTGAAGACTTCTGGAAGTGATCCCAAGAATAAGAAGTTAATAGATGCAAAACTCAAAGCTAACAGTAATGACCCTAAGGCTAAGGAAGCATTAAAGAAGGCGTGTGAGGAGATTGTGGATTCAGAGTACTCTGGGCTCTCTGGAGATAACTACTCCGACTTTAAGAATTTCTGTTCCATCAACAATAAGGACAAGGTGGTTAATTGGTTGGATGAAGGAAGCAGGAAGACTCAATTGAAAACATTGAAAAACGGAACTTCCAAGTTAACTCCGGCATTTCAGAAGCTTAAGGATAGTGTTATTAATGGAGATTCCCCAACTACCGAGAATGAGACTGGTTTAACCCAGCTTTGTGAATCTGAGGGATCCGGAATATTTATGGGAGATTCTGATCTAACGCATTTGCTTGTAAGTTATTTCTGTAGAAACTCTTCTGTTACCTTTTCCGGTTAATTCATGAAAGGGGCATATGTTGCAACTTCATTAGCTGGAGTTGGTACTGTAGGAGGGGCTTCGGCTCTTTACTTCTATAAGGAAGACGGTAGTGTTGAGACTTTAAGAAGTAAGTTTGCGGGAGCTCTAATTAAAAGTGATGAAACTAATATATGAGATTCCAAATGAGAAGCCCTTAAGAAGGGTTCTGTAAGTGGAGATAATGTCAATATTAAATTGGCTCTTTCTAAAAAGGATGAAAGTGATCCTACAGCAGGGAAGGATGCTTTAAAGAGGGGGTGCTTGGAGTTGTATGATTCTCTTTTTATAAATAGAGAAGATAAGAACTTCTTAGACTTCAAAAGCTATTGTTCCAAGAACAACAAAGATAAGGGTAATGCCACTACTTGGATTACTCAAGAGCACTCTAATGCTGCTTGAACCACTAAATGAACCAGCTTAAAGCAACATACTGGGGATATAGATTCAGAGTTGGGAGTTATTAAGGGTAAGTCTTCAGAAAGCGGTCAAGATACAGAACGGCAAAAGGAAATTAAGAATTGATGTGATAAGGTTGCTGTAGAGTTATTTGAGTCAGAGAGTGTAAGATACAATAACTTCTTAACTTATTGCAAGACTTAGCTTGTGAATAGCTTTTATCTGGCGAAGAGGGGGGTTAGATGGGCTGGGGTTCTTGATTTAATAAATGTAAGTAGTTGGATTCTACTTATATTCGTAGTTGGAGTATATCACCAGTGTTGATTAGTTCCTCGGAGGTATATTCCCCTTTCTTTCTTGTCATATGCTCAGTCAGATGCTTCTGCTTCCTATACTTGGGCGTTAGTTGGAGATCAGGGATATAGAGCTTTATTTGATTACGTAATCTTTGATTTTGACTTATTTAAGGTAACTATGTGGAATGTGGTTCTGCCCATGTTCCTAGTAGTGCTATTTTCATTCATAACAAAGATACTATTTGGAATATATGGCATCATCGTGTTTATGAGGGCTAGGAATGTGAAACTAGTTTACGCTTCATTCCTAGTAATATTCCTTCCCTTAGTGGGAGGATATGAAGCTATTAAGATATGTGATTCCTTTGAAAATAGACTCTCGCATAGATATGTTGCTTCCCATTCCTTTATGAGATGGAAGGTTAGAAAGATGTGGAATGGATTTATGAGTGCTAAGTTTGAAGATGAGATGATTAAAGGGGAAGATTACTAATGCCTCTACCTTTATTTTCAAAAATAGCTCTCGGAAGCATTACAGCTTGTGGTGTGGCGGCTACCGCAGGTTGATGAGCATTAACTGGCAATTCTGTACAGCATTCCTTCAAGAAAGAATTTAAACATGCCATTATTGGAAATGATGAAGGTCTTTGGACTAAGAAGCTTGAACTTCTGAAGACTTCTGGAAGTGATCCCAAGAATAAGAAGTTAATGGATGCAAAATCTAAAGCTATCAATAACAAGGATGAGGCTAAAGCCATGTTGAAGAAGGCGTGTGAAGAGATTACGAATTCAGAGTACTCTGGGCTCTCTGGAGATAACTACTCAGACTTTAAGAATTTCTGTTCCATAAATAATAAGGATAAAGTCTCTAATTGGTTGGACGATGGAAGCAAGGAGAGTCAATTGAAAGCATTAAAAAGCGGTACTGCCTTTTTAACTCCGGAATTTAAGGAACTTAAAGAGAGTATTGTGAGTACTACCTCTTTGACCGAAAATAATAAAACCGCTTTAACTAATCTCTGTGATTCTAGGGGATCTGAAATATTTAAAGGAGAAGAGGACTTAGAATTTCAATTGGTTCGTTGATTTTGTAGAAATACTGGGACTTAAAGTTAGTAACGAAGGCTCCCTTATAATCTAGCTTTTTACGCAATACTTCTTCACTAATTTAAAGGTATTATCTTCACTCCCTTTAAAGGGCTTAGAGTAGTTAGATTTACATCAAGCTTCTAATTGGTTTCATTTACTCTTACTGGTATCTTGAGAATAGCCTGCTTTTAGTTGTTTAAGAGTATCATCTAAGATTCCATCTGTCTCTGTATGGGTATTTAGGGAGTCATATTTGGACTTAAAAGTAGTCTCCTTGCTGTTAGTATCCTTCTCTATTAACTTATCTTCAGTAACTTTCTCCTTTATGGATTGAATGCAATACTTTTGAACTTCAAGTAATAGGCTTCTCATTCTTGTTGGTGAATATTGATTTATAGGTTTGATTGTAAGTGTCTGAACATCAAGACTTCAGACTCTTTCATCCATCTTGAGCAGTTTCCTTTACTTTCTTAAGAGAAGGAGTAAGATCTCCATTGTCTTTACCTAATTTGGTGAATTGAGATTTTCAAGATTCATCGAATTCTTGACTAGTACCCAAAACTGAATCCTTCAATTGGTCTCCAATCTTCTCCAATGAATTGAAGTATGCGCCACCAATCCCAGCACTGGCCGCCCCTCCGATACCAGTTAACCCCGCTAATATCTTTGTTAATGGATCCATTATTGTGCTGACTTTATGCAGAACTTCTTAGTAGTTTTGAATAGATCGCTGGATTCTCCTTTAAAGGATTTAGTTAAAGCTCCCTTGCATCAATCTCTAAGCTCACTCCATTTTGTAGTGGCATCATTTTCCGCTGTCGAATGATTAAAGGATATGAAGGAGGAATCTAATTTCTCACCATTGGTGTTTTTGTGATCTTTTAGTGTCTTATAGTTATTGGTGAAATCGGCCTTATCTGTCTCTCCCTCGGTGGATAGGACTTTGGCTCCGGAATTGCCAGATATAAGATCAGTTAACTTCTCACTAAGACTCTGAATGCAGTACTTTTTAACTACCTTTAATAAATTCTCTTGTTCACTGGAGAAAGAACTCTTGTAAGTTGTTTTATATGCAGAAGAACATCACCCTTTAATTGCCGCTACTTGCTCCTTATCTCCCGTTACAGACTTCAATTTCTTAAGATCCTTAGGTACATTCTCATCAGAAGATAACTTCTTGAATTGGGCTTTTCACGACGCATCAAATTCACTTTCAGTTCCCAGAATGTCATCCTTCACTTTGCTAAAGATATCTTCTTTGGAGGATAAGTAAAGTCCTCCAACTCCCATTCCTGCAGTTCCTGTAACTCCAGTTAAACCTGCGGCTATTTTGGCTGCGGATGTCATTACTGAGTGGTCTTAATGCAGTACTTCTTTAAGTTTTTAAATAAGTCTGTCTCTCCTTTGAAAGGTGTTCCGTGATATTTATCACATCACATTTGTAACTTACTCCAACCAGTTTCAAAGGTAGAATCAGAATTCTCTTTTAAAGGAACTAGTTCAGAATCTAGAATTCCATCCTTCTTCTCATCGTGATTCTTTAGAGTCTTATAGTTCTCTTTAAATTCATTACTATGTCCAGCCCCTGTAAGAACTGTTCCTTTGGATATAGAAGCCGTTAATTTCTCTTTTACACTCTGTATACAGTAGGTTTTTACTTCCCTCAAGAGAGAGTCGTTGGCTTTAGATATTGGTGTTTTATAGGTTTTACTATAGGAATTAGTACATCAAGTCTTAAGAGCCTCTCTGGAAGCTTCTCGAGCATTATCATTATGCTTTTCTTTTATATTCTTAAGTTCTGGAGATAACTCTCCAGAGTACTCTATTAACTTCTTGTGTTGATCCTTCCATGAGCTGTTGAATTCTTCAGTGGTTCCTAGAACTTGATCTTTAACTAAGCTTCCAATTGTTTCTGTAGAGCTAAGAATAATTCCTCCAGCTGCCGCTCCACAAGTTCCCCCAATCCCACAGAATGCGGCCACCGCTTTAGTTGCTCCTGTCACTATGTTTCTTTAACGCAGTACTTCTTTGCTACTTTAAAGTCCTCTAGTGTCTCAACTGTAAGATACTTGGATTGTGCTTCTTTGCAATATGACTGTAGCTGCTGTCAGTTCTGTTCAGAACTGGTGTCTGCCGAAGGAGAGAGGGATCTAAGCTTCTCGGTTAAAGGGCCTTCCGTCTTCTCGTCATGGGTCTTTAGCTTCTTAAAGTTCTCTTTGAAATTCTCCTTATCCTCACTATCGGAATCTACTTTTAGAACTTTTCCCGAGCTTTTAAGACCTACTCCCAACTGGTCTTTAAAGGTCTGAGTACATCACTTCTTTGTCTCTTCTAGAAGTGATGTATTTTCTTTAGAAGAGAAGATGCTTCTGTAAGTGGATGAATAATTCTTGTGGCAATATAGGGATAGATCTGTTCCGTCTTTGGCCTCTTTTATCTTTTTAAGATCCTCACTTAAAGTTCCATTATCTCCATTAAGCTTCTGTTGTTTATCATCCCAAGCACTTTTAAAAGTATCATAGTTACCTAATATCTTGCCCTTCAATTTGCCTTCAATAGTCTCTAAAGAGGAGTAATAAGCTCCACCTACTCCTGTTCCAACAGCTCCAGTAGCTACACTTCCTACTGAAGCTAATTTAGCTGCGAAAGTCATTTAATTAGTCTTGATACACAACTCCTTTCCTACTTTGAAGGTATCTCCTTCTTTAGTGAATGGGATGGACTGTATTCCTCTACATCAATCTTGTAAAACAGACCATTTTGATGCTGAATTGTTAGACTTTAAAGACTTAAGCTCTGCAGGTAGTTTGCCTTCTTTGGTGGTTGCGTAAGTTTCTATTTTCTTGTAGTTGGTATCGTAGTCTGTCTGGGATTCACTAGTGCCATTCCCCAATAACTTGTGACCATTCTGTAAAAGGGATGTGAACTTCTCTCCCAAGCTCTGAATGCAGTATTTTTCTATTTTTTGAAGTAGAGATTTATCTTCAGAACTAAAGGCACTTTTGTATGTGTATGAATAAGCTTTAGAGCATCAGTGCTTTAATGCTTCTCCACCTCTGGTTTCATCACTTGAATACTGCTTCTTTATCTTCTCCAATTCAGGGAATCCGTCTTGAGATTCCCCTTTCATTTGATTGAATTTAAATTTTCAAGAATCATTGAATTCAGAACCATTACCTAAGACTCTATCTTTGACGTGATTTCAGATAGAGTCCTTGGTATATAGGTAGGTTCCAATACCTGCCCCACTTAAGGTTCCTGCACCCCCTAAGCCAAATAACAGCTTTCCGGTCATAGCTCTAGAGCCTATGCTTTTTTACAAAACGTTTGAGTTAGTAAAAATAGGTTGTCTTTTGATCCTTTAAAAGCTTTCTCAAAAGCTACAGAACATCAACTTCTGATAGCTTTTCATTCTGTTTCTGTAGGGCTATCCTTATATGTCTTTTTAAGAGCTAACAGGGTGTCATCCAATTTCCCAGAAGTGTCTTCATTGTGATTATTTAACTTCTTGTAGTTATTGGTGAAAGTGGATGAATCCGTATCTGCAGTTAAGTTTGGAATCTTTCCACTCTCAGTTCTTTCTTTAATGGACTGAATGCAGTATTTCTTGGCTTCAGCTAAAAGACTCTTGTTCTCGGATGAGAATGCATTCTTGTATGTTTGAGAATAAGTATCTTTGCACCAACTAGCTAGAGCCTTGTGGCCTTCGCTGTTATTGTTATCAGTATACTTTTCCTTTATGGATGCTAGCTTAGAAGAAAGTCCCTCTTTGGAAGCATCCAAAAGCTTCTTGTGTTGACTCTTTCAAGATTCATTAAAGTCTTCTCCCTCTCCTAAAACATCATCCTTTACTAAGCTCCCTATAGTCTCTAAAGATACATAATAAACACCACCAACTCCTATTCCTGAGGCTCCTGTTGTGGCTGTTAAAAGAGTTCCAACCTTAGCTAAACCATTCATCTATTCACTATCTACACACCTTTCCTTTACCTTTGTGTAGATAGAGTTATCGGAATCATTAATTACTTTAGTATCTCATTTAGATTTGCACCAACCCTCTAGTGCATCTCTAGAGTCTTGGTTATCTTCCACTTTGGACAAAGTATCCTTTATTGTTTTTAAATCGGTCAATAAAGCGCCATTGCTCTTGTCTTTTATAGCTTGAATTCGCTTTGCTCAATCAGAGGAGAGGGATTTTCCTATTTTGGATCCCACTGTTGTAGGAAGCTTTACGCATCACTTCCTAGCTTCCTCAGAGTTATTCCCGAAACATCATTCTTTAGAAGCTCACCCTCCATCTTCTTTGGAGCTAGTATTGGTAATGCTGGACTTCTTAGTTTTTAGAGCTTCTATGAAGGAATTATCTGATTTAAATTCTTTAAAAATTAATTGATATTCTTCATCTGTAAAAGGCTTAACCGCTTCTTCCTTACTAGCGAACTTATAAATTCCAAATGCCCCAGCACCTCCAGCTGAAGCTCCCAAAGTTGATAATAAAGCTAACTTAGCGTCCATTTATTGAGCAGAAGTGCATCACTTTTCTATTCGGTTGTAGTTCTTATCTTCTCCATCCAATAACTCCACTTCTGAGTAGGTGTTACATCACTTCTTAAGATCATCTTCACTTAGATCACTCTTCTCTTTATTTTCCATTTCACTTTTTGGAATTACGAAGGAATCCTCCGATGTATGTCCTTTGTAATTGGATAATTGAGTTTCTAAGGAGGATGGTATGCTCTTGTTGTTCTTAGATAATTTGTCCTTTACTGTGGGAGCAAGGCAAAAGGATTGGGCTTTATTGGTTAATTCTTGTGAATATGGCTTCTTAAAAGTATCTAGGCATCAATTGGAAAGATCTTCCTTGCTGATAGTATCTTTCCCATCAATTTTCAATTTGGAATCTGTGGTGATTATGGATTTATAGGTATGAGCTTTTATTTCTCATCTGGAATCAGTCTTGGAAGTAAGTATTGTCTTATTTAATTTCTCTAATTCTTGCTTTACTGAAATATCCTTTTGTCAAGGTTTAAGGATAGCAACTCCAACTGCTCCAGAAATTAAAGCTCCTAGAGATAATAGTTTGGGAATTAATGTCATTCTGAAGATACCCCTTTCACCCTCTTAGATGAGAATTTGTATACTAGAAATACACCTATAAAGGCAGATATAACCATGAGCACTATAAGCACAGCACTAAGAGCCGACATGTTCAGTTTGTCTCGCTAGTTCTTTACAGAAAAGCGATGAGGATGGTGTTCATGTTACTTACGTAGCAGTCCACAAGTGCAACTAAAGCTACAAGTATTCCAATCACAAAGAATGCTAAGGCGAATTTTTCTTTTAAACCCAAGGAAATTTAGATGAATAGCCTGAAAATTTTAATCTAGATACAACGACTTATCACTTTGGGATACATACTTTCGTAATCAGTATGTTCCAGTTTTAGATCTAATTTAGATTCACACCACTTCTGTAAAGCAGATACATACTTTTCCGTTTGAGAACTAACTTGACTTAATGTCTCAGTTATATTATCCCCACTTGCTTTTAAATGAGACTCTAGGTCACTATCTTGAGCGTGATTTGTCTTTAAGGAATTGAATTTATTGCTTCAGTTTCCGGTGAAGGCCTTACCGTCTCTCTTTAATTTCTCTTTTATATTGGAAGGGGGAGTAGTGCATCTGGACTTGACTTTATCCAAATAATCTCTTATATTCTGTTCGCTCAGATCCTTACTAGAAGCCTTTAGACACCACTTTTCCAAAGCCACTTTTGCTTTGTCCAAGTCTGTGGTTTCTTTGTTAGTTATGGAAGAATCAAATTCAGTTAAGTCAGAATGAAGAGAGTCTTCACTTGACTTTATGTGTTTAGCAGCTAACTTTCAAGCCTCACTATCTCCACTCTTAATTAAGACTAGTCCTGACTTACTAACCCTATCACCTATAGTTTTCTCTTTCATTAGGAGATAACCTCCTCCACAGGCTCCAGCTACTCCTGCACCTCCCAAGGCGCCAAGACCAAGTGTTTTAGTTGTCATTTACACAGCGTTTCTCCGCCTTTGTGAATGTAGATTCATCTTCAATTAACTTCTTAGAAAGATTGTCAGAACATCACTTTTGTAATGCTGCAGTGAATTTACTTTTATCTCCATTCATAGTTGTCAGGGTTTGAGTGATGCTCTTATCTATAGCTTTCAAATCCGCATCCAATCCGTCAACGGACTTTATCGCTTCCAATTTGGCACTTCAGTCACTCACTAACTCCTTATTTAAGCTTAAAAGCTTAGCTTCGATAGTGGAGGGGAGTTGTACGCACCACTTCTTAGCATCTTTAGTTTTGTTCCCTACACATCAATCTTTGGCTGCTTTCCCTCCCTCTGTATTGCTACTTTGTTTGGTAATTTGGGAGTTCTTAGTTTGGAGGGCTGTGATGAAGGAAGCTTCTGATTTAAATTCTCTGAAGATCAATTGGTATTCCTCGTCCGTAAAGGTCTTAGTCTTGTCTTCAGGATTAGCTAGTTTATAAATTCCAAATGCTCCTGCACCTCCAGCAGAAGCTCCCAATCCTGCAAGTGCTGCCAGTTTAGCATCCATCTCTTAATTGGTACATCAATGGACTATTCGTTCGTAATTCTTATCTGTTCCTTCGGTTAACTCCACTTCTGAGTAGGTGTTACATCACTTCTTCAGTTCCTCACTTGTTACGTTATCTTTAGATTTGTTCCCTATTTGCTCAGGCGGAATGGTCTTATCATCATTAGCGCTGTGGGACTTGTAACTACTGAGCTTAGAGGATAGGTCGGATGATATAGATTTACCCTCTTTAGATAACTTGTCCTTTACTGTGGGAGCTAGGCACAGTTCTTTAGCTTTCTTATACTTTCTCTTTTCGTTTAATCCTTCCAGCGTCTCCAGACAATATCTCGATAGCTCAACAGCAGTAACTGTGTCTTTTCTATATATCTTCAAAGTTGGATCTTTGGCAACCATGCTTGTGTAGGCATGAGCTTTAATCTCTCATCTAGAGTCGCTAGAGGAGAGTACTGTTTTTCCCTCTTTCTCAAGAGCTTGCCTAATTGTTGTTGACTTTTCTCTAGGGCTCGTGTAAGCAACACTGGATACTCCTATCACTCCAGTGGTTGCAGCCCCACCAATTAATAGCTTAGATGCAGAAGTCACTTAAAGATATGAATGGTGATTTAGGTAATTAGCCTTGAGTGCAACGATCAACTACTTTTGGATAGGTGCCATCATAACTATCATCCTCTATCTTCACTTTTAAACCAGATGAGCACCACTTCTCCAGAGCAGCTAAATATTTATCTTTGTCACCATTAGGATTCGATACTTCGTTGGATATGGAGTCATCATAAGCTTTTAAATCGTTCTTCAAAGTGGTGTGATCTTGAGTTTTGGATTTGAAGGAATCGAACTTATTGCCTCAATTCGTAACTAAAGTCTTTCCTTCCCGTTCTAACTTAGCTCTTATATCTGCAGGAGCTACAACACACCTAGACTTGACTTTATCTAGATAGTCTTCTATATTCTTTTCACTTAGATCCTTGCCAATAGCTTCTAAGCACCACTTTTCCAAAGCCACTTTTGCTTTGTCTAAATCGATATTGTTATCTTTAATTTCAGAATCGAATCTGGATAAGTCCGTCACCAGATTCTTATCGGATAACTTTAAGTGTTTGGATGCTAGTCTTCAAGCTTTACTATCTCCACTCTTGATTAGTACTAATCCCGACTTACTAACCCTATCTCCTATAGTTTTCTCCTTCATTAAGAGATAACCCCCTCCACATGCACTAGCAGCTCCTGCTGCCCCTAAAGCACCAAATCCAAGCGTCTTAGTTGTCATTCTTTAAACATCTACGTTTGGCTTTCTCCAATATAGAGTCGGCATCAATCAAATTCTTCTTCAGATTATCTTCGCATCACTTCTGAAGAGCCGCCACAAACTTATCTTTGTCAGTCTCGCTAGTTAACTCTCCTGTTATTTGGTTATTTATAGCTTTCAAATCCTCCTTTAATTGATCGGTATCGGAGGTTTTTATTTTCCCAAACTTACTTTCCCAATTACTCTCCAGCTCCTTTCCGGAGCTTAAGAGTTGATCTTGAACGGTTAAAGGGATTTGAACACATCACCCTTTAACTTGCGAAAATAGCTTTTCCTTTGGGTCGTAGGGTTTCTCTAAGGAAGCTTTACAAAAGCTTTTTAGAGCATTCCCTCCTTTATCCAAGTCACTTGAATTAGTAATAGAAGAATCTGACTTTTTTAATTCCTCTATTACTTCTGATTTGGATTTAAGACCTTTGAAAGCTGTCTTTCAAGATAGTAGGTCTTTGTATTTGATTAATTTAAGATCTTCCTTCTCGGCTTTAGATTTGATGGTCTCACTTTTAGATAAATAAACTGCTGTAGATATTCCGCCCACAGCCGCTGTTGCGGAGCCTGCCGACAACAGGGCTACTTTTCCAGACATCTAGCTTCTACCTTTGTATATGTAGCATCCCCCTCATCACTAATAAGTCTGGTATCTAATTTAGATTCACATCACGCTTTAAGAGCATTCTGGGAATTCTCATCTTCAGCCACAGCAGAAAGATCTTGCTTCACTGTTTTTAAATCGTTGAGTAAGTTGGTCTGATCAGTACCCTTTATGGCTTTAACTTTCTCAGCTCAATTGGTTACTAGGCCTTTACTTATCTTCTCTCTGATGGTCTTAGGTAATTGGATGCATCATTTTTTGGCATCGGAAGAATCATTCCCCACACACCAAGACTCAGCTGCTTTACCTCCATCAACATTAGTGCTAGCATTAGTAATGGTGGGAACTTTGGTCTTAAGGGCAGTTATGAATGCCTCTTCTGATTTAAATTTCTTAAAGATTAATTGGTATTCCTCGTCTGTAAAGGTCTTAACCTTGTCTTCAGGATTAGCTAGTTTATAAATTCCAAATGCTCCTGCACCTCCAGCTGAAGCTCCTAAGCCCGCAAGTGCTGCCAGTTTAGCATCCATCTTCTTAAGTTGTGCATCAATGAACTATCCGATCGTAATTCTCATCAGTTCCCTCCATTAACTCTACTTCTGAGTAAGTACTACATCACTTCTTAAAATCCTCAGCTATCAAGGTTGACTTTTCCTTATTTTCAGTTTGTGTCACAGGAATTACCTTGTTGTCGTTGGTGTTGTGATTTTTGTAGGTTTGAAGCTTAGAGTCTAGGTTCTCCAATATAGATTTACCCTCCTTAGCTAACTTGTCCTTAACAGAAGGAGCTAAACATCAAGCTTTGGCTTTGTTGTGTAGGTCTTCTGAATTATCCTTTCCTATAGTTTCAGAGCATCAAGAAGATAGATCCTCCTTTGTAATGGTACTCTTATTGTTAATCTTTAGATTGGGATACTTGGAGATGTTGGTGTTATAGGAATGGACTTTCACTTTCCATCTGGAATCACTCGAAGAATCAAGGATGGTTCTATTTAACCGTTGTAATCCTTGCTTGACAGATATCCCTTTTTCTCAAGGTTTAAAGTAAAAAACTCCAGCTCCTGTGGCACCAGTAGCTCCGGCTGCCATGCCAATTCCAGCTAACTTATGCATTAGGCTCCTGTTCCTTGTGAGCTTGGTGTAGTGGTCGCTTTGTCTTTAGTACACCATGACTTCATGGAGTTTTTCAAGTCTTTGTGAGATGAGGCATTCAGATGTTTGTTACCAGTGCATCAAGCCTTTATCTTTCCCTTACCTCCATCCTTACTGGTGTCTTTTAGAGCTTCAATTTCATTGTTCCCTTTCCCTTGATGATATTTATCCCAAGCACCTGATCACTCCTCATCAGATGCATTATCGGGAATAACTTCTTTTCCGGACTCAATGGTGCGCTTAATTCTGTCTCCGATGCTTTCGGTATCTATGCATCAATGCTTGGCTTTCTCTGCAGTCTCATAGAAACTACTATTAGATCACGTAGTTTCTAACGCTTCAGAACATCATTTCTTGATTCCCGTTTTTCAAGCAGTCTCTGAAGTTGAATCTAGACCCTTAATCTTTAGATCGTCTTTAGAATTTTTGTACTTCTCATAATGCTGTCCCCAAGCTTCATCTTCAGACTCGTTAGTTAAAAGAATTTCACTGATTTCTGATTTGACAATTCTCTCTGAATTGTTCTTGTAGTACATGCCATAAGTGGCAGCGCTTGTAACTCCCCCACCTCCTAGAGTTAAAGCGCAGATCTTGGATGGAGACATTAGTTCTTTTTATCCTTGGGAGTTAGCTCGTTAATTAAGTTACTTACAGCACTATAAAAACGTTCTTCTATGTACTGCAAATAAGGAACGTATACATCATCTATATCTTTGATTATCTCCCATACTTTCCTATCCACCACATAGGCTACTCAGTAGCAATTGAAATTACTCTTTCCTCAATTGGACATGGCCTTGAGGAAGTGTCGTTGAATTACGTGGAGAGATATGGATGAAAATAAGTTATCTTCCTCGATTAAGTCCCTTTCAAACTCTATGACGCTATTCCTTCTGAGATCGTGAAAGAGCTTTATGATTTCTCTTCTTATGCTTTCGATGTAGGCAGATATCTGCTCATAGTTTCTCTCTCCGACGTACATTCCACGTTATTTAGCCGTTTAAACACCACTTCTCAACCCTCTTGTAAAGAACATCGCTTGCATCTTTAAATTCCTTGCTTATTGAAGAAGTACATCATTGTTGTATCTGAGCCGAAGTAACTTGAGCTTTCTCTGCACCTATTTCTTCTTTAGGAATTAATAGGTTATCGTCTTGATTGTGGGACTTGTAACTAGATTCCTTATCCGTAAACGTGGTTAATAGTGTCTTACTTTGAGTTTCTAAGTATTCAGATATAGAAGGAACTGTGCAAATCTTTTCTATCTTGGAATAAAGCTTCTCTTCATGGGGAGAATCTAATCCTTTTAAACATCAATTCTCTAATTCGTTGGAAGTAGTTGAAGCTGGAGAGGTCTGGTATTGGTTATCGCTTTTTGATTTCTTTTGATACTTACTGAAAGCCACTCCCCATCTAGAATCTCCTTTGGGTAGGGCTTTCTTTTCTCTTTGGGAAAGGATATCTTTATTTAAGGTCTTATTGCTCACATGAGAGTGAATAAGATAACCCCCTCCAGCAACCCCTCCGGTTGCCATTGTTCCTGCGGCGGCTTTAAAAGCTAAAGAGCTTGACATCTCTACTTAGTACAGAAATCCTTATACCTTTCCTTCAAAGTCTCATGAGAACTGGCATGTAAAGATTCCGTTTCTAAACAAAAGGATTTCAACTCTTTTCATCCTAGTTCTTGGGTAGTAGCAGATATGATAGATATTTCTTTTCCCGACTTTCCACTGTTGTAGGTATCTCAACCGGATTTTCATACCGTTTCAGTATTAGTGTCTGAAATTAGGCTCTTTCCTTGACCCATAGTCCTTTTCACTCTGCCTTTGATATCTTCAGTATCTACACATCACTTACCTGCTTTCTTGGATAGTTCTGAGAACTTGGAGTTGCTTCAGTAGGTATTTAGAGAGTCGTTACATCACTTCTTCATGGATCCAACTCATGAAGACTCATCACTAACATCCCCTAATCATTTATCTTGAAGAGATTTATAGGATGCTAAGTGTTGCTTTCAAGCCTCGTCAGTTGAGCTGTTGGTTAGAAGCGGCTCCTTTATTTCTTTAGATACTGTTCTGGAAGAATTAACTCCATAATAGATCCCGTATCCGCCCGCTCCGCTTCCTGCGACGGATGCTGCAGCTAGTCCTTTAATGGTAGTGGGATTCATGTCATTAAGAAGAAGTACATCAAGTGCTTACGATGTTGTAACGCTCATTCTCATCTACAAACTCTTCTTCAACTCCCCCTTTACATCAATTCATAATCACCTCAGCAGTAACACTACCATCTGCAGCCTTTAATTCTGAATTGGGCATTTTGTTTCCTTGGTTCTTAGGATAATCAGTTACCTTCTTACTTCATCTAGTGTCATCCTTGTTATTCAAATCTATGATCTGTTTATTTTGAAATTTAAGTCGTTCGCTCATGGTGGGAACGACACATAATTCGGATACGTTCTTATAAAGGGACTCTTGGTATTCGCTGTCCAAGGATGAGTTACATCACTGAGTGACAGCTTCGTTAGTGGTTACCTTTCCAAACTTATCTTGATATTGCTTCTTCCTTATATCTCAGGCTTTGCTGCTGGCTCCAGCTTGAAGTAATTTCTTGCCTGATTCTTTAATCTTGTCTCTGATACTGTTTTTCTTAGTGGTTTCTGGCTTGGTAAGTAAGTTATCTAATGTGCCGGAATTCTTGGCTCAAACCATTCCGGCAATTCCAGATGCTCCTGCCATGGTAGCAGGGATAATTTTCTTAAGGGATAATGCCAAAGGAGTTATTTCTCAGAGAACAAGGTCTTAATTTTTCCCATTAGAGAGTTTCTTTGTCTCTGCTCCTCGATTTCCCTTTCTTTAACTTCTAATTCTGCCATTACTAAGTCTTGGATTTCTACAGGAGGCAAAGGAACCATGATCATCTTCAAATCCTCATGCTCTATTAGGAATGTCTTCTGCTTGTAAGTATTCTGAATTACTTGATGTCTTACCTCATGAGAATTAAGAATACGGATTAGGAATTCTGGATTCTGATTGTGCTTCAGAATGGAGATGTCATTTCCGGCCAATACAAATTCATCTCCTTCATAGATAAAGGCCTTTCCAACTTGATCTAAGGAATCTCCAATTCTCGAGAACAGAATACTTCCCTTTTCGAAGTATCTTTTATTGGCCACTAACCCTTCATTCACCATGTGGTTACATGAGGAGAATCTATTTCCCTTCATGACAGACAAATCCCTTTGTATTAAGCAGGGGGTATCTCCATTAGGAACTATATGTCTTTCTAGCAATCTGCCTTCGTAGAAAACTATTGAGAAATCACCAATAGCTCTTCAGGGAATTCCTTTGGGGCAGTGATTGTAAAGTATCTTGTCGAAGTGGGTGTCGGTGTTGCTCATGCTATATGTGGGTACCTAAGAAGATAGCTCGTTTGGCTCATTTGATGACTTTCATGATGGAGGAGAAGAAATTCTTAATTCGTCTGAAAATAGAATTCTTGGGACTTTTACTTATATTGTCAAATAGTACTTCAAAGCAGCTTCAGAAGTCGGTTATAGCTTGACCTTCTTTGCCTTTTACTTTCTGATGTTTAACTCTTTTGAGAGCTGCAAATCCAGTTAGATTAAATATCTCTACAAACTTAATTTTAAAAACTTCATATTCATATTTGGGGCAGCCATGTTTGAAGTGAGCTACAAAGCTCTCTCTTGGAGTTACCACTATATCTCCCATGGTATTAGTCAAAGCCTCCTGATCTTCAGGAAGCATATGATCTAATATCTCGCTGTAATTAAAGATAACTTCCTCTCTACGTCTCTGAAGTTCTCTTTTCCTTTGGGCTCTTTTAAATCTTCTATATTTAAAGGGATGTTGAAATCTATTAAGTACCCCCCGCATAATTTAAACTTTAAGGAGTAATGAAGTTTGATAAATACAAGTATCGGGAGGATTTTGTCTTTAAGGATAATAGGATTTGTCTCACCTATCAGGGTCTAAGAAAGCTTTATAAGCCTAAGAAACTTACAGGTTCAAGGATTGGTGGAGTTCTGGGGAGTGATTCTTACAGAACTCCATTTCAGACATGATGCGATATCATGGGCTTCTTTAAGGAGGACTTGGATCCTTACTTTCTGGAAGCTGGGAGAGTTATAGAGCCTAAGTTAAAGGAATATGCTGAGCTTCAGATGGGTAAGTCGTTCAAAAGCTATGATCCTCCCTCCATCAAGTATGACTTATTCTCCAGCAACGATGTATTTGGGGGGATTCCCGATGGCGAGGAGTTTGATGAGAATGGAAATATTGTTTCTATACTGGAGATAAAGACTGCTCAGCTAGATAAGTACAAGTGGATTTTTAAAGATAATCAGTTTAGGCTGTCCACAGAAGACGGAAAGCCTGTGGTAGCCCAAACTGGTGGAGGATTAGTTAAGTGATTTAAGAATGGGGAAGTTCTGATACCCGAGAGCTATAAAGATCAGCTGTCTTTATACCTATACTTACGGGGCATTACAGTAGGGTACTTCTGCGTTGCATTCTTAAAGAATGAGGATTATGCCAATCCCCATTCTGTGAAGTTTGTAGCTCCATTCAATAAGTACTTAAATGATGGGGCAGTTAGCGAAGAAGGAGATCATATTCTTATCTGGAAGAAGTTTGAGATTGATTTAAAGGAATTTGAGAAGAAGGTTCATACCGCTAAGAAGTGATATGAGGATCATGTTAGAAAGGCAGTAAGTCCACAGATGACTTCCAAAGATTTAGAGTGGTTTAGATATGGATATCCAGATTTAGAGCACTAGTTAATTGTTCAACCGATTCGTTACTAACTTACTTTCGAAATTAGAAGAATACGACGACATCGCTATTTTTGTACATGTAAATCCCGACTTTGATGCCTATGCTTCTGCCTTCTCTTTAAAGAGATGGATAATAGACAACTTCCCAGAATCCAATGTGAAGTTGATGATTCCTGAGGAGACTTTTAAGGAGGAAGAGAAGTTCTTGTTCTATGCGAATGAAGTACTGCCCTCTAAGTATGAGCTTAAGAATTATTTAGGAATCATATTAGATACATCCGATACGGCAAGAGTACTTACTCAACTTCATACCTATTGTAAAGAGCTAGTAATCATAGATCACCATCCCAAGATAAAGGGATTGGCACAGCTGGAATTTATAGATCCCACATATCCAGCTGTGTCTCAGATATTGGCAGAGATCTTTTTGTATTTGGAGGAAAGTGAAGGATATGTCTTTAATGCTGATTTGGCTCAATATCTCTATGCCGGAATCATCACAGACACCAATAACTTCATGAGCTTATCAATGCTTCCTTCCACTTATAACGTCCTAGCTAAATTAGTATCTAGGGGATTAAATAGGAGTGTTATTCACAATTCCATATTCGTTAAGAGCTTCAATTTCAAGACCTTCACAGCAGAAGTAATAAGGAGAACTCATCTTACTAAGAATGGCTTGGCTTATGCCGTTATAGATAAGAAGATAATAGATAGGTGTGAGGCATGGAACTTCCCTCATACAGTACCTATTCTGGAGAATATCTCTAATGTGGAAGTGTGAACCACTCTGACTTATGATGCCTCTTCAGGACTTTGGAAGTGCTCCATCAGATCAAAGGAGCTAATTATTAATCATGTGGCTAAGTTATATGGAGGGGGGGGGCATAAAACTATGTCCGCCATATCATTCAAAAAGAAGAAGGACTTCTTTCAGATGTTAGCGACTATGGATGAGTATATGATGGATTCTGGATATGCGAATGCAACGCTAAGAGACTTTAAATTTAATCTAAGATTGTTCTTCTATAAAAGGTTCAACTTATATAAGAAAATATAAAATTTAAGACTTACGGAACAGTACCCAAGAGGCTTAAGGGGACGGCTTGGAAAGCTGTTAGGTATATAAAAATTACGCGAAGGTTCGAATCCTTTCTGTTCCGCCAGTAGGGGGTGTAGTTCAATTGGCAGAACAGCAGTCTTCAAAACTGCGTGTTGTGGGTTCGAGTCCTTCCACCCCCGCCAAATTATCTTCTTGACGGTACCACTATTACTTGCATTCCTATCTTGCTTTATAGGAATAATAGTTACCGCCTATTGATCGATAGAGTCCATTAAGGCTATATCGGTCAAATACAAGCTTTCAGATACCTTTGTAGGAGCTGTATTCCTATCAGTAGGAACTTCCTTTCCTGAGTTCGTTAACTCGATAGTTTCGGGTTTTCACGATAAGTACCTAGATACTCCTAGGTACGCAATGTATTCCTTCTATAACGTTACAGGAGCGAATACTTGGCAAGTAGTCTTCCTATCGGTAGCAATCTCTTTAATAACCATAAAGACCCTCTTCCAAAGGAAGTCTAAGGACATAGAGGATATTCAGAATATCTTCTGGAAGGAGAGTATATTCTCATGGGAATTGGTATTCTGGGAGACTGTATTCCTATGTGTAGTCTTCCTAGCTCCCTTTCTATTCTCTAGATTCCTATTCCGAGGATTCAGTGTAATTAATGTAGTATTCCTCTTAATCTGGTTCTGATATCTTCACACTACCTATAAGGATCAGCCTGAGGTTGAGAGGAGAGATAATGAATTTAATCACTTCTCTTCTTGAAATAAGCCTTCATTATTAGGAATCTCCTTTCTTCTGTGATGTCTATTTGGAGCTCTTTCCTATGCCAACTTCTATATCGCTTCTAAATTCCCAATCTCCGGAAACTTCTCCTTTGGAATAATTCTAAGCTTCGTAACCTCCACCCCAGAGTTCTCAGCTCTATTCTTCCTATTCCGAAAGAGGGAATATAGAATAGCTGTAGGGGGATTCTTTGGATCCTCCCTATTTAACTTAACACTCCCAGCCTATACTAACTGGATTAGTGGGAAGCCTTTAATAGGGAAGCATCACACCATAACTCATGATGGGAATCTCCCATTATCTACGAATAAATTAAGCTTCTGGTTAATACTGAATCTCTTCCTATTAATTCTGTTCTTGATGTCCTTCTATAAACCTAAGTTCCTTAAGAGAACTGTGATCTTCTTTAATGGGATAGTAGTTGCAGCCTTATATGTATTCTTGAATATTAAATTAAATGAGCTTTAGGCATCTAGAGCACACTTCTTCAGAGATGTCTTCATGCCTTTTACATCTTGCGCACTTGGGAAGAGCGGACTTGGACACTCTTAATTCCTCCCCCACTTCTAATTCAGCAATATTTAAGTATTTCTTTAAATTTAGAGACTCTAAGCCTTTTAGGGAATCGGAACTCACCACTACTTTAGCTTCATGAGTTCCAGTTATCTCCTTCTGATTCTTTAACTCTTCTAAATGGGAGTAGATTTCATCTTTTAATTCGAAGAATCTATTTCATGTATCGGAAGGAATATCTAGCTCTTCTTCCGCAGGATCTAAGCTCTCTAAAGCTACACTTCCCTCTTTAATGTAGGAATAAGCCTCTTCTGCTGTCTGTGGTATGAAGATGCTTAATAGCTTTATGGACTTAAGAAGGATGTCATAGATTATGTGTTGAGTCTCCTTGAATTCCCTATCTTCCTTACTTCCACAGTAAAGTAAATCCTTTGATATTTCCAGATATCAACCGGAATATATATTTAAGAAATCCATCATCTCCTTGATGGCTCTAAAGAAGTGGAATCTCTCTAAATGCTCACTTATCTTCCGGTAGGATTCCAGAAATAGGGAATATATATATCTATTCTTTGGATCCTCCAAGGAGCCCAATATGGAAGGATCAAAGGATAGATTTTCAGTTACAGATAGGGAATATCTAAAGAGAGTATTCCTTATCTTTCGATATGTGGATATGGCACTCTCAAGAGAGGATTCACTTAACTTAATATCTTCTAAATAGTTATTCATCGCTATTCACAGGCGAAGAATATCTATTCCGTATTTATTGGCTATCTCTATAGGATCAATGACATTGCCCTTAGATTTAGACATCTTATTGCCATTCCCATCAAGAGCAAATCCGTGGGCTATTATGTTCTTGAAGGGAAGTTCTTTTTGGGAGGTTAAGGAGATAACGGAGGAAGAATTAAATCAACCTCTAAGTTGATCAAAGCCCTCCAAATAGAGATCTGCTTTCTTACTTTCTAGGATACTTCAGGAGCATCCAGAATCAAATCAAACATCCAATATATCCTTACCTTTCTCCACATCCCTGAGATCTTTGAATTTGGGATGTAGGAAGAAAGAGGCTTCCTTTTCGAATCAAGATTCAATTCCATTCTCTTTAAGAAGTTCTATAGTATGCTTGATCTGCTCTAGATCCAATATCGGCTTACCTTCACTAAACAGAATAACTATTGGAATTCCTCAACATCTTTGTCTGGATAGGCATCACTCCTCTCTGGAGGAAATTAGCTTTTTAAGATGACTACTTATTCATTCTGGAGATGAAGCGAAGCTTATGGATTCGATAGAAGAGGATAATTTCCTAATATTGATAAATCATTGAGGGGATGCTCTGTATAGAAGGGGTTTCTCTGTCCTTCAATCGTGGCCTACACTGTGAGTTATCTTCTCCGACTTAAGTAGACTTCCGGATTCTCGAAGGAAGTCTATAACTACAGGATTAGCATCCATGTAGAACAGACCAGATATTGGCTTGAAGTACGTGTCTACTTGGAACTTACCGTCCTCATTTATAGGACAATATATATCTACCTTTCCCGCAGCTAAATAGTCCTCCAGACCGAATGCTGGAGCCATGTGTACTATTCCAGTACCTACATCTTCAGTTATGTAACCTGCACAGATAGTAGTCCCTTCCCTACTGTGCAGAGGGTTCTTATATTTAAGTCCAGCTAATTCCGATCCTATGAATTCGTCTTTGATGGTGAAATCATGAAGCCCAAGAGATTCCTTCAAATCACGGAAGCGCTTCTTACTTATTACATACTTCTTTCCATCCCTCTCTATAAGGACGTAGTTAAAGTTGGGATGTAGAGCTATGAACTGATTGGCTTCTAGAGTATAGGGCGTGGTAGTTCATACTAGTAGGCATGTATCTTTAGGTAATTTGGAGTTATCTAAGATTGGGAATCCCAGATATATGCTGGGAGACTCTATCTCTTTATAGATAATCTCTGATTCTGCTAGTGCAGTCTTAGAGGATCATGATCAAGCTACAGGCTTAAGATCCCAATAGAGAAGATCCTTTTGAATGAATTCACAGAAGATATCTAGCTCTTGATTAACAAAGCTAGGATCCATCGTCCTGTAGATCTCCTTGAAGTCACACAGGAGATGTAGATTTTCAAACTGGGACTTCTGGATCTCTATTTGTTCTTTAGCGTATTCAGCACAAGCCTTCCTTTTCTCGGAGGCACTTTTATTTTTGTAATTAGATCCTTCCCTCTTCTCTAATCGATTCTCAATTGGTAATCCGTGGGTATCTCACCCAGGTATGTAATTTATTCTGTATCCCTTAAGAGCCTTGTATCTAAGTACAAAGTCTTTTAGGAGTTTGTTAAGTGCATGTCCAAGGTGTATATTTCCATTTGCATATGGGGGTCCATCATGAAGAATGAAGGCCTTCCCATCCCTGTTACTGAGCTTTCAAAATATTTGGTTAGAATTTCAGAAATTTCTATATTTTGTCGAATTCTCCACCAAATTAGCCCGCATTGGGAACTTAGTGGAGGGTATATTGAGCGTGTTTTTGAAAGACACTCTTGGCTTGCGGTGGTTCTTGTAATTATAATTTCTCCTTTCAAGGAGTGGGGTCGCGTAAACTAGGCAAACTATTTATTATATCTGGCCCCTCTGGAGTCGGAAAAGGAGCTATTATTGAACGACTGCTGTCAAATAAGGAATTAAACTTAATTTTCTCCATCTCCCACACTACTCGAAGTCGTAGATCTAACGAAGTGGATGGAGTTAACTACTTCTTTATAACTAAGGAGCAGTTTAGGCTTAATATAGAATCGGGTAAGATGCTTGAATATGCTCAGTTCTTTGATAACTACTATGGTACTAGTAAAGAGTGGGTGGAGAATAGACTTAGAGAGGGGAGGAATGTTCTTCTAGAGATTGAGACAATAGGATTTAAGCAGATGCTAGAGAAGAAGATTGATCTAGTATCTATATTTATAGCCCCCCCTTCCATGCAGGAATTGGAAGATAGACTTAAGAATAGAGGGACTGAATCTGGACAGGATGTAAAGATACGTTTGGAGAAGGCGACTTCCGAGATGGAAGATTCAGCCCTATTCCAGCATGTGGTGGTTAATGATATATTGGAGGATGCTGTTAGAGAGATAGAGGGGATTTTCCTAAGTCAAGTTTTGAATGAAAATTAAATGTATATTTATAGATATAGACGGGACTTTAGTTAAGGAGAGCGGATATCTATCGGATTCTGTAAGTTCCGAGAATTTAGAGGCTATAAAGGATTACTGCTCTTCCGGAGGTAAGATCGTTTTAGCCACCGGAAGAGATATATCTACCACTCTCCCCGTAGTTAAACAGATAACTCAAGTAGTGGATGCAAGCTGCATCCCCTATTTGATATGTATGAATGGTTCCTTTATTTACAACTCAGATGGCACTCAAATACTAGTCAGAAAAAGCTTTGATCCTGAGATACCAAAGAATTTTGCTCAGATTGCCTGTAAGTCTCGACTTAACTTTTTCTTAGTAAATTCACAAAGGGAGATATTCTTCACCAACAAGCCATTCTCTTGACTCATATACTTACTCCTCTTCCGTAAGCGATATCCTAGGAAGAGGTATTCTAAGGATATGGATTTTTCCAATATCCAGAAAGCCATGATATTTCTTAAGCTGCCAAGAGTAGCTTATTGACGTTCTAAGCTGGTTCCAATATTTAAAGAATGCTATTTCTCTTCAGGTCCTAAGTGCTTTCTGGAGTTGGTGGATAAGAGAATAAATAAGTGGTATGCAGCGCAGGAGGTGTTGAGGTATTTGGGCATTGGAGCAGAAGAAGTGGCTTCCTTTGGAAATGAAGGTAACGATATTCTTTCTCTAGAGAGTGCGGCATTCGGAGTCGGTTTTGATCTAAAGGAGAAGACTCACTTATCTTGAGATGATTCCAAAATTCAATTCCACACCACCAACGAGGACTGTTGTGGAGTATATAGGGCTATTAAAGAAATGAAGAATAGAGGTCTTTATTAATGTCTGTACTTTTGATTTGCTGCTCCAATTCCCTTCCCTCTATAAATCGTGGGTTTATGGAGTATGTATCTAAAGAGGGTAGCTTCGATTCTTTGAAGCTATCGGATTATGAAGTGCCTATGTTCTCTAAGTACTTAGAGGTTCCAGAATCCATACATAAGATCTATTCACTTCTTTCTCAATATGAAAGGTTAGTCTTCTTTTCTCCAGAACATAATGGATATATTCCGGCTTTCTTTAAGAACATAATCGATTGGATAAGCATAGTTAAGAAGGATTTCTTATCTAATAAGGATGTAGTGTTTGTGTCTGTAAGTACTACTAGTCGAGAGAAGAGAATAATGGAAGAGGGGCTTGTTAATTCATTCAAAGTATTTGAACCTAAGTCCTTCGAATTTGTGAATATGAATAGATTTGGATCAGATAAGGGCTTTGATGAAAGAAGAGCCATAGAATTGGCTAATAAGATTCGTATATAATATTCACCCTAAGTAAGTCGTATGTCAGTACCCACTCCTCATATAAATGCTAAGTTAGGCGAAATAGCTAAAACTGTTTTGATGCCTGGGGATCCCCTAAGGGCTAAGTGGATTGCAGATAATTACTTAACAGACGTAAAGTTAGTTTCCTCAGTTAGAAATGTTTTCTTTTACACAGGTAAATATAAAGGAAAAGAAGTGACTGTTGGTGCTTCTGGAATGGGAATCCCGTCCATGGGAATCTATTCCTATGAATTATTTGCTTTCTACGGGGTTGAGAATATCATCAGAGTGGGTTCTGCGGGTTCCTATAAGGCAGATATAAAGGTTGGAGATGTTGTTTTAGTTACTGAGTCTATCGCTGATTCTGGGGCTTTCTCTAAGATCATGTTGGGAAAGGATGATAATAAGGCTTTACCTGATTCTAGTTTAAATGAGAAGCTTAAAGACTCCGCTAAAGCTCTTGATCGTAAGTTGTTGGAGTCTAGAATTCACTCAACAGAAGTGTTTTATTGAGATGCTCCGATAGAGGAAGTTGTTGCTAATACTGGGGCTGATTGTGTTGAAATGGAATCATATGCTCTTTTTGTTAATGCTAAGAAGTTAGGCAAGAAGGCAGCTTGTATCGTAACTGTTAGTGACAACATAGTTACTAAGGAGTTTATGTCCTCTAAAGAAAGAGAAGTTGGAGTTGGGAACATGATTGAAATAGCATTAGGAATTCTGTAACTTGTTTACCTTGGTTTGTCAGGTGGCTGCGTCTCTAAGAACTATTCGTTTCTAAAACGTACTCTAGTCTTACTTTCTCCTTTATTTCTTTCTACATTAGTTTCTAGAGAATTAGCCTTCAATAGTCCTTCATTAAGTCTAAGTCATCTAGATCTAGATTTTGATAATTACGAGAACTCTGCTCTTAGCTTAGCTAAAGCATTACATTCTGATCTCCCCGAAGGAGCTTCTGATTACGGATCTCTTATTGTTCAGAAGCTTTCATCAGGCAAAGAGTACTGAATAGATCAGATATCTCCCTTTTCGGATATCAGTCACGGGAAGAATTATAAATTTAAGACCGTTTCCACCACAGATCACTCATCTTCGGAAGGATTAAAGATCAACAAAGAGAACGGATCCCAGAATAAGTTTACCCTACTTAAAAGTGATTTTGAGAATGCTAAGTTATCTGAAGTAGGAGATCCTAACCTATTAACTGTATTAGATTTACAGATATCTGGAGGACAACCTATTCAGTTAACTCACGTAATTCCTTTAGTTGATTTAGTTGCTAATGAGAGTAAAGATTATCACGTAGTAAAAGTAGAGTCCAAAGGGGAAACTCAAACTCAGACCCACACACTTAAATTAACTAAAGATACATCGAAACAGCAAATAACTATCGAGACAACGGATAATTCACAATCGACCGATTTATCTAATTTAGCTATACGATCCTTCTACGTACTCTTTAACGACAATCCCCCAATAGATCCCTCTAGTTACTTTTCAGAAAGTAATGCCGAAATCGAAGTTTACTCTTCCTATCCTAATAGAGGAAGAAAGGTATTTTTAGATAAGTGATCTTCATCTTCGGGAGATGCAAAGTACACCTTTTCTACAAGTGGTGATTTTTGAAAATCTACCTGTCAAGACCCCTACAAAGTTGGTGGTTTTATAGATAAGAAAGTTGGATCATCAAAAGAGTCTTCTTCTTCTTCTTCGACAACAACCTCTTCCTCTACTGAAAATTCAAATATTAAAAAACAACTAAAGTCATTTAAGGAATTCAGGCCTCAAGTGGGCGTCAAGGAGAAGGCTACACAACAGTATTACTATGAACAAATTCAAGAAGTGGGTAAGTATGTTCCTTCTTCAGATCACGATTCAGATGACAAATCTAAAACTCCATGTGAGAATTTAGATGACAATACTAAGGAGAAGCTTAAAGAGTATGTAAAGAAGGATGGAAATGGAAAGCAGTTACAGCATGATGACAATAGGCAAATAGATGAGAAGTTAACACCACAAGCCCTAGGCAAGGAAATAGAGTTAACCCAAACCCAAACCCAAACCCAAACCCAAAATACTTATCCTCAACATAAACTTGTTCAAAGCTCCTTCAGGGCTTGGGGGAACGTCTACAACAGTGATTCTATTAAGGGTAAACAGATAAAGGAGAAAGGTCTTTATAGTCAGACCTTCGAGAATGCTTTATCCAGTTCCCATTCCTTTTCCATCAAGATTGAAAAGGATAAATTTAAGAGTAAATTATTAAAGCACAGCAACCTAGAGAAGAATTATCCGGCTCAGAGCAAGAAATATAACGAATTAGAAGATATATCAACTCTGTTGGAGGTTTACTATCCTATATCTTTCACCTTTTATGATCCCATTTCTAACTATCTAAAAAGGAAGAATCTTTATCTAAAGACTGAATTAGATCTCAGCTACCTCTACTATCAGACCTCCTTCTCTAGGGAGGTATTCTCATATGATATTGGTTCTGAAAACGGAGAGATTGGATTTGATAATGGTGGATTTACTGATGATACTAAGAAGACTCCTTATGGATTAAGCGGAACTCTTAAGTTTTATGCAGGTCTATATTTGGATAAAGATAAGAACCTACATTTAGATTTAACTTCAAAAGTAGAGGGCTTTGTAAATACTAAGAATCCTACTTGCGATCTTAGACATAGGCTCTATAAGATGGGAGGAAATGGAGGAGATAATTCAACTCAACTTGAAGAGAATTTAAAGTGCAGTAACGACAGTAGTTGGAATTATCGAGACTACATACACATACCTTCTTTCCTAGTAATTAGTCTAGAGAGGGAGCCAGAAGTATCATCCTTCTATATAGATAGACAGATCGGAATTTCTTCCGACTCTTCCGACTCTTCCGAGACCATTAAGACCTTAAACAAGTTTGGGGAGAAATTAGAGGAAAGGGAAATATCTAAAGTCGTTTACACCAACTCCTCAAATGATGGAGAGGTGTATTTTCAAAACTTAGCTGCTTATGATGAAAGAACTAGGGACTCACTTAATCTAAGTACTCAAGTTTCGGGATCGGGAAGTAATGAGCAATACCTATACTATTATGAACCTCTAAAGCAAACCAACGAAATAGATCTGCCTGATAAGGATTCTCTGGATTCTATAAAAATCTCAGTAAGTGGAGCTAAGACAACCTTAAGTAAGTTCTTCCACAGCAGTCACTTCAACACTAAGAGAGTTGTATGCACCACTTCCACTTCCACTTCCACTTCGAATGGTAATTCGAAGGAATGTGGGGATGGCCAGAAATACGAAAAAGAAGAGAAGGATAAGACTGAGTCTGAACTTTCTGAACTAGGATCCCAAGACTTAACTATTAAATACTCAGATATTAGCAGTAAGAATAGTGCTTCAAGTGCTTATGAGATTAGATTCAGAATGGTGATAAATAGAGCCCATGATCCGGATAAGAAGGATAACGATCCTAACGACTTTTCTTCTAACCAGACTAAATATGAAAAGATCTTTAAGGATGATGCGTCTGATGTGACATCCGGACAAGAAAGTACAATTCCTAGTTTTTCTTGTTTAGCTGTTTGATATTCTCTAAATCTTTGGGTAGAAAACAACAACAAATTGAAATACGAAACAAGGTTACGAGCAATTAGCTTAGTTTCTAAAGAAATAAAAAATAATACTGCTCATCTAGTTTCGGGAGCTGCAGGGAGCTGCAGGGAGCGCGGGTTTTGAAATTAGTAAGTTTGAATTTAAATTCAAAAACGGAGGCGCAAAATAGCTTCCGTTAACTTGTCTAATAAGAGTTTCCTATATTTAAAAAACTATCTCTTTTTTAAGAGGACGGCAGTTTTACTAACTCCCCTATTCTTATTTACTTTAGCTTCTAAGGAGCTTGCTTTTAACTCTTCACAATTAAACCTTTTATCCATATCGGATTTTTTAGATCCTGAAGAAGGAGAGAATTCAGTTAAGAGCCTGTACACATTACTTTCAGCTAAGAATACTTCTCCAGATGTAAAGGATTACGGATCTTTAATAGTTAAGAAATTAGATAACGATAAAGAGTATTGGATTGAGCAAACAAATCCTTTCTCTTCTGTTAGTCATGGAAAGGATTTTAAGTTTAAAGAGTTATCTTTAACTTCTCATCTCTCTACAGAAAGTGACGGTAAATATAAGTTAACTTCAAGTGCTTTTGAAGATGACTTGCAACTTAAGGAAGTTGGGAATCCTAATCTATTAACAGTCTTAGACTTATCATTAGATTCCGGTTTTCCGATTCAACTAACTCATGTATTTCCTTTCTCGGATTTAGTTTCCTCAAATGAAAAAACCTATACAGTTGTCAATTTAAAAACTAAATCAGATTCTTCCACCACTCAACATCAACATCAACTCAAACTAACCAAGGATACTTCTAATAAATCCGTATCTATAGAAGTTGTTAAGGGTCAATCTAGTGGAAGTGACTTAGCTAGTTTAGCTATTAAATCCTTCTATGTTCTATTCAATGATGATCCTCCCCAAGATCCCAAGAAGTACTTTTCAGAAGTCTCTTCCGAGGAAACAACAACAAGCGTGTATGGGAGTCCTTTTAAGAAGGTGTTTCTTGATAGATGATCTTCATCTTCATCTTCATCTTCATCTTCAGAACCAAAATACCAGTTCACAACTTCTTCGGACTTTTGAAAATCCACTTGTCAAGACCCCTACAAGGTTGGAGGTTTTATAGATAAGGATAAGAAGAATACCCAGTCATCTGATTCCGTCACTAACACACAATCCCAAGGAACCCAACCGTACATACAAAAACAACTTGCATCATTTTATGAGTTCCGAGAGCAGGTAGGATCTAAGCCAGTACCCACTAAACAATATTACTATGAGCAGATAAAAGACGAAGGATCATACGTTCCTTCCTCAGATTACGACGACGAATCTAAAACCCCTTGTGAGAAGCTAGATGAGGGGACTAAGAGTAAGTTGAAAGAGTATGCTGGAGACTCTGGAGATAAAACTTGAGAGCGTGAGCCCGTTACATCAATTAATAAAAGCTTAATTCCATCACCTCTAAAGAAGGAAATAGATTCCACCTCTTCCACCGAAAGCTATCCCCAATATAAATTAGTACAGAGTTCCTTTAGAGCTTGAGGTAACGCTTACAAATTAAAGGATCAGGATATTAAAAAGAAAGGGATCTATAGTTCCACCTTCGAAGAATCTTTACAGAGTTCTCATGACTTTTCCATCACCATTAATAAGGATACTCTTGAGAGTAAATTAGTTGATCACGAAAGTTTAAAGAAGAGCAAACAGGATAAATCTCTTCAGGAAAGACCTGAGATCTCCTCCATGATGGAGGTCTACTACCCTTTGTCTTTCAGCTTCTATGATCCTGTTTCCAATTACTTTAAAAAGCGGAGCCTTTATTTAAAGACAGAGCTTGACTTAAGCTATCTCTTCTATCAAGACTCATTTGAGAAGGAAGTCTTCTCATATGACATTGGTTCTGAGAATGGCGAGATAGGTCATGACTATGGAGGATTAGAAGTTTCTAATACCTCCAGAAAGACTCCATATGGATTAAGTGGTAAGCTTCAGTTTATTGCAGGCTTATCCCTAAGTAAAGATAAGGATCTAAAGATTAACTTAAAGGCCAAAGTTAGTGGCTTTGTCAATACTAAGAATCCTTGTGTAGATTTAAGACACAGACTTTACAAGATCTCCTCCTCCGATAAGAATCCCAATTTTGACTGTAGCAAAAGTGAAAGTGGATGACAATATCGGGAATACATTCACATCCCGTCTTTCTTAACTATCTCTTTAGATAGAGAGCCAGAGGTATCTTCCTTCTATTTAGATAAGTCTTTTGAATCTACTTCCGATCAGAACTTAAAGAACTTTAAGAGTGAATTGTCCAATCGAGAAATTAAGAAAGTAGTCAAGACAGATTCCTCCAACGATGGAGAGATTTACTTTGAAAGATTAGGGGCTGGTGATCATATTATCAAAGACCATGCATCCGACTCCAAACATCAAATAACTACCAGTAGTTTTTTCAGTAGTAATAACAACCAATATATCTATTACTATGCTCCTAGAAAACAGACCAATAGTTTGGATTTGGATAGTGAGGAGTTAAATGAGTTAAAGATTCATATCAGCGGTGCCAAGACTACTTTAAATAGATTCTTTCATACAAGTCATTTCAATACTAAGAGAACTGTTTGCACTAACGATTCTGATTCTGGCGGATCACAAGAATGTGGAAATGGAAATAAATATAAGGAGATTGAACGAGATAAGACTTCATCAGAGTTATCAGATAAGGAGGGCTCACAAACAATAACTGTTAAATGAGATTCACTAAGCTCCGCTAGTGCAGAAAGTAGTGCAAAGGAGATTAAGTTTAGATTTGTTTTAAATAGGGGTGGGGATATAGAGGGCGATACATTTGAAAGCAATAAGGAGAAGTATAAGAAGTTATTTGAAGACTCGGCTCAAAACCCTTCAACTTCAACCGAAATACCCAATCACTCCTGTTTAGCAGTTTGATATTCAATAAAGCTATGGAAGCAAGATAACAAGCTTCACTATGTAACCATGCTTAGACCTATTAGCTTAGTATCAGAACCAATACAGAACTCTACAGCCCATAAAATATCCGGATCTGCAGGAAGTGCTGGTTTTGAAATTAATAAATTTGAATTCAGTTACAAGAGCACTAAGAGTAGCTAGATGTTGTTAATGTGCCTAGCAAGAACTTTCTATTCTTCAAGAGAACGGCTGTCCTCCTGTCCCCGTTATTTCTATTTACCCTAGCTTCCAAAGAACTCGCCTTTAACTCTTCTTCATTAAATATCTTTTCCATATCTAGCTTTCTAGATTCTGAATCAGATAAGGACTCAGTTAAGAATCTATACACCCTCCTCTCTAGTAAGAATACTTCTCCAAGTATAAAGGACTATGGTTCATTAATAGTTAAGAAGTTAGATGGTGATAAAGAGTACTGGATAGAGCAAAATAGTCCTTTCTCCTCTGTAAGCCATGGCCCAGACTATAAGTTTAAAGAGATATCTTTAACTTCTAATGCCTCTTCTAATAGTGGCAATAAATACACATTAACTAAGGATAAATTTGAAAAGGAACTGCAGCTTAAGGAAGTTGGGAATCCTAATTTATTAACAGTATTTGATCTTTCTATTGGGTCTGAAACTCCTATCCAATTGACCCATGTATTTCCCTTTTCTGATTTAGTTTCTTCCAGTACCAAAACCTATCCTTTAGTAAATTTAAAAAGTCAATCTGATTCACAAAGTCATCAACTTAAATTAACCAAAGAAACTTCTAGTCAATCGGTATCCATAGAAATCACTAAAGGACAGTCTTCAGGTAGTGACTTAGCTAGTTTAGCTAGTTTAGCTATTAAATCCTTCTATGTTCTATTCAATGATGATCCTCCCCAAGACCCCAAGAAGTACTTTTCAGATGATAAAGGTGAAAGTGCCCAAACAGGGGTATATGAGAATCCCTTTAAAAAGGTATTCCTTGATAGGTGATCCTCATCCTCATCCTCATCCTCAGAGGCGAAATATGAATTTAGTACCTCTAATGGTTTCTGAAAATCTACCTGCAGAGATCCCTATAAAGTTGCTGGATTTATAGACAAATCAATTCCTTCTGACACTTCACCAACATCAACTTCCGATACATCTAGTTCATCCCTAGAATCTACCAATATAAAGAAGCAACTACAGTCATTCTACGAGTGAAGATCTCAAGTTGGATCTAAGGTTAAAGCCACTGATCAATACTATTATCAACAGATAACTAATGTCGGAGAATATGTCCCTTCTTCCGATCACGATCAACAGACTCCTTGTGAGAAGTTAGATGCTGAAACTAAGATTAAATTGCAAGAGTATGCAAAGCAGGATGCGCAAGGAAAGCAAGGAAAGCAATGGGATCGTGAAGAAGTTAAGGAGGTTAATAAATCTCTAATTCCACAACCTTTAAAGGATGAAATCGATTCCACTTCTTCCACGGAAAACTATCCCAAATATAAATTAGTACAGAGTGCTTTTAGAGCTTGGGGAAATGCCTATAGTAGATCTGATTTAAAGGGTTTTGATATTAAAAGTAAGGGAATTTATAGCTCTTCTTTTGAGGGAGCCGTTCAAAGTTCTCATGACTTCTTCATCACCATAAAGAAAGAGACATTAAAGAGTAAGTTAATTGAACACACTTCCCTTCAGAAGCAGAAGAGTAGTAAATCTTTAAAAGAAAGACCTGAGATCTCCTCCATGATGGAGATCTACTACCCTTTGTCTTTCAGCTTCTATGATCCTGTTTCCAATTATTTTAAAAAGCGAAGCCTTTATTTAAAGACAGAGCTTGACTTAAGCTATCTCTTCTATCAAGACTCATTTGAAAAGGAAGTCTTCTCATATGATATCGGCTCCGAGAATGGTGAAATAGGCCACGATTATGGAGGATTAGAAGTTTCTAATACCTCCAGAAAGACTCCATATGGATTAAGTGGTAAGCTTCAGTTTATTGCAGGCTTATCCCTAAGTAAAGATAAGGATCTAAAGATTAACTTAAAGGCCAAAGTTAGTGGCTTTGTCAATACTAAGAATCCTTGTGTAGATTTAAGACACAGACTTTACAAGATCTCCTCCTCCTCCGATAAGAATCCCAATTTTGACTGTAGCAAAAGTGAAAGTGGATGACAATATCGGG
Organism: Mycoplasma haemofelis str. Langford 1; assembly: GCF_000200735.1. Lineage (GTDB taxonomy): Bacteria > Bacillota_I > Bacilli_A > Mycoplasmatales > Mycoplasmoidaceae > Eperythrozoon_B > Eperythrozoon_B haemofelis. Next base: position 221,792 of record NC_014970.1, read on the forward strand.
AATACATTCACATCCCGTCTTTCTTAACTATCTCTTTAGATAGAGAGCCAGAGGTATCTTCCTTCTATTTAGATAAGTCTTTTGAATCTACTTCTGAAGAGACTTTAAATAAATTTAACAACGGTTTAGAGGATCGGAAGATCAAGAAGGTCGTGGAGACCGATTCTTCCAATGATGGGGAGATCTATTTTGAGAAGCTGGGAGCCCAAGATCATACCATCGTACCTCATCAACAGGATTTTAAAAACCAAGTTACAACTAGTGGTTGAGTGAGCCATACTCAAAATCAATATATCTATTATTATGCCCCTAGAAAGCAAACCAATAGTCTGGATCTGGATGAGGATAAATTGGACGAATTGGTCATTTACATAAGTGGAGCTAAGACTATCTTAAGTCGTTTCTTTCACGCAGGACACTTCAATACTAAAAGTACTGTATGCACTAACGAGTCTGAGTCTGAAGGATCAGATGATTGCGGAAACGGAACTAAGTACAAGACTTCTCACAAAGATAAAACTCAATCGGAGATGTCGCAGCACGAGGGTTCTCAAAAGATAACTGTTAAGTGGAATCAATTGAGTTCCTCTAGTTCCGAAACCGATGCAAAGGAGATTAAGTTTAGGTTCGTTTTAAGTGTGGGGGACGATTCAAAATTCGATACCAACAAATCTAAATATGAGGCTCTCTTTAAAGATGAAGCTTCAGATCCAACATCACAATCACAAATACCAAGTCATTCATGCTTGGCAGTTTGATATTCAATAAAGCTATGGAAGGATTCTAATAGCAAGAAGCTTTACTATACGACTATGCTTAGACCTATTAGCTTAGTATCTGAACCAATAAAGAACAGTACAGCACACAAAATATCCGGATCTGCAGGGAGTGCTGGATTTGAAGTTAGTAAGTTAGAATTCAGTTATTCCAATTCCAAATAACTTCTCTCAAAGGTTAACCTTATCCACAAAGTAGGAAATTATCGTTATAGACCTATCTCCATTTTCATCCGATAAGAGCAGTAGGTATCCACTTCTTCTAAGCCTGATATCCATTATCCTTCTCCATTCCTTATTTCCATCCTTGTAGTATTCAAATCAGCTATTTATCCTAGGCCTTATCTTCTTAAAGCTATGTACTGATAGAGATAGCTGAGAGCTTTTCCCATCCACATTAACCAGTTGATTAACTTCGTAATTATCTATGGTTATTAAGAAGCTAACGGATATGAAGAATATGATTGAGATGCAGAAGATGGATAACTTAAGTGATATGGTCATTTAAGTTAATGTGATGAGGGAAGTACGCGTTGAACTCCACCTCATGCTCACTGCATATCAGGAAGTTATTTCTCATTAGTATGGGAAACAACTTCTTAAATATCTCTAACCTATGGAGATAGTTAATGTGGGACGTCACTTCGTCCAGCAGAAGTATCTTTTTAGAGTAAGGAATTAGATTTATCAAGTTAAGAAGTTGCCTTTGTCCAGAGCTAACTCTACGACTATCTACTTCTCCTAGTATTGGAAGATTCATCTGTTCACATATATCTAGTAGTACTTTCTTCTCATCCAGACATAGAGGGGATAGGCATTTAGATATATCTACATTCCCTGTTCAGCTATCACTAGGTTGATAGATTATCTGTTTATGGAATCCCTTGTTCTCTAGGGATTCATGAGATTCTTCATCGAAGAATATATGGTTTGGGAGGGTGGATATCTTGTTGCTTATTAGGTGGTATAGAGTAGTCTTGCCTGTGCCCGAATTTCCGGATAGAAATGTATTTCTAGGTATCTTTAAATTCAGATTATTGAATATTATGGAATCCGAATGGAAGTAATTTAAGTGGTTTATAGTGATCTCAGAAGGAAGAGATCACTCCTCCTTAGTCCTTTCTATTGAGTCTGTATTTAGTAGGTGGAAGTATATATTCCTAGAGTATAGGTAAGTAGTTCTAAAGAAGTAGAAGTCAATCAGGTGGGATATGGATTGACTTATTTGAGAATAGAAGAGAGCTATGATTATGAAGTAACCAAAGCTAATGGACTTATTGAATAGTAGATAGGCTAGAGTTAAGTATAGGAGTAGTTGAAGTAGGTTATTGCAGAAGCCTAATACCCCAGATATTAGATCTTTTCTAGAGTTAATCTTTTGATTAAGTATTAGCTCCTTTAGAAAGCTCTCTTTGAATGCGTACCCAAGAGAGCTTAACTTCTCTACATTGGATTCCTTCTTGAGAAATTCATAGAAGTCGTAATTGGACTTCTTACTCTCATTCTGTACACTTAGGAGCTTAGGAATATTGCTCCTATGCTCTTCGAAAAGAAGTCTTAGATGCCCTAATTTAATAGTGAAAGAAAGGGCTATTAATCCTAGGAATAGGGGATGTATACATGCTAGGAATACCGAAAGCCCTAACAGTATGATTAGATTAAGTATTCACTTGTTTACGTACTCAGAATAATAGGAAGCTATATTGTCTATATAGTTCCGAATTAATAGGATCTGATCCTTCCCAGACTTTTGAAAGAAGCTATTTTTCTTCCATTGAAAGGAATTTATTAATTTCTGAAATAGTAGCTTGGAGTAGTGCTCCTTGTTCTTGAGAACTAAGCACTTCTTTATATACTCTCCAAAATTGATAATTCCATAACTAGCAACTAGGAGAATTGTTATCCCTCCTAGTTGGGTAATGGGATAGTTATTTACTATGTGATTGAAGCCATATTGAGTAGAGAATCCTATTATTAGAGTTAGTGCAAATATGGCTAAGTCTATTAAAGCGGATGTCCTTATGGTCTCTAAGTCATAGAGACTACTTTGCCTTTCCGCCTTCTTAAGCAAAGGACAAGCTTTCTTATCGCAATGTATAGTGATGAATACATTCAGGTATAGGTCTTTGAATTCGGGATACTTAATGCTTATTCTTCCGAATGAGGAGTCAAAGAGTGTGACTCCCGAGGAATTCTTTTGGGCTATTACATAGTGATAGAGATTGTTGGATTTGATGAGGAGTATGAAGCATTCTGGAGTTTCATATTTTTGAAATTCTTCAAAGTCCATTTCATAGGACTCCAGAGCGATTCCGTAGTGCTTATTAAGGATTTCCAAATCCAAGATGGAAAGTCCCTCCTCATTTAAATTAGCCTTGCTGCATAATTCCTCTCTACTTACCTCTTCACCATAGAAGTGGTATATTAAAGACTGAGTTACGGATATGCCACAGTCGTTATCATTATTCTGCTTGTAGATTCTCAAAACCCATGTTTGGACCTAAGTCCTATGAGACTTTAATATTTGAGAAGACTAAGACTTGATGGGAATGTCTACATAAACTTCATATGCCCGAATTACGCTCTAAGCTTTCTAAGAATGAGCTCAGATATCTTGTTTTCTATATGCAGGAGATAGAAATGACTGTTAGGTCTATGCAGGAGCAAGAGAGAACTCCTTTAGAGAGTATGATTGACTTTCAAAGACTAAGAAGGTACTTCTTTAAGGAGAACCGTTATAGATATGGAGTGAAGTTAACGGATGAGCAAGTGGATGATTTATTGAAGATTCCTTAATTGCATCGTTATAATATCAGGAGGGAAAAATAAAATCACATGAGTATAAATTGTTCTTGTGGTTGCCACGTATGCGCTTGCAGCTGTGGCTCTTGCAGTATAAATTCCTGTTCCTGTTGTTGTCATTCCAAACACAGTTGCAGCTGTAAGTGCTCTTCTTGCACATCATCCTGTGGTAACTGCTGTAAATAGGTAGTTTCTTCGACATAAATTATTTTTAGATAGTCAGTAATTATCCGTTATAATTATTAACGGATTTATTGTTATTTAAAAATCGTGATGTATTCTTTCGAAGACAAGGGAGTGTAGTCCTCTCAAGAGAGGTTTTAAATCTAGAGTACTTTTGTGTACTCTTAGCTTTCGCTATATTCCTTTTCATATTACTGAGGCTTCTAAGAAAGGATAGTTACATCCATAACAACGGCTTTCGTAGTTTCTCAGGGCTTAAGAACGTTCTTAACTTCTTGGGTCTGGAGTTGGATGTTGATTTCAAGCCGGATAGAGTTCAACTTTCTGGAGGGAAGGGTAAGTTCTCGGGATGTCTTCGTTGGTTGTTTAGAGCATTAGCTGTCTTTGCAAGCTGCTCCTGATTATCCTTCTTTTTCTCCGAACTCAGACGCCATCTATCTGGTCTCATATTCTTCTTCAAGAGATGTAGCTCTATACATTCATTGGCTCCAAGGGAAGACTTGGAATGTCTCGTATAGATGCCTAGACGTGAAATCTTTAGACTATTCAGGTCTAATAAGTACTTAGGTAAGGGGGGAGAAAGCTCTAATGGAGTGGATTTAATTGAAAGTAATGGGTGTAATGATTGGTGTAATATCAGCTTCTCCAATACTGGAAAAATTGAGAATTTAAAATTCGATCATAGAGGTTGTCTCATCTCTAGAGCTTCTATAAATGCCTTGCTGGAAGCCATATCCAACAAGACTATTTCCGAAGCTAAAGCGATACTTCTTAATTACAAGTCTATGATTATGGGGGACAGCTATGAATTCCTAAGTGAAGAGCTTTTATTATTTAAGAAGATTGCTAAATATTCCTCCAGAAGGAGTTGTCTATTGGTGGGATGCAACTTCTTAATTAAGCGTTTAGATGAATCCTAAGCTTCTATTAGGATCCCACATTTCTTTAAATAAACCTAATAAGTACCTTTTGGGCTCCGTGGAGGAGACTATTAGGAATGGAGCAGATGTCTTCATGATATTTACAGGCCCTCCACAGAATAAAAATAGGGTTCCTGTGGAGGATCTCTATCTGGATGAAGCTATAGAGTTAGCTAAGAATCACAATATTTCCTTTTCAAACTGCGTAGTTCACGCTCCCTATATAGTTAACTTAGCTAATCCAAAGCCAGAGAATCAGGACTTCATGGTGGATTTTCTAGTGGAGGAAGTTAATAGAACTCACAAAATGGGAATCCCCTATATCGTTCTTCACCCCGGATTCCATGTTGATCAGAGCTTAGAGGACGGGATGAAGCGTTTAATTATTAACTTAAAAGAGGTCTTAAGGAGATGTGAAGATAAGGATGTATTTATATGTTTAGAGACTATGGCCGGAAAGAAGAATCAAATAGGAAAGACTCTGGAGGAGATAGCTGAGATTATTGATGGATGTGATAGGCATGCTAAGCTAGGAGTGTGCTTAGATACTGTTCATTTACATGATGCAGGCTATGATTTATCTTTAAGGAAGGAATTCTTTGAGCACTTCGATAGGATCATTGGTTTAGACAGAATAAAGGTTCTACACTTAGGAGATTCTATGAATGTTAGGGGCTCTAAGAAGGATAGACATGCTAATTTGGAATATGGACGTATAGGATTTGAAATCTTAATGGAGTGGGCTTATGATCCTCTATTTAGAAATATCCCTATAATAGTAGAGACTCCATATTGACGTGAAGGTAAGAAATTAGTCTCGCCATATAAGCATGAAATAAGGTTAATTAGGAATAGAGTGTGGGAGCCTATTCCAGAGGAGAAATACATACCCATATTTAGTCGTTTTAATAATATATAGGGGATAAAATGGTGTCTTAGCCAAGAGGAAAGGCCTGGAGCTGCAACCTCCATATCGTCAGTTCGAGTCTGACAGACACCTCCATACTGTCTATAGCTCAACCGGATAGAGCATTAGCTTGCGGAGCTAAAGGTTATAAGTTCGAGTCTTATTAGGCAGGCCAGTTTGCGGGATATAGCTTAGCTTGGTAGAGCGCTTGCTTTGGGAGCAAGAGGTCACAGGTTCGAATCCTGTTATCCCGACCACTAAGGCAGGATACCTCAGCTGGCTAGAGGGCTCGGTTCATACCCGAGATGTCGTGGGTTCGAGCCCCACTCCTGCTACCATAGGAAGCTTACCCAAGCGGTTGAAGGGGTCAGTCTTGAAAACTGAGAGGCATTAACGTGCGCGGGGGTTCGAATCCCTCAGCTTCCACCATTTATTTGTCCTAACCGTATCCGTTTGTGATATAAGGGTAGAGACACCTTAGCGCGGGGTGGAGCAGTTTGGTTAGCTCGTCAGGCTCATAATCTGAAGGTCGTAGGTTCAAATCCTACCCCCGCTACCATTTAGGGCTTTTAGTGTAGTGACCTAACACACCACACTGTCACTGTGGAGATCACGGGTTTGAATCCCGTAAGGCCCGCCATAATAGAGGCTTTATAGCTCAGTCGGTAGAGCAACGGTCTGAAGAACCGTGTGTCGGTGGTTCGATTCCGCCTAAAGCCACCATTACTTATTCTCTAATGCCAAAATTAAAAATCAGGTTTAAATGCTCTGAGTGTTCCAACATCGGATATCTCTCCGCTAAGAACCCAAAGAATACTACTGAGAAGTTAGAGCTTAATAAGTACTGTAAGTGATGCAAGAAGAGCATTCTTCATAAAGAAGTAAAAGTTAAGTAGTCTGATCTACTTTGACAATGCCTCTTCCTCTAGGAGGAAGGCTTATTTGGTAGATCTTTATTGTGAGGCTTTGTCCCTTTCTCTGGATAGGGATGAATTAGTTTCCGAGTGCTGCTCCCTAGTTTCGGAAGCTATTGGAACTTCTCCCGAGAATATATCTATATTTCCTAATGCAACTTATGCAGTTAATGAATTAGCTTTATTTTTAAAAGGAGATAGGAAGGTATATTTAACTGATTCAGAGCATTCTTCAAACCATGCAATTTGAGTTACTCAATATAAGGATGTATCTTTCCTAGTTCATCAAGACTTAATTAATCAACCCCTCTCTTCCGAGCCCTCCATTTACTCTCTGAGCTTGATGAGTAATTTGGAGGGGAAGAGTATATCTTTATCAGCTATAGAGGGGAAGTTCAAGAACACCTCTCACACCCTAGTCTTAGATGCAACTCAATATATAAGAAATCATATCCCCCTTCCCAAGAGAGCTGACTACCTCTTTTTTTCTGCCCACAAGATTCTAGGGCCCAACGGAATAGGAATTCTCTACTCTAGGGAATCCAATCCGGAATTAGGATTAGGCATTTTAAGTATGAAGTCAAGACCAGATTATGAACTGGATTTATGTGCCTTATATGCTTGGAATAAGGCTTTCCCTTTGATATTGGAGGACTTAAAGCAAGGGATTTCGAAGGAGCAAGAGCTTAGTCAATACTTCTTATCTAACTTTCCAAATAACGAATATGTGGAGCTTGTTAATACCAATTCGGGGGGAGGAATCTTTCTTCTTCAGATTAAGCAGGAAGGCCTATCTTCCCACGACTACGCCTTCTATTTAGCTAAGAACAACGTAATAGTTAGAGCAGGGTTATCCTGTTCTTGAATATCTTCAGAGAGATACGATTCTCACAAAGTATTTAGAGTCTCTTTGAGCCCCGAAAACACTAGGGAGGAGATAGATTTTTTATTTTCTTTGATTAAAAAGTTTGAAATCTTGGATTGTTTCTAATTAGAATTATTTGTATTCAAAATTATCAATCATGAAAAACATTGCGATCAACGGATTCGGAAGAATCGGAAGACTTGCTTTTAGAGAAATTCTTAAAAATAAAGAATTAAAAGTTGTTGCCATCAACGACTTGACTGATCCTAAGACACTTGCTCACCTTCTTAAATATGATACAGCTCATGGACCTGTTAGATGCTATGATATCAGTGTTGAAGGTGACAGTATTGTTTTAGTTAATAAATGTAGTGGAGAAAAACAATCCTTCAAAGTTATTTCTGAAAGAGATCCTAAAGCTCTTCCTTGGAAGTCTTTAAATGTAGATTGCGTTCTTGAATGTACTGGTCGTTTTACCGATAAAGATGCAGCTATGGCTCATGTTGAAGCGGGGGCTAAGAAAGTAGTTATCTCCGCTCCAGCAAAAGGTGATTTAAAGACAATCGTTTACAACGTAAACCATGGTACTTTAACTTCTTCTGATCAAGTTATCTCAGCAGCTTCCTGTACAACTAACGCTTTAGCTCCCGTTGTAGATGCTCTTCACAAGAAGTACAAAATTGTTTCTGGGTTTATGACAACCATTCATGCTTATACAGCGGATCAAAGACTTCAAGACTCTCCTCATAGCGATCTAAGACGTTCAAGAGCGGCTGGTTCTTCAATCATCCCAACTTCAACAGGTGCTGCTGCAGCTATTGGTAAAGTTATTCCTGAACTTCTAGGTAAGTTAGATGGTGTTGCTCACCGTGTTCCAACTATTACAGGTTCCTTAGTAGATATGATATTAAGAATGGAATCTACTCCTACAGCTGAGGAGATAAATGCAACTATTAAAGATGCTTCTTCTGAAACTCTATGTTACTGTGAAGATCCTATCGTTTCTTCCGATATTATTTCTCATACAGCGGCTTCTATCTTTGACTCTCTTTTAACTAAGGTTCTTCCAACTGGAGAGGTTAAGCTTTACACTTGGTACGATAACGAATCTTCTTATGTGAATCAGCTTGTTAGAACTTTAAACTACTTTGCTTCTCTTTAAAAGAGAACATGGTTTACGATAAGGCGACGCTAAGGGATGTTTCCCTAGATGGAAAAAGAGTAGTAATTCGTCTTGATTTAAACGTACCCGTTAAAGACGGAAAGATTACTGACAATAATAGGGTAGTTCAAACTTTACCTACGGTTCGTTATCTTCTTGAGAAGGGTTGTAAATTAGTTGTTCTTAGTCACTTCTCCAGAATTAAAGATATTTCTGAGGTTACTTCTGGAAAGAAATCTCTTAAAGTAGTAGCTGAGGAATTTCAAAAACTACTTCCTGATAACAAGGTTGCCTTTGTTTCTGATATTGACTTTAACAATGTTGCTTCTTTTGTTAATTCCAATACGGATGTGGATTTGTTTGTTCTTGAGAACACTAGATATTATGACGTTGATGCCCATAACTCTTTAGTTAAATGGGAGTCTAAGAATTATCCAGACTTATCTAAGTTTTGAGCTTCCCTTGGGGAGGTGTTTATTAATGATGCTTTTGGTACCTCCCACAGAGCTCATGCTTCCAACGTAGGTATTGCGGGACATCTTCCTTCTGCAATTGGATTATTGGTTGAGAAGGAGTTAGATATGCTTGGTAAAGCAGTTTCCTCTACAGATTCTCCTAAGGTTTTAATCTTGGGCGGTTCTAAGGTATCCGATAAGTTGAAGTTAATAAATGCGATCGCTCCCAAGGTAGATAAGCTTCTTATTGGTGGGGGTATGTCTTATACCTTCCTTAAAGCACAAGGGAAGGAGGTTGGTAAGTCTATAGTGGAAACTGAAATGATTGAAGAATGTAAGGATCTTCTTCAGAGATATGCTGGCAAATTGGTTCTTCCCGTTGATCACGTTGTAGCTCCCGAATTTAAAGATATAGCTGGGAGTGTGGTTGATTTAGAGGAGAAGAATTGGGGGGATAATATGGCTTTAGATATTGGCCCTAAGACTGTTGAACTTTATAGAAGTGTTCTTGAGAGTGCTAAAGTTGTTATTTGAAACGGTCCTATGGGAGTATTTGAATTTGATAACTTTGCAGAGGGTACAAAGTCTGTTGCGCTTAAGTTAGCTGATATTACTAAAAAAGGAGCTTACACAGTTATTGGTGGAGGAGATTCTGCTGCGGCGGCTGATAAATTTAAGTTAGCTGATAGTATGAGTTTCATTTCTACTGGTGGAGGTGCATCCCTTGCTTTCTTTGAAGGATCTGCTATGCCAGGAATAGAAGTTATTCCAGATAAGTAGTATTTAGTTTTTGATATAGGGGGTATAATTAGAAAACTTTATTCATGTTTGATCTTCAGTTTTTTGCGTCCAAGAAGGGGGTAGGTTCTACTAAGAACGGTAGGGATTCTAGGCCTAAGTATAGGGGAGCTAAGCTTTCCGATGGTCAGTTTACTAATGCTGGTCAAATAATATACAGACAGAAGGGTAATCTTATTTATCCCGGAAAGAATGTAGGGCAGGGTAATGATTTCACTTTATTTGCTCTTAAATCTGGGTGAGTTAGGTATGAACCTTTTGGAAAGGGGAAGAAGAGAGTTCTTGTTTTAGAGAATCGATAGGTGGCAGAGGTTAAGAAGCCCAAGAAGAGGGTTGCTAAATTAGAGCTAATTGGAGGGCAAGCGAAACCGGGTCCTGCCTTGGCTTCTTTGGGTATCAATATGGCTCAATTCACCAAGGACTTTAATGATAAGACCAAGGATAGAAATGGAGATGTTGTTCCTGTAGTTTTCACTATTCTTCCAAATAAGACTTTTACCTTCGTTCTTAAGACTACTCCGACTCCTATACTCTTAAAGCGAGAAATGGGTTTAGAAAAGGGGTCTTCCGATCAAAAGGCTTCTAAAGTTGGGAAGTTAACTAAGGCTCAATTGAGAAAGATAGCTGAGTATAAGTTACCTGACTCCAATGCTTCTTCTATAGAATCTATGGAGAGTATGATTATAGGTACAGCTAAGCAAATGGGAATAGAGATAGCTGATGAGTAGTTTTAGTGAGTCTATAGAGGGTCTTCTTTCCGCTAAAAAGAGGAAGTTTGTAGAGACTGTAGAATTAGCAGTTAAGTTAAACCTTAATACCAAGAAGCCTGAGCATAACTTTAAGGAACTCTTTACTTTACCTAATCCCATCCCTAAAAAGGTTCGCATTCTCTTAATTGACGATTCCCTTTCTAGAGAAGAAGTTCAAGAATTAGGAATAGATCATTACGGAGGTAAGGAAGTTATTGAAAAGATTAAAGAGGGTTGGTTGGACTTTGATGTGATTCTTACAACCGCTAAGATGATGCCTTTTATCTCTAAGTTGGGTAAGGTTTTAGGTCCTCGAAATTTAATGCCAAGTCCTAAAATGGGTACAGTTGTTACTGATGTTAAGAAAGCTGTTCTGGAATTTAAGAAAGGTAAGGTTTCCCTAAAGAACGATACCTTCGGGAATGTGCATGTGGTTATTGGTAAGTTAGATTTTCCTAAGGAGAAGTTGGAGGAGAATTATGAGTTTGTGATGAACTTAATAAGATCCAGAAAGCCTAAGGTGTTCAAAGGGAAGTATATTGATAAGGTTCATATATCAAGCACCATGGGCCCTTCTTTTAGACTTGATATTTAGTGTATTTCCTTTCTATATGAATGAAAGGATTTACGCTGTATGGGTAGTAAGAAGCCTGAACCAGATTTTTCGAGATACGTAGATCTTTCTAAGTTTTCAGATTTAAAGAAGATAAAAGTCGAGTCCATTACTATTCAAACTTCCTATCCCATAGATTTCTTCGACAATCCCTATTTATCTAAGAACGAGAACTATTGCTTAATAGAAAGAATGGTTGACTTCCTTCTAAGGAATTGCCTTGATGGGAGGAAGTCAGTTTGAGATTACTTAGAGTTCTTTCAAGCTAAGGGAGTTCCTTATGATGTAGTTCTAGGAGCTTCAAGTATGGCCATATTCTGTTTTGATTATCTTCAATCATTAAATGAAGAGAAAATGGTTCCCGGATTTACAGTGGGATCATTTGGGTCAATTAGAAGATCTGAAGCAGATCTCTACACTAGTAATTCCATAGTCTATATAAGGACTGACACAAAGACTCCGGATCTGAATGATTGATTTTCAGGAATTATTCATCTCCTTTTGGGGAGAATAAATTCCTTAACTTATGAAAGTCTAGGAGTTGATTTTCTGAAAGTAGATAAGTTATTGATAATTAATCCCCGATTAGGAGAGGTACACACCGTTAAGGTAGATAGCTTCATTAATAGAAAGAAGTTCATATCTAAGATCTCAAATCAAGTTCTCTTTAATAGAGGTACCTTGGAGACTAAAGATGACTTGTTATGCCTTTACTCTATGGATCTATTTAAGAGTGTATTCCTGAAGTATTACTTTAAATTAGATAGAGATATTCTTGCCTCCAAGGAAGAGGCATCTAAGCACTTACAGGATTTTTTTACTGAAGAGGAATTACGTTACTTTAAGAAGAGATTTGTAGAACTAATAATACCGCCAGTACCCAAGAAGAAAACTAGAAAGCTAGCCATTTTCCTCTCTCTGCTAGCAATAGCTGGGATTTCTGGAGCTTCTCTTTGGGCCGCAGATAAGTATTTAGGATTTGATATGAAGAAATGGGTTGAAGGCTTACTACCTAAAGGAAGCAGTTAGATATCCCTACTTTCTAAAAACACCCACCCCTTCTACCCTTTCTGCTAGTAGGCCGATCCCCCTCGGATATGAGCACACTATTAAAGGGATCACTAGGCTTATTGGGAGCAGGAAGCGCAACTACTGCTGGAGCCATTTACTGAGGTACAGATATCTTTAAATCCAAGGAGGATAAGAAGGTATCCATTTCAAAGCTATTAAAGACTTCCAACCCCGAAAAGAGGTTAATTACCTCTTCACAAGCTTCAGATGGAGAGTGGAAAGAAGCTTGAAAGAACTATAGAGTTGCGAACAAGGGTAAGAAGTTAAATGAGGATGAGTGGAAGCTATCTGGTTGAGTTACTCCACAAGATAGCAATGTCACTAATACAGAAAATGCTTCCGATAGCTTTATGAATACTTGCTCTATTAATAAAGACAAGGAGGTATCTGGAACGGATGATCCTTTATATAAAGCCGTATTAGCTTACTGCACTAGATCAACATTAGTTAGTGATTTAATTTCTGATAATTATCCAAATAAGAAAACACTTACTTCAGCAGATAATGATGATGCCGGTTGAAAGGAAGTTTGGACTCAGTATAGAACCCACAATACAGGGAAGAGCACTAAGGATAGTGACACTTGAAAGTTAGAAGATTGACCCTCTTCTAATGCTGAAAGTGTTCCTCAAAGCTTTAAGACTAAATGTGGAGAGAAGGTTAAAGTAGCTACTTTTAAGACGGACAACGAGGACTACACCAATGCAGTTAAGTGGTGTACTAAGTAAGAGATGTCTATTTCCGCCCCTGCCAAAGTAGCTTTGGGAACCTTAGCGGGTGGTGCTACCGCTACCGGAGGAGCTCTCGCTTATAGGGGAATCTTTCAATCTAAAGAAGACCCCATCAAGAGCAAGAAGTCAGTTTCTGAACTTATTAAGACTCTCAATAAAGATAAGCGTTTAATATCTAAGTCTGAATCGGGAGATTCTGCTGAATGGAAGGCCGCTTGACAACTGTATGCAACAGCTTATAGAAGTAAAGGTGAGAATCCTTTTTCCTTAACTCAAGAGAAGCCAAAAACAGATCCCAACGGAAGCGAGAATGCCCCTAAGGAGTTTATGGATAAGTGTGCATCCATTTCTCGAGAGGAGGTTGATAATGAATACGATAGTAGATATCAAAACGCCCTCAAGTATTGCACTAGAGATGCTCTAGTTAGGGATTTAATTCTTGAATCTGGAAGACTGTTATTTAGTGGGGATGATTGAAAACAAGGGTGGCAAAATTATGCTTCTTCCAATTCTAAAGAGGGGGAAGATGCTTGGAAGTTGTCGGATTGAAGCGACAAGAAGAATGACAATAATTATGTTTCAGAGGAACTTAAGAAGAAGTGTGAATCTAAGTTAGCTGGTAAGGTGGATTCTGAAAAAGGAGATTATCAGAACGTTGTAAATTGATGTTCTAAAGCTCAATAGGAATGGAAGCTTCTCTATTGGCAAAAAGTGCTGCTGGTGTGTTGGGATTGGGAACTGCCACAGCGGGGGCTGTTTATTTTGGTAGAGACTTAGTTGGGGGAGAGGATAAGGTTAAGACGCCCATTAAGGAGTTAATTAAGACAGCTAATCCACACAAGAGATTGATTGAAGGTAGTACTGTTAGCGATCCACATTGAAAAGAGGTATGAAAGGAGTATCGGAATGCCAATCTAAATAAGGGTGTGGATTTTTGGAATATTCAGGGGTGGCAAAAGCCAACCGGAAACGTTACCAACTCAGACGACGCTTCTTCTCACTTCATTAGTGCTTGTTCTTCAAAATTAAATGAAGAAGTAGAGAGTTCTAAAGATCCCCTTTATTTGCAAGTGATTAGTTACTGTACCAGAGATGCTTTAATTAGCGATCTTATAAAGGAGAAGGGTAATGGGAAGACTTTGCTTTCCAAAGAGGGAAACGATAGCGAGGCATGAAAAGCAGTTTGGACATCATATAAGACTGGGAATACTAATAAAGCTAAAGGTCAGGATAAATGGGGATTAAGTGATTGAGATACAAAGAATAATGACGTTTCAGCTCCAGACTCTTTTAAGGACAAATGCAAAGAGAAATCAGAGAAGAAGACGGTTGATTCTTCTGAAGATGATTATAAGGAAGTGTTAGATTGGTGTACTAAGTAGATTATGTCCTTTCCTTTTGCTGCTAAGATTTCTGCAGGATTGTTGGTTGGAGGTGTTTGTGTATCTGGTGGATCTATTGCTTTATCTCCTGATGATTCTCCAAGAAGCAAGAAGACGATTTCCGAATTGTTTCTAACTCTTAATAAAAATAAGAAATTGTTGAATAAATCTGCGGGAAAGGATTCACAGGAGTGAAAGCAGGCTTGGGAGACGTATACGGCTGATTATAAGACTACCGAAGAAAGTCCCTTTTTCTTAGCCTCAAAAAGATTTGGGAACGGGAATTCTGATAACGAAGCCACTTTGGAAGGCTTTGTGGATAAGTGTGAGTCTTTGTCTAATTCAATGGTTGAAGATGAGAATGATTACAGGTATCAACAAGTTTCTAAATACTGTACTAGCGATATTTAATTCTGATCCCTAAATTTGGGGATTAGGATCTGGTTGTTTTGATCTCCCTTAGTAGCATTCTGTGTTTTCTTCATTTTTAGCAAAAGGAGCTCTAGGTATTCTTGGCATTGGGACTGCTGCAGCGGGAGCAGTTTATTTTGGAAAGGATTTAATCGCTGATAGTAAAGACAAGATTTCTGTTCGAGAATTAATCAAAACAACCCACCCACATAAGAGGTTAATTACTGGTAAGGTCGTTTCTGATCAATATTGAAAGGATTCTTGAAGAGATTATCGTAATGCCCACTTAAATAAAGACTTGGATTCATGAAAGCTTAGGGAGTGATTTAAACCAACTGCTACTGTTGATAATTCATCGGATGCTTCTGCACACTTTATAGATGCTTGTTTTTTGAAAGCTGAGGAGGAAGTAGAAGGTACATCAGATTTACTCTATTCCCAAGTGCTTTCTTATTGCACTAGGGATGCTTTAATTAGTGACCTTATTAGGGAGAAAAATCCAAGTAAGACTTTATTATCCGACTCCGACGGCGATAAGTGAAAAGCCCCTTGGGAAGCATATAAGAATGCCAATAAAGATAAGTGGAAGCTAAGTGATTGAGATCAGAGAAAGAATGAAGTTAATGTACCTGAGACTTTCAAGAATGAATGCAAGCAGAAGTTGGGGACTAAGACATCTGTAGCTGAAAATGGAGATTATGAAGATGTACTAAATTGGTGTACTAACTAAAGATGTCCCTTTCTTTACCCACAAAAATAGCTTCGGGAGTTGTAGTGGGAGGAACTGCCGCCACCGCTGGAGGCCTTTATCTTCATACGGGTACTGTCAAACCCCAAACCCATTTAATTAAGGATTTACTTGCTGTTAAGAATCCCGAAAAGCGATTGATAGATAAATCTGATGATGGATCTACAGCAGAGTGGAAGGGGTCTTGAAAGTCTTATAGGGAGTTTTATAAGGATAAGAAGAGCAACCCTTTTTCATTAACTTCAGATCAACTTAAAGAATCTGGAAACTCAGTGAATGCTCCTTCTGAATTTAGAGATGGTTGTAAATCGGTATCGCTTGAGAAGGCGGTTGATGAAACAGATGAACGGTATAGAGCCATCTTAAGTTACTGCACTAGAGATACTTTATTCAAGGATCTGATTTTAGAATCAGGAAGAGAGATAATTAGTTCCTCCAATGGGGATTGGAAGGAGAGTTGAAAGGACTATAGACAGGTTAATAACGGAAAACAAGCTCAAAAAGACACTTGACAGTTGTCTGATTGAAGTTCCAAAAAGGATAATGATAATACCATATCCGATGATCTTAAAACGAAGTGTGAGTCTAAGTTATCTGGCAAGACGGGAGGTAAGGTAAGTGATGATTATTCCAATATTGTGAAGTGGTGTTCCAAGTCTAAGAAGTCATAGATGTCTTCTTTAACTAAAGGAGCTTTAGGTGTAGCTGGATTAGGGACTGCTACAACAGGAGCCATTTATTTCGGTAAGGATCTAATTTCTGGAGATAATAGGGCTAAGACTTCTATTAGGGAGCTAATAAAAAACGTTAATCCTGATAAGAGACTAATCTCCGGTAATGCCGTTACAGATCCCTATTGACAAGAAGCTTGAAAGGCATATAGAGAAGGCAATAAGTCCAATGCCAAGGATATATGGAATGTGACTGGATGAACTCAAACTACAGGGAATGTAGACATTGTAAATGCTCCAGAGGCTTTTATTAATACATGCAATAGTAAATTATCCGAAGAAGTATTAGACAGTAACGATCCCCTTTATTCTCAAGTAGTTAAGTATTGCGTTAGGGATACTTTAGTTAGTGATTTAATAGGTGAAACTAAGGGTAAGTCTTTATTAGTAAAAGGAGAAGGATTTGGAAAGGATGAGCATTGAAAGGCTGTGTGAAAGCTTTATAAGCAGGATAATTCTTCAGGCACTGATAAGTGGAATTTAAATAATTGAACTTCCATCAAAGATCAAGAGGATGCTCAGGAAGCATTCGCTAGCATGTGTATGGAGAAGTCTAAAGTTAAAGAGTATAAGTTAACTCAACCAACTTACCTAGACGCCCTTAAATACTGTACTAAAGCAGAATAATGTGGAAGGCGGCTGCGGGGGTATTGGGGGCAGGTACTGCAGTCGCCGGTGGAGCTTTAGCTTATAAGGGGCTGACTAAACCCACAACCCACTCGATCAGAGATCTATTAGCTACTAAGAATCCCGAAAAGAGATTAATTTCTAAATCTGCAGACGGTTCTTCTACTGAGTGGAAATCAGCATGAAAGTTATACCTAACCTCTTACAAGAAGGATGGAAAGAATCCCTTCTCATTAAATAGAGATAAACCTAATACAGAACCCGATGGGAATGAAAATGCTCCCTCCGAGTTCATGAGTAAATGCGAGTCTCTTTCTAAGGAGATGGTTGTGGATAAAGAGGATAGTCGATATCAGAATGTTCTCATCTATTGCACGAGGAATACTTTAGTTAAGGATTTAATTATTGAGTCAGGTAGAACTTTACTCCAAGAATCTGGAGATGATTGGGGTGCAAGTTGGAAGTCTTATAGAGAGGCAAATACAGGGAAGGGAGAGAAGCAGGATGTCTGACAATTATCTGATTGAAAAGATAAGCAGAATGCCGATTCCCCAGTTTCTGACGATCTTAAAAATAAGTGTAAAGAGAAATTAGAGTCGAATGCAGGAGTTCAAGTGAACGATGATTATCCGAATGTCGTTAAATGATGTTCTAAGTAATGCCTATACCTTCTCTTTTAATGAAAGGGATTGCAGGATTGGCTGCAGCTAGTGTAGTTTCTGTAAGCTCTATTTATTTTGGTACAGATTTACTAAAGAGCAAGAGATCTGTTTCTGAGCTTATTAAGGCTCTCAGAAAGGATAAGAGGTTAATTACTGGTTCTTCTGTTGAAGACCCTTATTGAAAGGCTGCTTGAAAGAAATATAGAGCAGATAATAATTCCAAAGCTTCAGATGCGTGGGGAATTAAGGGGTGAGTTAAAGTAGTTGGAGAGATTCCTGATGATAATGCTCCACAAGACTTTATTAATAGCTGTAAGGATAAGCGAGAGAGAAAAATAGTTAATGAGAATAATCCCCTGTTCTTTCAGGTGGTTTCTTACTGCTCTAGAGATACTTTAGTTAGCGATTTAATAAAGGAGAATTACCCTTCTAAGAAAATACTTGAGAAGGTAGATCAAGGGAATTCAGATGGTTGAAAGGCGGCGTGAGCGTCTTACAAGAACGTCAACACAGTTAAAACCAAGGATCATGACATATGAAAGTTGACAGATTGACCTTCCCAGAGTGCAGAGAATGCTCCTGATACTTTCATGAATAAGTGTGCTGAGAAAGTTAAAGTGACGGCTTTTGACCTAAATAACGAAGACTATTTGAATGCCGTTAGGTGATGCACTCAATAGGCGATGTCTCTTTCTTTTCCAGCCAAGGTTGCAACAGGAACTTTAGTAGGTGGTACTGCTGCCGCTGGAGGACTTTATTTTCATAAGGGAACTTCCAAACCTCAAACCCATTTAATCAAGGATTTATTAGCCACTAAGCATCCACAGAAGAGACTGATATCTAAGTCTACAGACGGATCTGAAGCCGCCTGAAGAGCCGTGTGAAAGTCTTATAGAGAGGCATATAAGGATAAGAAGAGCAACCCATTCTCATTAACTTCAAGTCAGCTTAAAGTAGAGGGTGCCGAAGTTAATGCTCCATCTGAATTCAGAGATGGCTGTAAATCAATATCTCTTGAGAGGGTAGTGGATGAATCGGATGAACGTTATCAAGCTATCCTAAGCTATTGTACAAGAGCTACTCTGGTGAGTGATTTGATAAGCGAAACTGCAGGTAAGACTCTATTACAAAAAGGCAATGATTTCGCAAATAATCAAGATTGGAAAGCAGTTTGGAGTCCATATAAAGAAGCTAATAAGGGTTTAGATCAGGATGCATGAAATATAGGGAATTGGAGTTCTAATAAGGATTCCATAAATGTCCCTGAGGCATTTGTAACTAAGTGTGAGGAGAAATCTAAGGTTGAGGAATATAAGTTGGATCAACCTAATTATCTAGAAGTACTTAAATACTGTACTAAATCGGAATAATGTGGAAGGCGGCTGCGGGGGTATTGGGGGCAGGTACTGCAGCCGCAGGTGGAGCTTTAGCTTACAAGGAGCTTTCTAAACCTAAGACTTACTCAATCAAGTCCTTATTAATTTCAAAGAACCAAGATAAGAGACTCCTAGTTAAGGACAAAGACGGCTCCAGTACCGAATGAAAGGCAGCTTGGAAAGCATATTTAAATTCCGGAAATAATATTTGGAAACTACCGGAGTGAAAGACTCCTCCAGTAGCAGAGGAAAAGGCTCCCAATTCATTCATGGATGCCTGCTCTTCCAACAGTGGAGTTATGGTTGAAAGCGTCTCCTCTCAGGAGTATAAGAATGTTTTATCTTTCTGTACTAGAGATACCGTAGTTAAGGATCTTATTGAGGAGTCTGGGAGAGTTTTAAATAGCGATACTAATGGTGGTTGAAGTAAGAGTTGGAAGAGTTATAGAGATTTAAATAAGGATAAAGAGAAAACCAAGGATTCTTGACAGTTAACTGACTGGGAAAGTAGTAAAGCTTCAGATGATGCCATTTCCGCAGATTTTAAAAAGAAGTGTAATGATAAGTTGGCTTTGAAGACTAACGGAAGGGAAGTAGATGATTATCAAAACATCATTGATTGATGTTCTATGCCTAAGTAGATGTCTTCCCCGCTATTAACTAAAAGCGCTTTAGGTACATTAGGATTAGGGACTGCTACTGCGGGTACAGTTTACTTTGGTAGGGATTTAATAAGTAATCGTGAAGACCAGAAGACAAAGTCTTCCATTAGGGAATTAATCAAGAAGTCTAAACCACATAAAAGACTGATTTCTGGAAATACTGTTTCTGATCCTCTTTGGAAGGAGGCTTGAAAGAGATATAGAGAGGAGAATTCAAATAGGGATTCTGATTCTTGAGCTTTAAAGGATTGAACGAAGCCTTCTGGAAGCGTTGATGGCAACGATAATGCCTCATCCCACTTGATAACAGCTTGTTCTTCAAAAGCTGATTCAGAAGTGGAGAGTGAGAAGGATCCCCTTTTTGTTCAAGTGCTTTCTTATTGCACTAGAGATGCTTTAATTAGTGATCTTCTTAAAGAACGAGCACCTAATAGAACTGTATTGACTGAGAACTCTAATGATAACCAGAAATGGAATACTCCTTGGGGTGCTTATAAGAGTAGCAACAATAAATGGAGTTTAACTGATTGAAGCACTCAAAGCAATAGTGCTACCGTCCCAGCATCCCTTAAGACCACTTGTAAAAGTAAATTAGCAGTTAAAACAGAGTCGGCTCAAGATGGGGATTATGAAGATGTATTAAATTGGTGTACCGCCTAATATGTCTACCTCTCTTAAAGCAGCGACAGGAGTATTGGGAGTAGGCACTGCAGCCGCTGGAGGGACTTTAGCTTATAAGGAACTGACTAAACCCGCTACTCACTTAATTAAGGATTTATTAGTAACTAAGAATCCAAGAAAGAGACTAATTGCTAAGTCAGAAGATGGATCTTCTGCTGAATGGAAAGCGGCTTGGAAGCTTTATGCAACCTCTTACAAAGAGCACAATAAGAACCCTTTCTCTCTAACCTTAGCAAAACCGACAGAGACTTTGGATGGAAGTCAAAATGCTCCTGTTGAGTTTATGGATAAATGTGAATCCTTAGTTAAGGAGAGAGTTCTTAATGAGGGAGATGATAAGTATCAAGGAGTTCTTCAGTACTGTACACGAGCCACATTAGTAAGTGATTTAATCTCAGAGAATCATCCTTCTAAGAAAGTTCTATCTAAGACTGAAGCAGGAAGTTCGGCAGGATGAAAGAGGGCTTGGTCTTCTTACAAGATCTACAACACAGATAAGACCAAAGATAAGGATACTTGAAAGTTAAGTGATTGGGAATCCCAATCTGGAGATGATGCTCCCGAGAGCTTTAAGACTAAATGTGAGGAGAAGGTTAAGGTGGAGGCTTTTGAATTAAGCAATGAGGATTATTTGAATGCCGTTAAGTGATGCACCCAATAGACAATGTCTCTTTCTGTTCCTGCCAAGGCAGCCACTGGAGCTTTAGTTGGTGGCACTGTTGCTACAGGGGGCTCCCTACTTTACAAGGAGCTTTCCAAACCACAAACCCATTTAATTAAAGATTTACTAGCTTTAAATAATCCCGAAAAGCGATTGATATCTACTTCCGATGCGGGATCAACTACCGAATGAAGGGCATCTTGGAAAGAGTATAGATCTGCATACAAAGGAAAGGCGAATAATCCCTTTTCTATGACTTCAGGACAACTGAATGTTACTGGGGATAATGTGGATGCACCAACTGAGTTTATAAATGGATGTAGGTCTTTATCAACCGAGTCTGTTATCGATAATAAGGACGATAGATACAAGACTATTCTCAGTTATTGCACTCGGGACACCTTAGTCAGTGACTTGATCAAAGAAACATCAGGCAGATCTTTATTAGTAAAGAGCAGCGACTTTACTAATAATGCTGAGTGGAAAAGGGTGTGAGGCTCCTATAAGGAAGCCAATAAGACTCTTAATCAAGATGAGTGGAATTTAGGAACTTGAAGCACTCTTAAGAATCAGGATAATGTTCCCGATGCGTTAGCAACTCATTGTGATTCTAAATCCAAGGTTAAGGAACATAAGTTAAATAGCAAGGCATATACAGATGTTCTTAAGTACTGCACTAAAGCGGAGTAATGTTAAAGGGGGCGGCTGGAGTGCTTGGATTAGGAGCTACTGCTACCGGTGGCGCTCTTCTTTATAAAGGTCTTTCCAAACCTCAGACCTATTCAATAAAGTTTCTATTAGCTTCAAAGAATACAAACAAGAGACTTCTAGTTAAGAGCAATGATGGGTCTGAGGCTCACTGGAAGGCTGCTTGAAAAGCCTATTTAACCTCTAAGAATAATATTTGGAATTTAAAGGAATGGAAAGACTCTCCAGTTCAGGATGAGAATGCTCCTTCCTCATTTATGGATGCTTGTACTTCCAACAGTAATGGAGAAGTAGAAGATACTGCTTCTAAAGAGTACATAAACGTTCTATCTTTTTGCACTAGAAATACCTTAGTAAAGGATCTAGTATTGGAGTCTAATAGGGTTTTAAATGATGATAGTAACGGTGGTTGAAGTGAGAGTTGAAAGAGTTATAGAAGTTCTAATCAGAGTAAAGAGAAGGATGATTGGCAATTAACTGACTGGAATGACAAGAAGTCTTCCGATGATACCATTTCTGAAAATCTTAAAACTCAATGTAAGGATAAATTGGAAGTTGAATCTGGATTCAAGGCCGTTAAGGATTATCAGGATGTTGTGAATTGATGTTCAAAGGCTAAGTAGAGATGACTTCTTCTTTATTAACTAAGAGTGCCTTGGGTGTGGCTGGTTTAGGAACAGCCACCACAGGAGCTATTTATTTTGGCACCGACCTATTAAAGAGCAAGAAGACTGTTTCTGAGCTTATTAAGGATTTCAAGAAAGATAAGAGATTAATCTCAGCCAAAGAAGGATCTGATCTTAAGTGGAAAGCAGCTTGGAAGCATTATCGGGAATCTAATAAGACTAGAAATAAGGATGAATGAATCGTTCAGGGTTGGTCTAAGGTTGATGGAGCTATAGAGGATGCTGATGCTCCTAAGGACTTTATTGATAAGTGTAAAAGCAAGAGTTCTCAGAAGATAGTTGATGAGAAGGATCCTTTATTCTCTCAAGTAGTTTCCTATTGCACCAGAGATACTCTAGTTAGTGATTTAATTGAGGAGTATGGAAATGGTAAGAAGTTACTAGTTAAAGGTAGTGATTTTGCCAATGATAAGGATTGGAAGGCAGTATGGGATCTATATAGGAAAGATAATGATAGTGCTTCTAAGGACAGATGGGAAGTTGGAAAGAGTAATTGATCTTCTAAGAAATCAGAAACCACCGTCCCGGCTGAGTTCGCAGATGAGTGTTTAAAGAAAGCCCAAGTTCCAGAATACAGAACAGAGAACCTTTCCTATACAGATGTCCTTAAATACTGTACTAAGTAATGTTGAAAGAAGGGGTAGCGTTATTGGGGGTTGGGGCTGCAGCAACTGGTGGATTTTTAGCCTACAATGGAGTTTCTAATTCCAAAACTAAAACCTACTCAATAAAGGATTTACTTGCCACCAAAAACCCAAAAAAGAGACTGATAGCTAAATCTACAGATGGATCTTCACCAGAATGAAAGGCAGTTTGGAAGTTATATGCCACCGAATACAAGAATAACAATCACAACCTCTTCTCTTTAGCCTCCATAAATTCTGAAAAAACTATTGATGACAACCAACCAGCTCCATCGGAGTTCATGAGTAAGTGTGAATCTCTAGTTATGGAGCATGTTGTTAATGAGAAGGATGATAAGTACCAAGGAGTGCTTAAGTATTGCACTAGGGATGCCTTAATTAAGGACTTAATTCTTGAGTCCGGAAGAGTCGTTCTTCAAGAGAGTGATGATTGGGGAGATAGTTGAAAGAGCTATAGAGCGGCTAATACCGATAAAGAGGATCAACAAGATACTTGAAAATTGAAGGACTGAAACACTAAGAAATCGAATGATTCTACTATTTCTGATGATCTAAAGAAGAAGTGCAAGGAGAAGTTGGAAGCTAAAGTTGGAGATCAAGTGGATGGTGATTATTCCAATATCGTCAAGTGATGTTCTAAGTAATGTCCATCCCTCTTCCTGCTAAAGTAGCTACCGGAGTTTTAGTGGGGGGTACTGCGGCTGCCGGAGGCTCCTTTCTTTATAAGGGAACTTCCAAACCCCAAACCTACTCCATCAAAGACTTATTAGCTTCTAAGAACCCCGAAAAGCGTTTGATATCCACTTCCGATAGTGGTTCTTCTGCGGAGTGAAAGGCCGCTTGGAAAGCCTATAGAGATACGTACAAGGATAGGGATAGCAATCCCTTTTCATTAACCGCCACACAACTTAAAGACTCTTCATCAGATCCTAATGCTCCAAATGAGCTTATTAGTGGTTGTAAATCCCTATTTATGGAACAGGTTGTAGACACCGAGGGTGAGAAATATAAGACTGTTTTAGGCTACTGCACCCGTAATACCCTAGTCAAGGATTTGATTTTGGAATCTAATAGAAATTTAATGCCTGAGAGTGGTGGAAATTGGGGTGAAATCTGAAAGGATTATCGAAAAGCGAATGAAGGCAAGGGAAAGGATCAAGACACTTGAAAGTTAACGGACTGAGAAAATAAGAAAGATCAGGATTCTTCCGCTTCAGACGATCTTCCCAAGAAGTGTAAGACTAAGTTGGAAACTTCATCCGGAGTTAAGACCGTTAATGACTATCAGGATGTGGTGAATTGATGCTCCACAGCTAAATAGATGTCTTCTTCATTATTAGCTAAGAGTGCTTTAGGAGTAGCTGGATTAGGGACTGCTACTGCAGGTACAGTTTACTTTGGTAGGGATTTAATTGGTGGAGAATCTCGTAAGGAAAAGACCTCGATTAGGAAATTAATACAAAGCTCTAATCCACATAAGAGATTGATCTCTGGTAATAATGCTTCTGATCAGAATTGAAAGGATGCTTGAAAGAGATATCGTGAGGGGCATTTAAATAAAGATTCTGATTCTTGAAATTTAGAGGGGTGAACTAGGCCAACTGGAAGTATAGGTAATTCCGATAATGCCTCTACCCACTTCATAAGTGCTTGTTCCTCTAAAGCAGATATAGAAGTTGAGAATGATAAGGATCCTCTTTATGTACAGGTGGTTAGTTACTGCACAAGAGACGCTCTCATTAGTGATTTGATAAAGGAGAGGAATCCAAATAAGTCGTTATTGTCGTCTGAATCTGGGGACGAGGGTCAATGGAAGACTGTTTGGACAAGCTATAAGGATTCAAATCCCAATAAGGAGCAGAATGGAGATAAGTGGAAGCTAAGTGACTGGAACGGCAAGCAGGGGGAGGATGGAGCTCCCCAGTCTTTTAAGGATGAATGTAAGAAGAGATCTGGGACTAAGACCGTAGAGGCTCGGAGTGATGACTATTCGGATACATTAAAGTGGTGTACTAAGTAAGTATGTCTATTCCTACACCTGCAAAAGCGGCCATGGGAGCTTTGGCTGGTGGATCTACTGTTGCAGGAGGCTCTCTAGTTTATAAGGAGATGAGTAAACCGAAAGTTACTAAGAAGTCAGTTTCTGAACTGATTAAGAATCTTAAGAAAGATAAGAGACTTATCTCTGCTTCAGCTCTTTCTGATCCCGCTTGAAAAGCCACTTGGAAGAAATATAGGGAGGACAATAAATCTAGAGATTCTGATGTGTGGGGTGTGACTGGTTGAACTAAGGAAGGATCAATAGTTGAGAAAGATACTGTCCAAGGATTTATCAATGCTTGCAAAGATAAGATCTCTAGAGAGATAGAGGGCGATAAGGATCCCCTATTTGATCAAGTAGTTCTCTACTGTACTAGAGATACTTTAGTTAGTGACTTGATTGCAGAAACTAAAGGAAAGACTTTATTAACGAAGGGAGATAATTTTCAAAACGATACGCATTGAAAGGCCGTTTGGGATCTTTATAAGAAGGACAATACTTCTTCTAATAAATGGAATTTAAGCGATTGATCTTCTTCCAATAGTCAAGCTAATGTTCCTGCCTCATTTGCAGAGGAGTGTTTAAAGAAATCTCAGGTTAAAGAGCATAGATTGGATCAACCAGCTTATACAGAGGTTCTTAAGTATTGCACTAAGGACGCATAATGTTGAAAGGGGTGGCTGGAGTATTGGGGGCAGGTGCTGTCGCCACCGGAGGAGCTTTAGCTTATAAAGGACTATCTAAACCCACAACCCATTCCGTTAAGGATTTACTATCCATTAAGAATCCTGAGAAGAGGTTAATTTCAAAGTCTCTTGGGGGATCTTCTGAAGAGTGGAAAGCAGCTTGGAAGTTGTATGCCCTTGATTACAAGAATAATGATAAGAACCCCTTCTCTTTAACTACCGAAAAACCAACTACAGATCCAGACGGCAAACAGGAGGCTCCCTCTGAATTTATAGATAAGTGTGTTTCCTTATCTGGAGGGCAAGTTGTCGATGAGAAGGATAATAGTTATCAGGATGTTCTTAAATATTGCACTAGAGCTACATTAATCAAAGATCTAATCTCAGAGAATCACCCTAACAGGAAAATACTTTCTAATACTGGATCAGAAGACGCTGAAGGTTGAAAGGCCGCATGATCTCGATATAAACAGAGAAATCCTCAACCTAAGGCGCAAAACAACGATGAGTGGAAGCTTTCCGATTGAGCTACCCACAATACTGATGATGCACCTAATGGTCTTAAGACTAAGTGCGGTGAGAAGATTAAATTAGAGATATTTGACACAAATCACAAGGACTATAAAGATACCGTTGATTGGTGTACTAACTAGAGATGTCTGTTTCTTTACCAGCTAAAGTAGCGCTTGGAACATTAGCTGGAGGTGCTACCGTTACTGGTGGAGCTCTTGCTTATAGAGAGATCTCTAAGGAATCCCCTAAAACCAAGAGACCCATTCGGGAGCTGATTGCGAATCTTAAAAAGGATAAGAGGCTCATTTCTAAGTCTGAAGCTGGAGACTCTAAGGAGTGACAAGAAGCTTGGAAGCTATATAAAGGAGATCATCAAAATTCAGAAAGCAATCCATTTTCTATTTCCTCCGAGAAATTAAAGGATTCTGCATCTGATCAAAATGCCCCTTCTGAGTTTATGAGTAAGTGTGAGTCCCTTTCTAGTGAAGAGGTTCTAGATGAGAAGGATAGTAAGTATCAAGATGTACTTAAGTATTGCACCAGAAATACTTTGGTGCAGGATCTAGTTTTAGAATCCGGAAGAAATTTAATTAATGAAACTAGCGGTAACTGAAGTGAAAGTTGAAAGAGTTACAGAGCTGCTAATTCTGGGAAAGGGAATAATCAAGATACTTGGAAATTAAGCGATTGAGAGTCCAAGAAGAATGACGACTCTACCATCTCAGATAATCTCAAAGTTAAATGTAAAGAGAAGTTGGGAGAGACATCCGGAGTTAAGTCTGTTCAGGATTTTCAAGATGTTGTGAATTGATGCTCTGAACCTAGACCAAAATAAATGTCCACTTCTTTATTAACTAAAACCGCTTTAGGAGTATTGGGGGCAGGTACTGCTACCGGAGGAGCTATTTACTTTGGTACAGACTTAATTGGTAAGGAGGATGTTAAGACAACTACTCCTATTAAGGAGTTATTAAAGAGCGTTAATCCCCATAAGAGATTGATTTCAAAATCGGAAAAAGGAGATTCTCAGGAATGGAAAGCGGCCTGAAAGGCTTACAAAGGTAAATACAAGGATCAAGATAGTAATCCTTTCTCTTTATCAAAAGAGAAGTTGAAGTCTTCTGAAGGTGAGGATAACGCCCCCCCCGAATTCATGAGTCAATGCTCTTCTATGTCTGGAGAGAAGGTGGTTGATGGTAGTGATACTAAGTATCAAACTGTTTTAAGTTACTGCACTAGAGATGCATTAATTAGTGATTTGATAACTGAGAAGAATCCAAAGAAAGCTTTGCTATCTGAATCCTCAGATGAATCGGGAAAGTGGAAAGCATCTTGACAAGCATATCAGGCCGCAAATACTGAAAAGATTCAGAGCAAGGATAAGTGAGGTTTGAGTGATTGAGGAACTAATAATTCATCCTCCGATGCCCCAGAGTCCTTCAAGAAGGAATGTAAAAAGAGATATGAATCCAAAACAGAAACGGCTTCCCAAGATGAATACTTGAATGTGTTAAATTGATGCACTAAGACTCTCTAGTTATGTCTGTTTCCTTACCTGCTAAATTAGCGCTTGGGACATTGGCTGGTGGAGCTACCGCTGCGGGGGGCGCCTTAGCTTATAAAGAGATTTCTAAACCTAAGGTCAAGGAGAAGAAGTCAATTGTCACTCTTATTAAGGATTCGCGTAAAGATAAGAGGTTAATGACAAAGAGTAATGGTGGTTCTGAAGATCATTGGAAGAAAGGCTGGAAGGCTTATTTAGATTCTAAGAGGAATATTTGGGGATTATCAGAATGAAAGGATTCTCCAGTGGATACAGATCCTGCTCCAACTTCCTTTATGAATAAGTGTGAATCTGTTTCTCGGGAGGAAGTTGTTGATGAGAGTGATGAACGGTATGTGGCTATCCTTAATTATTGCACACGTGATACTTTAGTTAGTGATTTGATAAGTGAAACTAAAGGAAAGACTTTATTAGTTAAAGATACCAATAACCCTTCTACCAATTCAGATTGATTGAAGGTCTGAGGCGATTATAAAACTAAGAACAACGGAGCTTCAACGGATGAGTGAGACATAGGTAGTTGGACTAGCAATAAAGACCAGAATAATGTTCCCGTTGCTTTCATGGATAAATGCGAAGAGAAGTCTAAGGTTAAGGCTCACAGATTGGATCAACCAGAGTATTTAAAGGTTCTTGAATATTGCACTAAATAATGTGAAAAGCGGGGGCTGGAGTGGCCGGTGCAGGAGCTGCTGCAACCACAGGAGGAATTCTTCTGCATAAGGAACTTACCAAACCTAAAACTTACTTAATAAGAGACTTATTAGCTTCCAAGAATCCCGAGAAGAGACTGATTTCTAAGTCTACAGATGGATCTTCCGATGAATGAAAAGCAGCTTGGAAGTTGTATTCTCAAGCCTACAAGGATAACAATAAGAATCCCTTTTCTTTAACCACAGCAAAGCCATCTACTATAGATGGAACTCAAAAGGCTCCAGTTGAATTCATGAACAAGTGTGAATTCTTACTTAATCAGAAGGTATCCAGTGAGGTGGATGACAATTATAAGAATGTCTTTCAGTACTGCACTAGGGATACCTTGGTTAGTGATTTAATTACCGAGAATGGAAGAAAGTTAATTGGGGAATCTGAGGGAAAGGAAGCTTGACAAAAGACTTGAGATGATTACAAGGGTAAGAATTCCACTAAGAATACTGGCGCTGATTATTGAAATTTAAGTAATTGAGATAATCAAAGGAGTCAGACGGATGCTCCTGAAGTTTTCAAACAGGAATGTACCAAGAGATCCAAATCTAAGGCTCACACTCTAGATAATAAGGATTATCAAGACGTTCTTCTTTGGTGCACTAAGAGTTAGGAATTGGAAGCAATAAGGAATCTAGTAGAGTCCTTAGATAGATCTAAATTTGTATCTTTAGGAAATATCCCCATAACTATTGAGGTAGTTAAGGATTTTTCCACTCATAAATGGGAGAATAAGGATTGGTTAGTGGATGAGGATTCAGCCGTAGAGTATTTAGTAAAGGCCAGTATAAACAAGGATTCCCTTAACTCCATAATCTCAGAATCCCTTAAAGAGGGGTGAAATGGGAAAATTACCCCAGCAATAAGGGATCTACGAGATAGTTTTTATCTGAATGTAGATAGATGTAATGGCATTGATGATGAGTCAGTTCGTTCCATACTATTCTTACTTCAATTTAAGGGGATATCTTGAGATGAGTTCAAATCTCAATCGTTCCTTAATGATGTAGAGGAGAAGTTAGCCCTTATAAATTCAATTCCCAATCATGTGATTGAGGAAATCAGCAATAGAGCTAAATTCTGTTTGCGGTACTTATTGTCTTTTGAAGGAAAGGAAGTGATAGAGGGGTTTAAATTAAGGGAGTTGGGCTTTATTCCGGAAGGTGAGATTGACTTAGTAACTTCTAGTGCAATTATAGATATTAGATCTCTAGATTTTGAGCCTAATCTGTTTGACTGAATTCACGTTATTACCTACTATCTCTTAGGCAGAATAGACTCCCCTTTCTACGAGGAGAAGGGAGTCTACTTCTCTTCTATAAAGAATCTGAAGATCATTAATCCTAGAAAAGGATTAGTTTATGTTCTTAAGGTGGAGGATTTACTCCCTAAAAAGGGACTAATCCTTTCCATTTCTAGAGAGCTAATATTCAGAAGGAAGATCTCTGATCAAGTAGCTATTCTTAAATATTTGGATGATATCTATGGGAAGATATTCCATGGATATCTCCTTAAATTTGGAGGAGATGTTCTACTATCCAAGTACGCTACCTTCCAGAGACTGGAGGATTTTTTTACTCAAGATGAATTTCGTTTCATAGAAGGCTGCTTTCTGAATTTTCTCAATAATAGTTTGTTATCTTAAATGACTCTAGCAGCTAAGAGCGCCTTGGGCTTTGTATCTTCTGCATTATTAGCTGGTACTACTACAGCCGTAGTTAGACCTTCACCAGAAGAACCAAGAACCATTTCTAAGCTGATTTCCAGCACAAGACCAGATAGGAGATTGCTATTTGATGGTTATCAGAAAAAGAGTGATGGCTCTCAGGAGGTCTGAAAGTTTGCTTGGAATAAGTATCGTAATGATTTTTCATCGGGAGCTCCTAATCCATTTTCTTTAAATATCACTAATGTAGATAATGCTCCTGTTGAATTCAGAAATGCGTGCAAGAAGCTATTTAGTGAGCAAGTTTTAAATACAGAAGACGAGAAGTATACTTGGGGAATTGAATACTGCACCAGACCTACTTTAGTATCCGATTGAATATGAGGACAAGGGTATGAAGTAGTTTCTGATCAGGGAGGTGAATGGAATACTTTATGGAATAAGTACAAGACTAATAACTTCTGACAGATTACTGATTCAACTAGCAATGATCAAGCACCTCAAGCATTTAAAACCAAATGCAAAGACGAAGCTAATAAGGCTCAAGGAAATAAGAATGATGTTTCTGTAACTAGAGTGATTGATTTCTGTTCTAAAAAGAGAACAAATTAGTTGGAAGCTTTAGCAATAGTACATCATTCCTTTATGGATTCATAGGAGTAATCAGAGTCGTTAACGGGCTTACTTGAAACGTCATGACATCCATTCTTGATCTTATCTAAGTTACTACTAGTTCCTTTATCATCAGTTGACTTTATATCAATTCCCTTAATTTTCAAATTATCAGCCAGCACTTTGTACTTATCAAACCTATCATTTCATTCATTGTCCTTACCATCCTTAGACATTAGCTCCACGCCATCCTCTTTAAATCTATCAGTCATAACCTTACCTCTAGAGCAATACTTAACCACTTCTTCATAGATAGGATCCTTCACTCCAACAACTTCCTTATTGGAAATATTGGAACACTTATCTTTGAAGGATTGCGGAATGGAAGCCGGATCCGTCTTGCCCTTTCATTCAGGAATATTTCACTCGTTAACTCCAGAAGCTAGATATTCCTTTCACTTACTATCTCAATGTGAAGATTCATCAGCAGAGATAAGTATCTTATGTTCTTTGTTGAGAAGGGAAGAGATGCTGTAGGTTTTCTGAGATCCAAATATCTTGTCCTTATTGAGAGCTAATCCTGTGGCAGCAGCTCCAGTTGCACCCGCCCCACCCAAGAATAGAAGACTCTTATTCATTATTTCTTCTTAGCGCACCATCTCTTAGTATTCAAATAAGAAACCTCATCTATTGCTTTAGACACAGCACTCTGACAAGCATTTTTAAATTTAGTTAAATGAGTATTATCGCTATGCACTTCCGATTGAGCTATCTCTATACCCACCACTTTCTCCTCTGGCTTGGCAGTTTTATAATTTTGAAAATTTGTAGTTCATAGTGAATCATTAGAGTTGTCAGTCTTCAAGAATTCATATCCCTCCTTCTCTAACTTATCAGTAACAGTAGTCTTCCTCATACATAAGTCTCTAAATTCCTTAAAGAGAGGATCTTCCTCTCCACTTACCTCAAGGGATAATCTCTTATTACACTCACTCTTGAAAGCAGTTCCTATGGAGGAGCTATCTCCAACTCAATCCGTTAACTTCCAACTATCTTCCCCCTTCTTCTTACCTTTATTCTTAGATTGATAGTTCTTCCAAGCGTCAGCTCACTTGGCATCCTCTCCTTTTAGTAGAGTGAATGTCTCTTGATTCTCTACTATATTACTAATCGATACTTTCTTGGTCTTAAAGGGCTCCGCAAGATAAATACCCGTCCCTATTGCTCCAGCCCCACCAACAGACAATAAGGATGCAGCTCCCTTAGTGATTGTTGCCATATGAAAAGTAGTAGGTAACGAGGGACGTTAGTTATTTCTATATTAAGTTTATGAATTTTGCAGCTAAAGCCGCTGCTGGAGCGGGATTAACGGGGTCTTTAGCTGGAGGAGGTTACTTGGTATATACCCACAACACTAAGCCTACTTTGGAAGATAGACTGATTAAGGATAAATTTAAGATTCTCCCTTTGAAGGCGGGAAAGGGGAATAACGAGGGTTGATCTATCATTCTGGCGGAATATAAGAAAGATACTGCTACTTCTAAATTCTCCATCTCCTTGGATAGTTCTGATGATGTCAATATAGAGAAGTTAAAGGTAGAATGCACCAAGGCTTTAAGTGGGGAGTATTCTGATGCTTCCTATTCTAGGGCGAAGAGATGATGTGTAGTTGCCAGAAGCTTGAAGGAGAGGTTGGAAGATACAGGATTTAGGATTCTTGATAATACAGAGAGTACTAGTACTGATGATGGTGAATGGGTAAAGAAGGAGTCTATTTATAAGGATAGAGATCTTTCTGGAATTGAGGATGATTTAAAAACTGCTGCAGGAGATAAAGGTAAGAGGAAGGATGTCATTAAGAAGGGATGTAAGAGCCTATTAGAGGGAGATTCAAAGACCTTTAGTGATGACTTTGATGATAAATACTCTAAGGCAGAGAAGATTTGTGCAGTTAAGAAATAATGTTCATTTTCTTTAACTGAAGACTCTTCCAATAGAAGAATCCCTTTATACAAAAGGATACCATTCCTAGGAGTGGTAGGATTGTTGCATTGTATATGATGCGAGTTACAATAGAGGATAAGGAAGCTATTAATACGATTCTCAATTCATTTAATTTCACCCTATCTTCATCAATCATAGTTACATTAACAACTCTATTGATGGCAAAAGCAGTCATCACTTGCTTGTAAATATCAACTACGTTTACTATTGCAAATAGGACAAGTAGCAATACCAATACTGCCATTGATAAAGAGATATCCTCCCCCTTAAGGTTAGAAGCATCAAAGGAGATCTCTTGTCGATTAACTATTATTAAGACGAACAGGAATATCTCTAGGAATTGAGTTATTGAGGATAGCTTTCAAAAGTCGATTAGATCCTTGACACGATTAGAGAGATTATTAAAGAAGAAGTCTTGATTTATGGACTCTTTGACTGTTTGAAATTGCCCTTCCATCTCCTAAGGAATTATTTCTTTACAAGTCTTGTAGTAGCAGAACTTCAGAGCTAGGGGAACTAAGTATCCAGCAATTGAACAACCAGCTAAGCTGCAGATAATGGTGGAGGAGGCTACTCCTATTAGGGAAGCCCTACACTCACTTAATAGACATCTTGCTTTGACGTCAGGGTATTGATCTAATGCCCTATTTATGCATAGAAAGGTAGTTATGACCTTTACTATTCCCATTACTAGGATAACGATGGATGCTATTGCTCACACCATCGCTACCATCAATAGTAGTGTCTTCAGTAAATCTGGTATTGAAGAACTATTACTTGACTGCTGAGGATCTAATAATCGATATAGGAATAAAAGAACTCCAACATTTCCAACAACCTCAAATATCAGAGACTTCTTCCAGAAAGAAACTAGGTTTCTAGAACGAATTATGAATTCACTCCAAGGATCATCTACTTCCCTTTCTATTCTTACGTAGGTTACAGATTCTGAATTTAATCCCAACTTATAGAGCCTTGTTATTCTGCTATCCTTTTGTAACTCTTATAGTAGAGATATTTACATATTCAATTGGCAATAAATCCAATGGCATTAATTCCTGGAATGGCATAGGTAACCATAGATGCCATCATAAGTCCCAAGATATTCCTACCTTCTTTTAGGGATGCCTTAACCTTTGTATCATCTACTAATTCTACTGTTCTTCCTATACATAGAAAAGTAGAGATTATTCTTGAAATGGAAATGGCTCCCATGATCAAGAATATTAGAACACAAACAAGTAAAACTACGATAAGAGTCATTGCTACTGCAGGCATACCACTACCACTATCGCCTGAGCCGTTTAAAATCCCATAAACCCCAACCCCCATAGATACCACCGCCAAAACTATGAGAACTATGTAGAATACCAGAAGCTTCTTTCAAATAGAGAAACAAGCTTTAGATTTACTCAGGTACTCTTCTAAATGCGAATTAGATGCGTTAGGATTACCTCCAACTAGTCTTCTTCTTACTGCCTTAACTTCTTTAACAGGTTTAGGTCTTATCTTCGACGGTTCCAAAAATTAAAAATTAATTCTATCATGAATGGGATGCTAATTTTTAAGGTTGCTTATTTTAATAACTATGACTACAGCAGCCAAAGCGGCATCTGCAGTGGCTGCGGCTAGCACCGCTTCAGCCGGAGGAATTTACTTTGGTACCGATTTACTTAAGAGCAAGAAAACCATAACCGACTTAATCCGAGAGAAGAATCCCAATAAGAGGTTAATAACTTCTACTACTGTGTCTGACGATGCGTGGAAGAAGGCATATAAAGCTTATAGAGAAGAAAATAAGGAGAAGGAAAGGGGTCAAGATTCTTGAAAGTTAAGCGACTGATCTAAGCCTAACGGGAATATTCAAGAAGCTGATACTACTGAAGAATTCATAAATAAGTGTAAATCTAATAGCGGCCTAGAGGCTTCAAAGGATAATGATCTTCTTTATCAACAAGTTCTTAAGTATTGCACTAGAGCTACTTTAGTAAGTGATCTGATTGCTGAAAATAATAAAGGCAGGAGGTTATTGAAATCATCCGGTCAAGAGGGGGAAGCCGATTGACAAAAGGCTTGGAACGTTTACAAACAGCAAAATATAGGTAAGAATAGCAACCCTTGATCCTTAGCAGACTGGGATTCTAAGAAAGCAGGAAACGATCTTCCTACCAATTACAAAACCACTTGCGATACTAAGTCTTCAGAAGAGGCATTTAAGACAGACGATGAGAAGTATCTGAATGTCTTGAATTGGTGTACCGTACCTGCTTAATTATGGCTATCTCTACAACAACTAAATTAGTTACCGGCTCTCTAGCTTCCTGCTCTGTAGTTGGTGGAGGAGTTTTAGCTGGTTCTAAGTATTTTGGAAAAGAGACCGAAAAGAAGCCGATTACCACTCTCTTAAAAGAGAAGAATCCGGAGAAGAGACTTATTGCTCAATCTAGTACTGGATCCGAGGCAGAGTGGAAGGAAGCTTGAAAGAGTTACTTGACTAGCGGGAGTAATGTGTGGTCTATTGAAGAGGGAACTAAGCAGCCCAATGGAACTGATAATGCTCCAACTTCTTTCATTCAGAAATGCATGGAGAATAGTGAGGTTAAAGTTGAGAATGAACAGGATACTACTTATTTTCAAGTTCTAAGCTATTGCACTAGGGATACATTAATAAAGGATTTGATTTCCGGAACTAAGAGACTGCTTGTTAATTCTTCCGATCAGGATACAGAGGGATGGAGTGCCTCTTGATCTGCATATAAATCTAAGAATACTAATAATCAGTCTGGGAAGGATAAATGAGCTCTCGATGATTGAAGTCAAAAGCATAGTGAGTCAAATGTTCCGGAGTCTTTCAAACAAAAATGTGGAGATAAGTCTTCAGGAAAGGCCTATTCTCAGAAATCTTTAGTGGAGGATTATTCCCTTGTATTGGAATGATGTACCACTAATTCATAAGCATGACTACTTCGGCATTAACTAAGGTAGCCCTTGGAATGGGTGCTGCAAGTGCTACTGCAGCAGGAGCAGCTTATGCCGGTGGAGCTTTTTCCCCATCCGGAGAGAAAGAAGAGGTAGTTTCTCGGTTAATCAAAACCGCAAATCCAAGTAAGAGAGTAATAGTTACTACAGATGCAAATGATTCCAATTGGAAGGAAGCTTGGAAGCTATATAGAGAAGACAATAAGGATAAGAACGTTGGTGAAGATATCTGGAAACTAAAGGATTGAACTAAGCCTAATTCTGGAGCAATAAACAATACAGATCCTGCTCCAGCTTCCTTCATCAGTGAGTGTCACTCAAGATCATCCAACAAGACAATTAAGACTGATTCCAATCTTTACAAAGAGGTTCTAAGATACTGCACTAAGGATACTCAGGTAAGTGATCTGATTGCCGAGAATAATAAAGATAAGACCCTTCTAGATACCTCTTCCCAGTCTGGAGACTCTAGTCCAAGTGCAGATTGAATAAACGCTTGAGAGGTTTATAAAAAGCACAACGAGGGTAAGGGAGCTAGTGCAGATGCTTGGCAATTAGAAAGTTGGGACTCTAAGAAATCGGGAACAGTTTTACCTAGTGATTTCAAAACTAAGTGTGCTACCAAGTTACAAACCAAGACCTTTGATTTAAATAACGAGGATTACAGAGGAGTCTTAGCTTGATGCACTAAGTAGCTATGACTTCTGTAGCTAAAGTAGCATCAGGAGTTGCTGCCGCGAGTACCGCTTCCGCCGGAGGAATTTACTTTGGCACTGATCTATTTAAATCCTCCAACCTTCCTAAAAAGGAGAAAGTCTCTTCTCTTTTAAAAACTACCAACCCAGAACGTCGATTAATAACTGCCACCGAACTTTCTGATTCTAATTGAAAGATTACTTGGAAGCTATATAGGGAGAGAAGTAAGAATGTAGAGAAGGATATTTGAGGCTTGGATGGCTGAAGTAAGCCAACATCCGATGTTCAATTAGAAAATACTATTCAATCCTTTATTGATGCTTGTTCTTCCAAACAAGATCTAGAGGTCGTTGATGCTAATGATGATCTCTATAAGCAAGTCTTGGATTTCTGTACTAGAGAGACATTAGTTAAGGATTTGGTTTCTGAGACTAGTGGAAAGACTTCTCTAGTAGGTACTGATGATTCTGCCGGTTGAAATAATGCTTGGAAGGCTTATAAGGATAGTCATAGCGGGAAGGATGGAACAGATACTTGAACTTTAACCGATTGAACAACCAAGAAGGAAAAGGCAGAGGCTCCACAAACTTTCAAAGATGCTTGCAGTAAAAAATTGGAGACAAAGACTGGGGATAAGAAACACGTGGATTACGTGAACTTTATAGGTTGGTGCACTAAGTAATTGTGACTCCAGCAACTAAGATAGCATCCGCTATCGCCGCGGCCAGCACAGCTTCAGCTGGAGGAATTTACTTCGGAACTGATTTACTTAAGAAAAGCTCCAAGGAGGTAAAGAGCACCATCGCCTCTTTGATTCAAAAGAGTAATCCCGAGAAGAGGCTACTTACTTCTTCCACGCAGCCTTCCGATAAAGCTTGAAAGGATGCTTGAGCTAAGTACAGAAATCAAAATAAAGAATCTAACTCTTGAGGCATCTCATCTTGAACTAAGACTAATTCTGACGTTCAAGGAGATGCTGATGCTCCCAATGACTTTATCTCTAAGTGTGCTTCTCAGAGTAGTTTGGAAGTCCTTAATACTGATGATTCTGCGTATAAAGAGGTGCTTAGTTATTGCACTAGAGACACATTAATTAAAGATCTGATTTCCGGTTCTAAGAGACTTCTGGTTAATTCTGGAAACGAGGACTCTGAAGCATGAAATACAGCTTGGAAAGCATATAAAGCTAAGAATACCGGCAATCAACAAGCTCAGGATAAGTGGGCTTTGGGGGATTGAAATTCTCAAAGTAGTCAGGGAACTGCTCCCACCACTTTCAAGCAGAAGTGCGTAGATAAGTCTTCTTCCAATGCTTACTCCCAATCCTCTTTAGTGGAGGATTATGAGTTGGTACTAGAGTGATGTACCACTAACGTATAGATATGACTTCTTCTACTTTAGTTAAAGGAGCTTTAGGATTAGGTGCAGCAAGTGCTACCGCCACAGGAGTAGCTTATGCTAATGGAGTCTTTTCCGCTTCTGAAGAATTGATTTCGAAATTAATCAAGACTTCTAGACCAGATAAGAGAGAAATAACTGCTACAGATGGGAATGATGCCAATTGGAAGGAAGCTTGGAAGCGATATAGGGAAGATAATAGGGATAAGAATCCTAATGAGGATTTGTGGAGATTGGAAGGATGAACTAAGCCAGCTTCTGGAAATATAGATAACACCACTCCGGCTATCTCTTCCTTCATAAGTGAATGTAAATCTAGGTTATCTCATAAGGCGTCAGGAATTGAAGATGCTTCCTATAAGGAAGTTCTTAGGTACTGTACTCGTGATACCTTGGTGAAGGATCTAATAATTGAGAATATTGCAAAAGATGGAAAGCAGTTACTTCAAGATGGAGATACCGAGGGCTGAAATTCTGCTTGACAACGATATGTGGATGCGAATAAGGTAAAGGAGAAAGGTAAGGATAAGTGGAAATTATCGGATTGAGGAAGCACTAGTTCTGACACAACTATCTCCACTAACTTCAAGAATACATGTGGATCCAAGTCTACTTCTAAAGCCCACACGATTGATAATGAGGACTACAAGGATGTAGTTTCTTGGTGCACTAAATAGCTATGACAACTGCAGCTAAAGTAGCTTCGGGAGTTGCTGCTGCAAGTACCGCTTCCGTCGGAGGAATTTACTTTGGAACAGATTTATTTAATCAACAGTCTAAGTCTCTCAAAAGGACGGTTTCTTCTTTATTACGGGAGAAGAATCCAGAGAAGAGATTAATAAATCCCTCTGTTGCTGTCGGAGATAAGGCGTGGAAGGAAGCTTGGAGCCGGTATAGAAATGCAAATAAAACTACTAATCCTTGAGGAGTTACAGGATGAAGTCAAACTTCAGAAACGGTAAATTCCGATACTGCAGCTCCAGAAGACTTTATTTCTAAGTGCTCAACCAAGAGCGCTTTGGAAGTTTCTGGAACCGAGGATTCTATATATAACGAGGTTCTAAGTTACTGTACGAGAGCTACTTTAGTAAGTGATTTAATTTCGGAGAATAATAGAAATAGGAAGATACTAAAGTCAACTGATCAGAATCAAGAGGGAGATTGAAAGAAGGTGTGGGATGTTTATAAATCTAAAAATTCCAATAAGGCCAAGGATGGAGATGTTTGAAAGCTACAAGGTTGAGAGGCTAAGCACTCTGGAGATACCCTCCCCGACAACTACAAAACTACTTGTGATTCCAAGATTGTAGAAGAGGTCTTTAAATTAGATGATCAGAGATATTTGAATGTCCTGAGTTGATGTACTGTGGAAGGGTAATGTATGTCTGTTTCTCTTTCGTCTAAGTTAGCTTTAGGTTCTTTAGCTGGGGGATCCGCAATAGGTGGAGGTATTTTAGTTGGTTCTAAGTATCTTGGAGAAGACTCTAAGAAGTCAGTTCTTTCAGCTTTATTGAAAGAAAAGAATCCAGAGAAGCGTTTTATTTCAAAAGACGACTCTTCTTCTGGTGCCTTTTGAAAAGCAGCATGAAAGAATTACTTGACTTCTAGCAGTAACTCCTGATCTCTAAATATAGAGGGAGTTAAGAAGGATGGTACAGACACACCTCCATCTTCTTTTGTAGATAAGTGTGTTGAAAAAAGCGGAGAGCTGGTGGAGAATGAAAAGGATCCCCTGTATTCTCAAGTTTTAAGTTACTGTACAAGGGATACCTTAATTAAGGATCTGGTTACAGAAAATGCCTCTAAGAGGTTCTTGGATGTAGCTTCTGGAAAAGATACTTCCCAGTGGAAGACATCTTGAGATTCCTATAAATCCAAGAATGAAAATAAAACCACCAGAAAGGACAAGTGAAATCTTACGGATTGACAAGAAAAGCAAGGTCAGAACGATGTTCCTGAGTCTTTTAAGAGTAAGTGTACAGAGAAGTCTTCTATAAATGCTTATTCTGGATCTTCCTTGGTGGAGGACTATGGCTTTGTATTAGATTGGTGCACTACTAATGCATAGATATGACTTCTTCTTTATTGCCTAAAGTTGCTTTAGGATTGGGTGCTGCAAGTGCTACTGCAGCGGGAGCAGCTTATGCCGGCGGAGCCTTCTCTCCATCTGGGGAATTGATTTCTAAGTTAATTAAGACTGCGAATCCAGATAAGAGAGAAATAACTTCTACAAGTGGAGAGGATACCAATTGGAAGGAAGCTTGGAAGCGGTATAGACAGGATAATAAATCTAAGAATACTGGGGAGGATGTTTGAAAGTTGAAGGATTGGCAAAAGCCTGAAGCTGGTACCATCAACAATGATGTAGCGGCACCCACTTCCTTTATTGACGAATGTAAATCTCGCTTATCTAAGAAGGTCTCCGGAACTGAATCTGATCTTTACAAGGAGGTATTAAAGTACTGTGTTAGAGATACTCTTGTAAGTGATTTAGTATCTGAAACTACTGGAAAGACTTCTTTAGTGGATGTTGAAGATTCCACTAATTGAGACAGGGTATGGAATCTTTATAAGACTCACAATAATGGAAAGGAGAATGGACAAGATACTTGAGCTTTAAATGATTGGAAGCAGGAGAAAGAAAAGCCAAATGCACCACAGTCTTTCAAAACGGCGTGCAAGAATAAATTAGCTACCAAGACTGGGGATAAGTCCCACCCAGATTACCTTAATTTCCTATCTTGGTGTACTAAGTAACGATGACTACCGCCTTTAAAGCAGCATCCACTTTTGCCGCTGCGGGAACTGCTACAGCAGGCGGAATTTATTTTGGAACCGATATCTTTAAGGAAAAGGTCGTCACTAAGAAGACCATAGCTTCTTTACTGAGAGAGAAGTATCCCCAAAAGAGACTTATTAGCTCCAGTTCTGTTTCTGATCTAGATTGAAAGAAGGCGTATAAGACTTATAGAGAGGAAAATAAGGAGAGAAATAAAGGCCAAGACACTTGGAAGTTAGATGGGTGGGATAGACCTTCAGAAGTACAAGAGGTAGATACAACTGCGGAATTCATATCTAGATGTAATTCCAATAAGCTTGTGGAAGTGGAGGGAGAGCAGGATCCCCTTTACAAGCAAGTTCTTCGGTACTGTACCAGAGATACTCTAGTTAAGGATTTAATTGAGGAGAGTTCTGGAAAGAGACTTCTAAATAGTACAGACGGACAAGATACCGAGGCGTGGAACACAGCTTGAGGAGTTTATAAGACTAATAATAACGTTTCTGGGAAGGACAAAGACACTTGAGAGTTTAGTGATTGATCTGAAAAGAAGGGTGGAGATACTTTGCCACAAGGATTCAAAACTAAGTGTGATGAAAAGGCTAAGGTACCAGCTTTTGAGTTAGAGAACGAGAATTACAAGAACGTGTTGGCTTGGTGTACTAAGGATTAGGCGTTATGGCTATTTCTCCATTTTTTACTAAAGCAGCTCTAGGGGTGGGTGCTGCAAGTGCTACTGCAGCAGGAGCAGCTTATGCTAGTGGAGTATTTTCCCCATCCGACGAGAAGAAGGAATTGATTTCTAAACTTATAAAGACCACTAACCCAGATAAGCGAATAATAATTGCTTCTAGTGGAGATGATCCTCATTGAAAGGAGGCTTGGAAGCGATATAGAGAGGACAATTCTCCTGATAGTGATGTTTGGAAATTGAAGAACTGAAATAAGTCTAGTACTCCGGTAACTTCTTCCGAAACAGCACTTTCCAACTTTATGAGTGAATGTGCTTCTAGACTATCTCTTGAGATTTCTGGAGTTGAATCTAATCTTTATAAGGAGGTATTGAAGTATTGCACAAGAGATACTCTAGTTGAGGATTGAGTTAAAGAGTCTGGTAAGTCTTTGAGAGTGAAAGGAGATGGCAAGAGTCAAGAATGAAAGGATTTGTGAACTAAATATAGGACGGCCAACAAGGATAAAGATCAAGGGAAGGATGAATGGGGAATATTCAAGAAAAAGTGGACAGATATAACCACAGAAGATGCTCCTTCTGAGTTCAGAGATAAGTGTGAAACGGAGTCTAAGTTAAAGTCCGCATTACTGAGCGAGGATTCTGTGCAGAAGGTTTTAGCTTATTGTATCTAGTAAATGAATCCCATAGCTTTGAAAGGTGCGGCGGGTGCTTTAGGGATGGCAACGGTTGCTGGCGTTGTTAAGATGAGCGTCGGTTCTTCCACATCTCCACAACTTATATCTTCATTATTAGAAAAGAACCACCCAGATAAGAGGCTTCTCTTCAAAGCTAGGGGAGCTAACAGTCCCGATTGAAAAAGAGCTTGACAAAGGTATGTGGCATCACACTCAGGAACAAGAAAGAATCCTTTTTCGGTATCCTTATCTAGCTCTAGTAATGGGGATGCACCCGTTCCGTTTATGGAAAAATGCGAGGCTTTATTTAAGGAGAAGGTTCAGAGTGTGGATGATGATAAGTATGAGCAAGCACTTGAATATTGTACTCGTGATACTTTAGTATCCGATTTTGTATGAACTTCTGGAAAGCAGTTGGCTGGAGATGGA
The DNA here is from genome assembly GCF_000200735.1 of Mycoplasma haemofelis str. Langford 1. Classification (GTDB taxonomy): domain Bacteria; phylum Bacillota_I; class Bacilli_A; order Mycoplasmatales; family Mycoplasmoidaceae; genus Eperythrozoon_B; species Eperythrozoon_B haemofelis. The sequence goes on from NC_014970.1 coordinate 264,157, forward strand.
GAGTTAGCTTCCCTATGGAAGAAGTATTTTGAAAGTAGTGATGATTTTTGGAATCTTAAGAGTGGCAAGAGTGCATCAGATATGCATAACAACTTCAAGACTAAGTGTTCTAAGGAGTTTGAAGTAAAGACTGGAGATGCGAAGCACCCGTCTGTTAGTCGAGTAATAAATTACTGTTCCAAAGATAGACCTAAAGAAAGTTAAGTATTTTCGGCTTTATAAGACCCTTCATTTTCATAGAGTTAACATAGTTACAAAAAGAATTTATACGTCCTGTAAATCAACTTAATGGCTCCGACCCTTTTCACTTATGTCATTATCTACCCTAGTTAAGGGAACTGTCGGAGCTGGAGCTGTTGGAACCACTGTTGCCGGAGCGGCTTATGCAGGTGGTTTTTTCGATAAAGAAAGTAAAACGGAGGCCGTTTCATCCCTTCTAAAAATATTTAATCCTAATAAAAGATTCATAACTACCTCAGAAGGCTCCGACTCCCACTGAAAGGCCAATTGAGATCAGTATAAGAAGGATAAGGATATCTGGAAATTAAAGGATCGAAATAAATCAAGTTCTTCTGACGAGAATGCTCCTTCTTATTTCATTAGCGAATGTCAAACTAGGAGGTCTAGTCAGGTAAGTGGAGCGGAGTCAGATCTTTATAAAGAGGTTTTAAGGTATTGTACTAGGGATACTTTAGTTAAGGATTTAATATCCGAGAATGCAACTGGAAGGAGGTTGTTGCTTTCTTCCGATGATAAGACTATATGACAGCCTGTATGGGACGATTATAAAACTAAGTACGCTAATTCAGCAGATGCTTGGTCTTTAGAGCAGTGAGATACCAAGAAGTCGGAGAGTGACGTACCGGAGGTTTTTAAGCAAGCATGTTCTAAGAAATCAGAAGAACCATCTTTTAAGGTGGGAGATGAGAAGTATCAGAATGTATTAACTTGATGCACCACAGATAAGAAGTAATGTCCCTCCCTTTAACGACCAAAGTTGCCTTAGGATCTTTAGCTTCATGTTCTGTAGTGGGAGGAGGCATCTTGATGGGTTCCAATTTTTTTGGAAAAGATCAAGAAAAGACATCTTTGTCCTCTCTTATGAAGACGAAGAATCCAGAGAAGCGTCTCATCTCGAGATCTGTTTCCGGATCAGATGCTACTTGGAAGGTCGCTTGAAAGCGTTATCTAGACTCTAATAGTAATGCTTGGGCTTTAACTATAGGAACTGTCAAGAAGGACGGTAATGATGAAGCGCCCGCCGCCTTCTTAAATAAGTGCGCTGAGAATAGTGATGCACTCATAGAGAATGAAAGGGATCCTCTTTATTCTCAAGTCTTGAGTTATTGCACTAGGGACACTTTAATTAAGGACTTGATTTCTGAGAGTGGTTCCAGAAGGTTTTTGGACGGAACTTCCGGAAAAGATACTGCAGAATGGAAGGCCGCTTGAGAAGCTTATAAATCTAAGAATACAAATAAGGAGGATAAGCAGGACAAGTGGTCTCTATCAGATTGAAAAGACAAACATTCTCAAGAGGAGGCCCTTGATTCTTTCAAGAATAAGTGTACCGAGAAGTCTTCTATAAATGCTTATTCCCAATCTTCGTTGGTTGAGGATTATGGGTTGGTATTAGATTGATGCACCATTAAGGCATAAGTATGATTTCTTCTTCATTAACTAAAGGAATTCTGGGGACGGGCGCAGCAAGTACTACTGCTGTGGGGGCTGCTTATGCTAGTGGAGCTTTTTCTTCATCAGAAGAGAAGAGAGAACTCATTTCTAAATTAATAGGTATTTCCAATCCAGAAAGGAGGATAATAACCGCCAAAGTTGGGTCTGATCCTTATTGAAAGGAGTCTTGGAAGCTATATAGAGAGAGCAATAAGAATAAGAATGTTGGAGAGGATCTTTGGGGGTTGAAGGATTGGAAAAAGCCCGAAACTGATACTATCAACAATGATGTAGAGGCTCCCTCTTCCCTCATGGAAGAATGCGATTCTCGTTTATCTAGTGAGGTTTCGGGTATTGAGTCTGATCTTTATAAGGAGGTATTAAGGTACTGTACTAGAGATACTCTAGTAAGTGATTTGGTATCTGAAACCGTTGGAAAGACTTCGTTGGTGGATGTTGATGATTCAGCAAGTTGAAATAAGGTGTGGAATCTTTATACGACTCACAATAACGGAAAAGGCAAAGATCAAGATGTTTGATCTTTGAATGATTGGGATAAAGAGAAAGGAAAGCCTGATGCGCCACGGTCTTTCAAGACAGCTTGTAAGAATAAATTAACAACCAAGACGGGAGATAAGACTCATCCCGATTACATCAACTTCCTATCTTGATGTACTAAGTAGTAGTGACTACAACTTTAAAGGCTGCGTCAACTTTCGCTGCAGCAGGGACGGCCGCTGCTGGGGGAGTTTATTTTGGAACCGATATCTTTAAAGAAAAGAATACCGTTACTAAAAGAACAATAGCTTCCCTGCTTAGGGAGAAGCACCCCCAAAAGAGACTTATTAGTTCAGATTCTATTTCGGATCCCGATTGAAGGAAGGCCTACAAGCTTTATAGAGAGGAAAATAAAGATAGAGATAAGGGGCAAGATACTTGAAAGTTAGATAGTTGGACTAGGCCGTCCGAAGTATCTCAAGAGGTAGATGCAACTTCGGAATTTATATCTAAATGCAATTCCAGCAAATTGTTGGAGGTGTCTGGGGAGTTGGATTCCCTTTATCAACAAGTTCTTAAGTATTGCACTAGGGATACTTTAGTTAAGGATTTAATCTCAGAGAGTTCTGGAAAGAGACTTCTAAGTAGTTCAGAAGGTCAGGACGCTGAAGCATGAAGTAAAGTTTGGGACGCTTACAAGACTCAAAATAATGTCGATGGAAAGGGGAAGGACGTTTGGGAGTTTAGTGACTGATCAGAGAAGAAGTCGGGAACTGATTTGCCTAAAGATTTCAAGACTAAATGTGATGAAAAGGCCAAACTTCCCACTTTCACACTAGAAAACGAGAACTATAGGAATGTTCTTTCTTGATGCACAACCGACAAGTAGATCACTAATCATTTTGTGGGCATTTCGACTTTAGGGAAAGTAACGCTTGGATTATCTACAGGAGCAACAGCTACCGCGGGTGCTGTGTATTTTGGAACTGACTTATTTAAGGAGGAGATAAGTAAAAGAACTATATCCTCCTTACTTAGAGAGAAGAATCCTGAGAAGAGACTCATTATTGCCGCACCGCCTTCCGATAAAGCTTGAAAGGATGCTTGAGCCAATTATCGGAATGAAAATAAGGATTCCAATCCTTGGGGAATCAAGACTTGATCTAAGATAACTCAGGATGTTCAAAGTGGAGATAATGCTCCTGATGATTTTGTTTCTAAATGTGCTACCCAAACGATTCTAGAGGTTCCTAATGAGAAGGATTCTTTATATGTAGAGGTTCTTAAGTACTGCACTAGGAATACTGTGGTTAGTGATTTAATTGCTGAAAATACCTCTAAGAAATTACTGAATGGAACTGGTGATCAAGATTCTGGTGGATGAGCTGCTGCTTGGGAGGTTTACAGAACTCAAAATAAGGCCTCTAGTAAAACAAAGGATACTTGGGAATTTAGTGATTGAGATTCTAAGAAAGACAAGACAGAATTACCTACCGATTACAAGACCAAGTGCACTTCTCAAGCTAATGTTCCCGCATTTACATTAGATAACAAGAATTACAAGAACGTGTTGGCTTGATGCACTAAGGATTAGGTGTTATGGCTATTTCTCCATTTTTTACTAAAGCAGCTTTAGGAATGGGTGCTGCAAGCGTTACTGCAGCGGGAGCAGCTTATGCTGGTGGAGTTTTTTCTCCATCTGAAGAGAAGGGGGAATTGATATCTAAATTAATCAAGACTGCTAATCCAGATAAGAGAGTGATAATTGCTAAAGCCGGAACTGATACCGACTGGAAGGAAGCTTGGAAGAGATATAGAGAGGATAATAGGGAGAAGAATCCAAAGGAGGACGTTTGGAAACTTGAAAGTTGAGTTAAGCCTACTAATTCCCAAATTACGAATGATGAAGAGGCTCCTGCTTATTTCATAAGCGCATGTACTTCCAGATTATCCCAGAAGGTTTCTGATGTTAAATCCTCCCTATATAAGGAAGTATTGGAATACTGTACAAGAGATACTCTGGTAGAGGATTGAGTGAAGGATTCTGGTAAGTCTTTAAGGGAGAAAGGAGATGGTAGCAGCAGTGAATGGAAGGCTTTGTGAACTAAGTATAGAGAGGCTAATAAGAATAAAAATACTAGTCAGGATGAGTGAGGAATATTCAAGAAACAATGGACAGATATAACTGTGGAAGATGCTCCTACCGAATTTAGGGATAAATGCGAAACAGAATCCAAGCTAAAGGCAGGTAAGTCTAGCGAAGATTCTGTGAAGAGAGTTCTGGCCTACTGCATTTAGTAGAAGTTAAAAAATGAATCCTTTAGTTCTAAAAGGTTCGGCAGCTGGGGCTGTAGGATTGACAACTGTTGTAGGGGTTGTTAAGATGGGTGTTGGTTCTTCCACACTTCCACAACCAATATCTTCATTAATAGGGAAGAACCGTCCTGATAAGAGGCTCCTTTTTAAAGCTAGAGGAGCCGAGAGTCCTGATTGAAAAAGTGCTTGACAGAGGTATGTGGCAGCGCACGTAGGAACAAGAAAGAATCCTTTCTCTGTGACTTTAACCGTTTCTGAGAATGGAAATGCTCCTGTTCCCTTTATGGAGAAGTGTGAAGCTTTATTTAAAGAGAAAGTGGTGGTAGATGATGAGAAGTACGATCAAGTTCTTGAGTATTGTACTCGAGATACTTTAGTATCTGATTTTGCGTGAACTGCAGGTAAACAGTTAGCTGGTGATGGTGATTGGAACGGTTTATGGAAGAAGTATTTCGAAAGTAGTGATGATTTTTGGAATTTAAAGAGTGGTCAGAGTGCAACAAGTATGAATAATAATTTCAAAACTAAATGTTCTGGGGAGTTTAACGTGAAGACAGGAGATATGAATCACCCGTCTATAGCTAGGGTAATAAATTACTGTTCTAAGGATATACCAAAGAGTTAGCTTTACATCAACACTCCCATCTATAGGTGGAAAAGATCGATCCAGTTCTTAAACCCAGTTAAGGATCTAAAATACTTCAATCGTGACACCTTTTGCCAAAGGAGCTGCCCTAGCTGGATCAGCTGGGGGATTAATAGCTATGGGAGAGCAAATTAGAGACGGAGCCATGTCTAAGTTTGCTAGTATGTTTAGAAGAAGAGAAACGATTACTGACAGGATCAGAAAGGATCATCCCGAGAAGGTACTTCTTACCCCTAAATCCGCAACGGAAGAATGGTACTTCGCTTTCCCAGCAATTAGAGGCTACGGGGCGTTTTCAACAACGCCTGCTGAATTTGAAAAGCATAAAGATCGATGTTTTATGCTCAGTAGATCCATGTCGGGTCGTGATGTAGAGGATCAACCTGCTTGGGACAAAGATGAGTTTTATGTTAATCCGTCGCGTAAGTATTGAGAACAGGATTATGAGTGAGTGTTAAAGAATTGCACTAGAAGTGTTCAAATCAGGGATTTAGCTAAAAAGCGTGGTAAGACCTTATTGCTAGATTTCAACGGAAGAAGTAGCGGATGGAAAGGTGCTTGACGAAGATATAAAGAATCAGGAAAAAATGAAATTCACGACCCATGAAAAGATGGTTCCGCTCCACAGTCTTTTATGGAAAGATGTAAAGAACTTCGTTCGTATGATGCTGATATTGGGAACGAGTATGTAGACTTTGTTCTTAATTACTGCGTTAAATAAGACCTTTATTTTCAGGATTCTTTCTAGCTTCCTCTAATCAATCTTTTTGTAGAATAGGAGTGTAGTATCACTTCTCGTTACCTAACTCAAACTTGTCACTCTTTCCTTGCCATACATAGATATTCTTATCTTTAATCTTCCTGTCGAATAAACTTACACACCTATCTGTTACATCCTTTTTAAACTTCTTATCAACCCTCCTATTTATTCCACTTAAGAACTCTTCTGCATCTCCTGAGTATTTAATACTTCTTACGTGCGCACCCTCCTTAGTAAGAACTAAGTTAAATCCTTCAGCTTCGTAAATAGAACAACTTCTTAACTTTCAATTAGTCCTTCCAGTTTTAGAAACAGCCCTCCACGAGGAACCTAAATAATTCCTAAAACCACCTATCCCAGCACCTACTGACCCAACAGCTCCCAACAAAACCATTTTCAATGTACCCTCTGCTACCATTAGTTATCTAAACTGAACTCCATATAGTTAATGGGTAAATTTCTGAATTAAAATTTTGTAAACGGACGACTTTAAGTTTAGGGAGCTTCGAATATGAATAGTTTGGCTTTAAAAGGAGCTATTGGAGCTGGAACTGCTACAACAGTTGCCGGAATAACCACCTTAGCAGTTGGATCCTCTAAAGGGACTCCACAACCTATATCTAAGCTATTAAGTGATCATAAGCCAGATAGGAGACTTCTATTTAGTGGTTATCAAGGGAAAGAAAATGGCACGCATGACGCATGGAAGTTCGTTTGGAAGAAGTATCGTAACGACTATTTAAATTCACGGAATAACCCTTTTAAATTACCAGTAGTCAATGGAACTGCAGATGAGGCAGCTCCAGAGAATTTTATGAATGCATGTAAGGGATTATTCGAAGAGAAGGTGGCGAATACTGAATCTGATAAGTATTTGCTAGTTTTGGAATACTGTACTAGACCTACTCTAGTTTCCGATTGGATCTGGGGTATGGGACATGAGATGGCTTCTCAAAGTGGTGATGCTGAAGTATGAAAAGGACTGTGAAAGTCTTATCATGAGAAGGCTAAGGATGAGTGAGGGCTAAATAAAAGTTATTCAGAAGGCGGAGAGGCTCCCCAAGAATTTAAAAGTAAATGTGCAACAGAATCTGAAAAACACAGCGGCAATCCGAAGGATACCTCTGTTCTAAGTGTGTTTAATTACTGCTCAAAGGTAAGAACTAACTAAGAACCCTTTGCAATACTACATCACTTCTTGATAGTTTCATAGGAATAGCTACTATCTTTAACTGGTTTTGATGCAGCTGTATGGCAACCATCTTTGATTTTATTTAAGCTACTTTGGGTTTCTTTAGTTTCGGTTGATTGAATATCTATACCCACAATCTTTAAGTTATTTGTTGCTAATTTGTATTGATCAAACCGATTATTCCATTCAGTATCCTTATTCTCCTTTGATAATAACTCTAGCCCCTCTTCTTTAAATCTATCAACCATACTCTTATCTCTAGAACAATACTTAACAACTTCTTGATAAGTAGGATCTTCAGTTCCGGTAACTTTCTTGCCTGAAATATCACTACACTTCTGTTTGAAAGAGTTGGGAATGGTTGCAGGTTCTGTAGCACTCTTTCATTCAGGAATATTCCATGCGTTGGCGTTGGTAGCTTTGTATTCATCCCACTTCTTAGTTCACGCATCATTCTCATCCGATGAGATAAGGATGAGATGCTCTTTATTTAAGAGCTGCGAAATGGAGTAAGTCTCCTTAGATCCAAAGATTTTGTCCTTATTTAAAGCTACTCCGGTAGCTGTAGCTCCCGCGGCTCCAACTCCCCCTAGAGCTAAAAATCCTTTATGCATTTTTTAACTTAGAACATCACCTCTTAGTATTGGCGTAAGAAACTTCATCTATAGCTTTAGATATTGCGGCCTGACATGCTGTTTTGAATTTAGTTAAATGATCAGCAGTGGTATGAACCTCACCACTAGCTATCTCTATTCCTTCTACCTTATCCTTGGTAGAGGCTTGCTTATAAGCTTGGAAATTAGATTCCCAAGTGGTCTTGTTAGTGTCCTCCATTCCTAGAAATTCATATCCTTCCTTTGTTAACTTATCATTAACAGTGGTCTTTCTCGTGCATAAATTTTGAAACTCTAAGAATGAAGAGTCTTCTGAGCTTCTTACCCTTAGAGATAGGCGTTTACTGCACTCCTCTTTGAAGGAATTTCCTAAGACAGTACTATCTCCAACTCAATTGGACAATCTTCAACTATCTTCCCCCTTCTTCTTGTCTTTATTCTTGGCTTTGTAATTAGTTCAAGCAGACTCCCATTTGGAATCACTTCCTTCTAGGAGGGTGAATAACTCCTGCTTGTCTATTAACCTTCTGATAGTTTCCCCTGATTTAAAAGGTTCATAGACATAAATTCCTGCCCCCGTTGCTCCAGCCCCTCCAACTGATAATAAAGCTATAGCTCCTTTGGAGGGAGTCATGGTTTATTGAAGCTCCCTGTATTCTGTGTATTCTGTGTATTCTAGAGTTCTCTTATAAAACACCCATTTAAACATTAGCATCACAATATCAGCTGTGATGAAGACGATATTGCTACCTAATCTAGATACTATGAATGAAGCGATAATGCACCCCAATGCAGTTTGATATTCGTTTAATCTAGATTTATCTATTTCATCCGAACCATTAACGGCATACAGCGTCATAATCTGTTTATAGGCATCCATGGAGTTGACCACTAAGAATAGGGGCATCATTATGAAGAAGTATGCTCCCATGGACAGGAGGACTATTTTGTTTGTAGAATCAAAAAGTGTGTAGAGTGTGGGTTTGGCTTGAAACAGGAAGAAGAGCTTTAGGAATGTTTCTGATAGTTGTACATAGATAACCGCTTTTCAAAAACTAACTAAACCTCTTACTCTATTTCCGAACCTGTTGGGAAATCTACCTTTATTTAAGGCGACTTGGGCATTTGAGTAGGACTTCTTAACTTTTGTCTTCGCTTGTAAAAAATATAATTTCAACATAGGATCTATAGGGATTTACCCATTTACATTCATATAAGTAAGTATGAGTAATTAAATCGAGGATAGATCCCTATTATCAGGACTCTTTGAGACTATTTTTAAATTCAAAAAAGCAACCCTTAATTTTATCTTTAGCATCAGATACCTTTGGTATCCCTGTCACTACCACAGGGCAATATTTACCGATATTCGGTAATACTGTGGATTTTTGGGTGGATGGAATCTAGATCCTTTCCAAAAATCAATAAGGAGATGATGTCGCTTGTTTATGGGAAATTAAGAATGAGTCTTAGAAATACATTGGTTAATCAGCTTTAGAGCTGGTTGACGTTGAGGGATAGTTGGGGGGATATGACTGCTTTAACTAAAGCTGCTTCTGCGACGGCTGTTGCTGGAACTGCGGCCGGAGGAGGAATTTATTTTGGAACAGATTTGTTGAAATCCAAAAAGGTAGATATCTCTTCTTTGATGAAAGAGGTTGATCCTCAAAAACGCTTTATAACCGCCACATCAACAGGAGGCGATTCTTGAAAGGCTGCCTACAAGGCGTATCGAGAATCCGGCAAAGACGTCTGGGGTCTGGGAGTTAAGACTGCCTCTCCAGAAACATTAATTGATGCTACTACAGAATTCCTAGCCAAATGTAAATCTAATGGAAAGGTGAAGGTTTCTGGGAAGGATGATCCTCTTTATAAGCAAGTCTTAGCTTATTGCACAAGGGACACCACTGTTCGTGATCTTATCGAGGAGGGGAAAACAGGAAGGAAGCTATTAGATTCTTCAGACACCGGAAACGATAAAGAGTCTGGCTGGGAAGATGCTTGAACAGCTTACAGAACCAAGAATCACGTAGAAGGAGGAACTAGTCAGAATCCTTGGGAAGTGGAAGGTTGAGACAATAAGAAGACTGGAAATACTCTTCCTACTGATTACAAAACTAAGTGCGCTGAGAAGGCTAAGCAACCGGCTTACCGATTAGAGGATGAGAACTATAAGAATGTGCTTGCATGGTGTACTAAGTAGAGATGACTTCATTATCTAAAGCTGCTTTAGGCTTCTCTGCAGCAGGAACAACAGCTGCTGGAGCTTTATATATGGGAGGCGCCTTTAAGGGTGAAGAGGAGAAGCCCGTAAAGACAGCTATATCTAAGTTACTTAAGGAATTAAATCCCAAGAAGAGATTAATAGAGTCTTCTGTACAAGCTTCTGATGCGATCTGGAAAGCAGCATGGAAGGCATATAGAACTAAGAACAAGGATAGTAAAGTTGGTGAGGATGCTTGGAAACTAAAAGGATGAACTACTAGATCTAATGAGGCTCAAATTACTGAAGAGGAAGCTCCGTCCCACTTCATCCAAGCTTGTTCGGATAATGGAAAGGAGGAAGTAATAGGGATTAATGATGATCTTTACAAGGAGGTTTTAGAGTTTTGCACTAGAGATGCTTCCATTAAAGATTGGATCTCTGATGCAGGAAGAAGTGCTATTGGTAAGGAAGATACTGAGGGATGGAAGAAGACTTGGAAGCTTTATAGAGCTAAGAATAAGAACATAGCTGCTGATCAAGATACTTGGAAAGTTAGTGGCTGGAATCCATCCACAACTTCAGATGATAACGTTGTGGAAGACTTCAAGACTAAGTGTACTTCTAAATTAGATCTTAAATCCTCTGACAGTAGCTTTGACGAGGAGTATCCGCGCGTCCTTGAGTGATGTACTAAATAGATATGACACCTTTAACTAAAGCCGCTTCGGCTACAGCAGTTGCCGGCACTGCAGCTACAGGAGGAATCTATTTAGGTACTGATTTATTTAAAGACAAAAAGGTAGAAATTGCTTCTTTACTAAAGACCGCGCACCCCAATAAACGTCTTATCACTTCCAAGACTGTTTCGGATGATGCTTGGAAGAAGGCCTATAAAACTTACAGGGAGGCAAATAAGGATAAGACAAAGGACATTTGAAGTTTGAAGGATTGAACCAAACCTCAAGATACTGTTGAAGAGACAAATGCCACTGATGACTTCATTTCTAAATGCAATTCCAACAGTAAATTATCGGTTGTTGGAAAGGATGACCCCTTGTACAAGCAAGTTTTAGCTTACTGTACTAGAGATACTCTTGTAAGTGATTTAATCTCAGAATATGGAAAGGGGAAGAAGTTACTAAGCAAGGACGGATCTGATCAGGATGCGGCTTGAAAAGCGGCATGGAATGTTTACAAGACGCGAAATAAAGATAAGGGAGAGAATCTTGATCCTTGGAAATTAAATAATTGGAATACTAAGAAGTCGGGAGATGAATTGCCCGATAACTACAAAGATAAGTGCGTTGAATATTCCAAGAAGGCAGCTTACCAATTGGAAGATGAGAATTACAAGAACGTATTGGATTGATGTACTGCATAGATGTCTCTTCTAACTAAGAGTGCTTTAGGATTCGCTGCGGCTGGAACTACTGCCGCAGGTGCAGCTTATGCTGGTGGTTTATTTGATGGAAAAGTGAAGGAGAAGACATCTATATCTAAATTACTTCAGAGTCTTAACCCAGAGAAGAGATTAATAATGGCTTCAGAAGGGTCTGATCCTTCATGGAAGGAAGCTTGAAAGAATTACAAAGTTAAATATAGTGGAAAGGGATTAGATCCCTTGAAGGTCTTATCTGGAAAGGCTCTTGCTTCGGATGAGGCGGCTCCAGCAGATTTCATGTCATCATGTAAAGATTTATTCGATGTTAAGGTGGTTGATGGAAAGGATGATAGCTATCAATTAGTTCTTAATCACTGCACTAGATTGACTCTAGTATCTGATTGAATTGCAGATAGAGGTCATGAGTTGGTTTCACAGACAGATGGAGCGGATACTTTCGCTTGAACGAGCTTGTGGAAGAAGTATAAGGACGCTGGAAAGAATGTCTGAAGTGTGTCAGAGTATAGTTCCCACCAAGAAGTTCCTGCTTCATTTAAGAAGAAATGTTCCGACGAATCTTCAGTAGCTCAGGGAAATAAAGAGGATCCTTCTGTTGAGAATGTCTTCCTCTTCTGCTCTAAGAAAAAGGCCGATTAAGTAAATATATGTCTCTTCCCACTTTAGCTAAGGGAGCCCTTGGATTGGGAGCTGCCAGCGCAACAGCAACCGGAGCAGCTTATGCCGGTGGTCTCTTTAATAAGAACTCAAAAGAGGAATTAGTTTCCACTCTTCTTAAAATTTTCCATCCACAAAAGAGATTAATAACTGCCTCAGAAAGATCTGATTCGAAATGGAAGGAGGCGTGGAAGAAATATAAGAAAGACAACGAAGCTAAGAAGTCGGGAGAAGATTCCTGATCTTTAAAGGGTTGAACTAAGCCGGATGCGTCCAAGGTTAATAGTGATGAGGCAGCTCCAGATTACTTTGTAAGAGAGTGTAAATCTAGATCATCCCAGAAGACTTCAGGAACCTCTTCAGATCTTTACCAGAACGTCCTGAAGTACTGCACTAGAGATACCTTAGTTAGCGATCTAATTTCAGAATACGGAAAGGGGAAGAAGTTGTTAACCACTTCTTCATCTGAAGGGGATTGGAAAGAGGTATGGAAGCTTTATAGAGATCAAAACAAAGCTAACAACAAGAGTGTAGATGATTGGAAGTTTAGTGATTGAGGGGCGAAGAAGGAGGGAGATACTCTTCCCACAGATTACCAGAAAAAGTGCTCAGAGAAGTCTTTGGAGCCGGCTTTTGAAATCGGGGATGTCAAGTATTTAAACGTCTTGACTTGGTGTTCTAAGTAGAGATGACTACTTTATTTAAGGGAGCTTCTGCAGCAGCTTTGGCAGGAACTGGTGCTGCTGGGGGAATATATTTCGGCACCGATTTATTCAAGGCCGAGGAAGTAAAGAAGGTATCTATTTCTTCCCTTATTAGAGATGCTAATCCAGAAAAAAGATTGATAACAGCTACAACAGTTGGAGATGCTGATTGGAAGGCTGCTTACAAGACATATATAGAAAGGAACAAGGACAATGAGAAGGATATTTGATCTTTAAAGGGTTGATCCAAACCTGTAGGAGAAGTCACTTTAACAGAGGCTACTCAGGAATTCCTTTCTGCATGTGATTCCAATAGCAAAGTAGAAGTTTCCGAAAAGGAAGATCCGCTTTATCAACAGGTTCTATCTTACTGCACTCGCAATACTTTAGTAAGCGATCTTATTAAGGAGAGAAGTAATGGTAAACAACTACTAGACACTTCTTCTTCCGGATCTGGTCAAGAGGAAGAATGAAAGGCTGCATGGGGAGTTTATAGAACTCAGAATAAAGATTCGGGAAATGGGAAAAATCCTTGGGGGATAAATAATTGAGAGACTGAGAAGGAGAAAGAGGAGCTTCCTTCTGATTACAAATCCAAGTGTGCTGAGAGGGTTAAAAAGCCAGCTCACAAATTTGACAATGAGGACTATGTAAATGTGCTTGCGTGATGCACTAAGTAGAGATGACTTCGTTAGCTAAAGGCGCTTTAGGCTTCTCTGCAGCAGGAACTACAGCTGCTGGAGCTTTATATATGGGAGGGGTCTTTAAGGGCGAGGAAGATAAGCCTGTAAAGACAGCTATATCTAAGTTACTTAAGGAGTTTCATCCTAAGAAGCGATTAATAGACTCTTCAGTTCAAACTTCAGATGCTGCTTGGCATGCCGCATGGAAGGCATATAGAACTAAGAATAAGGATAGTGTACTTGGTAAAGATACTTGGGATTTGAAGGAGTGAACTAACAGATCCGGAGATATCACAGATAATGAGAATCCTCCCGCTATCTTCGTGAATACTTGCTCTTCTAATAGTCAGAAGGAAGTTCTAGGTTCTGACGATAATCTCTACAAGGAAGTTTTGGAGTTTTGCACTAGAGATGCTTCTATTAAGGATTGAATTTTAGATTCTGGTAAGAAGATATTGGGAGATGGAGATAACGAGGGATGAAAGGCTACTTGGAAGCTTTATATAGAGAAGAATAAAGGGATTGCTAAAGGTAGCGATACTTGGCAAGTAAAGGATTGAGACCCTAGTACCTCTACAGATGCGAATGTGTCTGAGGAATTTAAGAAGAAGTGTACTGAGAAATTAGAGATTAAGTCCTCTGTAAATAATTTCGAGAGCGAGTATTCTCTAGTTTTGAATTGGTGCACTAAGTAATATGACCGCTTTAGCTAAAGGCGCTTCAGCCGCCGCTTTAACAGGAACAGCAGCTACCGGAGGCATCTACTTTGGAACTGATTTATTTAAGAATGAGAATAAGACAGCCATCTCTTCCTTGATCAAGAATACTAATCCGGAAAAGAGACTTATAACTTCCAAAGGAGTGGGAGATGATGTGTGGAAGAAGGCTTATAAAGCTTATAGGGAGGCAAATAAGGATAATGAGAAGGACATTTGAGGCTTGAAGGATTGAACTAAGCCTAATGATCCTATCGTTGAAACTAATGCAACAGAGGAGTTCATTTCTAAGTGTGATTCTAATAGCAAAGCAGAAGTCTCTAACAAGGATGATCTTCTTTACAAACAAGTTCTAGCTTATTGCACTAGGGACACTCTTGTAAGTGATCTGATTAGTGAAGGAAATACAGGGAAGAAGTTGTTAGACAAGAATGTATCTGGTTCAGATCAAGATTCAGGATGGCAAGAAGCATGAAAAGTTTACAGAACCCAGAATAGTAGCAAGGGAGCTGGACAGGATCCATGAGGATTAGAGAGTTGAGATACTAAGAAGGATAAAGATGAGCTTCCCAATAATTACAAAGACAAGTGTGTTGAGCATGCCAATAAACCCGCTCATCAGTTGGATGATGAGAACTACAGGAATGTGCTGTCATGATGCACTAAATAGAGATGACTTCGTTAGTTAAAGGAGCTATTGGATTGGGAGCCGCAAGTGCTACGGCAACTGGAGCAGCCTATGCTGGAGGTTTATTTGACAAGAATGTAAAGGGTGAAGTAATTTCCACCCTTCTTAAAACTTCAAATCCACAAAAGAGATTAATAACCTCCACTTCCAATACTGATTCCAAATGACAGGAAGTTTGAAAGAAATACAAAGAAGATAATGCGGCTAAGAAAACTGGAGAGGATCTTTTGTCTTTAGAGGGTTGAGGAAAGTCTGCTGAAGCAGAAGGGACTACGGTTCCCGATTATTTCATTAACGGATGTAAATCTAAAGCATCCCAAAAGACTTCCGGAACTAACTCTCCCCTTTATCAAAACTTTCTTAAATACTGTACTAGAGATACTTTAGTTAGTGATCTGATCTCTGAGAATGGAAGGACACTATTAACTGATACTTCTTCAACTGAGGATTGGAAAGGGGTATGGAATGCTTATAAGAACGCCAATAAATCAGATTCGGGAAGTACAGATAAATGGGGATTTAGCGATTGGACACAAAAGAAGGATGGAGATGAGCTACCTTCTGAATACAAGAATAAATGTTCTTCGCAAGCTTCAGAAACAGCTTTTGAAACTACTGACATTAAATATTTAAACGTCTTGAACTGGTGTTCTAAGTAGGGAATATGGATTTTTTGAGTAATAAAGCGCTGCTGGGTTTAGCTGGGGCTGTTACTACTGCTGGAGTGGGTGCGGCAGCTGTTGGAGGATCTATCTTTGGAGAAGATCCTAAGACAATAAGAACTTTATTATGAGCCCACCAACCCAAGAAGCGATTGCTTCTGAAGGGTTATAAAGGCGTTCAAGACGGATCCCCACAAGAGTGGAAGGATGCTTGAAAGCAATATAGGATAGATCACAGGGATTCTAAGAAAGATCCTCTTGGCTTGCTGAAATCTAAACCAGTTTCCGTTACAGAAGAAGAATGCTACAGATGGATTTATGTCCGCATGTGCCTCCTTATTTGATGAGAAGGTTTCGGGTATTAAGTCTGAGAGATATCAATTGGCAGATAAGTATTGTACCCGCTTCGCTTCCGTATCTGATTTAGTATGGGAATCTAATTATCAAGTTTTATCTAAAGGGGATAACGGAGATAGTCAAGATTGGAAGAATCTATGGAAGAAGTATAGGGAGGATAATAAGGATAGAGAACAGCAAAAGGATGAATGAAAGTTATCTGGTCAGAAATGAACTGGAAATATAGAAGCCACGGAGTCAGCTCCCGATAACTTTAGAACTAAATGTGAAACAGAATCTCAAGTAAAGAATGTGGACAAGAATAGTCCTTCTTACTTGATGGTTCTAAAATATTGTTCCATTCCTCAGAAACCTAATCAATAGCCTTTTAAGCTAAACATCAACCACTGATAGCATCAAATATATTCTCCGTCTCTTTCCAAGACTTATCTGACAGAGAATTACATCCTTGACTTAGTGAAGTAAATGAAGTCTCAGGATCATTTGCCTTGGCAGATACCGAGCCAAGTCTGATCCTGTTATCATCCAACTTATATTTATTAAATCTCTTCTTCCATTCATCATCCTTGCCATCTTTAGCCAGAATGAACTTACCTAAAGATTTAAGTTTCTCTGCAGTGGTCTTATCTCTAGTGCAAAACTTCAGGAAATCTAAATAGAGCTCATCCTTTTCTCCCGATACCTTTCCAGAATTAATGAGACCAGAACACTTCTCCTTAATGTCACTTAGAGAAGGGTTTTTAATTCCTAGGATATCTCCACTAAGCTCATGAGAATCTCATGACTTATCATCTTTCTCCATAACGACGATATAGTCATTTTTCTTTACTAAAGAAGTGATGCTTATTGTTTTAGAAGAGAACGCTCCAGAATAATAAATTCCTAAACCTGCAGCACCAGAAGAAGCTAGTCCGATAGCTCCTAATGACGCTTTATTGATCATTCTTAGTCTCCTCTAATGAACATCATGTTTTTATAGCATCTAAATACGCTTGCTCTTCATTACCAATTACATCACTATTTCATTGAGTAGCACATCCGTTTCTTAACTTATCAACATGACTAGAATTGCTTTCCGAATCATCATCCGCTAGAACGATTCCCTTTATCGGATATTCATTCCCCTTCTTGGCAGCCTTATAGGCTTTGAATCTATTTTGTCACTTAGTGGCATTACCACTTTCATTAGAGAGAAGAGTGGCTCCCCCTAAGAGATCCCCTACATTCTTATTTCTGGTACATCTGGTTAAGAATGTTAGGTACTTAGGATCACTCTCGCCCTCAACTCTCTCTTCTAGTAAGTTCCTACATTTCTGCTTGTAGGACTCGGGGATAGATGAAGGATCTGTCTTGCTTTTTCATTCTGGAAGCTTTCAAGAATCCTCTCCCGCCCCTTTGCTTTCATTATCTTTCTGATACTGACTCCATAATCCACTTCATTCCCCATCTTTGCTAACTCTAATCTTCTTCTTACTTTTTGAAATTAACTCTGAGATGGTAGAGCCAGATGGAGATAAATGA
Source organism: Mycoplasma haemofelis str. Langford 1 (assembly GCF_000200735.1). Classification (GTDB taxonomy): domain Bacteria; phylum Bacillota_I; class Bacilli_A; order Mycoplasmatales; family Mycoplasmoidaceae; genus Eperythrozoon_B; species Eperythrozoon_B haemofelis. The sequence goes on from NC_014970.1 coordinate 281,450, forward strand.
TTCTTAACCAATATACCGCCCCCAACTACTCCTCCGGCAGAAGCAGTACCTAATGCAGCTTTAAAGGCAGTAGAGCTCATTATGCACTCACATCAGCACCTTCCTTGGTGCATCAATTCTCTATATTAGTGTAAGCATCTTTTTTCTTAGCTAAGAATAGATCCTGTGCACCTTTGGAGCATCAAGCCTTAATAATAGGTAGATCCTTTGCCTTAGTATCCCCATTCCATTGTCCTTCCAACCCCTCTATTTGGGATCTCGGAGATCGACTAGTAGTCTCCTTTCTCTTGTTATATGTGGCTTCTCACTCTCCATCATCTGCGGAAGCAGAAGTCAGTAGCTTCTTCTTATTTCTAGAAAGCTGACTTTGTATTGTTCTTAATAAGCAGTACTTTTCTACCTTTCCCAGATCCTTATAGGTTTGTGAATAGTCCCTACTAATATGACCTTCACATCAGGCTTTAAGCAATCGACCTCCAGCTTCATCCCCGTTTTCAGAAGTTCCTAGTAATTTCTTTATCTCCTCTTTGTCAGACTTAAATTCCTCAGTTCATTGTTCATTAACTCCCTCTTGCTCGGATAAGTCAGAGATCAATTTAGAACCCTTTCTTAAAAGGTAACCTCTGATTGACTTATCTTCCTTCTCCGAAAGTATCTCTTTACCTAAATAAATACCTCCTGCTGTAGATCCTAAAGCCCCAAAAGTTATCGCTCCTTTAGCTAGGTTGGTCATGGTTTAGGCTCCTAACAGAAACATTTTTTGTATAGGGTGAATTTATTAATTTCTAGTAGCTTATGGTTTCCGCTCCTACGAAGATAGCTTGTGGACTGGGAGCTACTGGTGTAGTTGGTACTGGCTGTTATTTTGCTGCTACGAATTTAGCTACTTCTAGGAAAGAAAAGATATCTGACAGGCTATCTAAGGAGAAATTCACTCTTTTGAGTTTTGAGAATGGAAATGAAGCAGAATGAAAGCTAATTGTTACTGAATATGAGAAGCAAGGTACTACATATAAGCTATCGGGAGTTAATTTAGCATCCGACGGAGGAGATAAAGAGAAGAAGAATATTGCCGCTCTTAAGTTAGCTTGCAAATCCTTAGTAGATAAGGAAGATGTAACTGAGGATTCTTATGTGAAGGCTAGGAGATGGTGTGTGGTTCCTAAGAAGGTAAAGGATGTTCTTTCTGGATTAAATAGAAAGATTCTCAAGCATGAGACTTCTGAGACTCAGGATGACAAGATTTGAACAGTTAAGATAGGGATTTACAATCATCCCACTGATAGCTTACCTTCTGTTACTTGAAGCCAGACAGATAACTCTAATAGGATTTCAGAATTAAAGAAAGGTTGTAAGGAGCTTCTAGCTAAAGATACTCAAACTCATAGTGAGGCCTTCTTATCTGAATATGAGAAGGCTTACAAGTTCTGCACTTCTGATTAATGACTAATTTAGCTAAGCTTACTTTTTGTGGCGGGGCAGTTGGATCTTGTTCTGCGGCAGCAGCTGGATATCACTTTCTTAATAAATCCACACATCAGGAAACCCCTAAGTCCAAGAAGACTGTTGGAGATTCTTTAAGAGATGAGAAATTTGTCCTTCTGTCCTATACAGATGGGAATTCATCTGAATGGAGTAAGGTATTAGAGAAGTATAAGTCGTCAGGAGAAGAGAGTAAGTTCTCCGGTGTGAATTTAAGTGCCGAGTCTGCAAAGGATAATGACAATATTGCCCAATTAAAAGAGAAGTGTAAATCCATTGTAGAAGGGGAATTTGAACAGGGGATTCATGATAAAGCCAAGAAGTGATGTGTTGTTCCTCAGAGTTTAAAGGATAGGATGGCTGCTCTTTCTGTGACAGCGCTTGATTACTCTAACGAGAAGGATAAAAATACATCTACAGATTCTTGAAAGGAGAAGATTAAGACTTACAAAGGAAATGAAGGATTGTCTAGTAGTTCTACTTGGTCTTCTGCGGGAGAGGAGGATGCCAAGATAGAGGCTATTAAAAAGGACTGTAAGAGCTTTTTAGAAGGAGAGACTAGGTCTTATGATTCGGATTTTGAAGAGAAGTATAAGAAGGCAATAGCTTGGTGTGCATAGTTTAGCTGCCCAAGGAATTGCAGGATTTGTTGGCTCTGCAGCTTTATCCGGCGTAACCCTGTGATCGATTAAGGCTTCTAGAGCTACAGAAGAGCCTAAATCTATATCTAAGTTATTGGGAGAGAAGAGACCTGATAAGAGACTTCTATTTAATGGCTATCAAGGAAAGACAGATGGATCTCAAGAAGCATGGAGATTTGCTTGAAAGAAGTATGTAGGAGATCACTCCGGCTTGGCAAAGAATCCCTTTTCTTTAACAATAAATAGCTCTCTTGTAAATGCCCCCGCTGAATTTATGAATGCATGTAAGAATTTATTTGGAGAGAAGGTTTTGAATCAGGAATCAGAGAAGTATTCTTTGGCATTTGAATACTGCACTAGAGATGCTTTAGTATCCGATTGGATATGGGTGAAAGGGAAGCAATTGGTGAATTCTAATTCCGGTAACTGAGGTAACTTATGGAGTAAGTACCAAAGTGCTAATAAATATAAGTGAAATGCTGCAGAGGTAAATGATCAGAACAAGTTTAAGAGTAAGTGTACTTCTGAATACTCCACTCCTGCTGGAGCTGATAATGATGTGTCTGTTTTGAGAATTTTAGAATATTGCTCTGAAGATAGGCCTGCAAATTCTAGATAGATTTATTTCTTTTTAGAATTTGACATATTGAAGTTCAAATTCTTAAAGAATCACTACAAGTTAATAGCTTCCTCTTTAGTCACAGTATCCATATCCAGCTTAGGATTATTAAATCATTTCTTACAGGAGGAATCCAATCCCCTTGTGGAAGAGATGATGAAAGCTTTTGAAGAGGAAGAAAGACTGGATGAGATTGCTTTCAAGAGAGCTAATTATCCTTCCAATATTAGTGAAGAACAGAGAGGGTATATAGAGCAGGTACTTAAGTTTGAAAGAGAGAATGGATTATGTCACTTAATGTTCATTCATAATGAAAAAGACGGAAGTCATTATAGGGTGGAAAATGGGTTTTGAGTGGGTGACGGTAAATTCTTGGGAAGAAATATATTGAAGGAGTTCTCTGGAATTACTTCCTCACAAAGGATAGCTGATGAGTGTAGGGCTGCAGGAATAGATGGGAAGGTCTTTATTAAGAATGGAGGGAATAATGTTTGAAACTACTTTGTAGAAGATCAAGGAAAGGAGTCATTCAAGAAATGAACTCCTACTTAGGCAGCTAACTTATCAGACTCTTCCTTAATACATCATCTCTTAAGATTGCTAAATAGAGTGTCAAAGTCAGCTTCAGTGGAATCCTTTTCAGAAATCTCTTTGCATTTGGACTTTAACTTCTTCCATTTATCATCTGCTACACTTCCTAAATCTAGACCTGTAATTCTGTTATCAGAACCAGCCTCATAAGCTTTCTGCAATTTCCCTCAATCACTCTTATTATCCTCATTTCCATCATTGGTATTTAAGAGTGTAAGCTTGTGAGCTGTTAAGAGACTAGATAGAGTTTTAGGAACAGTGCATCATCTTCTGGCTTTGGAATAGTTCTTAGAGGTGGTACTATCTTCAGATAGTGCATCCCTACAAGAGGATTGAAGCTCCTTCAATTGAACATCCTCATTCTTGGATGTGAATCTACTATTAGCTTCTCCTTTCTTTTGATTGTACTTAGTAAGTATATTATTCCAATCAGACGCAGAAGTTATGGGAGTAAAGTGCTCTTCTTTAAGCTTGTCAGCCACACTCTTTATCGTTTCACCAGAAGCAAAATGCTTAGCTAGTGCAGCAGAACCCGCCACTCCTCCAATTGAGGCGGCCGATATTGCCCCCATCTTAAGTGCATTCATTACTTCTTATTGGAACACCACTTAGCCACCTTATCTAGATAGTAGTCATACTCATCGCTCCACCTGTCCTTACCAATATGCTCCTTACATTTATTCCTTAACTTCTGTCAAGAGGTATCTCCAGAAGTACTGTCTACTTGAAAATCCTTTATATCGTTATTTCCCTTAGTCCTATATTCGCTCTCTAATGTGACCCATTTACTCTTATCCCCAGTATTTTCATCATCTCCCTCAGTCTTTAAAACTTCAATTCCTAAATCTTTAAGTCTCTCTTGAATAGTTCTGGGAACAGTACATCACAACTTTGCTTTCTCATAAGAAGAATCCCCTTCCTCTTTTGAAAGGGTAGTTGAACAATCTCTTTTAAGATCCTCCAAAGAAGTAGTTCCCTCCTTGGTGGTAAATCTCTTCCCTTTATATTCGGAGGAGTTGTACTTATCTAAAACAGCTTGTCAGTGTTGGCCATCTCCTTCCTGCAGAATGACATATTTCTCTTTAGTTAACTTCCCTCTGATAGTAGCAACGGGCTTAGGATCAGAGGAGCTGGGGTAAGCAAAATAAACACCTCCCCCGATGGCTCCAGCAGCCATCAACCCCAACAGTGCGTAAAGGTTATTGATAGCCATTAACCCGCACCCGCTTGAGCAGTTGCTTTAGTACAGAAGGATGTGAAGTTCGGTATCTCTTCAGAAAATATGTCTGAAGCTATCTTCTTGCATTCATCCAACATCTTCTGTTGTCAATCGTTTTCGGTAGCACTACTTCCCTTTTGTTCGAAGACCTGTTTAAATCCATCATATAAACTCTCTTTATTACTTCCTTTGAATGAATTCCAGTGACTAGAAAAATCTTCCTTACTTTTAATTAACTCCTTTCCGGAGGCTATCTTGTCCTCATTATTAAAGGAACAGAAGTTCTTAAAATCTTGGAGATCATGATCGTTCCCGATTTCCTTTGAATAGATCTCTTCACAACCTTGTCTTAATAAGGAAGTGTCGTTGGAGCCGCTATTGGTTGTCTTCGCTTGCTTTGCTTGAATTAACTTTGAGTGCTTAGGAGAAGAATTGGTGTCTGCTAAAGCTGTTAACTTCTTGCTTCAAGTATCTGAGTCCTTGGTAGTGTCAATAATAGCCTTAGAGTACTTAGTTCTAAAGGTCTCTTTAGATTCTCCCTTTATAAGCTTAGAACCCAAATAACCGGCACCAGAAGCTCCAGCTACACCCGCAAATCCCAATCCTAACTTTGCCGGAAGAGACATTAGCTACCTTTACAATACAGATCCTGATTCTTAAATTCAAGAGAATCTGAACCCATAAAGGTCTCAGTCTTTACCTTATCGCACCAATTTTTCAATCTCTCCCTATGTGTCTGTTCAAAAGTACTCTTTTCTTTAATATCTTCCTTCAGCTTGACAAGAGCCTCAACCAAGTTTCCCTTTTGGGAGAAGTTATGGCTTTTTAAAGAGGTTAAAGATGTATCTCATTTGTTGGTTCCCGATCCCGAAGTAGTTACGTTATCGGTATTCCAAGTGGTATTGGTACTCGCTTCTTGATTAGTCTTGGAGCAGTATTTCTTAAAGTCGTTTAAGTATTCTGATTTCTCATGGGGAGATTCATAGATAGCTTTACAACCCTCCCTCATAAGCTTCTTGGCTTCTGCATCATTAGGAGAGGGAGACTTTTTAGATTCCGATACCGCTTTTAGGAGCTTTGGATGCTTAGGCGTTGCTTGCTTTAAAGCTGTATATTTATTATTCCAAGAATCACTATCTTTGGAAGTATCCAAAAGGGCATGCTTGTACTTAGTAGCAAAGGTCTCTTGAGTTTCTCAAGGCTTAAATGTCAATAAACCACCGACACCTGCCGCACCAGCACCTAATCCCCCTAAAGAAAGAGCCAAAGACTTACTCATCTACTTCCTTTTCTTAGCTGGCTGTTGTGCTTCTTTTTTGAGACAAAATCGTTTGGCATTGTCAACGCCTCTCGAACTATCTCCTAGGTAGAATTCTTCAGATATAAAATCGCATCACTCCTTCAACTTCTCTCTGTGACTATCATCGAACTTTGGGGGAGTCTTAGGATCTATCTTTCGAAGCAACTCTAGAAGCTCTCTACCCAAACTCTTCTTATCTGCCTTTTCTAGGTCTTTCAGTGGCTCATCCCATTCACTCTTGGAATTGGATTTCTTCTTATCGTCTTTAATGTTGGCAGAAATTCAATTCCCTTTGATTACATCCTTATTCGTCTTGGAGCAATAGTATTTGAAATCCAAGAAGTATGGAGTGGCCATGGTTGCCGAATTGTAGATGTCTTGGCAACCCTCTTTATGGAGCTTTTTAGAATCCTCCGCTTTCTCCTTGGTTTCTATGGCTTTTTGTAATTTGGGATGTATTGGTTTTCCGGTTTTCAAAGAATCTCACTTGGCATCTCAAATATCTTTATCCCCATCTAAGTCCAATAAAGGATTCTTATATTTGTCTTTGAAGCGGACATTAAGCTTGGGATTAAAAGTCTTATGCTTTGGCTTTACAGAGGATGAATGGTAGGATCCTAAAGCCCCACCAGTACCACCAATTAAAACAGCTATAGGAGTAAATTTAGACACTGCTATTTTGCGCAGTAATTACTAAAGTCTTGAAATCTAGAATCTTCACTACCAACAAACATCTTAGTTTTCATTCCATCACACCAGTTCTTTAGAGTCTCTCTGTGATTGGCGTCCGGACTGGCACTTCCTATGGTATTCTTTAAAGTCTTAAGCTCAGACGGTAGAGACTCCACTTTATCGCTTCCCAAACCTTTAAGGGCATTCAACTTCTTATCTCATTCTGTGGTGGTTTCTTTAGGATCAGAAATTACAGTCTTAGGAGCTAATGCATCTCCCATGTTCTTAGTACAATAGGATTCAAAATCAGATAGGTACTCTTTACTTTCGGCAGGCATTTCATATATTTCTAAACAGGCTTCTCTATGTAGTCTCTTGGAATTATCGGTGGAAGAGTAGTTGGTAACAGCCTCCTTCAGCTTCTTGTGAGTGGGTGTTTTTCCATTTAAGGAAGTATGCCTTGCATCTCAAATGGAGGAGTCTCCGTCCTTACTTAAGAGTGAATGCTTATATTTAGTCTTGAACGTTTCGGTCTCGGGCTTCAATAAGAAATAACCTCCCGCTCCAGCAGCTCCAACTGATCCCATACCTAGAGCCATCCATTTACTCATATGAATTAAGTAATCTCTTTACAGAAGTCCTCCCGATTCTTAAAGGAAGTAGATTCTTCCCCCTCGAACAACCCTTTATTTGTGCTCTCACATCACGATTTAAATCTGGATCGAATTTCAGTGCTGAAAGGTGTATTGCCAGTAAGCTCTGTTTTTAATTTCTCTAATACAGGATCTAACTTACCCTTAGTTTCTACGGTGTGGGACTTTAGGGATTCAAGAGCCTTATCTCACTTGTTATTAGTATTATTCTCAGCAGTATCGGTATTTCAAGAAGTTACCTTACTGATGTCTTTATTAGTCTTGGCGCAGTAATTCTTGAAGTCGGAGAGGTTATTTGCATCTTCATAACTAGACTCATAAATTTCGAAGCACCCCTGTTTTAGAAGCTTCTTAGCTTCTTCATCATTCTTGTCCGTTCCAGAACTCTTGGCTACCGCCTTCTTTAAAGTTGGGTTGTGTGGAGAGGAATTCTTGATGGCCTCATACTTCTTATCTCATAAGCTTTCATCTCCCGATTTACTTAACATAGATACTTTGTATTTGCTTCTGATCAATAGGGATTCATCCACCTTATTATTACTGAGTAGAAAATAACCACCCACTCCAGTTCCTGCTGCGCCCATAGCTCCTGCAGTTGTTAATAGTGTCTTGCTCATGGTGGCGGCCAAATATAGGAATTAGAAGTTATCGTGTGGCCTTTTTACTGGGAAAGAGTTAGTAAAAATGTTTGGATTTATTGGCGATGGGTGCTAGTTTCACAGGGCTATGAATAAATTTGGAGCCTTAGCGTTACTATCGGCAGGAGGGGCGGGAACTTCTTATGCAGGATATTCCTATTGGACTTCTGGTAGTGAAGATAAGAAGGCAGTTACTATAGGTCAGAAGTGAGCCAAGTTTTGAATTGGTACTGATGATGCTAATAGTGCTGTTTGGAGTAATAAGAGCACTAAGTTAACTAATGCAGATGAAGCTACTTTACATCCAGATTTAAAAGATATTAAGAAGGCTTTTCGTTTGGAAGATTTGAAGGGTTGATGTTCTAAGGCTTCTAGTTCAGAATATGAGGGCAAGGATTCCTCTTATTTAGAGGCTGTTAGAGGTTATTGTACTTTTGATATTCAAGATAAGTTGACTAAGAGTGCTTTAACTAAGGAAGGCAGTTGAGATGATGCTAATAATCGTTTAAAGAAAGATGGTCTATCATTATCAGCCACTATGGCCGAAATAAAGACAAAGATGTCCAAAGAGCAAGAGCCGGATACTGATGCTTTAAAGACTTGATGCATTGCTAATTATTTGAAACCATGATTGGGAGGGGATGATGCGGACTTTATGGATGTGCAGAGTTATTGCACTACCCCAGTAGAGAATTAAGTGGTTAAGGTTGGTATGGCGGCAGCTGGTGCCGCAGGGACTATGACAACTGCTTATTTGGGATATGTATTAACTAATAAGTTGCCAAAGGCAATTAAGGAGTCCACTATTGGAGAAGAGTGGTCAGAGTTTCTATTGGTTAATGGAACGGAAGAACAGTGATCTCTTAGGAAAACTAAGCTCTCCCAAGGAAGAGATGAAGCTCTAATTCCTGAGTTAAGAAAACTTAAGGCCAGTTCGGAGGGACTTAAAGGGTGGTGTTCTGAAGCGGCTAAGAAGACTTATTCTGATGCTGGGTCTTTGTATTTGTCTAATGTTAGGAGTTATTGTACCTTCTTTGTAAGGGATAAGTTCGAAGGTAAGTATATAGAAAGTTCTGGCTCTTGAGAAGAAGCTAACAAAAGACTTACAAACTTAGATTCTGATGAGGGTTTATCTTCGGAAATGAAGGGGATTAGAGACGAATTGAAGAAGGCTACTCAACCTCCTAAGACTTCAGAAGATCTAAAGAACTGATGTACATCCTCTTATGACAAGCCTTATTTAGGTGAGTATGATTCCACGTTTAAGGATGTTAAGGTTTATTGTGCTAGAGTAGAGGGCACTTCTGGATAGCAGACTCAATAGTGTCTACACTTTCAAAGATAGCTTGTGGTACGGGAGCTACTGGGGCGGTAGGAACGGGGTGCTATTTTGTTGCTACCAATTTAGAGACCCCTAAGAAGAAGACAATATCGGATAGGCTTTCTAAAGAGAAATTCACTCTTCTTAGTTTCAAGAGTGGGAATGTAGAGGAATGAAAGGCTGTTCTTAAGGAATATGAGAAGGATGGTAATACTGATAAGTTTGATGGAGTTTCTTTAGATACTACGAGTAGCGATAAAGATAATAAGAATATTGCTTCTCTTAAATCAACTTGTAAGGATTTAGTAGTTAAGGAAGATTTATCTGAGGATCTTTATAGAAGAGCAAGGAGATGATGTGTAGTTCCTCAGAGTATAAAGGTAAGGATGGAATCTTTGGGAGTTAAGGTTCTGGATTATACAAATGAGAAGTCTAGTAATTCTTCTTGGAGGGAGTGAGAGGAAAAGATAAAGACCTATACAGGAACATCAATCCTTTCTACAGGATCTACTTGATCTTCTTCAGGTAGTGATAACGATGCTAAAGTGGGAGTTATAAAGACAGATTGTAAGACTTTCCTAGAAGGAGATTCCAGATCCTATGATTCAGATTTTGAAGATAAATACAAGAAGGCAGTAACTTGATGTGGACTAAGTTAGCTTATCAGCTTCTTCCCTAACGCATCATCTCTTCAAATTACTAAACAGAGTTTCAAAGTTTGCTTCAGTAGAGTCCTTCTTAGAAATCTCACTACACTTCTCTCTTAACTGTTTCCATTTATCCGAGGATCCCAAGTTCAATCCATCAATTCTATTTTCTGAAACCTTCTCATAAGACTTCTGCAACTTATCCCATTCCTGTTGATTCTCATTTCCAGTTCCGATATCCAATAGATGTAATTTATGAGCTTCTAATAAACTGGATAAAGTCTTAGGAACAGTACATCACCTTCTGGCTTTGGAATAGTTCTTGGAAGTATCAGCCTCTTCAGATAAGACGGATTTACATGAAGATTTGAGATCTTCTAATTTGACATCCGTCGTTTCGGTTGTAAATCTGGCTCCATTTTCATTCTTCTTTTCATTGTACTTAGCTAATATAGTTTGTCAAGCGCCATCCTCGGTGATGGGAACAAAGTGCTCTTCCTTTAACTTATCTTCAATACTTTTGGGTGTAGGTGAGTGTGGATAAGCTAAGTATATACCTCCACCAATAGCTCCAGCCGTTCCTAACCCCGCAGCTGTATAAAGAGGATTAATTGCCATTTAAGAAAGGAGATTTCTGAGAACATCAAGTAGTTAACTTATCTAGATAGTAATCATATTCCGAGTCTCACTTATCCTTAGCGATATATTTCTTACACTCATCCCTAAGTTTCTTCCAAGCATCTTCTCCTTCCGGTTCAGATACAGTAAATTCCTTTATCCCTTCCCCAGATTTAATCGCTTTGTATTTGTCCTTAAGCTTAGTTCATTGTTCTTGTGCATTTGACGCCTCATCTGTCATACTCAAGAGTTCAACTCCTAAGTCTTTCAATCTATCTTGAACTGTCTTAGGAACTGTACATCATAGCTTTACAGCATCATAAAGGGAGGAATCACTTGAAGATAGGGACTTCTCACACTTCTTTTTAAGGTCGTCAACCGTTGTTATATTTCCTGTGAATTTCTTTCCGGAGTGAATTGAGGAATCTTTGTGCTTCGTGAGAACTGTATTTCAATTGCTATCTGAAGACCCCATGACAATGTATCTCTCTTTAACTAATTTATCTTTGAGAGTGGGTGCAGAAGTCTCGGAAAGGGAGTTATGAATTAAGTAAGCTCCACCACTAGCAGCACCCAATGCTCCTAGTCCTGCTAGGGTGTAAAAGTGATTCATTATGGTTTAGTACAGAATTCCTTAAAGTTAGGGATCTCTCCTTGAAATATCTCGACAGCTAATTTCTTGCATTCCGAAAGCATCTTTCCCTTTCAATTCTCATCCGCGGATGAAGGCTTGCTTATAGCTTTAAATCCTTCATGTAAATCTTGAGCAGACTTCTGACTGAATACAGATCACTTACCTTCTAGATCTGTATTCGCAAAAACTAAGGACTTACCAGATTCAATTTTGTCCTCATTATTAAAGGAGCAGTAATTCTTGAAGTCCTCTAGAAACCCGCTGTCTATTGGTTTGTTATGTATGTCTGAACAACCTCTTTTTAGGGATTCCGAAGCTTCTTTATCCTTTGTTCCTTTTTTATGATTTTTGGCCGCAATTAATTCGGTATGTTTGGGATCAGATGTGCTCTTTCCTAAAGCATCTAATTTCTTATTTAGTGTCGCAGAATTATTGAGGAATCCCTCTACTGCGATGGAATACTTGCTCTTAAATGTCTCTTTAGGCTCTCCTTTTATAAGTTGAGAACCTAAATAACCTGCACCAGAGAGTCCTACAGCCCCAGCAAAACCCAAACCAATTTTAGATGGTAGGGTCATTATTTCCCTTTACAGTACAATTCCTGATTCTTGAATTCCAATGAATCACTACCCATAAACGGTTCCTTTTGAACTGATTCACATCAATTTTTAAGCTTCTCTCGATATGTCTTTTCGAAAGTGCTACTCTTACTCTTTATCTCCTCTTTTAATTGGCTCAAAACATCTACTAAATCGCCATTCTTTGAAGTGTCATGACCTTTTAGGGATGTCAAGGAGGTGTCTCATTTGTTGCCGGAGTTATTTTCGGTTGTATCGGTATTTCAAGCATCTCCGGAACTTGCATCCTTATTAGTCTTGGAACAGTATTTCTTAAAGTCGTCTTTGTATTTACTGTCCTCATATGGAGATTCATAAATAGATTTACATCCTTCTCTAAGTAGCTGCTTGGCCGCCACTTCATTAGAGGAAGGATTCTTCTTAGCTTCTGTTGCGGCTTTCTTTAAAGTCGGATGTGCGGGATCTTTAGTCTTAAGCTCTTCGTACTTGGATTTTCAAGAATCACTATCTTTGGAAGTATCTAAGAGAGCGTGCTTATATTTGGTGGCAAAGGTTTCTTCAGATTCCCAAGGCTTTAAAGCAAGTAAACCACCAATTCCAGCTCCACCAGCCCCCAATCCTCCCAAGGATAATGCCAAAGTCTTACCCATTCCCCTCTACACAGTAATTCTTTATAAGTTGGATGGAAGGATCTTTATCTCCTAAGAATATCTCTCCTTTTTGAGTATCACACCACCCCTTCAATTCATCCCCCTGAGCCTTACTAAAAGTATCTCCAGTTAACTTAGTAGCTATCGCCTTTAAAGATAGATTAGTCTCTTTGTCTTTATTGTTCTTAAGTGAAGTTAGCTTCCCATGTCATTTTGATGAAGAAGCTATGGACTCTGTTGGTGCTTCTGAAATCCATCCAGTTGTTATTACATCACCATTATTCTTAGAACAGTACAGTTTGAAATCACTTAGGTATTTGTTATCTTTAGAGGAAGACTCATAAATCTCCTTGCATCCCTCCTTGTGTTGTGCTTTTCTAGTCTCTTCACTTCCCGAGGTGCCGGACGCCTTCTTTAATTTCTCATTAATAGGAGTCTTCCCCTTCATGGAAGTGAACTTGGTATTCCAGAGAGTACTTCCTTCTTCTATGATGGCAGCTTTATATTTCTCCTTGTAAGGATCGGTAATCTTGGGGCGAAAAGCCATTCACCCTCCCATTCCTAAACCACCAGCCCCCACTACTCCCAAAGAAGCGGGAATTAACTTACTCATTATTTACTGATACAGAAGCTCTTAGCATTCTTAATATCTCGCTTCTCTTCACCTAGATACATCTCTTCAGAAATAGAATCACACCACTCTTTCAATTCCTTCCTATGCTTCTCTTCTAATTTGACTTTCTCATCTTTAATCTTGTCGTAAAGCTCAGATAATCGGTAATCAAGATCCTTTCTCGTTGCTTTTCTCAAGCCCTCTAAAGGGCTATCTCATTCATTTTTAGATTTAGATTTGACATCTCCAGAAATTCATTTTCCCTTTCCGATGGCCTCTTTATTGGTCTTAGAACAGTAGAGGGTAAAGTCGGAAAGGTATGGGGTGGTGATTACTTTGGAGTTGTAGATATCTTGGCAACCTTCTTTATGAAGCTCTTGAGATTTGCTTTCTTGGCTTTGGATCTTTATGGCTTCCAGTAACTTCTTGTGTGTAGGCTTCCCAGTCTTCAGGAGATTTCATCTTGACTTTCAAATATCTCCATCCCCCTCCTCATTTAATAATGGGAATTTGTATTTATCTCTAAATCGGGTACTTAACTTGGAGCTAATTGCCTTACTGCTTCTCTTTGGAGTTACGTAATAGGAGCCAGCTATTCCACCAGCTCCACTTAATAAGAAAGCTATGGGAGTGAATTTAGACATGATGCACTAAGCAATTACTTTGCAGAAGGATTCTTGGTTTTCAAATTTCAAGGAGTCTCTACCCATAAACACTTCACTGTTAGTATCTTCACACCACTTCTTCAATTGAGCTCTTATGCTTTGGGTATTGGGACTACTTCCGCCCGCTTCTTCTTTTAATTTCTCTAAAATGGGATCCAATTTGCCACCACTAGCTGTATTTCTAGCCTTTAAGGCATCAATTGCCTTGTCTCATTTGTTGTCTGAGTTCTTGTCAGCGGCATCAGTGTTCCATGTACCATTCTTACTTTCGTCTTTATTAGTTCGAGAACAGTAATTCTTAAAATCGGAGAAGCTATTTGTGTCCTCGTGATTGGATTCATAAACTTCCAAGCACCCCTTCTTAAAGAGAGTCTTAGCTTCTCCCTCCTTTCCTGCTTCCTTGCTCTTAGTAACTGCTTTCTTTAAAGTCTCATGATGTGGAGTAGCATTCTTAATGATCTGGTATTTTTGATCTCATAAGGAGTCATCATCCTTTTCATTTAGTAATGCTTGTGAGTATTTGCTTCTTATGGTGGAAGTCTTACTTCTCTCCATTAGGAGATAACCACCCACACTTGCCCCAGCAGTTCCCGCAACTCCCAAAGACATAAATGCTATTTTGCTCATGATGTGGAGTAGAAGGGTTCTTTAAGAAGGTAAAGTGTTGAAGAGTAAGCTTTTGTTGGCTCCTATAGCAGGAGTAGTTGCAACATCTATAGGAGCCATCTTCTATGCTTTTCAAGGATCTAAGGATGGTAAGTATCGTACAAAGATCCCCACTTACAAGAAGATATATGATCAAGTTAAGGATCATAGGAAGGAGAAAGGGGATGATGGTCTCTATTTGGTGGATCCGAATAATAGGGAGTGATGAATTAAGAGGGGAAAGGAATTTAAGAAGTTTTATGAAGGTGATTGGCAGGACTTTAGGGATAAGTGCTTTTCAGAGGTGAAGTCTAAAGAATTAGATTGGCACAATATTCTGGGAGAAAGTGCTAATTACTATTCAGATGCTGAATATATAACTGGAGTTGGGTCTGTTGATTTTGTAACTTTATGTGTAGAAAAAGAAGTTAAGTCTAGCTAGCGCACCAAGAGATAACGTTAGATTCTAGAGATTTGTTCTCGGTACTAACTGGTCGCTTTTTATTTTCAGAACATCAATTCTTGAGCACAGAATACCCTTTATCCGAATTGGTGTTGCTCTCAATTCCGGTAACACCAATTTTTATCATCCCTTCTTTTGCACTATCAAAAGCCGTCTTCCAAGTCTCCTTGTCTGTGTCTCCTGTGGCTATATTCCTTCAAGTTTTGGAATTAGCTAATGGCTTATCTTGAATTCTTAGAACGCATCATTTAATGGCATTATTTAAATTATCTTTGGAGTCAAGATAGGAAGCGCATAGAGCTTTTAAAGCATCTCTTCCTTGATCATCATTGGAAGGAAGATTATCCCCATCCTTCTTGTGCTTATTCACTTCTTCCATAAAACCATTGTCAGTCTTGAATTCTGTGAAGAATGCTTTAAATTTATCATCTGTACTCACCACCTCATATCCACCTTGAGCTAAGACCGCTCTAACGGTAGGAGTCTCTTTCTTCTCTGTAGGGGAAAATAGACCACCTTGATACGCTGCAAAGGCTCCAGTTCCAGCAACTCCGCCGGCTCCTGCCAATCCTAAAGCTACTTTAGACATTATTTAGTACACCAATCTCTCACTTGTTGAAAAGTCTCATCTTGAGTTAATTTCTCAGGATTGATGTAGCTACTTCATTTCTTCTCACATTCATTCTTGAAGTCCTCGGGAGTTGTATTGGCATCACTCTTCTTGCTATCTCAGTTTGGCATTTTTCAAGTATCTTGATTTTTATAGGTAACAGTATTGCCATTAGTGCTCTCTATATGATGACTTTGATACTTATTTCAAGCCGCTTTTCATTCCCCTGTATCGCCACTCTTATTTAGAAGGGTCTTGGTTGTATCTTCGGATAATAGTTCTGAAATCTTCTTGGGGCGGGAGCAGTACTTCTTAACGTCCTTATATTCCGGTTGTTCAGTACCAGAAACCTCTACTTTGGATCGTTTCTCACATTCTTTTTTAAATTCCTCGAAAGCTGAAGATTCACTTCGTTTAGTCTTCCAATTGGACAACCCTCACTTATCCGTATCTCTATAGGAGTTGACTCCTGTATTCTTGTGATCGTTTCTATATTTCTCTCAAGCCTCATTTCATTTCTCGTCATCAGAAGTCATCAACTTCCATCCTTTTTCCTTTTTGAGTAGTTCGGTTATTGGGGTGGTACTTTGATTCCCTTTGATGGCAAAATATACTCCTCCACCGGTAGCTACTGTTCCCAAGGAGCCCACGGCTCCTAACATCTTCACATCCATCTAAGTAGCTTTACAAAACTCTTCTTGACTCTTGAATTCAAGTGATTCTTCTCCTTTAAAGATTTCTAATTTGTTGGAATTACATCACTTCTGAAGCTTCTCTCTTTTGTCTTGGGTGAAGGTATTTTGACTTCCTTGAATTTCGCTTTTTAAGGTTGATAAAGTACTGTCTAATGCTCACTTAGAAGAAATGTCATGAGATTTCAAGGAGGTTAAGACAGTGTCTCACTTATTATTTCCGGAGCCGGAGCCGGAGCCGGAAGCGGCATCTGAAATTCAGTTCTTTCCTTCCTTGGTGGCATTTTCATTGGTTTTTGAGCAGAGAGCTTTAAAGTCTGCAAAGTTGTGGTTGTTATCGGAATCAGATGAGTAGATCTCTTCACATCCGGATTTAAGAAGCCCTTTGATTTCTTCCTTATTAGGACTATTTCCCTTTTTCTTGGATGATGCTTGTTGTAAAAAGCTATTGTGTGGTGAGTATGTTCCCCCTAATGCTTCATATTTCTTGTCTCATATAGTGTCATCTCCTTTGGCATTTAATAACGCTACAGAGTACTTGTCTCTTATGGAAGCAGATTTCTCTTGTTCATGAGATTGTCATGGCTTTAGGGCCATTACTCCACCAGCCCCCAAACCTCCGGCTCCAGCCGTTCCCAAAGCCAAATAAGCCCCTTTCCCCATGCTAGTTATTCTGCACAGTAACTCTTAATCTCCTTTATTACGTTTTCACTCTCCCCGAGGAATAGTTGACTCTTCATAGTGGAGCACCAATCTTTCAGTTCTTTGCGATTGGTAGCGTCAAAGCTGCTCCCAGTTAGCTTATTGGATAGATCTTTAAGCTTCTGATGGATAAGGTTGCTCTTATTGCTTTTTAGATTTGTTAGCTTGCCATCCCATTTATTGCTGCTTCCACTAGCCGCACTATCATCTGTAATTCAAGTACCATCAACAACATCTTCGATTAGCTTAGAACAGTACTTTTTAAAGTCCTCAAAGTAGTCGTGGTTGTCGGAAGGAGAGTCATATATCTTCCGACAAGCTTCTTTGTGTAGAGACTTGCCTGTTGTTTCGTCATCAGTGGCGGATGCGGTCTTTAGATCTGGATGATTTTTAGTTCCTGATTTCAGGGAAGTGAATTTAGCTCCCCATGACTTTTCATCAGTAGACCCCTCAAAGTTAAGGAGAGATTTCTCATACTTTACTCTGAAAGTTGGGGTAGCAACATTCTCACTTCCCGAGGATTTTGCGAGAAAGTAACCACCTGCACCAGCTCCTCCAGCACCAAGAACTCCAAGAGACGCAGGAATTAACTTACTCATAGTTATTTGCTACACCAAGAAGAGACGTTACGCTGTGTCGTCTTGTTTTTAGTGTTGATGGGAAGCTTCTTGTTCTTTAAACATCAATCTTTTATCTTGGAGTAGTCTTGATCTGATTGAGTATCAAGAGATATTCCTTCAATCCCATGACTTACCATGGCAGCTTTAGATTTGGTTAAAGCACTCTTTCAATCCGCGCCATCACTACCTCCATCATCTGTTATTCAGTTCTTTCCATCGGGCTTCTTATCTTTAATTCTCAGAACACACCATTTGATGGCGTTACCTAACTTATCTTTGGAATCTAAATAGGATGAACACAAGGCTTTAAGTGCCAACTTTCCTTTTGTTCCATCATCCCCTTCCAATGTCTCTCCCGCTTGTTTATGCTTGTTAACTTCTTTCATGAACTCGCCATCACTCTTAAATTCAGTGAAGAAGGATTTAAACTGCTCATCAGTATTCACCAGCTCGTAACCCTCTTTAGTAAGGGTTTCTCGAACTGTAGAGGTCGAAAATAGTCCGCCCTGATAAGCTGCAAAAGCCCCAGTTCCGGCAACTCCGCCTGCTCCCGCCAATCCTAAAGCTACTTTAGACATTACTTAGTGCATCAAGACACCACCTGTTTAAAGGTCTCATCTTGCGTTAACTTGTTGGGATCTATGTAACTGTCTAACTTAGTTTCACACTTAGTCTTGTATTCGGCGGGAGCATCAGTAAGAGATTGCTTGGAACTTCAATCTCCTACTTCCCATATATCTTTGGTTTTATATGTAACCTTCGTTCCTGTTGTGCTTTGGACGTTGGTCTTCTTATATTTTTCTCAAGATTTATTTCATAGGGTGGAGTCCCCACTTTTATCTAGAAGAGTTCTTCCCTTATTTTTAGATAGTAATTCGGAGATCTTCTTAGGTCTGGAACAGTACTTCTTAATGTCTTGATATTCTGGTTGATTAGTATCTTTAACCTTTACCTTGGAACGCTTATTACACTCACTCTTGAATTCCTCAAAGGCACTAGTTCCACCCCTTTTCTCTTTTCAATTGGAGATTCCTCACTTATCCTCATCTTTGTAGGATTCACTATTTCCAACTTTGTGATCCTTTCTGTAATTCTCCCAAGCTTCATTTCATTTCGGATCATCAGCTGAAGTCATTAACTTCAAGCCTTTCTCGCTTTTGAATAGTTCAGATATGGAGGTGGAACTCTGATCATCACTTAAGGCGTAATATATTCCTCCCCCAGTTGCTGCCGCACCCAAAGAGCCTACAGCTCCAAGAAGTTTCATATCCATAACTTGAATAGAGTAATTTTTAAGGTTCCTAGTGGGATTCTTTTTTAAAGATGTCTGTATCTGCAGCGACTAAGGCGTTGGCCGGTGCTTCTGCAATGGGAGCAGTCGGTACTGGCGCATTTTATTTAGGGCGTGATAAGGGCATACCAATCGCGGAATTGATTAAGACCTCCAACCCCAACAAGAGATTAATTAGCTCTTCTAAAGCTCTCACAGATCAGGCATGGAAGGATGCTTGGAAAGCATATAGAGATGCCTATAAGTCCAATAATAAGAATCCACTTAATTTAAGGGATTGAGATTCTCTTTCTAAAGAGGGAGATCAAAATGCTCCACAGTCCTTGGTGGAGGCATGCTCTTCATTGAGAGAGGAGAAGGTTAGTGATGATAAGTCCGAGAGATATGGTTTGGCTTTGAAGTACTGTACTAGGAATACTTTAGTTAAGGATATAATTGAGGAAGGGGGAGAAAGGGTGTTGTTAGTTAAGACTTCCACAAAGGGAACTAGTGCTGAATGGAAAGCGGTTTGGAAGTCTTATAAGGACGATAATACTGATAATTCCAAGAACCTTTGATCTCTAAATGATTGAACTTCCGTAAAATCGGGTAATGATGCTCCAGAGTCTTTCATGACTCAATGTGAGTCTAAGGCCAAAGAAGCAGAATGGGATTTAAAGAGCAAGAAGTATTTAGAAGTTAATAAGTACTGCACCTCCCTTAAATCTACAACTTAGATATTTCTCCTAAGATCAAGTAAGTGCTTAAGAAATTGGCGTCCCTTGGCGGTCTTGCTGGTGCATCTATAGCTGCAGGAATATACGCCCTAAAGAAGGGAAATGAGGATAGGTATAAGTTAGAGATTCCCTCATATAAGAAAACGGCGGAAGAGGTTAAGAATCGCCATCAGGATGGAGGTCTTTATTTGGTAGATCCTGAGAATAGAGAATGATGGAGTGCTCGGGGTAAGGAGTTTAAGAAGTTTTATAGTGGTGATTGACAGGATTTCAGAAATAAGTGCTTTTTGGAGGCTAAATCTAGAAAGTCTGAGTGGGATACTGTTTTGGGAAGTAATGCCAATTATTATTCAGAGGCATCATTAGTTCCTTCCGATAATGTTGACTTTTTATCTCTCTGCGTTAAGAATTAGGTTCTCCATATAGAAGAGATTTCATAGAAAGTAGTTGGGGATTTTTGGAGCTTCAGCTGCAGCACTCGGCGGAGGACTCGCTTTCTTTTCTTCTGGATCTGAAGATAAAGAGACATCTCTACTAAAGGCGTAGATCCACAAGAGCCAACTTCTCCGAAAAGATATAAGATCTCCGCAATAGGTTCTGGAGGGCTAAGTGGATGTTCTATTAATTGGGTTGAGAATGTTTATAGAGATGACAGTAGTATGATATCTTTCGATGAATTGAAGCGGACTTTCCAGAGTAAGGAGGATTTCTTTAATGGGGCAAAATTAAGCGATTCAGAAAAGCAAGAATTTGAGTCTAGCTTTTTATGTGAGCCAAATAATCAAGGATCTTTCTATGTTTGAAAAGATGGAGAGGGTTGAGATAGTACGTCCGGAGGAGGATTTAGTTAATACATCAAGAAATAGCGTTAGTCTGTACAGTTCTATTCTGGTTATTAATAGGGAGTTTCTTGCTATTTGAACATCATCCTTTAAGTATGGAATAACCTTGTTCTGCAGTAGTTGCTTGGCTTATTCCTTCCACTTTATATTCAACCATCTTATCTTTAAAGCTATTGAAAGCAGTTTCCCAAGTGGATTTATCAGTCTCCCCAGTTTCTATATTCTTCCAAGTTTTAGATTCAGGAAGAGGCTTATCTTGAATTCTTAGAACGCACCATTTGATGGCTTTATCAAGATTATCTTTGGAATCTAGATAGGAAGAACATAAGGCTTTTAAAGCCTCTTTCCCCTTATCTCCATTATCGTTCTTTAAATCTTCGCCTTCCTTCTTATGCTTTTCGACTTCACTTATAAAACTCCCATCTCCTTTAAATTCAGTAAAGAATGCCTTGAACTTCTCATCTGTACTTACTAGCTCATATCCTTCTTTACTGAGAGTCTCTCTAACTGTAAGGGATATGGCTTCCTCTGTGGATGAAAATAAACCCGCCTTATATGCTGCTGTCGCTCCTAATCCCGTAGCTCCGCCAGCCCCCGCTAAACCTAGAGCTAATTTAGACATTACTTAGTGCACGAAGATAGCACTTCTTTAAAGGTCTCATCCTCAGTTAACTTCTCAGGATCTATGTGACTATTTCACTTCTCCTCACACTTGTCTTTGTATCCTTGAAGAACGCCTAAAGTATCGACAGCACCCCATCCCGTTATTCCCCATTTGTCTGGATTTTTGTATGCAACTGTGTTGCCTGAAGAGCTTACTAGATGTTCCTGTTTATATTTATCCCATGATGCATTTCATGCTTCGGTATCTCCATTCTTATCTAAAAGAGTTTTGGATGTTGTTTCAGTTAGTAATTCAGAAACTTTCTTAGGCCTTGCACAGTACTGCTTGACGTCCTGATATTCTTGGGATGTGGTATCTTTGACAGCTACCTTCGTTCTTTTTTCACACTCCTGCTTGAATTCTAAAAATGCTTCTGATCCATCTCTCTTGCTTTTCCAGTTAGATAATCCTCACTTATCTTTATCCAAGTAAGTCCCATTATTCTTGTGATCATTTTTATATTTCTCTCAAGCCTCATTTCATTTGGAATCATCTGATGCTGTCATTAACTTCCATCCTTTTTCCTTTTGAAATAACTCAGATACAGAAGTAGTAGCCTCCTTATCCCCACTGAATGCTAAATACATTCCTCCACTAGTAGCTGCTGCACCTAAGGAGCCAATAGCTCCAAACAACTTCGCTCCCATTAACTAGTAACTTTACAAAAATCCTCTTGACTCTTAAATTCTGATGATTCCGTTCCTAAAAACACCTCAGATTTAATTGATTTGCACCAATTCTCAATCTTAGTTCTCTTTTCTGGGGAGAAGGTTTGATCGTTCTTAATTTCTTCCTTTAAAGCTGACAAGATACTGTCTAGAGCTCATTTATTAGAAGTTCCATGATTCTTAAGAGCAGTTAAGACAGTATCTCATTTGTTGGAAGTGGATGAAGATGGTTCATCTGTAACTCAGTTCTTCCCCGTTCCTGTAGCATTCTCATTGGTCTTGGAACATAGAGCTTTGAAGTCTGAAAAGTTCTTTGGATCATTGGCGTCGGATGAATAAATTGCTTCGCATCCCTCTTTAAGAAGTTGCTTGATCGTTCCTTCGTTGGGGCTGGATCCTGTTTTCTTGGATGCAGCATCCCTCAGAATGGGATTATTGGGAGAGTGTGTTCCCAAAGCCGTGTATTTCTTGGTTCATATCTCGGAGTCTTCCTTTGTATTCAATAGTGCAACTGCATATTTCTCCCTTATGGAAGTTACTACTTTCGATTTCTCAGGCGAGTCGGATTGTCAAGGCTTCAAAGCCATTAATCCTCCAGCACCCAAACCTCCTGCTCCAGCAGTCCCCAAAGCTAAAGATACTCCTTTCCCCATGTCTATTCTGTGCAGTACTTCTTGATTTCGTCTATTATGTTGCTTTCTTCTCCTAAGAATAACTGATCCTTCTTGAAAGAACATCAATCCTTTAACTCCTTCCTGATGGGATCGTCGAAAGTGTCTGTTGTTAATTTGCTAAATAGATTCTTTAGTTCTTTATGCAAAAGTGAATCCTTGTTGGTCTTTACCTCCTTAAGCTTGTTATCCACCTTTCCGTCATCGGTAACTCACGTTCCTCCCACAACATCTCCTATTAATTTGGAACAATACTTCTTGAAGTCTTCAAAGTAGTTTTTGTTATCTGCAGGAGAATCGTATATCTTCTTGCAAGTTTCTTTGTGTTTAGCCTTCTCTTCTTTTGCAGTGTCTATCGCTTTAAGGTCAGGGTGATTGGGAGTGCCGGATTTTAAAGACGAAAATTTAGATTCTCATGCCTTCTCATCAGTGGTTCCTTCAAAACTCAGAAGAGATGTCTTATATTTCTCTCTTATTGTAGTGACTACAACCTCCTTATTTTCTGATGGATTTAACAATAAATATCCTCCATATCCAGCTCCCCCGACACCAGCAGCCCCAAGGGAGGCTGGAATTAACTTACTCATACAGCTTTAACCCTGTTTGCTGCACCAAGAGATGACGTTATTTTGTACGGTTTGATTTTTAATGTTGATGGGAAGCTTCTTATTTTCTAAACACCATTTTTTTATTTTGGGATGTCCAGTCTCGGAATTCATCTCTGCAGTTATTCCCTCAATTCCAAGTCTTGCCATTTCAGTCTTTGCAGTCTCAAAAGCACTCTTCCACTCAGTCTCTTCGTTGTTACCATTTGTAGGTATTCAATTCTTTCCGGAAGACAAAGGTTTATCTTGAATTCTAAGAACACACCATTTAACAGCCTTGTCTAAATTATCTTTAGTCTCCAAATAAGAAGAGCAAAGAGCCTTCAGAGCAAGCTTTCCCTTTTCTCCATTATCGCTTTTTAAATCCTCGTTATTGTCGCTATGCTTATTGACTTCTTTTATGAATCCATCATCAGTTTTAAATTCGGTAAAGAAGGTTTTGAATTGTGCATCATCCTTCGCCAATTCATATCCTTCCTTAGAAAGGACTTCTTTGACGGTAAGAGGCTTATCTTCTTCGGTTGAAGAAAATAACCCCGCTTGATATGCACCTACTGCCCCCAATCCTGTAGCTCCACCCGCTCCAGCTAATCCTAAAGCTAACTTAGACATTATTTAGTACATCAAGATTTAACCTGTTTAAAAGTCTCATCTTCAAAGGCTTTCTCGGGATCAACGTAACCACCCACCTTAGTTTCACATTGAGTCTTGTATTCCTCTGGAGCTGATTCTTCTTTTTGCTTAGATTCCCATCCAGCTATTGTTCACGTATCTGAAGCCTTATATTTCGCACTTGTCCCAGAACCACTTTCGACATTGACTAGCTTGTAATTAGATCAAGATTTATTCCATAACTCGGTGTCTTTACTCTTGTCTAGTAGGGTTCTTCCCGCTTCGGAAAGTAATTCTGAAATCTTCTTGGGTCTGGAACAGTACTTCTTAACGTTTTGATATTCTTGGGATTTGGTATCTTGAACGGCTACCTTAGCTCTCTTTTCACACTCCCGTTTAAACTCAGCAAAGGCGTCGCCCCCAGTTCTCTTTTCTTTTCAATTGGAAATCCCTCAACCGTCTTCATCCTTGTAGGTGTTATCTGTGATTTTGTGATCATCTCTATACTTCACTCACGCTTCATTCCATTTGGCATCACCATCTTCAGTCATTAATTTCAGCCCTTTTTCTTTCTTGAATAATTCAGATATTGTGACAGGAGTTTGATTCTCTTTGAAAGCTAAATAAAAACCTCCTCCGGTGGCTGCTGCGCCCACGGAACCAACAGCCCCCATCATCTTTACATCCATATGCCTTTGTTAAATAGTTGAATAATGTGCTTTTAATGTAGTTAATTTCTACTTTCCGAGAGTAATTAATTGAGTATGAATAAGTTGGGATTGGCATCTGCTATTGGCGCAGCAGGAGCGGGTTTTTCTTATGCGGGATATTCTTATTTCTCTTCAAATGCAGAAGATACCAAGATAACGACCACTATAGGAGGCAAGTGATCTAAGTTCTGAATTGATACTTCTTCAGGAGATATGGATGGGGTGTGGGAGAATAAGAAGGGTAAGTTAATGAAAGCCAATGAAGATTCTCTTCATGAGAATTTAAAAAAGCTGAAGAGCGCCTTTAATGCACAGGAGTTAAAGGCTTGATGCGATAAAGCCTCTGATTCGGATTACGACAAAACAGATGATATTTATTTAGCTAATGTAAGGAGCTACTGCACTTTTGATATTCAAGATAAATTGATTAATAAGGTGATAAAGGATGAGGGGCATTGAAGTACGGCTAACGATAGTTTACAAGTAGTTGTTACTGAGAACCTATCTCCCGCCATGGCAGCAATAAAATACAAGTTAGAATCTGCTCCTACAGTGGATTCCAATGCTTTGAAGTCCTGATGTAGTGAAAGTTATGTGAAATCTTGATTAGGGGATGAGGACTCTGACTTTCAGGATACTAAAGCTTACTGTACTATTCTTGAGGGGACTGAGTCTTAGCTAGACATCATTTCTTTATTTCAGCTATAGAATCATCTAAATCCACATCATAAGTAAACTTACCCCTTCTGGTTTTGCATCCCGCCTTCAATTTCTTAGTATTCTCCCCTTCCTGACTATCTGTAAAAGTTACATCCTTTAAAGAGTACGTATTTCCTGTTTTGGCTTGTGAATAAGCATCCACATTGTGCTTTCAACTAGCCTGATCATCAGTCTTAGTATCATCTACCCCCAACAAGGAAACACTATCACCGAGTAGATTCTCAGCAGTTCTAGGAACTACACACCACTTTGTAATGGCTTTGTATATTGTGTCCGAGTAGTTCGAAGTAATAGAAGACTTACACACATTTTGTAATTGAGAGATGTTCTCAATCTTCTGTCCCTCGAAGCCTCACTTATTTTGGGGCTTCTTATAGGAATCTAAAATCTTGTCCCAATGCTCCTTTGCAGAAGCACTCAGAACTTCATATTTCTCTTCCCTTAATTTATTCCTAATAGCTTCATCTTTGGAAAATACTCCCGAAGCTCAAGCTGCTCCGCCACCAGCAAGACCAGCTCCCGCTGTACCCAACACGGGAACCAGTTTATTCATGATTACTTAGTGCATCAAGAGAGGACGTTAGTCTGTATTGGATTGTTCTTAGTATTGATTGGAAGTTTCTTATTCTCGGTACATCACTTCTTTATTTCTTCTTTACCTTGATCATCATTGGTGCTGTCGGTAATTCCGGTAATCTTTTGACTTATCATTGCACTTTTGGATTTCTTAAAAGCATTCTTCCAATCATCTTGACCTCCACCCTCAGAAGCTATCCACGTTCCTGTAGTGGGAGATTTATCTTGGATTCTAAGAACGCATCACTTAATGGCTTTATCTAGATTATCTTTGGAGTTGAAATAGGAGGAACAAAGGGATCTTAAAGCCACTTTCCCCTTATCTCCATTGTCACTCTCTAAATTCTCACTATCCTTCTTGTGCTTATTAACTTCCTTCATAAATTCTTCATTGGTTTTGAATTCCGAAAAGAATGCTTGAAATTTCTCATCATTATCAACTAACTCATATCCTTCCTTAACTAGAGAGGCTCTAACGGAAAGAGGTTCTTGTTTTTCTGCAGATGAAAATAAACCATTCTGATAGGCAACTACTCCTCCGGCTCCAGCAATTCCACTCGCTCCCGTTATTCCAAAAGCTAATTTAGACATTATTTAGTGCATCACTTAACAACTAGATCATACTCATTCACCTTCTTACTAACTAGGAAATCCTTGTCTTGGTTCTCTTCACAAAACTGCTTTATCCTAGTTAAGTCGTCCGCTTTGGTTGTATCTCCCTTTACGGCTGATAAGTTAAGGGTATTTCGTTCCTCAGAACTCGTATGTTTGTCATAGATAGTTTCTCATTCAGTATTGTTGGAAGCTTTAGTATCTAAGAGAGTCTTGCCTTTAGGTATCCTTTGAGATATCTTTCCAATAGTGCATCATCTAGTTATTGTTTTTAAATCATCCCCTTCTTTAAATGTCTTAGATAACTCTGATTCGCATCACTCCTTAAGCTTAACTCCCCCATTATTATCACTCACCCCTTCAATTAATGCTTTAACTGCCTCTTTATCTATTTCGTATTCTGCTTTCCATTGAGCATCGCTATTCAAAGAAGAGATTAATTGGAGATTCTTAGACTCCAAATGAGAGGCAAGAGTATCGGAAGGTTTTTGATAAATGTAAGAGGTTGCTATCCCAATTCCACTAATAGCTGTGACTCCTATTAGAGCGTACAGACCCTTTAGTAACATGGCTCCCATCGTCGAAGATTCCTGTACTCTGACTGATAGATACTGATTTTTATTTCTTCATTAAGTGATTAAGCAAGGAATGGCTCTGGCGGGAGCTGCTGGGGTTGGAACGACTTCTTATTTAGGTTATTCCCTAATGCATAAGATACCTAAAGCTATTAAAGAGGCCACCATTGGAGAAGAATGGTCTGAGTTTATATTAGTTAATGGGACAGATGCGCAATGGGAATCTAGAAAGACGAAGCTTTCTAAAGCTTTAGAGGATCAGTTAATTCCAGAAATAAAGGCTTTTAAGAGTGATAAGGATGGCTTGAAGAGATGGTGTGCAGGGGCTGCAAAGAAGACTTATAGTGATATGAAGCCTTTGTACTTATCTAATGTAAGAAGCTATTGCACTATTGATTTCAAAGATAAGTTAGGAGGAAAGCATATAGGTAGTTCAGATTCCTGAACGGAAGCTAAAAATAAATTGAAACAGGTTACTCAAGGTACCGAGTTATCTGAGGAGATGAAGGAAGTTAAAGATAAATTGAATGAGCAACTTGCTTCAAATGCCCTTCAAACTTGATGCTTGTCTGCTTATGATAGGCCTTATTTAAATGAACAAGATCGTTGGTTCAAAGATACCAAGGATTACTGTACTAAGAATGGAGCTTCGGGAGTAGGAGCCTAGCTTTTAGTACATCAATTTAAGAATAGGTCGTAGGATGTTTCTTTGGTGCTGGCCAAGAATTCCTCGTCTTTTTTAGAATCGCAGGAACTCTTTATCTTCTGGATATCTGTACTCTTATTCTGTTCGTCTTTAGGGTTCGGTAATCCAAACTTCTTCCTATTCTCCTGTTTTTGATTTTCTGCGGAATTATAAATAGTTTCTCAATCGGATTGTTGAGACTGAGAATTTAAAGCACTTTTACCTTTAGGCAACCGATCTATATTCTTACCAACAACACATCATCTCTTTATATTAGATAGATCTTTAAAGTCCTTGATGTCCATTGACAGCTGCCTCTCACATCATTCTCTAAGCTTATTTCCACCTTCATTATCTGTAACTTCTCCTATAACTTTCTTAGCTGCTTCCTTATCGACAGAAAATTCAGCATCCCATTGAGCTTTAAGAGTACTTTCCTCTTTGGATAGGGAGGAGATCAGCTTAAGCTTTAATTCCTTTTCCAGATGATCGCCAACAGTAACTATTGCCTTTTCGTTATATTTGGTAGCAGCATAAACACCAGTACCCACAACTCCAGCACAACCTACCCCCCCACAAATGGATTTAGTAACGAAAGCGCTCATATTAATCCTTAACGCATCACTTGTCTACTAGCTTGTAGTTGTTATCGTCTGTATTTATATAGGGGATAAGAGCTAATTTGTTACATGCAGAGATCATCTTGGAAGTATCTGGATTAGTCTTTTCCACTCCTTCCAAAGTAGGATCATTGGTTTGTATTGTTTTATAGCTCTCTTTTTTAGTATCCCAAGTGGAGGTATCTCCTTCTAAAATCCAATTCTTCTTTCCTGTAGATAGAGTGGTTATTTGTTCTCTTATGCTATTCCTACTGCACCATTGGGTGTATTCCCGCATTAAAGAGACTTCTTTACTCTTCTTGCCTTGGGAAGTCTTGCAATAATTCTTTAATCTAGATTCATCTACTGCCTCTTTATCGATTCCTTTGATGGCTGAATTGGAAGCTTTATATTCTGAGACTAGTTGTTTTCAAACACCATCATGATCTGAATTATCGGTATTCAGAATGACTCTCCTTTTAGTATCTATGTGTTCTCTAAGGCTTTTGGAATTATCTTCTTTACCGATTTGGGAGTAAACGGCAGCCCCACCGGCAATGCCGGAAGCGGCTCCCAACGAAGATAACATGTATCCCTTGGAAGTCACTAGGCACTCTTAGCTTTAGCTTCTTCCTGCTCTTGCTTCTGAAGGTCTAAACCTTTTTGTAATCAGTCTGTGTGTTGCAGGATGGGTGTATAGTATCACTTTTCATCCCCATCCTTAAACTCAGTGCTACTACCTCTTCAAACGTAAATATTCTTCTTAGGACTCCTTCTATCAAACAACTCGACGCATCTATTGGAGACGGCTTTCTTAAATAAACGCTCCCCTTTAATCCCTTCTAAAAAGCTTTCTGCATCCCCAACATAGGTGATGTCATTTATTGAGGCTTTCTCTTTTGTAAATTGGGCATTAAATCCACGAGCTTTATAGATAGTACAACTCCTTAATTTTCAATTGGTTCTCGCTGTGGATGAAACTGCTTTTCAAGAGGAACCTACATAACTTCTAATACCTCCCGCTACAGCTCCTGCCGACCCAACAGCCCCCAACAAGGCCATTTTTAAAGTACCTTCTGCGACCATGATTACTTAGTGCATCAAGAAACAGCGTTATCTAGTGTTTCCTTGTTTTTGTTATTAATAGGTTGTTTCTTACTTTCTGAACATCAAGCCTTAACGTGGGTGTATCCTGTGGTTGCTGCCGTGCTATTATCGATTCCTGATACCTTGTACTCTATTAACTTAGTTTTCGCATTAGTGAAAGCGGTCTCTCACTCTGTCTTATTGCTGTCGTTATCTTGCACAGCTATTCAACTCTTCCCACTTTGTAAAGATGTATCCTGAATTCTGAGAACACACCATTTGATGGCTTTATCTAGATTATCTTTGGAATCAAGATAGGAATCGCAAAGGGCTTTTAAAGCGACCTTGCCCTTATCTCCATCATCACTAGATAAATCTTCATTCTCCTTCTTGTGCTTATTGACTTCATTCATGAATCCGGTATCAGACTTAAATTCTTTGAAGAATTCCTTGAACTTTCCATCATCCTTAACCACTTGATATCCTTCCTTTGATAGAACTTCTTTAACTGTAAGTTGCTCCGGAGAAAACAAACCCATTTGATAGGCAGCAAAAGCTCCTGTGCCAGCAACACCACTCGCTCCTGCCGCTCCGAAAGCCAATTTAGACATTACTTAGTACATCAAGATCTCACCTGTTTAAAGGTCTCATCTTCCGTTAGATTCTCGGGAACTATGTAACTATCTGCCTTCTTTCCACACTCATCTTTGTAATCGTCTGGAGCTGTAGTATCAGTCTTCTTGGAGTTCCATATAGACATGCTTCACGTGTCTGTAGTTTTGTAAGTAACATTGTTGTTATTCTTGGATACTACTTGAGCTTCCTTGTACTTACTTCAAGAAGCGTTTCAAGCCTCTGCATCTTCTCCTTTCTTTAGAAGGGTTAGGGATTTGTCTTCAGATAGTAATTCAGAGACTTTCTTGGGTCTGGAGCAGTACTTCTTAACGTCTAAATATTCCTGTTTATTGGTATCTGTAACTTGTGCTTTGGATCTCTTAGAGCATTCGTCCTTAAATTCTTTAAAAGCCTTACTTTCTCCCTTCTTGTCCTTTCAATTAGATATCCCCCACTTATCCACATCTTTGTAGGTAGTGGATCCCTCTACTTTATGGTCATTTCTATATAGCTCTCAAGCTGCATCTCATTTGGCATCACTGTCATCTGTCATTAATACTCGGCCTTTTTCCTGTTTGAACAACTCAGATATAGGGGTAGTTTTATCTTTGAGAGCTAAGTACATACCTCCACCGGCGGCCACAGTTCCTGCGGATCCTATAGCCCCAAGTAGTTTTATGTCCATTAGATATGTCTAATCCGCTTTACAAAAGGCTTCTTGACTTTGGAATTCTGATGATGATTCTCCTACGAATACTTCCAGCTTTGCTTTATCACATAAATCCTTAAGTTCTTTTCTGCGTGCTTCTGGAAAGGAGCTGGAATCTCCTTGGATTCCCTTTTTCAAAGTCTCTAAGACACTATCTAGAGACCAAGTACTATGGCCTTTCAAGCTAGTTAAGACAGTGTCTCACTTGTTCCCATCTGCCTTGGAAGTGGCATCTGCAATTCATTGTTTCCCAGACTTAGTAGCATCTTCATTGGTTTTGGAGCAGAAGGATTTAAAGTCTTGGAAGTTATTGGAGTTATCTGAGTCAGATTCATAAATCGCCCTACACCCAGATTTAAGAAGACTCTTAGCCTCCGTTAAATTAGCTTCTGCACCCTTGCCAGTACTAAGTGCCTTTTGCAGTGTTGGGTGATGTGGGGTTTTCGTCTCCAGAGCTTTATATTTCTTTTCCCATATATTGACATCCCCCTCCAAATTCAATAATGCTGAAGGATATTTAGATCTTATGGAAGTAATAGGAGCTTCGTCGGGAGTAGATTGCCATGGCTTGAGAGCAATCAATCCCCCAGCTCCTAAACCTCCCGCTGTTCCTAGTGCTGCAAAGGCGCCTTTTCCCATGTTAATTCGAAGTGCAATAACTCTTTATCTCTTGTATTACGTTATCTCCTTCTCCAGAAAAGAACTGATCCTTCTGGGTAGAACATCAATCCTTAATAGTTTTCCTTTGTTCTTCGGTTAAACTGCCTGTTTTTAAGCTTTCAGCGAAGCTCTTTAGTGTTTGTGAAACCAATTCACTTTTCTTATTAATCAAATCATTTAGCTTTCCATCTCATGAGCTATTGGAGTTGGAATCTGAGGATATTCAAGTTCCTGTAACTAGATCCCCTAATAGCTTAGAACAATACTTCTTAAAGTCATGAGAGTAGTCTTGATTATCTGAAGGGGAGTCATATATCTTCCTACAAGCTTCTTTATGTAAAGGCTTTGCCTTATCTTCTCCTTGGGAAGTGATGGCATTCTTGGCGGAAATTAAATCAGGATGATGGGGGGATCCTGTTTTTAAAGCAGTTAATTTAGAGGATCATATTGTGTCATTTGTATTTCCCTCTAAATCCAGAAGGGCATGAGAATACTTCTCTTTGAAAGTCATGACCTTCTCCTCTTTCTTATTTTCTGATGAGGTTAGATATATGTAACTTCCCACTCCAGCCCCACCAACTCCCATGGCGCCTAAAGAGGCCGGAATTAACTTACTCATGACAATACCTCCACAACTGAAGACCTTACTTAGGCCTTGCTACATCATGAAATAGCGTTCTCTAGAATTCTCGCATTATTGTTATTAATCGGAAGCTTCTTATTGTCGGAACACCATTTCTTTACATGGGAAAAACCTTGCTCTTTTTGGATATCCGCCGTGATTTCTTTCACTCCCGACTTTATCATGCTTTCCTTGGATTTCTCGAAAGCCGTTATTCAATCGGATTTATCGCTGTCGTCGGTAGCAATATTGATTCAAGAACCGGTTGTTAATTTCTTATCTTGGATTCTTAGAACACATCACTTAATGGCATTATCTAACTTATCTGTGGAATTAAAGTAAGTGGAGCACAAAGACTTTAAAGCCTCTTTGCCTTTATTGCCCTCCTCATCCTTTGATAAGTCATCCCCCTCCTTTTTATGGTTATCTAATTCCTTCAGAAAGTCTTGACTGGATTTAAATTCTTTGAAGAATTCCTTAAATTTCTCATCTTCCTCAACCACTTGATATCCATCCTTGGATAAAGCTTCTTTAACAGTCAGAGGCTTAGGAGAAAGTAAACCTGACTGGTAGGCGACAAAAGCTCCAGTGCCGGCCACTCCGCCCGCTCCCGCTAATCCGAAAGTTAGTTTAGACATTACTTAGTGCATCAAGACCTCACTTGTTTAAAGGTCTTGTCTTCAGTTAACTCTTCGGGGTTAATGTGGCTATTTCACTTCTCCTCGCATTTACTTTTGTATGCTTCGGGCATTGGGGATGGAGGATTACTGTCTTTCCACCCTTGGATGCCCCACTCATCTGTTGCTTTGTAAGTATTAGAGCCCCCAGAGGTCTTATCTATATGATCCTTCTTGTATTGATCTCATGCTGCCGTTCATTTATCGGCATCTCCATTCTTATCTAGTAAGGTCTTAGTTTTGTCTTCAGATAGTAATTCAGAGACTTTCTTAGGTCTGGAGCAGTACTTCTTAACTTCTAGGTATTCTTTTTGTTTGGAGTCGAAAACCTTAGATTTGATTCGCTTTCCACATTCAGTTTTGAATTCTTCAATTGCTTTAGCTTGCTCTTTATTCTTTTCTCAAGTTGAAAGTCCCCATGCATTCTTATCTTCTTTGTATCGAGTTCAAGCTTCATCCCATTTAGAATCATTCGATTCTGTCATGAGCTTCCAACCCTTTTCTTGTTGGAATAATTCAGATATTGTGTGGGAAGGAGTTTGCCTATCTTTGAGTGTTAGATATATTCCACTTCCCGCCGCTACAGTCCCCAAAGAGCCAACAGCCCCCAGCAGTTTTATGTCCATTTCTATTTAGAGAAATCAAAGACTTTACCTAACCAGTCGCTTTACAAAATGCTTCTTGATTCTGAAACTGAGTTGAATTCTCACCCTCAAATAACTCCCCCCTAACTTGAGTACATCAATCTTTAATCTTGGTTCTTATATCTTGGGCAAAAGGGGTGGAGTTTTGATGAGCCTTAATTTCCTCTTTTAGAGAGGATAAAGTGGGGATAAGCTCTTGGTTGTGATCGCGTAATTTAGTTAATGATGAATCTCACTTATTGTTGTTAGCTGAAGCTTCATCAGCAATTCATGCTCCAGATGCTTTGCTGGCATCATCATTACTTTTGGAGCAAAGGGTTTTGAAATCTGAGAAGCTCTTAAGATCATCTACTTTGGAATCATAAATAGAAGCACACCCTTCCTTAAGCAACCTTAAGGCTTCATCTTTACTTTCTGGTGAAGTCTTGCTCTTTTCTACGGCTTGCT
This sequence comes from Mycoplasma haemofelis str. Langford 1, assembly GCF_000200735.1. Taxonomy (GTDB): domain Bacteria; phylum Bacillota_I; class Bacilli_A; order Mycoplasmatales; family Mycoplasmoidaceae; genus Eperythrozoon_B; species Eperythrozoon_B haemofelis. The sequence continues at coordinate 314,729 of NC_014970.1, forward strand.
TCAAAGTTGGGTTATTTGGGGTTGAGGTTTTAAGAGTTGTGTATTTCTTTTCCCATATGGAGCCATCCTGAGTTGAATCTAATAATGCTGCAGAGTATTTTTCCCTTATTGAGGTAGCTACCTTTACTTTCTCTTCGGGGGTGGATTGTCATGGCTTAAAGGCCATCAATCCTCCAGCACCCAAACCTCCTGCCCCGGCAGTTCCTAAAGCTAGAAAAGATCCTTTAGTCATGGCCTTCTACCTACCCCTCTTGAGTTTTCTTGGCTAAGCATCACTTTTTCAATTCGTTAATTGCTGAATCAAACTCCACATCATAAGTTAACTTTCCTCTTCTGGTTTTGCATCCAACTTTGAGATTCTTAGTATCTTCACTACCCGAGAATGTGACATCACTCCATTCATATTTATCCTCATCCTTTTTCTTGGTGGCTTTATAGCCATCCACATTGTGTTTTCATGCCTCTGTATCATTGGTATTGGATTCATTTACATCCAATAATCCTGATACAAACTCTTCCGCTTTTCTAGGAACTACACACCACTTAGTGGCAGACTTGTATATCTCTGATATGGAAGAATCCAATTTAAGAATGGCTTTACAAGCCTGCTTTAAGGAAGATTCAGTTTGGATCTCATCAGATATTCCAGAATGCTCCTTTTTGAATTTTCAAGTGTTCTTATTGTCCTTGTAGGACTTAAGTATTTCTCCTCATTCAGATCTGTTCTCTCCAAGTATTGAGAATCCTTCTTGTGATAACTTATCCTTTATTGTCTCTCCGCTGGATAAGGAGTTAGATATTGCTATTCCTAATCCAGTGGCTCCCCCAGCTCCCAGAACTCCGAGTGCAGGTATTAACTTGCTCATTTCTTATTCCTTTTAAAAATAGAAATCCTAGGCAGATTGGTTCCCTATTTCCTTGCTGGTTTGCTGGGGAAAATTAGTTATTCACCTTTCTTTTCAAACCTATAAGTGGAAGACTTTTAATATGCCTAAATTACCGATTATTGGGTCTGTAGCGGCCATTGGGGGAGCAACAGGAATAGGAGGCTTAGCTTGAGAGTCTTCCAAACCTCCTCGGAATCATATTTCTCTAACCTCTAAAACCAGAAAACCATTGACATTAAAGAGGTGTACTATCTATTCCATACTTAAATCAGATAACAAAACGGTAAAGAAAGAAGAAGAGAGTGCTTTCAGGGAGAAAGTAACTAACCCTACTAGCTGGGAAAGGATCAACAAGGAATGTGGAGTAAAGGACAAGATCTATGTTGCTAACAGAAGCGGCTGAGCTTATCATGACAGTGATCAGAATTTACAATGGAATGTTGTGGATTCGGCAAGCTCAACTTAGCTAATACTTCATAACTATAGGAATATGAATCCCTTAGTTTGAAAAGCATCTGCTGGAGTAGCTGCATCTACGGCTGTTGTTGGAACAATAGGGATCGCCTCTCGTTCATCCAAGAAGGAGGCTGTCCCTATAAAGACATTACTCTCAAAGGGAAGGCCCGATAAGAGGCTGCTTTTTAAGGCGAGAGGAGCCGATAATCCCGATTGAAAAGCAGCATGAAAGAGATATATCAGCGGATACTCGGGATCTAGAGAGGATCCTTTTTCTGTAAAGACTCTTTCAGGGGAAAACGCTCCTGATAGTTTTATGTCTAAATGTGAAGGATTGTTCGAAGAGAAGGCTGTTGATGAAAGTGATGATAAGTACAACTTGGCTTTGGAATTTTGTACCAGAGATACTCTAGTGTCTGATTTCGTATGGGAGCAAGGAAAACAGGCTCTTTCGGATAAGAATAGTGGTTCTTGAGCCGCTCTATGGAGTCAATATAAGCAAGATGGAGATTTATGAAAGTTAAATAAATCCAGTGAAGGAGATGCTCCCGACGCATTCAAGAATGCCTGTATAAAAGAGACCAGTTCTAGATCTAGAGACGCTAGTTCTCCTGAAGTAGTTGCAGCTATTAAGTATTGTTCTGTAGCAAGATCTAGTTAGATTTACCATCAGTTTACATGACATTCTCATGGTAATTTAATCCCTCCGGAAATTAACTTTCAAGAAGGATATGTGTACTTATAAGATTCGCAGTTTTTAGTTATGCCAAAGTTACCTCTTTTTGGATCCGTAGCGGCTGTAGGTGGGGCAGCAGGAATAGGAGGTCTAGCTTGAGAGTCTTCTAAGCCAGAAAGCCAGAAAGCCAGATCGTTCTAACATCAAAAACGGCTAAGCCGTTAGTGATGAAGAGGTGTGAGATTTACTCCATAGTGAGTTCTAATGACAACACTGTAAGAAAGGAGTCTGAGAGTTCCTTTAGGAAGCAAGTAACGAATCCTGCCCATTGGGCAAGAATGGATAAGGAATGTCGTACAAAGGACAAGATTTACGTTGCTGATAGAGGCGGTTGAGTTTATGAGGATAAAGACCAAAAGGACTCTTGAAAGGTAGTTACCTAGGTTCTTAGGTATGAACTCTCTTGTTTGGAAAGTTGGGGGTGGAGTTGGTGCATCAACTGCGGTTGCGGGAACCATAGGAATTGTTTCACATACATCTAAGAAGGTATCTGTACCTATAAAGACCCTACTTTCAAAGGGTCGACCGGATAAGAGATTACTTTTTGCTGCCAGAGGGGCGACTGATCCGGATTGAAAGGCTGCTTGAAAGCGATACATTAACGGATATGCAGGATCCAAAGGAGATCCATTCTCTTTAAAGACTTTTACGGAGGGAAATGCTCCGGCCGCCTTCATGTCTAAATGTGAAGGATTGTTCGAGGAGAAGGCTGTTGATGAAAGTGATGATAAGTACAACTTAGCTTTAGAGTTTTGCACTAGAGACACTCTAGTATCAGACTTCATATGGGAACAAGAAAAACAGGCTCTTTCGGATAAGAATAGCAATCAGTGGAGCTCTTTATGAACCCAGTACAAGAGTAATGGGGATTTATGGAAGTTGAATAAGCCTAGTGATAGTAATGCTCCTGATGAATTTAAAGACAGATGTATAAAAGAAACTACTTCTAAGGCAAAGGATGCTCGGGCTCCGGAGGTGTTGGCAGCCCTTAATTATTGCTCTATAGTAAGAGCTGGTACTTCTTAGGGTATGCCGAAGTTAATACTTATTGGATCTATAGCTGTTACTGGAGGAGTTGTAGGAATGGGAGGTTTAGGATTGGAATTACTTAAGCCAACAAGCCAAACTGTCTCAACTTCAAAAATGGGTAAGTCATTGGCACTAAAGAGATGTCAACTTTACTCTATAGTAAGTTCTGATAATTTGACTGTACAAAAGGAGAACGAGAGTACTTTTAAAACTAAGGTAACTAATAATTCTGTTCGTGAGAGGATTGATAGAGATTGTGGAATTAAGGACAGAGTCTTTGTAGCTTATAGAAGTAATAACTGAGTTTATGAAGATAGCGATCAAGGAAAGCCGTGAAAGGTATAGATTTGACTTTGCATAATGGTTCTAGATCCAAGGTTATTGCTGGGAGCGTTTGGAATTGTGGGAACTGCTGTCGGTACCGGAGTAGTTCTTACTTCTTCTTTATTTAAAGGATCGGAAACACCTTTAACTCCCAAAGAAGAAAGGGAGTTAGTTAATGGTGAATTTACATCACATAGGAAATATAAGATTCCCTCAATAGATTCCAGCTCATCTGGAAAGGGTTGTTTTATTTATTGGATTGACAAGGTTTATAGCGATGACAGTGATGCCACTACTTCGTTCGATGAATTAAAGGGAAAGTATACGAAAGAGGAAAAGGAGAAGTTCTTTCAAGAAGCGAGTCTTAGTGAAGAGGATAAGAAGGGTCAAGATATAACGAGTCTTTGCTTGAGCGGGGATGGTAGCCATTCCTATGTTTGAGAAGGGAATGGAGTAAGGCAAATAGATAGGAATTTAAAATCCGTAGTCGACACTTGTCATGCTTCTGAGTAATATACTGATCCTCCATTCAACACGTTACTTCATTCCGACTTTTTGTCTTCCATCTCCGAAAAGCATTTATCCCTAAAGTCCTGTCAATCCCCTTTGTAGAACTTCCCAAACTCCTTACCCCGAGCACTCCATCATTCTCTATTCTCAGGATCTACCATATAGAGATCCATGGAATCGTTGTCCCTGATATAGTCTTTGACTTTATTTGCAGTCTTCTTGTATGAGGGTATTTTGGATTTATATTTCTCACTATTTGAGCTCCTTAAAGCGTAGATGCCTGCAATTATAGATGCACATGCTACTCCCCCAAGAGATGCTAATTTTTTAATCATTAAAGTATTTAATTGGTAAGGAGATTCTATGCCTAAATTACCTCTTATTGGCTCTATAGTAGCTATTGGTGGAACAGCAGGAATAGGAGGATTGGCTTGAGATTCTTCTAATCCAAAAAGCCAGACTGTTTTATCTTTTAAGAAAAAAGAGCAGTTTGTATTGAAAAGATGCGTCCTTTATTCTATAGTTAAAGAGGCAGATTTAACTGTAAAAAGAGAGGAAGAGTCATCCTTCGCAAAAGAGATAAATAATGACTCTCTTTGAGGGCAAGTGAACAAGGACTGTGGAGTTAAGGAAAGGATTTTCTTAGCTAAGAAATCTGAAAAGTGAGTTTATGAGGAGCGATTACAGGGGTTGGCTTGAAAGATTAATTAGACTTACAAAAAGCTTCTTGACTTCTAAATTCTTCTGTTTCTTCCCCCTTAAATACTTCTAGCCTCGTAGCATCACATCAGGCTTTCAGCTTATTTCTATTATCTTCTGAGAAAGTATTGGCACCTTGGATTGCTTGTTTCAATTCCTCTAAAGTCTTATCCAAAATTCAGTTGTTAGAAGTTTCATGACTTTTCAAACTAGTTAGAACAGTATCTCACTTATTTCCACTTGATTTAGAAGTCTCCTCTTGAATTCAATGGGCATTGCTTTTAGTTGCATCTTCATTTGTTTTTGAGCATAGAGATTTAAAGTCTTGGAAGTTATTCGGATTATCTACATTAGATTCATAGATTTTTGAACATCCAGATTTAAGAAGCTCCTTCGCTCCAGTTTCATCAGCATTTGGAGCTTTACTTTTAGATAATGCTTTTTTAAGGATTGGATGATGTGGAGAGGATTTAGATAAGTTTGAATATTTCTTGTTTCATATATCAGTATCCTTTGACGCATCTAATATCGCTAAAGGATACTTCTGCTTTATTGAGACGACGACTTTAGACTCTTCTCAGGGCTTTAAAGCAACTAATCCACCAACTCCTAAGCTACCAGCTCCAGCCGTACCTAAAGCTAAGTAAGCTCCTTTACCCAAATTAATTACCTGTACAGTAACTCTTAATCTCGTCTATTACCTTGCTTTCTTCTCCGAGGAATAGTTGTTCTTTCTGTGGAGAACATCAAGCTTGAAGCTCCTTTCTTTGTTCTGGTGTAAAGTTATTGTTATTGTCTGTAGGTAGCTTGGCAACAAGGTCTTTCAGCTTTTGAGAGATTAATTCCCCTTTCTTGCTAATCAAAGATCCTAGTCTAGTATTTCATTTACTATCACTAGAGCTTTCAGACGATATTCAAGTCTCTGTAATTAGATCCCCTATTAACTTAGAACAATACTTCTTAAAATCCTCGAAGTAACTCTGATTATCGGAAGGGGAGTCATATATTTTTCTACAAGCTTCTTTGTGTAGAGGCTTAGCCTTATCTTCTCCGCCGTCTCCTTTAGCAACAGCAGATACTTCTCGTAAGTCGGGATGATTGGGAGTTTGTGATTTTAGAGAAGTTAATTTCGTTTTTCAAATAGACTCATCTTTATTCTCACTTAAATCCAACAAGGATTTGGAATACTTCTCTTTGAAAGTAATAACTTTCTGATTTTCTGAAGGGTTAAGAAGCATATAGCCTCCAATTCCCGCTCCCCCGGCACCAACCGCTCCAAGAGAGGCTGGAAGTAATTTACCCATTATTCAGTTTTGCTACACAAATCCACAGCATTGTCTAATGTTGTCTTGTTTTTATTACTGATAGGAAGCTTCTTATTGTCAGAACATCACTTTTTTAAAATCGGATAGCCATTAGTTGATTCTGTACTTTCGTTAATTCCAGTTACTCCATACTTTATTGCTTTAGTTTTGATGCCGTCAAATGCCTGTTTCCAGTCACCTTGATCGGTATCTTCTGCTGCTATGGTTCTTCAAGCCTTCCCTTCTAATTTCTTATCCTGAATCCTAAGAACGCATCACTTGATGGCTTTGTCTAATTTATCTTTGGTATTAAGGTAGGAAGAACACATGTTCTTCAAGGCAACTTTACCTTTGCCTCCATTTGTGTCCTTTGATAAGTCCTCCCCTCCGGTACTGTATTTATTTAGTTCGCCAATGAAACCGGCATCACCTTTAAACTCTTTGAAGAATTCCTGAAATTTCTCATCCTCCGAAACCAACACATACCCTTCTTTGGATAGGGTTTCTCGCACTGTAAGTAATTCTTGATTACTTGAAAATAAACCAGCTTGATAGGCAGCAAAACCTCCAGCACCAGTTATTCCACCCGCCCCCGCCAATCCCAACGCTAACTTAGACATAGTTAGCTAATGACCTTACAAAATGTTTCTTGATTCTTAAATTTGATGGAATTCTCGCCCTCAAACATCTCTCCTCTGGCATTTGTACATCAATCCTTTACTTTAGTTCTAAGAGCTTGATCGAAAGTGGTGGTTTGGTTGGCTCCTATACTTTCCTTTAAAGCTACTAGTAGAGAATCAAGTTCGTCGTTGGTGTCTATGTTATGCTCTTTTAATTTCTTTAAAGCCTTGTCCCATTTGTTGTTAGATGTTGTGACATCATCTGTATTTCAATCTCCAGCTTTACTTGCATCCTCATTATTCTTGGAGCAAAGCTGTCTGAAGTCTGAGAAGCTTTTAGAATCGTCTATTTTGGATTCATAAATCTCCTTGCATCCCTCTTTCATCAATCTCTTAGCTTCCTCTTCATTCTTGTTAGGATCCTTACTCTTCTTTAAGGCTTCTTGAAGAGTAAGGTTATTTGGAGATGAAGATTTAAGAACGTCGTACTTCTTGATTCATATAGTTTCATCTTTCGTAGGATCAAGTAATGCTACAGAGTATTTATCTTTGATAGAGGCTACAACTTTAGGAACTTCTTTACTGGTAGATTGTCAAGGCTTGGATGCTATCAGTCCACCAGCACCCAAACCTCCAGCTCCTGCTGTTCCTAAAGCCAAATAAGCCCCTTTCCCCATGTTAACTACTGATGCAGTAACTCTTAATTTCCTCTAACAAGGAATTCTCTTCTCCTTGGGATAGATCCTTCTTTCGGGCGTGACACCACCCTTCCAACAACTTCCTTTCGTTCTCTGTAAAGGTCTCTCCTGAGGAAGTTAATTTCCCAGCTAACTCTTTTAAAACTGAGGAAATCAGGTTGTCCTTCTTGCTTTTTATATCTTTAAGTTTGCCATCTCATTTAGTTCCGGTCTGTGTTTGCTCCCCTTCAATCCAACTTCCAGAAACCACATCCCCAATTAACTTGGCACAGTAATTCTTAAAGTCTTCTAGGTAGTGATTGTTGTCGGCAGGGGAGTTATATAAGTCCCTACATCCTTGCTTATGTAGAGACTTAGCTTCGGTATCTTCCTTTGTCGTTATGCCCTTTAGACTAGGATGATGTGGACTTCCGCTTTTAAGTAAAGTAAATTTGGATTCTCATATTGCTGAATCTTTATCTCCTTCTAGATCTAGAAGAGCTCCCTTGTACTTCTCCTTGAAGGTAATGACTTTCTCAGTTTTCTGATTTTCCGAAGGATTAAGAAGCATATAGCCTCCAATTCCCGCTCCCCCAGCACCCACAGCCCCAAGAGAGGCTGGTATTAATTTACTCAATTTAAGGTTTCTTCTCTAAGCATCACTTGCTTATCTCAGATATTGCAGAATCGAATTCAACGTCGTAAGTTAATTTGTCCCGTCTAGTCTTACATCCTTCTTTCAGCTTTTTAAGATCCTCAGTACCACCGTCGTTTTGGAAGGAAACATCGCTCCATTCGTATTTATTGTCACCATTCTTCTTGGTTTTCTTGTATTCATCTATATTGTGCTGCCATGCATTGGTATCATTGGTGTTGGTAGTATCTACTCCCAATAGTCCAGATACAAACTCCTCTGCTTTCCTAGGAACAACACATCATTTGGTTGCTGACTTATATAGCCCCTCAATAGAGGATTCCAATTTAACAACCGCTTTACAAGCTGTCTTTAGATCCGACTCGCTCTGGATGTTTTCAGAAACCCCAGAGTGTTCTTTCTTGAATTTCCAAACATTCTTTTCATTCTTATAGGATTCCAGTATCTTCCCCCACTCACCCCCACTCTTCTTTCAATATCTTGAACCCTTCTTTTGAAAGCTTGTCTCTTATAGATTCTTTATCGGATATAGAGTGGGACAATGCCGTTCCCAATCCAGCTACTCCTCCGACTCCAAGAACACCTAAAGCAGGAATTAATTTACTCATAGAATGCGTTTTTAAGGGTCGCTAAAAATAGGAATTTCCGATATCTGCTGTTGCTATTTTTAAAAGAACAAACTTCTTTGTGAGTATGTCAAATTTATCTCTTATAGGATCTATAGCTGCTGTGGGAGGGGCGGCCGGCGTTGGAGGGTTAGCTCTAGAGCTTTCTAAGCCAAAAAGCCATCATATCTCTCTAGCGAAGAGCAAGGAATCTTCATCTTTGAAGGTGTCCAAGAGATGTGAGATTTTCCATATACAAGACTCTAATCAAAAGACGGTTAAGAAAATGGAGGAAGCGTCTTTGCGAACAAAGACTGATTCTGTTAGCTTTTGAAGCAGTGTGGATGCGGATTGTAAGAGTAAGGAGAAGATTTATGTTGCCTACAGAAGTAATGCGTGAGTTTACGAGGCATCCGATCAAGGAAAGGATTGAAGAGTAATTTCTTAGTTATGCCTAAGTTACTTCCGCTTGGTTTTGCATCTACGATGCTAGGAGTAGCAGGGTTAGGTGTTCTTATTTTAGGATCTTCTAAGTCAGAAAGTCAGACCTGTTGGTTCTCGAAGCGGGAAAAAGTGTGATATTTATTTTGTAGGTACGCAGGTGGATTTGAAGGGTAGTGATGATCCTTTAAACGATGAGGGATTAAAGGGCAAGATAGATGAGAATTTGAGATCTCAAATAAAGGCTAGTTGCAGCCAAGGAAAATCAAGTTATCTCAACTGTACGAGTGGTCAGTGTGTTTATGCATTTCCAGGAACTTAAGATTCTGCCATTATCTCCTTGTTAGGTCACACACATAGTTATGAATACTTTAGTACGAAATGCGGCTTTAGGCTTTTCAGCTTCCACAGCCGTTTCTGCGGGAGCTACTAAGTTAGTTCTTCCCAGAGAAAAGGAGTCCAAATCTATATCTAAGTGAATTGGAGATCGATTTCCAGAGAAGAGGCTTTTAATTAGAGGTTGAGGTAAAAAGCAGGATGGATCCCCAGAAGAGTGGAAGGTAGCTTGAAAGAATTATTTAAATGCCTATTCTGGAGCAGAAAGTAATCCCTTCTCTTTAACTTTAACTTTAACAGATAGTTCGGGCAATGCTCCTAGTGAGTTCATAGATGCCTGTAAGAAAAGGTTTAGTGTACAGGTATCTGATATTGAGGACGAGAGGCTTGTTCATGTTTTGGAGTATTGCACCAGATCAACATCAGTAGAAGATTTGATATTGTCTACTTCTAAGCGTTTGCTTTCTTCAAGCGATTCAAGCGGGTGAAATGAATTATGGAACGCTTATAAGAAGGATAATGCTGACAAGGAGTCTGGAAAGGATGAATGAGGGATATTTACTTCTAAAGGAGGCACTAATGACACTAATGCTACCCAGAACTTTAAGAATAAATGTAATTCCGAAAAACTAGTGAAGACTGGAAGCAAGACTCATCGTTCGTTTATTAATGTCTTTAAATATTGTTCTAAATAAAACTATCTTTCATCTCTATTAACTCCTTGTTAACTTTATTGAACTTCGCTTTTAGGAATAAAGGGGCAATCACTATCAATGATCCAAGTGAATGGACTATTGGAGCTAGGAGAGCTAAGACTATAGTTAAGATAACCATTATGTTAAGTATCTGTTTTCCACTAGCAAAAGCTGCCCTAATATCGTTCTCACTTATGTCTTGATAGAAACCCTTTATATAGTTAGCAAGCTTATAACTCTTATAAAGATCCACTATGATTGCGGGGAAGAAAACACATGCTATAGGGGCAAGGATAAGGGGCATCTTATCTTCACCACCCAACTCCAACACCGAAGATATTATTATTATGAACGTACATGTCATCCCGCAACATAGCAGAAGGATGAAGCATTTCTTCCAGTAGGATATTAAACTCTCAGATTCTTTTAAAAACCCCTCAATTAATGAAAATGTATCTACTTCAGAATTCACTAAGAAACTAAGAAAGGATAATTAACATACTTCTGAATCTTGATAATAAGTGACTTCTAATTTTACACTATTGAACTATTTCTTAATCGCTTCATTAACGCATCACATTTCTACTTTCAAAACCTCATCATCGTAGTCCACACTCCAGAATTCCTTTTCAGATAGATCTTTACACTTATCTCTTAGCTTACTTCAGTTGCTATCCTTATTTCCTGTAGTTTCTAAAGCGAGTCCACTGATGGCTTTATTGCCAGTTCCCTCTTTTTCATATCTCTCCACGAGAGACTGAAATGTCTGTTGATCAGTGTTATCGTTGCTTTGAACTTTTAAGAGAGTTAGCTTTTTGGAACTTATTAAATCCTTAATAGACACAGGCTTAACGCATCATTTCTTTGCCTTCTTGTAGTCTTCTGCATTGCCAACAGTATCTAAAACTCTTTTACATTCCTTTTTCAGATCACTTAGTTCTTGAGAGGCTTTAAGAGTGAATCGAAGATATGTGAAATCCGTTCCTTTGTGCTTGTTGACGGTATTAGTTCAATCTTCATCCTTGTTTGCATCTAATAATACATATCCTTCAGATTTAAGACGATTGGATATTAGATTCTCTTTTGAATCCTTATCGAAGGCATAATTCTTAACTAATATCCCCCCACCAACTACTCCGGTTAAGGATGCAGCCCCTAAGGCTGCTTTTGCAGGTAAAGACATTAATTAGATACGTTTGCTCCTTCTACGGTACATCAATTCTCAATTACTTTGTATTGATCTCCCAACTTCTTAACTATAAAGTTCCTTTTTAAATTTTGTCGACATCATTGTTTAATAACGGGAAGATCAGTACTCTCTTGACTTCCCGATCACTCCCCAGTCAATCCTTCTATTTGGTTTCTGGGAGTTAAAGAGGTGGTGCTTTTTCTTTTGTTATAGGTAGCACTCCATTTACTTGCATCACTTCTATCTGTAAGGGCTGTCTTGCTATTTCTGGATAGCTGATTTTCTAAAGTTCTGATGACACAGTATTTCTTAACATTTTCTAAATCGTCATGATTCTCATGGTACTTAAGGTTCATTTTCTCATGACATCATGCTTTCAACTTGACTCCTCCAGATGAATCTTCACTTTCTGAGATATTTAATAGTGCCCTTATTTTGACTATATCGGACTTAAACTCTTCTTCCCATTGGGGAGATTCCTCATTTTCAGAAAGAGAAGAGATAAGTTTGTAGCCACTCTTCAAGAGATGACTCTTTATGGATTCACTATCGAAGTATTTAGTTCCTAAGTAGATGCCTCCGGCCGAAGCTGTTGCAACAGCAGAGCCCCCAATAGCTCCTTTGATTGGAAGGGACATTTATTGTCCTCCTGTTGTGGCAGAAAGACATCACTTCTCAATAGTAGGAAGAGAGCTCTCTGTTTCCTTTCATGCTTTATCGGCCAGTTCATGACATCCAGTGCTTAACTTAGAGAAATCCGTATCTTGGTCTGTGGTGGAAGTGATGTTGGATAGTTTATTTTTGTTGGTATCTAACTTGTAATTGCCGAATCTCTTCTTCCATTCTTGATCTTGACCATCTTTGCCAAGAATGGACTTACCTAAAGATTGAAGTTTCTCCTTGGTGGTTTTATCTCTAGTGCAGAATGTTAGGAATGAAGAATAGAGTTTATCTTCCTTTCCAGATACTTTGGAATCCTTAAATAGAGTAGAGCACTGTTCTTTAAGGTTGTCTTGGGAGGGATTCTTAATTTGGAAGATATTGGAACTGGATTCATATTCTTTCCACTTTGCCTCCCATGACTCGCCATCTCTTTGCATGACTACTATGTAATCATCCTTTTCGGTAAGAGAAGAGATGCTTACCTGTTTGGTGGATGGAGAAAGAATACCGGAATAGTGAATTCCAGCGCCTACTGCACTAGTGGAAGCTAGTCCTGCCATCCCTAGTGCCGCTTTATTAACCATGAGTTTCTAAAAGGAATTGTCGTATGCTACTTAGATACACATCACATTATTGACTTACTTAACTCATCCTCATATTGTTCACTTCAGAAGTCCTTGGCAATCAGTTCTTTACATTTAGTTCTCAATTGCTTCCAATCATCCTCCCTATTTCCGGATGTAAGGGGAAGAGTTAATCCTGTTATTTGATTAACTCCCTTTCCGGTATTCACGTATTCGTCTGCCAATGGCTTTCATTGCTCCTTACCTGTTTCGTCTGTCTTGGTGGTATCCAGCAGATTCAGCTTCTTCGATTTAATTAAATCCCCAATGCTGACGGGTTTAACGCACCATTTCTTGGCTTTCTTGTAATCATCTTCAGAGACATCTGTTTTCACTAATACGTCTTTACAAGCCGCCTTTAGGGATGGTAATTCTTGAGAGGTCAGAAGGAACTTAGGATGCTTTACTTGAGCATCTTTATGCTTGGCTAAAGTAGCGCTTCAATCACTATCAACAGATTCATTAAGGATTGTGTATCCCTCATTTTCTAATCTCTTAGAAACAGAAAGCTTTTCCTCGTTGGGAGATAATTGATTTTTAATTAATATACCTCCTCCAGCGGCAGTGCCGGCGACTCCCAAGGATGCCAATCCCTTTGTTAAATTTGTCATGCCTAACAGGTAAGGGATTATCTGAATTTATGGAAGTACGGTTTAAACTTTAGGATTCTATGTCTTTAACTCCTGCAAAGATGGCTTTAGGCCTTGGTTCTGCTAGTGCAGTAGGAACTGGATCTTATTTTGCTGTTAAGCATCTCCAATCACAAGATGTACCGAAAGCTAAGGTTAAGTTATCTGAACAGTTGTTGAAAGATGGATTTACTCTTTTAAATTTCGAATCTGGAGATACTCATAAGTCAGAGTGGACAACTATTCTTTCTAAATACAAGGAGGATGCTAAGGATCGTCTTGAAGGAGTGTCCATATCCAGTGAAGGCGATCATGAGGCTGAGAATATAAATTCTCTTAAGTCGGCATGTAAGGACTTAGTCGGAGTGGAGGTTGCTTCTGAATCCTATAAGAAGGCCAGAAGATGATGTGTGGTACCTAAGGGAGTGAAGGAATCTTTAGTTGGTCAAGGAAGAACGATTCCTAATAATGAAGAGTCTAAGAGTGATGATCGTGATTTTTGGGTTGGAAAGATCTCTTCTTATGATGGACAAACTCTTCCTCTTGCCGGGACTGATTGATCTCAGACAAGAGAGGAAGCTTCCAAGATTACTGCGATAAAGAAAGGTTGTAAGACTCTCTTAGAGAAAGGAACAAAGACTCACGACTCAGAGTTTTCTTCAGAGTATGAGACAGCTGTAAAGTGGTGTGTATCCTAGACTGGAACTGAACAATACTTTAGAACATTTATAAAGGAGTTGTGATTGGTATCTCCAGTCTCGACTTGAGATTCCGATTCACACTTTTCTCTGAAATTAGAAGGAGCTTCCACTAACTCCTCGCTATTGGTTCAAGAGCTTCCAGACAATCCCCAAATATCTCCTCCGGATTGTTTGTTTTTGTTGGCTTGCCTATAGATCTTCCAAAGATTCTTTCATTCTTGACTCTGGCCATTATCCCCTTTTGGAAGAACTCTCTTTCCTGTATCAGATATTAAGTCCGATACAGAAGTAAGGCGAGTGCAGTACTTGTCTACTAATTGATACTTATCAGACTTAATCCCCTCTACCTTCTCTTCAGATAAGGAGGTACATGATGTCATGAAATTCTCGGGAGCCGCTTCTTCTTGTATGCTTGTGACTTTGGTTAATGTAAGGTTGAAGGGATTGCTGGATTCATTTTGGTAATCGGTTCTATATTGCTTTCAAACTCCTTTTCACTTCCCTTGATCGCCTCGAGACAGTAATCTCTTGGTTGGGTTATGTTTCTTAATGAGAGTCTTGATGGATTGTAATTCCTCCTTGGATGAGGATAATTTGATGGCCATTCCGACTCCACCAGCAACTGCAGTAGAGGCTGCTAATCCAGCAAGACCTTTAGTGGCCAAAGAGTTCATAATTTCGGGGATGGTAGTTGTGCCTTTATCCTAGTGATTAAAGATTTTCCGAGCTCTATGTTTGTGTTAATGAGTCCATTCCTATGACAAATCTTGCTAAAGGCTTTGCGGCATTAGGGACTTTAGGAACAGCTTCAGGAGGAGTTTATTTAAGTAAGAAGTTATTGGATGGAAATGAGGATAAATCAACTAGGAAGCATTTTTTAGACAAAGGACGTTTATTGATATCGGATCTATCTGTAGATGAAGGGGTAGTTCAGCAATGACAAGAGGAGTTTAAGTCCGATAAAGATGAGATAAAGAGACTTTTGAATACCGCCGAGGATGGGGAAGAGAAGGGCGGAATTCTTTTGAAGAATTGATGTGATAATCAGATGAAGAGGGACTATTCGTCTACGAATGGGGATTTAGATAAGGTAGAGAAGTATTGTTTAATAAGAACTATAGCGAGCCAGATATCTAGAAATAAGAAGACCTTACTTACTTCCAACGAGGGAGATAAAGGTAAGTGGGAAGCAACTTACGATAAGAGAAAAGAGACTACCAGCCTCTCTCCAAGATCTCAAATTGCAGGCCTTGATGGGGAGTGAAAGGATAAGCAGAATACTCGGGATGCTGATCTTCTCATCATAAAGAGTTGATGTCAAGAGAAGGTGAGTGGTCTTTTCTTGGCAAAGGAGAAGAGCACTTTATATACCCCTGTGGAGAACTGATGTACAGAGCAAGGAGCTCAAGTAAGTAGTTAATGAATTCTGTAGCTTCAAAAGCAGCTTTAGGTTTAGCTGGAGCGGGAGGAGCTGTTGGGGGTGGTTTTTTAATTAAGAATCATATTTCTCCGGAGGATAAGAGATCTACTATTAAGGATTTAATTTCCAAAAGCAAAACAAAGGTTGCAGTTACTAAGGATGAGGGTTGGTCAAAGTTGTGGGATAAATATAAGAAGGATAATGAGAATAAAGGGGCGGGAAAGGATTCTTGGAAGTTAGCGGAATGGAAGGGCTCTAATAATCCAGATACTATTCCTTCTTCTTATAAGATGAGATGTACTTCTTTGTCTAGTGAGAGGGTAGAAGGAGAGAGTGATTCTAAGTATGTGGAGTTCTTGAACATGTGTTCTAGAGATAAGACTGTTGGAGATCTTTTAAGTGGTTCTACTCTTCTTCCGAAGGGTAATGGGAATGATGCTAAGTGAAAAAGTAGATTTAAGAAATATAAGGAAGCCAAAGGCGACCAGAGTTCTTATCCAATAGGAGCCATTGCATTGGATGCGGGAGACTCTGAAGAGAAACCGGAGCACTTAAAGAAACTCCAAGATGGGTGTGCTACTCAGTGGAGTAAGTCTGTTACAGGAGAAGAAGATAGGTCATATTTGGAGGCTATAAGGGAGTGATGTTCTGCCGAAGTAACTAAGAATGACCAGTAAAGCAGCACTAGGAGCTCTTGGATTAGCTTCTACTAGTGCAGTAGGTACAGGTGTATATTACTCAGGAGTCTTATCTTCCGGCAAGGTAACCTTAACTTCTCTTGCGGAGAAGGATGATTACATAGTTGTTATGAAGGAAGATGATGCATCTTGAAGTAGTAAGTGGACTTCATATGGATCTAGTTCTAATGCTTTTGGTATTAAGGGTGCTTCTCTAGAGAAGTTAAAGAGTAGGTGTTCTGAACTTCTGAAAACTGGAGAGGTGGTGGATGCAAAGGATCCCCTTTATATTAACTTCTTAAAGTTTTGTACTAGAGATAAGACTACTAAGGAGAAGTTAGCTTCTTTGGGTAAGTCTATCTTGAGTAAAGATAATCAAGATACCGAATGGAAGAAGAGATTCAATGAGTACAAGAAGGATAATAGCAAGAATAGATTCTCAGGAATTAGTGTTCAGTCTGGAGACAATGAGTCTCAGTTTACTAAGTTAAGTAACGGTTGTAATGATCTCTCAGAGAAGGCGTGAAGGGAAGTTGAGATCGCTTTTGATTCTATAAAGGAATGATGTTTAGCTACCTAGGTACGGAACAGTAATCTATAACTTTTTGATAGGAGGCATGACTTCTACTTCCTGTCTTCACTAGAGATTCAGATTCGCATTTACTTCTGAATTTATCGGTAGCTGCTTCTTGATCACTTGTACTTTCCCACTTCTTTTCAAAAACTTGCCATTCATCCTTTCCTGTATCTTTACCTAAATTGGCTTCTATATACTTCTTCCACAATCCTTTTCATTCTGAACTGTTACCATCATTTCCCTTAGCTAATACCTTACGATTAGATTCCCATACTAAGTCAGCTACAGAAGTTAATCTAGTACAGTAGTTATCGGCCAATTGATATCTATCTGATTTGATGTTATGGACTTCTTTCTTGAATAATGATTCACAAGATTCCATGAAGTTTGAAGGAGCATTAGCATCATTTAAATCAACAGGTTTAGTTAGTAACCCAAGGGGATCTCTCTCACTATCCTTGTAATTAGTTCTGTACTTCTTTCAAGCTTCCTTTCACTCCGGTTGAGAACCATCCTCTTTGTCTAGATATCTTTTGAATAGCAATCGCTTCTCCGGCTTATGTTGTCAAAGAAGATCTTTTATGGATCGGGGCTTTTCCTGCCCAGAGAACTTAACGGCCATGCCAACTGTCCCGGCAACTGCTGTAGAAGCGGCTAATCCTAAAGCCCCTTTAGTTGCTATAGGATTCATTGAATCTAACTTCCTGTGTATTTATACTTACACGCTCCTTCTGTGCAATCCAAGTAAATCCTTTTCCTTTGGTTGCAAGCTTCGCTTATCTTTGACCTAACATCCTCATCTATCTTGTCTTTTAGTGCTGAATCATTTAAAGGATCATCACTACCTTGCAAATTAACAGAAGTGCCTACAAAATAAATGTCACACTTCTTCCCACTACGGGAACTAATAGATCTGACTTTCTGACTTGGAAGATCCTAAAAGAAAACCACTGAATCCAGCTGTTCCTACCATTGCAGACGCAAATCCAAGAGGAAGTAGCTTAGGCATATTAAGGGATTACTTTTCAATCCTTATTTTGTTCAGACTTATCATAAACTCATTTATTATCCCTGCTTGCCACGTAGATCTTCTCCTTGGTCTTGCAATCTGAATCCATACTATTCCAAAAACTAGAATCGCTAACCTGCCCTCGTAAAGAAGACTCTTCTACTTTCTTAACTGTCAGATTAGGGGTAGATTGTATGTGAAAGATTTCACATCTTTTAGATACCTTTAAAGATGACGGTTCCTTGCTTTTGGTTAAAGAGGTATGTTGGCTTTTTGGCTTAGAAAGCTCCAAAGCTAACCCTCCAACGCCAGCTACTCCACCCACAGTAGCAATAGATCCTATAAGTGGCAGGTTTGGCATATTTGTAAAAACAGTCTTCTCCTTATAAGAATGCTACCTCTTTAAGGGCATTAATTTTCTGATAACGGATACTAAGTAAAAATAGAAATAGCTGATATTTGAAATTCCTATTTTTAGCGACCCTTAAATAATGAGTAAGTTAACTCCCGCTTTAGGGGTTCTTGGAGTTGGTGGGGTAATGGGATTAGGAACGGCACTATCCCATTCTATGTCCGATAAGGAAACTATACAGGATAAGCTTTCAAGAGAAGGGTTCAAGCTACTTAAAGATGGAGCTTCTGAATGGAGCGCCATATTGTCCTCATATAAGAATGACAAGAATGTTTGGAAGTTCAAAAAAGAGCATACTGGAGTGGATGGTGAAATTCAGGATGAGTCTAATTTAAAGAAAGTTTGTTCTGCTGTTCTTAAGCTGGAATCTTCTTTAGAAGAAGCATATAAGTCAACAACTAAGTGATGTGTTTCTCCTAGAAAGGTTGAAGAATTTGTAACTGGACTGTTGGGGGTTGTTGAAACGGATGAAAGTGATGAATCTAAATGGAAGCATAATGTTGATGCTTACAAGGGAACTAAGAAAGATACTAAGTATGCATGAGATGATGTGGTGTTTAATGGAAGTAATGACAAGGAGGATACTAAGAAATTAAAGAAGGGTTGCAAGGCCAGAAGGGAGAAGCTAACTTATGATGTTGGATTTGATGATGCTCTTAAGGGAGTTAAGGAGAGGTGTTTAGAAAAGAATGAGTAAGTTAATTCCAGCCTCTCTTGGAGCTTTGGGTGCGGGAGGATTAGGGGTTGGTGGTTTAATGGTTCTTAAGCCATGACAATCGGAAAGTGTTGTTACGTTTAAAGATAAGTATTCCCAAGCTTTGTTGGATGACAAAGTAGATGCTACTATATGGACTAAGAAATATGAGGAACTTAAGAAGACAACTCCCAATCACCCTAAATTAGTGGAGGCTTTTGAGAAGACTAAAGCTCCCGCGGATGAGGCGAGAGCTAAAGAGTTACTTAAGGAAGGGTGCTTGGCGATTTATTCCTTGCCAGTAGAGAATTCTAAGCACTTTTCAGATTTCAAGTCTTTCTGCTCTAAGACTAATGCGGATGTTAGTGAGAATAAGGATTGAATCTCGGAGGCTGTTTCCAATAACAAGAACAAGTGGGATACAGCTTTAACATCCTTGAAGAGCCACGATAAGGGAGAATTGGATAGGGAGTTGGCTAAATTAAAGGCAGGAATTCAAAATAATTCTGAGACTTTCCCCGAGGATAAGAAGACCCTCCTTAAAGGATGGTGTGATTCTGCAAAGTCATCAATATTTGAAGGTAGGGACTCTGTCGTATTTAAGAATCAAGAATCTTTCTGTAAAGTTCCTACCGCTTAATTCTTTTTAAGTTCAGTACAATACTTATTCACCTCTAAATACTTACTATCTTCCCACTTCTCCTTGGACTTGGTTTCACATTTAGTCATGAATGAATCTGGAGCATTTTCCTGCGCTTTAATAGTGGTTCAATTATCCAACGTTCATAGATTGGAATCATTACTCTTGTTGTCATCTATGTAAGCCTTTCATGCAGCTTTCCAAGCTTCACTAGTTCCAGAGTTTCCTGTTTTTGCTAATAAAGATCGACTCCCTTTTTCTTCAATTAAGTCCTTTACTAATGTATCCCTAGTACAGTATTTCAAAGCCAATTCGTATCTGGAAGATTTAGAATCTTTGACTTTCTCTCTTTTTATAGAAGAGCATGCATTCACAAAGGATTGTGGAGCATTTTGGTCATTCTTTATCTCTCCGCTAGGTCTACTCCAATCGGATAAAGATAAGGGCTCCTTGTTTTCATTCTTGTGATCCTCTCTATACTTCTTCCAAGCATCTTTTCAATTCTGATCAGAAGATTCTAAAGAGTTACTTATAAATCTCTTCTCAGGATTTGTAGTCTTCAGAAGTTCAGAAATGTGAATTCCTCCATTTTCATAAAAATAGCCAAAATATACTGCACTAGTTCCTGCAACTCCTAGCGCCAATAGTCCTGTTAAGCTTTTGGCTATAAGCGGAAACTCCACCTTAGCCTATATAGTTGTCTCTGACGAACACCACTTCTTGATATCTAATATGGATTGCTCACTCTCAGTTCCATCTACCTCTCGATTTCATGCCTTGTCACATCCATCTTGTATCTTTTTAAGATGTTGATCATCAGTCTCAACATCGCTATCTCCTAGAGTGATCTCTTTAATTGGGTAGGATGTATTTTGGGTCTTTAAAGCTTTGTACTTCTTAAATCTTTCCTTCCATTGTTCCTTATTACCGGCGTCAGATGAAAGTAGGGTTGATCCAGCTAATAGATCTGCAACAGTCTTATTTCTTGCACACTTGCTTACGAATTCCTTGTATTTCTGATCGTCAGCATCTTTTACTTTCTCCTTAGCTAAGGAAAAGCACTTGCTTTTGTAAGAAGTAAGAATATTGGTAGTTTTAGAACTACTTTCCCATCCTTCTAGTCTCCAAGTGTCTTTTCCCAGCCCATTATTGGTATTTTCCTTTTTGTAGACATCTCATAATGCTGTTCAACCCTTCGTATCTGAGTCTTTAACTAGAATCTTGGTCTTACTCTTAGAGATAAGTTCCTCTATAGCGGGATAGGAATTAGAGTTTTTAAGAAGAATACTGCCTCCTATTGCAGCTCCCCCAACTCCCGCCGTTACCCCAGCAACCGTTGCAAGCTTCATATCTAAAAGCTATGATTGTTGGGGAGCCGTGCTAGAGCTTCTTATTTCTCACTTTCCGAAACTACTTTTTCACACGTAAAAATGTCTATTGGAATCGCATTGCACGCTCCCATCTCAACCGGATGCCGTTTTCGCTTTATCTATGCTATCGTGATACTTTAAACTCGGATCTAATATCAAAGAGTCACCAGTCATACTTCAAACACTACCTGTATAGATGTGACACTTTCCATCGCCCCTATTGGTTCCCTGAGAAAAATCTATATTTGTAGCCGTTCACCTGCCGTTCCTAGGCTTAGGTGTGGTTGTTTCTGAAGTGGGCTGTAGTTGATCGAAAGTGGGAAAGTCTTCTTCTAGATTATCTAAGTCTAATTTTTGTGATGCTATTGGAAACATAGCAGCCAGAACGGCTGCGGATCCTGCTACAGGAATCAATCTCAATAGTCAAAGCGGCATTTATGTCTCTTGTGGGCTCTTTACAGAACATTAATCTCGACATTCTTCAAAATAGTTATTGATCTAATTCTTACCATTTTTCTCATTTGAAACGATTTGCCTCGTAGTTAGTAATACGTTTATGTTATTTGGATTCCCCAACGTTTACAATGGCTAATTTATTTGAAAAATAGAAATATCGTTTGCTTGAAGTTTCTATTTTTATCGACCTTCAAATATGGGTAAATGAGTTCCTGCTTTAGGAATTTTAGGAGTTGGAGGGGTAGCTGGATTGGGAACAGCATTATCTCATGACCTATCTGATAAGACAGAATCTATAAAGGATAGGCTCTTACGGGAAGGCTTCAAGATACTTAAAAATGAGGCTTCTGATTGAAGCTCCATACTGTCTTCATATAAAGATGCCAAGAACACTTGAAAATTCAAAAAAGAGCATTCTACATCGGAAGGAGAGATTCAGAATGAGTCTGATTTAAAGAGGGCTTGCTCTTCTGTTCTTAGTTTGGAATCCTCTTTAGAGGGGGTATATAGGTCGGTCGTTAAGTGATGTGTGGTTCCTAGAAAAGCAGAAGAATTTGTATCTGGGTTGTTGGGTGTTGTTGAATCAGATGAAAGTGATTTATCTAATTGGAAGCATAATGTTGATTCTTATAGGGGTACCAAGAAATCTTCAGAGAATAAGTATGCATGAGATGATGTAAAGTTTGAAAGCAGCAACAATGATAAGGAAGATACTAAGAAATTAAAGAAAGGATGCAAAACTAGAAGGGAGAAGTTGACTTATGATGTGGGATTTGATGATGCTATAAAGGAGGTTAAGGAGAGATGTTTAGAAAAACGTAAATAGATTAATCCTCACTTCTTTCGTCAATTAGACGCAAAAGTAATTGAAATTTAATAGTCTGACTTTTCTGAATTAGTGAAATTCTATTATGGTATCTTTAGGATTATGTCGGAGTGGGAGATGAGTTGGAACTTCTTATTTCCCATTGTTTCAGATAATCGTTTCATCATACATAAAAATGCCTGTTAGAGTCACACCCAACTGTTCCATTTCAATTTTTTAAAGCGGATCTTGCTTTTTCTATGGTGTCGTGCTTTTGTAGGTTGCTTTTAAATTCTAAGGAACCTTCGCCCATACTTCAAATCTCCCCAGTGTAAATCTGACAAACCCCGTTACCCCCACCAACTCCATGGGAGTATCCTACTCCTTTAACCGTTCATCTGCCGTTCCTAGGCTTAGGTGTGGTTGTTTCTGAAGTTGGTTGTATTGGTTCTAAAAAGGGAAAGAGATCTTCGGTATTATCTAAGTCTAATTTTTGTGATGCTATTGGAAACATAGCAGCCAGAACGGCTGCTGATCCCGCCACAGGAATTAATCTTAATAGTCAAATCGACATCTAAGTCTCTTGTAAATTCTTTACAGAACACCAATCCTTATACTTCTCAAAATAGCTATCGAATTCGTCTTCATAATTTTTCTTACCCGACACGTTTTTACATTCTCCCATTACCGCTTTCCATTTATCCTGATTAACTCCACTTAAATCCTTAATGCGTCTATTGGCGTTATCAGGCTTTTCATGTTCAGTTATTTTCCCCTCCCAAGCACTTTGATCGGGATTGTTATTGTCTTCTGTGGATAGTGATTTAAAGCTATGTTTAGATAGGTGTTCAGAGAGGGTGGTTGGGACTACACATCATCTTTTGGATTTGGAATATACCTCTGTACTATCGGAACCATCTCCCAAGGCTTTCTTACAAGCCCCTTTCAATTCATCTACCGTTAAATCTTTACTTCCATCTGTGAAGATTTTGTTCTTGTGGGCTTTCTGCTTGTTGTATTCCTCTAATAACTTGGTTCAATGAGTCTTGTGTGCCTCTGAATCATTTAATAGAACAAACTTCTCTTCCGTTAATTGATCAGATACTGACTTGGATGTGGAGAAATGTTTATAGGCTCAGAATCCTGCTCCCGCAGAAGCTAAGCTTCCCCCTCCAGCTAGAGCAGTAGTTAAGGTTTTCATATTCCAATAGAGACACTATCCTGTAACTTCGGCCACGTTAGCCCCATCTTCAGTACATCAGTTATATACTTGATCATAAATTTGTTCGTGGGCATAGAAGGAAGCTTGAGATTTTGATTTACATCACTTCTTAATTTTTACTAAGTCCTCCGTTTCAGTAGGAGAAGATCCGCTTCCAGAATTCCATTCTCCAGTTAACTCAGCTATCTGGGAACGGGGAGATCTCTTAGGAGTATCTTTTCTTTTGTTATAGGTCTGTGTTCATTTGCCGTCAGAATCGGCAAGCACTGACTTACCTTTTCTCTTTAGTTGACTACTGATATCTCTGATAACGCAATAACTCTTGATCCCCTCCAGATCCTTGTGATCCTCTGAATAGCTTTCTTTCAGTTTAGATGAACACCACTTCTCTAAAGCTTCTCCCCCCTTCTTTTTGTCTTCTTCTGCGAATCCAATTAAAGCCTTTATCTTATCTTTGTCCGATTCGAATTCAGTCTCCCACTGCAGTTGAGAATGATCTTTATTGGATATGGAGGAAATTAACTTGTAGTTAGATTTAGTAAGGTGATCGGATATCGTAGGCTTATCAGAAAGATAAATGGATCCAACATAAGCCCCTGTAGTGACAGTTCCCAAAGAAGAAGCTGCTATTGCGCTTTTGGCAAGATTAGTCACTACTTCTCTATTGAGCTTGCGGAGCTGAAGTCTCTTTAGTGCATCAAATCCCCACCTTCTCTAATGCTTCTTCAAAATTTATATCGGTAGTTTCTAATTTAGCTTTCTCCCCACACTGTTTCTTGATCTGGGTCTTCTTGGCATCATCACCTTGATCGCCAGTTAAGGTTAAAAATTCATTCGCCCCATTCTTCTTGATCATCTCCGCTCAAGTATTATCGTCCGTGGTGTTTTCGGTATTCAGGAAAGTCTTATTCTTCAATTTATCCTTTACTGATAGGGGAACAATGCATCATCTTCTTGACATCTTGTAGTTATCTTCATTGCTGGAATCCCCTTGTAGATACTTGGAGCAAGAATCCTTGATTTCGGCGATTAGTGCATCATCACTGGTTTGCTTAATTTCAGAGAATCTACGACTTCCCGTTTCCTCCCCCTTGTATGCTGTTTTTATCTTCTCTCAACCGTTACTAGTAGTGTTGGAAAAGTCTAAAAGGGTGTAACCCTCGCTTCTTAATCTGTCACTGATGGAGGTTACTACTTTGATCTCCTCTTGGCTATTAGAGGATAAATTGCTTACTAAGAAATAATCACCTACAGAGCTACCAATTCCACCCAATAAAGCTGCGCTCTTGGTTAAAGTACTTACTGCCATTTATTTCACAGGGACAGAACATCAGTCTTGGAATTTGGAATAGTCAGATAGGTAATCTTTATCTAAGGAAGTCTTATCTTTAAGAGCCTTACAGCCCTTTTTCATTTCGTTAATTCTTGTATCATCAACTTCCGAATTCCCCAAGGCAGTTATATTGACGTTCATCTTATTCTTGGCTTCAGCAGATAGGTGGTTCTTAACTAAAGTAGTTCAAGTATCCTTGTCCTTCTGATCGTTATCCGTATCGCTCAGAACTCTTCTCCCCTGTTTCTCTATTCTGTCCTTAACGGAAATGGGCATGGTACATCATCTGGAGGCTTTATCTTTGTCGTTCTGGGAGTAGGTTTCAGATTGAAGAAGAGAGGAGCACTTCTCTTTTAGTTGATCTACTGTTAAATCAGTCTTGGATGTGGTGAAGACTTCGTCCGCTTTCTCCTTAACTTGGTTGTATTTGGATAAGGTGTCATTCCATTGGGTATTGTTATCTCTTATTAGGGTGAAACCGTCTTCTTGTAGTTTGGTTGCTAAAGTATTCTTATTATCCTTCGATAGTTGTTGAGAAACTAATATACCACCACCGATAACTCCACCAGCTCCAAGAGTTCCTGCGGCTGCTTTTGGAAGGATGCTCATGATTGCTAGGAGGTTTAGTTCAATCTCCCCCTATTAGAAGGGCTTTTTATTTGTCTTTTGGGAAATGTTATTTTCGGGAGGGATTATTTATTAGGGGGTGGAGCCTATGTCAGTTCCGGCAAAGGTAGCTATGGGCTTGGGGGGTAATGGGGACTGGATGTTACTTTGCTGCTTCCAATCTATCTCCTTCCGACAAGCCTAAAGAGAAGATAGCTTCTAGGTTGATTAAAGGTGGATTCGAACTTTTGAATTTTGAATCAGAGACTTCTGTGAGTCAGAATTGGAAGGATATTCTTGCCGAATATAAGAAGCAGGAGACTGGCGTTTCAGAGAAGTTCTCTTTTACTTTGAATACTTCTGGGTCTGATGAGGAAAAGAAGAATGTGGATTTTCTTAAAGGGGCTTGCAAGACTTTGGTGGATTCTGAGGATGAATCGGATGGTGCCTATATTAAGGCCAGACGATGATGTGTGGTTCCTAAGACTGTTAAGGAGATTCTAGAGAAGTTAAATAAGAAGGTTTTGAAACATGAGAGTAGTGAAGCTGAGGATAGTGATGCTTGGAAGTTAAAGATAGGGAAGTATGATCATTCTAAACTTCCCTTATCAGGAATCACTTGGCCAAGTACTGGGGATGATCAGAAGGTTTCTGAGTTAAAGAAGGGCTGTAAGACTCTTCTAGAGAAGGCAACTAAGACTTATAGTAAGGACTTTACCACAGAATATGACACCGGAATTAGTTGGTGTGTTGCTTAATTGGCTCTCCCAATTAAGTCTTTAGCAATACTTTTTCTTCTTGGAATATCTGGTTCCTTTCTAGTTTCGAATTTAGATCTAGTATTTTACGAAGGCCCCTCCAGCATAAGGAGCAAGCTAATCAGGGACGGATTTAAGCTCCTTTCCCATGACTCTAAAGATTGAGAGATACTTTGGAAGAAACATGAAGAAGAGTCTGGGGGGAAGTTGCCTTTTCTAGTTAATAGCTTGGATAGTTTCCAAGTGGCATGTGAAGAGGTATTGAAATTTACTGATTTAAATTCTCACTATTCTCAAGCTAGTAGGTGATGTGTAGTTCCACAAGGATTTGAAGATAGATTGAAATTTCTTGGGAGTAGGAGAATTAGAGAAGGAGAGTCGATTTGGGCTGATTTGCTCGCTAAGTATGAGAAGGATGATAAGAATAACTTTGTAACGGATTTGAAAAGTAAGGAGACTTCCGAGTTGAAGATACAGGAGATGAAGAAGTATTGTGATGAGGTGGAGAAGAAGGGTCTGAAGACTTATGACAAAGATTTCTCTGAACAGTTTTCTAGGTTCCTAATGTGATGCACTAGGAAGGATAGCTAGGCCGTTCCTCCCTCTGTACACCATTCTTTTACATGAGTGAATGTCTGTTCGTAAGCCTTAAAGTGAGTTCTGCTTGTTGACTCGCATCATCTCTTTATTATTGGTAAATCAGCTTCCTTTTTATCAGTAGAATCTTGGGGTCACTCATCCGCCAATCCCACTAAAGCTCTAGAAGTTTTGGCTGTTTTTCTTTTGTTATAGGTAGCATCTCATTTACTTCCATTTTCAGAGTCATTTGTAAGTAACTTCTTATTATTTCTAGTTAATCAATCTCCGATAGTCTTAAGAGTGCAATACTTCTTGACGCTTTCCAGATGTTCCAACTTCTCTGAATATGACTCACTTAATTTAGATGAACATCATGACTTTAATGACTTCCCTCCAAGGTCGTCATTGTCATCTGTTAATTTGAGAAGAGTCTTGATTGCCGTCTTGTCAGATTTAAATTCTTCCTTCCATTGTAGCGCCTCATGTTCGGGATTCTTTATAGAGGAGATTAATGTGTATCCCTCATCAGAGAGGCGTTTAGATACGGACTCCTTAAGATAAATAGATCCAGCATAAGCTCCCGTTGCGGCGGTTCCTAAAGCCGCAGTAGCAATTCCGCCCTTCGCCAGAGATGTCATGACTTTAGGCTACTTTGTAGCAGCCTCAGAAGTGCATCAAAGACTTACGCTCTTCAAAGTCTCATCAAATGTTGCGTCCGTAGTTTCCACTGCAGCCTTTGTTTCACATTGTTTCTTAATTTCCTCTCGTTTCTTATTGGTATCTGCGCTGCTTGTGAAAGTTACGAACTTATTGGCTCCTTCAGATTCATTCTTGGATACTAATTTATCTCAATTTCCGTTATCTCCAGAGTCACTATTATCTGTCTTTAGTAGAGCCGATTCTCCCAATCTTGACTTTACTGATACGGGAACGATACATCATCGTCTAGATAACTTGTAGCCAGATTCATCGGTAGCATCCCCTTTCAGATATTTCAAGCATGAATTCTTGATTCCATCTAATGTACCATCTCCACTTTTATTAACTCCAGAAAATCTCTTACTATCGTCGCTCTCCTTTCCATAGGCATCCTTGATCTTGTTCCATCCTTCTCCAGAAGTATTCTCAAAATTTAAAAGGGTATATCCCTCATTATTCAATTTGTCTTCTATAGAAGTAATTGCTTTCTCCTGCTTGGGACTAGAAGATAGGTGATTAAATAAAGAATACCCACCAACTGCACTTCCAGCCCCACCCAAAAGAGCAGCTCCTTTGGTTAAATTACTAATTGCCATTTGTTTCTTTAGGAACAGAACATCAGTCTTGGAATTTGGAATAGTCAGATAGATAATCCTTATCTAGAGAAGTCTTAACTTTCAACTTCTTACATTCACCCCTTAGGATATTGATCCTATCATTATCCACCTCTGCATTTCCGGTAAGAGCGTTGATCGTCACTCCTAATCTGTTTCCGGAACTATCCTGCAAATGCTTCTTAACTAGATTAGTTCACAGTGTCTTATCTGTGGCACTATTGTCTTCGTCATTGAGAACTCTTCTTCCAAACTTGCCTATTCTGTCGTTTATGGAAATGGGCTTAGTGCACCAACGTATAGTCTTTGCTTTCTCTATTTCCGAATAAAGATCCTTTGTAAGAAGGGAATTACACTGTTCCTTTAATTGGGGAACAGTTAGTTCTACAGTGGAGCTTTTAAAGATCTCATCAGCACTCCCTTTTACTTCGTTATATTTTTGTAAAGTGGTAGTCCATTGGGAGTCTTCATCCTTCATAGGTTCGAAGCCTTCTTTTTGAAGTATTTGGGATAAAGTAGGCTTCTGCTCTCCCTTTGACAAATGTTGAGATGCTAAAATTCCTCCCCCAGTAACACCACCAATTCCGGCAGCTCCTGCTGCAGCTTTAGTTGCGAAATTCATTATTGTGCTGTCGGAGAATTTACATTAACTCCGTCTTCTGTACATCAGTTGTATACATTAGTGTATGTATCTTCGTGAGCTAAGAAATAGGACTGCACTTTCAATTCACATCACTTCTTGATCTTAGGTAGATCCTGAGTTTTTGTATCTCCATCAGGTCATGACCCTTCAAGACCTACCTGAGACCGAGGAGATAGTTGGGCAGTCTTCTTGCGTTGTTCATAGGTCTTATCTCACTTTCCGCTGTCTTCCGAAGAGTGGGTAAGTATCTTCTTGTTATTTCGAGTTAACTGACTTTCTACCTTTCTAAGAACACAATAGCTTTTGACCTCTTGAAGATGCTTTGCCCCCTGTGAGTAATCTTCTTTTATTTTAGATTCGCATCACTCTTTCAAAGCTTGACCCCCCTCTTCATCAGAATCCTTTGTAAATCCTATTAGAGTCTTTATTTTCTCTTTGGCGGACTTAAATTCAGCTTCCCATTGAAGCTTTAAATGGGCAAGATTATCTATGGAGGAGATCAGTAGATACTTGTTATCTGTAAGATGCTCAGATATGGTAGGCTTATTCTTTTGGAAATAGTTGATTCCAGCATAGGCACTGGTGGCTGTAGCTGCTCCGCCTAAACCCAGCATTCCTAATTTGTGAATGGAATTCATCTATTCAAAGGTAGATTCTGCAGAACACCACTTCTTGATTGATTCGAAGTTATTTAAGTAGTTAGTTTCCTTTAAAGGCTTGTTGAATGCGGTTTCACACGCTGTTGAAAGCTTGGAGAAACTATTTTCTTTAGTATCGCTAGATCCAAAAGTAAATCCCTGAAGAGACTCTCCAGAGCTGGATTTAAGCTTTTCCCATCTTATTTTCCATTTATCATCCTGATCAGACTTAGATAGAAGAGTGACCCCCTTTTCGGAAAATAAGTCGCTTATCTTTTTGTCTCTTGCGCAGTATTTAACCGCTTCCTTGTATTTCTTATCGTCCCTATCACTTACTTGCTCTTTAAGAGTTGAAGAACATTTAGATTTGTAAGCCTCTAATATCGTTTCGGAAACTGGATTGCTCGTTCATCCTTTCAGCCCCCAAGAATCTTCTCCACCCTTCTTATCTTTATTTTCATTCTTATAAGCAGTTCACTTCTCATTCCATTCGTTGTCCCCCTTAATGAGAATGATGGTTTTATCTTCTTGAATTAGAGAGGATATGCTCTTGGAATTATTACTAAGAATTCCTGAATATCAAATTCCAGTTCCAGCGGCTCCCGCAGCCGCAGCAGATGCTAAACCGTACTTAATCATGAGATGATGATTCAATACATCACATCTTTGCCTTTTCTAAATAGGAATCAAAGTTATCTTCCCAATGATCCTTGTCAATAACTATCTTGCACTTATCCCGTAGTTGACTCCAATTGGTCTTTTAGGTATCTGTGGTTTCTAGACTCAAAGACTCTATTTGTTTATCTCCCTTTCCTTGTGTTACGTAAGTAGTAGCTAACTTCTCCCAATGCGTTTTGTGAGTTTCATCAGTGGCATTTAAAACCTTAAAACTAAGTTTAGATAATCGTGTGGATACGTTTTGCGGAACTACGCAATATCTTCTTGCTGTCTTGTAGTCTTCTTCGGAATTCTTATCCTTGGAAAGGATGCCTGCACATAGGGACTTTAATTTAGCTTCATCTATACTCTGGGATTCTGAAGACTTCTTCTCCTTGTACTTTTTTAAAGAGGTTTGTCAATGGTCGGTATGTGAATTATTTAGAAGTCCAAATTTCTCATCTACTAATCTCGTTCCTATGTTTTCTTTACGTTCATTAGAAGAAGCTCCATAGTTATACAATCCATAAGTTCCTAATCCAACCCCACCAATTCCGGCTGTAGTTAAAGCCGCTTTCAACGGATCCATCTATTGCTTTGTACAGATATCTAAATATCCCTTAATTTCTCCCTCAAATATAGAAGAAGCGATACTTTTGCATGCAGTCAATATTTGTTCCTTCCAGTCACTCGGCTCATTATCGGAGCTTTTCTTAGAAGTATGTACATCCAATAATTTTCCTCCCAATGTGTCGTTATTCTTAGCTTTAAAATCGGCTCATTGAGTCTTAATGTCGGTGGTTGCTTCTATTGGTTTCTTATCGCCAATTGTGTCTGAGTAATTCTTGGAACAGAAATTCTTAAAATCACCCATTAAGTCTTGGGAGAAGGTGGAGTTGTAAAGGGATTGGCAGGCTTTCTTTAAGGAGTCCGTATTATTCTTATTTTTGGCAGAAATTAAAGAAGGGTGCTTTGGAGTTCCGGAATTTAAAGTTGATAGCTTTTTAGTTCATATAGAGTTCTCGTTATCCTGTATTAAGGCTAGTTCGTATTTACTCTTAAAGGTCTCCTTGCTCTCTGACGGGAAGAAGTGCATGTATCCAGCCGCAGAACCTATCCCTGCAGCAGATGCTCCTCCCAACCCAAGCAGTAATTTAGTAGGGACTTCCACTTAATTACTTAAGCTTGTCAGCTGCTTCTTTAGTACATCACTCCTTAAAGTTCTCAAACGAATAATCTCACTCGTGATTAGTAGATTCCATGTCTGACAATTTTTTGCACTCAGACTGAAGCTCCTTTCAAGCTTCCCCCGTGTTTCCAGTATTTAACTTAGTTTTCAAATCCAAAATGCTGTTCATATTCCTATCTAAATAAGACTTTCTTAACTTCTCAAAGTCATCCTTATTCTTGGTATCGCTAGCTTCTAAGCCCAATGAAGTAAGTCCATAAGAAGATATATGACTCTTAATCGTTTTAGGAAGGACACATCATCTATTGAATTTTCAAGAACTATCAGTATCTGAAACATCCCCTTTCGCAACCTGTTCGCAAGTGGATTTCAATTCTTCTCAAGTGATATTCGTATTCGCGCTAAATCGGGCACCAGTAGCTACATTGTTATCAGTATATTTGGTTAGCATAGCTTGCCAATCCGATTGCTTGGAAATGGGAACGAAGTGCTGTCTTCTGAATTTATCGGCTATGTTTTTAGCTTCTCCTTCGGACAATAAATGATGTGCTAAGGCTGCGGAGCCTGCAACTCCACCCACAGATGCAGTTGATAGAAAACCAGCTTTCTTAGATAAACCCATTGACAATGCGAGAGGAAGGAAGAATCCTCTTAATTAACTATTTTTTAATTTGTCGACTGCTTGCGTAGTGCATCAAGCCTTAAAGTCATCGAATGAAAAATCAAATTCTGTATCGGTAGATTTAATCTCCGACAACCCTTTGCAGGCTTCTTGAAAGATTTGTCACTCTTCCTTTCCGCCTTGTTTATTGTTCAAGTTCTCTCGTAAATTTAGGATGATGTTCTTTCCTAACTTTACGTAAGCATCCTTTAGCTTGCCCCAACTGTCCTTATCTTTGGTATCTTCAGCTTCAAGTCCTAAAGCAACAATTCCGTAAGAATCTAAGTGGCTTTTTATGGTCTTAGGAACTGTACACAATCTTCTGAATTCTGAATAGTTCTTAGAGTCGTCAAGATCTTGTTTTGCAATACGCTCGCAAGAAGACTTCAACTCTTCTAAGGTCATATTACCTCCAGATTTAAATAACTGCCCAACGGCTATTTTGTTCTGTTTGTATTCAGATAGTATGGAGTTCCAACCCTCCTCTTTTGAAATGAGGGTGAAATGATCCTTTCGAAGCTTATCTGAGAAGGTTTTAACTTTATCTTCAGATGTTAGGTGATGAGCTAATGCGGCAGCTCCCGCCACACCTCCAACAGAGGTTGTGGATAATAATCCAACTTTCTTAGTTAGACCCATTTGGAAGTATTAACTGAGTTTGTCCGCCGCTTCTTTAGTGCATCACTCTTTGAAATTCTTAAATGAAAAATCAAAATCCACATCTGTAGACTTCTCCTTTGACATTGTTTCACATTCAGATTGCAAGAGCTTTCACGACTCATCCCCTTGTTGTTTCAACTTATCCCTTAATTGGTAAATACTGTTCATGTCTCTAGCTAAATAGGATCGCTTTAGCTTTTCTCAATTGCCCTTATCACTCACATCATTGCTTCCCGATTTCAATGCGTGAAGACCATGATCAGATAGGTGATTCAATATAGTTTTAGGGATGGTACATCACCTCTTGAATTTTGAATAGATCCTCGAATTAGAAATATCTTCTTGAGCTGCTTGTTCGCAAGCAGCTTTTAAGTCTTCTAAAGTTGCATCTGCACCGCTATTAATAAAACGAGCATGTTGAACTCCCTTCTGCTTGTTGTACTCTACTAACATAGTTTCCCAATCTTGCTTCTCTGAGATGGGTGTGAAATGTTCCTTCTTTAGCTTCTGGATTACATTCTTGACTTCCTCCTCCCCAGAGGATAGATAGTGAGCTAATGCGACACTTCCCGATATTCCTCCGACGGATGCTGTTGATAGGAATCCTACTTTCTTAGATAAAGCCATTGGAGGCGAGATCCTGCGTTAATTACTTCAATTTGTCTGCTTCTTGTTTGGTGCACCATAACTTGAAAGTCTTAAATGTGAAGTCAAAGTCTGTGTCAGTAGAATCCATCTCAGACATGGTTTTACACTCCTTCTGAAGCTCTTTCCAAGTGTCATCCCCTTCCTGTTTCAATTTGTCTTTTAAATCCAAGATGCTATTCACACCTTGGTCTAAATAAGACTTCTGCAACTTCTTTCAACTGCTCTTATCGCCTTCGTTACTATCGTCTAAATTTAGGGAAGTTAGATTGTGCGAGGCAAGATGATTAAGGATGGTTTTGGAAACTACACATCATCTTCTGAATTTTCAATCAGGACTCTTAGATTCAGAAATATCCTCTTGTGCCGCCTGCTCGCAAATCGACTTTAATTCCTGTCAAGTTATATCCCTGTCTGTAAATCTTGTTCCTTGAGACCGCTTTTCTTCTTGGGAATTGTATTTAGTTAACCTAGCTTCTCAGTCCTGTTGCTTTGTGATTAGAGTGAAATGCTCCTTCCGAAATTTATCAGCTATGTTTCTTACTTCTCCTTCAGATGATAAATAATGCGTTAATGCGACAGTGCCGGCCACACCACCGGCAGTTGTTGTGGATACTATTCCCGCTTTCTTTAATAAACCCATTTACTTACCTAGCTTGTCAACTCCTTGTTTGGTGCACCAAGATTGAAAATCTTTAAATGAGAAATTAAATTCAGCGTCGGTGGACTTTACTTTAGACAGCCCTTCGCATGCTTCTTGAAATACCTTCCATTTCTCAGTCCCATTTTCATTCTTCTTTAACTTCTCTAACAGTCCGTAAATGATGTTGTCATCCCGCTTTAGATAAGCTTCCTGTAACTTGTTTCAACTGTCTTTATCTCCTTCATTGTCGCTGTTTAATTTCAATGCGGTAAGCCCATGATCGGATAAGTGACTGAGTATAGTTTTTGGTACAGTACATCACCTTCGAAATTCATCGTAATCCATAGAGTTTGCAATTTCTTCTTTGGCTGCCTTCTCGCAGGCAGATCTTAGTTCCTCCAAGGTTACCTCTTTACCGTCGGTTGCGAATCAAGCGCCCCTTATCCCTTTTGTCTTTTCTTTGTATTCCGATAGCATAGAGCTTCACTCCTCATCCTTTGAAATAAGGGTAAAGCGTTCTTTATGAATCTTGTCTGAGAAGTTCTTTATCTCATTTTCAGATGATAAGTAATGCACCAATGCACCAATGCAGCAGTTCCAGCCGCTCCACCTGCTGAAGTTGTAGAAATTATTCCCGCTTTTTTAAGAAGACCCATTTACTAAGAGTGTTTGCAATATAGTTCTTGATGTTTGAAATCCAGGGAATCCGACCCTAGGTACGGTTTCGATTTAATACCCTCGCACCAATTTTTAAGCTTGGTTCTGTGATCGGCAGTGATTTGAGTGTTTCCTTGGATTGAATTCTTCAGCTCCGTAAGAACTGAATCTAATTTCTTATTGGTCGCTTCATCATGAGTCTTCAATGCATTAAGTGCTGTATCTCACTTATTGCCGGAAGCCGTAGATACATCACTTCCATTCCAAGTTTGATTGGAACTTGCATCTTTATTGGTTTTGGAACAGTACTTCTCAAAGTCATTTAGATACTTAGAACCCTCATATGGAGAATCATAAATCTCTTGACATCCTCTTTTCAAAAGCTCCTTAGCTCCCGCTTCATCTGGACTTGTAGCTTTGGCTTTGTTAACGGCCTCTTTGAGGGTTTGATGCTCGGGATTTGAATCTTTTAGAAGGGCAAATTTATTGCTTCACAAGGAATTATCACCAGCATTGATCAATGCATGGGAGTACTTACTTTTGAAGGTTTCAACATTTGAATTTCATGGTTTAAGAGCTAATAAGCTTCCAGTTCCTGCAGCACCTAAAGCTCCAAGTCCCCCTAAAAGGTATGTGCTATTCATTATCCTCCGTTCTTAGTGCAGTAATCTTTGAAGTTAGGGATCTCCCCTTCAAAGATTTCGTCCGACAGCCTCTTACATTCTCCCAACATCTTTTCTTTTCAAGAGTCATCTGCAGCATCCTTCTTAGATTTATGTATCTCTACGAATCCCTTTTGCAGACCATCTAAAGTCTTTCCGTTGAAGCTATTTCAATGATTGTCGAAGTTAGCTTTCTCGCTAACTAAGGACTTTCCGGATGCTATCTTGTCTCCATTATTGAAGGAGCAGTACTTCTTAAAGTCATCTAGATATTGACTATCTATTGGTTCTTCATGAATGGCTTTACATCCCTTTTCAAAAGCGGTTCGAGCCTCCTCATCTCGCGAATCCTTCTTTTTCTGTTTGGCTATTTTTAAATCCTCATTCTTAGGATTGGAATCGGCCTCTTTTAGAATTCCAAGCTTTTTATCTATGATGGCTCTATTGCTTAAGAAGCCATCAACTGCTAATGAATACTTAGATTTAAACGTTTCCTTCTGAGGGAGCAATTTGTATCCCAAATAACCAGCACCAGACACTCCCGCTGCTCCAGCACACCCCAAGCACATCTTCATTGGAAGAGACATGACTATGCCTGTTCCTTACAATAAAGTTCTTGACTCTTAAAGTTAGAGGAATCCTTACCTTCAAAAGGTTCCAATTGCACAGAATCACATCATCCCTTCAACTCCTGTCTATTGCTCTGTTCGTATGAAGTCTTACCCGTAAGTGATGCTTTCAATCGTTGCAGAGCTTCCGGCAATTCTCCTTTTGTAGAGGGATCATGATCCTTTAGGAGATTAAGAGACTTATCTCATTTGTTGTTTTGCTGAGTGGAAGGCTCTTCCGCATTTCATTTGCTAATAGTACTTGAGTCTTTGTTAGTCTTGGAACAGTAGTTCTTGAAATCTGAAAAGTTATCTGGATTTCCTATCTTAGACTGGTAAATCTCTTGGCAGCCTTCTCTCATAAGCCTTTTGGCCTTTGTATCATCTGCTGTTGCAGGAGTCTTCTTGGTAGCTTCGTCATAAGTTCTTATGAGTGTTGGATGCTTGGGTTTGGTGGACTTTAAGGAGTTATATTTACTGCTTCAGGAATCGCTATCTTCAGCAGTATTCAAGATAGCCTCTGGGTATTTCTCCTTAAAGGTATTGATAGAGGATTCTCAAGGTTTAAGAGCATATAAACCACCAACGCCTGCTCCTCCAACTCCCAATCCTCCCAAGGATAAAGTCAACGTCTTACTCATTACTATCAACTCTTAGAATCCTATGCTTCTATACGTAAGATATCTCTTTCTAATTAGGTAACTGGTTTGCTGCTTCTTGAGTACATCAAGATTTGTAGTCCTTAAATTCGTAATCAAATGATGTGTCAGTCGACTCTATCTTAGACATTCTTTCACATTCGGCCTTAAGCAAAGCCCCATCTTCCTGATTTGTTCCTTGTTTGTTTAAATTGTCCTTTAAGTTGTAAATGCTATTCAATCCTTGATCTTTGTAGGATTTCTGTAACTTTACAAAGCTAGCTTTATCTTGAGTATCACTGGTTCCAGACTTCAATGGAGTAAGTCCATAAGAAAGAACATGGCTGTGAATGCTTTTAGGAACAACACACCATTTTCGGAATTTTCAGGAAGCATTCTTCTCTTCCGAAATATCTTCTTTTGCGGCCTGTTCACAAATGGACTTTAATTCTTCCCAAGTTATGTTTTGGTTTGTAAATCTAGAACCTTGAGCAGATGCTTCACGGGTTGAATTGTATTTAGTGAGCATAGTCTCTCAATCTTCCTTCGTGGAGATAAGAGTGAAGTACTCTTTGCGAAACTTATCAGCTATATTCTTAACTTTACCGTCAGACGATAAGTAATGCGCTAATGCGGCACTGCCGGCCGCTCCACCTGCAGCAGTTGTAGAAACAACCCCAAATTTCTGAAGAGATGTCATTGTGTAAAAGGGAGAATAAAAGCCAAACAGATACTTAACTACTCAATGCAATACTCCTTGGCACTTTTAACGTCTATTCCGCCTTCTCCAAAGAACATCTCAGAAGCAAAGTAATCACACCAATCCTTTAGTTCCTTTCTATTTTCATCCTTCACAGTGAATGGATTGGATTTACCTTTTTCTTCTTGTGGATTCAATTTGATATGTAAAGATAGTAAGGCCTTGGATAGATCGTCCTTTTTGGCTGATTTCAATTTAGTTAACTTATCATCCCACTTATTCTTTGGTTTAGGTTTACTTTCTGATCCATCAGCAATCCAAGATCCACCCAGTCCATCCTGATTATTTTTAGAACAGTAATTCTTAAAGTCAAAGAAGTAAGGGGTAGCCATTACAGAGGAGCTATAGATCTCTTGACAAGCCTCTTTATGAAGGTTCTGATCTTTCTTCTGAAGAGACTCCTTTAGCTTAGGGTGTGTGGGTTCTTTTTCTTGCATGAGATCTCATTTCTTCTTTCACAATTGAGAATCACCATTCTCTTTGGCATTCAGTAAAGCAGCTTTGTATTTGTCTTTAAATTTGACTTTTATTATTGAGCTAGTAGGCTTGTTACTGGGTTTAGGGGCATAATAATAGGCTCCCGATGCTCCGCCTGCGCCAGTCAATATGATTGCAGCTGGAGTGAACTTAGACATTATTCTTCACGCAGTAGGTCTTAACGTCTTTGAATTTAAGATCCTCCGACCCTAAGAAGATTTTGGTCTTAGTGGTATCGCACCACTTCTTTAGAGTGTCTCTGTAATCATCACTTGCATTGCTGCTTCCCATAGTAGTCTTCAAGCTTTTAAGTTCATCACTCAAAGTATTTACCGCATCTCCAGTTAGCTTCTTAAGGGCATCCAATCTCTTATCTCACTCTGTGCCCACATTCTTCGCATCTGAGATTAAAGAGCTCTTTGTTATCTCGTCTTCTATGTGCTTAGAACAGTAAAGTTCAAAGTCACGAAGATATTTATTATCTTCAACAGGGGAGTCATATATCTCTAAGCATGCTCTTTTGTGGGCTTCCTTGGTTGTTTGCAGGTCATCGTTCTTTTTAGCGACTTCTAGAAGTGAAGGAAACGCGGGTGTCTGTCCTTTCAGGGAAGAGTATCTGCTATTTCAAGCTTCCGAATCAGAATCCTTATTAAGTAGGGAGTTAGAGAACTTATTTCTAAAGGTCTCTTTGTTGGGCTTTAATAGGGAATATCCCCCTAAACCAAGGCCTCCGGCGCCAACGGCTCCCGCCCCCATAAAGAGCAACTTATTCATACGAAAACCCTACTTGCCCTTGGCTAAACACCACTTTTTGATTTCATCTATTGAGATATCTAGCTCTATATCGTAGGTAAATTTCTCCCTTCTAGTCTTACATCCAGTCTTTAAAGCTTTGACATTCTGATCTTCTTGGTTGGCAGTAAAGGTTACGTCTTGTAGGGAATACTTGCTGTCAGACGTCTTTGCCTTTTCATAACTTTCAATATTATGTCTCCAGTCTTCCTTATCATTTGCATGAGTGGAATCTACATCCAAGAGAGAAACGCTTCCTTTTAGTAAGTCTTCGGCTTTCCTAGGAACTACACACCATTTAGTAAACGCTTTATATAGCGTTTCGGAGTAATTGGATTCTGCCTTAGAACTGCAGATCTTCTTCAAGTCATCAAGCTCCTTGGATTTCAGGTTTTCAAACTGTCACTTATTTCCATCCGTCTTATATGAAGTGAGGATAGTATTTCAGTGGTCTGAAGAAGTGGTATTAAGAACTTTATAGCCTTCCTTCTCTAATCTAGATTTGATCGTTTCCGGTTTAGAAGCTAATTTAGAGGATAGGAAGGCGCCTCCACCTATAGCTCCCCCAAGACCTAAAACTCCCGATATGGGAACTAATTTACTCATTAGTATTGCTTACCTATTGCGTTCATATTGCTCTGCCTTGTCTCCTAAACACCACTCGTAGTAAGAAGATTCATCTCCTTCGTATTTCTTCGTGAAGGGATCTTTTCCTTTATTTAGACACCATTCTTCTATCTTCCCGCTATCGATAGAAGCAGGTTTGAAATTCCCATTATCTCAATTCTTTTTTGCCTCTTCCCAAGCATTGCTGCCTTTTGGAATGGGTGTGGAGGTGTAATTGGAGGCGAAGTTATTTCTAGAGCAGTGCTTTTCGAATTTCTCAAAGTCCTTAGGATTAGATTCTCCTTCTAGTGAAGAGCAGTATTCCTTTAGCTTTTGCAGGTTTAATTCTTCTTTCTTGAAGGGGAAAGCATCATCTCACTGTGCTTTAAATTCTTCAATCATAATATTTCATACATTGTCATGATTGTCTCCAGAGGAATTCAAAAGAACCCTTTTAGGATTTCCTAGGAATTTCTCTTTAAAGGAAATCTTTACAACATTCTCCTCGGGGAGCGAAGAAGTCGCAATATCCTCCTTTTTCTCAGAAGAGGAAAAGACACTACTTACTAATGTACCTCCTAGAACTACAGTTCCTATTGTCCCCATCGATATTAATCTCTTTACTATCGATGTCATGTACAAAGATTCTTAACTAAAGCTGCCTCGCCATTATAGGGACGAGCCCCACTTATTCTATGGTTTTAACTCCCTCCCAAATGGCTTGTGGTCTTGGTGCTGCTTGTGCAGTTGGAACTGGATCTTATTTTGCACTTACTCGCTCTTCCGGCGATGAGACACCCAAGATTAAGTTATCTGAACAGCTGGTTAAGGATGGCTTTACTCTTTTGAATTTTGAAAGCGGAAACGAGCACCAATCGGAGTGAACTACTATTCTTGAGAAATATAAGGCAGGAAGTAAAGAGAAATTCGAAGGATTAAATCTGTTGGGAGATGGAGAAGCTGATCATGCAAATAAGAATATTGCGTCTTTGAAGGGGTTCTGCAAGGCATTGGTGGGAGCTACCGATGTCTCAGAATCCTATAACAAAGCTAGGAGATGGTGTGTAGTTCCCAAGAAGGTAAGTGAGATCTTTACCGCCTTAAAGAAGACTGTTCTTAAGAATGAAGAATCTCCAGCCGAAGATAATGACCAATGGAAAATTAAGATCGGCTCTTATGATGGAAAGGCTCTTCCTATTTCTGGAGTAACGTGACCTCAAACGGGGGAGACTGAGCAGATCAAAGCTCTTAAGAAAGGGTGTAAGGATCTTTTAGCTAAAGACGTTAAGACGTATGATGATGCTTTTGGAGAGGATTACAGGACTGCAGAGCGTTGGTGCATTGCTGATTAGATGGCTTTGTCTGGAGCAGCTAAGTTAGCCTTAGCTGGAGGAGTATTAGGAACTGGGTCTGCAGTTGCAGGATACAAAGCTTTTTATTCTTCCCCTTCTAATCCCGAGAAAGTTAAGGTACTAGGTAAATTAACAGAAAGTAAGTTCACCCTTTTGGGGAAGGGCGAAAAGAGCAAGTGACTTGAGATACTGAAAAAGTACAAGGATGTTCCTGAGGAAGAGAAGTTCTCTAATTTAAATATAAGTTCAGAAGCTAATACGGATAACGATGTTACTGCTTTACAAGGGAGATGTGATGAAGTTGTAAATTCTGAATTTAGCGAGTCTTTGTATTCTGCAGCCAAGAGATGGTGTGTGGAAACTCAAACCTTGAAGAATAGGCTTTCTCTGATGGGTGTAAGTACTTTAGATCAGAGTGGGAATCAGACCGAGTGAGAGAAGAAGATAGTTTCTTATACAGGAGAAGAATTTCCTGATGTTAAATCCGATTGAACAAGTGCAGGAGATTCAAAGGATAAGAAGGTTGAGGCTGTAAAGAAGGGATGTAAGTCTCTTGTGGATAGTGAAAGCATTAAGTCGTATGACAGTGATTTTGAGGACAAGTATTCTAAGGTGGTTAAGTGGTGTAGTTAGTGTATGTCTGTAGCTTCTAAGGTAGCCCTAGGATTAGGGGGCGCAGGGGCAGTGGGGACTGGTTCTTATTTTGCAGTTTCTTCTCTTTCTAAGGAGAATTCTCCTCAACCCAAGACTAAGTTATCCAAGAAGCTAGTGGATGGAGGATTCGATTTGTTGTCTTTCAAATTAGGAAGGACAGATAATAGCACCGAATGAAATGCTATTTTGACGAAGTATAAAGATTCAGGCAATAAGGATCTTCTTGAAGGTGTAAATATTTCTAATGTTGATACTGATGATACAAATGCTCTTAAATCTGCTTGTAGCTCTTTGATGGATTTAGAGGATGTTTCGGATGAGATTTACAATAAGGCCAGAAGATGGTGTGTAGTGCCCAAGAAGGTAAGTGAGATTCTTGGGAAGCTTTCTAAGACTATCCTAAAGAATACATCTACCGATAGGTCGAACGATCCTCTTTGAACGCAGAACGCAGAACGCAGAAGGCAAAGGATTACAACAATACTACTCTTCCTTTACCTTCCATAGATTGATCTAAATCTTCAGAGACTGAGAAGATTCAAGAATTGCAGAAAGGA
This sequence comes from Mycoplasma haemofelis str. Langford 1, assembly GCF_000200735.1. Lineage (GTDB taxonomy): Bacteria > Bacillota_I > Bacilli_A > Mycoplasmatales > Mycoplasmoidaceae > Eperythrozoon_B > Eperythrozoon_B haemofelis. The sequence goes on from NC_014970.1 coordinate 355,878, forward strand.
TGTAAGACCTTATTGGACAAGGAAACTAAGACTCATGATTCGGAGTTCACTTCTGAATATGACACAGCCATTAGGTGATGCGTATTCCCTTCTTAGATAGATATGTCTCATTTAGTTAAGGGTTCCCTTGCTTTGGGTACAGCAGGAACTGCTGCTGGAGGCTTTTATTTGGGCAAAGAGTTGTTGGGCGAAAAAGAGTCTAAGACGATTAGGCAATATCTTTCGGATAGTGGATTCCAGTTGATATCAGATTTAAAGGAAGGGGAGAAGGAGCAATGGACAGAGGAATTTAAGTCAGATAAATCAAAGATAAAGCAGTTGCTTGGAACTTCTGAAGATGAGGATGCAAAAGGTGGTGAGTTACTCAAAGGCTGGTGTGAAGCTAGGCTTAAACAAGGATATTCAGAGACCAATAAGGATTTAGATGGAGTTAAGAATTATTGTGTAATGAGGACTGTAGCTAGTCAATTACTGAGAGCTGGTAAGAAGGTTCTGAATCCTGAGGATACCAACAACACTAAATGGGAAGCCACTTACAATAAGCGTAAATCCACCACAACTCTGTCTCCTAAGTCTCAGATTGCAGGGCTTACTGGTTCGTGATCAGATAGTCAAGATACTAAGAATAACGACTTACCTATTATTAAGAGTTGATGCAAGAGTAAGACTAGTGGTCTTTTCCTAGCGAAAGATAAAGACAGTGTATATACGCCAGTTGAGAATTGATGTACAGAGGATGGAGCTAAGGTCGAAGCACAGTAATGAGTTCTGCAGCCTTTAAAGCGGCAGCTGGAGCCGCTGGAATAGGTGGAGTTACCGGAGGAGGTATTTTGATTAATAATCACTTATCGAATAATCGATTCACCATCAAAGAGTTGATTTCTGAGCATAAGACTAAGGTTGCCATTACCGACGCAAAGTGTACTTCTTTATTGGGGGAGAAAGTATCTGGAGAGAGTGATCCTAAGTATCGTGAATTTTTAACTGGCTGTACTCGGGATAAGAAGGTAGGAGATCTTCTAAAGGGATTTACTCTTATGCCAGCGGGAGGAGATTATGAGGCTAAATGGAAGAAGAGATTTACGAAGTATAAGCAAGCTAAACAAGGAACTACATTCCCCATTAAGGATGTAGTATTGGAGGATAGTGATTCTGAGAATACGGAAGAACATTTAAAGAAGCTTAAGGATGGTTGTTCTAACCAGTGGAGTAAAGCTGTAACGGGAAATGAGGAACAGACGTATCTGGATGCTTTAAAGGATTGATGTTCTCTAGAGGAAACTAAGAATGACGGGTAAGGTAGCTCTTGGTTCTGTTGGATTAATTTCCACTAGTGCATTAGGATTAGGAACTTATTACTTAACTGGGGGATTATCTCCCCAGAAAAGCATTTCCTCTTTATTTAAGGAGGATGATTACTCAGTAGTTATGAAGTCTAGTGACAAGTTTTGAAAGACGAAGTGATCTGAGTATGAGTCTAGTTCTAATGCTTTTGGAATTAAAGATCCATCTTTGGAAAAGTTAAAAAGTACATGCGAAGGCCTGTTGGGGGCGGGGAAGGCGGTTAATGAAGAGGATCCTCTCTATCTCAATTTCCTTAAATTTTGTATTAGAGATAAGACTACTGGAGAGAAATTAGCTTCCTTAGGAAAGTCTATTATGTCTTCTAATACGGAAAATGATACCAATTGGCTATCTAGGTTTTCAAGATATAAATCAAAGCCTAGTAAGGATAAATTTACCCATTTTTCAACGAGTGCAGGAGATACGGATATGAGTGGTTTCTGGAAGCTAAAGAATGGATGTAACGATCTTACAGAGAACGCTTGGAGAGAGGTGGAGGGAGAGTTTACTATTCTTGAAAGTTGATGTCTTGTTGATTCACCAAATAACTAACTTAACTCTTCTACGCTAGCCCCTTTCTCTGTACATCAGTTATATACTCGGTCATATGTATCCTCATAAGCATAGAAGGAATCTTTGGCTTTAGAGTTACATCAATTCTTAATTTTGGTTAAGTCATCATTAGGTTGAGAGCTCCCACTTCCAGTTAGACCAGTTACTTGAGATAGAGGAGATCTCTTGGTTGTGGACTTTCTTTTATTGTAAGTAGCCGTTCATTTATCTGTATCGCTATCTGCCAGAATAGAAGCTTGCTGCCTAGCTAGTTGACTCTCTATGTTACGAATAACGCAGTACTTTTTAATTCCCGCCAAGGATGGATGTGTTTCTGAATAATTCTCCTTGAGCTTAGAAGAACATCACTTTTCTAAGGCTTCTCCTCCTTGTACTTTATCATCTCCACTAAATCCTATTAGGGTCTTTATATTCTGAACATCAGATTCAAATTTTGCCGCCCATTGTTGCCGAGAATGCTCGGCATTTGAAATGGAGGAAATTGGTGTGTATTTATCCTTTACAAGTTGATTTGCTATTGAGGTACCAGAAAGATAAGTAGATCCGACATAAGCTCCAGTTGCCGCAGTTCCTGCGGTGGCAGCAGCTATAGCTCCCTTGGCAAGGTGTGTCATTCTACTGTCCCTCTTTGATTGATTCTTTAGTACACCAAAGATCTACCTTCTTCAAAGCCTCTTCAAAATCTGCATGTGTCGTTTCGAATGCAGATTTCTCTTTGCATTGCTTTTTGATCTCATCTCTATTATTGGTAGAGTTCCCGCTTCCTGTGGTGATTGTAAATTTATCGTTTTGACCGGACTCGTGCTGCTTAACTATCTTGTCTCAATGAGTGTCGTCGCTAGAATCCCCAGTTTCTGTCTTTAGAAAAGTTCTTCCTTGTAATTTACTTTGAACGGAAATAGGTACCACGCACCATCTCCTAGACATCTTGTAATTGTCTTCATTATTAAAGTCCCCTTTCAAGTACTGAACGCAAGAGTCGCTAATTTCCTTCAATAGGGTGTTGTCGTTATTCTTATCAATCCCAGTAAATCTCTTGTTGTCTGTATTTTCAGCTTTATAGGCAGTCTTTATCTTGTTCCAATCGTTACCCGTAGTATCCTTAAAATTCAGCGGAGTATAGCCCTCCTGCCTCAATCTATCCTCTATAGAAGTTACTTTCTTTTCTGGTTTTTGATTGGAGGATAAATTATTAGCTAAGAAATATCCTCCAACGATACTACCAGCTCCGCCCATGAGAGCTGCTCCCTTATATAAAGCACTAACAGCCATATTTATTTAGGAACAGAACATCAATCGGAGAACTTAGAGTAATTACTTAGATAATCCTTCTCTATGGAGGTCTTATCTTTGAGACCTCTACAACCCTCTCTTAATTTGTTAATTCTGGTATCGTCTACTTGTGCGTCACCCTGAAGTGTATCGATGGTAACAGATAACTTGTTCTGTGCACCATCAGAGAGATACTTCTTAACTAGTTCAGTTCAAGTGGTCTTATCTGTGGAATCGCTATCAGTATCGTTTAGGGATCGTCTTCCTAATTTGTCAATTCTACTTTGAATGGAAATGGGATCTGTACATCACCTTATGGCCTTGGCCTTCTCTACTTCAGAGTAACTTTCCTTCCTTAGAAGAGATTCACACTTATCCTTTAATTGATCTTCATTCAATGCAACAGTTGAGACTTCAAAAGCCTCATCCCCCTTGTCCTTTACTTTGTTATATTCCTCCAGAGTTTTGCTCCATTGTGAGTGATTTCTCACTAAAGGACTAAATCCTTCTTCTTGTAGTTTGTGAGATAGGGTTGATTTACTTTCTTTAGGTAGGTATTGAGAAGCTAGAAAGCCCCCTCCGGCAACTCCACCTAAACCAAGCGTACCCGTCGCTATTTTTGAAGCGACATTCATTATTGGGTTACGCTAGCTCCATCTTCTGTGCATCAGTTATATACATTAGTGTAAGTCTTTTGGTAAGCCAAGAAGTATGATTGAGATTGTGTTTTACATCAATCCTTAATGAGCGGAAGATCTGCATTCTTGGAATCATTGCGTTGACCCCACTCACCACTCAAACCAATTTGGGATCGAGGAGATAGAGTGGTGGTTGCTTTACGCTTATCGTAAGTCTTATTTCACTTGTCGGAGTCGTTATCAGCTAATATGCCCTTTTTATTTCTAGATAGTTGACTGTCTATAGTTCTAAGAACGCAATAATTCTTAACTCCTTCCAGACCCTCTAAATTCTCAGAATATTCTTCATTTAATCGAGAAGCACATCACTTCTCTAAAGCCTTCCCGCCATTTTCATCGCTACTCCCAGTGAAACCTATCAGAAGTTTTATATTCTCTCGATCTGACTTGAATTCCTCCTTCCATTGTAATTTGACATTGTCGGAATTCTCTATGAAAAAGATTAACTTATATCCGGAGGATTTAAGGTGTTCGGCTACAGAAGGTCTTTCCCTCTTCATGTAGTAGACTCCGGCATATGTACCGGTAGTGGCTGCTGCACCCCCAAATCCCAACGCTGCCGCCCTGTAGAGTAAGCTCATCTACGAAAATTGTGTTTCGGAAGAACATCACTTCTGAATTGATTCAAAGTTATTCAGATATGCGGTTTCTCTTATGGGCTTATTGAAAGCCATTTCACAAGCATCCGCTAACTTTGAGAAATTCTTATCTTTGGTGTCTCCAGAAGCTATTGAGAATCCTAGAAGGGATGCTGAAGAATCTTTCTGGAACTTCTCTCACCTAGTCTTTCAATCATTATCTTTTCCAGTCTTAGCTAGGAGAGTTGCTTTCTTTTCCGAAAATAAATCGCTTATTTTTTTATCGCGAGCACAGTACTTAACTACTTCTTGGTATTTCTTATCTTCCTTGCCCTTTACCTTCTCGGAAAGAACAGAAGAGCACATATTCTTAAAAGTTTCTAATATCGTTGAAGGGGCGGGATTAGTTCAACCCTTCAATCTTCATGTGTCTTCATTAGCTTTCTTTCCAGAATTGTCATTTTTATAAAGCTCTCATTGCTTTCCTCAATCCCCTTCATCCTTAACTAGGATAATGGTCTTATCTTCTTTAATCAAAGAAGCTATTTCTAGGGAGGTATCACTAAGAATTCCGGAGTATCAAACTCCCGTTCCAGCCGCCCCCATAGCTGCTGCAGATGCTAATCCGTACTTAACCATAGTGGCAGCCGCTTCTATGTTTGCCGTTTTAGAAAGAGCATTTTTTATTAATGCTGAAATTCTTTAAGAATAAGTATTGATTGGCAGCGTCTACCACAGTTACAGCTATAGGTGCTAGTGTAAGTGCAATTGGCTTACTTTCCAAAGATGATAAAAGAGAAGCCTTGGTATCGGAGATGATGGAAGCTTGGGCTGAAGAAGAGAGGTTGGATGAAATAGCTAGACGGAGAGTGAAGTATCCTGATGGTGCTACTGATGAACAGAGAGGATATATAGATAGGATTATTCAATTCGAAAGGGATAATGGGTTGTGTTTAATATTCTTTGTTCATAGGAGAGACAGCGGGAGTCATTATAGGGTTGATAATAGCTTTTGAATTAATGAAGATGAGGCTGATTCTAAAAGGAATCTATTCAAGGAGTTTGTAGGAATTACCTTTTCCACAAGAATTGCTAATATGTGCAAATCTGCGGGAAGGGATAAGAAGGTTCTAGTTAGGAATAATGGAAGTAATGTGTGAGACTACTTTGAAAATGATCAAAGTAGAGTGGAGTTTAAGAATTGGGTTGAGACTTAGCTAAGCACCATTCTTTAATTTCTTTTATAGAGGAGTCCAAATCCACATCATATGTAAATTTCCCTTTTCTAGTTTTGCAACCCGTCTTTAAAGCCTTAGTCTTATCATCCTCCCCATTCTTATCCTTAAAAGAAACATCTTTTAGAGAATATTGCTCTCCACTTTTTGCAGATTCATAAGCCTCAACATTGTGCTTTCATTTTTCCTTATCAGTGGCGTGTGTGTCATCGCTTTCAAGAAGAGTGAAACTACCTTTTAGAAGATCTTCTGCCGTTCTTGGAACAACGCATCACTTAGTGAAAGACTTGTATAGATCTTCAGAATAATCCGAAGTAGCTTTAGATTCGCAAACGCTCTTTAAAGTTTCCACATCTGAAATATCCTTCCCTTCTAGCTTTCATACATTCTCAGTCTTTTTATAGGATTCAATGATATTAGTCCAATGATCAGAAGCCTTAGTATTGAGAATTTGATATTTGTCCTTCTCTAGACGATCTTTAATGCTTTCCCTTTGGGTATTGGAAAGCAATTTAGAGGATAGTGCAATTCCTCCACCTAAGGCTCCTCCCGCTCCAAGAGTTCCCAGAACTGGTACAACTTTACTCATTAGGCAGTCGGGCTAATGCACCACTTGATAAATAGGTCATATTCATCCTCTTTCTTGCTGGCTAAGAAATCCTTGTCTTTTGTGTCCTCGCAGAATTTCTTAATTTTGGATAAGTCGTCGTTTTTGGTATTCCCATCCTTGGTTTCGGCTAACTTTAATTTACTTCTATCTTCCTTTTGACTTTGGGAGTCGTAAACACTAGTTCAAGAAGTAGATTCTCCGCTTATTATGGTTTTCCCTTTTGGGATGCGTTGGGATATCTTCCCGATTGTGCACCACTTCTCTTCTTTTGATAGATCTGAATCAGATTTAAAGTCTTTGGATAATTGAGATTCGCACCACTCCTTTAATTTAGTGCCCCCATTACTATCGTTGCCATCTATCCCTTGTATGACCTTCTTTATTTCCTCTTTATTTAACTTATATTCTTCAGTTCATTGAGCATCTACTTCGGAAGTGGAGAGGGAAGAAATAAGTCGAAGTTTCTTGGTGTTTTCAAGGTGATAAGCTACTGTATTCGGGATCTTGGTAGAGTATTGAGAAAAGGCCAATGCTCCTCCAGTTCCAACCGCAGCAGTACCTGCTAACGCCGCCAAACTCTTGGCTAATGTAGGATTCATCTCCTACCTTGCTGCTGTTGCCTTCACACAGAAGGATTGAGCATTTTTAACCCTTACAGAGTCTTCCTCAAATATCTCCAAACCAATAGAGTCACACAGAGTTTTCAACTTTCCTCGTTGATCATCGGTGAATTCCGTTGGAGTTAAGGATTTCTTGATTTCTTCAAAATCCTTATGAAGTGAGCCTTTAGTCTTGAAATCGTGTGTATTTAGGGCTGTTAGTGCTGGTTTCCAGTCGTCAGCCGTTTCTTTAGAGCTGTTAATTCATTCCCCTTTAATTCCCTCTTTAACTGTTTTAGAGCAGTAACTTTTGAAGTCGTTAAAGTAGGTTTTATCTTTTATTGAATGGGAATATATTTCCTCACACCCCTGTTTATATAGGTTCTTAGCTTCATCTTCGGCAGTAGAGATCTTGCTTGCCGCCTCTTTTAACTTTTGATTAACTGGTTGTTTACCAGATAGAGTCTTGAATTTAGAATCCCATAAAGTAGCATCGGGAGAGTTATCTTTGAAGTTCAAAATGGCGCTTTTGTATCTTTGCGAAAAAGTAGTTACCTCTTCCTTGGATGAGGATGGTTTAAAAGCTAAATAGCTCCCTATTCCCGCTCCTCCAGCCCCCAAGGCTCCCAGACCTAATAATGCCGATTTACCCATAATTTTGCGTCATTATATATAAATGGAGGGGCGTGGAAACCTATAAGTGAGATTGGTAATTAGAAGTCATGGTATCCAAGGCAGGAATGGCGGCAGCCGGAGCTTTAGGGGCGGGAACTGCTGTTTATGCAGGATACGAATATGTACTTAAATCTAAAGATGAAATTAAGAAAGTAACGATAGGGGAGGAATGGGAATCCTTTCTACTTAGTACTGAGACATCTGACAAGTGATCTTCTAGAGCGACTCGTCTTTCGAGTGCTGATGACAATTCCTTAGTTAAAGAATTGCAGTCTTTAAAGCCTAAGACAAATCAGGAACATCTTAAGAATTGATGTTCTCAAGCCGCCACTAAAACTTACTCGGAAGCCACTGCCTTGTATCTCGCTAATGTAAGGAGTTATTGTACTTTCTATATTGAGGATAAGTTACCCGAGGGATATATAAAGGCAAGCGAAGAATGGAGTGGGGCTAATGAGAGGCTTAAGGGAGTTAACCCTGATACTGATTTATCAGAGCAGATGAAAGCTATAAAAGGAGAACTAACTAAACAAGGCAATACCAATAATGATGCTTTAAAGAACTGATGTTCTGGGGTGTATGTAAAGCCCTTCTTGGGCGAAGATAATCAAGACTTTAAGGATGCCAAATCTTATTGCTCTAAGGTAGCTGCATCTACTTCCTCAACAGCTCCCCAAGCTTAGTCTCTTCCTAGTTAAAGGCTTTAGTGCAGAAATGTTTGTATCGCTTAAATAAGGTATCTTTCGTATGCTTAAAGTACTTCTCCGAAGTTAAGGAACATCAGTCTTTCATCTTTTTAATATCATCAATAGCACTTAATTCTTCTCCTTCAGTTTTGTTGTTGTCGCTTGTAGTTACTGCATTTATCTTTAATCCATTACTAGGATAGGGAGTCTTTAGCTTATTTCAAGTATCATCATCTGTGGTTCCGACAGTATCTAATGCTGCAAGTTTCAGATGCTTTAGGTGGTCAGATATCTTTATTTGTTTAGTGCATCAAGCTTGGATTAAGTGTAATCTCCCCTCTTAGCTTTCTCATGGGAGAATTCTTCCTTTAAGTGATTTCCACATCACTTTTTGAGATCATCTAATTTGGTCTCTATAGCAGCTTTAGGAATGCCAGATATCGGGCTGTCCTCTTTATCTAAGGAATAATTCTTCTTTATTAATGACCAATCTTCATCCGAAGTGGCCAATTCCCTCCCTAGAGAATGTAGATATTTAGTGATGTTATCTTGACCCAAAGCTTTGTAAGCCATAAAAGCTCCCCCACCAGCAATAGCTCCAGTTCCGGCCACTCCAGTAGCTATTTTTGTAGCTAGAGATCCCTCTATTGCCATGACTGAACTACTGATTTATCATGTCTATCCTGATGAGGAGTTTTTGTAAACACAAAGAGAGGAGAAAGAGAAGTTAGAAGAACTGATTACGTCTTGGGTTACTTGTTGGGCCTCAGAATAGACGGAAGCACTATTTCCAAAAATTGAACCTAACCTAGTTTCAGCCGATTTTATCTCCGAAAAGCATTTATCTCGGAAGTCCTCTCAATCTCCTGTGTAAAACTCTTTAAATTCCTTTCCCCTCTCACTCCATCACGCACTATCTTCGGGATTTCTCAATGATAATTCTGCATCTGCTGCATCTGCTGCATCTGTGCGTCACTTTTGAACATGTTCAAATACCTTCTTGTAGGAAGGCATTTTCGATTTGTATCTCTCCCCATTTGGCCTTGTTAGAGCGTATATTCCTGCAATAGTAGATGCAAAAGCTACAACCCCAAGGGGAACTAATTTCTTACGCATCCGTGATTTGAGGAATGGAAGTGAGCGATCTGGGAGTTAATTTCTATTTTTGAAGACACCACTCTTTAGAGAGTGCATAGTTATTTCCATCTTCAGAAATATATTCCAACTCTATATTTGACTTACACCAATCTCTTAGAGTCTCTGGTTTAACGGTAGTATTGTCTTCGCTGGACAAATGAAGCTTGTCTATTATAACGCTTTTTACCGTGGAAGACTTGTCGCTTATCTTTTGACTTCACTCACTATCTAAGTTTCCTTCGACCGGAATTAGTCCTTTACTTTCCCTAAGTAACGCTTCTTTTATGGAAGGGGTAATGCACCATTTTTCAATTAGGAAAAGGATCGAATGACTTTTGGGCGAGTAGGGAAGATCCAGATTTTTATTGCATCAAGCTTTTAGTTCCTCTTTGTTAACAGTCGCCTTCTCCTCGTTGTTAATTCTGATCTTATGGATATTATTTGGTTTTCCATATAGGGATACCTTAACGCCTCATTGTGAATCGTTGTCGCTGATTAATGATCGACCCGATTCTTCTACTTTACTTTTAAAGGTTTCTATTTTTCCAATCTCGGAGTTGATGTGGGAATATATTAGGTAACCTCCTGTTGCCGTACCACCCCCTCCGGCAAGAGCTATTCCTCCTTTTGTTAATGGGCTTAAAGCCATTCTAGATACAGTAATTTATGATGTGCTGATAGTGACCATCTTCTTCGTTTAAAAAAGCTCTCTTGGAGAGGCTAGAACACCAAGCTTTTGTTTGCTCCCCTGTCTTATTGTCACCTTCAGATGCAGTTATCTTATTAATCTCGGCCTGTAAGTTGGAAGGGATAGAGTTGTACTTGGTTTTCAAAGAGGATACATCCTCCTTTAATTTCTTGCTATCTCGGGATAGCTTTTCGGATATGGAGGTGAATGTAACACATCATTTGGATGCCTTTGAATAGAGGTTATTGTCTATTTTCTTTCCTAAATTGTCTTTACATCATTGCACGATTTCATCCTTTGTCAAGGATTGATGATCTTTAGAGTTGATTCTAGAATCATTGTCAGCCTCCACCTTGTAACGATCTAATGTCTTGTTTCACGCTTGATCTAATTTGGTAGTTTCTTTGATATCTGAAATCAATTGAAAACCTTCTCTAAGTAGTTTCTCGTTTATGGTTTTGGGTTGCATCATTGAGTAAATAGAATACCCTCCCAAGGCGGAAGCGCCTCCTCCACCCAGCACCCCAACCATAGTTAGTGATAATTTCCCCATGAGAACGATACCGGTTAATATCCTTTATCTAATCGTCGTAATTATTCTGTAGAAGGGGGTAAATTAGTTATTTTGAGATTGTTGGAATCTTAGAATGAAAAGACTTTGAATATGTTGAAGTTGTTGTCTTTTGCATCTGCGATGGTGGGTGGAGCAGTATTAGCTGGTATAGGTTCTTTGTCCATGGAATCTTCTAAGCCGCTAAGCCGCTAAGCCGAGAAACTCCTGTTCGAAAGGAGGGTAAATGTAAGGTAGTTTATACCAATACTAGTGTTGAGGAAGTTAGAAGTGACAATCCTTTAGAAGAGGATTCTTTGAAATCTCGTTCTCTTGATGAGGACGCTAAGAGGAAGATAGCAGAGAACTGCAATAGTGGCAAGACGTCTTACGTCCACTTTGAGGGAGGGAAATGAGTTTATAAATTCCCTTCCAATTAGTCCATGTTCAAACTGTTATCCTTGACATCCACCATCTTAGGTGGATCATTATTGGTGGGACTGGGATCCTTATCTCTTGGATCCAGTAATCCAAAAAGTCAGACATCCCTTTCTTTAGTGAGTACGGAAGGGGAAGGTGTTAAGGTTAAGGGGAGATGCAAAGTTGTTTACGCAAATACCGATACTCCTAGCGTTTCAGAAACTAGGAGTGATAATCCTGCAGATGAAGAGTCTTGAAAGGAGAAGGTAATTGATGGTGATATTAAGAAGAAAGTAGAGGAGGATTGTAAGAGTGGAAAGACTTCTTATTTGTCGTTTGAGAATGGGAAGTGAATCTATAAGTTTTCTTCTGGATAGAAGGCGTTCTCTTGTGGGTAAAAAATAACTTCATTTAGGTAAGTATACGTATTGACGCAGTTAAGTTATGTCTAAGTTGTTGGTTTTGGGAGTGGCGTCGGTTGCAGCCGGAGCAACCGGTTTAGGAGCTTTCTTTTTAAGCTCTCCTAAGTCAGAAAGTCAGATTACTAATTCTTTAAGTAAAGAAGAGTCTTCAACCCAAGTTAAGCCGGAGAAGAGGGGCTGTAAGATCTTGTTTGTAAATAGTCAGGTTGAAACCACTATGAGTGAAGATCCTGAAGGGGAGGATTCCGTGAAGGATCGTCCTATAGATGATGGTTCTAAGTTGAAAATAAAGGAAGGTTGTAGAGAAGGCAAGACTGTTTATCTGCAGCTAACAGAGGAAAAATGGACTTTCTTTACTTCTAAATAGGGAGTGAATTCTTTAGTCTTAAAAGGAGTTTTAGGGTTTTCGGCTTCCACAGCTGTCGCTGCAGGAGCTACTAAGTTAGCCGTAGGCTCTGGCAATGTAGAGCCAAAGTCTATATCTAAATTAATGGGAGATCATTATCCCGAAAAGAGACTCCTCTTCAAAGGATATCAAGGGGTATTTAATGGATCTCAACCTGAGTGAAAGTTCGTTTGAAAGAAGTACTTCAATGCCTACGTAGGCTCTCCAAATAATCCTTTTTCAGTTCAGCTGACAAGTGCTGATGGGAATGCTCCTGATGCTTTCATGAAGGCATGCAAGGATATATTTGGAGTGAAAGTATCTAGCGTTGAGAATGAGAAGTTTGTTTGGGCTTTGGAGTATTGCACCAGACAAACTTCTGTTGGAGATCTAATCTATGGAACCGAGAAAAGGCCTGTTCCTACTTCCGGAAATCAAGGAGATGTAAGTTCAAAATGAACTGAGTTATGGAATACTTATAGAGCTGATAATCAAGGGAAAAGCAATGGGCAAGATGAGTGAGGATTATTTGTTAGTTCAACAAACGAAACCAATGTTCCGCAAGAATTCAAGGATAGATGTGCCAAGGAAATTCAAGTGAAGACTGGAGATCTAAAACACCGATCCTTTGTGAATGCTTTGAAATATTGTTCTAAATAAAACTCCTTCTTAGCTTAAGACTACTTCGGCAGAACATCACTTCTTCAAAGCTTCCAAGTATTCATTTGTTTCTCTTCCGGTAATTGTCTTATTTCATTCTGAATTACACCCATCTTGTAACTTCTTAAGGTGGGTATCATTAGTATCCTGATCCCCTTCCTCTAATACAACTCCTGTAATAGGATAACTTCCATCACTTTTCTTTCCCTGTTGATAGTTCCTAAATTTAGCTTTCCACTTATCCTTATTCCCTTCTTCTGTTCCCAATAGAGTTGATCCTTTTAATAGATCCCCCATAGTTTTATTTCTGGAGCACATCTTCAAGAATTCAAGATACTTGGGATCTCTATCATCGCTCACACTCTCCTTTAAGAGAGCAGAGCATCTATCCTTGTAGGAGTTCGGTATATTCGCAGGATTATCAGATCCCTTTCATTCTGGAAGTTTTCAAAAATCCTTACCAATACCTTTCCCTGCATTCTCCTGTTTGTAGGTATTTCAAAGAGCTGTCCAACCACTATCTTCGTTAACGGGAATCTTATTTATGCTTTTGGAAATGAGTTGTTCAATGGAAGGAGAATTGTTCTGACTCATTAAATAGGCTCCACCTGCTGCCACCCCAACTCCAGCCATTCCGGAAGATGCTATTATTCCTGTTTTCATATGAAATTAAATCCTACTTAAGGCTTCCCTTACACATCATACTCCCACTTTGTAAACAGAACTGTCGTAATCAGTATTTCAAAAATCCTTTTCAGAAAGAGCCTTGCATTGGGCTCTTAGTAAGCTTCAATTGTTATTTTCATCGCTAAGAGTCAATTCGCTTATTGCTTTATCTCCTTTTCCAGTCTTCTTATATTCATCCACCAATGATTGATACTCCGATTGATTGTCGCTGCCGGCATCCTTAATATCAAGTAAAGTCAGCTTTTTGGATGCTATTAATTCCTTTACGGACATTGGCTTGACACATCACTTTCTGGCTTTTTTGTAGTCCTCATCATTACTTTGGGAATTAAGAATCTTTCTACACTCGTCTTTTAGTTCTTTAAGCTCTTGGGACTTTAGAGAGAAACGGGGGTAGTTAAAAGAAGTCTCTTTGTATTTATTATGTGTTGCAGTTCAATCTCCACTCTCATCTAATGGCACATATCCTTCGGCTTTAAGTCGATCAGATATTAGGGCTACTTTTGGGGTATCGGAAGGGAAGGCGTGTCTTTAACTAAAGTCCCTCCACCTGCTGCTCCAGCTAAAGAAACAGCTCCCAACGCTACTTTTGAAGGCAGATTCAAGGTTAAGAATTATTTAGCTTGTGCTTGAGTTGAAGAGGAATCCTTAGTTATAGTGCAGTGCTTTATAAACGTCTTGTAGAATAGGTTATTATCGTCTTCTACTTTGTATCTGCCAAAAGCATCACATCTATCTTTGTAGGAGAAAGGGACGTTCGTATTCGTATGTATACGTTCATTCCAATCATCCAATAATAAAGAGTCGTTCCCTAGACGCTTTCCTTTGTTTTCTGTCACATATTGATCCCAAACTTGCTTCCAGTGCTCGCTCGATGAGACTATAGTTCTGGAAGTATCTTTTGCTACTAAGTCTTTAATAGCAAACTTCTCCTTACTATTGAAATGAATAAAGCCAGCTATTAAAGTACCGGCAATCAATCCACCTATTCCTATTGTCCCTATTAATAAGTTATTAGATTGCACTATTAGATTCGGAAGTACACCACATGATGGCTTTATCTAACTCTTCGTCGTATTTGTCGCTTCAGAAATCCTTATCGGCCAGCTCTTTGCACTTAGTTCTTAATTGCTTTCAGTTATCCTCTGTCTTTCCTGACGATGGAGGAATGGTTAATCCTTCAATGGCTTTACTTCCCTTTCCCTCCTTTTCATATCGTTCAGATAACTTCTGCCACTCCCCTTTATTCTCATCCCCAGACTTATCAACATCTAGTAAGTTCTTATTTTTAGCTTTGATTAGTTCTCTGACTGAGACAGGTTTAACGCATCACTTCTTAGCCTTCTCGTAATCATCTTCAGATACCTCTGTCTTTCTTAATATTGATTTACAAGCTTCTTGTAGTGCTCTTAGATCTGAAGAGGTTAGCTGAAACTTAGGATGCTTTATTTGATCGCTCTTGTGTTTTTCTAAAGTCGTGTCTCATTCCGTATCTACGGAAGCATTAAGTAGAGTATAGCCTTCTTTCGTTAACCGTCGAGAAACGGAAATCTCCTTTTCTCCCGAAGATAACTTATTCTTAATTAGTATTCCTCCCCCAGTTGCCGCCCCTATTGTTCCTAAAGATGCTAAACCCTTTGTTAAATTCGTCATTATTAAAAGTTTTTAACACGATTTGCCTCTATAAGTTCCAATCGCATTAGGTATTTATGTCTTTAACTTCAACTAAAGCAGCTTTAGGATTGGGAACTGTTGGAGTAGTAGGCACCGGATCTTACTTCGCTATTTCCGGCTCTTCTAAGCAAGATAATGTTCCCATTAAGACTAAGTTATCTGAGCAGTTGATCAAGGAGGGATTCGTCCTTTTAAATTTTGAATCTAGTAGCACCCATAGTCAAGAGTGGACTACCGTTTTGGGGAAATATAAGACTAGTAATAAGGATAAATTCTCTGGAGTTACTTTGCTTGAGAATGGCCAAGATCATGAATCTAAAAATATTGGTGCACTTAAAGAGGCTTGCAAGAGCCTAATAGAGAAGACAGAGTTTTCTGAATCCTATGATAAGGCTAGAAGATGGTGCGTAGTTCCAAAAGGGGTAAAGGATATTTTATTAGGCTTGAAGAAACAAGTATTGAAACACGAAGCCAATGAGGACGTTGACCTTTGAAAGAGAAAAGTAGCGGTCTATGATCATAAAGATCTTCCCTTGGCAGGAATAACTTGACCAGTTTCTGGAGAGCCTGAAAAGATATCTAAATTGAAAGAGGGCTGCAAGGCTCTTATGGAAAAGGATGTAAAGACCTATGATGAGGATTTTTCGGCTGATTTTAAAATAGCTAAACGATGATGTATTGGGGAATATGTGGCTCTTAGAAGATAAAATTTATTGTTCGTAAGGGGTCTAAATCACACAATAAGGATTTAGAAGACAAGTATTTTGTAGAAATTACTTGTCGTAGTGGGATAAGATAAGAATATTAGTTTTAGGCTTCATAGATAATGGATCTGGGTTTGTGGTTGATGGACATACTGTATGACGATATAAACAGGTTTTCCTTCGTTTACATGTTCAAATCTGTTCTGGCTTTCAATAACAGGTTCTTTGATTACTTGTCTAGAGCTCTTTTTGCTTTGAAGGGATTGAAAGAAGAGATACCTCCAAACAGGTACTCTGTACTTAAATTCGTAGATGCCTTGTCTGAGTTTCTATCTTTGAGATTCTCTTTAATGTTCTTGGTTATGGTTACCCACTCCATCGAGACATTGGAGAGGATGATTAGGATAATGTGTTTCTTGACTAATAGATTCAGCAAGTATCGTTAGACTTGAGAGGATTCAGTAGTTCTTTTCTTAGAGCAGTACTTTAGGACATTTAGTACTATAGGATCGTCATGAGTAGGTGCTGATTTGGCACCTTCTTGACCACATCTTTGTTTAAAGTCAGCAGTGGCAGTCCCAGAAGTTACAGTGAGACTTCATATATTGCCACTCTTATACGTGTTTCAAAGATCGGATCATGCGGCATCGTTGCTGTTATGTTCCGATAATGCTTGGTAACCCTTTGCTCAAATTCAATCTTTAGCGTAAGCGTCTCTAGTGCAGTAATCTAAAGCTAGTTCATATCTCTCAGAATCCACTCCCCCAACCTTCTCTTCAAATAACTTCTCGCAAGCTTTCATGAATGCTTCTGGAGCATTTCCATCTGGATTAGAAAGTTCTACGGATAGTGGATTACTCCTAGATCCTAAATGTGCACTCACATAGTTCTTCCATACAAATTTCCATTCCTTTGGAGAACCATCATCCTTTCCATCATATCCCTTCCTTAGAAGTCTCTTATCGGGTCTATTCTTACTTAGTAATTTCTCTATAGATTGTGGAGTGGCCTTGGAGGAGCTTCCTACAGCTAATGTTGTAATTCCTGCAATACCCGCAGATGCTGTAAGCCCCAAAGCCCCTTTCAATACCAAAGCATTCATGATTTAAATCGTGGGGATGGTAGTTACACCGTTAATCATTATTTCAAGATTTTTCAATGGAAATAATGATGATTCTTAGAGAGTGAACTTATTAATGATTGGCAGTAGGAGTAATAATGAGTTCTTTAGCTTTTAAGGCCGCAGCAGGAGCCGCTTCTGTTGGAGGAGTTGTGGGGGGAGGGATTTTAGTTAATAATCACCTATTATCCAAGGATGATAATCGTTCTACCATTGGAGAGTTGATTGCTAAGAGTAAGACTAAGATAGCAGTAAGTGAGGATGCAAAGTGGAATGAATTGTGAACTAAGTATAAGAGTGAAAATCAGAATAAGGGAAAAGGGCAGGATGATTGGAAGTTAGAGGAATGGGAGGGAAGCAATAACCCTGAGACTATTCCTAACTCCTATAAGAGTAAGTGCGTTGCTTTATCTGGTGAGAAGGTGGAAGGAGAGGGAGATTCTAAGTATCTTGAGTTTTTAAAGAGGTGTGTGAGAGATAAGAATGTTGGAGATCTTTTAAAGGGTTTCACTTTGCTTTCAACTAGTGGAGATGACACTAAATGAAAGAATAGATTTAAGAAATATAAGGTTGCCAAGAGTGGCGAGACTTATCCAATTGCAGAAATTGCTTTGGAAGCGAATGATTCTGAGGAGACTTCTGATCATTTAAAGAAATTGAAAGAGGGTTGTTCTAAGCAGTGGAGTAAGTCTGTTACTGGGAGTGAAGAGGAGTCTTATTTAGAGGCGGTAAAAACTTGGTGTTCGGCTGAGGTAACTACTCACGATTCTTAGTATGGGTAAAGTAGCTTATTTTGCTTTAGGAACTGCGGGAGCGGGAGGATTGGGTGCTGGAGGTGTAACTCTTTACAATAAGCTTGGACAAGCTGAAGAATCTAAGGCCACTTCCATTGTTACTTTGAAGGATAAGTATTCCCAAGCTATATTGAATGCAAGTGATACTGGTATATGAGATAAGAAGTATGAAGCTCTTAAGACGGCATCTCCAAGTAACTCTAAACTAAGAGATGCTGTTAATAAAGCTAAGCTTTCTAATCCTGATAAGAATGGGGCGTTGGAGCTTTTGAAATCAGGATGTGAAGAAGTTTATTTAGTTCAGGCAGACGATGCAAGTGGATTGTCGGATTTTAAATCCCTTTGTTCCAAGACTAATGAAAATGTCACTTCATCAACAGGTAGTTTCATTACAGATCAAGTCTCTGGAAATAGTGATAAGTGAGATAAATCTTTAACTAGCTTAAAGGATCATACAGGAGAGTTGGATGATGTTCTTAAGAAGTTAAAAGAAGGGATTCAATCGTCTCAATCTACTTTCCCACAAGATAAGAAGACAGAGCTTAAGAACTGATGTGATGCAGCTAGAGCTTCAATATTTGAGGGATCTAATTCAGTTAAATTTAAGAATCAGGAAACCTTTTGTAAGTCTTCTACTTAGTTAAGCAGTTGAAGCTTCTTCTATCTTAGCTCCCCCTTCTGTACATCAATTGTACACTTGATCATACGTAGATTCATGAGCATAGAATAGGGCTTGAGATTTCTTATTGCACCAAGCTTTAATCTTTTCTAAATCTTTATTTTCCTCATGACTTTGACTCCAAGTGCCCTCCAATCCTTCTATTTGAGATCGGGGAGTTTTCTTAGGGGTAGTCTTTCTTTTTCCGTAGGTGGAACTTCATTTGGTACTGTCTCCACTACTTTCAGTAAGAACGGAGGTGCCTTTTCTGGATAGTTGACTGGTTATGCTTCTGACGACACAATAGCTCTTAATTCCTTTTAAATCCTTGTAGGTTTCTGAATAATTCTCCTTTAATTTGGAGGAACATCACTCCTCCAGAGCTGTTCCACCCAATACCTTGCCATTTCCATTAAATCCTATGAGAGTCTTGATATTCTGTTCATCAGATTCAAATTCGGCCTCTCATTGCTGTTTAGAATGCTCTTTATTAGTGATGGAAGAGATTAGTACATGGCCATCCTTGGTAAGTTGGCTTGCTATGGTAGTTTTATTGGAAAGGTAGAGGGATCCGGCATAAGCTCCTGTGGCGCCAATTCCAGAAGCTGCGGCTGCTATAGCTCCTTTAGTAAGAGGGGTCATTAAACAGATTCTTTAGTACATCAAAGATCTACATTCCTTAAGGCGTCTTCGAAATCTGTATGAGTCGTTTCTAATTTAGCTTGAGTGGAGCATTGCTCCTTGATCTTGGTTCTCTTTTCCTCTTTGCTTTTGCTGTCTTCAAAAGTTATCCACTTATTGGGATGAGAATCATGCTTGGTTACTATCTTGTCTCATTCTCCGTCGTTATTGGATTGACCGGCTTCGGTGTTCAGAAAAGTTCTACCTTTTAGCTTATTCTGAACTGATACGGGAACAACGCACCATCTCCTAGATAGTCGGTAGTTATCTTCGTTAGACGAGTCTCCCAGTAGATATTGCAAACAAGAATTCTTTATTCCCTCTAATACAGTAGCATCATCATCCTTATTGACTCCAGAGAATCTCTTGGTGTCCGTATTTTCCTTTTTATACTCAGTCTTTATTTTCTCCCAATCGCTGCCTGCGGTATTTTCAAAATTCAAAGGAGTGTATCCTTCTTGGGTGAGCTTATCTCTTATTGAAGTTATGGCCTTAGCTTCCTTCTTGTCCCCTGAAGTTAAGTTGTTGACTAAGAAATAACCACCAACTGAACTACCAACTCCACCCAAGAGAATGGAGCCCTTGGTTAATGCGCTTAGTGCCATTATTTAGGGACAGAACATCAATCTTGGAATTTGGAATAGTCATTTAAGTAGGTCTTTTCTAGGGAAGTTTTAGATTTCAAGGAACGGCATCCGCCTTTCATGGCCTTTATTCTTTCATCATCAACTGTATCATTTTGAAGATCAGTTATGCTGACAGACATTCTGCTACTTTCCGGAGATGTAAGATGCTTCCTCACTAGGGAGACTCAAGTATCTTTATCATCTTGATTGTCATCGACATCATTGAGTACCCTCCTCCCTTGCTTTTCTATTCTGGATTGAATGGTGATTGGAATAGTACATCACCTTGAGGCCTTATTCTTATCCGTCTCTGAGTAGCTTTCAGATTTGAGAATAGATAGGCATTGTTCTTTGAGTTGATCTACTGTTAAATCTATAGAGGCAATCTTAAATGCCTCTTCCGCCGTTCCCTTGACCTTATTGTATTCTGCGAGAGTTTTACTCCATTGATCATGACCTTCTCCCATCAGAGTAAATCCCTCTGATTCTAACTTGCTGGCTAAGGTATTCTTATTGCCTAGATTACGAGCAAGAAGAATACCTCCTCCGGCGACTCCACCTAAGCCAAGAGTTCCCATGGCTATTTTTGGAATGATGCTCATTATTAAGATTTGTGGAGGCCGCCCTTAATGGGGATCGGTAATTATGCTTTAACTTTCTTTAGATTATGCCTACTATTAAGACTTTAGTTACGTTCCCTATTGTTGGTGTGTCTGGGGCTTTTATAGTTTCTAATCTGGACTTAATATTTCACGATGAGCCTGCCAATATCAGGAGTAAGTTAATTAGAGATGGCTTTAGATTGCTGTCAAGTGATTCTAGTTATTGGGAATTGCTATGGAGTAAGCATGAAGAAGAGTCGAGTCTAAAGGAGAAGTTGCCCATTCTAGTTAATAATCTAGAAAGCTTCAAGGTAGCTTGCGAAGAGGTGATTCAATTTACTGATTTGAATACCTATTATTCTCAAGCTAGTAGGTGATGTGTAGTTCCACAAGACTTTGAAGATAGATTGAAATTTATAGGAAATAAGGAGATCTTGGAATCTGATGGGATTTGGGGAGACTTACTCTCTAAGTATGAGAAGGATAGTAATAATTCCTTTGTCTCTTCCCTAGGGAGTCAAAGTACTCAGGAATTGAAGATAAAGGCACTGCAGAAGTTTTGTAAGGATACTAAAGAGAAGAAGCTGAAAACTTATGACAAAGACTTCTCCAAGGATTTCCCCTTGTTCTTAATGTGATGTACTAAGCGTTAGTACTTTCGGTACATCAGTCTTTTACATGACTGTATGTGTCTTCGTAAGCTAAGAAATCTGAATCATTTTTCTCCTTACACCAACGTTTAATTATTGGTAAATCGGTATCTTTCTTATCTGTGCCGGAATCTGCGGGTCACGCTTCAGCTAATCCTGTTTGGGTTCGTGGAGTTTTGGCTTGTTTGCGTTTGTTATAGGTAGCTTCTCATTTAGAGTTATCGTCCTGATTTTCAGTAAGGATAGCCTTATTTCCGTTTCTAATTAATCAGTCCTTTATGCTCTTTATAACGCAATACTTTTTGACGTTCTCTAAGCCGTCAACCTTATCTGAGTATTCTTCTGCTAATTTAGAAGTGCATCACTTTCCTAATGCTTCACCACCTTTACTTTCATCATCATCTTCCTTCAAGTTGAGAAGGGATTTGATTGATGCCTTATCCGACTTAAATTCTTCTTTCCACTGAAGCTTAAGATGATCGGGATTCTTTATAGAAGAGATCAATTTGTATCCAGAGCTGGTCAGGTGTTTGGATACTGAAGTTGTATTAGTTAAGTAACGAGAGCCCACGTAGGCTCCTGTGGCTGTCGTTCCTACAGTGGCAGCAGCCACCCCTCCTTTCATCAGATATGACATAGGAGGTTAACCTGCTGTTCCGGCCGCTTGAGTGCACCATAAATTTACTTGGTTTAAAGATTCTTCAAATTCTTCCTTAGTGGTCTCTATGGCGGCTTTTGTTTCGCATTGCTTCTTGATTTCAGTTTTCTTATCATCGCTGCTCTTTCCGCTTTCCGAAAAAGTCACGAATTTATTGTTATCCTTATCGTTCTTCTTAACTACTTCATCCCATTTGGAATGATCATCGGACTCGTTGGTTCCGGATTTGAGTAAATTACCGGCTCCTAATTTATCCTTCACAGATATAGGAACCACACATCACCTTCTAGACATCTTGTAATTAGACTCGTTGGTGGATTCTTCCTTTAGATATCGTAGGCAGGAATCCCTGATCCCAGATAATGTATTATTTCCCTCCTTTTCAACGCCAGAAAATCTCTTATCTTCGGAATTCTCTAACTTGTATGCCTCCTTAATTTTGCTTCATCCATCCCCATTAGTATTGGTGAAGTCTAAAGGTGTGTAGCCTTCACTTCTGAGTCTGTCTTCTATGGAGGTCACTTTATTCTCTTGCTTCTTGTCAGAAGATAAATGTGTTGCTAAGGCGTATCCTCCCGCAACACTGCCCGCTCCACCAAGAAGAGCGGCTCCTTTGTACAAAGAACTAATTGCCATTCTTATTTAGAAACAGAACATCAGTCTGAGAACTTAGAATAGTCGCTTAGATAATCCTTCTCTATAGAAGTCTTATCTTTTAAATCCCTACAGCCCTTCTTGATTGAGTTGATTCTTGTATCATCAACTGTTTCATTGGTGGAAAGGGTATTAATGCTGATGCCAAGCTTGTTCTTGGCACTGGCGTCTAAATGCTTTTTAACTAGATCTACTCAAATACCTTTGTCTGTGTCTCCTCCATCCACATCATGAAGAGATCTTCTACCTAGCTTATCTATTCTGTCTTTTACGGAAATGGGAGAAGTACATCATCTTATGGCTTTGACCCTTTCTGATTCGGAGTAACTTTCCTTCTTCAAGACAGACTCACACTTATCCTTTAATTGCTTATCTGTTAATTCCTTGCTAGAGACTTCAAAAGCTTCATCCGAATTCCCTTTAACTGAATTGTATTTGGATAGGGTTGTGGCTCATTGTGGATTGTCATTCTTCATGGGACTAAAGCCCTCTTGTTGAAGTTTGTAGGATAGAGTCGACTGATTCTCTTTGAAGAGGTGTTGGGAAGCCAAGAAACCTCCGCCAACGGCTCCTCCAGTTCCGAGCGCTCCTAAAGCTACTTTTGAAGCAATATCCATTTATTAAGTGGCAACATTAGCTCCCCCTTCGGTGCATCAGTTATTAACGTGAGTGTAGGTTTGTTGGTAGGCTAAGAAATGTGATTTGGATTGGGCTTTACATCATGGCTTAATGATCTTTAAATCCTCATCTTTGGAATTACTGTGTTGCGCCCATTCCCCAGTTAAACCAACTTGAGATCGAGGAGATAGAGTCGTAGTTTCTTTTCTCTTGTTGTAAGTATTCTCTCACTTAGTGTTATCTCCCGAGTCGTCAGTTAGTATCTTCTTGTTATTGTCCCTAGATAATTGACTTTCTATAGTTCTGAGAACGCAATAGTTTTTAACGCCTTCTAATTCCTTAGAGTTCTCCAAATATTCCTTCTTTAAATTGATATTACATCAAGCTTCTAAAGCCTTACCTCCGTCTTCATCGCTTCCTTGGGAGAAACCTATGAGAGTCTTTATTTTCTCTTTATCGGATTTAAATTCCTCTTGTCACTGAAGCTTAAGGTGTTCGGAATTATCTATGGATGAGATTAGTTTGTATCCAGATTCCTCAAGATGGTGAGCTACAGAGGACTTATTATTCCTGAGGTAACGGGAACCCGCATACGCTCCAGTTGTGGCGGCAACTCCTCCTAGCCCCACCATTCCTAACTTGTAAGCTATATTCATCTATGAGAATGTAGACTCGGAAGAACATCACTTCTTAATTGATTCAAAGTTATTCAGATATGCCTCTTCCTTTATAGGTTTATTGAATGCTGTTTCACATGCCCCAGAAAGCTTAGAAAAGCTATTTTCCTTAGTTTCGCTTTCGGCTATTGTGAATCCTTGGAGAGATGCTTTGGTGTCTTCCTTAAATTTCTCCCATCTGGTTTTTCATTTCTCATCGTGACTGCTTTCTTTAGTTAGAAGAGTTACTCCCTTCTCTTTAAAGAGATCACTAATCTTCTTATCTCGAAAGCAATACTTTACAGCATTCTGATATCTTGTATCCTCCTTGCTCTTTACCCTCTCCAAAAGAATGGAGGAGCATCGGTCTTTAAAAGTTTTTAATATTTCTGAGGGAGCTGGACTTACCCACCCTTCGAGCTTTCAAACATCTTCCTTAGTCCCCTTATTTGAATTGTTACTTTTATAAAGGTCTCATTTCTCATTCCACTCACTGTCTTCTTTAACTAGGATGATGGTCTTATCTTCCCTTGCTAAGGAAGATATATCCCTAGATGTGTCGCTAAGAATTCCAGAATATCAAACTCCGGTTCCGGCGGCTCCCAGAGCTGCTGTAGATGCTAATCCGTACTTAATCATGGCGGCAGCCGCTTCTAAGTTTGGCTGTATTGGGAGAGCATTTTTTATTAATGCTGAAATTCTTTAAGAATCGGTATTGAATGGTGGCCTCTACCACAGTTACAGTAGTTGCCACCAGTCTAGGCGCCATTAACTTCTTCTCGGAGGATAAGGAGTCGTTTGTGGAAGATATGTTGAAAGCCTTAGAGGAGGAGGGGTTGGATGAAATTGCTATGGGTAGAGTTAAGTATCCTGAGAGTGCTACTATCGAACAGAAGGGGTATATAGATAGGATTATTAAATTTGAAAGGGATAATGGACTGTGTCTAATTTTCTTTGTTCATAAAGAGGCGGAGGGAAGTCACTATAGGGTGGATAATAATTTCTGAATTCAAGAAGATAAGGTCACTTCTAGGAATCTATTTGAAGAATTCGTGGGAATTACTAGCTCTTCAAAAATAGCAAATGCCTGTAGAGAGGCGGGAATGGATAAGAAGGTTTTAATTAAGAATAATGGAAGTAATGTGTGGGACTACTTTGTGGAAGATCAGAGTAAGGAGAAATTTAGTTCTTGGAAGGAGTAATGGATTCTGAAGTGCATCACATCTTGGCCTTTTCTAAGTAGGAGTCAAAATTCTCTTCCCAATGATCTTTCTCAACCACCACCTTGCACTGGTCTCTTAATTTGCTTCAATTAGTTTGATCAGAGTTGGCAGACTGGAGAGTTAAGGATTCTATTTGATTATTTCCAGTTCCTTTTGTTACGTAGGAAGCAGCCAATGAGGTTCATTGTTGCTGATGTGTATTCTCGGTTGTAGTTAATACATTAAGACCTAATTTGGATAGCCTAGTGGATATGTTTTGAGGAACCACACAGTATCTTCTTGCCTTCTTGTAGTCTTCCTCTGCTTCTTTATCTTTCGAAAGAAGCTCTTGGCAGATGGACTTTAACTTGTCTTCACTTATATCGGCAGCACCGGAAGCTTTCTTGGAGTTATATTTGGATAAAGAGGTAGATCAATGGGAAGTGTGAGAAGCATTTAGTAACTCAAATCCTTCACTCACTAATCGAGTACTTACAGTTGGCTTTTCATCGGAGGAAATAGCATTCTTAATTAAAAACCCGCCACCTACAGCTCCCCCTAGGGCAGCGGTAGAAGTTAATCCCATCTTTAAAGCATTCATGCTTCCTATCCTCCTGCCGTCTTAGTGCAGAATTCCTTAAAGTTAGGAATCTCTCCTTTGAAGATCTCCGTTGATAATCGTTTGCATTCCGTTAGCATCTTTCCCTTTCATGTAGCATCCACATTTTGACCTTTAGTTTTGTGTATGTCTTGAAAGCCTTCTTGTAAATCACCCTCGCCCTTCTGTTTAAAGCCATCTCAACTGCTGTCAAAGTCTGTGTCTTTGTCCACAAGACCTTTACCGGTCTCTATCTTGTCTCCGTTATTGAAGGAGCAATAATTCTTGAAGTCATCAAAGTAGAGACTGTCTATTGATTCTTCGTGGATAGATTTACATCCTTTCTCGAAAGCAGATTTGGCTTCGTCTGCTTTCTTATCTTTCTTTTTCTGTTTGGCTATTTGTAAATCAGGATGCTTGGGTTGAGAGGATTCCTCTTTTAAAGCTTCCAACTTCTTATTTATAGTGGTCGTGTCATCGAAAAATCCCTTCACAGCCAATTGATACTTGGATTTAAGGGATTCCTTGGTGGGTAGAGATCTCCACCCAAGGTATCCAGCACCGGAAACTCCGGCCAAACCAGCACACCCCAAGCACATCTTCAAGGGAGCAGACATTACCCTTGTTGTTCTTTGCAGTAAAGTTCTTGATTTTTAAAAGTCACAGATTCCGAACCTTCGTAAAGCTCTAATTGAACTGAATCACATCATGTCTTAAGGGGCTTTCTATCATTTTGATCATAGGAATTCTTATTGGCCAAAGAGAGCTTCAGTTGATTTAGCTTCTCTACCAATTCTCCTTTCTTGGAGATATCATGATTCTTTAAGTTACCTAAAGCTGTATCTCATTTGTTGGAAGAGGATGTTGTAACTTCATCGGAAATTCAAGTAGTTGTGGAACTGGCATCTTTGTTGGTCTTAGAACAGTACTTCTTAAAGTCTTCTAGAAACTTAGGTTCTTCGGAAGAGGAGTCATAGATCTCTTTACAACCTTCTTTATGCTTTAGCTTTTTAGTGGCTTCATCTCCCCCAGTGGCAGCCGCTTCTTTTAATTTCAGATTGATAGGGGTCTTCCCAGTTAGGGTTGAAAACTTAGTATTTCACAAAGCATCTTCATCTTTCAATATGGCAGAGACATATCTTTCCCTAAAGGTTGGAACGGGTTTGGGTTTTAAGAAAATATAACTTCCAAGTCCTGCACTCCCCACTCCAGCCATTCCCAATGTGGCAGGAATTAATTTACCCATTATTTAGTGCAATACTTCTTGGCATTCTGGGCACTCATTCCATCTTTTCCGAAGAATATCTCATCCCCAAAAGCATCACATCATTCCTTTAACTGCTTTCTATCTTCTTCTGTTCATGGCGTTTTCTTGCTATCCGAATTTAATCGAATATTTAATTTCAACATATCTCCCTGTAAGTCCTTCTTATCTGCCGCCTTTAATTGAGTCAACTTGTCATCCCATTCATTAGGGGGCTTTTTATTTTTGGGATTAGTGGTCTCTGCAGCAATTCAAGTGCCCCCAATTCCCTCTTTATTATTCTTGGAGCAATAATTCTTAAAGTCAGAAAAGTAAGGACTGGCTATTACGGAATAGCCATAAATCTCCTCGCATGCCTGTTTGTGTAATTGACGGAGTTGATCATTCTGCTCTTTATGCTTTGCAATCTCTTGTAGCTTGGGATGAGTTGGTTTGTCTCCTTGAATAAGCTTTAATTTCTTATCCCAGATATCCCCATCCCCCAGTAAAGCCAATTTGTACTTATCTCTAAATGAAACCTTTACTTTAGAACTAATAGCTCTACTTCTTTTCGAAGGAGAAAGGTAGTAGGATCCCGAGATTCCTCCAGTTCCGGCTAGCACAATAGCTGCCGAAGTAAATCTAGACACTATGCGTGTACACAGTAGGTATTAACGTCTTTGAATGTAGAATCTTCCGCCCCCAAGAAGATCTTGGTTTTTGTGGCGTCACATCAATTTTTCAAGCTTTCTCTATGAGTTTCGCTTGCTGCTTGATCGCCCATTGTTGTTTTCAATTCCTTAAGCTTCTCGGAAAGGGAGTCTATTGATGTTCCAGTTAAGTTCTTTAAAGCGGTTAACTTAGTATCTCATTTAGTTCCCGTATTTTTGTTATCGGCAATAAGAGTTCCTCCAGTCACCATATCTTCTATGTGCTTGGAGCAGTAGTTTTCGAAATCCTCAAAGTATTGGGTATCTTTAGTTGGTGTATCGTAAAGCTTTAAACATGCTTCTTTGTGTGCTGATTTGGATGTCTGTGCATCATCATTCTTTTGGGCGACTTCCTTAAGTAATTGAAATTTAGGGGACTTTCCCTTGAGAGTTGAATATCTGGATTCCCAGATCTGATTATCTCCTTCCTTATTAATAAGAGAGTGCTGATACTTGCTTCTAAATGTCTCTTCTTTTGGCTTTAATAAAGAATATCCACCGAATCCGAGACCCCCTGCTCCGGCAGCCCCAAGCCCCATCATTAGTGATTTATTCATAAAAGTTAGGAAGCCTTAGCTAAGCATCATGTCTTTATCTCCTCCATTGCAGAATCCAAATCAACGTCGTATGTAAATTTCCCCTTCCTAGTTTTGCAACCTGTCTTTAAAACTTTAGCCTTATCTCCTTCAGTAGACTTGCCATCAAGAGAAACATCGCTTAAAGCATACTTGTTATGTTTGGTTTTGTAGCTCTCATAGTTATCGACATTATGCTTTCAATCGGCTTTATCAGTATCAACGGTATCGTTACTCTCTAGAAGAGAGAACTTATCCCTAAGAAGATCCTCAGCAGTTCTGGGAACTACACATCACTTGGTGAAGGACTTATATAGCTCTTCAGAATACTCAGATCCTACTTGAGCCTCACAGGCTCTTTTCAAAGCGGAGACGTCAGACATTCCCTCCCCTTTCAACTTTCACTTATTTTCTGCCTTTTGATAGGAGGCAAGGATAGTGCTCCAATGCTCATTAGTGGAAGAATCAAGGACTTTATATTTGTCCTTTTCCAATCTATCCTTAATGGTTTCCTTATTATTGGAAAGTAGCTTAGAAGATAGTAGGATGCCTCCTCCCGCAACACTACCAGCATCCCAAGAGCAGGAACTAATTTACTCATTAGCTAATACATCACTCGATAAATACGTCATACTCGTCTGCCTTCTTGCTTGCCAAAAAGTCTTTGTCCTTAGTCTCTTCACAGAATTTCTTTACTTTGGCTAGATTGTTATCCTTGTCATTAGATTCTTGTGAGTCTAATAATTGCAACTTGTCTTTATGCTTGAGTGGAGTGCTTGAATCATAAATGCTAGTTCAAGCACTAGCACCCCCACTTATTAGGTTCTTACCACTTGGTATTCGATGTGATATCTTTCCTATTGTGCACCACCTTTCAACTTTGGATAAATCCTCATTACCCTTGAATTCTTTAGAAATCTGTGATTCACATCATTCCCTAAGCTTAGCTCCTCCATTGCTATCATCACTGTTTATCTCGGTTAAGACCTTCTTTATTGCTTCCTTATCTATGTTGTATTCTTCAATTCATTGAACGTTAACTTCGGAAGACGGAAGGGAAGTAATTAACTTTAGATTTTTGATTTTCTCAAGATGGTAGGCAACTGTATTCGGAGTTTTATTGGAGATATTAGAGAATAAGAGTGCTCCGCCCCCTACGGCAGCAGCTCCTGTTAATGCAGTTAAACCTTTAATTAGTGATGTACTCATATCTATCCCGATCTCTTCACGCAAAAAGACTGGGCGCTCTTAATTCTTAAGGAATCATCTTCCAACAGCTCTCCTCCGATAGTCTCACAAAGCGCTCTTAACTTCTCTCTTTGGTCATCATCGAAGGCGGATGGTGTAAGGGTCTTCTTTACTGTTTCAAAATCGGAGTGTAGTTCTCCCTGATGCCCATGAAGGCTAGTTAGGGAAGGATTCCAATCTGTGGTTACTGTTTTGGCACCACTAATTCATGCTCCGGCAGTCCCTTCTTTAACAGTCTTAGAACAATAACTTTTGAAGTCATTAAAGTAGTTCTTCCCGCTTTCTACAGAAGCGCCATAGATCGCTTTACATCCTTGTTTATGAAGGGATTTGGCTTCTTCCGGAGAGGAAGTTACTTTGCCAACTGCCTCTTGGAGCTTCTTATGAATCGGGTTCTTTTCCTTCAAGGATTCGAACTTTGAATTTCATAAACTAGTATCCTTAGAGCTTTCACTCAAATCTAGAAGGGCACTTTTGTACTTTTGAGAAAAGGTAATTTCAGATCCTGAAGGCTTTAATAAGAAGAAGCCTCCGATTCCTGTCCCACCAGCGCCCAATGCGCCAGTGCCTATTAAAGCAGCCTTATTCATCTATTGCTTAATACATCACAGGATAACTAGATCGTATTCGGTTGCTTTTCTATCGGCCAAGAAAGGCTTGTCTTTATTGTCGGAGCAAAATTTCTTGATTGAAGTTAAATCGTTATTCTTAGTTCCATCTTCTTTGCTACTTGCCAAAGAGAGCTTATTCCTTTCGTTCTGATCAGTATTCTTGTTGTAAAGTTTTTCCCATTCAGAGCTTTCAGCTCCATCCTGTAAGAGCTCTTTTCCCTTAGGAATTCTTTGAGATATCTTTCCAACGGTACATCACCTTTCTATCTTCGATAAATCCTCTCCCTCTTTAAAGGGCTTGGAAAGCTGTTGGGAGCATCATTCCTTTAATTTAGTTCCGCCTTCATTGTCATTGGTGATTTGGATTTCTGCCTTTATGGCATCCTTATCTAACTTGTATTCTTCCTCCCATTGGGAAGTACTATTGAGGGAGGAGATTACGGTTAGATTCTTAGATTTCAAATGGCTTTCAATTGAAATGGATGATGATCGGTCATATATGTACTTAGCGGTGAAAGCTCCTCCACCTATAGCGGAAGCAGCACCCAAGGCGTAAGCCCCCTTCATCATTTCTGGATTCATAGTCCGTTAGCTTTCGGACGTTAAGCAGAAGTTTTTAATATTCCTAGTTTCCACAGATTCAGAGCCTAGATAAATTTCGGAATTTGCATTATCGCATGCTTTCTGTATGTTGGTTCGCATCTCATCGTTAAAGCTATCAGAACTTAAGGATTGTTGTACCTCTAGAAATCTAGAGCTTAACTTGTCTGTGCTTTTCTTTAAGTTAGTAAGCTTTTCATCCCACTTAGTATTCACATCAGCACCACCCTTTATTCAAGTGCCAGTAATTCCATCTTTATTGGTCTTTGCGCAGAAAGTCTTGAAGTCTTCCAAATATTGAGTTCCTTCAGAGTCATAAATAGCGTTGCATCCTTTCTTGTAGAGAGATTGAGATTGCTGAGTATTGGAAAACTGTGTTTTTGCTTGTTTGAGAATTGGATGAGACGGAGTTTTGGTCTTTAGAAGATTGAATTTATCGCTCCAAGAACTGTCACTATCCAGAGTTAATAAGGCGTGTGGATACTTACTTCTTAACTTCTGAGATTCATCCTTTTGATTCTTGGCAATTAGAAAACCAAGTCCCGCTGTGCCGGTAGTTCCAGCTACTCCGAGCATTAACATGGCTAGCTTGCTCATATTGATAACTTAAATGGCACTTATATTGATGCTGAATACTTATAAGGTCAAATTAGAAGGACATGGTATCTAAGGCTGGAGTAGCTGCTGTTGGGGCGTTGGGGGCAGGAACTGCTTCCTATATGGGCTATGAATACGTATTTAACTCTAAAGAGGAAGTGAAGAAAACTACGATAAGGGAGAGGTTGGGAGATCTTCTGCTTGATACTTCATCGTCAGATAAATGGGCTGCTAGGAAGACTAAGCTTTCTCAAGCCGAGGATACTTCTTTGGTTGAGGAGTTAAAGTCTTTGAAGAGCGGGGTAAGCGAGGATCAAGTTAAGGGTTGATGTTCTGGGGCGGCAACCAAGACTTATGAAGATGTGAGTGCTTTGTATTTCGAGAATGTCAGAACTTATTGTACCTTTTATATTGAAGATAAGTTGCCTGAGGGGTATCTAAAGAAAGAATCTGGAGATTGGAGCAAAGCAAGTGATCGTCTTAAGAATGTACAAACCGGAGTTGCCTTATCTGATCAAATGAAGGCTATTAAGGATAAATTAACAACTCAAGGATCATCAGGAACCAATGATGACTTAAAGAATTGGTGTGTAGGTGTTTATGAGAAGCCTTTCTTAGGGGAAGATAATCAGGACTTTGTGGATGCTAAGGTTTACTGCGCTAAGATAGAGGAGGCTTCCACAGGATCAGTATCTCCAGCTGCAGCTTAATTAAGCAGGCTTAGTACAGAAGTATTCGTACCTTTTAAATAGGGTATCTTCTTTATATCTAAAGTATTGATCGGAAGCTCAAGAACATCAATCCTTTATCTTTTGATCACTTCCAGATAAGTTATCTACTGGGTTTCCTTCGGATTTAGTGTTGCCGGAAGTATTTATTTCATGTACCTTCAAGCTGCCATTTGGATAGGAATCCTTTAATTTTGTTCATCTCTCATTATCTTTGGTTCCGGTAGTTTCTAGGGCTTCAAGTTTTAGGTGCTTTAGGTAAGATGATATTTTTACTTGTTTAGTGCATCAAGATTGGATTAGGTTGTAATCTCCTTTACTTGCCTTCTCTTGGGAGAATTCTTCATTTAAATGATCACTACATCACTTCTTAAGATCGTTTAATTTATCTCCAATGGAAGCTTTGGGGATGTTAGGTATTGGATTGGCTTCTTTATCTGCTGCGTAATTATTCTTTATTAATTCTCAATCCTCATTGGAAGTAGCTAACTCTCGATGTAAAGAGTTCAAGTACTTCTCTATTGTTTCCTGATTAAGAAACTTATAAGCCGCGAAAGCTCCTCCCCCAGCAACCGCTCCAGTTCCAGCTATGCCCGCTGTTGCTTTAGAGGCTAAAGATAATGACATACTCCTCAATTATGCCTTCAAACACCAGTCTTTAGTAAGTGGATAGTTATTTTCTGTTTCTGAAATATATTCCTTCTCTATATTCTCCTTACATCAAGCTCTAAGAGTCTCGGGATTGACAGTATTTGTATTTTCGGCGGGCAATTTGAGAGTGGTTATTAGATCGCTTTGAACTTTGGAAGACTTGCTAGTTATTTGTGATTGCCATTCAGTATTTAAAGGATCATCCACAGGAATAAGAGTTCCACTTTCTTTAGAGAGAGCTTCCTTTATAGAAGGAGTTAAACATCATTTTTCAAAGGTAGAGAACAGTGACTTGTTGGAGTTAGAGTATTCTTTATTCAGATTCTTAGAGCATCAGTTGGATAATTCTTCCTTGGTGATGGAGCTCTTTTCCTGATTGTTGATGGTAATTTTGTGTGTATTGCCTGTCTTTCCGTACAGAGAAATCTTTACAGCCCACTGAGCTTCATTATTGCTAATTAGGGATTTTTTGGTAGCTTCAATCTTGCTCTTGAATGTTTCGTGATTGGAAGAAACATGGGAATATATAAGGTAACCTCCAGTTGAGGCGCCAGCACTTCCGGCAAGAGCCACTCCGGCTTTTGTAGTTAGACTCATGTCTAAATACAGTGGCTTATTAAGTTTTGATAATGGCTATCCTTTTCGTTTGTGAAAGCACGTTTGGAAAGATCAGAGCATCACTGCTTTATCTTTTCTCCGTTTTGATGTGAACTGGCTGTAACTGTTACTTTGTCAATTGCGGTTTTAATATCCCGAGGTATAGAGCTATATTTCCCATCTAAAGTCTGGGCATTGGTTTGCAATTGTCGTCCCGACTGTTTTAATTTCTCCTCTAAAGAGGTAAAGGCTACACATCACTTAGATGCTTTGGAATAAAGAGCCGCCTCTATTTTGGATCCCAAATTCTCTTCACATCATTTGGAGATCTTGTCTTTGGTTATGGAACTTATGTCTTCGGAGGTTACCTTGGAATTACCATCGGCCTCCACTTTGTAACGAGACACTGTCTTTTCTCATGCAGCATTGGATTTATCTGAATCCTTGATATCTGAAATCAAGCTAAATCCTTCTTTAAGTAGCTTCTCCTTTATGGTCTTAGGTTGTATAGCTGAATATATGGAATAACCTCCAGCGGCAGCAGCCCCTCCACCACCAATTGCTCCAGCCAAAGTTAAAGGTAGTTTTCCCATCTTTAATCCTTAAGAGCCTTGGTGCAGAAATGTTTGTATCTCTGAAATAAAGTATCCTCTTTGTATTTGAAGTACTGTTCAGAAGCCCATGAGCATCAATCTTTGATTTTTTGAATATTATCGATAGTGCTTAATGGGCTAGTTCCTTCTGTCTTGTTGGAGCTTTGTGTGGTTATTTCATTAATTTTTAAACTGCTACCAGAATAGGAACTCTTTAGGTTTTCTAAAATCTGGTTATCTCCATTCCCAGAAACATCCAAAGCCGCTAACTTTAAATTCTTCAGATGAGAGGAGATCTTTACTTGCTTAGTGCATCATGCTTGAATGAGGTTGTAATCTCCTTGGTTAGCTTTGTCTTTAGAAAACTCTTCACTTAAGCGATCTTTACACCACTTCTTTAGATCGCTTAATTTAGTGTTAATGGATGACTTGGGGATTCCGGTTATTGGATTTTCTTCTTTATCAGATGCATAATTCCGCTTTATTAACTCCCAATCCTCGTTGGAAGAAGCTAACTCTCTATGTAGAGATTTTAGGTGCTTCTCGATAGTCTCCCGATTTTGTAACTTATAAGCAGCATAAGCTCCTCCACCTACTGCCGCACTACCTCCAACTATTCCAGCAGCTGTCTTTGCAACGAATGATAATTCCATTTACTTACTGCATCACTTCACATACTTCTCAAAAAGGACATCTTTCTGATGCTTGAAGTGATCATTCTCATGCTCTTTACATCAATCTTTAAGGATTTGAACAGTAGCTTCGCTGTTATTGAAGTCAGATCAAGTGCTGGATGAGCTATCCTTCTTTTTAATCTTGAGTTGATTCTCACTTTTCTTATATTCAGACTCATACTTGGTTCATGTGGCGCTATCTGTTTCACCAGTATTATCTAACTTTGATTTCCCTATGGAGCTTAAGCGCTCAGATAGTTTTTGAGGCTTAGAACACCAAGATTCAATCAGTAATAAGTGAGATTCTATTTGCTCTTTAGCGATCTTGGATAATTCGGAATTGCATCAGTCCCTGATGGATTCTTTCTTAATTTGATCTTTAGATATTCCGGATATGGGATGGGTGGCTGATTCCTTGGAATAGAAATCTTTTAAAGATTCTCATTCTGCATCTGTAGAGGCCAATGATCTGCCAATTCTGGTCAGGTACAGAGAAACAACTTCCGGTTCGGATTTATTAGAACTAATTTTTCACCCCGCAACCCCGATACCACTTGCAGCCAGTAATGCTGCTGCTAACTTAGCAGCTAAAGTTCCAGTAATTTGCATGATTTAGAAATTAATTACTGCTGTAGACATCAGTCCTTGGACAGTGAGTAATGATTTTCGGTGTCGGATGTGTATACTAGTTCCAACTGACCTTTACATCAATCACGCAAAACTTCAGGCTTAACTGTACTATTAGATCCTGAGGACTCAGAAGTTAACTTAAGAGTATCTATAAGATCACTCTTTACATTCTGTTGCCTAGCGCTTATCTTGGATTGTCAACCGTTATCTAGAGAATCTCCGACTGGGATTATTGCTTTAGATTCCCTAGATAGGGCTTCCTTTATGGAAGGGACTATGCATCATTTCTCTACTAGAGAAAACAAAGAGGAGTTCTTAGAAGGATACTCAAGTCTCAAGTTGTCAGAACATCAGTGGGATAATTCGTCCTTAGTAAGTGTTGACTTCTCTTGACCCCCTATTGTGATCTTATTGGAATTATCATTTTTGCCATATATGGCTACTTTCACATTTCATTGCGAATCATTATTCTCGATTAATGATCTCCCAGAGGAAGTAATCTTGCTTCTAAATGTTTCTGCTCGATCGGGGCTAGAGGAAATGTTGGAATATATGAGATAACCTCCGGTTGCTGCACTAGCTCCCCCTGCTAGGGCTATTCCCCCTTTAGTTAATGGATCTAAAGCCATCTAGACACAGTATTGAATTAGGTTTCGGTAGTGAGTATCCTCCTCGCTTATAAAAGCTCTCTTGGAAAGGTCAGAGCACCACAATTTGGTCTTCTCCCCTTCCTGTGGAGTTCCGCTAGAAACTGTTATTTTGTTTATTTCACCTTTTAGAGCTTCCGACATGGTGTCATACTTGCTCTTCAAAGACGTAGCGTTAGTGCTTAGTTGCTTTCCTGTTGAAGTTAACTTCTCTGATAGTGAAGTGAAGGTTACACACCATTTGGATGCTTTAGAGTAGAGAGAATCGTTTATTTTGGAATCCAGATTATCCCCACATCATTTCTTAATTTCCTCCTTGGTAACGCTCCCCTTATCTTTCTCAATTATTTTGGAAGTGTCATTAACTTCTACCTTGTAACGATTCAATACCTTCTCTCATTCCTTATCTAACTTGGAGGAGTCTTTGATGTCGGATACTAAATGGAAGTTTTCCTTAAGTAGCTTCTCCTTTATGGTCTTAGGTTGTATAGCTGAATATATGGAATAACCTCCAGCGGCAGCAGCCCCTCCACCCCCAATAACTCCAGCCATTGTCAGAGCTGATTTACTCATATTTAATTAAGGATAGGGAGCAGCTACTAAGCACATCCTCTGTAAAGGAAGTTATAGTTTTCGATATATTTAACCCCCCTCTCTGATTGTGTAATCTTGTAAATAAATTAGTTGAATTAATGCTGGGAGAGACTTAAGGGGGGGAATACTTATAAGTGATGGATACTTCTTTACCATTAAAGCTAGGTCTTTCTACGTTGGCTGCTGGAACTGCGGGAGCAGGTGGTTTCTATGGCTACAAATTGCTGCAAGATAGCGATAAGGTTACTGTTTCCAAGAAGTTAGGAGAGTTTTTGATGTCTGTGGATGGAAGTGAGGATCAATCTAAGTGGGAGACTCGCAAGACTGCTTTGTCTAGTGTCGGAGAGGCTACGTTGGTTGATGATTTGCGTAATATAAAAACTAGAAGCGCGCCCGCTTTAGATTGAACTCATATTAGAGATTGGTGTCAATCTCAGCATTCCAAAACGTTTGAAGAATTAGAAAAGAGTAGGATCGACAATATCGATACCTACTGTACCTATAGGATTGAGGAGAAGTTAGGGAAGGGTAAGTTGGATACTTCTAAGCCGAAGACTGATGCCGTTTGAACTGGTGCTTTTAGTAAACTAAATCAGTTGGATAATAGCAAGTTGAGTAAGAGAATGCAGGAGATAAAGGCTAAAGGTTCTAACGATAATGCTGGAGCAGATGCTCTAAAGAGTATGTGTTCCTCATCATTCACCAAACCCTATAGAAATGATGAGGAATTTGATGATGTTAATAAGTACTGTACTGCTGATTCTTAGTCAACTCTCTTACTTAAGTAGTCAGTCTCTTGAAGTTTAGGGAAGTAGTATCATTTCTCATTCCCCTCTTTAAATTCGTTACTTTTACCTCTTCATACATAGATATTCTTCTTTCTAGCCTTAGCATCAACTAACTCTATACACCTATTTAATACTTTCCGCTTGAATAACTTATCATCTCTTCCTGTAACTGTATTTAGGAACTCGTCCGCATTCCCCTGAATGTGAAGAGTCCTTATGGCTGATTTGAGTGTATCCATATTGCTGTAGTCTAAGTTATTGGAAGTCTCATTTAAAAACAATGTGGAAGCTTGGTAGACTCCACACTGTTGTAATTTATTTTGATTTCGTCCGGAAAGGGAAACAGCCTTTCAAGAGGAACCGACATAACTTCTAATGCCACCAAATACCGATGCTGTTGACCCAACACTTCCCAACAACATCATTTTTAGAGTACCGTCAACCATAGCTACTTAGTGCATCAATCTAATACTTGCTTGTATGTTTCATGATCCCTATTGACAACCTTTATCTTTGACTTCTCTTCACATTTGTCTTTGAATTTATCTGAAGGAGCGTCTTGTGAGTTTTGAGATGTCCAATCACTAGTTTCTCACGCATCCTTGGCTGCTGCATTAGAGTTCTGCTTATTTAAAGGATTATCTTTATATTTCTTTCACGCAGGTTTTCAATCCCCCTCTGCAGATTGTTTATTAAGTAAGGTAATTCCTTGCTGTTGCATCAATTCCGAAATAGTGAATTTCCTAGAACATCACTTTTTGAAATTTTGAAAATCATCATTTTGAGTTCCTTTGACTTTCTCATGAGATTTAGATAAACATAGGTTCTTGAAGGATTGGGGAGCGGTATCTTCAGATTTATGAGTTTCATAATCAGATAGCTTTCACAGATTATTCTTAGTTTTGTATTCCTTCCACGCATCCTTTCAATCTTCTGTACTTGATTCCATAGTCAATTGAGTGACTTCGGAATCTGACGCAATTAGATCTGATAACTTAGATAGTTGTGAAGAATGTCATGCATATCCACCTGCGGCAGCAGTTCCTCCTGCAGAAAGGGTAGCGATAGAGGCTTTAAAAGCTGTGTTCATTATTCTCCTTGAAAGAGTGGTGAATCCTTTTGTAAATTCTGATCTTTAAGACTTTAAGAAGGAGTTTTTGTACATCAATTTTCTACTTGTTGAAAGATAGTGTCGGATGTTAATTTATTGGGATCGATGGCAACTATTCCTCTCCTAAGCAATAATTTCCTATTGCTTCTCGCTTCCCTTTGTTTTCTATTGAATATGGTTTGGATAGTTCCCATTCACATTGGTTCTTTCAAATTTCATAGGATTTATCTAAATCACCATTTCAATCGAGGTTGAATTGGGAAAATAACTTATTCTGGAAATTTTCCGATTTCTTATTGAATTCAATAGGTTCAATAATTGGCTTCTCCTTGTTCTTTTCTAATCAAAGAACATCTCCCATTGATAGGGCACAAAATCTCTTAAACCCATCTAAATCCACAAAGAAGTGCTTCCGTTTGAGGTTGTTGTCGCATCAAAAACCTAAAGCTACTGATCCTTCTGAAATGCTGGTCTTCTCTCCCATCAAGTCATCTAAGTTAATGCTTATCAGGAGATGTTTGTGTCGCTTGAAGATCCTTTCGTAGATTTTGAACTTCTTGTCTTGCTTGGATATTAGTTGGAACTCCTTACTTTCTAGTGAATGCTCTATTGTTGGCGAATTTAAATAGACTGCAGAAATAACAAAAACTAGGGAGCCGACTATTCCAGAACTCCAAATCAACTTAGAGGTTCTGCCCCCCAAATTTAGATTCAAGAATTTAATCTGGGAATTCTAATAGGAAGTTTAACAACTTTTAATTGGAGTAGGGAATTAGGAAGCGCTGTAACAATAGTCTGAGACGTTCTTAAATAGCATGTCATTCTCATTTAGATAGGGGAACTTCTTGTAT
The DNA here is from genome assembly GCF_000200735.1 of Mycoplasma haemofelis str. Langford 1. GTDB lineage: Bacteria > Bacillota_I > Bacilli_A > Mycoplasmatales > Mycoplasmoidaceae > Eperythrozoon_B > Eperythrozoon_B haemofelis. Next base: position 394,440 of record NC_014970.1, read on the forward strand.
TTCTCGCAAGCTGTCTTTAAAGCTGTCTTTAAAGCTGTTTCTCCCTCCGTTCCGGTTCCTTTGGATTTATGAGTGGTTCTGGCCGTCTTGAAGTCCCCGAATAGGGTATCTTCCTTTACAGATTCCCCTTTCAACTGTGTTCAAGGATTATTCCACTTGGAAGACGAACCTGTAGTTGCTTCTTCAGTTATCTCCGTTCTACCCTGTATCTGTTCTGAAATCTTACGGGTACAGAACTTTTGAACTTCTTCAAATACACCGCTCTTTAGAGCTCTAGAATCCTCCTTGTATTTTTGTTCACACCACCCTATTAATCGCTTCTTCCTCTCTCCATCGGGAGAAGTTATTGCTTTTATAGAGCTAAGATCTGGATCTATAGGATTGGTGTGATTACCTAATTCTGTGTCTCTAGAGGTTCATAATGAGTCATTCCCTTTTGTATCCAAAACCCCTTTTTCCAATTTTGTGCTAACCAGATGGGGAGTTAAGTCTTCCTTTGTAAATTCCTTAATTCCAAAATAAGTAGCACCAGATACCCCAGCCAATCCCAAAGTTCCTGCTGCCAACTTTGTTGGATCTATCATGAGATTAGATGGGAAAGGTAGTTAACTAAGTTTCGCTTGAGAATGCCTTAATTAGGAGTAATAAGTTTTACGAGGTATGGAAGGCTTCTTCAGGTTTGGAAACAACTCTAGTAAGTCTTTTTCACAATTAAACAAGTTATCTATGCTTACCTCCACAAATACCAAGGAATATATTTGCGCTCTTCTCTCGGAGAATCCCTTTCCTATTCTTTCTTTGTATATAGCTATGATGGCGATTCCTAAGCCATAAGGAATTAATATCTCTTTTGCTTGTTCAAAAATTTCATCTACTTCCTCGGCAGTCAAATTCTTATACCTCTCGGACATTTTTTCCATTCTTTCGGGAGCATCTCCCCAGTCCATAGGCATGATCTTGTTATTAAATACTAATATATTTAATTAAGTATATTTATGCGTGGGAAGATAGCGTGATACTAGCCATGTCAAATCACACTGTTTGTCATGAGAATATCATGGTTAATCCCTCCTGTAGGAGCGTCATTTGCCATGGTAAAAAACTTATAGGTTGGGATTTTTAAAACAATAATCTCTCGCCAGAGTTTTCGGTTCTTTGTCTTGACTTTTGGAGGATATTTCCTCTAAGTTGATGTGAGGGACTTGGATATTGAGCTCTTTAATTTTTATTTTCTTAACGACTTATTTAAGCGCTACAACGATTGAGGATTCTCTAGAGGGACAGGGATTGAGATTAGTTTCTAAGTTAGTTGATAAGACGGATCTTTACGAGCGATCTTTTAAGAGAGGGAGGAATCTATTGATTGGCATGAATTTAGATGGCTTTATGAGTGATGGGACTTTGGATGATGAGGGGGCGATAGCTCTAGGTATTTGATGTGATAATGAACTTAAAAAGAAACACTTCTTTGTAAGCTTAGAGGGATATCGTCGATTTTGTGCTCTCTCCATGGGAGATGTTTTGTGATTAGAAAAGAATAAATTCCATGAGAAAGTCATGGAAGAAGAATCGTGACTTAATCACGCAAAAGAAGTTGTTGGTTACGATAGGTTTAGAAATGAATTCTTTTCTAGATTCGGCCTAGATTGGGAAGATGACTATAAGAGGAATTATTTAACTTGGAAAAATTGGTGTGAGTGGGAGCTGTCTGAACCCTACTCTTTAAAGAACATAGATATACGGAACATAATTAGAGACAACTGTTTGGATCCTAGCGAGGCAGAGAATTTGGAGAAAAGATTCTAGATAACTCTTTCCAACTCTCAAGAAGATCCACAACGATCATCTCTATTTCTGCGAGGGTACATATCTTGGATTCTGTATCTGACAATTCCTCCCGCAAAAAGGTTTCATATAGTCCATCCACCATCATTTCTAATTCCCACTTCTTCAGTATTCTTTTGGCTTTCCGAAATATAGCGTTTATTTCCCCTTTGGAAAGAAGCCTATATCTGGTAAATATTTCTGAGATCTTATCTATCTCTGGGCTCATGATTTGAATCTGCAGAATATTAATTTCAAAGAATTACTGGTAGGGAAGAAAACCTCCCTTTTAAATAAGGAATAATTTTGTAATTTCTGACTCTCGGAAATAGAATGACCAGCCCTTTTGGCAGATATGAATAAAGTTGCTCTTACATCTTTGGGTGCTGCTGGAGCCGCAGGTACAGCTGTTGGAGGAGGTATGCTAGCCAAGAGTTACCATAATGCCAATTCCTTCACAAGGAAGAAATATAAGCATGCCATGCTTCGGTTGGATTCAGATGCGGCTATATGAGATTCTAAGTATGCTATCCTTAAGTCATCGAAAGATACTCCTAAGAATAGCACTCTATCTTTGGCTCTAGCAAAGAGCAAAGACGGAGAAGAGTCTAAGGCTAAAGAGCTATTAAGGCAAGGATGCGAGGAGGTTTATAACTCCCACGAAGAAGAGAAGTACTTTGAGGACTTTAAGAAGTTTTGTGCCAAGACTAACAAAGACGTATCTTCAAGAACTACTTGGATAACGGGTAACGATAAAAGCGATTCATGAAATGCTCCATTGGGAACTTTGAAGGATTATTCTGGCGATTTAGAACCATATTTATTGAGTGTTAAGAATTCTTTGCGCAAGGAGAATAATGGATATCAAGATGCCGAACGTGAGTGAATAAAGGGATGATGTGAAGATACTCAACAGGAGTTATTTGATGGAACAATGGGATCCACCAAATTATCTAATCAAGATACTTTTTGTACTTCTAATCAGCAACAATAAAGGTTAAAGGATTTGATGACTTTCGAATCTAAAGCGCTTTTCTCATTATTAGGAGCTACAGCCGCTTCCGCGGGTGGGTATGGCATATATAAAGCTCTCCCTTCCTCTACAGAAGAGACTGTCGCTTCACAGTTAAAGGTATCTCTTCTTAGATTTTCGGGAGAGGAAGATAAGTCTATTTGAGAAGCTAGAGCTTTAAGCTTGGGTAGTGAAACTCAAGATTCCGTTCCTTCCGATTTATGAGGGATAAAGAGGAGTAATGTTGATTGGAAGGAGGTGAGATCTTGATGTATTTCTAAGTTGAAAAGTCCTTGAGAGGGATTGGATTCTAAAGTGGAGTTTGGGGTTAAGAAGTATTGTACTTATCAAGTTAAGGACAAATTACAAGGCGCTATTGAGATATCGGGAGATTGAACCACAATTAGCAATTCCTTGAAGGATAAAGAGTCCGATGCGGGGTTGTCTGATGAGATGAAAAAAATTAGATTGGCTTTAAAAGGAGAGCAGTCCTCTGCAGCTGATACTAACGCTTTAAAGAATTGATGTTCCGGTGTGTATTCAAAAATGTACCAAGACGATAGGGACTTTAAAGACGCCTCTACCTACTGTGTAAGTACCTCTTAATTAGAAGTACAAAAAGTATCTTGATTAGATAATTTGGTGGATCCCATTGTTCCATCAAATAACTCCTGTTGAGTATCTTCACATCATCCCTTTATTCACTCACGTTCGGCATCTTGATATCCATTATTCTCCTTGCGCAAAGAATTCTTAACACTCAATAAATATGGTTCTAAATCGCCAGAATAATCCTTCAAAGTTCCCAATGGAGCATTTCATGAATCGCTTTCATCGTTACCCGTTATCCAAGTAGTTCTTGAAGATACGTCTTTGTTAGTCTTGGCACAAAACTTCTTAAAGTCCTCAAAGTACTTCTCTTCTTCGTGGGAGTTATAAACCTCCTCGCATCCTTGCCTTAATAGCTCTTTAGCCTTAGACTCTTCTCCGTCTTTGCTCTTTGCTAGAGCCAAAGATAGAGTGCTATTCTTGGGGGTGGTAGTTGATGACTTAAGGATAGCATACTTAGAATCTCATATAGCCGCATCTGAATCCAACTGAAGCATGGCATGTTTATACTTCTTCCTTGTAAAAGAATTGGCATTGTGGTAACTCTTGGCTAGCATACCTCCTCCGACAGCTGTACCTGCGGCTCCAGCAGCACCCAAAGATGTAAGAGCAACTTTATTCATAGGATCTACTATTGTAGAGTATATAGGGGGCAGGCATTCTATTTTTCCATGTCAGAAATTACCAAATTATTCCTGTCTTTATTGGGTGTTACGGGAGCTGTAGGTGGAGGAATTGGAATTTACAAAATGTCTGAGAAAGGGGCGGAAGATAAGGGGAAGCAGAAGATCTTCGATCGCCTTAAGAATTCGCTTCTTAAAACCACAGAAGCAGATGATGATGCTATTTGAGGGGAAAGGGCAAGCACTTTAAGTTCTGCCAAACAGAATGAGGTTGTTGGTGATTTGTGGGAGATTAAAGGAAAGTCAGATGTTAAATCCGAATTAAAGAGATGGTGTGGTTCTAAGGGTAATGATGAGTATATAGAGGATTCTATTGTTGTTAGTAATGTTAAGAAGTATTGTACTTACAACTTCAAGAACAAGTTACCCAAGGCTATAGATACTCAATCCGGTAATTGAACATCTATAAGCGATTCATTAAAAAATAAGGGAGATAATGAGCCTCTGTCGGAAGAGATGAAAAAGGTGAGAAGTGCTTTAAAGGGCGCGCAATCTTCAGGTTCTGGGGCAGATGCGGATGCTTTGAAGAAGTGATGCACTAGTGCTTATGAGAAGATGTATGAAGATAGTCAGGACTTTAAAGACGCCTCTCTTTACTGCGTAAATAATGACACTGCCGGCTAAGATAGGTGCATCCTCATTAGCTTTTGGAGGAACTGCAGCCGCAGGATATTATGCTGTTTCCCATTATTCATCAGAAGATAAGAGCTACAGGGGTAAGTTTTTAAGCATTTCTTTACTTAATACTGTCTCTGGAGATGATTCCTATTGAACTAAGAGATTAGAGTCTCTAAAGAAAGACTCGGAGGCTTCTTCCGGATTGTCTTCTATAAAAACCAAGACTATAGAAGACTTGAGGGGTTGATGCAAAGATAGTCTTTCTAGGCAATTTGAGGAAGGTAAGTTGTTTAAAGAGATTGATTCTTATTGTACTTTTAAGGTGTTGGATAAGCTTGGAAGCAATGCTATTCCTGAAACGACAGCAGACGGTGATTCAAAGTGAAAGACTGCTTTTGATGCTTTAGGGAAGATAGCTGAGCATCTGGGAGAAGAATTGGAGGGAATTAAGAAAACACAAGATTCTGGAAGCAATAACGCCACTAAAGTAGCTGTTAAGGGCTGATGCAAGAAGATGTATTCTGAAACTTATAAAGGGGACTCTGACAAGCTATTTGAAGTTGCTAAGAAGGTTTGTGTGAGCGCTTAGGCTTATTAAAAATACTTCTTTAAATTAAGGATAAGGATGAAGCATGTTTAATTTCATCAGCTTAAAGTTCTTAACTAGCAAGAAGATTTTGGCTTCTGTGGTTGCTGTAACAGGTTCCGCAACTGCTACTTATTTCTGATGAAAAGCTCAAGGAGAAGGTAATGGAATCTCTCAACAAGTAGCCACCACCAGAGCTAAGCTGGAAAGAAGTAGACCCAACTATTCCCAACTTTTACAGAGAATTAATAGTAGTTCTCCTAGCAATATACCTGAAGGTCTTAGAGCCGCTTATCAATATAAGGACGATCCAATTATGGCTGAGAGGTGGGCTGGGCTTTTCTGTGAAGATGGGAAGTACGATATAAACGATAGTAACTACATGGATTATCGAGAGTATTGCAATGCCGGTTAGATCTTCCGTTAGAAAATACTTATTGGGATTAGCGTGCGCCTCAAGTGTAGCCGTTTGTTCAAGCTATTATTTTCTCGTGGATGATTCCAATAGTAAGATCACCTTAAGTGAAGCTAAGTTCAAAATCAGGAATAGACGGAAGACGGATTGAAGTGGAGCGATTGCGGATATCAAGAATGCAGATATTAACTCTCTTCCCGAAGGATTAAAGGCCGCTAAAGAGATTGAGGCCAATGCCGAAAGGTGGGCTAAGTTAGTTTGTGACGAAGCTGACTACGATATGAATGAGAGCAATATGGATGGTTATTTGAAGTATTGTACTGACTAAGAAGGGTTATTTCTTGGCTATTTGCGAAATATTGAAAAAGGATTAGTGCTTTTATACATGCAATTTAAACTTCATAAAAGTAAGGTATTTAAACATGTCTAGGTCTTTATTAATGGCATCTACTGCAACCGCAGGTGCGGGAGCTGGTGTAGGTAGTTTAGTTATTAATTCTCCAAAGCCAGAAAGCCAAGTAAGTTATAGGACTACTTCTAGTCAGGAGACTGAATTAATAGACGAAGAGTTTGAGGAGCAAGAGGAGGGCTCAAAGGAAGAAGTAACTGCTAGAGTGAAGAGTGAACCACAGCTACAAGAAGAGTCGGCGGCTCCTGCTCCAGTTAAAGAACCATCTTGGTGGGATGGTTGTTCATTCTACACTGTAAAAAGTTCTACATCTAAGACTGCTTTATCATCTGATTATGAATCTGTAAAGTCTAAGATTAAGAATGCTGGGGATCTTAAGAAGGTTGAGGAATCTTGTAAGAAAGATAAGAAGGTTTATGTTGCTAAACCATACGGCTATGATTGGACATACAGAGAGTCAGATCAGTCAATCACTTGAAGTATAGTTTCTAATTAAGTCGATATTTTTAAGATCAGTTAATCAGCTTTTTAAATTTCGAATTATTTGATTGTTAATTTAGATCGTGGGAACCTTAGCCACTAAAGCTATAGCGGGGCTGGGTGCAGCAGGAGTTACAGGAACTGCAGCCGCCGGAGTTTGATACATTAATCAACCGAAAGATGTTAAATCTAAGTTGGTATCTGAAGGGTTAACGTTAGTTGGAGATTCTTCTAGAGCTTGAAGAGCTGTATTTTTAACTCATAAGGATGATAAGGACTTTGTCCAATTTGCAGGAATAGAGTCCAATCAGGCTTCTAACTCTGAAGGCTCTAAGGTTTCTTCTGCATGCGCTAAAGCACTGAAAGTTGAGTCATCATCCAAGGAGTACGATTCCTCTCTGGAAAAGGCAAGAAAGTACTGTACAGTTCCTGAATTTAAGACTGTAGAGGCTAAAGTTTTATTTTCAGATAAAGAGATATCTTCCGAAGATAGGGATTGAAAGAATCTATTTACTATTCATAAGGAAGATGCTTCTTTTATAGATAAGGTTAAGAAGGCTAGTTCTGACGATAGTATTACTTCAAGTTCGCAAGCTGAATCTGTGAAATCTAAGGTTCAAAAGTTCTGCGATGATCTTAAAGTTAAGACCCCAAATTCCGAGAACCTCTCTGATTATGAGAAGTACTGCCTACAAACTGCACCTAATGCGAGAAGTTTCTATGAGGGAAAAGGAAGAAGATTTGTTGGATCTGGAGAATGGGGAGGTAAATTTGATGCTATTAAAGCCAGCGACTCTGCTTTATTCACAGCTATCCAAAATGGAGAAACTTTAAATAATAATTCTCCTGCAGAAACAGGAGGGCCTAAGTTACAAGCTTGATGTGATAAGGAGGTAGTTAAAGAGATTCATGCTGTCGATCCTAAAACTAAGGATCGTTGTTTTAATTAAGAAGAAGTTGATGTACAGATATCCCAAAATTGCTTTCCATTATGAACTCCGTTGTCGATATTGATTTTATCCTTCCTTAGATCATCCATATTTTCCTCAATCATCTTAAAACAAAAGTCTTTCATAGCTTCTTCACTCTCTGGTGAGCTTACAGGGAACATATCCTTCCAATCTTTCCTGTCGTATTGTCAATCCACCGATTGGTAGTAATTAAACTTATCTTTCCAACTCTTATTCTCAGGATCTGATAGTTTTACGTACCACTTATGGAGATATTGGTTAGCTTCCTTTGCAACTCCTCTGTACTTGGCCAACTTTACCTTGTATTGATCATCTGATTGCTTTTGACTCATTCCAAATCATATCCCTGCAGAAGTAGTTCCTACTCCGCCTAATCCCGCCAATCACTTCTTAATCGACATGAGGGTTAATCGGAGATTAATCCCAGTTGATTCTTTAAGTCTATTAATTGATCTCTCATTTGCTTGGTATCTTCTAAATCCTTTTGGGTCATGGCTTCATTTCTAGTTCCATAGGCAGTACCTAGTGTATGGTTATGATCTGCATCTAAAGTCCCATTCTCAAGAGTTCCATTTCCCTCAGAATTTTCATTTCCAGAAGAGCCACCGGATTCCCCAGCCTCTCCATCCTCTTGCCCCATATCTCCATCATCCCCTTGAGGTTCTTTTTGATCCCCATCACCTTCCTGCCCCTCTGCAGTACCTGAAGGAGGTTCTGCGTCCCCAGATGGGGTTGCTTCTCCAGAACCAGATGATGAATCTGTATCTCCTGCATCCGATGCTGGAGGAGCTCCTGCTTGCCCTTCAGCCCCTTGATCTCCTTCTGTCGAATCGGAGGATTCACTATCTTCTGGTTTCTGTTCATCTTGGGCTTGTGCCTCGGATCCAGCCTCTTTATCGTCCTCAGATTGTTCTTCGCTCTCGTTACGATCTTTCCATTCTTCTATTAGTGGGTCTTCATCATTAAGAGACTTGGTCTTTATCTTATCCTCGGGCTTTTCTTCTGCACTCTTAGAAACCAAAGAAGAGGTAGCTATAACTCCCCCTATTCCGGTAAGTATAGGTCCTCCTACTTTTAACAGCTTAACAGCGGAAGAAGGCATGCCAAGGGAGATTCAAATTTCTTGAAATTATTGAGTAAGCTCTTAAGTCTGTAGATTATTTAGGGGATGTGCACATATCTCAAAATTCCTTTCCGGCAATAATACCGTTATCAATATTGACTTTGTCTTCATCCAAATCACTCATATTCTCCTCAGCTTTTTCGAAACAAAAATCCCTTAAAGCTTCCGCACTTGTTTGGGAGCCTTTAGGGAACGTCTCTTCCCAACTCTTTCTTCCATATTGAAAGCCATCGGCTTTGTAAGAATTAAATTTATCACTTCAACCCTTACTCTCTGGATCAGCTAATTTCACATACAGTCTGTCAATTAAATGTTTATTAGCTCTTGCAGCTGTCGCTCTATATCTGGTAATCTTTGCCTGATACTTGTCCTCTTCCTCTTCCTCTTCCTGTTTCTTACTTATTCCAAATAATGCTCCCACGGAGACAGCCCCCACTCCACCTAACCCCGCTAAAGCTTTCTTAATTGACATATTTCCTCGTTTCTAGTAAGTCTGTTTTTCGTCTTTTTCGTAAGGTTGTAGGAAGTTAAAAGATCCCAGATTCTTTGGGGAGATATGTATGGGATTAAGGTATGAATTCTCTAGCTACTAGAACAATAGCAGGGTTAGGAATGGCTGGAGTCACAGGGGCTTCTGTCGCGGGTGCTTGGTATGTAATGAAACCCAAGGATGTTAAATCTAAACTGGTATCTGAAGGGTTAACTTTAGTTGGGGATTATTCAAGAGCTTGAAGAGCGGTATTTTTAACTCATAAGGATGATGAAGAATTTATAAAGTTTGCAGGAGTATCATCTGATCAGCAGTCTGATACTCAAGGAACTAAGGTTGCCTCTGCATGTAAAAGAGTCTTAAAGGCGGAGGTAAGCTCCGAGGAGTACGATGCTTCCCTGAATAAGGCTAGAAAGTACTGTACCACCCCTAAGTTTAAGACTGTAGAGGCTAAAGTTTTATTTTCAGATAAGGAGATCTCTTTTCAAGAAAGAGATTGGAAGGATATATTCACCCTTCATAAATCAGACACATCCTTCATTGATAAAGTGAAGGCCGCCAATTCAAATGCTAATATCAGCTCTTCTACACAAGCTTCCGAAGCTAAAGATAAGGTGAAGAAGTTTTGTGATGATCTGAAGGTTAAGGATCCTATTTCTGAGCATATTTTAGATTACGAGAAGTACTGTTTACAGACACCACCCAATGTGCAGAAATTCTATGAACAGAAGGGTTACACTTTGGTTGGAAATGGGGGATGAGGAAGTAAGTTTGAGTCAATTAAAACCAGTGATACCAGTTTGGTAAATGAGATTAAAGGTAGTGATACTTTGAATGAGTCCTCTGATGGAACCCAAGGAGGCCCAAAATTAGAGTCATGATGTAAGACTAAATTAGCTCAAGAGATAAATGCTGCAGATCCTAATATGGAAGCCAATTTAAAAGTTAAAAGTCGTTGTTTTATTTAAGTCCACATTCTCATGAGGATAAGTTAAGTAATGTCTGTTTTACCGAAAGCAGGATTGGGCTTTGCTGGGCTGGCAGGTGCTTCCGGACTTGGTTATTTAGGGGTTAAGCAATTTTCTTCCGAGCCAAAGGAGACATTTAAGTCTAAGTATGCTTTAGCTGTTAAGGGCTTTTTGAATGATGATAAGGTTCTTGGAAAGAAAGTAGATGCTCTAAATCAGAGTTCTGCTTCCCCTAAACATACTGATTTATTGGAGGCTCAAAAACAGAAAAAAGCAAGTAATGATGCAGGAGCAAAAGAAGCACTCAAGCGTGGATGTAGTGACATCCATGACAAGGCTATAGAAAGTGATTTTTTAGAGGATTTCAAGAATTATTGTTCCTTTAATAATGAAGATAAGATTGAGACAGGAAAGACTCTAGTTGCTGATAAGAACGACTTTACCAACCATTTAAATAGCTTTAAAGGTAAGAAGGTCGAGGAGCTGCAAGCGGGTTTTAAGAGTATTAAGAAGCCTTCTGAAGATAGTTCGGATGAGACATGGAAAGAGGCCATGTTGGGAGAGTGTAAGCGTTTGTCAAAGGAGATATTTGAAGGGGAGATTCCTAATTTCAAAGAGTTCTGCGCTAAGTAGTTGTGAATCATTTGTACACTTTGGGCGGATTAGGGGTCTTGGGTGCAGCTTCTGGCGGGGCTTACTTAATTCACAACTCCATTTCTAAGCCTGCTCCTCTTTCTTTGAAAAGCAAACTTGAAAACGAGAAATATTCCTTCATGGGGGATGATGATGGCAACTGGGATACCGTTCTAAGTAAGTACAATGAATCTTCCATTTCTGTGGATAGAAAATTTGCAGATCTTACTGGTACTGTAACCAAAGACAGTCTTAAGAAGAAGTGTGATGGCGTTTTATCATCGGGCGATGGTTCCCTTTATGAGAAAGCTAAATTATGGTGTACTACCCCCAGAAGTATTCAACAGAGATTAGAAGATTTAAAAATTGGGATTCTTAAGATGGATGGTGAGGATGATAATGGGGATAAGGATACGTGAGTAAAGCTTAAAGATAAGTACAAAGGGGCATCCCCCGAACAGAAGATTAGGGGTTTTGAATTAACTTCCCCAGATGAAGCAGATTCTTGAAAGAAGATTAGAACTGCATGTAGTGGTCATATGTCAAAGAGTAGATGGGATGCTGACTATGACTACTATTTAGAGAAGGCCATGGTTTGATGTTCTTCCTCATCTAAATTGTTAAATGAGTAGGTCTTTAGCTCTTTCTTTAGGAACTTTGGGAGTTGGTGGTGTGGGACTTGGAGCCGCTGGAATTCACCATTTTAGAAAAGGAGATTCCGCCTCTGAAGTTACCTTCAGGACTAAGTATATTAAAGCGCTTATAAGTGAATCTGATGATGCTACTTGAACGGCTAAGTTGGGAGTTCTGGAGAAATCTTCCTTTACACCTAAGAATGCACATTTAGTTAAGGCTAAAGGCGAGAAGGACAAAGGGAAATTAGCTTTAAAGGAGGGATGTATGGAGATTTATTCGAGACCAGTAGATAGTGTGGATGACTTTAATGATTTCAAGAATTTCTGTTCTTTCAATAACGGAGACAAGATTGCAGATGGAAAAGAGTTAGCTAATGCTGAAAGCGACTTTTCTTCCCATTGAGATGCTTTCAGCAAGATTCCGAAAGAGGATTTGCACTTTGCATTAAGGGAGGCTTACGATATCAAAGGGAATTCTGCAGATGCGTCCGGTTGGAAAGCCAAGATGCTAGAGAAATGTAAGGAGATATCGTCAGACATATTCGATGGATCTATATCTAATTTCGATACTTTTTGTGTGAAGAATAAAAGTGTGGCTGCGTCTTCTGGCGGGGGTCGTCAATAATTCCGCGATAGCGGGATAAGTCGACTCAAGATCTTAGACTGAGGGGATGAAGTTATTGTCTGCTTTAGCCCTTTTGGGTTTTGGAACTGTTGGGGTAGGGGGGTGATATGGTTTTTCTACTTTAAGACCTAAGAATCTTCAACAATACTTAGAATGACAGGGATTTGAATTAGCTTCCAAGACTGAAGGTAATATTTGAAAGTCTATTCTGGATGAGCATAAGGAGATCGTAAAGTCTAGAATTGGAAAGACAGATCCTAAAGAGTCGGATATCAGGAATTGATGTTCTTCCCATTTATCTATTTCCAATTATGAATTCTTTAAAGATGATGCTTCCAAGATATGCGTTAATAATCCTCATACTGTAAGAGCTAAGATAATCTTGCAAGATGGAAGCATAAGCTCTTTAATAGAGGGTTTAAATGACTCTAAGGGCGAGAAATATAAGGTAGCTTATATATTTAGGAAACACATAGAAGGAGTTCCTGAGTTAATAGGATTTATTCCGCCATCTAAGGAAGAAGGTACAGAGAATTTAGAGGGGGGCGGCAAAGCATTAGGAGAATGGTGTCAGAAGTCTCTGGAATCTAAGCCGGATGATCAGTTAGTAAAGAATGTAAGGCTTCTCTGTTCCCCTAAGTCTTTCACCACTATTAAAGAATTAATAAAGTTAAATAAAGAGGAAGAGTTGTTGCTTACTGCGGAAGCCAATTCCAAAGAGTTATCTGAAAAATACGCAGAAATAAAGGATAAGGATTCTTGAACTAAAGATGAAACTAAGGGGTCTTCAAGTCCTGACTCCCAAGAATCCCTAAAGAAGTGGTGTCAGACTCACGAATCTAAGAAATTTTCTGAAGAAGGAACATTCAGCAACGTCTATCCTAAATTTCGATTTAGATGTATGAAGTCACGATCCTAATTCTTCTCCATTGACAATAACTTTCCGTGTAACTCTTTAAGGTTATCTCTTAGTTTTTTAGCTGACTCCAAATCCTCCTTAGTCATACCTTTATCCACAGTTCCATATCTATTACCAGACACATGATCATTTTCTGCGTCATCCGCTCCATCTTCGGTAATTCCTTTCCCCTCTTCTTCATCGCCTTTCTCTTCGGGTTCTGACTCCGTTCCTAAAGATACAGAAGCCCCAAGCTGACTATCTTCCCCGTCCTTTTCCCCAACTTCGCTATCTCCTGCAGGCTCAGTACCTGATTGGGGATCTTGTCCTTGACCCTCCGATGTGTCTCCACTACTTCCCTGCTCATCCCCTTGAGAGGACGTTGATCCTGAATCTCCAGCCGATGAAGCATCTCCTCCTCCCCCAGCATCAGATTCTTCTCCGCCATCTTGCCCGCCTCCTCCAGATGCTTCTTGGGTTTGATCTTGAGACCCTTCAGATCCGCCCGAATCATCTTCTTGTGATTCTTCCTGTTCGCTTTCATCGCGATCCTTTCAATCTTCCTATAAGAGGATCTTCATCTGTAAGCGACTTGGTTCTTACTTTCTCTTCTGGCTTCTCCTCTGCACTCTTAGAGACTAGAGACGAAGTGGCAATAATTCCTCCAATGCCAGTTACTGTTGGACCGCCTATCTTAAGTCACTTATTAGTAGTCATAAACTGTTGAGCTTTGAATGAGTAAAGGTAGCCGAAAATGAAGGAAACATTTTCTATAAGTCAAAAAGGTTTGAGTTATGGAGGAATTTAATACCTTCTTCAAGCTAGTTTATGACTTCTAAGAATCTTTATTTATCTGGGGCGTTGGGTTCTGCCGGAGCACTCGGGGGAGGAATGTATTTAGCTTATCCTAGTTCTTCAGATCCTGAACCTGTTACTACCACTACTGCGTCCGAAATTAAAGTTGTTACAACCATAAGGGAGAGACTTCAAAAGGATAGATATGTTTTGTTAACAAAAGATGGAAGTGATAGCTCACACTGAGGAACTATCCTATCTAAATACCAAGAAGCCAAGAATAAGCCTAATAATAGGTTGATGTTTGGAACAGAGAATGTTGGTATAGATACTCTTCAGAAAGATTGTGAATCATCTGTTGATTCGGATGATGATGAGCTTTATTTAAAAGTAAAGCTTTGATGTACTGTTCCAAAAGCTGTTTCGGAGAGGTTGGAAGAATTGGGGGTTGTGGTTTTGAAAACTACTGGAAATGATGATAGTTCTGGAGACAAGGGAAGATGGGTCGAATTAGCCAAGAAATATAAGGATTCGGGGAATAACGCTATCGATGGGCTTACTTTATCGGGAAATGATGATAATGATTGGACGAAGTTAAGGGATAAGTGCAACGAGTACTTTACTAAGGATAGGTGGGATGAGAAATATGACTATTATCTAAGTAAAGTTTCTGATTGGTGTTCCTATAAATTCCCTACGCCTGTATCTAGAGCTTAGCTTTTTCCAAATCTGTTAACTTTACGTTTAGTTCCTTTAATTCTCCAACTATCTTTTTAGCAGCTTCTAAATCTTCTTTAGTCATACCTACATCTTCAGTTCCATACTTCTTACCATCTGCATGTTCGTGCTCAGCTTCATCAGATCCATCTTCAGTCACACCTTCTTTTTGTTCATCTGCCTCTTCAGCTTTATCTTCTTCTTTCTCGGAAGATTCGTGCGATACAGAAGCCCCTAATTCACTGAGATCTCCACTCAAATTATCTTTCGCTGCCCCACTATTTTCACCGTCATCTCCTTCTTCCCCCCCATCATCTTTTCCATCTTGGTTCTTCTCGCCTTTCTTTTGTGATTTTCCTCCTTCTTGATCACCTTCTTCTCCTTCTGAATCTTCATCACCCTCACCATCTCCACCAGCACCCCCTTCTCCTTTTTCACCTTCGCTACCAGATTCACCCTCCTCACCTTCTTCCTCACTCTCATCCCTATCTTCTCAAGGATCTACAAGGGGATCTTCATCAGCAAGAACCTTGTTCTTTAAATTCCTATCTACGCTCTCATCTGCATTCTTAGAGATTAGAGACGAAGTGGCAAATATCCCTCCAATTCCCGTCAATATGGATCCTCCTATTTGAAATAACTTATCAATTGCCATAGATACTCAGCTTTATAAGCCTACAAATTTGAAATTCACTTTAGATATTGGGAATCCCTTATTTCCTTAAGAAATAGATCTAACCTCCTATGGGATTATGTGTGAAAAAGATATATATTTAGGCTTAAAAGTGTGTGGAAAATTGTTGATTGTGGCTTGTAGTTTCCGTTTCTTATGATAGGTTATGAGTAAGTCTTTAGCTCTTTCATTAGGCACTTTGGGAGTAGGGGGTGCTGGTCTGGGGGCTGCAGGATTACATTATTGGAAAAATACCCCAACATCACCCAAGGTGACTTTCAGCGTCAAGTATAGTAAAGCCCTTCTAAATGATGAAACTGGAGATGATATTTGAACTTCTAAGTTAACTGCTTTGGCTTTAGAAACGTCTAATCCTAAGAATCCACATTTAATTAGAGCTAAAGAAGAGCATAAGAGTAACGAGAAGGATAGGGCTAAAGCTTCTTTGAAGCAAGGTTGTCAAGCGATTTATTCGAAATCGGTGGATAGTCAGGATGACTTTGATGATTTTAAGAATTTCTGTTCTTTAAATAACAAAGACAAAATCTCAAAAGGAAGGAGCTTAGTGAGTGTTGCTGGGGATTTTGATACCCATTGAAGTACTTTTAGTGGAGCTAAGAGAGACGATCTATATGGTGGTTTTAAGGAAATACATGATGGTAAGGGGAGCGAAGCTACCGACAATAATTGGAAGGATAAGATGCTTAAGGAGTGTGGAAAGATATCGGAGGATATATTCGATGGTGAGATAGTTGACTTTACTAAATTCTGTACCAAGGATAAATCGCAACAAGCAACAGTTAACTAAGTTCAATCTCTGGATTGATAATGGGAAGAATACATCCATTGACCTCCTTCTTGGTAAACGTAGACTTGAGACTTTTCTCCCGCCTTAAAACTTGCCTTTCTACCGGAACAAGCATCATTTACATCACTTATAAATTTCCCTTGACTTGGAGGAATATCCCTCAGGAATAAATTCCTGCCTTGTTTTTTAAAACCTTAAATACAAATGAACTTTTATCGTTATTCCATACACGCTTCGATACGTGCACTATACATCCTGTTTCCTCCGTTATTTCCTCTCCTATAGAACTATCTTTATTAAGGATGTGAGGTGTTGGTTGGGATGCCTGATAATTAGAATATACAGAACCGCCCGCAACCGCCAATACTCCAGCAGATAATGCCGGAACCGGTGATGCTAATTTAATAAGACTCATTAATTTACTTCGGAAGACTTCAAATATACCTGATACCTGAGAACAGTTTTTGATTGCTTGATGTGCATCGAAATTAGAAAGGTGGGAGAGACTTCCTTTTTAATACTTTAAAGATTAAATATTCTAGGTGGTATGGTGTTTCAAATTATTCATAGTAACCCCCTGTTTATTAACTCAATCTTGATTTTGTAGATTAGAGGAGTATATCCACGCTTGGTCGCTGCTTCTAATGTAGAAATATACGTGTTTTTTGTTATCTCCCGCCCCTAGACTAGGCTTAATCCCTAAACAAGCATCTCTAATATCTTGTTTAAAAGTATCCGAAGAACTAGTTGATCATGATGAAAATTCATCTTCTACTCATGACTCTAATATCTCAGTTACGATGTTATTAGTTGTCGGTTCTTTAACTTTGTAAATTACACATTTACTCTTTGCTTCAACATCCATATTATCGGATGAAGAAGTCTTATTTAGACTCTTAGACTCTTAGACTCGAAAGATGATTCTTGAAGACCAGAGTATATAGCACCACCTATACCTGCAACACTAGCTGTACCCCCTAGAAAAAGAAGACCATGAGAATTCATAACCAATCTATCTCATGTTTGTTTGGTTTACGACCTCTTTAACCCTAGTTCATCCATATTGTAATGGTTCATTGTAAACCCATTGTCCATCATTGTGCTTATAAACGTAAACTTGAACATGATTCCATCCCGGATAGTTAGACTTTCTGCCCGCACAAGCATCTCTCACAGAATCGGTGAAACCCTGATGGGAAGATACGACACTCTTTAAAAATTCCTCTTTTTCTTTTGCACTGATAATTTTAGTAACACTCCAATTGTTATTACCGTGAGACTGCAACTCAACTTGATAAACTATGCACTTAGTCTCTTTAGTTGGTTCAGGAATGGTGTCAGAACTTAGATTAAAAGAAAAATCTTCCGAAAGACTCTCAGACTCTCAGACTCTGATTGTGACGGGAAGAAATTAGACTGTGCAACTCCACCAACAGCCACCATACCACTCAAGACGAATGGAATAGAAGAGATTAGCTTCATGATTAGTTGATAAGTGACTTTCCTTCTAGTTTAGAAATTAGAAATATTTTTTTAAAAAGAGAGGGAGATAACGCCCTTGAGCTTAGCTTCATAAATAGGTTGTTATGCTCTTATCGTTGGTATGGTTGATGAAAATTCCTTCTCTACTTTAGGATCACTATCTCAGTCATGATTGTGCAGGTCTAAAGCGTATATTCAAGTATTCTTGTCTCCAACTTTTCCTCACCATAGGTAAACCTTCCCGTTAATGTTCTTTTTGTTCGCTTTATTTTCACATGCATTGTTAATTTCTGTTTTGGAACTTTCGGAAACAGGTTTTCCAGAATCTTGGCCAAACTTTGCAAAGAACTCATCCCTATTCCCGTATTTTCCCAAGAGTTTACTGAATGTCCTATTTCCAGAGTTCCCCTTAGGATCTTGCGCTTCGTAAATTATGCAAACCGGTTGTGTTGGGATTGAATCGGAGGTGGGTGTATCTATTTGTGATTCGGAAGTGACTTCTTCTGTCTTTTGATCTTTAGGTTTCTCAACAGGCTTTTCCTTGGGGTTAAATCATGAAGAACTTCCAGCCGCTATCCCGCCTCCTACAGATGCTAAACCCGCTAAAGATGCGGTTTTTATTAAGAAAGAAGCCATTTCTCCCCGATCCTTTTAAGTTCGATTATAAATCTGAAGCTTTTTGTACCTCACTATCAGCTAATCAATCTTTCTGTATGTCCTTAGTGTATGTTCAATAACCCTTTTCTCTCCATACATAAACATCTACAGACTTTTGCATGGCCTTAGGACAAGCATTTCTTATTTCCTTTTTGAAAGTGTAAGTCTGTCAAGGTAAAGTTAGGAATCTCTCCTTATCGTCCTTTATCTTTTGGATAATCCTATGGACTTTTCTATTACTTCCGGAACCGGTAGGCTTTTCCACTTCATAAATGGAACACTGGGGAATGACCGGCTTTGGCTCTTCTTCTGTCTTGATAGCGTCTAGAACAGATAATTCCTCGGCCTTGTGAGTAGTTACTTCCTCGACTTTTTCATTCGATTCGATAATGTCTTCTATCTCCGAAACTTCCCGATCTGAAAGGGATGTCTTTTTTGTCGTGATGGACATCTCCTCTTTGGAAGCATCTGGCAATAAAAAAG
This sequence comes from Mycoplasma haemofelis str. Langford 1, assembly GCF_000200735.1. Classification (GTDB taxonomy): domain Bacteria; phylum Bacillota_I; class Bacilli_A; order Mycoplasmatales; family Mycoplasmoidaceae; genus Eperythrozoon_B; species Eperythrozoon_B haemofelis. The sequence goes on from NC_014970.1 coordinate 413,034, forward strand.
AAACACCTAATCCAAATGCTCCAATTCCTAAAGATGTGCTTCCAAGGAGGAGCTTAGAGATCCCAAACCCAACCATTTTCTAAGTATTGCTGGAATTGATTTTTAAACTCTCTGGAATGGTAATGCCCCCTTCAGTTAGTCAATTTTTAGTTGAGATGTCTCTAGAATATATTCAACTCCCACTTTCCTGTCACACATAGATATTCTGAGATTGACTTAAAGATGCAGGGCATATGCCCTTTATGTCATCAATAAAAGCCGAACTTTTTCCCTGCAAGAACTGATCCTGACTTTGGTTGATCTTGCTTAGGATTTCCCTAACAACCCTCTTCCCATTTCCACCTTCTCTTTTCGGCTCTTTAAGAACATAAAAAGTACATTTAGGAATAACAGGTTCTTTAACCTCTTTCTTTAATTCAACCGCCTCAGGGGGCTGTTCTTCTGATGAATCATCTTTAATCAACTCTTCGAAGTTATCTTCCTCTAGCTGCTCTTGTGATTCCTGAATATCGAAACTTGCTTTTTTAGTTGATAATGAATCTTCCTGTGATATGTCAGGAAGTAAAACTGATCTTATACCTAAAGTACCTACTCCAGCCGCAATACCGCCGCAAAAAGCTTTGGAGAAACCAATATCAGACATCTTACCTGCTCATTTCCTCCCTACTTATAGAGTCCTTTTGGATGCAACTTTTTACCTTATCTGTAAGTCTTTAATTTTGATAAACGTTAAAGTGGTAATTACTTGTAGATCTTATGATGGTGCTTATGTTAAGTCTTCTTAGAACATATCTGCCTGACATGATTGGCAGTATCTTTACTTCCTTTGTTGACAGTTAATTTTGAATTTGAGGAGCATCACTCTTTAACCTTAGAATGACCATTGTCCTTATCTGTGGTACTTTCGATTCCTTTGATTTTTAAAGAAACCAAAAGGTTCTTATTCTCTTCAAAGGACGACTTCCATTCGTTATCCTTATTTTCATTTAAAGAAATTCAAGTCCTTCCAGATACTTCCTCATCCATAACCCGAAGAACACATCATTGTTGTACGTTCTTCAATTTATCGGCATCAGCGCTGGACAGATAACTACTGCATAGCTTCTCCAAAGCTACTTTACCTTTATCTCCACTCTCTGAAGCCGCAATATTCTCGTTCCCGTCTTTGAACTTATTTATCTCTTCCAAAAATTTGGTATCTTCTCTGTGTACTAGGAAAGTATTCTTGTATTGGGTTTCCCTCTTGGACTGATCTTCAATGTCAGAAATTAATTTGTATTCCTCTTTTAAAAGGGATTCTCGTATGCTAAGAGGGGTAGAGGGTAAATTCTTTACTGCAAAATAACCACCAGTTCCAACAGCCCCCGCTCCACCCAAGGCCGCCGCCATTTTGGCTGCTGAAATTGACATTAACTAATCGGTAGATTCAGAGCATCAAGAAGACGCATTTTCAAATATAGATTGTCTTTCCTTATTGAAAGGGAGGGCTAGACTTGTAGAACACCACTCTTTAAGCTTTACATATCCATCATCTTCGGTTGTAGAAGTGATAATTCCCGCGATGTTGGCAGATGATAAAGAGCTTTTGTGCTTGTTGAACGATGCCTTTCACTTACCTTGATTTGCTGTAGCTTGATCTCCACCATCCACTAAAGGAAGTCATCCTTTTGTGGGGGACTTATCTTGAATTCTTAAGACACACCATTTGGAAGCATTACCAAAGCTATCACTTCCCTCTAGATAAGAAGAACATAACTTCTCTAAAGCAGCCTTTCCCTTCTCTCCATTATCGTCCTTGGTTAAAGCCTCATTGTTCTCTGTATGCTTGTTTATTTCAGTCAAAAAAGTAGAATCGGATTTGAAGGCGTTGAAACTAGTCTTTCATTGATCTCGGGCATTCTTGCTCTCCCCTATTAATTCATAACCTTTCTCCTTTAATTGCTGCTTTACGGTAATGGGCGTTTCCTTTCCTTCAAAGGCACCAAATTTATATGCTAAAGCCCCAGTTCCAGCAGCCCCAAGGGCAGCTGTAGTTCCTAAAATAGGTTTTGAAATAGCCATTAGGGATAGTAATTTGATTACCTTACGCGTAACTTAGAGGAAGCAGGTTTGTTTTATGGTGGGAGGTAAATATTTAGCTATGGGTGGAGTAGGTGCTGCCGGAGCGGGAGTTGCTGGAACTTCTGCTTATTTATATGGATTTAGAGGGGATACCTTGGAGATGAGGGTTAAGAATCATTTCAAGGATCAACCTCATATGAGGATTCTTAATTCCTTCCAAGAGAAAAGAGTGAAATAAGTTCAGGGAGCTTTATTCTCATTCTCGAGGAGATAAACCAGAAGGAGTAGGTAAGGAGAAGATTGCCAAGTGATGTGAAGATAAGTTGGTTTCTAGGGATGATTCTAGTTTTGAGTTGGTTAAGAAGTGGTGTGTTATTGATAGTAGGGAAGTTCATGTCAAGGCGATGGCCGAAGGAAGGAAGACTATTCCAGTATCTGGAGAGAATGTAACTCAAGCTTGACAGTCTGCTTGGGATAGCTATCATGCCGGCAAGGCCTCTTCCAAATTAAGAATAGAGGATGCTTCATTTGTAGGCGAGGAAAAAGAAGCGAATACTACAGGAGGCCCCGCCCTTCAGAAGTGATGTCAATCTAAGTCCTCCAAGTTGATGTATGAGTATTTAGGAGAGAGCGATGGATATGAGAAGTATCATGCTTGATGTACTAAGGAATAATGCCCTCTAAAACTGCTATAGCTTCTTTGACAGCTGCAGGAGCTGGCGGATCCGCTCTGGGAGGCTTTTATATATATAGGAATTCTGGATTAGATACTAAGGAGACTTTGTCTTCTCTATTATCTAAGGATAAAGATAGAGTTATTCTTGTGTCTTCTGATGACAGGCACTCAAAGGCTTTTGATGCCTTAGTTACTGAGTATTCTACAGTTAGTGATTTCAGAATTCCATCATCTTTCTTAGGATCTGGAACTCTTACTAAGGATAAGTTGATTGGCTTTTGTAATTCCTATGGTCAGAGCAAGGATGCTTCTGGTTTTGAGATGTATAAACGATGGTGTTCAAGGAATAGTCTAAGGAGTCAGATGAATTCACTTCAAGGTAAGAAGTGAATAGATTCGGGAGATAAGAAAGATTGAGCTGCTCCTAAGGGTCTTTACGAAGATACCTTGCAAATTCCTGTTGCTCAAGGATCTGGAAATATTCAGAAGTCTAGTTTGAAGGAAGAGGACTTGATGGCTTACTGCTCTAAATCCTCATCTCTAGTGTTTACTAGTGCAGAGGATGATTATTACAAGAGAGTGGAGAAGTACTGTGTCACAAGTACCACTCAAGGAGCGGGATAATGAAGCCGGAGTTATTGGGAGCTGTTACGGCTTTAGCGGGAGGTTCTGCCGCCGGAGGCTATGCTTTGTATAGTCATTTTTCTGGATCTTCCTTTTCTGAAGCGTTAAAGGGTACTTTATTAAGTTTAGAAGGCGAGGAGGATAAGAGTAGGTGGGAGAAGAGACTTACTAAGTTAAAGGGCAATAAGGATTCTCTAGTTGATTCTTTAAAGGCTGTTGCCAATAAGAATAATCTGGATGCGACTTGGAGCGATGTTCAAGCTTGGTGTAAGGATAATTTAAAGGAGAAGGTATCTAAAGACAACCAAAAGCTATTTGATAATGTGCAGCTTTATTGCACTTTCAATATCGGAGATAAATTAAGCAACAAGATAGACCCTAATACTGGAGATTCCGACAATAAGTGGAAAAAGGTTTTTGAGAAGTTAGGGCAAGCGGATTCATCTAAATTAGATCAAGCATTAGTAGAGATAAAGTCTAAGAATAACCAATCGGGAGACGCGGGAAATAAGGCGATTAAGCAATGATGTACAACTGTGTATGAATCTCCTTTTAAGTTACCTAAAGATAAGAGTTTTGAATATGCAGAGTCTTATTGTGTGGAGATAGCTAATGGATAGTTCTTTAGCGTTTAAAGCTGGATTAGCTGCTCTAGGGGGAGCTGGAGTGGTAGGTGGAATTGCTTTAAGCAAAGGTACTTCTTCCAATTCTGGAGAGGTGATTTCCAAAGCTTTAGAGAAATCTCTGATGAGCTTTACAGATAATACCCTTTCCGAAAAGTGGAACGCAAGAAAGACTAAGTTGGGGCAGTCTAGAGATGAGGATTTAATTCCGTCATTAAAGAAGGTTAAAGATAAGGCGGGCTATACAGCTGATGACATTAAGAACTGATGTAAGGAGAATGTGAGTGGATTTGTGGATGATGACGAAGGTAAGAAGTTGAAGAATGTATCTTCTTATTGCACTTTCAATGTCAAGGATAAGATAACTAAAACTTTAGTTACGGGGGATTGAGGCACAACTAATGGGAAATTAAAAACGGTTGAGGATGGATTGCTTTCTCCATCCCTTAAAGCTGTGAAGATAGAGCTTAATAAAGAGAGTGGAGCTGATAACGATGCCTTGAAAAAGTGATGTGAGTCCACGTATGAACTGATGTTTAAAGGAGACGATGATAAGTCTTTTGTGGAAGCTTCTACTTATTGCGTAACTGCTTAATTTAGAGAATTAATTGGCCAGTAAATTAACTCTTGTTGGAATTCCTTCGGCCGTAGTTGGAGCGGCGGGAGTATCAGCTTATTCGATGGGCGATAACTCCAAAAGCTTGAAAAAGCTGAAAGATCTATTTGATTCCACCGAGGGACGAATTCTTTTGGATGCAATTGGAGATAAGCATGATTTGGTATGGCAGCAGATAGTAAAGGAGCATGGAGAGTCTAGTAGCAAGATAAAAGGAGTTAATAGTAAGGAAACTCTAAAGGCTTATTGTTCTAGAACTGCAGACAGTACTAATTCAGGAGATTTGACTGTTTATAGTGCTTGATGTTCTAGGAATACATTTAGAGCTCAAATGAATAGTTCCACCAAGAAGTGGAATGATTCTGAAGTCGATACGGAGTGAGAGAAAAATAAGCAAGCTTATAGTCAGGAGAGCACCGAGAACTTTCTTATAACTAAGGCAGGAACTCAAGAGAATATCGAGAAAGCATCAATCACTCCCCAAGATTTGAGAGATTGATGTTCTAAAAGAGCCCTTTCCCCCTTTATTAATACTGAAGATAAGGATTATTTAATTGCAGATAAATTCTGCTTCAAGATTCAGTAAATCATGACTTCCGGTAAGTATCTAGCGATGGGTTCTGGAGCTTTAGGTACTGTCGGGTTAGGAGGCTCTGCAGTTTATATGTATGGATTTAGGGAGGATACTTTAGAGACTAGAGTTAGGAATCATTTCAAAGATAGGAAGCATATGTTGGTTCTTAATTCTTCCACACAGACGGAGTGGACTAAGTTTAAGGAGTTTTACTCTCATTCTACAGATGAGAAGCCTAAAGATATAGACAAGGAGAAGATCGCTAAATGATGTGAAGAGAAGTTGGCCTCTAGAGATGAATCTAGTTTTGAGTTAGTTAAGAAGTGGTGTGTTATTAATAGTAGAAGTCTTAGGGATGAAGCTTTAGCTTCTAATAGAAAAGTGATTCCAGAATCTGGCTCTAATTCTGCAGCGGAGTGAAAGTCCGCTTGGACTACTTACAATTCCAAGAAAGGAGAGTTAGCTATTGTGGATGGAACTTTTAAAGAGGCAGAAAAGACTACTTCAGATACAGGAGGTCCAGCATTGCAAGCTTGATGTCAAGCTAAGTCTTCCCAATTTATGTATGAATATGTTGGTGAAGATAAGGGGTATGAGAAGTACTATTCTTGGTGTACTAAGGAGTAATGGCCATTAAACCCTCTATCCTTATTCCTTCTACAGTTGCAGCAACTGGAGCTTTTGTGGGAGGGTATTTTCTTGTTAAGGAGCTTAATGGATCCAATCATAAGACCATAAAGGATCAATTGGGAGAGTCTTTAATGATTGCTTCTGATAGCTCCGATAAATGGGATGCTAGGAAGCAAAGCTTGTCATCCGCTACTCCAGAATCCTTGGTTGAGGATTTAAAGAGCATCAAAGATAATTCTCCGTCAGGGGATAAGATCAAAGCATGGTGCTTATCTAATGCTTCTGTTGAATTTAAGGATGATAAAGATATGAGGTATCTGAATGTTCGTACCTATTGCACCTATAAGGTGAAGGATAAGTTAAGTAAGGCTGTTAGGGATCAAGGGGATAGCGATTGGGCTACAGCTTCCAATAAGGTTAAGACTCCATCGTCAGGAGTCATTTTATCTCCCGCTATGGAGAAAGTTAAAGCTGAATTAACTAAAGATAGTCCTAATAATGACGCCTTAAAGAACTGATGTAAGGATATCTTAGATTCTATGTATGAGAATGATTCTAACTTCAGAGATGCTGATTCCTATTGTACTAAGTAATAGCATTCGAAGAAGCCTTACTACATCACATATTTACCTTATTTATCGTTTCATAGAAATCTTCACTAGTACTGTCACTTTCAGCCGATGATTTGCACTTTAGCTTTATCTCATTCCGCTTCTCTTCTTCGCTGGATTTATTCTCACTAGATATCTTTGATTTCGCGTCAACCCCTTCTCCCCAGTGTTTCTTAGCTAATTTGTCTCACAAAGCATCATCAGTTGAATCGCTCGCATTCAACAAAACACCGTTTGCAAATTTAGAACTAACAGTTATAGGAATCACGCATCACCTTCTTGCCTTCAAATAGTCATCATCCGTTACTGCCTCTTTTTCAATAAGATCTCTACAGTGATTTTGAATTCCTGTTACAGTGGAATCACCACTCTTTTCTACATTCGGAAATCTCTTTCCATCATTGGATTCATTTCCATTTCCATAAGCCGTTTTTACTTTGTCTCAACCTTCAGAGGAAGTATCATGCAAATTCAATAACTTATATCCTTCCGACTGCAGCCTATCCTTTACTCTTGTTGAACTCGTTTTAGGTTGGGAATTTATATTCTTAGCCAGCAAAGCACCACCTCCACATGCTCCACCAATCCCCCCCGCTAATGCCAAGCCTTTGGCGGCTGTGCTTGACATCTATTGTGGGACGCCTGCTCAAACTTTTTGATCGGCTCCGGAGTAATTTCATTTCTTGCCATTTTGCGTTACATAAACCTTACCATCAACAGATTTCTTGTCTCCAGTACCGTTGCAAGCATTATCAACATCCTCCCAGAACTTCTGATTGGTTGTGCTTGCTTCTGTGTCTTTATTCTTTTGATCTTTTCAATCAACTTCAGAAAACTGGGGATTGGTTTCCTTATTGGTGATTTTAAAAACTCTGCAAGCAGGCTTCTGTTGTACTTGAGCTTCTGGAGCTGTAGGAGCCTCGGCCGTTATTTCCTCAGTCTTTTCCGGTTCCACAGAAGCCTCTTTACTCTTAACTGTTTCTTTAACGGGTTCTCCCTTACCGAATGCAGAAGCTCCGACAGCCCCCAACCCTGCAGCAGATGCTGCTGTTGCACCTCCTAGAAGAAATTTAGATCCTAGTAATTCCATTACTGATTAGCTAACTTAAGTCCTCCTGCATCCTTAACACATCAAGTTAGTGATTCGTCTATTAATTTGTCGTAATTCTCATCTGTAGAATCCTTTTCCAACACTTTCTTACACTCGTTCCTCAATGCTTTTCACTCGTCGTTGTTACTTCCTGTTAGAGAACTTAAGCTTGAAATTCTTTTTTGAGAATTGACCTCTACCATGTATTTAGTCTTTAAATTCTCCCAATCTGCTTTATCGTCCTCGTCATTTGTTCCATTCTTCAAAATAGTCTTCCCTTTTAATTTGGGGGAATCAGAGACTAATTTAGGAACTACGCAGAATCTTCTAGATTTCTTATAGTCACCATCATTGTCATGATCCTTCTTGAATATATCATTACACATATTTAATAAGTCGGTATTAGAGAGGTTCTTATCTTTATTTTCCGGAAGCTTTTTGTAAACTTCCAAGACTTTATTTAGCGTCTCTTGCGGGGAAACGGAGGAAAGTAATTCAAATCCTTCATCCCTTAATCTCTGAGCAACGCTTTTAGTGTCTGATTGAGATTTTACAATTCCATAGGTTACTGCCGTCCCGCCCCCAGCAGCTGCCACTCCAGCTAAAGTCAATCCCTTTAAATTCATACCTTGCCCCTTATTCTTTCGGGAGATTAAATATATTTTTTTGAATGTCTAGGCTGGGAGGCAAGTTTCGATATTTATGGGTAGGTTCTGCGGTAGTTACAACAGTGACGGCGACTGTGGGAGCATTTATGGCTCCATCTGAAAGTGATAAGCAAGTTGGGGCACTAGTGGAAGAAATGAAGGCTCTTTGGGAGAGGGAAGAACAAATGGAAGAGGAGTTTATGAGAAATACTTCTTATCCATCCAAAGCTACTTCTCGAGATATTGAAAATATAAATAAAGTCACAGCATTCGAGAGAGCTAATGGCTTTTGCCATATCTATTTCATACATGCGGAATCAAATGGGAGTCACTACAGAGTTAATGATGAATTTTGGATTAATGAAAGACAACGTCAGACGAATAGGGACTTTCTTGAGGAATTTACAACAATCTTAGAAGTTCCGAATTTGTCCTCTATTTGTAGGGCGGCAGGCTATTCTGGGAAAGTCTTAGTTAAGAATAGAGGGGATAAGAAGTGGATCTATTCCTCTCCCGATCAAAGTAAAGCAATCTTCACTACGTGAGCTAACCCACAGAAGTCTTAGTAGCACATCACTTCTTGATTCCCTCCAAGCTATTCAAGTAATCCTGATTGTTAAAGGGAGCCTCTAAAGCTGACTTACAACCATTCTTAAGCTTATTTAAATGATCAGCAGTATCCTTATTGTCCCCTGTAGCTATGGTTAGGGAATGTATTTTTACGGTGTTTTCAGCTTTCTTGTATTCATCAAAATTAGTCTTTCACTTATCATCTTGTCCAGTTTGAGCAATAGGAGTGTAACCCTCTCCTATTAGTTGATCTTGAATCTCTGTTGTTCTGGTACATCACTGTACAAAGCTTTTGTATCGAGAATCATTCTCATCTGCAACCTCTGCCTCCACTTCTTTTAAACACTTGGTTTTCAAGACAGAAGATAAGCTATCATTATCTGTCTTCTTCCATCCCTCTAAACCCCATAAGTCCTGATCTTTATCCTTATTGGCCTCTTTGTACTTAGTTCAAGCCTTACTCCATCTCTCGCTCTCTTCTTGGGAGATGATTCTGATTCCCTTATTTCGGGATACTAAATCCTTTATGGAGGATTTCTGAGGACTAAGTATCCCTGAATAATATAGACCTCCTGCCCCAGCTCCCAGAGATCCAGCTGAAGCTGCTGCAACTTTCGCAAGCGTTGTTCCTTCCACTATTGTTTAATAACTCCCGCTACACATCAATCCTTAGATACTTCTAAATTAGTATCGTAATCGTCACTCCAAGGATTTTGGGAGAAGAATGCTTTGCACTTATCTCTTATAGATTTCCAATTATCAGCATTAGAAGTGGTTAAAGATAAGCCCGCAATCTTATTATTCCCTTTGCTTTCGTACTGCTTGCCTATTGCTTCTCACTTAGATTTATCTCCCTTATCCTCCGTGTCATCGGTCGTTTTAAGTGGACTTAGGGATAGGTCAGAGAGTCTTTCGGAAATATTTCTGGGAACGACACATCACTTCCTTGCCTTGTCAAAAAGGGAATCATCTTCTTCCTTCCCCGAAAGAGCAGACTTACAACTATCCTTTAGATCCTTTAATTGGACTTCACTACTGTTACTTATGAATCGCTTACTTGTTGAGTCCTTGGCCTTATTGTAGGCCTCCAATACAGTAGTTCATTCTGAATCCTTTGAAAAATCTAGAATCTTGTATTTCTCCTTTTCCAATCTATCTTTAAGTGTCTTATGATTGGATTCAAATAGGTATTTAGAACCAAGAACTCCACCTACAGTTAAGCCTCCTATTGCCCCAATCCCCATCAGGGCTTGAATTAAATTCATGCCCTATATTAAGTCTTCTTACAGTACAGTTCCTGTTGCTTAAATTCCTTGGAATGAGAGCCTCAGTAGACATGATCTTTTACTTTGTCGCATCATTTCTTAAGTTCCTCTCTATGAGCATTTTCGTAACTATTCAAAGAAGCAATCTTGGTCTTCAAATCGGCCAACTCTTTACCTAGTTCTCCATTATTTACATAATCATGAGACTTTAGCGCAGTAAGGGACGCATTTCATTTATCGCTGCTATTGGCCTCATCATTTCAAGTGATTTTGCTCGCATCCTTGTTGTTCTTGGCACAGTACTTCTCAAAATCCTTAACATAGTCTGAGCTCATCACTTCCTCATGAAGGGAAGTGCAAGTCTGCTTCATTAACTCCTTGGCTCCGCTTTCCTTGCTTGACTCTTTACTATCTTTAAAGGCTTGTAATAATTTGGGATGTTTGGGTTCTGGGTTGGCCGCTTTAAGTAATGCAAATTTGGAATCTCATAAATTGTCGGAGTCCTTTATCAATGCATGAGAATACTTATCTTTGAATTTAATTTTGGGAGTTTGTAACTCCTTCATCAAAAGGAATCCTCCAGTTCCTGCCGCGCCAGCACCCAATGTACTGACTGCAGTAAAAGTAAGTTTACTCATGACTAACCAGCAGACTTAGTACACTTCTCCTTAAAGGTATTGTAGAAATCTCCAGCTATATAAGTCCTGTAGGATCGTGATTCACATCACTGCTTCAATTTACTTCCTTCCGGATCTTTAGAAGCTTCTCCAGTAAATGAATCTACTTCAGATTTAATGGAACTATCCAGTTGGGCGTATTTAGGCTTTAAAGTGCTTTCTTCTGTTTCTAAAGTTAAATTGTCCTTAGTTAATTGATCTCTGATGGAGGAATAAGTAACACACCATTTCTTGGTTCTTTCTAAAAACGACTTCTTATCTGTGCTCTTTAACTTCTCTTCACATCATTGTTTAATTGCATTGGCATTTACAGTCGCTTCCCCTATCTTTAATTCTGGAGTAACTTCTAAAGCATAGGTCTTAGCCACCTTATCTCAAGCTTCTTGAGAAGAGGCTAGTGTGTACTTCTCTGCTATTAGTACTTCCTTTATGGTTCTAGAATCTCCTTGTGAATATGTATATATCGCGTAACCTCCTAAGCCAGTTCCACCCATTCCAGCCAAGGACAAGCCGGCTTTAGTCAGTACAGAAGACATTACGATGCCTTCCTGCAGTATTTCTCTTGTTGTTTAAATTCCTTAGATTCAGAGCCTTCAAAGATATGAGCTTGAACTTCTTCACACCATCCCTTTAATTTATCTCTAGTTGTGTCATCATAAGGGGTGTTCTTAGTGGATAGTTCAGTCTTTAAGGCAGACAACTTATCATCTAACTTTCCATATTGCTGCGCATCATGACTCTTTAGTGCATCCAATGAAGAATTTCATGACGTATCGCTCTTCTGATCTGAATTTCAATTCCCAGTTCCAGCATCCTTATTTGTCTTGGAACAGTACTTTTTGAAATCCTCTAGGTACTTTGAATCTTTAATGGGTTCTTTGTAAATTAGGAAACACCCTTCTTTCAGAAGCTGAGTTGCTTCCGCATCCTTATTATTCTCCTTCCCTTTCTGCGCAGCTTCGGCCAGCTTAGAATGGGTTGCAGTTCCCGCTTTTAAAGCCGTAAGCTTAGATCCCCAAAGATTGGAATCACTAGTAAGTAATGCGTTCTTATATCTTTGCTCAAAGGTAATTTCAGGACTCTCCCTATCTTTTAAGAGCATAAATCCTCCAATTCCAGCCGCACTTGCTCCAGCAACCCCCGCAGCAGAAAAGGCAAGTTTACTCATTATTGCCTCGGAGCTGCATCTGAAGTCTGAGCTGCCGCTTTGGTACAGTGAGTTTTAAACTTCTGATACAAGTCGTTAGAGTCATCTGAGTAAGATGAATCGGACTTAGATGTGCATCATTGCTTTAGCTTCTCTCCATTCGCATTATTTCCAGACGTGCTTATTGAGATGCTATCCACTTCCCCTTTGAGTTCTCCCAAAGAAGAGTATTTTCCGTTAAGAACGCTAGCCTCAGTTTCTAAAGTGGAGCCGTCTACTTTTAACTTATCCTCAAATGTGGAATAAACAACACATCACTTCTTTGCCTTCTTAAATATAGATTCCTTGTACGGACTTTCTAAGTTGGCGAAGCATCAATCCTTTATCTCGCTGTAAGTTGAAACGTCTCCTTCCTTTATTTTTAAATCTCCCTTAGCTTCCAGCTTGTAGGTCTTTAATACCTTCTGTCATGCTTTCTCCTGTTCTCCGGATTCTAAAGAAGAAGTTAATTGGTATTTCTTAGACAAGAGAACTGTCTTTACAGTATCTGACTTTGAATTTATATGAGAAGATACTGCTCAACCGCCCAAACCGGCACTTCCAACTCCGGCAGCAGCCATTCCCCCTTTAACTAATGTAGAAGCCATGATTTACTGTTAAGGGTCGAGATTCTATTTACTCAGTAAAATAGATATTTGCTTTTTCTGTCGGGGGGGGGTATGAGGTATGATTGGCTTTCTCTTAATTTAAAGACAAGTTTATTAGTAGGAGCAGCATCTATATCTGCTGTAGGAACGACATCAAGTATCTTCTTTAATTCTAGCGAAGGCGTCATAAAGGCGGTTAAAGAATCTACAGATCCTGTTCTGAAGCCCTTCAAAGATGGGACTTCAAATCTATTAAATCAATTGGATGACTTTTCTAAGCACAGTTACAACAAGGGAATAGATGCTAAGGATTGGGTAGCTGGCAACTTTAATAAATCCAAAATCTATTCCGGAGGCAAGAATATCTACGGTTATCTAAAAGACTGATCTGAATCCATATATAGCTTTGCCAAAGGCTTTAAAGAGACTGCAGTTAACTTCTTTAAGAATTGAGAGGATAACAGGGAAACTATGCATGTGATTTTCAAGGCATTAGGGAATTCTTTCTCTCTGATTGGGGGGTTGATGGGCTCTATGCAGTCGGAAGGAGAATCCACATTGAAGTTGTTATTTGAAGCTATCAGCCATCCCAAGTTCAAGGACTTTATGACTGAGGTATCAACTATGTTATCCAAGAATCCTAATCTTATGCCTTCGATTCAAGGAGATGATGTAACTGATATCTTGTCAGCTTTCAGACAAGATGCAGATACTGTTCATAGTACTCTACAGGAATTAAATAAGAAGAAAGAGGGGGAGGTAACGAGAGAGGTATTGTTAAGCGCTCTTAAATTACAGTCTCTAATGGGTAAGGTTAGTGCTCTGATAGGTAGAGCAAAGAGTGCTATAGCTGCCGGACAGAAAGATGGTATTTCAGAGTTGATGAATGAAATTAAGCAGATTACTAAACAGCTAGATGATGTGATAGCAGCAAATAAAGATCAGGATTCAGCGGATTAAGAACCTTTTGACGTAGCATTGGCCTTAGAACAATGTTGCTTGAATTTCTCATATAGGCTATTTGTTGATTCAGAGTGAGAGGCATCGGATTTAGTCTCGCACCATTTCTTTAATTTCTCCCCATTAGAATTGCTTCCACCATTACTTATTTGAATCTTATTGACTTCCTCCTGTAAATCCCCCAAAGAAGAGTACTTCCCGTTTAAAGTATTTGCATCCGTCTCCAACTCTAAGTTATCTGTTTTTAATTTGTCTGTGAATGTTGAATAGACAACGCATCACTTTTCTGCTTTCTTTAAAAGAGAACCCTTACCCTTGCTTTCTATGTTCTGAACACATCAATCTCTTATGTTGTCAGCACTTACATTTCCAGTTCCTATTCTCAAATCTTCATTCACTTCCAAAACATAAGTCTTGGCCACTTTTGTCCAAGCCTCTTGCCTTTTATCTTCTGGAAGTTCGGAAGTTAATTTGTGTCCCTTAGATTTAAGAATAGTCTTTATGGCATCTTCCTCTTGCTTTAAATGAGAAGAAAGTGCTCACCCCCCTAATCCAACACCTCCGGCTCCCATCATGGCCATTCCTCCCTTTGCTAGTGCAGTAGACATAAGAATTTAAAAATATAGGATTGAGTAAAATAAATGTCCGCTTTTTCTGTTGTAGGGTTTGAAATCTGATTGGCTTTCGCTTAATTTAAGAACTAGTCTTTGAATAGGAGCAGCATCACTATCTGCTATAGGAACTACTTCTAGTATTTTCTCTAGGTCTAATCAGGACGTCTTAAGGACGGTTAAAGGCTCCTTAGATCCTATTGCGGAGCCTTTTAGGAAGGGATATTCCAACCTATCACAACAACTAGATAGCTTTTCTAAGTATGCACATAATGCGGGAGTTGATGCTAAAGGTTGGTTAACGGATAACTTTAATAAAGCAAAGATTAAAAAGGGATGGAGGGAAATAGAAAGCTATCTGAGTAGTTGATATCAAACAGGCAAAGGCTTTGTGGAAGGGGCTTCCACTACTATTCCCAATTTCTTTAAGGATTGGGAGAGTAATAGGGAGAAGATGCACGTTATCTTTAAAGCCCTAGGGAATACCTTCCCAATAATAGGTTCCCTATTGGGATCTTTTCAATCTGAAGGGGAATCTACCCTTAAGATGTTCTTCGATGCCATTAATCAACCCAAGTTTAAGGACTTCATGAGTGCGGCATCTACATTGGTATCTAACAATCCCAATCTTCTATCTGACTTGGAGATGAAGGATTGGACTGATATTATCTTTGCTTTCAATCAAGATCCAGAGACTGTTACTAATACCTTACAGGAACTTAATAAACAGGAACTTAATAAACAGGAAGATAAGAAAGTTGATAAGGATAAGCTGCTAAGTGCTTTTAAATTACATTCCTTGATGGGTCGAGCTAATAGTCTTAAGAAGAAGGCTGAGAAAGTTATACAGTTGAAGGATAAGTCTCAGGCTGAAGCGATAATTAAGGAAATTCTTGGAATCCAAAAGGAACTTGAAGCGGTTATAAAAGCTAACTCTGAGGCTCAACCCCAACAATAGTATTTAGTTAACCAGAAGCTCCCGCAACAGGGGTAGTTGCTTTGACACAATGCTTCTTAAAGGTTTGATATACAGAGTCATCACTGTAGGATAAGTGAACCATTTTTTCGCACCACTTCTTAAGCTTCCTGCCATTCTCGTCTCCTGTCCCAGAATCCGGAGTTATCTTACTTACTTCATTCGTTAATTCTCTCAAATCAGAATATCTGTTCTTCAAGGAATTAGTATCTGCTTCCAGCTCCACCCCCTCTTCCTTCAATTTATCTTCAAATGAGGAGTAAATAACGCATCACTTGGAGGCCTTCCTTAGGAGAGCATCATTACTTTGAACTTTCATATTTTGAGAACATCAATTCTTTAAGTCGACATCCGTAACAACTCCTTCTTTGATTTTTAAATCTCCACGAACTTCTAATTGATAAGTACGTGTTACTTTCTTCCAAGCAGCATCCTGTTCAGATTCTTTAAGAGAAGAGGTTAACTTGTATCCCTTGGATGAAAGAACTGATGCTACAGTGTTATTTAAATGGCTTGATATAGCTCATCCTCCTAGTCCTGCGCTCCCCACTCCCACTGAAGCAATTCCTCCCTTTAATAACGCAGAAGACATGGCAATCGCTTTAATGAGCCTTCATTAAAGAGGGCTCCGGAGCAAGACAAAATTCCTTGGCATTATTAATAATCTTCATTGTTATGGGATGGTAGGTCTCAAATAATACTGATTTTGAAAATCCGCTTCCTTGTTTTAGGATTCCCACTTTAATAATGGAGGCTTGCCGCTGCTTAAACGCTTCCTCTTTATTTTCCTGAACATCGTCTATAGTCTGGACATTCTCCCCTTCCAAGAGAAAGGACTTAATATCTATGGTACAGAAGCTTTTGATCTGATTAAAGATGGTCTTATTGCTAGAAGAATGACCCTTATAGATGTTCTGATAACACCATTTCTTTAGAAAGTAGGCGCCTTCATTATTTGAAGAGTTGGAATGGATTTCCGGAATCATCTTCATCAACTCTTCTTTATGGCGGAGAAACCTCTCCTTCCATCTGGTAAATTGATTTCTCTTTACTTCAAATAAAGACTTGTATCCTTGGGATTCTAGATGGTCTTTATTGGTGGGATATTTAAAGATGCTTTCTACAGATTTGAATCCCACTCCAGAAACTACTGCAACGGCGGCCGATGTAGTGATGGATTTCGCTATGCTGGAACTCATTAATCTCCAATGCTAGAAAAAGACTTGCTACCGATATATGATAATTTTCTAAATTCAGAATCCTCCGTATGTCTAATAGATCTATCTTATTTCCTTCTAACTTAAGAATTGGTTTACTAGTTGGCTCAGCCACACTAGCTTCTATAGGAACTTCATCTAGTTTATTCTTAGATGCTCACAAAGACAATGATGGAGACGGCCGGAAGTGCGGCCTCACCCATCATAGAACCCATATCCGAAGGACTTAAGAAGTTAACTGATCAACTAGATAACTTCTCTAAGCAGGGATACAATAAGGGAGTAGATTTAAAGGATTGGGTAGATAGCAATCTTAGTAAATCAAGGATTAAGGCGGGATGGAAAGCTATTCAAAAGAATATTAAAGAGTGGGCAGAGACTGCCCGCGATATCTCTAAGAGTGCCTATGAGAAGGCAGGTGGTTTCTTAAAAGACTGAGACGAGAGTAGAACCACTCTACACACACTCTTTAAAGCTCTAGGGGGATCATTCTCTATAGTAGGAAGTCTATTTGGTACATGGGATACTACAGGAGAGTCAAAGCTTATGCTGCTTTGAGAGGTGCTGCAGAATAAGGATTTCCCTAAGTTTCTAAATAGTGCATCAGCTTTAGCTTCCAAGAATCCCAAATTATTATCTGAATTACAAGGAGGAGACATTCCTGATATTCTGAACGCCTTTAAACAAGATTCAGATCACGTAATTAGTACGATTGATAACCTTGCAAAGGAGACAGAGACAGTAACTCGCGTTAAATTGATGAGTTCTCTGAAATTGTTGTCTGTTCTGGGAAAAGCTAAGGCATTACAAAGTAGAGTGGCGGCTCTTTTAAGAGATGGGAATAAGAATTTACAAGAGATCCAAGAGGTGAAACAGCTCTTGACCCAAACTATTAATGAATTGGAGAGCGTGATAAAGGCTAATGATGTGAAGGAAGAGTAAGCTATAGATCAGTTTTCACTTTTAGAAGCGCCGGATCATGTCATATAAGTTAATGGGAGCCGCCGCCTTAACGGGCACAGCGGGAGCTACTGGATTGGTGGTAGCCAATAAGGAAAAGATATTTGGGAAATCTAGAACCTTAGCCGACGAGTTGAAAGAGAAGGGATATAAGATGGTTTCTTCTGTGGATGATGGAACCAAAAGGAAGACGATTTTGGATGCTAAAGTGTCTGCCTACAAAGCTGTAGGCAATTCTTCACAGGAATTTAAGGGCAAAAGTAAAGATGCCATGAATTCTGATGTCCTTTTGAAAACATGTCGGGAGCTGGAAAAGTCAACTGATTATGAGTCTTTATCTTCCATCTTTAAGAAGTGGTGTTCTTTGGACTTTAAGGATGTGTTAGTTACTGTGGGAGGAAGATCAGTCATATCTGATACTCCATCTGATGGCACTAATTGGAAGAACTCCTTAACTTCCCATAGAGAGAAGATGAAAACCGTGATTACTGGTGTCACAGAGTCGTCTAGTGATAGCAGTAATAGCCAATGAAATAAGGCGAAGGAATGGTGTGAAGGGAAATTGGGGACTCAGTATTCAAACGATTCAAAGGTCGATTTTGATCGTGTGGAAGAGTGATGTTTAGCTGCTAAAGCTCAATAGGGAATGTCATCCCTTTCCTTTAAAGCTGCAACAGCCGCTGTCGGAGCTTCAGGAGCTGGACTTGGAGGATATGGTATCTATCACCTTTCCTCATCTCCAAAAGAGACAATCAGAGATCGGATAACTTCTTCCCTAAAGGATAAAAAGAAGAGATTTCTTGGGAAAGAGGATTCCGCTTGGCGCGAATTGGAATCCAAGTATACTAAGCTTTCTAATAAGCCTAAGAAAGCTAATGGAACTACTGACTTATCATTCTCCGAGATTCCTTCATGATGTGATAAGAGTGCATCAGAAGAGTATTCTGATTCCAATAAGGATCTTTACGACCAAGTCCTAACGTTCTGTTTTTTCAATACTAATACTCTGCTATCTAATACTGATTCTGGAGTACTTAAATCTAATCAAGATAAGAGTCATGAGGAGTGGAAAGCGGCTTGAGATTCCTACCAGAAAACAGCTGATAAGGAGAGTAAGGGATTGAAGATTACAGAGACTAGCGTTAACACGGACATAAATGGCTCTGAAAGGAATAAGGGCGGAGAGGCTCTTCATAAATGATGTACTGAGACTTCTGCCAAGAAGATGTATGACTCCGAAGATCTATTTCCACTCTTTAAACATTGGTGTGTTAAGTAGTTATTAGTAACTGCCTCTATACATGTCCAATAGATCTGCTCTATTTCCTGCTAATTTAAGAATTGGTTTATTGACGGGGGCAGCCACTCTATCTTCTATAGGAACTTCATCTAGTTTGTTTCTAGGATCGTACAAAGACAATTTAAAGACAATTTAAAGACAATTTAAAGACAATGATGGGGACGGCCGGAACGGCTGTCTCCCCAATTGTAACCCCCATTAGGAATGGAGTTGTCCAGTTAACTGAGCAATTAGATAACTTCTCTAAGCAAGGATACAATGCAGGAGTAGATGCAAAGTCATGAGTAACTGATAACTTTAATAAATCTAAGATAAAGAGTGGAGGAACCAGAATTTATGAAAATCTGAAGTCTGGATATGAGGCTGTAGCAGCCTTTTCAAAAGAGGCTCATTCTACGATAAAGAGATTCTTTGAGAATTGAGAGAGCAATAGAGAGACGCTTCACATCATATTTAAGTCCATCGGTAATTCCTTCTCATTGCTGGGAGGATTAATCAACTCTTCATCTGCAGGAGAGTCGAAGATAAAGATTTTGTTTGAGGTATTGTCTCATGAGAAATTTAGGAGTTTTGCGGATGCTGCCGGCTCTTTAACTTCCAAGAATCCTAACTTGTTTCCAGAATTACAAGGAGATGACATTTACGACATCTTGACGGCTTTTCGACAGGAACCGGATGATGTTGTTAGGATTCTTAAGGAATTGTCTGAAAAGGGAGAGAATAAAACCAATAGGGAGACATTAGTGAGTGCTTTGAGGCTTCAATCCTTGATGGGAAGAGCTGATTCTCTTGCTAAGAAGGTGAAGAAGTTTTTGGATTCTAAAAATACTGAGGAAGCTAAGAAGTTGAGGAGCGAGGTTGAGAAGGTTATTGGGGAGTTGACTGCTTTATTAAAGTTACAAGAAGCGCTTACTGAGAGTTAATTGGGAAAAGAAGAGGCACCCATATATTCGAAATTAAAAGTTTTCATTTTCAGATTATCATCCCTTGTCCCATTCTTCACAAAACTGACTTTCCTTTAATTTAAAGGCGAATTTATTAGTAGGAATATCGGGTCTGGCCACCGTAGGTACAGGATCTGGAGTTATTTTTGGAGATGGCTCTGCAGGAATTAGAGATTCTATGTCTACAGTTACAGATCCAATAGTAAATCCCATCATAGAAGGAGCTAAGGGAATCAGCTCTAAGGTTCAGGATCTGCAAGCACAAGGGTACAACAAGGGTCTAGATTTCAAGGAATGAGTTGATAGTAATTTCAATAAATCAAAGATAAAGACAGGTTGGTTGGAGATTTATAAAAATATCAAGAGCTGAGGGACAACGGCTGGGACTATATCCAAGGAGGTTTATGACAAGATTGGCTCTTTTCTGAAAGAGTGAGACACCAGCAGACAGACTTTACACACTATCTTTAATGCTTTAGGAGGCTCCTTCTCCATAGTGGGAAGCCTGTTTGGGACTTGGGATGCTTCCGGAGAATCTAAGCTTTTGTTATTTTGAGAAGTTCTACAAAAAGAAGAGTTTCCTAAATTCCTTACTAGCGTTTCTACTTTAGCCTCTAAGCATCCTAGACTACTATCTCAATTAGAGGGAAATGATATTCCGGATATATTGAATGCTTTCAAGCAGGATTCTGAACATGTAATTACTACCATGGAGAATCTCTCCAAGGAAGAACAAGTGGATCGAATGAAGTTGATGAATTCTTTGAAGCTACTATCAGTTAAAGGAAGGGCGGATGCCCTTATGAAGAGGGCTCAAACCCTTTTAAGAACTCAGAATAAAGAGGAGATTCAAAAGATTATGGGAGAGATACAGAAGACTATCCGGGAGCTTGGATCCATCATCAAAGCTAATGAAGATGGAGAAGCCCAACAGTAATCTAATACTTAGCTAGTAATATCAACATAAACAGCTGATCCATGATTACAATTGCTTCTCTTGCCTTCTGCAGCCACCACGATCTTATCTTCTCCAATAGACTTATTCTTATTTCTAAATCCTTCTAGAGACTCATATCCAAGAACTGTAGTGCTGCTATTATTGGATGTAGGTTGGGTATTGGCTTTACCTCCTGTAGAAGCTTTAGTAAGGGCGGGATTTATTCCTGTTTTAAATAGAAAGGTACACCCTTGAATATCCTCATATTCTTGAATGTCTTCTATGGAGGTTATTCTAGATATCTTCTTTGGGAAGTATTTGGCAGGCTTAGGTCTAGGCATATACTTTCCCACTGCATATGCGCTCCCAAAGGATAGGGAAGTGGCTCCGGATATTATTCCAACTGTACTTAAAATCGAGAATAGAAACCTATCTGTCATGGATGTTGGGCATTAAAGCCTAAGATACTTGCAGTTTAAAGCGCTTCTTTCCAAGATTAAGGAGAAGCTATTTAAGCATAAAAGGATTCTTATTTCATCTACTTGCACGACTGTACTTACATCTTCCATTATTCCCTTGATTAACGCCCATGACAAAGTGGCATTGGATGATGTATCTTTAAGGGAGATAATGGAGGCATTAGAGATAGATGATCTGGCTTCTAAATTACTCATACCTCCAAAGGATGCAGTCTTAGTAAATAAGATACTGGAATTTGAGAATACTCATGGATGTAAGATCCATTTTGTTCACAACGATAAACAAGGCTCTCATTATCGAGTAGATAATTCCTTTTGGGCGGATTACAGCAAATCCAACTCCGATATATATGAGAGATTTGTTGAAATAGTGGGGGATGATGAGATTATTCGGGAATGTAAAAGTCGTGAGTCTAATGACAAGTTATGAATTAGGAGCAAAAGTAAAAAATGAATATTCTCATTAAAAGACCAATCTAATAATTCCTTGAGAGAGTGAAGCAATAAATAGGTTATGTCTTGGGTAATGCCATTTGTATCGGTGGGATTGGGTTCTGTTGCTGGAGGCGCAGCAGGTATGGCTTATGTACATAAGATGCCTAGAACTATGAGAACTAGATTGGAAGCTAAAGGGTTAATGCCTCTTAAGGATGCTGATGATTTAATTTGATACAAGAGAGTCTTTAAGAAGTTTCATAACCAAATAAAGAAGGATATCCCTGAGCTTAATGGAATAGCTCATGACACTATTGAAGGAGATATTACTAGGAACTATCCTTATGCTATTCACTTGAGAACTTGATGCAGCGAGAATTTAGAGAAGAATTGAATATTTATGACTCCCAATATGAGAGAGAAGATTAAAGATTACTGTGTTAGATATCCTGAGGAAGTATTGGAGTCTGAGAAGGCTTCTTCTCAAGCTGGAGCATGAAAAGAAGAACGTAGTTCTTAAGAGATAGGGGTCGGGAATTAAAAGAGAGAGTTATCACCCTTAAAGAAATACAGATCATGTCATATAAATTGATGGGGGCGGCCGCCTTGACGGGCACTGCAGGCGCTACTGGTTTAGTTGTTGCCAATAAGGAAAAGATATTTGGAAAGTCTAGAACCTTATCTGATGATCTTAAAGATAAGGGATATCGTCTTGTTTCTGGAGTTAGCGACATAGCGAAAAGAAATGCTGTTCTTGCAGAGAAGTTGAAGGGTTATCAAGCCGAGAGTAATTCTTCCCATGAGTTTAAGGGAAAGCCGAAGTCTTCCATGACTGCCGACACTCTCTTAAGTTCTTGTCGGGGATTGGAGAAATCGAGTGATTATGAAGATGTGCTTTCCACATTTAAGAGGTGATGTGTTCTAGATTTCAAAGATGTTTTAGTTACTGTCGGCGAAAGAACAGTCATAACTGATACTGGAACAGATGGAACTAATTGGAAACAGTCTTTAAATACCCATAGAGCACAGATGAAATCTGTGATTGAGGGGGTTACAGATGCCACTTCCGATAATGATCAATGGAAGAAGGTAAAGTCATGGTGTGATGGGAGATTATCAGTCCATTACTCTAACGACTCCAAAGAGGATTTTGACAGGGCAGAGAAGTGATGCTTATCTGCTAATTAGCTATATTTGGAATGCCCACTACTTCTGTAAAAGCTGCAATGTCAGCCCTTGGTGCTTCGGGTGCGGGTCTTGGCGGGTATGGAATTTACCATCTCGCTTCTCAAGGGGAAACAATTAGAGAGAGGATAATCTCTTCTTTGGAGGATAAGAAGAAGAGATTTCTTGGGAAGGGGGATTCCGAATGATCCGGACTATCTTCTAAGTACACTTCTCTTCAAAATAAGCCTAAGAAGAATGGTTCAGAGGACTTGTCATTCTCCGAAATTCCTGAGTGATGCGAGAGGAGTTCTGCTGAGAAGTATTCCGATGATAAGAAAGCTCTCTACAGTCAAGTCTTAACCTTCTGTTTCTTCAATACAAATACTCTACTCTCTAATATTGACTCAGGAGCTCTTAAATCCTCAGAAGGAGAAGATCATACCGATTGGCAGAATGCTTGAAATCTTTACAACCAAGATTCCACCAAGGCAGCCAATAAGCTCAACATAACGGATAGCAGTGTCAATACTGATATGAACGGAAGTGATAAGACTAAGGGGGGAAAGGCGATGCATAAGTGGTGTCATGCCACTTCCACTAAGAGGATGTATGAAGCTGAAGAGTTATTCCCAATCTTCAAGCATTGGTGCGTTAAGTAATGAGTTCTGCTCTTTTTAAAGGATCTGTAGCTTTAGGCTCTTTGGGGGCTTCCAGTGCTGCTGGATTTGGAGCCTATAAGATCTTTTCAGAAAAGCCAAAGAGCATGAAAGATCACATCCTTACTTTGCCATCCTATCATGGCTATAACTTCTTTGCAAAAGGAGATTCCAGATGGGGAGTTATTAAGACTGAATATGAGAAGTCTGAGTCTCCTCATAAGCCCATAGGAAAAGATGGGAAAACAGTAAATAAGGACGATCTTCCCGATTGATGTTCCAAGAATTTAACTTCTGAATTTACTGACGAGAAGGATTCCAAGTATCAATCAGTATTGAGATGATGTTATTTGAATGACAATAACTTTGAGAAGCAAATGCAAAGCTTAAATAGGCAACTTAAAGGAACGAAAAGTGAGTCTACTTCTGATTCGGAAGCAGCCCCCCAAGAATGACAAACTGCTTGGGATGAGTACTCTCCTCATAAATCTGATCCAAGCTTGAAGATACCTTCTGAAGAGGCAGATTTGAATGGAGCTGATAAGTCCAAGGGATCTAAAGCACTACAGAAGTGATGCTCATTACAACTTAGCTCCTTAATGTACTCAAATGATGCTTTGAGTAAGTTCGGAATTTTCAGCAGATGATGTACTAAGTAATGACTGATCCTTTAACTAAAGTCGCGTTGGCTGTAGGTTCTGCCGGTGTTGCAGGAGCTTCTTGTTTTGGAGTTTGGAAGGCTTTAAATGGATCTTCCACCATTTCCCTTAAAGAGAAGATTCTTTCTTCCCATAAAGATGACTTTTCCAAATTCCTCTCTCTTGAAGATACCAATTGGAGTGCCATTAAGACCGAATATGAGAAACAGGGAACTGATCCTAAGCCCATGAAAAATGGGAAGCCTGTGACGAAAGATGAGCTTCCATCTTGATGTGTTCAAGCTATTGCTAGTCCTTTTGATGAGAAGGATGCTTCTAAGTTAAATGCTGCAATTAGATGGTGTTACGTGAATACTAATAGCTTTGAACAACAAGCTCAAGCGTTGAATAAATCTCTTCATGGTGAGAAAACGGGAGGAGATGCTTCGGCATGACAAACCGCTTGGGAGAGCACTTATAAGGAGAATAAAGCTAATGAACAGTGAAAGATATCGGATGGCGATAATAATTTAAATCTGGAAGATAAGACACAAGGAGGGACGGCACTTCAAAGTTGATGTTCAACAAAGTCATCTATCACCATGTTTTCTCATGAGGCAAAGGCAACTTTTCCCAAGTTTGAGAAGTTCTGCCTTAAGTCTAATAGTTAATGGAATTTACAACCTTTAAAGCGGTAGGATTATTGGGGGGTACAGCTGCGGCTTCAACTGGAGCTTATGGAATATATCACCTATCTTCCCCCAAGGAGACAATAAGAAGTAAGTTGGAGGATCATTTTAAGGGCACTAATACTGTCTTTTTACATGACAAACATTCGGAATGATCTGAGTTAGGCACTTGGTATTCTAAAGTTGCGAATAAGCCCGAGAAGAATGGGGCAACTTTGACTTTAAATGAACTTAAGTCTTGATGTACTGAGAAAGTGGATGAGAAGTTTAAGTCTAGTGATGATGACCTTTACGCTCAGATAAAGGGATTATGTTTTCTGAATATAAATACCCTTCTCCAAGAGACTGGTAAGTCAGCTTTGAGATCTACCGAAGCGGCTGGTCACGAAGAATGGAAAACAGCATGGGAAGAGTATCATAGAGATTCTGGAAAAGAAGGAAAAGGGATAAAGATAACTGACTCTGCGAAGGATACAGATTTAAATGGATCTAGTACTGACAAAAACAAAGGAGGTCCCGCCCTGCATGAATGATGTTCCTCCTCTTCAACTAAGAAGATGTATGATGCAGAATCCTTGTTGTCTGCCTTCAAGGCTTGATGTATTAAATAATGGCTACTTTTCTTGCTAAACTTGCAGGGGTATCTGGCGCTTTAGGAGCCTCAGGATTAGGAGGATATGGTATTTATAAGGCCTTCTTTCAAAAGATCTCCATAAAGGAGGCTATTCTTAGTTACGAAACGAAGGACAGTACTTATTCCTTTTTACCTGAGCATAGTTCTAGTTGGGGCGCTATAAAAACGGAATATGCCAAAGAGACCTCTAGAGATAAGCCTACGAAAGATGGAGTTACTATTTCACAAGATAATCTTCCTAGATGATGTGCTACCGCAGTAAAGGATGATTTTCTAGGAAAGGAGGATGCTAAGTATCAGTCAATTCTTCGTTGATGTTACTTGAATACCAATAGCTTCTCACAACAGGTAGAGAGCAAAGGTAGGGAGTTAATAAAGGACGCCTCTTCGAGCGAGGGGAATCCGTCTAGTGCATGGAAGAGTTCTTGGAAGGATAAATATAAGAGCAAGAAGGATGACCCTTCATGGAGGATAACAGATGTTGATACTTCCGATAATTTAAATGGTGAAGATGAGGGTAAAGGAGCTACAGCTTTAAAGGCTTGATGTGAAAAGAAAAAGAACATCTTTATGTATACCGAAGAAGCCAGAAGTGACTTTAAGAAGTTCTTTAAGTTTTGTACAGCAGCTAAGGGTGCACATTAGTGGAGTTTACATCTTTTAAATTAGCGGGCGCTCTGGGAGCTACTGCAGCCACTTCTGCGGGAGCTTATGGTGTTTATCATTTCTCTAGTGGCAATGGCTCGACAATAAAAGAACACCTGCTAAGTACCTTAGAAGGGAAGAAGGTCTTTATTGGAGATTATTCTGAAAGAGCTTCCTTCAAAACTAAATACGACTCATTTCAAAGTAAACCTAAGAAGGATAATAAGGATCTTCCATTTGATCAATTGGAGTCATGATGTCAAGAGAAATCCTCTGCCCCATATTCCGAATCCAATGTTAAGTTAAGCTCTGAGATAGAGACTTATTGCTTCTTTAATGTAAAGACTTTACTTCAAGAGTTGGAAGGCAGAAAGCTTAAGTCAGACAAAGGAGAATCCGATCAAGAGTGGGTAACTGCTTGGAATCATTACAACACTAAAAAAGAAGAGATGAAGTTGACAGTCGCAACGACAGATAATAAATTAAATGGAACTGCGGATACTGAAGGGGGAAAGGCTCTTTATGCTTGGTGTACATCAACTGCCAATAAGAAAATGTATGAGGCAGATTCATTATTGTCGGCCTTTAAAGAGTGATGTACTAAATAATGGCTACTGCTTTAGCTAAGGCCGCAATGGCATCGGGCGCTGCCGGTGTAACTGGGGCTTCTGGCTTTGGAATTTATAAGCAGTTCTTTTCTGGAGTAAGTATTAGAGATACTATTCTTAACTCCAAAGAGCATTCCAATAAATGGAATAAGTTCTTGGAGGCAAAGGATCCTAAGTGGAGTGGAATACAGGAAGAATATGGAAAGTCTAATAGTAAGCCTACAGATTCTGATGGCAAAGAGATCAAGAAGGAGAATTTACCTTCGTGATGTGTTTCGGAATCCGGCAAGGACTATTCTGGAAAAGAGGACTCCATCTTTAAAGCCATTCTCCGTTGGTGCTATGTAAATACTAATAATTTTGGAGAGCAAGTGAAGGCCTTAGGGAGGGAATTAGTGGGGGATGAATCGGATGATACTAATGCTTGAAAGGCGGCTTGGAATAAATATAAGGACAAGAAATCGCAAGCTCAGTGGAAGATTACTGGTTCTTCCGATGATACTAAGCTAAATGGCGATAAGGATACTGATGGGAGCCCTATTTTAAAAACTTGATGCTCTAATCAGAAGTCTGTTGCTATGTATGCAAATGGAGCTGAAGATACTTTTAGTAAGTTTAAAGAATTCTGCCTTAAATAGACGACCTACTTACGTTTTAGTCCGTTTAGATAATTCTCAAAGATTTGCTTGAAGTTAACATTACCAGTACCATTGGTTTTGGTTTGATCCTCTTCGTAATATTTCCAGCCTGTATTGTCTTTATTGGAAACAAAGATATCCTTGTCTTTTAGCTTGTCACAAGAATCCTTAATTTGCTTAAAGTAATTTCCTTGCTTCAGGCCTAGGATCTCCTGCTCTAATTCATCTTCTTCTATTCTTTCAAAAGTACCTGCCGAAGAACTCATTAACTTGTGAATTCTGCATCCTTTCCTAGTTGTCGTTTTGTAATTTCCTGATTTAGGAGAAGTCAACATTACACTCCCAACTCCAACGCTTGTTCCTGCAAATACAGACCCCCCCAATACTGCTTTAGGAATTCAAGTAATAGGCATATCAACTAAGGGGTTGATCAATTAAGTGAGATTGTTCTTCCGACCATAAATTTTTATGAATTTCGAGGAAAAATAGTGACTTAGGAATTAGCTCCCTTACCCTTCCCGATCCAAATTATGTCTACCTATTTATTTAAAATCGCTGCAGCCTCCGGAACTGCTGGAGTAGCGGGAGCGTCTGGCTTTGGGATTTATAAAGCGTTTAACCCATCTTCTTCACTCTCTATACGAGACAAAATTCTTACTTCTCATAAGGATCGATTCTCAACCTTCCTATTAGTGGGAGATGGTAATTGGGAGAAGATTAAGGTCGAGTATGAGAAGTCAGATGCAAATAATAAACCATCGAATGTAAAGAAAGAAGATCTACCCTCTTGATGTGTGAGAGAAGTTGATAGTCCTTTTGATGAACGCGATAGCTCTAAGTTAGATTCTGTATTGAGGTGGTGTTATGTAAATACCAACAGTTTTCAAACTCAAGCGGGACAATTAAATAAGGAGCTTCATGCAACGGAATCTAATGATAGCGCTTGAAAAGAGGCTTGGGAGACTGTTTATAAGGGATTGAAAGATAATGCTCAATGGAAAATAAATTACGAAGATGCATCTTTAAATGAAGCGGATAAAGAAAAAGGGGGTCTCGCCCTTCAGAAGTGATGTTCTTCAAAATTAAATATCACTATGTTTTCTAACGAAGCCAAGGATTCCTTTCCTAGGTTTGAGAAGTTCTGCTTGAAGAATAAAGCGGGGTAGTGGAGTTTACGATTTCCAAGTTGGCAGGAGCTGCTGGGATTGTGGGTGCATCTAGTGCTGGTGGTTTTGGAATTTATAAAGCTATTTCTAAAGGAGATAGCATCAAGACAGTTATTCTGCGTTCCCACTCACTTAAATTTCATGAGTTTTTAGATGCTAAGGATCCCAAGTGATCAGGAGTAAAAGCTGAGTATGAGAAGTCTAAGTCATTGAATAAGCCAAAAGAGGCGGGTAAAGTTATTGATAAGGAGTCATTACCGAGTTGATGTAATGAGGCTGTAAATAGCTCCTTTATAGATACAGAAGATTTCAAATATAGGTACGTATTAGAGTGGTGTTATTTGAATACTAATACTTTGGAAAGTCAAATGGGTTTAGAAGGTAGACAGTTGGCAGGAGAAAAGGATGCATCTACTGGGGCGTCAGCTTGGCAAAGTACTTGGACTACTAAATATAAACCAGATAAGGAGAAGCCTGAATGGAAGATAACGGGCGAAGATGATAAGCTTAATGGCGATAATGATTCTCAGGGAGCAACAGAATTACAGAAGTGATGCGTTAAGAAGTTGGGGGTATTTATGTATTCTGAAGAAGCTAAACAGGACTCTAAGAAGTTCTTCCGATTCTGCGTTAAAGATGCGTAATTTAAGGCTTATTTAAATTTATTATTCTTTAGATACGTTTGAAATTTACTTCCCAACTGATTAGTTGCAGTTGCTTGCTCATTTGCATCATATGTCCAACCACCAAAATTTCTGTTTGCAATAAAAATATCCCCTCCCTTTAATTGATCACAAGCTTGCTTAATCTTAGAAAAATTATTAGTCTGTTGTAGGCTTAAAATCTCTTGCTCCAATTCCTCTTCTTCAACTTTCTCAAAAGTACCCTGATCAGTGCTCATAAGCTTATGAATCCTACACCCCTTTTTAATGGATGACTTAGTGTGTCCGGATTTGGGGGATGTTAATGCAACGCCTCCTGCCCCTACCGTTGTACCGGCACACACAGAACCTCCAAGAGCAACTTTGGGCAATCAAGAAACAGGAATATTCATGGGTGAGTTCAAATAGTCACTTTTCAAGTCTCAAGTCGTAAATTTTTAAAAAACCAATTCGAAAGATACTCTTTTGAATTAAAAGTTAATCCTTGGAATTGGCATGTCTCCCCTTCCTTTAAAAGTAGCTTTATCTGCCGCTTTGGCTTCAGGAGTGGCTTTGAGTGGCTTTGAGTGGATATGGATTCTATTACTTATTTCATAGATCTATAGGAGATAGAATTGCTTCTTCTTTGGGGGGCAAGAAGAAGCGTTTTCTAGGAAAGGAAGATAGAGAGTGACCTAGACTGAAGTCAAAGTATGAATCTTCTTCCAATAAGCCCAAGAAGGAAGATGGGAAGACCGACTTGCCATTTTCAGAACTTCCCCAATGATGTGAAGTGAATTACCATGGAGGTTTCTCCAGCGACAAACAGGATATTTATGAGAAGGTTGCCAGATTCTGCTTCTACAACACCAATACCTTACTTGCTAATTTAAGTCCTAAAAGATTCAGATCTCAAAATGAAAGTACCAGCCCCGATTGAATACAGGCTCAGAAGGAATATAAAGATTATGTAACTAGAAATGGAGTGGACTTAGCAATTACTAATGATTCTTCTGTTCACGCAAATGCTTCTAGTTCTAGTAGTGTAGGGGGAGTATTTATGCATAAGTGATGTCATGAGCATGCACACAAGAAGATGTACGAGGCTGGAGAACTACTTCCTATATTTGAGAGATTTCGACGCAGAAAGTATCTTGATTTACTCGACGCAGAAAGTATCTTGATTTACTAGTTTAGGGGTTCCTTCGATTCCATCGAACAACTCTTGCTGAGTATCGCCACACCATCCCCATAGTCATTCACGATGAGTGTCGTCAAAATTGTTAGAGTTAGATGGTAGTGCCTTCTTTATTCCATCTAATTCAGAATCTAAAGTTCCAGAATAAGACTTTAAGCTTTTCAAAGGAGAATCCCATTTCATATCCTTGTTATCTCCCGTGATTCAATTACTCTTTGTAGATACATCTTTGTTTGTCTTGGCACAGAACTTCTTAAAGTCCTTTAAATACTTCACTTCTTCAGAGGAGTTATAAATCTCACCACACCCTTTCCGTAATAGAGCTTTAGCCTCTTCTTCCTTGCCAGACTCTTTACTCTTGGATCAAGCTGAAGCAAGAGTGGTGTTGGTTGGACTTTCTTTTGATTCTTTAAGAATTAAATACTTAGCCTTTCATATATCTTCATCTCCATCCAATTTCAAAACAGCATGTTTGTACTTTTCTGTTGCAAATGATGGAGAACTCTTAGCAAGCATAGCTCCTCCAAGAGCTGTACCTCCAATTCCAGCAGCACCCAAGGATGTAAGAGCAACTTTATTCATAAGAGCTGGGCATTCTATTTTTCCGTATTATATTAGGAATCACTAAATTATTAATTCTTTCTTTGAAAACACGCACTCTTAAAGCGAGATAGGTCAGATTCTATCTGTTATAGGTAAAATTAACTCTCCTAGGTTCTGGATTTAAATAGGGTGAAATTGTGCCTTCTTCTATTGTTAAAGGAGTTTTTTCTGTATCTACGTCAGCAGGCTTGTCATTTGGAGGGGTAGCTGTTCTTAAGAGTAGTCTTGATAAGGAGACTATGGCAGCCGGCCTAAGAGCCTTAGATTACTCATTAATAGAGGATTTATCCACGGCAGATAGAATTGCTCTTTATAGGAAGAAATTTAAAGAGCACAAGGAATCGATCGAATCCAGTTTAGATTACAAGTTAGTTAATTTTTCAGAAGAGAAGGGAGTTGACTTCTTGAGGGATTGGTGTTCCGATTTCCTTAAAGATATGTGAGTTTCTAGAAGCAGCTCTAGGATTATGAGAGAATCGGCTTGATGTACTAGGTCGTTGGAGGATGTTATAGGTGTAGATTCTGAGAAGTTAACTGCCGATGGACTTAAATCCAGATATGACACCCATAAAGAATCGATTTCACAAAAGATTCCCTACCTTAAGGATAAGGATGATGAAACGGTGAAGTATGAGTTACTTCGTTGATGTAAGTGAAAGCTGAAGAAACCGTATTCTCTTTACTATAAGGATCTAATAAGCTCTATACGTCTATGATGTTCGGTTTAGGTAAATTGAAATTCCTTCTACATAAGAAGGCTTTGGCTTCCATATTAGTGGCATCCGGATCTGCCGCTGGTGCTTACTTTTGATGAAATCAAGAAGAGAGTATGAGTGTTTCGGAGAGGGTGGCATCTACTAAGGCTAAGATTATGAAAGGTCGACCAAACTATTTCAAACTATTTCAAACTATTGCAGGATATTGAGCGAAAGGGTCCTGACAATATACCGGAGGGTCTTAAATCGGTTTACGAATGAAAGGATAAACCGGTTATGGCCGAACGTTGGGCAGCTTTGTTTTGTGAAGAGGGTCCACACGATATAAACGAGACAAACTATAAGGATTACCAAGAGTACTGTAATGGCTATTAAGGCTTCTGTAAAGAGGTATTTGTTTGGAGCTGCAGGAGCTTCCACAGTTGCTGCCGGAACCAGTTACTATTTTCTTAATTCCGAGGAACAGGAGGAGAAGATAGATCGTAGTACAGCTTTAAATAGGATTAAGAGTAGCGGGAAGTCAGATTGAAGTAAGACTGTTTCAGAAATTCAGAAAGTACCGGAGGATCAGTTACCAGAGGGTTTGAGAGCTGCTAAGTCTGTTTCGCAAAATGCAGAGAATTGAGCTAGGTTATTTTGTGAAGAGGCTGAATACGATATGAAGGACAGCGATATTAAGGATTATTTGAAGTACTGTACCTAGTCTAGAAAAGTTTTAAAGAAGTATCTCTTATTAGACTCTTTTCATAGTCTCCTAACTCTCTTCACAGATTTAGGCTCCTCTAGAAAATCTATTATCTTTTCAGTAATTCAACGCTTCATCTCCTAATTAGAAGTTACTTATATATAGATAGATCCAACAATAGACTACTCCGAATTTTCGAAACTTGTATCTATGGATAACTCGATCAGTATAAAGCGATTTCAACATGTCAAAAATATTGTTATCTGGCTCCGTATTAACGGTGGGTACAGGACTGGGACTAGGTGTCTCAGCTATTAGTGAAGCCAGAGATAGCCAGAGATAGCCAGATAATCCTTACAAAAGCGAAGGAAACTCCAGCATTACCTGAAGTTACAGAAAGTAATGAGGTTGTTGTTTCTGAACCTGTTGAAGAGATAAAGATTAAGTGCGATATTTATTCCGTCCAAAGTTCTGATGCCACAAAAGGTAAGGCTAAGTTAGAAGGTGAGAGTTTTTTAGAACAGGAAATAACTGACTCTACTTTAAAACAGCAAATTAAGGAAGTTTGCTCTAGCTCGCATAAGGTTTATGTGGCTAAAGTTGGGGGTAAGTGAGTGTATAGATCTGAAGATCAAAGTAAACAGTGGACGGATGCCTCTATTCAGGAGGAAGAGAAGTGTCTTCTTTATGCCGTGCAGAGCAGTGCTAATAGAACCGTCAAGTTAGTGGATTATGACTTCGTAACTAAAGAGGTTAGGGATGTGGTTGAGAAGCAAGAAATTGATAATGGTTGTAGGAAGACTAAGAAGGTGTACATTGCTAATTTAGGTAGTCGTCAAGGTTGGGGGTATAGATCTGCAGATCAATCTGGTAATTGAAATGTAGTTTTTTAATATGTCTAAAGTACTTCCAATCGGTGTGGTATTAACCTCGGGTGCTGGAGCAGGTATTGGCGGTATGGTTTGAAAGGCAAGCAGCTCGGCAGCGAAGTTATCCACTCATGAGACTGTTTTTAAAACAGCATCTTCTGTGGATGTGGAATTAGATGATGTTGAAATGGTGGAAGAGAAGGAGGATGTTAGTTCCGTTATAGTGACCACTCCCGTGCAAGAGCAGTCTCCTGTCGTAAAGTCAGTTCCAGTTCAGAAAAAGTGTGAGGTTTTCTCTGTAAAGAGCTCTGCAGAGAAGACAGTTAGAACGGAGTCTGAAGATTTCTTAAAGAATATAAAGGATCAGAAAGCTAAGAGTGATGCCGAGAAGGCCTGTTCCGATAACGGAAAGGTTTATGTGGCTAAACCTTATAGTGATTGGACTTATAGACCCGAGGATCAAGGTCAACAATGAACTATATTTGTAGATTCATCTAGAAGCGTTTAGACATGCCTAAGATCCCTGTTCTTGGCTCCTTTTTAACTGTGGGAGCTGGAGCCAGTTTAGGAGGAATGGCTTTGAAAGAGAGTCTCTCAGGAAATCAGGAAAGGTATAGTACTGTTTCTTTAACTAGGCAAGAAGAGGATACTTTAGATAGTAGTCTTTCGGAAGAAGAGTTAGGAGTATCTAGATCCCAAGAAGGTGTTGTTTCAACTTCTGATTCGCCAGTAGTATCCAGCTCGGAAGTAGTTCAACCTAGTGTCGCTCCAGAGGAATCTAAGGCAGAAAAGAAATGTACCGTTTACTCCGTGAAGAGTACTTCAGAACAGTCTGTACGGCTGGAAAAGGATGGTTTTTTAGAGGAAATAAAAGATCCCCAAGCTAAAGCGTCTGCAACCTCCACTTGTGCTCAAAGAAGCAAAGTTTATGTTGCTAATCCTAGCAATTCAGGATGAACCTATAGACAAGAGGATCAGGATAAGCAGTGGGTAACTATTATTACTGATAACCAACGCTAAGCACCTTAATAAATTCTTAAATTTGGAACAGTTGTCTTACTTATTTCGTGAAATTAAAACTGCTGGGGCTTTCAGCTATAGGTGCGTCTGGTGCTGGGGGTTGATACTTATTCGGTAATATAAGACCCAAGAACGTAGAAGAGTATCTTACTAGATCTGGACTTAAATTACTCGCTTGAGATTCTGAGTATTCTTGAAAAGCTGTTTTAGAGGAGAATAAGGAATTACTGAAGAATATATTAAAGAAGGATCCGGATTCACAAAGCATTAAGCAATGATGTAGAGATATCCTTCCTAGAGAAGACTATGAGAAGTATGCGAAAGCTGCTTCTTTGGTATGTGTGGATAATCCTCAGACCGTTAAAGGGAAGATAATTCAGTTGGATGGAGGTATTAGTTCTCTGATTGAGGGATTGCAGGATGGTAATAAGGATGAGAAATATAAAGTTTCCTATGTGTGAAAGAAACACATGTCTGCCGCTATGGAGTTGATTTCTTTTACTCCTCCTGAGGAAGGGGAAGGATTGGAGCAAGGGGGTAAGGCGTTAGGTGATTGATGTAAGAAGGCCTTACAAGAGAAGCCCAATGACACCTTAGTGTCTAATGTAAAGCTCCTTTGTTCACCTATGCCTTTTGATGATATCAGTGGTTTAATTGAGAAAAATGGAGAGAATAGTAAGATGCTGAGTGACTATTCAACCAAATACAACTCCATAAAGGAATTAGATACTTGGAAGAATGATGATACTGTAAAGAGCATTCAAAATCAGCAAAATCAGCAAAATCAGCAAGATCAGAAAATCTTGGAGCAGTGGTGCAACGATTCAAAAAGTAAGAAGTTTTCCAAGGAAGGTACTTTTAGCGAGAGATATCCTAAGTTTCGATTTAGGTGTCTACAGGATGCCGATGGTGGGAAAAAATAGGAATTGCTATTCCTAGAACCGGAATGATAGAGGGTAAATACTTAGCCTTAGGGGGCGCGGGATTGGCCGGCGTGGGAGCCGCTGGAGGACTCGCTTTAGGATCTAATCCCTTTTCTTCTAAATCAGACCCTAAGAGTGTAATTTCTAAAGTCTTAGAAAAGTCACTAATTCCCTTTGAAGGTGAAGATTACTCTTCTAAATGGAATGATAGGAAGACTAAATTAGAGAGTGCAGAAAGCGATAGCTTGATTCCCTCTTTAGAGGCCATTAAGACTAAGGGGAATAGGTCGGGAGAGGATATTAAGAATTGATGTAAAGATAATGTGGGAGGCTTTGTGGAGGATGATGGAGGTAAGAAGTTTAAGAATGTATCTAATTACTGCACCTTCAATATCAAGGATAAGTTAACAAATCCTGTCTCTGATAGTAATTGAACCGCTGTTAACGATAAGTTAAAAGGAATTGAATCGGGATTATCTCCAGCAATGGAGAAGGTTAAAGCTGAATTGAATAAGGGTGGTGGAGATGCTAATGCGCTTAAGAGTTGGTGTGAGTCTACGTATACGAAGATGTTTATAGGTAGTGATGATGCCTCCTTTAAGGACGCGTCATCTCATTGTACTTCCACAAATTAACTCTTTCCATAGTCACATCTCTATTTCTTAAAAAAGTCGATCATCTTGATTTCTGATTTCTATAAGGCCGACGACTTTCTTGATTTACGGTAAATCTCACTCATGGCGGCTGTCGCAAAGGCATTGTTGTTTAGTTCTCCATTTGTTGGAGCAGGTGTTGGTGCGGTAGCTGGTGGTGGGTATCTTATTTCTCAGGGTTTGAAGAATTCCAGCCATGAGACTATGAAAGATAAGTTAGGCGATTCTTTAATGCTTGCTTCAGAGGATTCAAGTAAGTGGGATGATAGAAAAACCAGTTTAGTTGCTTCAGAGACTACTTCCTTAGTGGAGGATTTGAAAGTCATTAAGAGCAATTCTCCTACTGGGGAGAAAGTTAAGCAATGATGTTCTACTAATGTGAAGGCGAAGTTTCTTGATGAGAAGGATACTAGGTTCTTGAATGTTAAGACTTACTGCACTTACAAGATGAAAGATAAGTTAACTAAGACTGTTAAGGGTCAAGAGGAGGATTGATCAACTCATTCAAATAAGGTTAAGACTCCCGCCCAAGGAACCACTCTTTCTCCTGCTATGGAAAAAATTAAAGAGGCACTAAATAAGACGCAGTCCCCTGATACCGATGCCCTGAAGAATTGATGTAAGAATATCTTGGAGTCTATGTACGAGAATGGTCAAGACTTCTTGGACGCTAATCTTTATTGCACCAAGGATTAACGGATTTCTTTAATCCTGTTAAGTTGGGGTATGACCATTTCATACAAATTGCTTTCATTGGCGATTCTGGGAGCAGGAGCGGCTGTTGGTGGAGGCTATTTTCTTATAGGCGGAGATAACAATACTGATCACGTTACTAAGACAATAGGGAGCAGATTGGGAGAGTCTTTAATTCTTTCTTCGGAAGATGTGAGTAAGTGAGAAGCAAGATTGTCCCACTTAAAAGAAGCAAAGGAAGATTCCTTGGTTGATGATTTAAAGGAAATTAAGAATAATGATCCTACATCCCAGAAGGTTAAGGATTGATGTGTTGAGAATGCTTCTTCCCCAATTGAAGATGATAAGAGATTCTCAAATGTGAGGTCATTCTGCACTTACAGAATCAGGGATAAATTAAGCAAAGCTGTTCGTGGAACTGATGATCCCAACTGAGAACAGGCTTCTTTGAATGTAAAGATACCTAGTGCTGTTATTTTGTCTCCATCTATGCAAGCAATTAAAGAGAAGTTGGCATCCGAAGAGACTCCCAATGCTCAGAAAATTCTTCAGGATTGATGTAGTGAGACTTTGGAAGTTATGTATGCGAATGATTCTACCTTTAAGGATGCTGATTCTTATTGTACTACCGATGATGAATAGAACTCTCTAAGGTGGTTCTTTGCTTTGAAAATTCTATCTACTGCGGCTCTGTTGGGATTGGGAGCTATTGGTTTTGGAGGTTGATATAAATTTAATTCCCTTAAACCCAAAACGCTGAGAGAATATTTGGAGTGGCAGGGACTTAAGGTCGATATCGAGGAGGATAATACTTGGACAGCTATATTAGAGGAGAATAAGGGGATAGCTAATAGAGCTATTAATAAGGAGTCACTGGATATTTCTGATGTAAAGAAGTGATGTTCTGAGCAACTCGTAAAGGAGGATTATGATTCTGTCAAGGAGTATGCTTCAGTATTGTGTGTAGATAATCTTAAGAAAGTAAGGAGTAAGATTATTCAGAAATACGGGAAAGATCGAATCGATAAGCTTTTAAAGCAAGATGAAGATTACAAAGTGGCTTATGTATTTAGAAAACACATTGATGGATTTCTGAGTTTAATAGGTCATCAACCACCTCCAGCCTCCGAGGATGGAGAGGATAATGATAATTTGGAGGATGCCAAAATTAAGTTCAAAGAATGGTGTGAGGGTTCTTTGGAGAAGGAAGTGGATGAATCTCTGGTTTCCAACGTATTGTCTTTGTGCACTCCCAAGAAATTCAAAACTATAAAGGAATTGGTTTCTCAAAATGGAGAAGAGCTTTTAACCGACCCTAAATATAGTTCAGAATTGAGTGCAAAGTATGAAGCCATCAAGAATTACGATTCTTGGAAAGCAGAGAAGAAAGGGCAATTAGAAGAGTGATGCAAGGAGCATGAGACTCAACCGTTTTCGGATAAGGATGTATTTACTAAGATCTATCCTAAATTTCGCTTTCGGTGTGTAAAGACTAAGTAAGAGTTTCCAAGAGTGGTAAGAGGTAAAGCTTAGCATTATGTCAAAAGTAATTTTGGGTGGTTCCATGCTAGTAGCAGGAACAGGGGTAGGAGGGATAGGTTTAACTGTTGATGGAGCCAGAAGTAGCCAGAGTATTGTTCCAAAATCTAAAGAAGTTCTTGTTGTTTCCAAAGCTCCTCGGTGTGACGTTTATTCTGTTGTAAGGTCTGCCGATAGAACCGGAACTGCCAAGTTAGAGGATCCAAGCTTTAAGGACGGAGTGGAGTCCGAGCATAAGCAAAAGGTGGATGAGGCTTGTGCTAAGTCCAACAAGGTTTATATCGCTAAACAAAACGAGAAGTGAGTGTATAGAGAGGCAGATCAAGGCAAGACGTGAACTGTAACTTCTCAATCTTAAGAAATGGGAAAGTTATTGCTTGGGGGTTCGGTGTTGGCAACCGGTACTGGAGTTGGTTTGGGGGGTGCTTGGTTGGGTTCTAGTAAAGAAGATAATACTCCTAAGAGTCTAGAAGAGGAATCTAAAGATCCAACTTCTGAAGTCGTTGAAGTCAAAAAGTGTGAGGTTTTTTTGATTAAAAGGGAGGCGGATAGCACCGCTAATGTCTTTAGTGATTGGGAAAGACAAAAGCAAGAAGATCTAACAGCTAATAGAAATGTCGACTTTTGAAAGAGTGTTGACGAAGGGTGTAAAAGCGGAAAGGCTTATGTCTCTAAGCCTAGTGGGGTGTTTAAGTATTCCCTAGAACATCAAAGTAAGGATTGAAAGATTGTAACTGAACAAGAAATTAGTTAACTTTATCTTTAGAACATACTTGGGAAGCGTTAGCCAACGTATCTTTATTGCCTTTATTAATAATTAACTTTGTATTAGTTTCACATCACTTCTTAACTAAAGAATGACCGGCATTTTGATCAGTGCCAGACGATATTCCTTCTATGTTTAAAGAAACTAGAAGATCTTTGTTCTTAGTGAATGAAGACTTCCAATCGCTATCTTGATTTCCTGTTCCTGAGACAATCCATTCCTTATTTATTAACTCTTTATCGATAATTCGCAGAACACATCACTTCTGAGAATTCTCTAATAGCTTGGAATCAGTACTTTCCAGATAACTAGCACATAACTTCTCTAAAGCTACTTTGCCCTTTTCTCCATCGTCGCTGTCGCTAATATTAGCATTACCTTCTGAATGTTTATTTACCTCTTGTAGGAAGCCAGACTCTGATTTGTATAAAGCGAAAGTCTTCTTATATTGTTCTTCCCTTTTGTTCTTGTCGGTGATTTCCGAGATAAGTTCGTATTCTTCCTTTAGGAGAGAGTCTTTGATACTAACGGGAGTATTGGGCAAGCTCTTTACGGCAAAATAACCTCCAGTTCCAACAGCTCCTGCCCCACCCAAAGCTGCAGCCATTTTTGCTGTTGAAATGGACATGTTAAGTAGAGGCAGAACATCAATTAGAGGCGTTTGTAAATATAGAAGCTCTGGCTTTGTTAAAGGAGAGAGCAAGATTCTCGGAACATCATTGTTTTAGCAATGAATGTCCTTGCTCCTTTTGGGTAGTGGAAGTAATCCCCTTTATTTTGTTATCGGATAGAGCTGTTTTGTGCTTTTCAAATGCACCTTCCCATTTAGTTTTATTGGTAGCTGCATCGCTATTCCCATCAGCTAAAGGTAGTCAACCACTTGATGGAGCTTTATCTTGAATTCTTAAAACACATCATTTTGAAGCATTCTCAAAGTCCTTATTGCCTGCTAGATAGGAAGCACATAGCTTTTCTAAAGCGACTTTACCCTTCTCCCCATCATCTTCATTGGTCAATGTAGTATCCTTTTCGGAATGCTTATTTATTTCTGACATGAAAGAAGCATCCGTTTTGAATGCATTGAAACTTGTCTTCCATTGTCCGTCAGAGCTCTCGCTAATTAACTCATAACCTTCATTCTTAAGACGCTGTCTAACTGTGGTTGTAACTTCCTTCCCATCAAATGCCCCTAACTGATATGCCAGTGCCCCGCCTCCCGCAGCACTCCCAGCTGCACAAGTTCCTATTAAAGATTTTGAAATGGCCATAAGACCTCAACAGGTATAGTAAAGAGCTTGGTAGGCTTAAAATTTCCAGATTGCTTTTGTAAGGGAAGGGGTTATGGCTATTAGTAAACCTTGGGCTTTGGGAGGTTTGGGGGTGGCAAGCACTGGAGCCATTGGCGGAGGATTGCTCCTTGGTAAGGATATCTTTTCCTCAGAAAGGAGCCCTAAGAATCTAATCTCTAAATCTTTGGCATTGTCCCTTATGGGCTTCGAAGACGAATCCCTTTCTTCTAAGTGGGACGAGAGAAAGACAAAGTTGAGTAGTTCTGAGGACTCTAGTTTGATTCCTTCATTAAAGGCCATTAAGGATAAGGGAAATAAGACTGGAGAAGATATCAAGAATTGGTGCAAGGAGAATGTGGTCGGATTTGTGGAGGATGATGGAGGCAAGAAACTTCAGAATGTTTCAGATTATTGCACCTTCAATATCAAAGACAAGATAAGTGGTACTTTGGTTAATGGTGTTTGAGGTACAGCTAACGATAAATTAAAGAAGGTAGGATCTGGTTTATCTGAGGAGATGAAGAAAGTGAAGGGGGATCTTGAGAAGCTAAATGAGGATAATAATGCCCTAAAAAATTGATGTGAATCTACATATAGGAAGATGTTCTTAGGAGATGAAGATCAGGCCTTTAAGGACGCATCTATTTACTGTGTTTCCGATAATTAGGTGGTTAATAAGTTAGCTCTTTTGGGAGCATCTTCTGTGGTGGTTGGAGCCGCAGGAGTGTCTGTTTATAAGTTTTATGACAGTCCTAAGAGCTTGAAGAAATTAAAAGATCTCTTTGATAGTACAAAAGGGAGGATTCTTTTGGATGCCATAGGAGATAAACATGATTCTGTTTGAACTTAGATACTTGCGGAGCATTCTCGGTCGAATAATAAGATTAGTGGAGTTGATAGTAAGGAGAAATTAAAGAGTTACTGTAAGGATACTGGGGAGAGCGTTAAAGAGAGTGATTTAGAGATCTATAGTTCTTGATGTTCTAGGAACACATTTAGAACTCAGATAAATACTCCCATCCCTAAGGCGACTTGGATTGATTCTCAGGATAGTACTGCTTGATCTAAGAATAAAGAGGACTATTCTAAGCAGACCTCTCAGGAGGTTTTGATACCTAAGTTGAATGCTTCAGGAGATATAGCTAAGAGCTAGTTGACTTGGGAACAGTTAAGGGATTTTTGCAATAGTAAGAAGGATGCGCCTTTTCTTAATGGCCAAAATGATATTTATACCAAGGTAAAGCGATGGTGCACTACAACCGCTAATTAGTTTTTAAAAAAGCGACTATCTTGATTTCTGATTTCTGATTTCTAT
Organism: Mycoplasma haemofelis str. Langford 1; assembly: GCF_000200735.1. GTDB lineage: Bacteria > Bacillota_I > Bacilli_A > Mycoplasmatales > Mycoplasmoidaceae > Eperythrozoon_B > Eperythrozoon_B haemofelis. The sequence goes on from NC_014970.1 coordinate 454,062, forward strand.
AATCGCTTTGAGATTTTTGATTAACACTAGTTCTTCTTCATGACCGGAGCTTTCAAATTGTTACTTGGTGGATCTGCTGTAACAGCAACTGCTGCAGCAGGAGCTGGATTGGATTCATTGGGAGGTTCTCAGTCTCCAAAAGCTCCAAAGGATACTATTGTTAAGACCATGAAAGTTACAACTGTCCCTAGTTGTGAAGTCTTTTTGGTGGAATCGGAGGGTAAACGTAAAGCTAGCGTTATGGGAAACTTGAAGGCTTTGAAAGAGTCAGATCCAAGTAATGGAGAGCTTTGAACTTCTCTAGGAGAAGTTTGTAAGAATTTGGCTGATAAGAAGGTTTATGTTGGAAATATTGGAACTCCTAAGAAGTTAACTCACCAAACTAGATACCAAAGTATGGCTTGAACTATTGTACCTAAAAGCAGTAGTTAGCTTTGAGCTGAAGCTTGTTTAGCTTCTGTGCAAATTTGATAGGCGTTATTTGTAACATTTTTATTTTCTTTATTAATAACTAATTTCGTATTCTTGGTACATCACTCCTTCACCTTTGGATGTCCAGCATTTTCATCTGTACTATTAGTAATTCCATCTATTCCTAAAGAAATCAGAAGATTCTTATTGGCAGTAAAGGAAGATTTTCACTTCGCGTCTGTCCCCGATTCCGACAGGGAAATTCAAGTCTTGTCAGATACTTCTTTATCCATAATTCTCAGGACACATCACTTCTGTGAATTCTTTAAATGGAAAGTATCAGTGCTGGATAGGTAACTACTGCATAGCTTTTCCAAAGCCAATTTTCCCTTATCTCCGTTGTCGGAGGAAGTAAGATCAGCCCCTTCTCCTTTATGTTTATTTATCTCCCGTAGAAATTCTGAATCTGATGCGTATGCTAAGAAGGTAGTCTTATATTGGCCTTCTCTCTTTTCCTTTGATTCAATGCCGGAGATTAATTCATACTCTTCCTTTAGTAATGATTCCTTGATACTAATGGGAGTGCTGGGTAAGTTTTTTACAGCAAAATACCCACCAGTTCCAACAGCTCCCGCACCACCCAAAGCTGCAGCCATCTTTGCTGTTGAAATTGACATTATCTAGGTAGTAGCAACACATCAAGCAGATGCATTGTCAAATATAGACTTCCTTTCTGTATTGAATGAAAGGGTCAGATTATCTTGACATCACTTTTTCAATTTGGCATGTCCATCATCTTCTGAAGTAGAGGTCGTAATTTCCGCTATCTTTCCAGCAATAGAAGCTTTCCTCTCTTTGAAGGCCTTCTTCCATTTGTCCTGATTTCCTGAGGCATCACTCCCTGTATCCACCAAAGGAAGTCACCCTCCTGTTGGAGGTTTATCTTGAATTCTTAGAACGCATCATTTGGAAGCGTTATCAAAGTTCTCACTGCTCCCCAGATAAGATTCACACATTCTTTTCAAAGCCTCCTTTCCCTTATTTTCATCGCTTTGAGAAGTAAGGGCTTCACTGCCTTCTTTATATTTGTTAATTTCGGTAATAAAGGATCCATCTGATTTGAATGCATTGAAGCTAGTTTTTCATTGATCTGGGGCTTCTATTAATTCATATCCCTTCTCTTTGAGTTGTTGCTTTATCGTTGGAATGCTTCTCTCTCCAAAAACTCCTAATTTATAAGCAAGAGCTCCACTTCCTGCCACTCCAGCAGTTGTAGCAGCTCCTAAAACAGATTTTGATATAGGCATAAGAGCGAAAAAGTTTAGAAACAACTTCTATAGATAGTCTTTTTTCTTCATAGTAAAAGGGCTGGATTATGACAGGAAAGAATTTGATTATGGGCGGCATAGGAGCCGCAGGAACTGGAGTTGCGGGTACCTCCGCTTACTTGTACGGATTTAGGGGAGATACCCTAGAGACTAGAGTTAAGAATCACTTTAAAGATCAGAAGCATATGGTGGTTCTTAGCTCTTCCCTTAGAGAGGAGTGAACTAAGTTTAAGGAGTTGTATTCTCGCTTGGATGGAGATAAGCCTGAGGGTATAGATAAGGAGAAGATTTCTAGATGATGTGAGGACAAGTTGGTTTCGAGAGATGATGCTAGTTTTGAGTTAGTTAAGAAGTGGTGTGTTATTGATAGTAGGACAGCACAAGCCAAGGCTGCCGGAGAGGGGAGAAAGCCCATTCCCTTTCTGGGAGCAGATCAAACTCAAGCTTGGAAAAGTGCTTGAAGTGATTACAACTCTAAAAAGACCAATTCCGGTCTAGAGATAAAAGATTCCACCTTTGTATCCGAAGAGAAAGGAGCCGACGCAACAGGCGGTACTGCGTTACAGAAATGGTGTGAAACTAAAGCCTCTCAACATATGTATGAATACCTAGGAGAAGAAAAGGGTTATGAGAAGTATCGTGCTTGATGCACTAAGTAGAGATAGTGAGTAGTTCTTTAGCATTCAAAGTCTCCTTGGCAGCTTTAGGGGGTGCGGGAGTTGCCGGAGGCGGATTGCTTTTAGGAAAGAATGCCTTATCTTCTTCTCCGGAAGAGAAGCCTAAAGAGTTGATTTCTAAAGTCTTAGAGAAATCTCTGATGAGCTTCACAGATAGTGGACTTTCTTCTAATTGGGAAGCTCGTAAAACTAAACTCGGGAAGGCTCAGGATTCTGATTTGATTCCTTCTTTAAAGAGAGTAAAAGGCAAGTCTGGTCACACTGCAGATGATGTTAAGCAGTGATGTAAGGAGAATGTGGGAGGATTTGTGGATGATGAAGATGGTAGGAAGTTTAAGAATGTGTCTGATTACTGTACTTTCAACATCAAAGATAAATTGACTAATGCTATTTCTAATGGAGATTGGAATGCTGCAAAGGAGAAAATAAAGAAGGCAGCAGATCCTTTGTCTCCAGACATGTCAGCCATAAAGACGGAGCTTAATAAGACTCAAGGCGGGAATGATAATGCCTTGAAAGAGTGGTGTGAGAAGTCTTATGACAAGATGTTTATTGGAGAACAGGATCAGTCTTTTAAGGATGCTTCATCTTATTGTGTTTCCGCTTAGGTGCCAAGTAAGTTAGCTTTACTAGGAGCTTCTTCTGTAGCGGTTGGAGCTGCTGGGACTTCTGCCTACGCCCTTTACAATAATTCTCAAAACTCGAAAAAGCTGAAAGATCTATTTGATGTTACCAAGGGAAGAATCCTTCTAGAGGTAACGGGAGATAAGCATGATTCTGTTTGGGAACAGATACTCGCTGAACATGGTAAGTCAAATCATAAGATATCTGGAGTTAATAGTAAAGCAACATTAAAGGACTATTGCAAGAAGCTTGGGGATAGCTTTAATGCCAAGGATTTAGAAGCCTATAGTAATTGATGTTCTAGGAATACCTTGAGAACTCAAATTACGGGTTCCAATAAGAGATGAAATGATTCCTTGGAGGATTCTGCTTGAGAAGTTGGTAAGGATTCCTATTCTAAAGAGACAACAGATAACTTTTTGATAACTAAGGACGGTGGCACGCAATCAATAGCTAAGAATGCATTGACTGCTAAGGAATTAAGAGAGTGATGTTTCAATAAGTCAGAACTTCCCTTTATTAATGTTCAAGATAAGGATTATTTAATAGCTGATAAGTTTTGCACAGTAGCCCAATAGATAATGGCAATTGGTAAGAATTTAGCGATGGGATCTGGAGCCTTAGGGGCTGTGGGAGTAGGTGGAACTTCTGCCTATTTATATGGATTCAGAGGAGATACTTTAGAGGTTAGAGTTAGGAATCACTTCAAGGGCAAAAAGCATATGGTGGTTCTCGCTTCTTCAACTCAATCAGAGTGGAATAAATTTAAAGAGTTCTATTTTCATTCCAAGGATGAGAAACCTAAAGGTATAGATAAGGAGAAGATTGCCAAATGATGCGAGGACAAGTTGGCTTCAAGAGATGATGCTAGCTTTGATCTAGTTAAGAAGTGGTGTGTAATTAATAATAGGAGCCTCAAAGATGAAGCTCTAGCTTCTAAGAGGAAGTTGATTCCTGTGACAGGATCGGATGCTGATGCACAATGGAAGCAAGCTTGAACTTCATACAACACTAATAAAGGCGCTCTGGATATAAAGGATTCCACTTTTAATAGTTCTTCCAAGAATGCTGAGGCTACAGGAGGGCCAGCATTGAAGAAGTGATGTGAAGATAAATCAGCTCAGTTTATGTACGAATACTTGGGAGAAGATAGGGGATATGACAAGTACTATTCTTGATGCACTAAGGAGTAATGGCAATTAAGCCTGAAGTCCTAATTCCTTCCACTTTGGTTGCTGGAGGGATTCCTGTGGGTGGATATTTTGCTTATCAACATGTATATTCAGATCGCTCTCTATTAAGTCGTTTAAAGTCGGAATTAAAGGAATCTCCACATAAGAAGATCCTTTCTAAAGAGGATGAAGAGTGATCTAAGTGGAAGATAGTTTATGAAAAAGATACTAAGAATCAAATATCGGGAGTGGAAGCCAAGGATATTTCTAATTGGTGCGATTCCCAGTTAAAGGGATCTGATTCTAAGAATTATGAGAATGTATCCAAGTGGTGTGTGATTAATACGAGATCTTTAAGGCAAGAAGCGGAGGCTAGTGGTAGGAATTTAATTAGTGTGGAAGGAAGTGATTCTTCCGCTTGGGAGAATGCTTGAGAATACTATAATCAGAATAAGTCTGGAATGGAGATTAAGGATTCCAAGCTTAGCGCTACATCATCCACTAAGCAAGTGGAAGGGCCTAAGTTAAAAGAATGATGTAAGGGTATTTTGGACAAGAAGATGTATGAAAATATATAGAGGAGGTGTCTGCGTATAGTAAAGCTTCCAAATGATGTTCTACGAATAGGTAGTGACACCATTTTCTAAGGTTATTGCGGCGTTAACGACTGCAGCAACTTCTGCGGCCGGATTTGCTGCATATAAATTATTTTGAGATGTCGGAAATTGGCCATTCGGTAAATCTTTAAAGGGAACTCTTCTTTCTTTGGAAGGGAGTAGGGATCAAGCTATATGGCAAACTAGGTTTTCAAAGATAAAGAGCAATAAGTCGTCTTTGTCTACATCCTTACTGGCAGTAGCCAATAAGAGTGGGGCTTCTTGAACTGATATGCAAGCTTGATGTAGGGATAATATAAAGGAGAAGGAGTCTACTAAGGAGGAGAAGTTGGCGGATAATGTTAAGCGTTATTGTACCTTTAATATTGGTGATAAGTTAACTAATGAAATAGAGTCTAGTTTCGGAGAGAGTGATGACAAATGGAAAAAGGCGCATGAGAAGTTAGTTGCTTCCACAGATAAGATATCTGATCCCACTTTATTAGCAGTTAAGAATACTGTAAATACCAGTAATGCAGGGAATAAGGCCATTAAGGCTTGATGTACTGCAGCTTATGAAAGTCCTTATAAATTAGGGGATGAGACTTTTAGGAATGCTGAGAAGTTCTGCATTCGATTGTCTTAATATTCAAGTTTAACGTTATTCATCATACCCTCCCTAGAAGTATGGATCGTTCATATAGATTGCTTTCATTATTAGCTTTTGGAACTGCGGCAGCTGCCGGAGGAGGGTACTTCTTGATGGGAGGAGAAGCTAAGGAGGATCATAAGATCAAGACTATTGGGGGAAGACTAAGAGAATCTTTAATGCTTGCTTCTGAGGGCTCAAGTAAGTGAGAAGCCAGAAAGGATAGTTTGTCTAAAGCTAGTGATGAGTCCCTAGTTGATGATTTGAAAGATATTAAGAATAATTCTCCAACTTATCAAAAGCTTCGAGATTGGTGTATTGCTAATGCGGAATCTCCTTTTGAAGAGGGTAAGAGATTACTTAATGTTAAGGCCTATTGTACTTATATGGTGAAGGATAAATTAAGTAAAGAGGCTAGATCTGAAGATGATTATAATTGAGAGAATGCTTCATTACAACTTCAATTGCCAAATGTAATTTTATCGAGTGCAATGATGAAAGTAAAGTCTAAATTAGATTCCGATTCCCCCAAAGGAGAAGCTCTTAAGGTTTGGTGTAAGGAAATTCTAGATTCTATGTATGAGAATGACTCTAACTTTAAAGATGCAGATTCTTACTGTACCGATAACGATTAAAGAAGGCTACTTCTTAGCTGTAGAAAGCCATTGTTTTTGATCAACTTTGGAATAAACTCACTTATCATTGTTTTTAGTTACGTAAACCTTACCTTCATATGATGGTTTATTGGTGGTATCAGTACCTTTGCAAGCAGTATCAACATCCGTTCAGAACTGCTTGTTGTCTGTGTCGGCTTTAGTATCCCGTTGCTTTTCCTGCTCTACTTGGATCTCGGTAATTGTTGGATTAGATGTATCTTTATTTTCTATTTTAAAAACCTTACAAACCGGACTTTGCTTAGATTGTGGTATCGGTGTAACAGTAGAGGAATTAGATGGTTCTTCCTTTGCCTCTGTAGGCGTTACAGGAGCATCTTCACTTTTAGTCTTAGTTAATTCCTTGGGCTTCTCCTTTCAATCCATGGAAGAAACGCCCAACGCCCCCAAGCCAGTTGCAGAGGCTGCAGTCGCCCCTCCCGCCAAAAACTTAACTCCTGCCAACTTCATTATTGATCTGCTAACTTAAGTCCTTCTGCATCTTTAACACATCAGATCAATGATTTTTCTACCAAGTCATCATAATCTGCATCCGTAGTATCCTTCTCCAGAAGACTCTTGCATTGGTTTCTTAAGGACTTTCATTCCTCTCCACTAGTTCCTGTCAAAGTATCTAAACCTTTTATTCTCTTAGAAGCATTGGATGTCGCTGTGTACTTGGTTTTTAGAGATCCCCAAGTATTCTTATCTTCTTCATTATTTTCCCCATTTTTAAGAATAACTTTTCCTGCCAATTTGGGAGAGGTCGATACTGCTTTTGGAATTACACAAAATCTCCTAGATTTTTTATAGTCGTCATCACTGTCATAATCTTTCTTAACAATACTGCCACACATGGTTAATAAGTCGTTAGTTGAAAGGGGTTTTGCCATTATTCTCTGGCAAAGTCTTATAGACTTCTAAAACCTTACCTAGTGTTGTCTTCTCGGAACTGGAGTTCAGCAATACAAATCCTTCGTCTCTCAGTCTTTGAGCAACACTCTTGGTAGAGGATTGAGATTTTAAAATTCCATAGGTGGCCGCTGTTCCTCCACCAGCTGCAGCCATTCCCGCTAAAGTTAATCCCTTCAAATTCATAAGAGCCTCGATCCCTAATTATTTCAAGTCATCAAATGCATTTTTTAAGTGTTTAAAGCGGACAGTAAACTTCGTTACTTATGAATTACTTCTTCGGTGGTTGTGTCGGTTTCTGCTGGTGCAGGAGCTTGAGTTATTTCATCTCCCGAAGATAAAAGAGAATGAGTGGGTGAGATGAAGGAGATTTTAGATAGGGAGGCTCGTCTGGAAGAGGAATATATGAGGAACTCCTCTTATCCGAGTGGAGCTACTCAAGAAGATATTGAGAATATAGATAAAGTTACTGAATTCGAAAGATCTAATGGATTTTGTCATATTTACTTCATACATAGGGAGGTAAATGGAAGTCACTATAGAGTGAATGATGCTTTTTGAATTAATGAAAGTAAATCTCAGGGAAATAGGGCTTTTCTAAGTGAATTTGTAACGATAGTAGGATTACAAGATTTAGCTGATGCTTGTAGAAGGGTAGGCTCTTCCGGAAAGCTACTGGTTAAGAATAGAGGGGATGGAAAGTGGATCTATGTTCCAAGAGATCAAAGCAAAGAGGTATTTGGAAGATGGGCTAACCTCCAGCCCCAACGGACTTAGTACATTTATCTTTAAAGGTATTATAGAACTCTCCCGCCAAGTAGGTTTTGTAAGATCTAGACTCACATCACTTCTTTAACTTACTTCCTCCCTCATCTTTTCCAGAATCAGCATTTAATGAATCTACTTCTGTTTTGATGCTTCCCTCCAATCCTGAGTATTTACTTTTAAGAGCTTCCTCCGAAGTCTCTAGTGTTAACTTATCTTTAGATAACTGATCTTGAATGGTTGAATAAGAAACGCATCACTTCTTTGCTTTCTTTAAGAATGAATCTTTATCTGTGCTCTTTAGCTTATCTCCACACCATTGTTTTAGAACCTCAGCATTAACGGAATTTGCTATCTTTAAGTCGGAGGTAACTTCTAAGGAATATGTCTTAGCAACCTTTTCTCAATCCGATGTGGCAGTCAATACAGAATGACCTTCTTCTGTAAGTATCTCCTTTATAGTCTTTGAATCTCCCCCAGAATAGGAAGCTATTGCATATCCACCAATACCCGCACCACCAACTCCAGCCAACGATAATCCTGCTTTAGTTAATGAGATAGACATCTTGAAGAGCTATTTGAAGAATCTTACTAAGTACGAGCTTTAAAGGAATTAGTCGAAGATTCTATCTAGATGAACGTGTTCAATCTTTTTGATCATCTCTGGAGTAATTTCATTTACCTCCCGTCTCAGTTACATATACTTTCCCATTCCATCATGGCTTATTTGTATTGGTGCCTGTACAAGCACTCTCTACATCTGTTCAAAAATTCTTGTTGGTGGTTTCTTTGTTTTGATCGTCCTTCCTTTTCTTTTCTCAATCCTTAATTTCGGTTATTTGTTGTCCGGCCTGCCCTTTATTATCAATCTTAAAAACTGTACAGGTAACGCTTGCCTGAGATTGTGCTTCCGGTTGAGAAGGGGATGCAGTAGGAGTATCAGGTGATTCCGCCTTTTCTTTTTTGGGAGTTACAGGAGTGTCTTCATTCTTAGTCTTAGTTAATTCCTTAGGTTTCTCCTTTCAATCTATAGAAGAAACACCCAACGCCCCCAAGCCAGTTGCAGAGGCTGCAGTTGCTCCTCCAGCTAAGAATTTTACTCCTACGAATTTCATGATCAATCTGTTAACTTAAAGCTATTCTCGCGGGAATTCTATCTCTTCTTTGGAGTTCAGTCTTTTTGGTCGTTTCCGGAGTAATTCCAAGTGTCTCCAGACTTCGTTACATATACATTTCCCTTTCAGGATTTCTTACCCTCAAAGCCTCTACAGGCTTTATCGACGTCATCCCAGAACTTATTGTTGGTTAATTTTGAATTTCTGTCATTCGTCTTTTCTTGTTGCCAATTGATTGAAGTAATACTTTGATTAGATTTCCCTTTGTTATCGATTTTTCAAACCTTACAAGTAGTCCCTTGTTGCTCTTCCGCTCGAACAGGTTGGGCGGAAGTGTCGGATGGTTGAGGTTCTGGCTTCGCAGGTAGAGAAGTGGTGCTGGATTGTTCTGATACTTCTTCTCTAGGTTCTACAGTTGTTTCTTTCTCTTCCTTAAGAGTTACAGAGAAATCTTCGCTCCTAGTTTTGACTAGATCCCTAGGCTTTTCTTCCCAATCTACAGAATAAACGCCTAACGTCCCTACACTCGCTGCAGAAGCCGCAGTCGCTCCCCCAGCTATAAATTTAACCCCGACAAGTTTCATAGTCAATTTACTAATATCCAGCTTTCTTCATATCTAATAAACGATTCTTATTTAGCTGCAGAAGCCCACTCTTTTTGATTGTCTCTAGAGTAAACTCAAGTACCGTTCGATTCTGTCACATACACCTTTCCATTATGTGACGGTTTATTCTGTGGATCTGAACCTTTGCAGGCCTTATCCACATCATCTCAAAATGTTTTGTTGGTTGTCGTTGCATTAGCATCCTTACCCTTCTCTTCTTCCCACTTAATTTCGGTAATCTTCTGATTATTACCTCCTTTATTTTCTATCTTAAAAACTGTACAAGTAGGAGTTGACTGTGCTTCTGGTTTAGAGGGCTGAGTGGAGGTATTAGGTAATTCTGTTTTTTCCTCTTTAGAAGCTACAGAAGAATCCTCGCTCTTAGTTTTAGTTATTTCTTTTGGTTTCTCTTTCCAATCCATGGAAGAAACGCCCAACGCCCAACGCCCCAAGACCTGTCGCAGAGGCTGCAGTTGCGCCTCCAGCCAAGAATTTCACCCCCGCAAATTTCATGGTTGATTTGTTTACTTAAAATCTTCTGCCTATTTAATACTCCTAATTGACTATTTTTTACCCAGCTCCAGCTCCAGCTCCAGCTCCAGCAATAGGCTTGGTACACTTATCTTTAAAGGTGTTATAGAACTCTCCCTCTGTATAGGTTTTGTAAGATCTAGACTCACATCACTTCTTCAATTTACTTCCATTCGCATCCTTTTCGTTATCTGCCGTGAATGTATTCACTTCCTCTTTGATGGTTTCGCTTAGTCCTGAGTATTTACCCTTAAGAGTATTCTCTTCGGTCTCAAGTTCTACTTTGTCTTTCGATAGTTGATCTTTAATGGTTGAATAAGAAACACATCACTTCCGCGCCTTCTTTAGGAATGACTTTCTATCTTTACTCTTTAGTTTATCTTCACACCATTGCTTTATGAAGTTAGCATCTACAGTTTCAGAAGATATCTTCAAATTTGGAGTAGCTTCTAGGGAGTAAGTTTTAGCTACCGTCCCCCAATCCGACTTGTCGGTCAATATTGAATGGCCTTCTTCTATAAGTATCTCCTTTATGGTTTTTGAGTCCCCACTAGCATAGGAGGATATGGCATAGCCTCCAATCCCTGCTCCGCCAATTCCGGCCAAAGATAAACCAGCTTTAGTTAATGAGACAGACATTCAGATCTAAATAGTTCTTATCCTTCCCTCTAGAATACGAATCTTGGTTATTTCGGTGTAAATTCTATTTCTTATTTAATCCTCAGTCCTTTTGATCCCTGCTGGAATAACTTCACCTTTCGCCGGTCTTTGTCACGTAAACATTCCCATTGTGTGATGGTTTGTTTCTATCTCCTTTACAAGCCTTATCAACATCATCTCAAAACGTACGATTTGTGGAGCCTGCGTTTCGATCCTTGGTTTTCTCCTCTTTTCAGTTGATCTGGGTAAAACTCCGATTACTTCTATCTTTGTTATCGATTCTGAAAACCTTACAAGTAGTGTCTTCTTTTGTTTGTGTTGATGCTGCTTGAACAGGCTGAGGAGGAACGGATGGTTGAGTTTCTTGTTGAGTAACTGGAGAAGGTTCGCTAGATTGCTCTCGAGTTTCTTCCGAAGATTCTACAGTTGTATTAATTGGTGTTACTTCCTCTTCTTCAGTAGTTTCAGGAGCATCTTCACTCTTAGTTTTAATCAGATCCTTAGGCTTTTCTTTCCAATCTACGGAATAAACGCCCAACGCCCCCACACCTGTTGCAGAAGCTGCAGTCGCCCCTCCGGCCAAGAATTTAACTCCTGCTAATTTCATAATCGATTCACTAACCTAGGATCTTCTGCATATTCAACACACCTAATCAATGATTTTTTATCAAGCATTCACAATCTATTTCTTGCAGTGGTTCTTGAAATTCTCATAAGAAACTTTATCTTCTCGGGATAGATAGGCATTTGAGCCACATCATTTCTGTAACTTCTTACCATTAGCATCATCTCCACTTTCGGAACTTTCAAGAGTCACCTTATCAATCTCTCCTTGTAGATTCCCTAAAGAAGAGTATTTGGTTTTGAAGGAATTAATCTCTGTCCCTATTGATAGTCCTTCTGATTTCAATTTATCTTCGAATGTTGAATAGATAATGCATCACCTTTCCGCTTTCTTCAGAAGGAAGTCTTTATCTTGTTGCTCTATAGTCTTGATACATCAATCTTTGATTTCTGTATCTGAGACGTTACCAGTCTTTATTCTCAGATCTTCACTCACTTCCAAAGCATAAGTCTTGGATACTTTCTTCCACGCTTCTGCCTGTTCACTATCAGGAAGTTCGGAAGTTAATTTGTGTCCTTTAGATTTAAGAAGAGTCTTTATGGAGTTATCTTCTGGATTGGAATAGGAGGAAGCAGCTAATCCTCCAAGCCCGATACCTCCAGCTCCCATGAGAGCCATTCCTCCTTTTGCTAATGATGAAGCCATCTATCTATTTTCGACAGTAAAGTTCCTGTTGCTTAAATTCAGAGGATTCTGACCCTTCATAAACACGGGATTGAATCTCTTCACATCAGTTCTTCAACTTCTCTCTGATGGCTTCGTCATGAGGTGCGGCACCTGTAGATTTGATTTCCTTTTGTATTTCTAATAACTTATTCGGAAGTGTGCCTCCTGTTGAAGGGTCATGACTTTTTAGACTGGTCAAAGGAGCATCTCATGACGTGTTGTTTTTCTCATCCCCATTTCAAGCTTTAGAACCCACATCTTTGTTGGTCTTGGAGCAGTACAGTTCAAAGTCTTTTTGATATTTTGAATTTTCAAATGGTTCTTCATAAATTAGAGAGCACCCTTCTTGAAGTAGCCTGTTAGCTTCATCCCCATCTTTCTTAGCTGCTTCAATTAGCTTTATATGAACGGGGACTCCTTTCTTCAAGGAAGCAAGCCTAGAGCTTCATAGATTGGAAGTTTTTGGAAGCCAAGCGTGCTCGTATCGCTCCTTGAAAGTAGTGCTAGGGATACTCTGGTCTTTAAGTAAAAGGAAACCACCTGCGCCAGCAGCACCAACTCCTGCCGCTCCCGCAGCCATGAAAGAAAGTTTACTCATATATCTTCCCTATCTTTGGGCTACAGCCTTAGTACAATGTCCTTTAAAGGTTTGATATGTGGAGTCATCTCCATATGATGAGTGGATCATGGTTTCACATCACTTCTTAAGCTTTCTGCCGTTTTCATTTCCGGTTCCTGCATCAGGAGTAATAGCACTTACGACTGAAGTCAAATCACCCAAAGAGTCGTACTTAGTATTGAGGGTTCCATCATCCGTTTCCAACGTTAACTTCTCTTCGTCCAATTTGTCTTTAAATGAAGAATATACGACACACCACTTGGCGGCTTTCTCTAAGATTGAAGCACTACTTTGGACTTCCATATGCTTCTCACATCAATTGCGTATGTCATTCGCAGTAACTTCTCCTTCTTTGATTTTCAATTCCTGTTTTGCTTCTAACTTATAGGTATTGGCTACTTTAGCTCAAGAAGCGTCTTGTTTGGATGATGGAAGAGAGGAAGTAAGTTTATGTCCTTTGGATATGAGAGCTGCCTTCACAGTATTATCGGTGGATTTGACATAGTTGGATATAGCTCAGCCTCCCATTCCTATACCTCCCGCTCCGGCCGCGGCAATTCCTCCCTTCATTAATGAAGAAGTCATGAGATTATTAAGGGAAGATATTGGAATCAGGAGCTAGACAGAATTCCCTAGCATTCCGGATAGTCTTTATATTTTCGGGCTTGTACCTTTCTCTTAATGTTGACTTACATCAACTTAATAGGACATTAAAGTCATCTCGTTCTTTGAGAATCCCTTCCTTGATAGCCGATTCTTTATGCTGTCTAAATATCTCTTCTTTGTGGAGTTCAGTCTCCTTCATGTCATCTATCGTTTGACTATCTTCTTCCTCCAATAGGAAGGATTTGATATCTATAGTACAGAAGAGTTTCAATTGATTGAAGATCTCAATTTTCTCCACGGAATATCTTTCATATAGATTCTGGTAGCATCACTTCTTTAAGAAGTAGGCTCCTTCATTGCGGGAAGAATGGGAGTTAATTTCTGGAATTAGCCTAATTAACTCCTCTCTATGATGAAGAAATCGCTCTCTTCATCTGGTAAACTGATTCTTCCTCACTTCGAATAGGGATTTGTAGTGCTGTGATTCCAAATGTGCCTTATTCGTGGGATATTGAAATAAGGTCTCTGCAGTTTTGAAACCCACTCCAGAGATGACTGCTACAGTGGCAGATGTAGTTACGGATTTCGCAATGCTGGAACTCACTTGAACACCTATTGCCGATATATTACTTTGAACTTAAATCCCCTGAATGTCCGATAAGACCTCTTTATTTCCCGCCAATTTAAGAGTGGGATTGATGGCAGGAGCAGCTGCTTTAGCCTCTGTAGGAACTTCTTCCGGTTTATTACTAGATGCTAATCAAGGCAATTTAAAGGCAATTTAAAGGCAATTTAAAGGCAATTGCACAGTCGGCCGAAACGGCTGCCGCTCCAATTGTAGATCCAATTAAGAAAGGGGCGGAGCAGTTATCTCAGCAATTGGATGAGTTTTCTAAGAAGGGCTACAACGTAGGAGTAGATGTAAAGAGTTGGGCAGATAATAACTTTAATAAAGTCAAGATAAAGAGTGGAGCTGTTCAGATTTACAACAATCTTAAATCGGGATATGATGCAGTTAGTTCATTTGCAAAGTCTGCAGGAACGACTATTAAGGATTTCTTTAAGAATTGAGAGTCTAATAGGGAAACAATGCACATCATATTCAAGTCCATTGGTAATTCCTTTTCACTATTAGGGGGACTAGTAAGCTCCTCTTCGGAGGGAGAGTCGAAGATCAAGATATTATTTGAGGTGTTATCTCATGAGAAGTTCAAGGATTTTGTGGGAGCTGTAGGGAGTTTGACTTCTAAAAATCCCAGTCTGTTCTCTCAACTACAGGGAGATGATATTTATGATGTCCTGACTGCCTTCAAACAGGAGCCAGAAGAGGTTACTGGGATTATTAATAAGTTGGTGGAGGATTACAAGGAGTCGGATTCTGTTACTCGGGATATATTCATTCAAGCTTTAAAACTTCAGTCTCTGATGGGTAAGGCTACGTCCTTGGCACAGAAAGTTAAAACACTTCTAACTACAAATCCAGAGGAAGCCAAGAAGTTGATAGCTCAAGTGGAGCAGACTATTAAAGAGTTGGAGGGTGTAATAAAGTCTCAAGAACAGATATCTGAAGAGAAGTAGTAATGAATGTATCTGAGATCCGAAAAACAGGGATCTCTAGAGGCTAGAAATTAGAAGCGAAATCCTTTAATAAATGGTGCTTTGTCTGGATATCAACACAACTGACTTTCTCTTAATTTAAAGGCCAGTTTACTAGTAGGAATAGCTGGTCTGGCTTCGGTAGGAGCAGGATCTGGAGTTATTTTTGGCGGAGGCTCTCAAGATATTAGGAATTCTTTTTCTACAGTTGCTGATCCAATAGTAAATCCAATTAGAACAGGTTACGAGAATATTAGTTCTAAGGTTAAGGAGCTTCAATCACACGGGTATAACACGGGGATTGATTTCAAAGAGTGAGTTGATAAGAATTTAAGTAAATCCAGAATTAAGACAGGTTGGAAAGCGATTGAGACGAATATTAAAAGTTGAGGAACTCAAGCATATGACATCTCTAAGACCGTTGTAGAAAAGACGGGTTCTTTCTTTTCTAATTGAGAATCCAATAAAGAGCTACTCTACACAATCTTTACAGCTTTAGGAGGCTCCTTTTCCCTAGTGGGAAGTCTATTTGGTACATGGGATACCTCTGGAGAGTCAAAGCTATTATTGCTATGAGAAGTTTTGCAGAAAGAGGAATTCCCTCAATTCTTGACTCATGTATCCGCTTTAACCTCTAAGAACCCTCAATTGCTATCCGAATTAAAGGGTGATGATATTCCCGATGTTTTGAATGCCTTTAGACAAGATCCGTCTTATGTAAATGAGACTCTATCCACTCTATCTGGGGAAGATAAGGTAAATAGGGATAGGTTAATGAGTGCTCTTAAATTGCAATCTCTTATGGGTAAAGCTCAATCTATATTGGGAAGAGCTAAGAAGCTTCTTCAAGATTCAGAGAAGAATAAAGATGAGATAGCTAAGGTAACTAAGGAATTGGAATCTACTATTAAGGAATTAGCAGGATTAATTAAATCCCAAGAGCAAGCTGATACAAAAGGATCTCCCCAATCCTAGGATAAAGGGGAGTATTTCTCTTGGTACTTATTGGTTCTCAATCATATCCATCCACAGATAATTCTTTTCAGAGAGATTACGCCCAAGATCAAGGCTTTAAAGAATGAGAGTATTCTTTTAATGGTCACCACTATTTAGATCAACATCAAGCTTTAACTCGCTGAAAGTCCTCGGAGGAAGTGTCAGCAACCTTAACTTTGGCTTTTTCCTCACACTTTTCCTTGAATTTATCAGAAGGAGTATTTTGGTTTTTCTGCGTGCTTCAATCCTCGGTTCCTCAAACATCATTATCGGCAGGTTGGCTACCTTCCTTTTTATTAACAGAAGCGTCCTTGTAGGAACCTCAAGCCTTATTTCACTTATCGGCAGAATCCCCTTTCTTAAGTATCTGTATACCTTCTTTTTGTAATCACTCAGACACAGTTAAATTCCTAGTGCATCAAGACTTTATTTCTTGAAATCGCTTATCTGATGAATCCTTAACAGGCACTTCAGATCTGCTTTTGCAAGTATCTTTAAATGCTTGAGTTGCTTCCTCTCCGGTCACATCCAACATCCAAGGATTATTGGATGTCTTGTAGGTCTTCCAAGCTGCATCTCAATCCCCCTTCTCGGAAGTTCCACTAAGAAGAATGGTCTTCCCTTCCTGTTTGATTAATTCAGAGATTGAAGTCTTGCCGCTAATCTGTGAGTAAATAATGCCTCCGGTAATGGCAGAACCACCCCCTGCTGTGGCAAGAGCTAGTTTGGGAGTTAGAGACATGGTTACTGTGGCTTCTATAATTAAAGGTTTCAAATATTAATTCTGCTCGTTTTGTCTAACTCTTCACAAAATTGACTTTCCCTCAACTTAAAGACAAGTTTATTAGTGGGGGCAGCTTCTATATCTGCTGCAGGAACCACTTCTAGTGTTCTCTCTAATGCTAGCGGAGGCGTTTTAGAGGCGTTTTAGAGGCGGTTAAGAATTCCTCCCAACCAATTATTGATCCTTTTCAGAAGGGGTATTCTAAGTTATCAGAGCAGCTGGATAGTTTCTCTAAGCAGGGATATAACGCAGGAGTAGATGCTAAGTCTTGAGTAACAGAGAATTTAAGTAAGTCTAAGATAAAGACTGGTGGAACTAATATCTACAAGAACTTAAGTGATTGATACGGAGCAGTTAAAGGGTTTGCTGATAGTGCGCGCACTACAATCTCGGAGTTCTTTCAGAAATGGAGTGAGCATAGGGAGACTATGCATGTTGTCTTTAAGGCATTAGGTAACTCCTTCTCCCTATTGGGGGGATTAATGGGTTCTTTTGAATCTGATGGGGAGTCCAAACTTAAGATATTGTTCGAAGTAATCGGGAAGCCTAAATTCAAGGATTTCATGACTCAAGTTTCTTCATTGGTGTCCAAGAACCCCAATCTGATGTCTTCTCTTGAAGGTAATGATGTAATGGATGTTCTTTCTGCCTTTAGGCAAGATGAGGATACAGTTGTTGATACTTTGAAGGGATTAAGCGAGAAGGATGCGGGAACAGTTGACAAGGCTACTCTTATGAATGCCTTGAAGCTTTATTCTCTAATGGATAAAGCCCGAAATCTTATGAGTAAGGCTAAAACAATTCTGGCATCCAAGGATAAAGAGAAAGCTAAACAACTAATTCAAGAAATAACCGAGGCTCACAAACAAATGGAAGCCTTAATAAAGGCTAATGAAGGGCAAGCTACCGAGTAACGAAATTACTACTTCCTGCAATAGCGCTCCTGTTGTTTAAATTCGTCTGATTCTGAACCCTCGTAAATATTTGACTGAATCTCTTCGCATCAATTCTTTAATTTCTCTCTAACGGTAGCCTCATACGTTGTACCGCTTAAAGAACTGATTTCTTGTTTTAAAGCGGCAAGCTTTGCATGCAATTCTCCATATTCAGAAATACTATGACTTTTGAGATTGGTTAGAGGGGCATCTCACGCGTTGTTGCTCTTATCTTCTGAATTCCATGTTTTAGAGCTGGCTTCCTTATTGGTCTTGGAGCAGTAATTCTTGAAATCCTTGTGGTGTTTTGAATTCTCAATTGGTTCTGAGTAAACTAGATCACACCCTTCTTTCAAGAGTTGAGTTGCCGCTTCATCCTTATTCGTTTCCTTAGCTTTATTAAAAGCTTCAATGAGTTTGGGATGAGTTGGCGCTTCTTTCTTTAAGGAAGCAAGCTTAGTGGTTCAAAGATCGGAAGTTTTTGAAAGTAGGGCATGTTTGTATCTTTCTTTAAAGGTAGTTTTGGGGTTGTCATTTCCTTTCATCAAGAAGTATCCTCCAGCGCCAGCTGCACCTACTCCTGCCGTACTTGCAGCCAAGAAAGCTAGTTTACTCATGACTATCCGGAAACTTTAGAGCAATGTCCTTTGAATGTTTGATATGCATCGTCGTCTCTATAGGATAAGTGGATCATAGTCTCACATCACTTCTTAAGCTTTCTACCATTCTCATTTTCACTCCCACTATCAGGAGTAACTTTCTTTACTTCCTCCGTTAGAGAACCTAAAGAGTTGTATTTTGTTTGAAGAGAGGAAAGATCTGTCTCTAGTACTCTACCTTCTTCGTCTAACTTATCCTTAAAGGAAGAGTAAAGTACACACCACCTAGAAGCCTTCTTTAAAGTGGAATCGTTACTTTGCTTTCCCAGATTCTCAGAACATCAATTCTTTATGTCTGTAGCAGATACATTTCCTTTTTGGATTTGGAGATCCCCTATTCCTTCTAATTTATAGGTATTTAAAGCCTTTTCTCATGCCGCTCCCTGTTCTGATGTTGGAAGAGAAGAAGTGAGCTTATGTCCTTTAGATACGAGGATTGCCTTAACGGTATTGTTAGATTTGATATGGTTTGATATTGCTCATCCTCCTAGTCCAGCGCCCCCAACCCCTGCGGCAGCCATTCCACCCTTTATTAATGAAGAAGGCATTATCTAAGTAGCTTTGAATCTGGAGTTAGGCAAAACTCTTTAGCATCATGGATGACCTTTCCATTCTCGGATTTATAGGCTCTCTTTAATGTTGACTTGCATCAATTTAATAGGTGGCCAAAGCTATCTCCTGTTTTCAGAATTCCAGCTTTAATGGCTGAATCCTTATATTTTCTAAAGATATCGTTCTTACCCTCTTCTGTCTCGTTTATCTCATCTATAGTTTGAGTATCTTCTTCCTCTAAAAGAAAGGCTTTTATATCCATGGTGCAAAAGAGCTTCAATTGATTGAAGGTATTGGAATTTTCATGGGCGTGATTTGAGTAAAGGCGATTGTAACATCATTTCTTTAGGAAGTAAGCCCCCTCATTGTTGGAAGAATTGGCATTTATTTCTGGAATTAAAGTCTCCAACTCTTCCTTGTGATTCAGAAACTTCTCTCTTCATCTGGTAAATTGATTTCTTTTTACTTCAAATAGGGATTTGTAGTTTTGGGACTCTAAATGAGCCTTGTTAGTGGGATGATTAAATAAGGTTCCCGCAGTCTTAAATCCAACTCCAGAAATGACGGCAACCGTTGCAGATGTCGTTACAGTCTTGGCTATTCCTGAACTCATGATTTGGGTTTAATGTAGAGAAGATATAGGTTATCGATATATGATAATTTTCTAAATTAAAGATCTCCTGTATGTCTGATAAAGCCTCTCTATTTCCTTCAAATTTAAGAACCGGTTTATTAACGGGCTCAGCCGCTCTAGCATCTATAGGAACTTCTTCTAGTTTATTACTAGACGTTCATAAAGACAAACTAAAGACAATAGTGGAACAGGCCGGAACTGCGGCCTCTCCCGTTGTGGAGCCTATCAAAACGGGAGTGAGTCATCTGACGACTGAGTTGGATAATTTTGCCAAGAAAGGTCATAATGCAGGAATTGATGCCAAAGAATGGGTAACTGGAAACTTTAATAAGGCCAAGATAAAGCATGGGGCGGACAAGATTTATGCAAATCTTAAGTCAGGATATGAGGCAGTTAGCTCCTTTGCTAAAGAGGCTGGCTCCACCATTAAGAACTTCTTTGAGAAGTGAGAGGATAATAGGGAAACAATGCACATCATATTCAAGTCCATTGGGAATTCTTTTTCCATACTAGGAGGATTAATAAACTCTTCTTCAGCCGGAGAGTCAAAGATCAAGATATTGTTTGAGGTATTGGCTCATGAGAAGTTCAAGGATTTCGCGGGTGCAGTAAGCTCATTAACTTCTAAAAATCCTAATCTGTTCTCTCAACTACAAGGTGACGATATTTATGATGTTTTAACTGCCTTTAGACAAGAGCCTGATGAGGTTACTGGAATACTAAAAGAATTAGGTACGAAGCCAGATAATTCGATTGGAAGAACAGAGTTAATTCAAGCTCTAAAACTTCAGTCTCTTATTGGTAAGGCTACTGATCTGGCAAAGAAAGTGCAACAGCTTATAAGTTCTAATCCCGCAGAGGCTAAGAAGTTGAAAGATCAGGTTGAGAAAACTATCAGGGAACTGGAGGCGATAATAAAGTCTCAAGAATCGCAGGAGCAGCAATAGGAGGTTAAAATATTCCCCCCTTATCTCCTATTGCTTTGACTAGTCCTTCTCAAAATTGACTTTCCCTCAATCTAAAGACGAGTCTATTAGTTGGGATATCCGGTTTAGCAACAGTAGGAACTGGCTCTGGAGTTGTATTTGGTGGAGGTTATAAAGATATTAAAAGTTCTTTTTCTACCGCTGCTGACCCAATCATAAAGCCTATAAGGACTGGCTATGACAATATTAGCACTAAGGTTAAAGAGCTTCAGGCGCAAGGGTATAACAAGGGTATAACAAGGGTATAACAAGGGTATAACAGATCTTAAGGATTGAGTTGGTAATAATCTAAGTAAGCAGAGGATAAAGTCAGGTTGAAATAAGGTTAGAGAAAATATCGTAAGCTGGGGAGGTACTGCTCGAGATATTTCTAAAAGTGTCTATGAGCAGGCTGGCAGCTTTTTGAAAAACTGGGATAAGAATAGGGAGACTTTACACACCATCTTCACTGCACTAGGGAGCTCTTTCTCTATAGTAGGGAGTTTATTTGGGACATGGGATACTTCCGGAGAGTCAAAGCTTATGCTGCTTTGGGAGGTTTTACAAAATGAGAAGTTTCCAGACTTCCTTACTAGCGTATCCAGTCTAGCTTCTAAACATCCAAGCCTACTATCCCAGTTGCAAGGTAACGATATTCCGGATATCTTGAATGCTTTCAAACAGGATTCTGAATATGTGATTAGCACTATGAATACTCTCTCCAATGAAGCGCAGACTGTGGATAGAAATGGGTTAATGAGTGCTTTAAAACTTCAATCCTTAATGGGAAGAGCTAAGGCAATTGGTGATAGAGCAAGAGCCCTTCTGTCAAGGGGACATCAAAATAAAGAAGAGATAGAGAAAGTGAAGCAGGAATTACAGAAAGTTATTGGAGAATTGACTGCGTTAGAGAAAGCTAATGCTCAAGATGTGCAGCAGTAGCTAAATCTCGACGTAAACGGCAGCTCCAAGGCTGCATTGGCTTCTTTTCGCCTCTGTTGCAGTTACAATCATTCGGTCATCAATCTTAGGATCATCCTTCTTGCCTCTAAAGGATTCTAGAGAGGTGTAATCGGATGATGAAGTTTGGGGAGCGCTAGCTGGAGTTGCTTCTCTTTTTCTTCTAAATAGAAAGGTGCATCCTTGAATATCCTCATATTCCTGAATGTCTTCTATTGAATCTATCTTGGCAATCTTCTTAGTGATGTATTTGACTGGCTTTGGTCTAGGAACGTACTTCCCAGCTATATAGGAGCCACCAAAGGATAATGTGGTAGCTCCTGAAATGATTCCCATGGTACTTAGAACGGAAAATAAAAATCTATCTGTCATGAAGAGAAGGATCTAGGTTGATAGGTTTATGCCTTTTAGTTTTTTTAAAATTGCAGTTCCTGCATCTGGCCTTGGCATGGTTGGGACTGCCGGACTTTTAAACTTCTACCTTAAAGATCAAGCTGTTGTCGAGGGTAAATATAGATTTAGAGATATATTTTCGCCCGCCCTTCTTGGCCCTTCTGAAGATGCATTATGAAATTCTAAACTTTCTAAATTAAAGGCTTCTTCTGTTCACGGAGTGAATGAGAAGCTATCTAAGGCTAAAAGTTACGCTGATCAGAATAACGGTAAGAGTTTATTGCAAGATGCATGTAACTCTATTTATGGCATGGAATTCTTTGGAAAGGATTCTGATGAATATAAGAATTTCAAGGATTTTTGCTCTCGGAACAACAAGGATAAACTTCCCTCCGATAAATTTATAGGTGACGATGATGGTTCCTTATCTAAACAGGCTAAAGATATATTTGGATCTTCAGGATCATTCAGTAATAGTTTTAAGGAGGAAGTAAAAGATAAGATTACTGATAACAACGCCACACAAGATCATAAAAATGCAATTAAGGATTGATGCTCTAAATATGGGGATGAACCTTATATGCAGGACTGGATTTCTACCGATTTTGATATCTATTGCAGAAAGAAGGATTAATCTTCCGAATTCATAGGAGATTCTTCTGTGTAGATAAGATTCCGCCTTACTTCTTCTTTCATAGCCTTCATTTCTTCTTCATTATCTGGAATTTGATATAGTTCCTTAGCTCACTTCTTGTCGTTTGGATTAATCACATCAACCCCCTTCTCCTTCATATTCTGAAGAATCTTAATCTGGTTTAAATAGGGAGTTAAATCGTCCTTTTGATTCTTATTTGTAAAGTGAAATACTATTGCGAATGTCATTAATCCCAAAGATAATGCGCATGCCAATAGGAAGATGACTTTGATGATCAATGTATTTAGAAATTTAGCACTTTCATGAGGGTAAAGGACTTCTTATTTAAAGAGCCCCTTCAGGAAGGGATACTTGTAGAGAGAAGGAATAGATTTATAGTTGATGTAAAGATTAAAGGAGAGATTCACACTTGTCATTGTCCCAGTACTGGAAAGATAGGTAATTTTGACTTAAGGGGAAGGCCATGCCTCCTATCTAAGAGTGATAATCCTAATCGAAAGACTGCCTATACAGTGGAAGCTCTATCTTTTAATAAGGTGGAGGACTCATATAAATCCTGAATAGGGATTAATCAGAATGCCATTAATAGATATGTTGAATATTACTTGTCTCATGGGGCTTTTGAAGACATGGTGGGAGAACTTTCTCAAGTCATGAGAGAACAAACCTTGGGTAATGCAAAGATAGACTTTCGAGTTGGAGATGTCTTCATAGAGGTTAAGATGCCCCTATGAAGAATAGATATGGAAGTGCCTGATTACATCTCCACCCATGACAATGGTATCTTTAATTCTCATGAGAGATTGCTAAAGCACCTTAATGCCTTTTCTAGTTTTCTGAAGGGGAATCAGAAGGCAATACTTCTCTTCTGCTACATGTATGATCATTCCGGAGTTCGTATTAATAGAAAGAATCCTAGATATAGGAAGATAAAGAGAATGCTTGAGAGAGGTACTATTGGAGGGATGGAGCAATGACAAGCTAATTTCAAAATTACAGAAAGAGGTGTAAGGTTAACTCGTTATTTTCAAATCTTGGAATAGTGAGAGATTAAAAAGATTGGGCTTTATTTTCATCACTTAGAATTCACAACCTATGTCATATAAATTGATGGGAGCGGCTTCGTTGGCTGCTGTTTCTGGAGCTACCGGTTTGGCAGTTGCTAATAGAGAGAAGATATTTGGTAAGTCTAAGACTCTAGCGGATGAGCTTAAAGAGAAGGGATATAAACTGATTTCGGGTGTAAGTGATACCGACAAGAGAAAGACTATTCTAGATGCTAAAGTGGATGCTTACAAGAAGCTAAAAGACTCTTCTCAAGAATTTACGGGGAAGAATAAGGAGGCCATGAGTGCTGATATTCTTTTGAAATCTTGTCAAGAATTGGAGACATTGAGTGACTATAAGTCTGTATCTTCTAAATTTAAGAAGTGATGTGTTTTAGACTTCAATGATGTGCTAGTTACTATGGAGGGAAAGAATGCAATTTCAGATGAAAGTGCTGAGGGAACTAAATGAAAGACTCCACTGAAGGATCATAGGGCACAGATGAAGTTAGTGATTACTGGAGTTACTGATAATGATGCGGGAGATACTCAGTGGGGTAAGGTAAAAGAATGATGTGACTCTACCTTCAAAGTCCCCTACTCTCATGACTCTAAAGATGATTTTGATAGAGTTAAGAGTTGATGTTTAACTTCTGAGAAGCGAAATTAACGAGTAGTATCTATTCTCTTAAGATAGTTTTTAAACTGAGAATTATTCTGGTCGCTCTTGTAGTATCTTCACCCCGGACTTCACCACTTATTAGAAACGAAAATATCCTGATCTCCTACCTCTTTACAAGTCCTTTCAATTTGTGAATAGTCTCCTCTTTTAGATTTCGCAATTTCTTGTCTTAACGTCTCTTTCTCTACTTTTTGAAAGGTGCCCCAGTAAGAACTTATTAACTTATGTATTCTACACTCCTTCTTAATTGGAGCGACTGCCTTCGCCGGTACATCTTGCTTTTTTGCTTTAACAACTACAGGAGTTGTTACTTTTACAGGGACAGTCTCCTTTTCTAAATTCTCAACTACTTCAGGATCCTCTAACGAATGGGAAGCCGTTCTTAAGCTTTCACTTTTCCCACCTTCAAATATAAATTCACTTAATATTCCAACTGTTCCTAAAGCTAATGCAGAAGCTCCAAAGAGAGCCCTCACCATCTCTGAAACTAATATAGATGCCATAACAAACTAAGACCTTCCGCTATTCGCTAAATAACTCTTAAATTGCTGATGATTCTGTTCCCAAGAAGAATAATCCCATCTTCTATTTCATCCTCATCATGAATTAACTACCAAGATATCTTTCCCCTTAGCTTCATCGCATCTCCTTTGAATCGTCTGAGTGTTAACTCTCTCCCCCTTTCCAGCTTTCTCCTTTAAGAACTCCTCCCAAGTGCCAATCTTAGATATCTTTCATGTTCTTTCGGAAGAACTACTCAATTGATGAATAGTGCATCCCTTCGGCTTCACTTGTCTTGTTACTCTAACTTTTGCGGGAGTTTTGACTTCTGTAACTTCTACTTTTGGAGTCGATATCTTTAAACTCTCTGGTTTAGGTTCCGAAATACCGGTCTCTTCCTCGGAAATGCTTGTTAAATTAAGTTCCTTAGGTTCTTCTGTATCTTTAAGTTGTGCAGCTGTTAATGCAGAAATTCCCAAAGTAACTCCAGTTCCTGCAAGCACAGAGCCCCCAAGCAACAACTTGGAAAACCAATCCAACATCTTTTAGAAGACTCAAGATAATCAATTTTCGTATAGCTATTTTCAAGCCTCAAGCCTCAAGCCTCAAGCCTCAAGCCTCAAGCCTCAAGCCATAAAATTTGACAACATTTCCGCTTTTGAAAGCGTGAAACTATCTTACTTTGATCTTTTGCAAATATTTAGAAAACTTGTTCTTCAAATCCGTTCTCTTTTGGTCGGCATCATAATATTTCCAACCACTCTTATATTTATTGGATACGAAAATCTCTTTACCTTCAGCCTTCTCGCAAGCGTCTTCGATTCCTTTGTAATCTCCAGCTTTAGCTTCCTTCTTTAACTCCTCCTTATTGGTTGCTATAAATTCACCAGTAGATTCACTTTTCAACTTGTAAAGCTTACATTCTGGCTTAACCGGAATAACTTGCTTCTCTTCTTCAACTACTTGGGGTTTTGAATCCTTGATCTCTTCCTCTGCTTCAATCTGTGTATCTTCAAAAGAGTCAGATACTTCAGTTGGCGATTCCTCTATGATATCCTCGCTTAAGATTTCCTCATTCTCATTGTTGGATGAAACTGTCTTTATTTCTGTAGATGGGTGTTCTTTGCTTTCTCCACCAAATATGAAACCACTCATTGCCCCTCCAACACCAAGGGCTACAGCAGAACTTCCTAGAATAATCTTTGTTATTCCGGAAACAAGGACAGAGGACATAAGGAGACTTTATTTCTTTTTCTCGTCTAGATAGCTCTTAAACTGGGGATGATTTTGATCTTCTTCAAAGTAGTCTCATTGTCTTCTTGCGTATCATGCTTTAGATCTATTAGCTACTAAGATATCCTTACCTTGTGATCTATCACAGATAGCTTTTATATCTTCTTGGTTAATTCGATCATTAGCCCTATTTTTTAAAAGCTTATCTAAAGTCCCCACTTCAGAAATCCTCCATTTGACTCCTACAGAGCTTTCCAATTGGTGAATAACACAACCTTTCTTCTCTACTGGGGCAGTAGTTTTTCTTGGAGCTACGGGAGTAGATGGTTGATTTTCTGTCCTAGATTCGGTATTAGAAGAAACTAATGAAGAATTCTGAGAGTCTGCTTGGGTGTCGGAAGTAGTTTCTTCATCTTCTGTGTTGCCTTGTGATGTAGAGTGTGCTAGTTGTATCTCTGTTTTGGGGGCGGATTCGTCTTCTTTAAAGCCTATAGAAGATAGTATGGAATTTCTTAATCCAGCTCCCGCGCCAACAACTAAAACAGTGCCTCAGAATAACTTCGGCAACAAAGGCAATGCCATCGGAGAAAACTAGGAAATTCAATAAAACCGATTTTCGTATAGTTACTTTCCAAAACCTGAGTTACACATTTTTAGAATCGAAAGTATGTCCCTTCTTGTATGGAAAATTACCTGATAATCTTAAGACTGTATGAACCTACTTAACTTTTAAATACTTTTCAAATTTACTCTTCAATCCTCTGTCATTCTGGTCTTGTTCGTAATATCTCCATCCACTCTTGTTTTTATTTGAAACGAAAATATCCCTATCTACCTCTTTGTCACATGCCGTTTCTATTTGGGAATAATCACCTTTTCCATCCTTAAGGATTTCTTGCTTTAAAGCTTCTTTACTGATTGATTCAAAGTGCCCTTTATCGGAACTTCGCAATTTGTGCAATCTACATTCCTTTTTGGGCGGAGGAGTTTCTTCAACTGGAACGGATTCCGGTACATCTTCTTCTGAAGCTTGAGCCTCTTCAGAAGAAGGTGTTTCTTCGCCCTCGAAAGTATCTAATTCCTCTTCATCAACGGACTCCGTTTCTTCCTTCTCAAAAGAAACCGTTTGCAGTTCTGTCTTAAGAGTCTCTTGTGGTTGTTTTCTTTTTTCTAAATAGTCCTTAAATTGCTGATGCTTTTGGTCTCAGTCAGAATAATCTCACTTTCTCCAAAACCACCCTCTTCTAACTACTAAAACATCCCCCGTCGATTCTTCATTACATTTTTGCCTAATGGAGTGTTCGTTAATTGATTCTCCTTTTAAATACTTCTCCCCTCAGAATTGTTCTCAACTTCCAATCTCAGATATGCTTCATGTTGATCCTGCAGAGCTATTAAGTTGATGTATAGTACATCCCTTTCTTCTTGTTACAGAAGGAGTAGGAGATTCACTGTTACGTGTGGATTCTGTTCCTTTGGACTCCTCTGTTTGGGTAGTTTCGCCTGCAGAAACTTCTGAGTAAGAATAACCTGCTAAACCGATTTCTTTAGGAGAATTGGTTGCGGTAGATAATCCGACGTTCCCGAATTCTATGGCTTTTAGAAAGGAAACGCCTAAGCTAATTCCTGTTCCAACGAGTAGAGAATGACCCAAGAGTGCCTTGGAGAATCCACCCAGCATCTTTTAGAAGAGTTAGAAATTTCAAATTATTCGATTTTCCCCTAGTGATTTTTCCAGCCTCCAGCCTCCAGCCTCCAGCCATAATTTCGAAGATTGTGAAAATTTGTGTCGTTTAATTGAAAGGATCGTGGAGATTGAATTTGGATGTAAATTTACTTTTATGCTGTTCTTTGAAGGTGTCCTTTAAATTCAGAGCCATCTTGTTTCTCCTGAGAATAATCCCACTCCCCTCATCAGTTATTTCTAAAGTTTTTGAATACTAAAACTCCCCCTCCCTTGGCTTTATCGCAGGCTTCCTTTATTCTTTTCTTAGCATTTACACTAGTACTGTTCTGAGATAAAAATTGATCTCCCACTACAGGATCTTTGAATCTTCATGGTTTAACGCTAGAACTTCCAAGGACATAGATCATACACCCCCCCTTCTCTTCAGGAACTTCAACTTTTGGTTGTGGTTCCGAAACAGCAGGGCTTATCTCTTCTTTAACTTCTTCTATGACTTCTATGACTTCTATTTCAGAAGCTTGTGCTTGAATTTCTGGCTTTTCATCTTCTTCGGTAACAGGATCGCTATCTATCTCGGAATCAGAGGCCTTTGTTAATTGATGTTTTCCCGTTTTTAAATCATCCCCGTTACCAGATGAAAAACCATGTATAAGTCCTCCAGTTCCTAAAGCAACAACCGTACTTCCTAGAATGACTTTAACTATTTCAGAAATTAACACTCTCTATCGCTTAGATTCCTCTTTGGAAAGGTATGATGTAAATTCACTTCCTTTTTGATCCTTATCCTCGTAATCCCAATCCCATGTTAGCCAAGACTGCTTTTTATTTTTTATAAGAATAGATCCCCCCTCGGCTTTATCGCAAGCCGCTTTGATTCTTTTATAGGCGGCAGTTTGTCTCTTACCGTTTAAGAACGATTCTCCGCTTCCAACATTTTTAAATTTTCAAGGTTTACTGGAGGAACTAACTAGTTGATGAATTACGCACCCAGTCTTCTTGGGTGCTACTTGTGGTAAAGCTATAGGAACATCTTCAGGATTACCTTCGGCATGAGACCCTTTAATGACCAACCTCTCTCCAGCAACTTCTGAAATCTTAAGTGTCTCCACCTTTCCTTCGGAAGAGCCGGAAGTATTTGTACTTTGAGTAGATTCTTGTACTTGACCGGCTTTTGATGGTTCTGAACTAAATTCCTCGTCTTCGCTATAAGATGCTTCTGATTTTGTTTTCGATGTAGTTAATTCAAGACTTTCCAGTATTTGTGAAGGCAATAAAGCACTACCTACTCCAACACCTGCTCCAGCAAGTACCATACCTCCCCAGAACAAACCTGATAAAGAAGCCATAATTTGGAAAAATTAAAGAACTCAAAGTAGCTATCTCAAATGTAGCCAACTTTTCAAGTCTCAAGTCATATATTTTTTGAAATGAAATGCCGAAGACAAGCTTTAAAAGCTTACCTTCTTTGAGTATTTAATGTCGCTAGGTACTTGTCAAACTTACCTTTCAATCTACTTTGATCTTCTGGGTAATAACGTCAACCAGTACTATTCTTGTTAGAAACAAAGATATCCTGATTCCCCTTAGCTTCGCATTCCGTTTTTATCTTTTGCAGATCATTCTTTCTGGATGTAGGAATCTCCTTCTCTAACTCCTCCTTAGTTGTTTGTTTAAAGTTACCATAGTACTCACTAGTTAACTTATGGAGACGACACTCAGGCTTCTTGACAGGAACAACTTCCTCTACAATCGGTTGAGAAATAGGTTCCTCAGTAACTACCCCCTCTTCTTCTGAAGGCTGCAAATCCTCAGATGATTCAGTTAACTGTTCAGAATCAAGCTCTTCTCCAAAATTAAGATCTTGCTCTTCATTGCTCTTCATTGCTCTTTGATGAAACCGTACTTAAAGGCTCTTCTTTACTTTCTCCAAATACCAATTCACTCAACGCCCCTACGGCGCCAAAAGATACGGCTGAACCTCCCAAAATGATTTTTGCTATCCCTGACGCAAGTATTGACATAGGATTTTATGTTCTTCTAATAGCTCCGGAATATAGTCGGATTTGTATCTTTTTTATCTTCCAATAGAAAATGTGTAGATCGTAGAAACATGCTCTCTATCTTCAGATAAGGATCTTCCTTAATTATGGCTGCGCTAGCGACAAAGACATTCTTAGCTACAGGAGCTTTAGGACTGACGTCTGCTTCTGGATTTGGGATTTATAAGGGTTTTCTAGAGCCGTCGACCATAAAGGACAAGGTTCTTTCTGCTCATAAGGGAGTTTCCTATTCCTTCTTGAAGTTAGGGGATAGTAATTGAAAATCCATACAGGATGAATATGCGAAACAGGGAGCTATTGATAAGCCTGTTAAGAATGGGAAAGAAGTAACTAAAGAGGATTTACCCGCTTGATGCCAAGAAGCTATCAATAGTTATTTCCATGAGGGAGAGACTTCCAAATTCAATTCTGTTCTGCGATGGTGTTATGTGAATCTCAATAGCTTTGAAGCTCAAGCTACAGCATTAAATAAGGTTCTTTTGGGTCAAAAAACTAATGATACTGAAACTTGGAAAACGGCTTGAAATGCCTACAAGCCTTACGTAGGCGATAGTAAATGGAAGATTACTGATTCCTCTGCGGATACTAATTTAAACGGGGCAGAGGAGGGAAAAGGAGCCACCGCTTTGCAGACTTGGTGTTCTTCTAAATCCACTATTCATATGTATGAAAATGGAGCAAAGGATGCTTTCTTGAAGTTTGAGAAGTTCTGTCTTAAAGATAAAGTAAATTAAATGTCTCTTAAGTTCGCTGGAGCATTGGGAGGGGCTGCAGCCGCTTCAACAGGCGCATATGGGATCTATCACTTATCTTCCTCTAAACCTACTGAAACCATAAGGAGTAAGTTAGAGGCACACTTTAAAGGAACTAACACTATCTTTTTAGAGTCAGGGCATGAGGAATGGTCAAAGTTAAGTGATTGATATTCCAAGGCGCAGAATAAACCTAAGAAGGACGATGGAGCATCGAGTCTGGATTTGAGCGAAGTTAAGATTTGGTGCTCTGAGAAAGTAAGTCGGGAATTTAAGTCTGATACTGACTCTCTTTATCAGCAAGTTAAGAACTTTTGTTTCTTAAATGTAAATACCCTTCTTAAAGAGTCTGGAAAGTCATCCTTGAGATCTTCTCAATCTGCTGAGCATCAGGATTGAAAGAATGCATGAACTTCCTATAATTCCGATT
The DNA here is from genome assembly GCF_000200735.1 of Mycoplasma haemofelis str. Langford 1. Taxonomy (GTDB): domain Bacteria; phylum Bacillota_I; class Bacilli_A; order Mycoplasmatales; family Mycoplasmoidaceae; genus Eperythrozoon_B; species Eperythrozoon_B haemofelis. The sequence continues at coordinate 484,796 of NC_014970.1, forward strand.
CCTCTAAAGAGAGTAAGGGTTTGAAAATTAGTGATTTATCCGTGAATGTAAATGAGGAAGTTGCAGGAGGAAAAGCTATGCATGCTTGATGTACTGCCACCAAAGATAAGAAGATGTATGATTCAGAGTCTTTGTTTTCTGCATTTAAAGCTTGGTGTCTTAAATAATGTCTACTCTTCTTTTTAAATCTGCGAGTGCAGCTGGAGTGGTTGGTGTTTCAGGACTTGGTGGTTATGGAGCTTATAAAGCTTTCTCCCATAAAACTACCATAAAGGAAGCAATCTTGAGTTCCAAAGACAAGGATGATACTTACTCTTTTCTATCTCCAGATAGCTCTAGTTGAGAAAAGGTGAAGGAGGAATATGAGAAGACTACTTCCACAGATAAGCCCACTAAAGATGGGGTTGCTATTCCTAAAGGTGAATTGCCCCAATGATGTGCTTCCACAGTTGACAGTCCTTTTGAAGGGAAGGAGAGTGCTAAGTATAGATCCATTACTCGTTGGTGTTATTTAAGTACTAATAGTTTTGAGAAACAGGCGGAAAGCAAGAATAGGAAGTTAATTACAGCAGCTTCCGGAAAGCCTACACCGGCTCAAGAGTGGAAGGATGCTTGGAGCAAGAAATATAAAGCAAAGAAGGATGATTCCTCATGGAAAATAGATGATACTGATGTGTCAGATTTGAATAAAGATGATGAGGCTAAAGCGGCAACAGCTTTAAAGAATTGGTGCGATAAGAAGAAGGCTATTTTTATGTATTCAGAGGGAGCTAGGAACGAGTTTAAGAAATTTTTGGAGTTTTGTACCGACGATAAAGGAGGATAGTCATGAGGTTAACCGATCTTAAGGTGGTCGGTGCTTATTCGGATTTTATTCCTCTCCATGACAATAAGACCTACAGAGGGTCTTTGATTGAATAGTGGCTTCTCCGCTCGTTAAGAACGCCTTAATTTTTGGTATTTCTGGAGCTGCAGGGGCCGCTAGTTTTAGTATTTGAAGGGTATTAACTAAATCGTTCTCAGTTTCTATAAGAGACAAGATTCTTTCTTCCTATAAAGATGACTTTTCTAAGTTTCTCCCTGCAGGAGATCGTTATTGGGGAGATATCAAGAAGGAATACGAGAAGAGTGATGCTGTTAATAGGCCGATTCGAAATGGCAAGGTTATAGATAAAGAGGATCTTCCTTATTGGTGTGCCTGAGCTGTTGATAGCCCTTTCCGAGAGAAAGATTATTCTAAGTTAGATTCTGTATTGAGATGATGTTACATAAATACCAATAGCTTTAGGTCTCAGGCGGCTGCATTAAAGAAAGAACTGCACGGGAGCACTACAGGAACTGATAACGATTCCTCATGGAAAACGGCATGAGAAAGCGTAAAAGGTCATGAGGGAGGCGTTACAGACGCGAATGCTCTCCAAAAATGGTGTTCCGAGAAATCGACTATAACCATGTTTTCAAATGAAGCGAAGAGTGTATTTCGGAAATTTGAGAAACTTTGTCTTAAGGATAAAGTCAGTTAGAGGAATTTAAAGCTGGCTATATTCAAGATATGCCGGCAGGTCTTACTTTCCCTCAAATAGGGTTGGCTTTTCTAGCTGTAGTTGGTGCCTCCGGAATGGGACTTTTAATTAAGTCGCAAATTTCACAAGAACCGGAAAAGGAAAAATTTAGGGATCGTTATAAGAAGGCACTCTTGGATTTGAAGGCCACCCAAGGAGAAGAATTCACTAAAGTAGAGAATAAGTGGGGAAAGATTAAGAGCTCCTTTGATCCTAAGAATGCTTTGTTGAAGGAAGCTAAAACGTTGTTGTCCAGTTCTAGAGAAACAGAAGCTAAGCAGAAGTATAGAGAGGGTTGTCAGAGTATTTACGATTCTGAATTTTCTTCCCAAGGGGAAGTATGATCAGACTTTAAGTCTTATTGTTCTAAGACAAATGAGGATGTCTTGTCGGGATGAGTAACAGAAGAGATAAATGGAAATTCTGTTGGGACTGTGTGAACCAAGAAATTGGGAGCTTTAAAGGATAAGGATTCTCCACTTCTTAAGAAATTATTGGATTTGAAGAGTGAATTGAATGCGAACGCTTATTCAACGGATCAGGCTAATAAGTTAAAGTCATGATGTGATGAGGAGAAAGTTAATCCTTTTGAGGGGGATCAAAGTTCGGTGTATGGATATCTATCAGAGTTTTGCGTGGGAACATAGTTATGAATTCATTATTGTTTAAGGGTTCTCTTGTTGGGGTTGCAACAACAGGAGCAACAGCTACTGGAGCTTATTTGGCTGGGGCTTTTGATAAAGAGGACAAGAGTTTTAGGAGTTATTTAAACAAGATAGGAAGAGAAGTAGCTTCTGCCCCAGAGGACTGAAGTAAGTTGCAATCTCTTTATGATAAAGAGTCATCAGAAAGTCCTATTCCAAATGTATCTAAGACTATCGTAAAGTCGGATGTTGGTAATATGACCCAGTGATGTAAAGGTAAGTTGGATTCGGATTACGATGAGTCTATTAAGAATTTAGTGGAAGCGTGATGTTCTAAACCGGTGAGCGTCGGGGAACGACTTTCACACTTTAATCTGATAGCTTTAGATGTTTCTGAAGGATCCTCTTCAACTAATTCTGATGATGGTCTTTGGGATTCTAGAGTTAGTAGTTATGGAAGTGCTAATGCTTCTTTAAGAGTTAGAGAGATAACTGGTTCTTCTGGGCAGGAGTCTGAAGGAAATTCCGACCTATCCACAATAGATAAGGCCAAATATTTTGAATAGAAAAGTTGGAGTTCATAGCTATCGAACCGTAATTGTTCTAATCTTTGAAAGAAGAATATGTCTTTATTCGAGACGAAAGTGGCCTTAACGATGGCTGGGGTTTCTGGAGTTGGATTAGGAGGCTATGGAATCTATCATCTTGCTTCCTCCGGAGAGTCAATCGGCGAGAGGATAACTAACTCTCTTAAAGGCACCAATAAAAGATTTGTAGGTAAAGAAGATTCTGAGTGGTCGCATCTTCAAGAGAAATATACTTCAACTTTTAACAAGCCTAAATCAAAAGGTTCATCCGCTGATTTACCGTTTTCCGATCTTCCAGATTGATGTGATAGAAATTATCGAGAAAGGCATTCAATAAGCAAAGAAGAACTCTTTGAGCAGGTATCTAATTTTTGCTTTTTCAATACTAATACTGTGCTCGAGGAATTAAAGGGGCATTCTTTAATTTCTGGGGATAGGGCTGGATCTGAGTGACAGACGGCTTGGGATTCGTATAATTCTGGAAAATCATCAAAAAATCTAGTTATCTCTGGCTCTACAGATGATGCTAAGTTAAATGGAAGTAATAAAGCTGAGGCGGCTCCAATACTTCACGATTGATGTACTGCTTCCAGTCAAAAGAAGATGTATTCCTCAAATATAGATGCTTTGCTACCTAGATTTAAGGCTTGATGTATTAGCAAGTAGTTCCTGATATGACCATTCCCAAGATAATTCTGGCTTTTCTAGGGGTGGCAGGCGCTTCCGGATTGGGGGTTTTTATTCAATCCCAGATTTCTGATTCTCCCAAGAAGGCAACATTTAGGGATAAGTATAGGGATGCTATTTTGGATCTAGAGGCTACTTCCGGATCCGATTTCACTAAGATCGAGAGTAAGTGGAGTTCCTTTAAAACTTCCGGAACTCCAAAGAGCGATCTTCTGAAGGAATCTAAGACATTATCGTCTTCTAAGGAGAATGATTCCAAAGTGAAGTATAGGGAAGGTTGTAAGCATATTTATGATTCGGAGTTCTCTAACTCCGGAAATCTATGGGAGGACTTTAAGAATTATTGTTCTAAGACTAATGCAGATGCTTTTGATGGTGTATCTGGAACATGGGTTTCTGAAAATATAAATGGCTCAGTTGGTACTGATTGATCTGCAAGACTTAAAGCTTTAAAAGACAGTAATGGTGCATCTCTTCCCGAGAAGCTTTCTACATTGAAGGAAAAAATAACCTCAGAGAGTTATTCTACTGCTCAAGCCGATGATCTGAAGTCTTGATGTGAATTGGAAAAGAAAAGTCCCTTTGCCGGAAATCAATCTCATGCTTATAGGCATTTAGAATCATTTTGTAGAAAGACATCTTAATGAATCCAGCATTCGCAAAAGGATCCCTTGCATTTGTAGCTACTTCCGGAACAGTTGCCGGAGGAGCGTATTTATCGGGAGCTTTCGGTAAGGAAGATAAGAGTTTTAGAAATTATCTGAAGAGCATAAAGAGGGTGAAGGCTTCTACTAAGGAGGATTGAGATACGTTAAATTTCCTTTATGCAAAGGAGTCTGTTGAGAATCCTATTCCCAATATATCTAAGTCAAGTGTAAGTTCAGATGCTTCCAAAATAACGAAGTGATGCGAAACTAAATTAACTTCAGATTTTGTAAAGTCGGAAGCTGATTTGGTTGAGTCTTGATGTTCTAAGCCTATGAAGATTGTAGATAGATTACCTTACTTTAATTTATCTCCTTTGAATACCTCTACCGCTCAAGAAAGTACAACTAATCCAGATGATCCTTCTTGAGCTTCAAAATCCAATAGCTATCAACAATCTATTTCTGACACCACGTTAAAGGTGAATGAAGTTACTGATACTACTTTGGGTGCTGAGATTTCTTCAGACATGAGTGTTGATAAATTGAAGAAGTGGTGTGGATGGGCTAAGGATCAGAATTATCAGAATGAAAGTACTTCTTTATTTAAGAGATACAAACACTGATGTGTGAAAGTTAAAGAATAGATAGATTACTTTTTCAGATCGGGATTGCTATCTAAATAACTCTTTAGCTTGGAGTCTTGTTGATCCACTTCTGAGTAGGATCAATCACTTCTCCAAGAATTTCAGAAATCCCATCTTATTCTGTATCCATATTCCACAAAGACATTAGTTTCAGTCTGAGACTCACAAGCTTTCTGAACTTTCTTATAAGCCTCACTCCCCGCCCTTATCGTCGAAAGATCAATTTTCGAAACCTTACCAGTTGAACGATTTTCTATTTTGTAAATTCTGCATTCCGGTTTTGCTTGAGCAGTTTGGGTTTCTGAGATAGTTACCTCTTTGACTTCTTCCGTTGTACTTTCCTTTTTGGGAGCGGTAGAAGTTAACATTTCCAGACCCACTCCAACACTTGCGGCCAGAAAAGATCCCAATAAAGTTACTCCAGCCCAACAAGAAGCCATGAGCTACTTAACGATCCAATTTATATTCTGTTTGGACTTATTGTACACTCACTCGTATCTAGGATACCATCAAGAACCCACATTCTCTCGAGATAAATAAATATTCTTACCGTTAGCCTTATCACAAACCCCTTGAATATCCTTATAGGACTGAGATTGATCCTTTACTTCCTTCTCTAAGAAGTCTTCTTCCGCTTTGGATGTTGTTCTGGAATAAGAACTTAGGATCTTATAGATAGTACACTTCTTCTCTGGTTTAGCGGGAGCAGGAGGAACTTCCTTAATTTCAGAAACCGGAGATTCTGCAACAACTTGTTCTTTTACAGGCTCCCCTGAAGAAGAAGTATCCTCAGATTCCTCTTCCAGTTGATCTTCAACAACCGACTTGCTGGAAGTTGCTACAAAGTTCTCAGAATTAGAATCTTCTGAAAAGAATATAGCTTTACCTACACTTAACCCAGTCCCAGCAGCTAATAAAGATCCCCCAAGCAACGCCTTCGCCAAGGTAGAGAGTACCATCCCTTAAAAGTTAACGAGTATTTCAATAAACTTAGATTTCGTATAGCAACTCTCAACTCTAAGGATTTACATTTTGAATCAAAAGAAAGGGTACGTTCGCGAAAGAACATAAAGGAGGGTAGGTTGATATGGCTTCACATATTTCAAAGATAGCATTATTAACTGTCGGAGCTTCTGGGATTGGTGTGGGGGGATATGGAGTGTATCACTTCTCCGCATTAGGAGACACTATTGGAGACAAGCTGAAGGCCAAATATAAGAATTCCAATATTGTCTTCTTAAATCCCGAGCATAAGGAGTGATCTAATTTGATTGGTTGGTATTCTAAAGTTAAAAACAAACCTAAGAAATCAAATGACGCGACTTTAGCTTTGGATGAAGTTAAGTCTTGATGTACTTCCAGTTTGAATCACCAATTTAAATCGGAAGATGATGATCTTTATAGACAAGTTGAAGAATTATGTTGATTGAACGTCAATACTCTTTTGGAGGAATCTGGAAAGGAGTCTTTAAGATCTTCTCAAAATGCTGATCATAATGATTGAAAAGTAGTGTGAAAGTCATATCAACAGGATTCTCAAAAGGAAAGTAAAGGGATCAAGATTGATGATTCAGTCTTGAATGGGACTGATGAAGTTGCTGGAGGAAAGGCTATGCATAAATGATGTAATGAGTCCTTTTCCAAGAAGATGTACTCAGATAAGACCTTATTGCCCGCTTTTAAAGCGTGGTGTGTTAATTAATGTCTGCATCTTTAGTTAAGTTGGCTTTAGCTACTGGGGGATTAGGGGTGGCCGGAGCTTCTGGATTTGGGATTTATAAGATTGCCTTTTCCGATAAGACAATAAAGCAGGTAATTCTGGATTCTGACGAGAAGGATGATACTTATTCCTTCCTATCTAGAGATAGTAAACATTGGGTTCAAATAAAGGAAGAATATGCAAAGGAAGGGGCAAGGCATAAGCCTATTCAAAATGGTATTGCGATTGATAAAGAGAAGCTACCTGAATGGTGTTCTTCTGCAATAAATAGTCCTTTCTCAGAGAAAGAGGTTGATCGTTATCAGTCTGTCCTTCGTTGGTGTTATTTAAATACCAATAAGTTTGAAGAGCAGATGGATTTGAAAGGAAAGAAGTTGGCGGGAGAGAAGGAAGTTTCTGGAGGAACTGTTTCTCAGGAGTGGAAGAATACTTGAACTAAGGAATATAAGTCTCACAAGGAGAGCGCAGAATGGAAGATAACGGATGGAGAAGAGAATTTAAATGGGAATGAAGAAGCTGCAGGAGCTACTAGTTTGCAGAAGTGATGTACAAAGAAACTGGAAGTATTCTTCTACGCTGAAGGGGCTAAGGAGGACTTTAGAAAATTCTTAAGATTCTGTACTAAGGACAAGAATTAAGGATACTTTACTTCTTCAAACTGGCACCAAGAGATTGATCCTCACTGTAATAACCTCACTCTCTATAGTAACCTAATCAGTACCATACTCCTCTTCTTGATAAAAAGATATCCTTGCCATTAGCTCCATCACACGCTTTCTTTATCCCAGCATAAGACTTATTTCCTTTGTCTAAATCCAGAAAGTTCTTTTCCGCCACAGAGGCAGTCTTCTTTTCTCGAGAGTCAGTAATTTTATAAATGGTACAGTTTCCATGTATCGGACTAGATTGAACAGAAGTAGTAGATTCACTAACGATATCTTGGGATGGAGAATTAATAGGTGAATCTTTCGGTTCGGAAACGGAATCCTTAGATATTAACAATGCCCCTACAACACCAACTCCCGTTGAAAGAGCCACAAATGAACCTCCACAGATTACTTTGAGTAATAAGGGTTGTGGAAACATAAGAGGCGAATTAATAGCACATTAATCTAATCCATGTTTTTAAATTTGGTGATGGTAGAAAACTGGAATTGTCATTTGCTTAGGAAATAAAAGTTTCCACCTTTTCTATAAATATGAATCCAGCTTTTCTAAAGGGATCTGCGGCATTAGCTGCCGCTTCAGGATCCGCTACTGCAGGAGCTTATTTTGCTGGGGCATTTAATGGAGAAGATAAGTCCTTTAGGAATTATCTAAAGACCATTAAGAGAGATGAGGCATCCACTTCCGAAGATTGAGCTAAGTTAAAGGAACTTTATTCTTCCGATTCTAATGCCGACCGCATTCCCAATATAACTAAGGAGAATTTAACTTCCAACATTAAGCCTTTATCTGATTGGTGTGAAAGTAAATTGAAGTCTAATTACAATGATGCCGAAAAGAACTTGGTGGAATCTTGGTGCTCCAAGTCCGTGAAGATAAGCGAGAGATTGTCTTATTTTGGCTTGTCATCTTTAAATACTGCAACTACTGGAGGAACTACTAATGCTGATGACAGTACTTGGGATACCAAGTCTTCAAAGTATGGTGCTGATACAACCTCCGATGCCACTTTAAAAATACATGAAATTAATAATGGCTCTTCGGCACCTAAAACTTTAGGCAACGAATTAGGTTCAACAGCTACCAAAGAGCAATTAAAGAAATGGTGTGATTGGGCTAAAGATCAGGCCTATCAGCATGAGGAATCAGTTTTATTTAAGAGATATAAGCATTGATGCACTAAGAAGTAAATGGAGAGTTGAAAGTTGTTTAGCTTGTGTGGTCTTGGTGGTGCTGGAGCAGTAGGGACTGTCTGTACAGGCTATATGTTTATTCAACCTAAGAACGTCTCAGAAGAATTATCTAAGCAAGGAAAGATTCCTTTGACCTTTGACCTTTGACGGAGATAAGGACGATGCCACTTGAAAGACTTTGTTAGAGAAGCATAAGTCAAGCAGCGACAGTAATAATCCCCCTAAGATAAGTGGATTTACCACTACAGATACAGATACAGATACAGATATAAAAGCTTTGAAGGAGAAGTGTAAGGCTCTTCTCTTAACTAAGAAGGGAGATTCAAATTGAGATACGAATTATAAGGACGCCTCTAATTGGTGTGTAAAGCCTACTTAAATATCCTATAGTTAAAACATCACTGTTTAGCGTTATCCAAATTCTTATATCCGTGTCTTAAGGTGGATTTCTCCTTAAGAACAGAAGCACATCACTCCTCTATCATCTTACCACCTTCTTCATCTGTGATGTCTTTGTCATACTCTTTGTCAGGGTTCAATTCCTTTCAAGCATCAATTAAGCTGTCAATACCCCTTAACTTCTTAAGGTAGGCAAACTTATGCTTCCATTCTCCATCGAATGGCTTTAACTGCTCTTCAACAAGCTTCTCTTTTATAGTAGGTACTCTAAGAACTCTATTTATAGCAAGACTACAGATAGTTATACCTAAACCTATAGAGGCTATACTTGCGGTCGCCTTAGCTACCTCCGTTAACATAAAGAATCTATTCTAAACTTAGATATTGATTCTTATGTACTAAAAGACTAATTGTGATTATCAATAAACGTAGTCGGTATTTTAATAGAAAAGTCAGCTAATTCCAACCCCTTCTGCTCAAGAAGGTTTCCATATTAGGGTGGAATTTCTCCAATTGCTGTTTGTAGGAGCTTACTTGACCCACAGCTCCCTTAATTAGATCATACTTAGGAACTACTATTCTTGAATTAATGTACATACCTTCTGATCTCAACGGTTCTACGAATCCCCATTTATCGTTTACATCTCTCATTCTATAAAGACCTAATATATTTCCTTGCTCATCAGAAACCAAGGATCCTGATGCTCCTCCACCCATCTTAGTATTATCTAAAAGATAGTTATATCCCCAGTCATAGTGGGGCTTTCCATTCCAAGTTGTGGCTGTATTTTGGAAATTCCAATCTATCTTTCTAACATCTATATGCCCAGCTATAGGCTCTCCCCATTTGTTCTGTATTGATAGAGAATGATACTTACTTCCCCCAGATATTAAATGAGCTCCCCTTGTGGAACTAGAATCTCAGTTAGTACTTATTCTCAAGTCTTCTTTACCTTCCTTAACAGGATACCCAGCGATATAGTAGTTCTCTCCAAAACTACTATCCTCCTTGAACATCAATTCCTTGTCAAAGATATTTAAAGCCTTCTCCTTCTCGGGATCATACTTCCCATAGAAGTCGTCAGTTAGCTTCTTCGCATTCTCTTCGGAATCAATATCTATCTCTAGTACTGCAAAGTCTTTGTAATAGTTATCATACCTCCAAGCTCTCCCATCCTCAGCATACCGAGATCCAAGGAAGTTTATAGGGGCATAGAATAGCTTTGGATTCTTAAATTGCTTGTAATAGACTATACCCTCTTCACTCGCTTCCTTGTATAGATGCATCTCAGAGAATCCATATCTCTGAGATAACTCACATGAAGAGCTATTGAATATTCCCCAATGAAAGAACTTTCCATAGTAATTCCTTCGATACTGAGTATCTGCTAGGGAAACAGGCAATACTTGTTCATATTCATTACTTAGGAATCTATAGCTACTTATTACATGAGCATTTGTGGCTATGTATCACTTGGTAGGATATTTAGCATTCCCAGTAGGAATGGCATAGTCTAATACTCAGGCAGTACCGGAACCACAAGGGGTAGTTATCTTAAAGGTGTAATCTTTTATCTTCTTGAGAGCTTTCTCAGCTCCAGAAGTATTTAGATTCTTAAGCTTACTTTCATCAAATCTAGTATTGAATAGGTTATTCTTCTCGGTGTTATTATGGAAATCAGCATTTACCTTTACTAGACTCTCTGGAACGTAAAAGTTTCCAGTTATTGGGAGGAAGTAATCTTGACTAAGGGTGTAATAGACTCCGTTTATAACCGCCCCTCCTGTAGCTGCTAAAAGTAAAGATATCTTTGGATGGGTTATAGGGTTGAAGGTTAATAGCTTATTCCCAACTGGCATTTATTATCGAGGAACCTTCTCTAAAGTACAGAATCGCAGGGCATCTCTGACAATGTCGTTGTTGGATGATACGTGCGGTAATCTAAGGTTATAGAAACACCATCCAGATAATTTCTCAACAGAATCTATTCCCTTGGCCTTAATAGCCTCTTGGTGGAATCCTCATATGGTGTTCCATCCAGCTTCTTTTTCCGCTTTTAAATCCTCGGCAGCTTTAACTTTATATTCATCCAAGATACCTCCTTTGATGGTCATAGTACATCACTTAACCACCTTTGCTAGAAGATCATGCTTCAAAGGGGATTCCTTCATATTGTGAAAGCATCAATTCTTTAGTAGGTAAGCTCCATGATTAGTGCTGATGCCTACTGGTATTAGACCAACTAAATCTTCCTTATGATAAGAATATGCCTCCTTCCATCGTTTAAACTGATGTCTCCTAGCTTTAAAAATAGTCCTATATCCTTGGGATTCTAATCTGCTTTGTATGGTGTCTTTAGTTGTGAAGGAATCAACAATCTTTTTGCCCATAAAAGTACATGAGCTTACTAGGCATGTTGTGATAATAGGTCTAATCAGCTTGGTGCTCATAAACCTAGAGAGCTTATATGCTTAAGAGAACTCCTCAGAGGTTATTTGAAAGAGGAGAATTCTTACTTAAATTGTGGCTTCTTATAACAGCGGGATGCTTTGTCTTCCTACTTCTATTAAAGGTAGATGCCAAGAGTGTGAAGAGATGTCTTCCTATGTTTCTAACTATATGATGTGTTTTTGCTTTTTATTCCTTTGCTAAGTGTTGGGACTGCCTTAAGGATTTAATAAATAAATCCTTATCTCAGCCTCCTTCAGAATTGAGAAAGCTCTTGGTTCTGAATAGGAATATTCTTATTTGCGTCTCCTTTATCGATATCTTCCCATTACTCCCAATCGTAACTGTCATACCCAAGCTATTCTTTTGAAGAATACATAAGAGAATAGCTGTAGTATCTAGTTAGTTCCTTGAGTAACTCCTCACGCAATTGACTTTCCCTTAATTTAAAAACCAATTTATTAGTAGGAATATCTGGACTCGCGACTGTAGGAACTGGATCGGGAGTTATTTTTGGAGGTAAGAATCAGGATATTCGGGACTCTTTTTCAACGGTTGCTGATCCAATAATTGAATCCATCACCAATGGCTATGAGAGTATTAGTGCCAAGGTTAAGGAGTTACAAGCGGAAGGGTATAACAAGGGTATAACAAGGGTATAGATTTCAAGAATTGAATCGATGATAACTTCAATAAGTCAAAGATAAAGGGAGGTTGGAACAAGATTAAGGAGAATATTGAGAGTTGAGGGACACAGGGTTACGAAATAGGTAAAAGTGCAGCCCAACAGGCTCATTCCTTTTTTTCCAATTGAGATGAGAGTAGACAGACGTTGCACACCCTTTTAAATGCATTAGGAGACTCTTTCTCCTTGGTGGGGAGCCTATTTGGAACATGGGATACTTCAGGAGAATCCAAGCTTTTACTATTATGGGAAGTCCTTCAGAAAGAGGAGTTCCCCACTTTTCTGAATAGTGTATCCAAATTAGCTTCCAAGAATCCCAGCCTGTTATCCGAATTAAAAGGAGGAGATATTCCCGATATTCTGAATGCCTTCAAACAGGATTCTAGCTATGTAATCGAGACTCTAAATAAGCTATCAACGGAAGAGACTCAACCTGTTACTCGAGATAAATTAATGAGCTCACTTAAATTACAGTCCTTGATGGGTAAAGCGGAAGCTGCTTCTGCTAGAGCTAAAAGATTATTGCAAGCTGGTGGAGAGGGAAATAGGGAAGCCATAGAGGCCGCTAAAAAGGAATTACAAGAGATCATCGCTTCTCTGTCGGCTCTACTTAAGTCTCAACAACAAGAGAACGATACCGTTGATTAGGATATTCTTGTACTTTGTCTAGTTCTTCTCACAATTGACTGTCTCTAAATCTAAAGACAGGTTTATTAATAGGATCAGCATCTCTATCTTCTATAGGAACTGCTTCAGGTCTTTGTTTTAACTCAGGTAGAGACGTCTTAGAGACGTCTTAGAGACGTCTTAGAGACGTCTTAGAGACGTCTTAGAGACGGTTAAGAATTCCACGCAGCCAATCGTTGCTCCCTTCCAAACCGGCTATTCCAAGCTATCGGAGCAACTAGATAGCTTTTCTAAGAAGGGATACAACGTTGGAATAGATGCCCATACTTGAGTATCAGATAACTTAAATAGATCCAAGTTAAAGACGGGAGGGAAGAATATATATGGCTATTTAAGTGAGTGATACACAGCTGTAAAGGACTTTGCAAAGAGCGCTCATACTACCATTTCAGATTTCTTTAAGGATTGAGATAATAGCAGGGAGACTATTCACGTAGTTTTCAAAGCACTAGGAAATTCCTTCTCCCTACTGGGAGGTCTCATGGGTTCTTTTGAATCTGATGGGGAATCTAAATTAAAGATACTATTTGAAGTAATTGGGAAGCCTAGATTTAAGGAATTCATGACCCAAGTTTCCACCATGGTATCTAAGAATCCTAATCTTATGTCTTCACTGAAGGACAATGATGTAATGGATGTTCTTTCCGCCTTTAGGCAAGATGAAGATACTGTTGTTGATACTTTAAAGAATTTAAATACTGAGGGAGAGGGGAAGGTCGATAGAGATAAGCTAATGAATGCTTTAAAGCTTTACTCTCTAATGGATAGGGCTAAGTCTATGCAAAGTAAGGCTCAAAGCGTTATCGCTAAGCAGGATAAAGAAGCTGCTAAGGCTCTAGTTACAGAAATTCAGAAGATTCTTGGTGAGATTAAGGGAATAATAGACTCTCAGGAACAGCAGGCAACCGAATAGCTATGCTACCCGAGGATCTTAGATTCGGGAGTTAGACAAAACTCCTGTGCACGATTTATAGTCTTCTTCTTTTCTGGCTTATAGGTCTCTTTAAACGTTGACTTACACCAAGTTAGTAGGTTATCGAAATTATCTCCTCTCTGCAGAATACCTTCTCTCATGATCGAGTCTTTGTACTTATGAAATATGGCATTCTTATTCTCGGGAGACTCCTTCATATCATCTATAGTTTGAGTATCTTCTTCCTCTAGAAGAAAGGCTTTGATATCCATAGTACAGAAGACCTTAAGCTGATTAAAGGTATCCATCTTCTGGGCATCATAGCTTTCATACATATTCCGATGACATCACCTCTTTAGGAAGTAAGCTCCTTCATTACTCGAAGAGTCAGAGCTTATTTCGGGAATTATCTCCTCCAATTCCTTCTTGTAGTTCAGATATTTCTCCCTCCACCTAGTAAAGGGATTCCTCCTTACTTCGAAGAGGGATTTGTAGTTTTGGGATTCTAAGTGAGCCTTATTAGTTGGGCACTTGAATAAGGTATCTACAGTTTTGAATCCAACTCCAGATATGACAGCAACTGTGGCGGATGTAGTTAATGACTTTGCTATGCTGGAACTCACTAACTAGCAGAGCAAGGGAAAGATTTGCTACTGATATATGATAATTTTCTAAATTTCAAATCCTTCGTATGTCCGACAGATCCTCTTTATTTCCAGCTAATTTAAGAGTAGGTCTGTTGGCAGGATCGGCTGCTTTAGCCTCTATAGGAACTTCATCTAGTCTACTACTAGATTCTCGACAAGACAATTTAAAGACAATAATGGAATCGGCCGGAAGTGCGGCCGCTCCAGTTTTAAATCCAATTAAGAAAGGGATTGACAACCTATCGCAGCAATTGGATGATTTCTCTAAGCAAAGCTATAACGCAGGAGTAGATGCTAAGCAATGGGCAGAAGGGAACTTTAGTAAAGTTAAGATAAAGTCAGGTTGAAATCAGATTTATAAGAATCTCTCGTCTTGATATGGAACAGCCAAGTCTGCTGCAGAATCTGCTTCCTCCGAGGTAAAGAAATTCTTCCAGAACTGGGAGGACAATAAGGAGATTCTTCACATCATATTCAAATCTATAGGGAACTCATTCTCAATAATAGGGGGATTAGTAAGTTCTTCTTCATCTGGGGAGTCGAAGATAAAGATATTGTTTGAGGTATTATCTCATGAGAAATTCAAAGACTTTGCCGCCGCAGTAGGAGGTTTAACTTCTAAGAATACTCGCCTCTTTTCGCAACTACAAGGAGATGATATTTATGATGTTTTAACGGCATTCCGTCAGGAGCCAGATGAGGTTACTGGAATTCTTAATGATTTAGCTAAAAAAGAGAAGGATACCGTTGATAGAGACGTACTAGTAAGTGCTTTAAGACTTCAATCTCTCATGGGAAAAGCCACGGCTTTAGTGCAAAAGCTAAAGACCTTATTAGCTTCTGAAAATAAGGAGGAGGCTAAGAAGTTAAAGACTCAAGTGGAACAAGCTATTAGGGATTTAGATGCGGTAATAAAGTCTCAAGAGAGCGCAGAAGAGAAGCAATAGATGGCACATCCATCGCAAGATTGACTTTCCCTCAATTTAAAGAATAACTTACTCGTAGGGATATCTGGTCTTGCTGTAGTAGGTACCGGATCTGGAGTTCTTTTTGGAGGTACATCTAGAGATATTAGTACCTCCCTTTCCTCTGTTGCCGATCCAATAGTAGAACCAATAACAAAGGGCTATGAGAGTATTAGTGCCAAGGTTAAGGAGTTACAAGCGGAAGGGTATAACAAGGGTATAACAAGGGTATAGATTTCAAGGATTGGGTTGATGGTAATTTCAATAAATCAAAGGTCAAGAGTGGTTGGAATTTGATTCGAAGAAATATTGAAAGTTGAGGTAAGCAGGGTTACGAAATAGTCAAAGAGGTAGGAAAGAAGGCTGGATCTTTTATTTCAAATTGAGATGAAAGTAAGCAGACTTTACACACTATCTTTAACGCTTTAGGAAGCTCTTTTTCCATCATCGGAAGTTTATTTGGAACATGAGACACTTCGGGAGAATCAAAGCTTATGTTGCTTTGGGAAGTGCTGCAGAAAGATGAGTTTCCTGAATTTCTAACTAATGTATCGACCTTGGCTTCTAAGAACCCCAATCTGTTATCCGAATTACAAAACAATGACATTCCCGATATCTTGAATGCCTTCAAACAAGAACCTAGTTTTGTAGTTGAGAAAATAAAGGAGTTATCTAATCAAAAGGCGAAGGTAGACAGAAATACCTTGATAAGCTCCTTGAAACTTCAATCCCTAATGGGGAAAGCTAAAGCAATAGGGGCTAGAGTTCAAGCTCTCTTGAATAAGGGGGAGAAGAATGCTGAAGAGATTCAGAAAGTAAGGCAGGAACTACAACAGATTATTAGTCAACTGGATTCAATGATAAAGGCAAACGCTACCGAAGAGTCCTAGGCAGCTTTGCCTGATTCGGATTCACTTTTAGAAATTTCTATATAAACTGCCGCCCCATGGCTGCACTTACTCCTTTGACTATCTGCCGATAGAACTATCTTGTCATCATTAATAGAGGATCCATTCTTACTTCTAAACTGCTCTAAAGATTCATAACCCACTACCGAATTAGATGTGGTGGTAGTGGATCCGCTTGTGGAACTAGAAGCTTGGGATGGTGTAGCGTCCTTGCTCTTGAATAGAAATGTACATCCCTGAAGATCCTCATATTCCTTGATGTCTTCTATGGAGGCAATCTTAGCGATCTTCTTTACAAAGTATTTGGCAGGCCTTGGTCTGGGCATGTATTTGCCCACCACATAGGAACTCCCAAAGGACAAGGTGGTGGCTCCAGAGATGATGCCTGTTGTGCTTAGAATGGAAAATAAAAATCTATCTGTCATGAGATCGAGGTTTTAAGATATCAAGTTCTTTATTCATGTCTTTCAACTCTCTTAAGTTTATTGCTCCTTTATCGGGAATGGGTCTTTCTGGCGCCTTGGGAACCTGATACTTTTACCCCAAAGGACAAGAGCCCGTCCAAAGCAAATTTAAAGACGTATTCAGATATGCACTTCTGACTACTTCTGATGAGATATGAAATTCTAAGTTGTCTAAACTTCAGAGCTCCAATATCCATGGAGTTCATGAAAAGCTTTCCAAAGCTAAGAGCGCTAATGGAAAGCAAGAACTTCAGGAAGCTTGTAATTCCATTTATGAATTGGAGTTTTTCAGCAGGGAATCTGATGAGTATAAGAACTTTAAGGATTTTTGCTCCTTAAGCAATAAGGATAAGTTACCAAAAGACCAATTTATTGGGGAGGATGATTCTTCCTTGACTAAACAAGTGCAAGCAATATCCAAAGATCAGGGCCCCTTTAGTTATGAATTTCAATTAGAAGTAAAGGATAAGATTACAGGCGATAATGCTAATCAGGAGAATAAGGATCCCCTTAAGAACTGGTGTTCCAAATATGAGTCTGAGCCATATATGCAGGACTTAATCTCTACTGAATTTGAAACTTATTGCAAGAAGAAGAGCTAATCTGATCTAGTCTGGAAGGCAAGGATTCTTGAATTTTAAGGATCTCCTTTCCGAGTTAAGGAAGAAGCTACTCCAACATAGCAGACTCCTAATTTCATTTACTTGTACAACTGTATCCGTTACTTCCATAATTCCCCTCATTAATACTCAGCATCCAGTTAAACTAAGTGATGAGTCTTTACGTGAGATATCTGAAGTATTGGGAATAGAAGAAGAGGTCTCTGAGTTACCGATATCTTCCAAGGATAGGCTGTTAGTCAATGAAATATTGAGATTTGAAGTTACCCACGGCTGCAAGATTCATTTTGTAAAGAATGATCGGGAAGGTTCTCATCACAGAGTTGATGATGACTTCTGGGTAGACTATAGCAAGTCACATTCCGATATATATGAGAAGTTCTTTGAAATAGTGGGGAATGATGAGATTATTAATGAGTGTAAGAAGTTAAATCAGGATGACAAGTTATGAATTCGGAATCGTTATCAGAGGTGAGTATTCTCTGCGGAAGATCAATCCAATAATGCCTTTAAAGAATGGAGCATAAGTAAATAGTGTCTTGGGTCATGCCCTTCGTGTCTGTGGGCTTGGGTGCCGTAGTAGGAGGGACAGCAGGATTTGCCTATGTCCATAGAGTGCCTAGGACTATGAGAACTAGACTGGAATCCCAAGGGTTAGTGCCTCTTAAAGATGCTGACGATTTGATTTGGTACAAAAGAGTCTTTAAGAAGTTTCATAATCAAATCAAGAAAGATATCCCTGAGCTTCATGGGATAACTCATGACACCGTTGGAGTGGATATTGCAAGTAATTATCCTTTCGCTATTCACTTGAGGACTTGGTGCAGTGAGAATTTAGAGAAGAACTGGATATTCATGACTTCCAATATGAGGGAGAAGATAAGGGATTACTGTGTTAGGTATCCTAAAGAGATATTGGATTCCGAGAATGCTCCTTCTCAAGTGGAAGCTTGAAAAGAGGCTTAGAAACACACCTAAAAGGCATTCAATCTAGTTTTCAAAAAAGTCCACAGTCTTGATTTCTGATTTCTATAAGCCACAGGCATTTTATTCTTATCTAAATGGCATTCGCTTTAGGCGTTGGGAAGACCTTCCTTGCTGGTTCTGCTGCAGTGGGAACTGCGGGCGCAGCGGGAGTTTGATTGGGTTCATCTTCTCCATCTCAAGAGAACCCTATCACTTCCGTCTCCGCACCAAAACAGGATGAGCAACCTAAAGTAGGTAAATGCGTAATTTTTGAAATAAGTGATCCAGCCACAACTTCTAACACTGTTATTAGTAAGTTGGAACAGAAGGGGGAAGAGGATGCTTTTCTGTCTGTGGCTGAAGGCACTAAAACTGATCAGTTTATTAAAGATGTGAAATCTGCGTGCTCTAGTCGCAATCCTTCTGATGATAAGAAGGTCTATGTTGCTTTAAAGAATGGGTCTTGGAATTATTCTGTCTCTTATCAGAAGGAGTGAACTCTTGCGGGAAGATAAGAACTTATGCCTCTTCCTTTTAAATTAGCTGTTGGTTTAATTTCTTCCTCCTCTGCCATCGGATTAGGAACTTGAAAGTTTATTAATTTGGGAGAAGGTTCAGAAAGGCCAAAGATTATTAAAACTTCTGAAAGTAAAGAACTTGAGCTGGAGGAATTAGATGAGCCTCGGCTTGAAGAGGAAGTATCGTTAGTCGAGGATAAGGTTCTTGATCCGGTTACGATTCCTCCGGCAGTCGTTGAGCCAAAGCAAGTTTGCTCTATTGTTCAGATAACATGACCTTCTAGAGTTGGGCAAAAGGTAGAGGTAGTAAAAGAGATAGATTCTAAAGATTTGGACAAGGAATCTGGCAAGAAGACTGACCGTTTTAATGAGGATATTAAAAAGGCTTGTGACCCTTTAGGTAATGGGAAGAAAGTTTATGTGACCTATAGCAATGGTGTTTGGAATTACTCAGGCAATTATCAAACTAATTGATCTCCAACAGACGGAATTAGAAGGAAGTAGCTTTTAAGCTGCTTCCTCTAGTGAATTCTTTGAATCTAGGCAAAGATCTCAGAATCCCTTTTTGGGATCTGAAACTTGATCTAGATAAACATTGCTTTCATCCTTGGTATCATCGGCATTTTCTTCTATCTTCCTAAAACAAAAGTCTCTCATAGCTTCCTTGCTCTTTCTGGCCTCCATCGGAAATATCTTTCCGTAGTTTTCTCATGGAGAATTCCAATGAGCACTGAAGAGCTTAAATTTCTTATCTCAAATCTTGTGTTCAGGATCTGCTAATACGTATCATCCACTATATCTTTGGTTAGAGGAGAGATAGTCATTTACCTTTTTGGTAGTCTGGCGAAATCTAAGTAGCTTAGCCTCTCCACTTCTTAATCGCTCTCATGCATCTAAGCCATAGATAACTGCAACTCCAATTGCTGCAGCGCACACTCCAGAGATTGCTTTAAGGTTTGATACCGACACAACAAGAAACCTATACATTTGTTTTTCGCCTTTTTCGCACAAGGCTCTAGGAAAATAGAAAACAGTTTCATGACTGGATAGGTGAAAGGAGCGCTAATAGATATTGGATTTATAAGTAGAATTGGAAATGACTAGTTAAAGGAAGGAATTTCTAATTTATCATCCGTACAGCTTACTGTGTAGTTTGTAATCTTTGTATCAGTCCTGCTTTCAATCTTGATATACCCATCTAGAAGTTCAATAGTCTTTAGAAACAAAGACTTGTGATTTGGTTTCTAGAAGCTTGGTAACTTCCTCATAGACGTCGGCAGTTAAATTCTCTTTCAGGAACTTGTCATCTACTTTAACTACATATCTATATCAAGAACTCTTGACCGCAAAGGCATTCCCTTTAGATTTGGAAGATGATTCGCCCTCTGAAGTTGTGGTGGAAGTAACTTCGGAAGTAGGAGCTGATTGTTCTACTAGTTGACTTACTTTTACAGGCTCTTCGCCCCCTCGTAGAGTACTTATACTTTCCCTAGATAAATCATCCCATCTAGGGAAAACATCAAAGTAGGCACCAATTAAACCTGATGCCCCAAGAAGAGCCCCTCCCAGAAATAACTTAGAAAACTCCATGCTTTATCTCCTTAAAGCCTTGGACGTTCCCTCAGTTAAGAAACTGTAATCAGTTATTCCGTTCTCCGTTCTCCGTTCGAAAGTAATTTCTATTTCAGATGCACTAAAACTTGTGTGCAGAACACCACACAATGCTGCATGTAGTGCCAACATATTGGACTAATAAAAGGGTATTTCAAAAAATTCGTCCAAGGACTAGCAGAAAGAGCCTTAAACTCTGGAGTTTTTAATTTTTCAAACTTAAGCTCTCTATGTTCCAATTATTTAGTTCAGGCTGAGCCTATATATCTTGACTATTGATATTAAAAGTAAACAAAGAAAGACCGTCTGGAAATCGTAGATGTAGGATGTGGTTTAATTTTTATATTCCTCCGTAAAATCTTGACGTTAACAGAAAGGTTTGGGGAATAAATATTTGGTTCAACTCTCCCTGAGAACGGGGGATTCCTTGATTTCAGGCGGGAATCTTCTTATATTAGCTTCTTTTCTTGCTATCTTCTCTAGGCTATCTCTATTCTTTCAAGATTCTTATAAAAGTAATAATCCCTTCCTTGAACTTGTGAAGCCTTTAATTCTTAATATCTAAGAATGTCGTCGTCTTTAAGGGGTCTAGAAACTCTATATCCCTTTATTAAGCGCTTAAAGAGGTGTATCCGTTACTGATGGATAACTACTGTTTACTTTTATGTATTCCTGATTGGAATTTTGATGTTGGCGAATTCATGACAACTGGTGGCAACTATCCTATTTCTAATTTGGGCATTACTATGATTGATACTGTATTGAAAGACTCACACAAGAACGGCCTTACTTAGGCGTACCTTTATAGACTACGGGCAGTGTAAGGACGTTTATGTATTGGAAGGTCCATATCGACAGATGTGGATACTTTTGAACATATTCTTCTGGGTGGATATCTGTCCCATCCCTATTACATTCGTCCTTAAGTTCTTATTTTGAATGCAATATAGGAGATTTAAGATGAAGGTAACTGTCTTGAGGAAGAAGATAATATCCGGAGAGTATGAGTTGGATGAAGAGGATATATCCGATGATCCCTTTTATGATTTCTTGATTAAAGAGGGTCTTTATCAGAAGCCAGAAAGAGGTAATGCTCAGGATATAGGAAAAATATTGATGGGAAGTAAGCAAGTTGAAGAGGAGGCTTTAGAGGAAGAGTCTGAAGAAGAGATAGTTGAGGGCGATGAGATTCTTGAGGAAGAGGAATCCGAAGAGACTCCTGAAGGGCAGAGTGATGAAGTAACTGAGTAGGTTATTTCAAAATCGGGTTTAGTTTGGGATTAGATAGATGTTTTCGGGGTTCTTTGAAAAGAGTTACAGTCTAATCTGGTTTTGAACCCGAGTTCAGACTCTATTTTCCATATTTGTATTTCTATTGGTTCCCATATTGATGAATCACACCCCCTCTCTATTAGCTTTGATGCTTATAGGGGGAGTGGTTCTATTCATATGTGCCTTAGTATCCATCCTGAAGATAATTCCTCTTATCGGAGTTTACTCAGAGGCGGTTAAGGTTCTTAAGGATCACAAGAATAAGGATCTTTTTAAATATGTAAGTAGAGTTTCATCATTGTTAAAGGTAATCGTGATGATGGAATTGGTTTTCCCAGTTGTATGACCTATTTCTTTGATATTTAAGCTTATGGTGGATAGGTATCTTTATCAAATCCGCTATTTTATAGGGGCAGTTGAGATAAAAGATGATTAAAATTTATAAGACTTATGTTGAAAATTAGGCTGACAAGAATGGGTAGAAAGGCTCTACCTTTTTATCGTATCGTGGTGGTGGATTCTAGAAAGAGAAGAGATGGGGCTTATATAGAGTTGGTTGGTACTTATGATCCTATCAAGAAGAACGTTAATTTCAATAAAGATCTTTATTCCAAATACATAGGGTTTGGAGCTCAACCTACTGAAGCTGTGGAACGTTTGTATAGAAGTTACGCTAATGAATAAGGTATCTGTAGTCTCTTTCGTTGAGTCATTTCAATGTAAGAAGAATATTCCAAATATTGCGCCTGGATACGTGATAACTGTTTCAGAGAGGATAATAGAGGGGAAGAAGTCTAGGATTCAGAAGTTTCAAGGAATGGTTATTAGTAATAAACATCCTAATAGACTTGCTCATAATGTGCTTCTTAGAAAGAAGATTGATGAATTCTGGGTGGAGAAGAGGTTCTTCTTGCATTCCCCTTTAATTGAAGATATTTCTGTTGATAAACTGGCTTCCGCAAGAAGAGCTAATCTTTATTACTTGAGAGAATCTAAAGGATTGGCTGAGAAGATTAGAAGGCTGAAAAAGTAGTATTTGGTAAAGAAGATAACAGTTCTTACCATATTTCCAGAAATAATAGAGTCCTATATATCGAAATCCATACCAAAGAGGGCGCAGCTTAAGGGATTAGTAGAAATAGAGGTTGTAAATATTAGATCTCATCCTCAAGAACAAGTGGATGATTATGCCTATGGGGGAGGATCAGGAATGGTTCTTAAGATAGAGCCTATTTTAAGCAGATTAAGAGAGAGAGATTTACTTAAGGATAGGGTGATATATCTCACCCCTTCTGGCAAGACTTTAAATAATGAAATGGCTAAGGGGCTTTCCGAATGTGGTGAGAATTTAGTTCTTATATGTGGTCATTATGAGGGGATAGATGAGAGATTAAGTAAGTATATAGATGAAGAGATATCAATAGGAGATTATGTATTAAGTTCGGGAGAGCTATCTGCTTTGGTTCTTTTGGATAGTGTAGTGAGACTTATTCCTAAGGTAATAAGTGAGCATAGTCTTAAGTCAGAATCCTTCTCTGATTATCTATTGGATTATCCTGTATACACTAGACCTCAGGAATTTGAAGGCGATAAAGTTCCTGAGGTATATTTAAGTGGAGATCATAAGGCAATAGAAGAGTATCGCTTGGAGATGAGGAAGAAGATAACCAAGGAGAAGCGTCCGGATTTGTATGAGAAGTACCTAAAGCTTAATGAATCTACCTAGATTTAGCTTCGTCTTATCTAGCTGGGGAGTTATATATAGGGATTCCTCACTGTAAACTGAGTAGCTCATATATTTAAAGGGAATTTCGTTCTTGGATCAAGATCCTATTTCCTTCATGAAGTTCATATTTATTCAGAATGGATTCCTTATTAGTGCCTCCCCAAGTATCTTGTGGATTTCTATTCCTAATGTAGTTAATACCAATGAAGACGGAAATCCTTGGAAAGTATGCCTTATGGCCAATACTGATTTAATTGCCTTCTCGAGATTTAACTGGGCATAGGAGACTTTCATATTTTCCCAATCTATATTGGGATAGTAAATATTGCTCTTGTTATTATCTCTGAATACAGATTTAAGACGATCGTAGTGATTTACTAATCCTATACTGGTACTTCCTTCTTTGGCTAAGAAGGCATCGTATTGACTCTTATTTTCTTCGGAATTAATGATTATTGGTTGCTCAGGAGAGAAGGATGAGTAGTTAAGTGCGAATTTCTGATTTATTAAAGCTACATCCTCATTCTTAGGAGAGAGTATCTCCCACTCATCCCTTTGCTTCTTGGTAGAGATATCTCATGAGGTAGAGTATTGCTCACTTGATTTAGTTTCACTACGGAATCATTCCTTTACATCAAAGAAAGCCCCACTATATCCTACGAATACTTGCTTATGTTTAATAGTTATAGGATCTTGAAATAGGGATTTAAAGAATACAGGTCAGGGTCTCTTATCTTCGGGAGTGGAGCTTCCGCTCTTTAGATATTGGTGATCAAAAGTGGAGTGAATGGCATGTATTATGAAGGAGATTGGTCTTTGTTGTAGAAGAGTTGTGAAGTTTCATAATTGAGATACTCCTAATGCAGAATTGGAAGGATCTTTATAGGTATCTATCTTTTCATATAGCTTGTAGAAGAACTTAGAGAAGTTGGCTAAATTGATGCTGCTAGATACATCAAGAGCTTTTCAACCTATATTCTTGCCCTTTATATTTATACCCTGATAGTCTTCAGAGTCCCCTATAGCTATCCCAATGGGAGAGTTAGAAGCTTCATATATATTCTCTATGTATTCATTTGCGTCTATCTCTAGGCCATCTATTCCAAGGAATTGAGAGACATCTGGCATCAATACATCAAATATATCTGCCCCCATGAAACTACCTCCATTCCCCATTTCTTTGAATACGGATCTTATTGGAGCAAGAATAGTTCCTAAGCTAGATAGTCTTTTGGTGATATCAAACTTTTGATCTCCAGAAGAAGCATCATATTTCTTTTGTGAAGAATCTCAACTTCCGTTCAAAGGAATCTTCACAGCCTTCTCGAAAGATATCTTTTGCTTAAATTTAAAAGAGACTGCAGGATAGGGGGATGTATATCCCAAAGGTTGAATAACTCTCTGGGGCTTCTTATCTCAAGTGATGGATATCTTTATGGAGTCCTGCATTTGCTTTAGTTGATAGGATCAACTATCTAGAAGAGCATAGCATTCCTCTTCAGTTAGCTTTAGTTCCTTGCCCTCACTAGTTAAGAGGGAATCCAGAACCTTTCTGTATGAGCTACTCAATTTCATGTGGTTATATAGGCCATCTTTGAAGGTATGGCTTTTCATAACCATTTCTATAAGAGAAGCTTTACGACCATTTTTGTCCAAGAAACTCCTCTTCTTAAACATCTCTATTAAGTTTTGTAAATCAGAGATGTAGACTCTAATTTGATGGGCTTTATGTGCCCCAAATCACGCCTCAATATCCTTCTCCATCTGATTTTCACTAATGTTGACCAAGAGGGGAGTCAACTTCTCTCTTACATATCCATAGTCTAAGGAGCTTGCTATTGGGAAGGGGTGATCTACTTCCTTTCTCGGAAGAAGCTCTTGTAGATCCTTTAATGCGGCGCTTGTTCCATATATTAGGGGTAGAGAGAACTTAGTTTCTTCAGTCTTTCTATGATTAGGGGAATGGGTAATCTTAGTTATCTTTCATACCGAGTCCTTAGGGAATAGAGATCATGAAATCTGTTTACTATGCCCCAAGTTAACGGAAACAGTAGTGGGCTTTATTTCACTTTGGGAGAGGGATATATGTATATCGTTCTCACTTAGGGGATCTATCTCTATGGATTTGAATAAATAGGCCTTTCTCTTACGGGGATTAAGAATTCTAAGTCTTAAATTAAAGTCCTTAACTAAAGAAAATCCCTCTTCCTTTTTGAACTCTATCTTTATAGAGTCAGCCCTTATTAAAGTGGAGAGATATTCTGACTCATCAAGTATTGACTCAAGAATATCTCTAATTATTTCTTCCTTCTTAAGAGAGTTAACTCCCCCTATGAAGGGATTATCTCTATAGCTTAAATCCCTATCTGAGATAGTTGATGCCGTTCTATTTCAACCTTTAAGGCTATTGAAGGCCTTAAATAGATTCCCAGATTCTTCTACTCTTCTGGGAGATATGGGTATCTCTAGATACTTTCTTATAGATGGATCAAATACCTGATAGTTCTGGGAATATAGGTGATCTTGTTTTAAGAAGCCCTGAAGGGATAGTTGTTTATCCTGAAAATTTAATTTGTTCTTGTTTCTAAGGGGAAGGGATCCTTCTATCTTTTCAAATGGTTCTTTTTCTGCAACTCTAAAATAAATAAAACCTGATGCAAAGAAGATCCCTCCAGCTCCAATTGCCAGCTTCCGTCGGCTAGGCAATATGAAGAACACCTATTTTTTCTTTTTCATCAATGATCCCAATTCCAGCTTTGTATGATCCAAGTCCGGTTTCACGAACAATCAACTCTCACTAAACGGAGAATAAAACATGTGCTTTATTGGATGTTCTATTGTTCAGAAAGAGCCTTTTTCATCCATTAGATTCATATTTATTCAGAATCCATCTCTAACTAGAGCTTCACCTAGAATTTTGTGGAACTCTATACCAATAGCTGATACTGTAATTCCTAACATTCCATAAACTTCATTTTTTAAAGCTAAAACCGATTTAATCGCCTTTTCTAAATTCAACCTTACGTAAGATACTTTCGCGTTATTTCAATTGATCTCTTTATTGGATGGAAAGAAGTTAGGATCCTTTTCAAATCTAGACTTGAATACCTCTTTTAGTTTGGTGTAGTTATTCACCAATCCTATAGAGCTCTTGCCTTCTTTGGCTAAGAAAGCATCGTATGCTGTTGTGTCATCCTTTGTTCCAAATACAACGGGCTTTTCTGGGAAATATGAAGAGTATGTTGGGAAGAATTTCTGGGTGACGTTCTTGGTTTCCTCTGAGTTTGGGAGAATCTGCTTCTTCCTACTATTCTTTAAAGAGAACTTAGTACAGTAATACTTCTCTTGTCCTTGTCCATCACATTTCTCTTTCTCTGCCTCGCTATCCCATTCCGTATCTCACGCAAAAAATAGACTAGAAAGACCAACTAACAACTGTTTGCTTTTGAAGTTTAAAGATTCTCCCAACAAAGTATTGAAAAATATAGGTCACGGCCTTTTAGATTCATCACTTTGCTTACTTTGCAAATAATTCTTGTCAAATATGGAGTTTATTGCGTGTGCTATAAATGAAATAGGATCTTTTGAAAGTCGAGAATTTGCCTGCAATAACTGCAATGTATTTAGTGCTACTCCGGATCCGTCTTTATAGGTATCAAACTTCTCATAGAGTTTGTAGAAGAGTTTTGTGAATTTAGAAAGATCTTGACTGTGAGTTACGTCTAATGACTTCCATCCGATATTAGTTCCTGGGAAGTGTATCTTCTGCATATCTTCTTCACCCCCAATAGCGAGAGTGATTGGGGAGTTTTTAGACTCGTAGGTATTCTTGATTTCCTGATTAGCATCTATAGTTAGAGATTCTAGATCCACAAAGTTCGCCACATCAGGAATTAAGACATCCATGATGCTTACTCCCCCAATACTCCCACCATTCATACCATTGAATAAGAAGCTTATAGGGGTTAGGAATACCTTTACATTCTTCAGTCTATTAGATAGATCAAACTTGTGTTTATTCTCCGTCTCCGTAGTAGCTTCTTCAAATTTATTTTCGGTGGTGTTGTAAGTCCCCTTTAGAGGGATCTTTACCTCCTTTGTAAAGACAAATTTCTGTGTGAACTTATATGAAAAGGCAGGATATATATTCTCATATCCAAGATCGGCATTGGTCTTCTGTGGCTCTTTCTCTCACTTTAACTCTATACGTATAGAGTCCTTTATCTGCTCTAGTTGGTAAACTCAACTATTAAGGAGGGCTTTAGCCTCCTTAACAGTAATCTTCAGCCCAAGATTGCTCTTGTTCTGCAAGAACAAGGTATCTAAGACTTTTCTTAAGTTGGAATCGAATTGGAAGTGGTTGTATAGATTGTGTCTAAAGGTAAAGTCATTGATAGCATTATCTACTACCGATACCTTGTTACCATGCTTGTCAAAGAAGGTGTTCTTTTGAAGGAGGTTGATGAGGTTTATCATGTCCTCAATCTTCGTTCTTAAAATGAACGCAGTAAAGGAACCGTACCATCTCTCAATGTCCTTCTTAACTTGATCAGTAGTTATGTTTACTAACTTAGCAGATAGTGATTTTCTCACATACTCATAATCCACTAAAGAGTGAGTGTGAGTTGAAACAGATCTACTTCTAGGATTACCAACTCATTTCTCAAAGAATCTGGAGGAGTTGTAAAGTAAGAAGAGACTATCTTTATGCTCTTGAGTTTTGACTTTGTTGGGGTAAACTACCTCTTTGGTAACTTTAAATCCTTCTTCTATTGGGAATATACTTCAGGACGATGCACTTAACTTGTGAGCAGCTAGAGCAGTAGAAACTGGTTTTAATTCCCCTTCCCTAAGAGTTATCTCAACATCTGTCTCACTTGTAGGATCGATCTCTATACTTTTAAAAACAAAGGTCTTTTGTCGGTTGGGATTGAAGATCCGGAACTTAATGTGGAGATTCTTAATGACATCTGACTTATCAAGAAGGGGATTCTTTTGATATCCAACTTTCTCTCTTTTGAAATTGATGGTGATGGATTCAGGCCTTATTAATGTTGCATTAACTTGAGATTCCTCAACCAAAGACCAAAGAATGTCTTGAACTAATTTGTTATCTCCAAAATTATTTAATTCCTCTTGAAAATACCCAGACTTGTATGATATTTCCTTGTCGGAAGTAAGAATCCATTCCTTTTTGTAATGGATCAGATCCAACAGCTCCTTCTTCTTGTCGGAGTAATGGCCTTCCTTTACATCTTCCTCATTTACCTCGGTTAGGTACTTCTGCATCTCTGGAGCGAACAGATGTTTATGTTGTTGGAAGCTAGTCTTTTGGATATGTGAAGGTGCCAATCGATCCCTAAAGGAGGGAGTGAATGGCAATTCTCCCCTCAGAAATGAACCCCTTCTCTTATCCTGAAGAATTCCAGATCCTTCTACCTGTTGAAATTGATAATCTTGTCAGTCATGTATGAAGGAACCAAAGCTATAGAGGGATCCGCTTAAGAAGATTGTTGTAAAGGCTATACCTTTATTGATCATCTACTGAATAACAAGGGGCAATAACTTTCTCTTCTTCTCAGGCTCAGGCATTAATCCACTTTCATTATTTCTATGAACCCATATGCTTCCTTTAACGCTGTTGTGTAGCTTATAGATGTACCACATGATGTTGGAGAATACGATTACTGAAGGTATGGAGGTGAAGATTCTAGCTATTAGGAATTGTTCATAGGGAAGAGAGGATAACTTAACGTCAAATAGAGGAAGAGATACCATATCAACTATCAGATATATGGCGCAGTTTGTTGTGAATATCAGGAAAAACTCGTATAGCTTAGCGTACTTGTGAACTCATTCTGTGTCCTTGAATTCCTCTTCGTTTACTCTGTTTACAGCCATGGTGGAAACAGTCAAAAAGTAAAGAACTATTCCAACCAAGAAGGACACAAAGAGAAGTATGTGGCTTCACTTTATTCCGAAGGAAAAGGATAGGAGGTTCATGGTATAGCGGGAATCCCCCCCATCATTATTTTTAAGAAGTATTCCTAAATAGATCAAACCAGCCACAGTCATTCCTCCAGCTATTCATGCGGGGGTATTCTTATTGGTTCGGTGCATTCTTATAAGGTTGTTTATTATTCCACCAAAGAAGCCATTCATAATGGCAGATAGGAAATACCCATAGTTAAGTACTGAGGAGGTAAGTATTACTGTAAGTAAGTCAGTACTAAATCCTATGAAGATACCTATTATGGGGCCAAATAGAATCCCCCCCATCTTGATAAGTATGTTCTCTATTAGGAATCTAGATCCCGGATATATCTTGAATAGGAAGCTCATCATTTGGTTGGAGATCATGGATATCGTGATGATCAATGCTATGTTCATGGCGGTTAGCATTGAGATATTGGAGATACTCTTGATCTGTGGTTGGGGAATTATGATGTATTGACGACCAAATAGGGCTTTGTAGTAGAGCTTCTTAAACAGTAGGGCTATGAGGTATACGGTGACTATTCCGAAATATACAAATGTCGCATGCTTATCGTTAATGGGATACTCCATCGACGATAGCTCCTATCCCAAATGGGTTTCTATTAAATTCTCAAGACTTGCTTTTTCCATATAACCTAAAGATCTATACTTCTCTACCCCCCCTTTATAAAAAACCAAGGTAGGAACGCTTCCCGCACTCACAACTGAATTCACTTTTGGAAGCTCATCCAAATGAACCTTTAAGAAAGCGATATCTTCATATTTCTCAGATACTTCAAAGAATATAGGAGTCAATCTCTTGCAAGGCGGACAAGTAGTTGTGCTTAACATAAGAACCAACTTCTGTTGATTCTTGATGGCGTTAAATACCTCCTCTTCTAGTAAGGCTTCTCTAGCTTTCATTTAAAGTGGTGATACTTAACATTTCATGATCAATCAAATTCTTAGGAAGGTCGGGTAAATTGAATTCCATTCTTACGGAGATATCAACCATAAGATCGGGAGGCAATAACTCCTTAAAGGAAGCGTATCTTATGGCCTTAAGGAAAGAGCAGTTCTCTAGTAGAGATAAATCAAAACGAATCTTAGTTATATTGATGCTCTTGTATTCAATTCCCTCAGCCTCATTCCTAAGAATGTAATTCTTCTTTTGGGCATTGCGATTGTAAGATGTCTGCAGCAAAATTTCTTTAGCTACCGCCGGCTCCATGTTGTTGTGAACTACCATAAAATTTAATTTTGGATATTCCTCTGATGGCTTTGCGAAAAACTTCTTGTTAATGTAGTTAATTAGAGAACTCTTATCCTTGCCGTACTCTTTCCCAGATAAGTAATTATGAGTTACTATTGTTTTAGGATCTGGAGATAAGAAATAGATCCTATCAAGAGAGGCTATTCCTGTCTTTTCATCAAAGGAAATTTGGGGATATAACTCAAGCTCTCCAGAATATTCTTGTCCCAAATATGCACATTCCTTATTATGATATCCTACGTACTCATTCAAAGCTTCTCAGAGGGATAAAAAGTATTCATTCTGGAAAGATCTGAAGAAAATTGATAAAGCTTCAGATAGTCAAGAATTAGTATCAGGATAAATTAACCTTTTCTGCATAGGTTTATTTAAATGCACCTGTAGCTCAACGGATAGAGCATTTGACTTCGGATCAAAAGGTTGTAGGTTCGAATCCTATCAGGTGTGCCAGATTTTTAGTAACTAGATTTTTTAAATAAATCCCTACATTCAGCCAAAATTTTCATAGCTCCGTCCAGATCCACAAACTCTTGCACTTCTACCTCCTTGTTTTCAAGCTTTTTGTAGTTACTAAAGAAGTCTTTGATTTCATTCAGAAGAGCCTCAGGAACATCAGCCAACTTCTGGAAACTCTTGTATCTTACATCCACATCTACTACACCGATAAGCTTGGTGTCTCTATCTCCAGAATCTATCATCTTCATAGCCCCCAAGATCCTAGTTGGAATAATGGATCCGGGAAGAAGAGACTCATTAGAGATAATTAGAACATCTAACGGATCCCCATCGTGGTCAAGGGTTCCCTCTATGTATCCATAATTTTGAGGATAAACGTTGGAACCAAATAAAACCCTATCTAGAGCTAACTTACCACTCTCTTTGTCAACCTCATATTTAAGTCTTGAGTTTTTGGAAATCTCAAGAACCACCTTAAGTTTGTTCTCCATAACAATACTTATCGTTTATTAATATTAATCATTAAAAGTCCTGATCAGTATTAAATTCGTAATCTTATGAGCAAAATGATAGCTAACTTGGTGGTTGCCGGAGCATGTGCTGCAGCCGGTGGTGCGTTGGCCTTGGCATCTACTTTGAAGGATGAAAGAACTTTCCTTCTTAGAGCTGTTCCCTCTTCTGGAACTGGGAATGTGGAGGAGCATATGGATGGAAAGGAGTTCCATGAAGCTGAGTTGGTTAGACATTCCTACAAGGATTTGCTAAGAGGAACCAAAGCCTACAACAACGGTAATTACGTTATCTATTACGGTTCTGAAGCTTGTCCTCACTGCACTGGTTTCCTATTTGGGCATCAGGACTTAGCTAGGGGTAATCTTTGGCTAGCTAGAGACAAGATGTCTGATGGTGCATTTATGAAGGCATATGGGTACACTAGGAAGAATGACTTCCTTAAGAAATTCAATATCAAGTTCCTGATGTATGAGGATGTTCCGGAGTATCATGGTTCAAATGTAAATGATGACTTGTGAACTCTGCCTTGGAGCAGATGAGATACCACTGATTTAAAGAAAGGTAGGGTTAAAGGGGAGTACAAGAGGAATGATAAGTCTGCTAGGGAGTTTAGAAAAGTCATGGATGCCGCTATTGAGGTATTCGGAGGAGATAAAGCGGGAGGTACTCCTACAGCCATCATCTATAAAAATGGGAAGGGTAAGGTATTTAACCATGATCAACTAGAGGGGCTACGCACTAGGAAGCAAGGAGAGGACTTATCTGATGATATTGAGCTAAAGAACTACATCCATTATTACTACAGCCATAATCTCTAATAAAAGGGAACGAAGGCGGTTTTAAGGAGCCTTGGTAAGCCTTTAGTTTGTGACGGTGTATTTAGAATTTAACATTAATTAATTGGTTAATACTGGTCTGAAGCTAGATGTCAGAAGTTAGGAGGATTCGGACTGATTTGTCCAATCTTAACGAACAGCAAAGATTGGCTGTTTTATCTCCTTTAAAACCGATATTAGTAGTTGCCGGAGCAGGAACCGGAAAGACTACTGTTTTAACTAAGCGCTTTGAATACCTAGTAAGAGATTGCAATATAGATCCTAGGAATATCTTGGTAATAACCTTCACTAAGAAGGCGGCTACCGAGATGAAGAGGAGGATAGAGAAGTTATTTCCGGACTTCAACTTTAAAGATTCCTATATCTCTACCTTTCATAAATTCGCAAAGACCATTTTGGAGAAGAGTGGTCAGGATTTCTCCATCTGCTTTCCCAAAAGAGCTCAATACTATATAAGACACATAATTTCCGAGGAGTTAAAGCTACCTATTAAGGCTTTTCATAGAACAGCAGAAATAGTAAGGAAGCTTAAGTGGGCTAAACAAGGAAAGAAGATTACCAAGGAGGACTTAATTGAAGTCGTGAGTGAGATGGCACGACTTTCAGAAGAAGAGATACTTAATAAGTTCCCCTTGGAATGAATCCAAAATATCTTAGATTCATACGAGAATCTCTTGAAGGGCAGAAATCAGCTTGATTTTGATGATATCCTACTGAAGGCCGATTCCTTACTGGAGAATGAATTTATTAGAGTAGAGTGGGATTTGCAATTTCAAGCAATACTATTTGATGAATTCCAAGATATAGATGAAGTTCAGTTTGAAGTCCTGAAGAAGCTATCTAGAGATAGTCAAAATATCTTTTGTGTAGGAGATCCCGATCAATCTATCTATGGCTTTAGAGGGGCTGTTAAGGAATCCTTTGAACGCTTTAAGAGCCACTTTCCCGATACCGAAGTATTTAAGTTAGAGTGAAATTATAGATCTACTCCTCAGATATTAGAGGTGGCTAACACCTTAATTAATAAGGATAAAGGGGAGTTTTCTAAGAACTTGATCACCAATAATCCCGAGGGAAGTAAGGTTAGATACTTCTTAACTAACTCCCCTTCCAGAGAGGATGATCATGTAATAGATATCATCCTTAATCTTCAAAAGGAGAGCAATGTTCAACTTAGGAATTGTGCAATATTATTCAGGAATAATGTCTTTGGGAATCAGATAACAAACAAGCTCTTAGCTAAGAAGATACCCTTTATTTCTAAGGATCTTTATGAGTTCTGAAGGAGGGAGGAAATAAAGGATATGATTGCCTACTTAAGCATTGCTTTTGAGAAGGATTTGATTAAGGTTGATAAGGCCATACAGAGAGTCATTAATAAGCCTAATAGAGGTATTGGTTTAAAGAGGCAAGAAGAGCTTCGTAAGAGTGCCAAAGAGAATGGAATTTCATTGAGGGAGACGATACAAAGAGCTTCAGATACCAGTGTAGTTGAGTTTTGGAATTTACTTAAGAAGATAAGGCTATTTGCGAAGAATGAGGAATTCAATGTAATTGAGCAAGTTCAAGGGATTCTTAACTTCTCAGGCTTTTGGGAGTATTTGAAGGGTAAGGATATGGAGAAGCATGATAGGGCTAAGGCCATATTAAATAATGTATTGGATGAGTCTAGGTGTGATCTTGAGATGATTAAGAGGAATATAGAGGAGATGACTAGGTATGGAGTGGAGAAGGATCAGCTTTATGTGGGAACTATTCATGGAGCTAAGGGATTGGAATTTGATCATGTATTTGTCATGAAAGTGGATGAAGGGAAGTTGCCTTCTAGGCACTCTATAAATCCAATTAAAGCGGAGGAAAAGGAAAGCAGGATGAAGGAGGAGAGAAGGTTAGCTTATGTGGCTTTTACTAGGGCAAAGCAATGTCTGTACTTGAGTTCTTCAGGAGGGAAGGAGAATGTTTCTAGCTTTGCTAAAGATGTGATGGATTTGGTGGAATATGAGGAGGAGATATTGGATTTGAATGAGCCTGAATCAATATCTCCAGCTACTGATTTAACTAAGGATGATAACAGTGAAAACTGGACTCAACCGGATCTATTCTTTGAATTTGATAACTCTTTAGAAGAGGATGATCCTTTTGGTGATGTTGTTGAAGGGGAGGAAGATTAGTCTCTAACCTTTTGGAATACCCAAAGCTTAGAGGATCTTGAACTTCTATTTTCAGCGATCTCTTTTTCTGTAGGAACTATATATCCATTGGATACGAATCTGAACTTGTTAACCATATTCTTAGAGTAGTCTCTGATTTCAATATGATCACAGTACTTAGACTTTCAAGTCTTTAAAACATCCTCCTCTCCTGAGTGGAAGGTGATGATGCATGCCACACCTCCCACTTCTAGAACTTCATGCAAGGAGTTCATAGCCATCTCGAAAGACTTGATTTCATCATTCACAGCTATTCTTATGGCTTGGAAAGTTCTGCTTATCTCCTTACGTAGTCTTACAGGATCTAACTTCTTATGTGCTTCCTCAATTAAGTCTCTGAATTCAAGAGTAGTCTCAATGCAGCTGTATTTCTTCCTGTGATCACTAATTAAGTTAATTAATCTGTCAGAGTTATGAATGTCTCCATACTTTCTAAAGATATCCTTAAGTTGCATTCTAGATCCATAGTTAAGAATATCCGCAGCAGTAGTCTTAGATGTTTGATCCATTCTCATATCCAGATGTGCGTCTTCTAGATAGCTGAATCCTCTACTTGGATCCCTCAGTTGCATCATAGAAGTTCCCAAGTCGAAGATGATTCCTCTGGCTTTTGGCAAGTTATTCTCCTTTTGGTAATCGGACAGTCTTGCAAAGTTAAGTCTTACCATGGAGAATCTGTCATCCTCCTGTTCCAACTTCTTACCCATCTCGACAGCAACTGAATCTATATCCAGACCTATTAATTTAGATTGGGAAGAGATCTTGGACAAAAGCTGTCTACTATGCCCTCCAGCTCCGAAAGTACAGTCTAGGTAAAGGCCATCTTTAGATCCTAGAAGGTAGGATACTACCTCATCGGACATCACTGGGAAGTGGCCGTTTTCTACTTTTGGTGACATTATTTTTTTTGCTCTGAAAGCTCTTGAGCCACGCTGTCCAATTTGTTTTCTTCCATTCTTTCCCACTCTTCGTATTTGCTTTGATTCCATAATTCAATTAAGTTCCCAACCCCGATCATAACTAGGGGCCCTTTCCCTAGTTTATTTAGCAAATTACTAGGAACTACAAATCTGTGTCACTTGTCAAGAACTATGTTGCTTGAACCACCAAGGATCTTTCTTCTTAAAACTCGAGACTTTCTGTCGTTATCGTCATTTCCAAGAATTTCATTGCAGTAGTCCTCAAATCCAGCCTCAGTTCTAATAGCTAGCGAATCTTCAAAACTCTCAGAGATAACTATCTCCATTCCCAACCTCTCTTTTCAACGACTTGGAATCACGATTCTGTTCTTGCTGTCCATGGATACTTCGTACTTCCCGATGAACTTGTTTGACACTTACTGACGGCCCCAATACTAACCACAAAGCTCCACTTCCTCCCACTTTTTTAAAAAAATCGATGACTTTACGGGTTTACATACCACTTCCTCCCCCAAAGCCGGATCGACATAAAGACTAAACTTAATAGGTATGAGTAATTTGGACGTTGCGGCTTATCTAGTTAGGAACGGATTTGTTATTGCCGGCAATGAGATCTATGGCGGTAGGAGTGGGTACTATGACTATGGACACTTGGGTGTCCTTCTAAAGAAGAAGATACAGAGATTGTGGGAAAGGTACTTCGTGGATAGGAAGCCCAATTCCTACTATCTAGATGCCACTATATTTACGTCTGGAGATGTTTGAAAAGCCTCTGGACATATGGAGAACTTCAATGACATTTTGGTGGATTGTAAAGACTGTAAGAAGAGGTACAGAGAGGATCATCTTCCGGATAGTGGAGGAATTAAGAAATGTCCTAATTGCGGAGCCTCCAATTGAACTGAAGCTAAACCCTTTAATTTGATATTCAGAGCTCAGGAAGACCATTATTTAAGACCGGAAACTGCCCAATCTATCTTCATAAATTTCAAAGGATTTCTAAGATCCACAAATGCCAAGATCCCATTTTGCATTTGTCAAGTTGGTAAGGCTTTCAGGAACGAAGTAACCATCTCCAATTTCATATTTCGAACTAAGGAGTTTGAGCAGATGGAATGTGAATGATTCATACATCCTAATGATGCCATGGATGTGTTCACGCAGTGTCAAAAGGAGATGGAAATCTTTCTAGTTAATATCCTTGGAATAAAGAGGGAGATGATTAAAGTGGTAGAAATTCCCAAAGAAGATAGGGCTCACTATTCCTCCCGCTCTTCTGATGTGGAATTTGAATTCCCACATGGATGGGGGGAGCTGTGGGGATTGGCATACAGGAGTGACTTCGATTTACTATCTCACCAGAATGCCTCCGGGAAGGATCACCAATATTTAGATCCCTTCACCAACGAGAAATATGTTCCTCATGTGGTGGAGCATTCAATTGGTCTGAATAGACTTCTTTATGCTGTGGTATCTAGTGCTTATGAAGTGGAACAGTTGGAGAATGGAGAGAGTAGGGAGTTACTTAGAATATCTAAGGATCTAGCTCCATACCTCTTCTCCATCCTTCCCTTAACCAAGAATGAGAAGGACTTAGCTCAGGATCTCTTTCTGGAGCTGATAGAGAACGGCATTTCTTCCTCTCTATTGGATAAAGGATCAATAGGGAAGAGGTATAGGAAGAATGATTTAATAGGAACTCCCTACTGCATCACTTTGGATCAGGAGACTAGTAGGGATAACTTTAGCTTTACAGTAAGGGATCGTGATTCTATGCTTCAGAAACGTATTTCACTAGAGGAATTTAGAAACAGTGGATATAAAGTCACCTTCTAGTTTTTCAATTCTGAAGGTGATTCAGAATTACATAAAAACTTCTCAACGGGGTGCCAACTATTGATCGATTTGCCCTTTCCACCAAGATAGCAGCCCTTCCCTCTCCATTTCTCCCGAGAAGAATATATTTAAGTGCTTTTCATGTGGAGTCTCAGGAGATGCAATTGCATTTGTCATGAAGATTGAAAAATGTAACTATGTGCAATCCATATACAAGATCTCTGAGATATTAGGTCTTGATCCTAATCAGTATTTAACAGCTAAGGAGAGTAGCAATAGTAAGCTCTTCAAGATAAATGAAGTGGTGGCTCTTGCCTATCACAAATTCCTTTTCAATAAAGTGAATCAGCATCATTTGGAATATCTCACCAACGAGAGGGGATTAAGTAAGGAAATAATACAGAAGTATCAGCTCGGCTATGCTCCAGAGGAGGATATCTTGAAGGATGTATTTAGGAGTTACTTATCAGCCAATGAGAAAGAGTCATTTGGGGATGAGGAGTATGAGAAGTTAGGGATCTTTAATTACGGAAGGGGGGCTTCAGATCCCTTCTTTAAAGACAGAATTATATTTCCCATATATAACAGGCATGGTCAGATCATGGGATTCTCTGGAAGGGCTATCAAGAATGTGGAGCCCAAGTACTTGAATACAAAATCCAATAGTATCTTCAATAAGAAGTACTGCATATATAACATTCAGAACCTCCAAGAGGGTTCCCCTGTTTATCTATATGAGGGCTTCTTTGATGTTTTAAGCTCTGAACAGGCGGGCATTAAGAATGGGGTGGCTGTTATGGGATCCAGTTTGGATTCCTCCATTCTTGATGTTATTAAGAACTATTCCAAGAAGATAGTATGTTGCTTCGATAATGACAGTACAGGTCGCAACTTTACTATCAAAGTATTTGAGAATCTAGTCTTAAATGGTTTCTCAGTATATGTTCTGGATCTATTGGATACCAAAAGCAAGGATATAGATGAGTATCTAAAGGAGTCTTCATCCGACTCTTCTAAGCGACTTAAGGAGCCATCCCATTTCTTTGAGTGATATAGGAAGCTTTATATTCAAGATAAGGATATCTCTAACCCTCTAGTTCTTCAACCCTTGATAGAGGAATCCTTAGGATTTCTATTTGTAAGTAATACATCTAGTCCAGTCATGAAGGGTGGAGTAGATAGGGAATATGCACTTGATTCTCTGAAGATAATTTTTGACTTTTACAAGCTATCCTCAGACTTCTCGGATGAGAAGCATGCGCCCATTATTAATAGGAAGTATCAGTCATATAAACAGGCAGTTACCGCTTCCTTAATAAGAACTCTTCCAACTAGACATATCCCACAGAAGCCAAGATCAGTAGATAAGTTCCATTTGCTATTAACTAAGTACTCCAAGATATTTAAGTACATAGAGAATCATGGAGAGTCCTTGGGAGATGCAAATGAATGGTTCTTTGAGATTCCTGAGGAATATGTAAGTGCTTCTAGAGAAGCAAAGCTATTTCTTTCCCTCTTGAAGAAGAAGCTGTTTGGTGGAGAGGAATCGCAAGAGGAGATAGATAACTTAGCTAATTTAATCCCGGAGAAGGACAAGGATATTCCATCAATAGAAGAATTCTTCAATTGTTATTTCTCCTTGAATGAGGGGATTATGGAAGAGATTCGTAATATGTGAAAGAAGAATGAGTTGCTTGACGTTAAAGAGAGATGAATCAAGACTGAGGAACTTAAGAAGTTAATTTTGGATAACCAACAAAAGTCCTCTTCCTTCTTTAGAAAATTCTGACTTTCTAGAAAAAAGAGAAATTAAGGACTATGTGAAGATCCTTGGCGAATACAAAAAGCAATCTTTAAGAGGGGGAGCTCGCAGGGGCTCAAAGAGAGCTCCCTCTAAGGCATCCACTTGAACTAAGGTTAATAATGGCTTTTATCATGCTGGCCTAATATCCATAGCTTCCAGCACTTCTATAGCTAATTTAAGTTCCTCTGTGGTGGGGCTAGTTAATAAAGCTACAGGTAACTACTCTAGTTATGAGGAATATTCCAAATTCACTTCTTCTCGTGATTCCATAAGACCCTCTTTCCGATTTGCCAATACCTATTGAAATAGCTCTATGAATTTTGGAATGCCTTGGTATTACTAATATGAAGAAGCTAAGTTCTAAGGAGAAGCAGCTTTACAGAGGAGGAACCTCCATTATTGGAGTGATTAGTGGACTATCTGCTATCTCTTATTCTGTATCTTTAATTCTTCAATCCATAGAGGAGTTAATTCCACATAAGAAATTCTCCAAGCCAACTCCTATTCAAGAAGCTAAGCCTAACTTCATAAACCCCACCAACGGTCAGGAGAACATTATCTTTTCTTAGAAGCTCTATCTTTTTCCATCTGTAAAGGGAGCATCCAAGCCAACTCTTGCTCGTAATCCGTCTCCTTATTTATAACTACCTTATCCTTGTATTTGGAATCAGGATCTGTATTAGGGAATAACTCAGCATCTAGAGATATTCACTTACTGATCTCCCCAGTCTTGCTATTCCTAGTTTTAAAAACAATTAAATATCTCTTCCTATTCTGAAGGTCATAATCCTTCTTCTGAATGGCATCTGCCCTATGACTCTTATAGGAATTTACGCACGGAGAGAATAGGTGATTATTTAGTAATTTAGTCTCTTCTTCTAAGGCTTCAAAGTAATCCTCCTGCGGATATCTATCTGGGATTTCAGGCCTCCTGTATTTAACGCCTTGTTCTTTGGCCAAGAGCCTAGCCTTAAAGTTGGCGGTCTTCTCCATGAATTTATGAAGTTCATGGGGCTTGGGTCTTTCAAAAGCACGAACTTTCTCTATCTCTAGCCCGCTAATTCCATTAATTCTCATCCATTCCTTAACTATGTGCCACAAGTGATCCTTCTTTCCCTTTCTGCCAAGACCAAGTCTTCTATTCTTCTTCTCGTTTTTCTGCTTTTGCGTGTACCATAACAGCCATATCAATACAGATACTGGCAGAAAGGATGCTATGAACGATCCTGTGTCCTGTAGAATCAACTTAACTTGTTATAATTAGGTATTATGCCAAATATATTATCTAATGCTAAGTCTCTTAAGAAAGACAAAGCTAGACGTTTAGTTAGGATAGCTGCAAAGAAGAATCTTAAGAGAGTTATTGATAAGTCTCTTGAGTCAAAGGATATTTCTCTTGTATATAAAACTTTGGATAGTCAATTAAGTAGAGGTATCATAAAGAAGAATAAGTGCAACAGGTTGAAGGCTCGTTACGCTTCTAGAATTAACAACTTAAAGTAGCATGGTAATTAAGGTTATCAATAATGATGTAGATACTGCTTTAAAGGAGTGTAGACGTCAGTTTAGTGAGATCAGAAGGAGAAAGATTAGATATTCCTACTACTTAAGACCAGCTTTAAGGTTAAGAGAGAAAAGAAAGATAGCTGCTGTTAAACGTAAATTTTACTAATTCATCTTTATTGGTGGTTTGTGTTAAAGGATCTTTTAGAAAAAGAGGTTAAGTCGTTTTTATTAGGAGAAGTTTGTAAGATTCAGAGGGGAAGAAGTTTTTCAAGCAAGGAGTACAGAGACGAAGGGGATCCTATTCTTAGAGTAAGAAACATTCAAGATAATCAACTTTGTACAGATGGTCTTGTTTATTTTTCTCCCGAGGAGTGTAAGAAGGATTTAAGCAAGGTCGTTATTAAACATGGAGATATAGGAGTTACCACTACGGGTGAAAGGTGTATGGCCTTTTTAAGCCAAGTCGATGGCAGTTTCTATATGAATGCGGATATTTGCAGAATCGATCCAAGTCCAGAGCTTATAGATAAGGAATATCTCTTTTATTTCTTGTTGGATTTGGATCTAGAGCCTTTAATTGGTGGCGGCGTTATCCCTCACTTGGATATTGGTAAATTAAAAAAAGTAAAGGTTCCTATTCCTTCGTTGTCGGTTCAAAGAGAAATAGCTTCTAAGTTGGGCAAATTTAGGGAGATAGAGAGGGAGATCAGTCTAAGAGATAAGCAGTATGAGTATTACAGAAATTACTTGATTATGGGTTCGCAAGGGAAACAGTAGCTTTTACCTCCAATACTTCTAAAGTCCCTCTTTAGAGTTAGTCATTCTCTTAGGTAAAATAGAATTTGCTTTAGATAGGTTGACGTGCAGTCGTAGATGGGGAGTATTTTTAAAGAATATCGCTTAGGAGAGATTTGTAAGGTTCATAGGGGACTTTCGTTTACAGATTACGGTTTGGAAAGTGGAACTCCAATTATTAAAAAGAAGAATATCAGGGGCGGAAAAGTAGTGGTTGAGGATGTTTTTTATGGTGATGAAACTAAGCACAAAGTCTTAGATATACACAGAGTTCGTTATGAAGACGTTGTCATAACGAACGTATCCCCTGGAGGTAAAGTGGCCATTAACTTAACGGACATGGAATTTATATTGGGCGGAGAAGTTTTTAAGTTGGAGCCCAATCCCGAGATCTTAAATAGAAGGTACTTGTATTATTTCCTAATGAATTCTCCGCAGCAAATTGAACAGGCATTGACCTTAGCTAATGTTGTCAGATTGCATGTATCTTCTATTGAGAAATTTAAGATTCACGTTCCAGACTTGAAAACTCAGTTAGAGATAGTTAGGTATTTAGATACATTTCGGGAACTAAGAGAGGAACTGAGGATGCGAAAGCAACAAGGAGTTTATTACAGAGATAAGATTATGAGTAGCTTGAGAGAATGTGCACTGTTAGATAAGTAAGTATGTCTTTTAAATCATTCCTTTCTGCGGATAAGAATATCAAGCATTTTGAATTGAAGGATGTTTGTAAAATCCACACCGGATTGTCATTCAAAAGTGACTTCTATGGGGATAATGGCTTTCCAATTATTAAAGGTGGGAATATACAAGATGGTCAGATAACTACAGATAACTACAGATAACTACAGATAACTACAGATAACCTAAGTTATTGCAATCCAGAGAATTACCCTAAGGTCGATCTTATTAAACATGAAGATATCGTTATGACTGCTGTAGGTGCTTGTTGTGGTAAAGTGGGAATTAATTTAACTGATCAAGAATTCTTTTTTAGCAACAACGTTTTAAAGTTTTCGCCCAATGAGAAACTGCTAACCAAACGATATCTTTATCATTTCCTATTAAGTCAGCAGGAGGAAATTGAAGGAATGCGAAAAGGGTCATCACAGCCCTTTGTTGGGCAGTCAGCTTTAAAGAGATTAAAAATACCAGTTCCCTCCTTGGAGACTCAAATGAAGATTTCAGAAACTCTAGATAAGTTTAGGGAGATAGAAAGGGAGATAGAAAGGGAGATAGAAAGGGAGATAGAAAGGGAGATCAGCTTAAGAGATAAGCAGTATGAGTACTATAGAAACTACTTAATTACAGGATCTCATGGTGAATAATAGCTTTGCCATTTAAATCGTAAGATTCGCTTGGGTAAGCTGTAGAGGGATTAGATATAGGTAAAATTTAATATTCTGGAATTTATAGTCTTCCCTTCTATCATCTCCGAAAGACAATCTAAATCACTTAAGAAGTATCTGTGTCTTTTAAGTCATTCTTATCCGAAGATAAGAGCATCAAGCATCTCCTATTGGAAGAGGTTTGTGAAATATGTTCGGGAATTAGCTTTCAAGGGAGTTTCCGAAGGGGGAGTGGGATTCCAGTTATTAAAGCAGGTAATGTTCAAGATGATCAGATAACCGAAGATAACTTAGATTATTTCGATTCTGAAGACCATCCCAAGGCTGCGATCATAAAGTATGGAGATGTTGTTATTGTTAGAAAGGGGTCTCCCGGAAAGGTAGGAATTAATTTAACTGATCAAGAATTCTTCTTTAGCAGCGAGATTTTTAAGTTTGTTCCTAAGGAAGAAGTTTTGATTTCTAGGTATCTTTACCACTTTCTATTAAGTCAGCAAGAGGAGATTAAAAAAGGAGCTAGGGGAATTATTCCGGGAATTCGAAAGTCGGAATTGGGGAAGATGAGAATTCCCATCCCTTCTTTAGAGACCCAAGAAAGGATTGCACATACTCTAGATAAATTCAGAGAGATCGAAAGAGAGATCGAAAGAGAGATCGAAAGAGAGATAAGTTTAAGGGACAAACAGTACGAATACTACCGCAATTACCTAATTAATGGAGGTTCTAAGGAGGCCTCTGTTTAGAGTGATATGAAGCGGTACTTGTTGGGAGATATATGTAAGGTATATTCGGGGGTTGATCTTAAGGATTCTGATTATAGGAAATCGGGAATTCCCGTTTTAAAGTCCTCCGAAGTGAGTGGGGGATTCATCTCTGAAGATGTAGTTTTTTATTGCAATCCAGAGAAGGCTTTGAATGGGAATTTAGTACGATTCGGGGATGTGGTGATAACCCGCATGGGAGGTAAATGTCGAGTAGGAATAAATCTTACCAATGTAGATTATCTCCCAATTTCCACCATTTTTAAGTTAGATCCCAATCCGGAAATTGTTAGCAGAGAGTATCT
Organism: Mycoplasma haemofelis str. Langford 1; assembly: GCF_000200735.1. Taxonomy (GTDB): domain Bacteria; phylum Bacillota_I; class Bacilli_A; order Mycoplasmatales; family Mycoplasmoidaceae; genus Eperythrozoon_B; species Eperythrozoon_B haemofelis. The sequence continues at coordinate 528,519 of NC_014970.1, forward strand.
CTATTACTGCCTACTGAATTCTTTGCAAGAAATAAATAGTCATATTGCTAACGGCAATGTTTCCAAGCTTTATAAATCCTCTTTACTTAAAGTGGCTCTATCGATTCCGGATTTAGAAACTCAGGCAAGAATAGTTGAGTACTTAAATCAGCTTCAGGAGCTCAGAAAGGAGCTGGAATTGAGAAAGAGGCAGGGAGTTTATTACAGAAGCAAGATTATGAACAACCTGAAAGAATGTGCATCAACTAGGAAGTAGTGTCGTCTTTTTCGTCACTCCTAGAGGAAGTTAAAGATGTAAAGTATCTTAAATTAGGAGAGGTATGCAGAATAGTATTGTGTGGAACGGTATTTGGTCGAAGATTTTATAAGGATAGTGGATTTCCCGTCCTTAAGACGAGTGATATATGAAATGGTCAGATAGTTACGGACGATCTAAGTTATTGCGATCCTAAAAATCATCCTAACGCCAACATTATTAAGCGCGGAGATGTTGTTATAACTAACGTTGGAAAAGTTGCGATCAATCTAACGGATCAAGAATTCTTTTTTATTAGTACTATCTTTAAGCTTGTCCCTCGTAAAGACGTTTTGATTGCAAAATATCTTTATCATTTTCTATTAGAGAATCCTGAAGAGGTTGATAGGTTGATTCGAGAGGGAAGGCTTCGTAAATCGGATTTAAAAGAATTGGCGATTCCAGTTCCTTCCTCGGAAATTCAAGCAAGGATTGTTAATTCTTTAGATAGTAACTTCTCCAAGACGACAAGAGTGCATTCTGAAGAAATCACAAATGATACTTCCCTACAAGAAACAGTGGTTCTTGAGCACAAGTCGTTTTGACAACGCCTAAAATCCTTCTTTGGATGGTAGTGTTTCGGTGGGAGTTGTTTGCTTTTAAAGTATGGAGTTTAGACTAAATTTATAGGATTCATCTTATTCAGAAATCCAAATCCAGAGTAACTGAGTGTTTAAATAGGCTTTGTTAACTTATTATAAGAATTTGTGTCAGTAGGGAAATAGTGTCATTTTCTAAGGAAACCCAAGATGTAAGGTACCTTAAATTCGGGGACGTATGTAAAATACGTTCTGGAACGCGTTTTTATCCCCAATTTCAAACTAATAGTGGATTCCCTATTGTTAGAGTTAAGAATATACGAGATGGTCAGATAACTACAGAGGGTCTAAGTTATTGTGATCCCAAGAATCATAACTCTGCGATTATTAGACAAGGAGACATCGTTATGGCTCGCGCCGGAAGGACGGGAGTCGTAGGAATTAACCTTACAGGAAGAGAATTCTTCTTCAATGAGAATGTCTTCAAGCTTGTTCCAAATAGAAGGTTTGTAACTAGCAGATACCTTTATCTCTTTCTATCAAGACATCAAGACATCAAGACGAAATTAAAAGGCTAGTTCGAAGAGGGATACTTAATAAATCAAATTTAAAAGAGTGGCTTATTCCGGTTCCCTCCCTACAAGAGCAAGCAAGGATTTGTCAAGATTTAGACAAGTTTCCGAAGCTTTATAAAAATGAATATCGAGTTAGTTGTCTTACTCCGGAAAGTAAGAATTCTACAGGTCTTGCACAAGTTTATGTTGGTAGGGAGTTATCATCGTCTTTTCGACCCTTTCTAAGGGAAGCCGAGAATGTAAAGTATCTTAAATTAGGAGAGATATGCAGCATAGTACTTAATGGAACCAGATTTGGTTTTGAGTTTTATAAGGATAGTGGATTTCCCGTACTTAAAGAAAAGAACATACAACATGGTCAGATAGTTACCGAAGATCTAAGTTATTGCGATCCTGAGAAGCACCCCAAAGCCAATGTTATTAAGTATGGAGATGTTGTTGTAAGCAGCTCTGGAAGGGTGGGGATAAACCTCATCGATAGGGACTTCTTTTTTATCAGTACGATTTATAAATTTGTCCCACATACATGAGTCTTGACCTCAAGATATCTCTATCACTTTTTACTAAGTCATCCACAAAAGATCAAGGGGTTAATTAAAGATGGGAGGATTCGTAAATTAGACTTGGAAGAATTGATAATTCCAGTTCCCCCTTTGGAAATTCAAGAGAGGATTGCTAATGTTTTAGATAAGAATCGTTCTCAGGTAGGGAGAATACATGCTGTAAAAATTACAAATGATAATCCTTACAAGAAACCAGAAACTTCTAAACGTAAGTCATTCTTACGGAGTTTAAAATCTCTCTTTTGACAAGGCCTTTAATGAAGAGTATTTCTAAGGAGTACTGCTTAGGTGAGATTTGCAAGGTTCATCGGGGACTTTTCTTTACAGGATCTAGTTATTTGGAGAGTGGTACTGCCGTTCTTTCTAAGAAGAATATTAAGAATGGAAAAGTAATGAAGGAAGGCTTGTCTTATTGTGATGAAAGGAATCACAAAGTTGAAGATTCACACAGAGTTAGGTATGGTGATGTTGTCATAACTAATTCATATATTGCAGGTAGAGTGGGCATTAACTTAACAGATACAGAGTTTATACTGGAAGGAAATGCCTTCAAGTTGGAACCTAACCTTGAGATTTTAGACAAGAAGTACTTGTACTATTTCTTAATGAATTCACCACAGCAAATAGAACAACTGATTTCCTATGGAAACGTTTCCATTATCAGCAAATCTTCTATGGAGAAATTTAAAATACGAGTTCCAGACTTGGAGACTCAAAAGAATATAGTTAGACAGTTGGATGCCTTTTGGGAGCTAAGAGAGGAGCTGAGGATGCGAAAGCAGCAGAAGGATTATTACAGAAACAAAATTATGAAAAGTTTGCAAGATAGTTGTGTCGTTTAAGTCTTTCCTTTCTGAAAGTAAGGATGTGAAGCATCTTAAGTTAAAGGATGTATGTAAGATAATTGCTGGAAAGCGCTTTACTCCTTACACCAGCGAGGGAATGCCCGTTCTGAGATCGGGAAATATCATAGATGGCTATGTGGTTGATGAGGATTTTGTTTATTGTGATAGAGAGAAGCACCCAAGAGTAGATACTGTTAAGTATGGAGATATTCTTATAGTTAGATTTGGTAGCGCGGGAGTTGTAGGAATGAACCTGATAAACAGGGAATTCTTCTTAGATGCGAATCTATCTAAATTTTCTCCAGATAGTAAGATCCTTCACAAACAGTATCTTTACCACTTTTTATTAAGTCGACAAGAGGAAATTAAAGGCTGAGCTAGAGGTGCAGTAATTCCTGCAATTAGGAAGTCAGATTTGGAAGAATTGATGATTCCAGTCCCCTCATTGGAGCAGCAACAAACAATAGCTTCTAAGTTGGATAAACTTGTGGAGTTAAAGCGGGAGTTAAAGCGGGAGTTAAAGCGGGAGTTAATACTTAGAAAGGAACAACATAGCTACTATAGGAAGCAAATTTGAGAAGCCTGTTCTAATGGTTGCTCGAAATAGTTAAGCTCAAGTTGGAAGTCATCGGGCGTTTCTTTAAGGTTTAATTGGTGTTTAAGGGTTTTCTAAAGGCTGAGGTTAGGGAGTTTTTGTTGGAGGATGTTTGTAATATACAGAACGGCTATAGTTTTTCCAGTAGCAAGTATAGAAGTACAGGGCATCCGATTATTAGAATAGGAAACATTCAAGGAACACAGTTTAAAGTAGAGGATTTAGTCTACTTTGAACGCGATGATTACAAGGAAGATCTAAGTAGGTTCATCATTAAACCTCAGGACTTGGTCATAACCGCTAGAGGTAGTTGTGGCAAGGTGGCTTTGAATAAAACAGATAGCAGTTTCTACTTGAATCAAGGGGTTTGAAGATTGGATCCAAATCCCTTGTTTTTAAATAGGGAGTATCTTTTTTATTTTTTATCGAACTCAGATTTGAGTTCAATGGTAATTAAAGGACATATTCCTCGCTTGAATGTCAACTCAATTTAAAAAATTGAAAATATCTGTTCCACCATTGTCCATCCAAGCAGATATAGCTTCTAAATTAGGTAAATTTCAGGAGCTAAAAGAGGAGCTAAAAGAGGAGCTAAAAGAGGAGCTAAAAGAGGAGCTAAAAGAGGAGCTGTTGTTGCGAAAGAAGAAACATAATTATTACCGAAGACAAATTTGGAAAACTCACCTTAACGGCGTACAGGGTTTAAAATTATAAAATTTGGATGGTTGTGTTCCAGTTTTAACAGTAGTAGTTGGTGTCTTTTAAGTCGTTTATTTCGGAAGACGAGAATGTAAGGTATTTTCGGTTGGGAGATGTGTGCAAAACATATGCAGGCATTAGCTTCAAGTCTAGCTTTTATAGAGATAGAGGGTTTCCCATTATTAAAACGAGGAACATCCAAGACAATCAAATAGTTACAGGTGACCTAAATTATTGTGATTTGGCGAACCATAAGGATGCCATGATCATTAAACATGGAGATGTTGTTATGGCTAAAGACGGTTCTTGCTGTGGAAAAATAGGCATTAACTTAACCGATGAAGAATTCCTTTTTGATAGTCATGTTCTGCAGTTTATTCCTAATGAGAAGCTGTTAATCAAAAGGTACCTTTATCATTTCTTGTTGAGTTGTCAAGATAAGATTCGAGAATTAGCGGTTGGATCTGCAATTCCAGGGATTCGTAAATCAGAATTAGAGAAGATAAAGATTCCAGTTTCCTCTTTGGAAGTTCAGGAGAAGGTTGCAAGTACTTTAGATAAATTCAGGGAGATCGAAAGGGAGATAAGTCTCCGAGATAAGCAATACGAGTACTACAGAAACTATCTAATTATGGGTTCTCACGATAGTCATTAATTCTTGAATTTAATTAAGCTTTTAGACACCTATTTTTCTCTCCAATAGAAGTTAGAATTAAGTAGCTATGGTATCTAAGGATGTTGCCAACAAGATCTGGTCTGCGTGTGACAAACTACGCAGCAACATGGATGGAACAGAAATGAAAAACTACATCCTGCCCGTTGTGTTCTACCGCTTTATATCGGAGAAGATTTCCCAATATGTAAACGATAATTTTGGAAAAGGAGGCTCAGATTATTCCTTGTGGGAAGTTGACAAAGCAAAAAAGATAAATAGCTCTTTAGTACAGGGCTTGGGCTGCTCCTTACTGCCCATCCATTTATTTCAAAATCTTAAAAAAGACATAGATGGTAATCCGGAAGAAGGTGTTTTGGATTTGGGCAAGAAATTAAACGAGGCCTTTACTTATCTGGAGGAGTCATCTTTGCATACGTCTAGTGCTTCTAATTTCAGAAACTTATTGGTTAATACTAATTGGAATGACGTCAAATTGGGAGGAACTCTTTCCAAGAGAAATGAGATCATTGCAGATCTGGTGAATATCGTTAATGAGATGGAGTTTGGAAGTGATTATGAAGATAATCTGGGTGATGTTTATGAATTCCTAATTTCTAGGTATGCTTCCAATGGAGGCAAGAAAGGGGGGGAATTTTATACTCCAGCAAGAGTTTCGGAACTCCTATCTAAGATAGTTATTTTTGAAAAGGAGAAGGTATCTAAGGTTTACGACCCCACTTGCGGATCAGGTTCTTTATTGTTGAAGTTTATGAAGATGTATGGAAGAGATAAGGGAGTAAAGGTTTATGGACAGGAGAATAACGTAACTACCTATAACTTATGTCGAATGAATATGTTTATTCATGGAATGTCTTTTAATGATTTCGACATATGCTTGGGAGATACCCTAGGGGAGCCATGTTTAACTCATGAAGAGGGGATGTTTGATGTAGTTATTTCCAATCCCCCTTATTCTTTAAAGTGAAAGAGTGATGGCGATAAACAGATAGCTAACGATTCAAGATTTAGAGATCAAGGCGGTTTTGCCCCTAAAGATAAGGCCGATTTTGCTTTCATACAACATGCTTTAAGTAGGTTAAAAAAGGACGGAGTAGCAGCTATAGTTTGCGCTACCGGCATCCTTACTAGAATGGGAAGGGAGGAGAATATAAGGAAGTTCTTAGTTGAGAATAACTATGTACATGCTGTTATTCATATGGCCAAGGATTTGTTTTATGGAACGGGAATTGAGACAGTTATTTTGGTTTTAAAGAAGGAAAAGTTGGATGATAAGGTTCTGTTTATAGATGCAACTCAGAAATTTATAAAGTCCTCCAATAAGAATGATCTGTCTCTAGAAAATGTGGAGGAGATCTTAAGGCTTTATGGAGACAGGAAGAGTGAGGAGTTCCTATCTTATCTTGCTTCTAATAAGGAAGTAGTAGATAATAAGTATGACCTAGGAGTCAAGGCATATGTGAAGAGAAGAATTGAAAAGGAAGAGGTGAATATTAAGGAGTTAGTTTCAGACATAAAGAAAAGCGTCGAGAAGATAAATTCTCTGAGAACAGAGATAGAGGAGATGTTTGATTCGATGTTATCGGAGTAATTTGAGTGTCAGTTTTCAAAGAGTATCGTTTAGGGGAGATTTGTAAAGTTTGTCGCGGGATTTCTTTCAAAGATGCCCATTATTTAAAAAGCGGCTTTCCCGTTCTTAAAAAGGGAATATCAAGGGAGGGCAAGTGGTTAAGGAGAACTTGTTTTATTGTGACGACGCGAATCACAAGATCTCAGATGCACATAGAGTTCAATATGGAGATGTTGTTATAACTAATTCAGCACCTTCTCCGAGAAGGGTGGCTATTAATTTAACGAACTTGGAGTTTATATTGAGTTCGCATGTTTTCAAGTTGGATCCTAATCCTGAAATTTTGGATAGGAAGTACTTATATTACTTTCTTGAGAATTCTCCCCAACAGGTGGAGAGAATGATTACCTTTAAGAATGTTTCGGCCATCAATGTGTCTTCCGTTGAAAGCTTCAAGATTCTAGTTCCAGATTTGGAGACTCAGAGAAGTATAGCTGCGAAGTTAGATAAATTGAGGGAGCTAAGAGAGGAGCTGAAGATGCGCAAGAGACAAGGTGTTTATTACAGAAATAAGATTATGAGTAACTTACTCGAGCATGTTTCGAAAGCGGATTAATTATGTCGTTTTTTTCAGAAGGTAGCGATTTAAAGTACTTTAAGTTAGGGGATGTTTGCGAAGTTTGTACGGGAGTAGACTTTAAGAGTTGTTCCTATAGGGATAGTGGTTTTCCAATTATTAAGGTAAGGAATATACAGGACGGACAGATAGTCACAGATAGCTTAAACTATTGCGACCCTGAGAGCTATCGGGATGCGGAGATTGTTAAATATGGAGATGTTGTTATGGCTAGGGCAGGATCTTCTGGGAAGGTAGGAATTAATCTACTCGATCAAGAGTTCTTTTTTGATGGTAACTTGTTTAAATTTATTCCAAACACAGAGATGTTAATTGGAAGGTATCTTTACCACTTTCTATTAAGCCGTCAAGAGGAGATTCAAAGCTTGGTTAAGGGATCTACAATTCCTGTTATTCGTAAGTCTGCGTTAGAAAAATTGAGAATCCCCATTCCTTCTTTGGAAGTTCAGGAAAGCATTGCTCAAACGCTAGATAAGTTCAGGGAGATAGAGAGGGAGATAGAGAGGGAGATAGAGAGGGAGATCAGTTTAAGGGATAAGCAATACGAGTATTATAGAAATTACTTGATCAGTGGCATGTCTAAAAAGTCTTCTTCTAAAAGTTAACTGTGCCTTTTAAATCACTCTCGAATGAGAATGTAAGGTATCTTGAATTGGGAGATGTCTGTGAAATTCAAACAGGGTTTGGAGTTAAAACTAGCTTCTATAGGGATAACGGCTTTCCAATTATCAAAGGTGAGAACATACATGGTGGTCAGATAACTACAGATAATCTAAGTTATTGCAACCCAAACAATCATCCTAACGCCCCCGTAATTAAATATGGTGACATTGTTATAGTTAGCCACGGTTGCCCAGGAAAAGTGGGAATCAATCTAACTGACCGAGAGTTCTTTTTCAGCAATAATGTTCATAAGTTGATTCCTGACGAAACAGTCCTAATTAAGAAATATCTTTATCACTGTTTATTGAATAAACAAGAAGAGATTAAAGGATTGGCAAAGGGATCATCGCAACCCTTTGTTGGTAAGTCAGTAATGCGAAAGTTAAAAATCCCAATCTATTGTTTGGAAACTCAAACAAAGATTGTAGAAACTTTAGATAAGTTTCAAGAGTTAAAGCAAGAGTTAAAGCAAGAGTTACTTTTGCGTAAGAGACAACACAGCTATTACCGAGATCAAATATGAAGGCCTTTATTGGGTAATTTAACAGAGTAGGCGATTGGAAGCTTTGACTTCCAATCCTTTTCCATTTTTGGCGGCGAACCGTAGTGTAGAATTCTTAATCTTACGATTAATGGTTTGGCAGTTAACTTCCATTAATGCAAAATTCCTTTAAAGAGTGCCGACTGGGTGAGATTTGCAAGATCCATAGGGGTCTTTCTTTTAAGAGTACTTATTATTTGGAAAGTGGTACACCAGTTCTTAAGATAGGGAATGTTGATGGCGGAAAGGTAATTAAGGAGAATCTGTTTTATTGCGATGAGAAGAGTCACAAGGTTTTAGACATGCACAGAGTTAGGTATGAGGACGTTGTTATAACTAACTTGGCGCCCGCAGGTAAGGTGGCCATTAATTTAACGAACTTAGAGTTTATATTGAGTTCACATGTTTTCAAGTTGGATCCTAATCCTGAGATTTTAGACAGAAGGTATTTGTATTACTTTCTCATGAATTCTCCTAGACAAATAGAACAAATGCTTACTGCGGCCAATGTTGTTCGAATTCATATGTCCTCCTTGGAGAAATTTAAGATATTAGTTCCTGATCTGGAGACCCAAAGAAGTATAGTTGCGAAGTTAGATAAATTTAGGGAGCTAAGAGAGGAGCTGAAGATGCGCAAGAGACAAGGTGTTTACTACAGAAATAAGATAATGGGAGGATTGCAGGAGTGTGTGTTTCCTAAATAAAATTGGTGAAATTTTCCGCCCCAGTATTTCTTCTTTAGAATTTAGTTTGTGTTTAGGGATCTTTTAAAGGGAGAGGTTAGGGAATGTTCGTTGGAGGATATTTGCAAAGTACAGAACGGTTATAGCTTTGCGAGTGGTAAGTATAGGGATTCAGGACATCCTATTATTAGAATAGGAAATATTCAGGATGTTGGAATACAAGTAGATGACTTTATCTATTTTTGAGATGAGGACTACAAGGAAGACTTAAGCAGGTTTATTCTTAAGCCTAATGATTTGGTTATTACCGCAAGAGGAAGTTGTTGTGGCAAAGTTGCTTTAAATCAGACAAATAGAAGCTTCTATCTGAACCAAGGGGTTTGGCGTTTAGATCCGAATCCTGAGTTTTTGGATAAGGAATATCTTTTTCACTTCTTGTTAGATTCCAACTTTGATTTTATAGTAGTGAAAGGAACTATACCTCGTTTAAATGTCAATCAATTTAAGAAGATAAAGATACCGGTTCCTTCACTATTTACACAGCGGGAGATAGCTTCTAGACTGAATAAATTCAGGGAGATCGAGAGGGAGATAAATCTACGGGATAAGCAGTATGAATATTACAGGAACTATCTGATTAACGGAAGAACTCAAGAGCCTTCCATTTAAGGAGCATGAAGCAATATCTTTTGGGAGATATATGCAAGGTATACGTTGGCGTTAACTTTAAAGATTCTGACTATAAGAAGTTCGGAATCCCCGTCTTAAAAGCCTCCGGAGTGAATGATGGTCTTACCTCCGAGGAGGTAGCTTTTTATTGCAGTTCAGAAAAGGCATTCAATGAAAGTTTAGTAAGTTTTGGGGATATCGTAGTTACGGGGGGCGCTTCTTCTGGGAAGGTTGGAATAAATTTGACCGATATAAATTACCTTCCCACATCCAAGATTTTCAAATTGGAGCCTGATCCCTCAATAGTTAGTAAGAAGTACCTATATTACTTTCTTTTGAATTCTTCTAGGGAGATCAATAGTCACATTACATCTGGAAATGCAACCAATCTTTATAAGTCTTCTTTACTTAAAATAAGGGTATTGGTTCCGGATTTAGAAACTCAAGATAGGATAGTTAGGTATTTAGATAAATTTCGGGAGCTAAGAGAAGAGCTAAGGATGCGTAAGAGTCAGGGAGTCTATTATCGAAATAAGATTATGAGTAGCTTATTGACGAAGTAGTTATGTCTTTTGAGTCTCTTCTTAGGGAAGATAAGGATTTAAAGTATCTTGAGTTAAAGGATGTGTGTGAGATGCATCTAGGAACTGCTTTTAAGAATAGCTTCTATAGAGATAGTGGATTTCCTATTGTTAAGACAAGCAATATACAAGGCGGGTTAGTAATCACAGATAACTTAAAGTATTGCAATCCAGATAATCATTTGGATTCTGAAGTTATTAAATATGGAGATATCGTTATGGCTAAAGATGGTTCCTGCGGGAAAGTAGGAATCAATTTAACTAGTCAAGAATTCTTCTTTGATAGTCATGTCGTTAAGTTTGTCCCTGATGAAGAGATTTTGATTGGAGGGTATCTTTATCATTGTTTATTAAATTTTCAATCAGAAATAGAAGGAATGGCCAAGGGGTCTACGATCCGTGGAATCCGGAAATCGGAGTTAGAAAGGCTGAAGATTCCTGTTCCCTCTTTGGAAACTCAAACAAGGATCGCAGAAACTCTAGATAAGTTTCAAGAGTTAAAGCAAGAGTTAAAGCAAGAGTTAAAGCAAGAGTTAAAGCAAGAGTTAAAGCAAGAGTTACTACTACGTAAGAGGCAACACAACTATTATAGGGATCAAATATGAGAATCTTTGCTGGGTAATTTGACGCATTAAGGATTCGATAAGTGGAAGAGCTAGGAGTGAAGGAGTTTTTATTGGGGGAAGTTTGTGTTTAGGGATCATATAGGAAGCGAGAAGTCTAGGACTTTTTTGCTGGAAGAGGTTTGCAAGTTACAGAGGGGAAAGGCTTTTTCTAGTAATAAGTATATGAATTCGGGAAGCCCGATTATTAGAGTCAGGAATGTTCAGAAGAATCAGTTAACGACAAACGGTTTAGTGTATTTTTCCGATACTGATTACGAAGATGACTTGAGTAAATATATCCTTAAACCGAGGGATTTAGCCGTTACTCTTACTGGGAAGGCTATGGTATTTTTAAACACGGTAGATGATAGTTTTTATATGGGTTCAGATATTTGTAGGTTAGATCCGGACTTAGAAGTCTTAGATAGGGAGTATCTTTTTCATTTCTTGTCGAATTTAAATTTAGATTCTATAGTTAAATATGGGATGATTCCCCATTTGGATGTGGGTAAGTTTAAGAAGTTAGAAATACGTGTACCTCCTTTGTCTTTGCAAAAAGAGATAGCTTCTAAATTAGGTAAGATTCAGGAGCTAAGACTTAGAAAGAAGCAACATGGTTATTATAGAAAGCAGATATGAAAATCCTGCTCCGAGGACAAGGTAAAATCTTAAGCTTATATATAATTAGGTTCTTTTTTTATTTTTAAGACTCAGTGTTTAACGTTCGAGAGGAAAGGCGGGAGCTGTATCGATCCATTTGAAAATCCTGTGAGGATTTACGGGGAAGTATGGATGGATATGAGATGAAAAACTACATCTTTGTGATGATGTTCTATCGTTTCATGTCTGAATCTTTTGTATATTGATTTAGCAAGTCGGAGTGGGATGATGGAAATAAAGATTTTGATTACGCTAATTTATCCGACGAAGAGGCTATTCCTTGGAAAGAGGATGCCGTTAAGAAGAAAGGGTTTTTTATGCTTCCGAGCCAATTGTTTGGCAACGTTCTTAAGAAGGTAATAGAGGATCAACATTTTGCGGAGGAGATAAATACATGCTTACCGAAGATATTTAGAGCCGTTGAGAACTCTTCTATTGGATTTTCCAGCGAGGAAGATATTAAGGGTCTTCTCACTAGCGTAAGTTGAGATGATGTTAAATTGGGAACTGTAGTTTTGGAGAGGAATAAGAAGATAGTTGAGGTTATGAAAGCGATTGGAGGATCCAAGTTTGATTTCATTTCAGAACACGAGATAGATGTTTTAGGGGAAGCTTATGAGCACTTGATGGAACAGTATGCGTCTACTTCCGGAAAGAAGGGTGGAGAGTTTTATACTCCTCCTGAAGTTTCTAGACTTCTTACTAAGATAGCGGTAGGGGATAAGACTTATATTAGTGGAGGAGTGTACGATCCTGCATGCGGCTCTGGATCGTTACTTTTGAAGTGCGTAAATCTCTTGGGGGCAAAGAACGTTTCCGAGATGTGTGGTCAAGAAAAGAATATGACAACTTATAACTTGTGCAGGATGAATATGTTTTTACACGGTGTAAACTACAATAAGTTCGACATAAGGCATGGAGATACTTTGGAATATCCCGATCCAGCCCGTAGTAAAAAGAGATTTGAGATTATAGTATCTAACCCACCTTATTCTGCAAAATGAGCCGGAGAAGATGATGTTAAGCTGTTGACCGACCCCAGATTTGAACAAGTTGGCGCTTTAGCTCCCAAGAGTGCTGCCGATTTTGCTTTTATTTTGCATTGTTTACACCTGTTAAGCTCAACCGGTAAGGCTGTAATAGTTTGTGCCACCGGAGTTCTTACTAGGTTAGGGAAGGAGAAGCATATTAGGAAGTGATTGATAAGTCAGAACTATATTGAATCTGTAATATATCTGGCTCCTAAATTATTCTACGAAACGGGTGTAAGTGTGGTTATTATGATTTTGAGTAAATCAAAGAGTGATAGTAATGTTTTGTTTGTGGATGCTACCAATATATTTATTAAGGATAGAAATCAAAATCGATTGTCTGATGAGAATATAGCCCAGATATTGAAGATTTATAGGGAAAGAGTGAATGTTCCATTTGTAGCTAAGGTAGCTTCTAATAAAGAAATAGAAGGGAAGGGGTATGATATGGGAATGAAGGCTTACATAGAGAGTCCTGTTAAGACGGAAGTTGTGGATATTGCGGCTTTAAACAAGGATATAGATGATTCTGTTGAGCGTATCAATAATCTTAGATCTAATGTGAATGAAATTATCAAGGAGATAGAATGTTAGGGGGTCAGGATTCGGAGAGAAGGAGGGGGTGATGTACCGGCGCGGATTTGGAGAAGGAGCTTATTGGTTATTTAAAAGCTTTAGGTTATGTGTATTTGGATGTAAAGAATGAAGGCGATGTTTTTAATAATCTAAGAGAACAGATTCAAAGATTAAATAGTCATAAAGGTGTTGTTTTTACCGATTCTGAATGAAATAGGTTTTTTAATGAGTGTATCTGCAAGGCTGGAGAGGAGCCGTTAGATAAGCTAAAAAAGATTCAAGGGAATGGCTGAAAACAAAGTTTGGTTAGGGATGATGGATCTACCGAAAACATACAGTTAATCGATAAGAGGAATCTCTACAACAATAAGTTACAGTTCATAAACCGATATTCAAATTCGATAGAGGCGGGCGGGGATATCACCATTCTTCTGAATGGTTTACCTATGGTGCATATTGAACTAAGAAAATCTTCGAAATTTATTGAGTCTATTTTTTCAGGCGCCCGACTCTACAACCCAAACAATTTTATGGGAAAATCGGGTCTCTTTGATTTTGTTGAAATGTTTATTATTTCAAATGGATTGGAAACCAAATACTATTCCAGCACTACTAGGAGGAATTTTTTAAAAGATTACAATAGCAAGACTGTTGATATTTTGACAGCCACAAGTAATAGCTTCATGTTTACTTCATACTGAAGCAATGAGGCAAATGAGACTTATGTGGACTTATCGGATTTTGCCAAGACATTTTTGGAGAAGCAAAATCTTTTGGAGATGATTATTAACTTCTGCGTTCTTGATTCTAATGGAGTTTTGAAGATTATGAGGCCATATCAAGTTCACGCCGTTAAGAAAATAATACATAGGATTAAGAACTCTTCGGAGAGGGGGATTTTGGGAAGAAGAGAATCTGGAGGTTATATATGGCATGCCACGGGAAGCGGCAAGACTTTAACTTCTTTTAAAGCATCTAGGTTAGCAGCGCAGATACCCGAAGTAGATACTGTTTTATTTGTGGTAGATAGGAAGGATTTAGATTATCAAACTCAAAGGGAATATGATAATTTTGAATCGGGGTCTGCAAAGGGGATTAAAAGTGTTAATGATCTGAAGGATGCTCTTTCAAAAACCGATCAAAAGATAATAATTACGACAATACAGAAGTTACATCGGTACGTTAAGAAATATAAATCTAAGGAGAGAGAGGTATTCAAGAAGCATATAGTTCTTATTTTTGATGAGTGCCATAGAAGTCAATTTGGAGAGATGCATTTGGAGATCAATAAGGCTTTTAGAAATTCTCATATTTTTGGGTTTACAGGAACTCCAATATTTCAGGATAAAGATATATTGAAGGTTAATACAACTGATCACTACTTCGGAGATGAGTTGCATAGGTATATTTTGACGAATGCGATGCAAGATAAAAATGTCCTTGAATTTAAAGTAGATTACTTCAAATCTAAAGGTGATTGCTCGGAAGTAGTTAAATACATATTGGAGAAGTTTGATAGCAAAACGTTAAGGCCTGAGTTTTCCAATGATCTTAATGATAAAAGAAATAGGGGTTATAACTCTATACTGTGTGTTGATTCCATAGCGAAAGCTATTAGTTATTACAGGGAATTTAAAAAACAATTAAAGGAAGTTGAACCCCACAAGAAGTTGGATGTTTTCGCCATATATAGCGCCCAAGAGCAAAATGATAACTTTGATGTGGACGATGGAAGTTCCGGCAATCCTGATGTTGAAGGCATGAGTCCTTCCCAACTCGCCTGTTTAGAAGACATAATTGAAGATTACAATTCACGATTTAACACCAGTTATTCAACTAGTCCTAATTCTTTCAATAGTTATTATCAAGATCTATCCAAAAGGACTAAGAGTAAGGAAATAGATATCCTTATAGTGGTAAATATGTTTTTGACGGGTTTTGATGCTCCGACTTGCAACACTTTATGGGTTGATAAAGTATTAAAACGTCACGGATTAATACAAGCTTTTTCCAGAACGAATAGGATTTGTAGGAACACTAAGATTTCTGGAAACATTGTTTGTTTTAAGGGCGATGCAGAACCGTTTGTACAAGAAGCTTTTAGTGTTTACGGAGGGGGTGATCCATCACTTATGATGGTTCCGACTTTTGAACAAAAATATGAGGAGTATGAGAAGGCTTTTTCAAAGCTTAATACTTATGAGGGTCGGGATATAAATTCCTTCACAAGAGAGGAAGCGCTCGAATATGCGCGAGCTGTTGCTGATTTTTTGAAGTTGACAAGGGAGCTAGGTACCTATGATGATTTTAAAGGCAAGGAACTTGTGAGTGATGAAGAACTACGAAAATACCAAAGTAACTATATTGATTTAAGGGAGAAATTTGAGGACACGGGAGACACGGATAAACTGGGGGGTGGAGAAGAGGGGTCAAACGATGCCGAGGAGGAATTCAATTCGGCACTAGAATTTATAAAGCAGACAGAGATTTCACTTGAATATATTATTGATCTAATTATTACAAATACTGCATGGCAGGACATGAATAGTAACGAGAAGCTGGAAGAACATAGGGCGAAGATTAATTCTATGATTGGTTCGACTACTTATTTAAGAAGTAAAAAGAAAATAATTAATGACTTTATAGATGACGTCGAAGAGAAGACGGAAGAGTCATTTAAGAATTTTATAAAGAAAAGGTTGGAGGAGGATGTTGATGCGTTGGTCATCAAAGAGTCAATAGATAAAGATGCTACTCGAGATTTTATAGCTAGGGCGTTTAGAAATAATCAATTTGAAGAGGCGGGAGTAGAGATAGAGAACGTTGTTCCCCCTTCTCGTTTAAATAGGCAAGCTTTTTTAGATAAACAGGGTAGAGTGTTGACAGAGTTACGAAGTATATACGATAAGTTTCGTGGTTTGACTAGGTTTGATTTTGATTTTGATTCATGAATACTCTAATTTATTAGATCTCCCCCTATTTCCATCATTTTAAATAAGTATTTAAGGAATATTAGGGATGATTCATTGAAATAATTTCTAACGAGGCGTTCTCGCGTACGTCATCGATACCTTTTTCTAGTATGCATATATAACCTATATTGGTATCAGATAAGTACATGTACAAGCTCGTTTGAAGAAGGTATGAAAATCACTCTTGGGAAAAAGTGCTATTATAGTGATTATTAAGCTTGATTTTTAAGACTGAAAGTACCTTATTATCTTCAGAGAAGCATAATCCAACGGGAACTCTCCTAATTTAGATTCAACTCCTTCCCTTTTAGGAAATACATTCTCTTCCCAAAATCCATACCCAAAGAAATCTAAATTCAGTCCACTTCTATCCTTCAGATAATCTCGAATTTCTTCTTCTAAAAGGAAGTAATTCTCCTTTTCGGTAGTGCTGGAAAGCTCTATCCTATCAGGAAGAAATAAAGATTTCCATACTTCAAACTCCGTTCTTCCACTGAAGAAATTAATAATCTTAGAGGGAGAGACATATCTGTAAGACAGCTTACTCTTCCCTGTCGGAGTTAAATATACATTGTGTTCATCGAAACAAAAGTCATAGTAGGGCTTTAATTTCATCGATGAACTAAATAAACAAAACAGCGCGACAAACCCTCCCAACCTACACCGCAAGGGTGGGGAGAGGAGGGCGCTAGGTGCTTGACTTTTATGTTCGGAATGGAAATAAGTATTTCCACCTAGCTATGCTCACCGCGCAAAATGCTCTGAAAGTAAAAAGATAATAAAGAGTTAACTTACATACGTAAATCGCTCGAATTATTAGTAATGTTTAGCTTAATGCATTACTGCACTTACACAGACATCCTATCAACCTAATGATCTATTAGGATTCTTAACCCCCGAAGGGGAGGGAAGGCTATTTTCGGGGTTAGTTTCACACTTAGATGCTTTCAGCGTTTATCTATTCCATACATAGCTAAGCAGCGATGCCGCTGGCACGACAACTGCAACACTAGAGGTATGTTCATTCCGGTCCTCTCGTACTAAGAACGAATCCCCTCATCCTTCCTACAGCCGCTACAGATAGGGACCAACCTGTCTCACGACGGTTTGAACCCAACTCACGTATCTTTTTAATCGGCGAACAGCCGAACCCTTGGGACCTGCTTCAGCCCCAGGATAAGATGAGTCGACATCGAGGTACCAAACAATGTCGTCGATATGAACTCTTGGACATTATTAGCCTGTTATCCCTAGAGTAGCTTTTATCCGTTGAGCGATAGCCCTTCCATTCGGTACTACCGGATCACTATAGCCTAGTTTCCTACCTGTTCGACGTGTATGTCTCACAGTCAAGCGCCCTTATACTATTATGCTTTACATACGATTTCCAACCGTATTAAAGGCACCATTGCACACCTCCGTTACTTTTTAGGAGGTGACCGCCCCAGTCAAACTGCCCACCTAACACTGTCCATCCCCCTGATAAAGGGTAGATGTGAGAAAAAACTCAAAGGAATAGTGGTATTCCACTGTCGACTCCAACTAAACTGGCGTCTAGTTCTCTACGTCTCCCACTTATTCTCTAAATCCATAAAATTTTTACAATATCAAGCTACAGTAAAGCTTCATAGGGTCTTTCCGTCCCATAGCGGCAAGAGAGTGTCTTCACTCTCACCAAGATTTCACCGAGCCTATAGTCGAGACAGTTAAGAGATGGTTACACCATTCAAGCGGGACAGAATTTACCTGACAAGGAATTTCGCTACCTTAGGACCGTTATAGTTACGGCCGCCGTTCACCAGGGCTTAAGTTAAATGCTTCGCAAAAGCTAACATCCTTCATTGACCTTCTGGCACTGGGCAGGTGTCGCCTCATATACCTAATCTTACGATTTCGCATAAAGCTATGTTTTTGTTAAACAGTCCCCCCTCATTCTTTACTGTGGCCTAAAGTAAATTAGGCACCCCTTCTCCCGAAGTTACGGGGCTATTTTGCAGAGTTCCTTAACTATAGTTATCTCGATAGCCTTGGGATATTCTCCCTGATCACGTGTGTTCGTTCTAGGTACGGACAGATTAGCCATAAGTTTAGAGTCTTTTCTTGAGAATATGATGTTTGCGACTTCACTACTACCCGAAGGGTTCGCTCGTATTCACTGCTCACGCTTAAATCGGGCGTATTTTACTACCCGAAACACTTGCAGCTTAAGCGGGAATCCAGTAACCCGCCCGCATTAACCTCTTCTGTCAACCCATCACTAGCTAAACTGGTGCAAGAATATTAACTCGCTGCCCATCGACTACGCCTCTCGGCCTCATCTTAGGACCGACTAACCCAGGGAGGATGACCCTTGCCCTGGAAACCTTGATCAATCGGCTAGAAAGATTTTAACTTTCATACGTTACTCACGCCGGCATTCTTACTTGTATTAACTCCAACTGTGCTCACGCTCAGCCTTCGCCGCTAATACAACACTCGTCTACCACTATATAAATAGTCTAAAAATTCGGTATTTGGCTTAGCCCCGTTATACCTTCGGTGCCGAAAAACTAGACTAGTGAGCTGTTACGCACTCTTTAAATGGTGGCTGCTTCTAAGCCAACATACTAGTTGTTTAAGAATTTCGACTTCCTTCTCCACTTAGCCAAATTTAGGGACCTTATTTGTTAGTCTGGGCTCTTTCCCTCATGACCATGGAGCTTATCCCCCATAGTCTCACTGCTGGAGTAGACACTTTGGCATTCAAAGTTTAATTTCATTCAGTACACAAAGATTGCGCCATCATGAATTCAGTGCTTTACCTCCAAAGCATCGGATAATCCAACGCTAGTCCTAAAACTATTTCGACGAGAACCAGCTATCACGGAATTCGATTGGAATTTCACCCCTATCCACAAGTCATCCGCTAACATTTCAACGGTAGTCGGTTCGGTCCTCCAATGGATATTACTCCACCTTCAACCTGCCCATGGATAGATCATCCCGTTTCGGGTCTATTGCCACATACTAAACGCACTATTCACACTCGCTTTCGCTACGGCTCCGCTTTTGATTGCTTAACCTTGCATGCAACAATAACTCGCCGGCTCATACTTCAAAACGCACGCCATTAGCCATAAATGGCCTATGACTCTTCGTAAGCTATAGGTTTCATGATCTATTTCACTCCCATCTCTGGGTTCTTTTCATCTTTCCTTCACAGTACTTGTTCACTATCGGTAAATGGTTAGTATTTAGGCTTACCCAATGGTCTGGGCAGATTCAGACAGGATTACACGTGTCCCGCCCTACTCAGGATACACTCAGCAATCAGAAGCATGTCGGATACGGGGGGATCGCCCTCTATGCCGTCTCTTTCCAAAGACTTCTCCTATACTTCTGATTCCATATAAATGTCCTACAACCCCGGTAAAACCGGTTTGGCCTGTTCCCCTTTCGCTCACCACTACTGAGGGAATCGAATTCTCTTTCTTTTCCTTTCGCTACTGAGATGTTTCACTTCACGAAGTTCACCCTTGTCGGTTATGAATTGGCCGACAAGTAACAAATCTTTCAAAATGTTGTATTTCTACATTCGGAGATCTAGGGATTAAAGCCCCTTATCGGCTACCCCTAGCTTATCGCAGATTGGCACGTCCTTCATAGTCTACCATTTCCAAGAAATCCACCTTTAGCTCTTAATAATTTACGTATGATTAACTATCTAAGTTAACTCGGTTATTATCTTTTCCTTTCAAAAAGCAAACTGAGAAAGTTCTAGCTTTCTCAAAACTGAGAATCATCCGCCTAGAAGTTTTCAAATCTAACTATACGACTTGAATTTATTCTAGTTACAACCTCTACTAAATAAAGCCTAAAAAGGCTCTATCATCTCATAACTTGAAGATTATCCACCCGCACGTTCTCGTACGGGTACCTTGTTACGACTTAACTCCAATCAGAATGTTCACTCTAGATACAAATGAATGTATTTTTAAATGCCCACTCCTCTCATAGTTTGACGGGCGGTGTGTACAAGACCTGGGAACGGATTCACCCCGATATAGCTGACACGGGATTACTAGTGATTCCAACTTCAAGGAGGCGAATTGCAGCCTCCTATCCGAACTGAGACGAAATTTGGTGATTAGCTTACCATCGCTGGTTTGCAACACATTGTGTTCGCCATTGTAGCACGTTTGCAGCCCAAGGCATAAGGGGCATGATGACTTGACGTGATCCCATCCTTCCTCTACATTACTGTGCAGTCTCTTTAGACAAGTAACTAAAGAGTGGGGTTGCGCTCGTTGCGGGACTTAACCAAACATCTCAAGACACGAGCTGACGACAGCCATGCACCACCTGTCACCTCGATAACCTCTACTATATTTCTATAGCTTTGCGAGGGATGTCAAACCTTGGTAAGGTTTTTCGTGTATTATCGAATTAAGCAACATGCTCCACCACTTGTTCAGGTCCCCGTCAATTCCTTTGAGTTTCATATTTGCATATGTACTACCCAGGCGGGGTATTTAACGCGTAAGCTACAACACTAAAGCTAAAGCCCTAATATCTAATACCCATCGTTTACGGTGTGGACTACTGGGGTATCTAATCCCATTTGCTCCCCACACTTTCAAGCCTAAGCGTCATTTATGGCCTAAGTTTCCGCCTTCGCCTCTGGTGTTCTTAAGCATATCTACACATTCCACCGCTCCATGCTTAATTCCGAAACTCCCTACCACAATCTAGACATGTAGTATTCGGTGCATACAACTATTGAGTAGCTGCATTTAACACAGAACTTACACATCCGCCTGCGCTTGCTTTACGCCCAATAAATCCGAATAATGCTCGCGACCTATGTATTACCGCAGCTGCTGGCACATAGTTTGCTGTCACTTATTCACGAAGTACTATCATAATTATCCCTCGTAAAAGAACTTTACAACCAAAAAGGCCTTCATCGTTCACATGGTATTGCTCCATCAGACTTTCGTCCATTGTGGAAGATTCCCTACTGCTGCTTCCCGTAGGAATATGGGCCGTATCTCAATCCCATTGTGGCTGTTCATCCTCTAAGACCAGCTATCTATCATTGCCTTGGTGGGCTTTTATCCCGCCAACTAGCTAATAGAGCATATCCCAATCCCTCAGCGCCCGAAGGCTTTAAAAGCTAAATCATAGATAAAGCTTCCTATGGGGTATTAATCGCTTTTTCAAGCGGCTATCCCCCACAGAGGGGCATGTTAGATATGTATTACTCACCCGTTTGCCACTAATCTTGGCCGAAACCAAGATCCGTTCGACTTGCATGTATTAGGCATACCATCAGCATTAATTCTGAGCTAGGATCAAACTCTCAGTAAATTAACAGATGACTCTCAGTTTTCAAAAAGCTAGCAAATCTAGAGAAGATACTCAAGATTCCTGCAGGGAATTATAACCGCAAAGAATATGCAGATATTAAGAAATTTAAAAATCCTTACTTGTTATTGGTCATGGATTGGTTAGAAAATGGCTTCCATTCAGCATTCTTGTTGCTCTTTCTAAAATATTGAGTCTTACCGGAGCAATCATTGAATTTATCCTTAAGAAGCTTATAAATCTCTCTCCCTTCTTCACTAGTCCAGTTTGGATCATCTAGATCTCTTAATTTCTTCTCAGACAAGAACTTAAATCGACAATCAAATCTCTTTTGGAATCTGTCAAGGGATCTCAAAACTTCCTTCCCGTCTGAGTAAGGAAGCTCTATATTCCTTGCCTTCTTTCGAAGCCACCACTGAATACTTATAGGAGTTCCTATAGTTGGTGGAAATATGGATGGAAAAGTTAAAATAAAGAATGCAGGTAAGGAAGCAAATTTTAAAACAGTCTTTCCTTTAAAAAACACCAGCAAAACGGGAGTTTCTTAAAGTACTACTGCTCTTCAATTGTCGTTTCAGTTTCAACTTCTTTCTGAACCTCTTCCTCCTTCTTATCTTCTTTAATTATAACGGGATTCATATCTAGATTGAATATTCCCGCAGGAATAATAGGATTCTTCAAGAACTCTTCTGCCCCTTCATAAGTCTTCTTATCTAATTCCAACCCTGATTGACCAGCTAAGTTAGTTAACTTTTCATAGCTGGCAACCCACTTAGAGAAATCGGAATCTATATCCAAGTAGGCCTTGCATATGTTCTTCCTTATCTCATTTAACTCCCATAATCTATAAGCAATCTTCCACTTCTCTTCAACACTGGCTTCCTTTGCCTTCTCCATAAGTTGGTCACGCTCTTTTAAATAATCGAAAGAGCGACTAATTATTAAGCCAGCATCCGAAGCTGAAAGTTCATCAAATTGACGGTTGGATTCAAATTTGAAGTACTTTCTAACTAAGAGCTTGTAGTAATTCTTAACATAGGACTTTTCAGACTTCATAAACTGATGCTTAATAGCTTCATCCTCTTCACTTATCTTCTCAAATAGGGAAGTCCAAGCATCATGAAGGGACTTAGTTAATCTCAGAAGGTTCTTACTGTCATCATGTCTAATTTGAACTCCCATAAGTCTTATGTACTTCTGAGTTAACTTGGCATCTGTGTAGAGCTCAAATTTCTCCAAGTTCCTGATCTTATTATTTCCGGCTCTCCACTTCTTAAGGAAAGCGTCTTGATCTGTAATAAACTGCTCCAAGTTCTTCAATCCCTCCTCAACACTCCAGTTCCCTAAATCATCTGGAATCTCAGAACCACCTTCAGGTTCCACACTTCCCTTCATATCCTTTAGGAAGAGAAGATTCTTCTGTGACTGCTTGTATGACTCATTAAATTCAGGATCTATTCTCTGAAGCTTCCAGATTAACTTATTCAAAGAGTCTTTATTTCTAACTACCTTAGCTTGTCTAATCTCATCTTCAAATATGTCGTAGTTGTCATCTATTAAATAGATATTCAAAACCTTTTCATATTGCTGAATTAGACTCCTCTTAAGAAGTCAATATTGGGATAGTGCTGGGAAGAAGAATACTGGGTTACTATCTTGAATATTCTGGTATTCTCCCATCACAATATCAAAGATCTCATTCTTCTCGTTGATGAAGTTCTTGTAGTGACGACGAAATACAAAGAAGGGAGTTCTCGCTATTAAGTAATTCCTCTTTAGATTTCTTCAGAATCTTCTAAATTTACCCTCCTTACCAAGGAAGTAAATAACAACATCCTTAAGAAGATTCAACAAGAATGTAAGCCATATTTGCAGGGCAATCACGGTCATGCTCATCGGTCAGATCAGTAAAATAGGAGTTTGTAATTTTAATAGTAAAAGAGCCTAGTGCTGGGGACAAAGTTCATGATGGCAACATCCGGAACTACACTTTCTACTTGTTCTGCATATCACTATATATGTACCAGAACAGGAAGCATAGGGGATGCTCTGGAAGCCGAAGGATTTGAATTCATATTTAAGATACCCAATCAAGATAGTAAGAGAACCGAGAGATTCAAAAAGGCATTCCATGACAACAGAGAATTCATAGCTTCCAGTTGGAAGTCCCTGAAGAAGGGTTCTGTGGAGCTAATTAATTTTGAAGATGAAGGGGAGGGAGAAGTAGCTCTAATGGAATGATGTAAAGACGCTATTAAGCAACCAGTTAGAGCTCATAATAGCTATCTATTTATATTTGCTTCCAGATGATGTACTCTCAGCATGGAGGATAAGTTAACTCTTGAAGGATATGCTTTGAAAGACGAAAAGGATTTAGATACATGGAAGATCAAGTTGAAAGTTAAGGATGTTAAGTCCATAACTCAGGAGACTGATGAAGATAAGAAGGCTAGGAAGGTCATGGACTATTGCCACATGAAGAAAGATCGGGTTTATTACAAAGCTAAGGATGGGATATATAAGAATCTAAAGCAGTTCTGCTTGAAGACTAGTTAAAATGCAGGAACTTTTGTTTCCATGAAACTCCTTAATTACAGCCCTTTAGGAAGCCTAAAAGGACTTACCTTTGCAACTGTTGTTGGGGGTGCTGCGATATTCGGTGCTTTCCATAATTTCTCATGACAAGAGTACTTCTATCCTGCAACGGGAGACTTCTATGTTCCTGAGAGCATATATAAGACCAACGCCAGCTTCTTCAATAATAGCTCCGAGAATAAAGCTTACTCTTCGGTTTTAAGGGAGAAATCACGATCCATCTTGTTGAGTTTAGATGGAGAGAAAGGTACTGATGCAGTCAAGAGAATTAATGACTATACCCTTAAGATATCTATGCCATGTGGTTCTGGAACTGCCTGAATCTTAGACTATGTAATTCCAGAGGATGGGAAGTATCCAACTAAGTGATTCATAGCAACCAACGTTCACGTCATTAGCGATCTACGCTTCGCCTCCAACCCATACAATCAAATTCTTCCTATATCTCTTGAACAAACACAACGTTTGCAAAAGAGATATAAACACATGTATGAAGATATGGATCCCGCTCATGAAAGAGCATGTATTAGTTCTGCATACGGTTTCTCTTCCATAAACCTCTTCAGGGAATCAACTCCAACCACCTCAGAGTCTAATTCCACCGTTTATTACACCACCATAAAGGAACCTAAGCTGTTCTATGCGGCCATTAACTTCTTGGGATATAGGTACTCCGAGAGAGGGAAGGCATGATGGAATGATAATTACTACAAAGACTTCGCAGTTCTAGAGATTGACTTCCAAACTGAGGATCGTGCCAAGAAGATTACCGATGACTTCTACAATAAGTACGGAAAGAACGCTACCCAAAGTTCTAAGCATGCCCCTTTAAATATATTTGATAAGGAGTTGATGGCTAAGTACAGTAGCCAAGAATTGGATAAATCCAATACTAACTACTACATCTCTGGATATCCAGTAGTTCAAAGAGGGGATTACACGAGATTCACTAATCTGGATTCCTTCTCTCAAAGAGCATCTGTATTATCCTATGCCCATGACTCTATATCCGTAAAGAATATTCATGGAGATCCTATTAGAGGGATGGTGGATGTTTATGAGATAGATAAAGCCCATAAAAATACTGCCACTGTTTGACAGGGAAGGAAGCTTTATAACTGGGGATATAACTACTTGATTGAGAACGTTCACATGAGAGGAGGGGCTTCTGGTTCTTTAACTGTGGATAAAGAAGGGAATGTGTTGGGACTATATAGAATGCATGACTCTGCAAGAAATCTAGGATTTGTGGAGCCTTTAAGAAGCAATGGTTTGTATGTGGACTCTAAGGTGATACTTCCTAAGTATGATTTAATTAAGGGGGCTGAAGGACAAACTAATTCTTATAAGCAACAGTTAGATAGGTACTACCCTAATGCTAAGACTTTCCTTAAAGAAAAGGGCTGAAAGATTTAACTGCGAAATTCCTTCTTTAATCTCATGTATCTCTTGAGATCATAGAAGCCATACTTATTCTCTGATATTAGCTTATCTATAAATCTCTCAACCGCTATCATACTCCTTACATCATTTTCGCAGTATAGGAACATAAACTCCTTATTCTTCTTCCAGTTATTCTCATCCCTCCCCTTATTATCATAGGCAAGAGCCCTCGAGAGAAGGAGGGCTTGAGCCATGGCTCCATTCTGACATCTTGCCAAATCAGAATATTTCCTAGTCTTAGTATCCCTAAGAATGTCCTCAGGGATTAAATTAATTACCTTCTTGATGCTGTGGAAGCCCTTCAGAGCTTTATGAATAATATAGGGATTATTTCCGTATGTAAATCAGTTGGCCAAATCCACAGTTCTGTCAATTATTGAGATGACTTTCTCACGATATTCATCATCATCTAATAACTCTGCCATTTCCTTTAAACGAGTATTCTCAAAAGACTGGTTGTAGACTATGTAAGCCACATCCGGCTCGTCAATATAAATCTCATCTATTATTCTCTTGAAGTCACTTAACTTAAGCTCCAAGGGATCTATTATTAAGTTACATATATGTTCCTTATCTCCCTCAATTCTGATGAGGGATAGTTGGAGTACTATTTGGGCAAAAGGCTTAGTATTCGGAAGATATGGAAATGGAACGGATAATGTCTCAAAGTCATAATAAACCTTCACCCTCTTCTTCTTAAGCTCTTCAAATTTAGGAACTGCATCCTCAAATACAATGTACTCTTGACCTTCTTCAAATCCCAGATATGAAAGCTGATCTACATAATTTAGGAAGTAATTCCTCTTGTGTTCATCATAGCTAAGAAGCTTAGGGATTACTTTATGGAGGGGAAGTAACTTCCCACTGAAGTTAAATGTCTCTAAACAATGCTTAAATATGATTCTGAATCATCCATTATCGGGAGAAACAGTAGTATTCCTATTATCCAAGAAAGACTTAGCTATCTTTCTGAAATTAACTTCCCTATCCGGCTCTAGTAAGAAATCCTGTAGGACTCTTACTATAGCTTCCGGATAGATATTCTCAATCTCCCATTCCTCATTATTAAAGGACTCATATTCATCCCTAGTTAAGAAGTATTGATAAAGACTACTTGGATAAGGATGATCTTCCAATCCAAAGAAGGTATTTATATTCTTTAGCTTGGGATCTACAGGGCCTTCCGGATATATCTTCTTAGCGGTATAGGGAAGAGAGTTGGAGATGCTCACCATGAGATCCCCCAATGGGGAGGGCTCTCCACTCAAGTGAGTAACGAATATTTGATCTATCCTTAGGTGAAGTTTATCCCTAAGGATATGCATGTAATAAGCTAAGGAGCCCATGGTCTCTTGCTTTAGGGCTATGGATCATGAGTGCTCTATCAGGTATATGTACTTACCCATCTTGTATATAGCCGTAGGCTTCATTTGCAATAGTCCGGCATTGATAGTGGGCTTGTATATGAAGGCATCCCTATCGCCCTCTAAAGCCTTAAGAAGGAATTCAGTTGAATCTCCTTTGTGATGGGTATGGTCATGAAACTCTAGACTTCCTATCTTGAATTTATGAATGTAAAAACTCTTGAGCTTGCTGTCTAGTAGGGCGTTGAGCTTTAGGAAGTTCTGTATATATAAGCTATCCTCAGAATCGACTTGCTTAAGAAGAGCTACCAAGTCTGTGAAAGTTAGCTCTTCCGCTATCTCATCAAGAGAAGCCTTTTCAAAGAAGTGCTGCTCTATTTCTGCATTATTCAGAAATCACAATGGATAAGGCTTCTTGAAGTAATTTAAGAAGTCATATTTCGTAATCTTCCTATCCATGCTTATGCACTCTGAGTAGAGCATCCACCATTAGCACTAGTTACTCCCGATTTAATAGTTCCCAAATCAGATTCCTCTCTCACAAAGTTAGATCCTAATAGGCACTCGAAAGAGTTATCAGTGCTGCTACAACAGCATTGCTTGAAAGCTACAGATTGTCGTGAATACATAGTCTTTCATTTCTTCAACTTGGAAGACACTTCCAAAATGTCATTCCCATGAGTTCCCTTCTTAATCTTCCCACTTTCATCAGTGGAGAAAGAGAACTTACTTGGATAATTGGCAAAGTACTTCTTCTCCGGCTTAGCCTTGTAGTTATAGTCAACAGCTCCATAAACCATGGAACCATGCATGGACTTATTGTCCTGCTTGGAGCTTAGATCGCTAAATTGAGAATCCTGTAGCTTTATGTAGGCAGTAACTGGACTTCAGTAATTACCAGTCCAAGCACTATCTAGATTCCTTAGCTCCTTAAAGAACTTCCTATGTCCAGATTCTAAAGTCTCTTGAATGCAATTATCTTTCCCTCTACATCCATTTGTGCATGATGAAGATGTGGAAGCTACGCTACCCTTCTTATCGGCAATGGATATGCCCTTTAGTACATTAAGCTTATGTTGATTTATGAGAAACTCCTTAGCTATGCTAGCCAATAAGGAGTACTTCTTACTATCAGCATCAGAGATACGAAGATATCTATAGCTTGCCCACTTATTATCCGACTTCTTAAAGTAACTATATTTAGATAAGTCTCCTAAATCCTCAATTCAAACTCGTATTCTCTCGGCTTTATCGGCTCCTTCCTTATCTTCAAAATAGACTTCTACCCATCTTGCATGCTTGGAATTATCTCAATCTATAGTGGTAGAAGTGGTTAATAATACTGCAGGAAGTCCGGCTGCTGATGCAAAAATAGGTATCTTTATGGGAATACTCAATTCTCTAGATGACTAATCCTCCACTAACTCAAAGAATTTCTGTTTAAAAGCATTCCATCTCTTCAGACAGTCAATTCTGAAGGCATTTCAGAACATCTTCACGGTAAATACTTTACTTCTGAAATGAAGCTTATGAAAATATCCCTTGTTTCTTCCACAATACCAACCACAGGAACAACGAAGATCATTCCCCTCATTTATAGACCCTTCCATACCATGAAATCATATTACTAAAGTCATATAAATAGAGGAAATTTAAGGGGATATGAAGTACTGGTTGCCTGTTTCGGGAGTTACTCTCCTGAGTAGCTCTGCAGCCCTTACATTAAGTTATGAATATCCAGACTATACAAAGGCTCTTGAAGTCTATTTCTATGCCAAAGACAATAGCAACAAACAGGAGCGCATAAAGGTATGGGTTGAGGACTTGGGTAGCCTATCTAGAGTCCAATATTACGATACTGCTTCTAATTCTTGAAAGAAGCTATCTCGGGAGAGAGGGGAGAAATTCAAGAAGTATGCCTTCCTATCTTCCTTAGCCAGTTACTACATACAAATCCAACACTGGATAAATATAGTCAGGCATTTAGAGTGACTAGGAAAGAAGGATACTGGTCATATAAATAGTCGATGCTGCAATCAGGGATCTACTTGTAATTCAGGTGATGACATCAAGACCCAAAAACGCTTTTCTCTTTATCTCACCAACCTAGCTTCTTCTAGAGGAGACATATATTTCTCTCCAGTACAAGTTCATATCAAGCTTTCAGATACTGATGATTTTGAAAAGCTACTTACTGAAGATTCTCAAGATGAGAAGAATCTATCTGGCTCCATGGTGTATGGATTCGTAGACTATTACTACAAACCCTTAGATTCTGGATTAGAGAAAGACTTTTATAAAGACATTAAACCCCATGAGATAGATCATGAGAATAAGAGGTATTACTATGCCAATTATCCCCAATCATTCAAATTCAAACATGACAAGATCAAGCTAATTGAGGGAGGTAAAACTAATCTTCTCAATATTCATAAAGAGCTCAAGAATAAAAAGAACCTATTGAAAACATACACAGGCAGCTCTTCCGGATCCTGTGATGACATATCATGCATAATAAGCCAGAACTATATCCAGAAACAGGAAAGCCTAGACTCCATACAAAGCAGCATAAAAAGTTCCCAAACTTGCACACCTTCTCAATAGATACGTCCTTCCTATCATGGCAATTGGAAAACTTCCAGCACTAGGAGCTGCTTCTTTGGGGACTGCGAGTGCGGTTGGTGGCGGTTATTGAGCTTTAACTAGAGATAGTAAAGTCGAAGTTAAGACAGAGAATCTTAGGAGTAAGTACAAGTTAGCAATCCTAGTTACTGAAGACGATTGGAATAAGAAATTTGAAAAGCTTAAGGGGGAGAGCACTGCTCCTACTTATGCACCTTTAAAGGAAGCTCATGCTAAGAAGTCCGAGGAAGCAAAAGCTAAGGAGTTGCATAAGAAAGCATGTGAAGATGTTTATGAGCTTCCCAAAACAACAACTGATAACTTGAATGAGTTTGCCAAATATTGCTTCTTCAATAACTTAGATAAAGTCGATTCCGGAAAGACTTTGATTTCTGAGAATAATGGCTTCCAAGATAAGTGGGATACCTTTAAAGCTAAGCAAGAATCAGAGATATCTCCTGAGTTAGTGGATGCCTTGAAGAACAAAGGTAGTGCTAAGACAGATTCCGGATGGCAGGGAAAGATGGTTACTGGATGTAAAGCATTATCCGAGAAGATATATGAAGGGGATAATGAGGATTTCAAGGCTTTCTGTATTAAGCCTTAGTTAGCGTGAGCGCATTAACTAAGGCCGCTGTGGCAACTGGGGGAGCTGCTGGAATTGGTGGCGGGGGCTTCTTAGTCCACCAATTGAGTCAAGCTCCTAATGTCCCTATAAAGACTTTAGTCTCTAAAGAGAGTACTAAGGTTCTTCTTAAGAAGGCAGGAGATGCTGAAGCTTGGAAGACTAAGTGGGGAGCATATAAGACGCAGGATGTTTGGGGTCTTAATAAAGGAGCAGGTTCTGATGTTCCGGAAGAGTTTAAAGACAAGTGCTTGAACCTTTTGGAATCGAAAGTAAAGGGTAAGGAATCTAAGCTTTACTCTGAATTCCTGTCCTACTGTTCAAGAGATAAGACTATTGCGGATAGGTTATCCGATGAGGGAAGAAAATTAGCGGAAGATACAGATAGTGCTTTTTGAAATGGTAAGTTTGACGCATATAAAGCCCAGACCAATACTAAAACCATTCCCAACATTACTATAGGTCATACGGAGCTCAATACTTCTAATGATAGCTTGAATAAATTAAAGAATGGATGCAAGGAAGCAATTCAGAAACCGGTCACTGATGAAAGTTATTCAAATGTATTTCAGAACATAAAGGAGTTCTGCACTAAGTAATGGCTTTATCAATATTAAAGATGGTTGCATGCTCCATCGGTTTAGCTTCTTGTGCTGGATTGGGAGTCTTGATATACAATTCTCCTTTTACCTCCAAAGATAAGAAGGCTTCTACCCCTAAGGTTAGAGATTTACTTAGGGAGAAGGGTTACTCAGTTATGGGGCAAGGAAGCTCCGGTTGGAATACTATCCTTACCGCCTATAAGGACACGAAGAATAACAGTATTGTAAAGTTTGGAAGTTCTGCCAATATATCGGAAGAGGAGTTGAAGAGGGAATGTGCTTCTGCATTGGAAGATATTCTTACGACATCATATGAGAAGGCAAAGAGATGGTGTGTGGAGCCTAAGAAGGTTTCCGACAAATTAAAAGAGTTGAAATTAACGCCTCTGAAGACTGAGGGAACTAGCGGTCAAGATGATTCCGAGAATTGGAAGAAATTGGAGAAGGAATATGTGAAGGAGGGTTCTGAGAAGATAACAGGTTTAACCATTGCCAATCCATCAACAGACAATAGTTGGCATGGTTTGAGAGACGAGTGTAAGAAGCTATTTGAACCTAATCCTTGGGATGACAGCTACGACTCCTCATTAAAACTATCTCAAAAGTGATGTGTATCTCAAGCTGTTCCTGCCGATAATTAATGAATAAGTTAATTCCTATAACTACAGCAGGAGGTCTTGGTGCTGCGGGAGTTGGTGGTTATTCTTTGTGACAGCTTAATCAAAAGGTTACATTTGCAGAGCAGTATAAGAACTCGCTTCTGAAGTTAGAGAAGACAGATTCCATATTAACTTTCAAGTTTACTGGACTTCAAAATAAGACTCCGAAGCATCCTAAGTTATCTGAAGCAGCTCGTAGATTTTCTGAAACTGAAATAGCCAAGGATTTACATGTGGAAGGATGTGAAGATATCTATTCATCTCCAGTTGATTCCAGTGAGTACTTTGATGACTTTAAGCAATATTGCTCCAAAGCCATAAAGGATGTGGTTTCAAACATAATAGCTGTTGAAAAAACAGATACTGGAAAGTGAAATCCGAAATTAACGCTTCTGAGAAGCCACAGCGAATCAGAAAATGGTAAGCTTGATGATAAGTTAGATGCCCTTAAGAAATTGCTGCCAGCTTCATCTAGTGGATCCGATAATTTTGATGATAATAAAAGGGAGTCTTTGAAGCAATGGTGTGATGGAATTAAGGAGACCTTATTTATTTCCGATGAAGAGATCCCTCTAAAGCAATTCAAACTTTACTGCGCCTAATGTCTTCTTTAATGACTAAGTTCGCAGCAGGCGCAATAGGATCTAGTGCAGTTGCAGGTTCTGGATATGGACTTTATAAAATGCATGATAAAGGAGAAACTCTTAAGAGTCTTCTAGCAAGTACTCCTTTAGCTTCAAGTATAGATTCATATAAGACTACATTTGAATTCACCAAGAAGACAGATACTGAATTAATAGCTATGCTTAAAGGTAAGAAAAGCTCTGTTAGTGATAGTTCTTCCAATGAAGATGCAGCTCCCCTTATTGAAGAATGATGTAAAGAGAATATAGATAAGAAGGTTGGTATTCCTGATCAGGACGAGATTCTTCGTAAGATTAAGAAGTGATGCGTGGCACAACCTTCAACAATAGAGGGGATGTTGAAGAAGCCTATTTTATCGACTGGATGGAATGATAAATACGAAGGCATGAAGGATCAAGTATTTAACGACATCAAGAGTACAGAATTTACAGACAGTCACAAGGAACAAAAAGATAAAGGAGGGCCAGCTTTACAAAAGTGATGTGAAGCTCAAGTAAAGAGTGAGACTCATAAAGCTGGAGCTTCTGAGTTATTTAAGAAAGTAGAGACTAGATGTACTAATCCTTCTTAACTGGATCTGCTGCTTGAGGGGCTTTAGAGGCAGCAGGCTTTGCTGGTTTCTTAACTTCTGTACAATAAGTTCCTAGGTATATAAATTCTTGATCCTTCTTACCTTTAAAAGGGGAGCTATATTTAGAAGTACATCAATTCTCTAATTCTTTACTCTCCTCCAGATCAGTCTTAACCTTATCTCGTACCTTCTTTAATTCTTCGGAAATATCAGAATCCTTAGCTTTACTTAATCTCTCATTAGCATCCTTCCAACCATTCCCTTTCTGGATTAACTTCTTAGATGCTTGTTCCTCATTTATAAGAACACAGTAATCTTCAAATACCTTCTCTTTACTCGTATCGAAGGCGGCAATAGAAGCATCTTGACATCACTTCTGCAATTCTTCTGCTTTTGAAACTTCAGGTATTCCAGACTCTTGTGGTTTCTTAGCTTTTGCTTCCTGTAATTTTTTAAATCTAGTTTGTCACTTCTTATCACTAGCCTTCGCTGTAACTAATCTCCCCTCAAACTTATCTTTAAAAGTATCTATCAACTCATCACTCTCATCCTGTATTTCAGAAAAATTTACTGCTTTTCCGCCTAAATACACTGTTCCCGCAGTACCACCAATACCCACAGCACTTACGGCTGCTACCTTTAGAAAACTAGGAACCATGATTTGCAACTGGAGCTGGTGAAGCTGTGTCCTGTGCTTTTACAGAAGTCGGTTTTGTTGCTGCAGGTTTACTTACCTTAGGTACAGGTATCTTCACACAAAAGGAAGATACATCTAAATACTTAGAGTTCTTGGTGTCTGTGAAAGGTTGTTCATAACTCTCAAAACACCATTTCTCCAAAGATCCAGAATCCGTTCCTTTCTTAATATCTTCTTGAAGCTTCTTCATCTCTCCGGATAATTTAGAAGTATCGAAATTCTTTAACTTCTCGGTAGCTGACGTCCATTTCTCTGTACCTTTCTCGGAGATAGTATTTCTAACCTGATCTTTAATCGTTCAAGTACAGAAAGCCTCTATCCCTTTAGTAACTAAACTATTTTCATCATATGGCTGAATGACTGCAGAATCACATCACTTCTTCAAATCTCCTTGCTTCTTCTCTTTATCCTCTTTAATTTTCTTTAACTCCGGATCCAAATTCTGCTCATTGCTATCTCGGAGCTTCTTTAATCTAGCTTCTCATTTATTACTTTTGGCGTCCGATGTAACTAACCTAGTCTTAAACTTATCTGAAACTGTCTCTATAATGCTGTCATCCTCATCTTGAACTCCAGAGAAATCAACAGCTTTTCCGCCCACATAAACTACTCCAACAGTGCCACTAACTCCCGCTAAGGAAATGGCAGCTAATTTAGAAGCACCTAATAAAGACATATCTATTTAGGTTTTGTCTCTGCACTGGCGACAGGTTTAACCGCTTTAGGCTTAAGTTCAGTACAAAACTTAGAAACGTCTGCTAGTAGTAGATCTTTCTTATCCTTAAAGGGAAGCTCATACTTAGAAGTACACCACTCTTTAAGAGCATTCGCTTCTGTCTCCAACTTCTTCTTAACTTCCTCCATCTCTTTGGAGAGCTTACCTGTAGAGCCCTTCAGCCTTCCATTAGCACCATCCCAAGTTCCTGTCTTCTCTAATAATTTATGACTTCCCAATACCTGATCACGAATGTATAGGACGCAGTACTCTTGCACTCCCTTAACTTTGATATTAGTCTCTGATTCAAAAGGCTTTATGGCAACATCATCACACCAAGCCTTTAACTCCTGTTCGCTCTTTACATTCTTAAGATCTTCATCCAATTCATCCTTCTTTGCTTTCTGAAGCTTACTTAATCTGGACTTTCATTTAGGATTGTCAGATTTAGAAGTAATAAGTCTTCCTACAAATTTATCCTTGATGGTTTCTACTATGGAATCATCTTCCACATCTACTCCAGAGAAGTTCGCAAGCTTACTTCCCACGTAAACAGTTCCTGCAGTTCCACCCAATCCGGCCACAGGAACTACAATGAACTTAACTAATGCTGACATTATGATTGGATGCAATAGGTAGCAATCTCGCTATACAAGGAATCGTCCAACCCTCTAAAGACATCATCCTGTTTTGAATGACAATACTTCTGAAGAGCACTTGCATCCGCTGATGATGCAGTTAATTTGTCATAAACGTCTTGAAGATGGGATGGAAGATTGGTTTTGCCTTTATTCTTTAGAGAGTTATTGGCATTAGTTCAAGATGATGATTGAGCATCTGTAATGAACTTACTGCCCACCTTCTCCTTAATGGTGTAGACACAATAGGATTCAAACCACTTGATCTTGGTGGACTTTGAATCAAAAGGAGAGGAAGCTACTCCGGAACACCAAGCTTTGATATCGTCA
This sequence comes from Mycoplasma haemofelis str. Langford 1, assembly GCF_000200735.1. GTDB lineage: Bacteria > Bacillota_I > Bacilli_A > Mycoplasmatales > Mycoplasmoidaceae > Eperythrozoon_B > Eperythrozoon_B haemofelis. The sequence continues at coordinate 563,343 of NC_014970.1, forward strand.
GCTTGCAAAGATTGCTTAGACTTAACAGATTTAAGAGAAGCCTCCATATCAGCACTGTTATCCTGCTCCAGTTTGGATTTACGAGTTCCCCACTTCTCTGTATCTTCAGACCCAAAAGTAATTAAAGTGCCCTTATATTTATCTCCAAAGGTCTCCCGTTTCTCCTCGGGGGAATTTAGGACTTTCATTCCCGCATAAGCGGAACCTGCTGCTCCAACAGTTCCTGCAGAAATCGCAGATGCTAACTTCGCATTAAAAGCCATTATTTCCCTTTTGGTGCTGCTGGAGTAGTAGAGGAAGGGGTATCTGCTTTGGCTTTAGGAGGAGTTGGCTTCTTTATCTTTTTACAAAACTTAGATACTTCTAAATAAAGAGGATCTTTGGAATCTTTAAAGGGGCTCTCGTATTTCTCCAAACATCAAGTGCTTAACTTCTTCTCCTTTTTGACTTTCTGCATTTCCTCTGAAAGTTGCTTATCATCCAAAGCCTCAAGTTTCTCCTTAGCATCCTTTCAATCCTTTTCTTCCGTGCCTGTTATTAATCCGTGTATTTGATCCTTAATTAAGTATGTGCAATACTTATCTATTCCCTTGGCTAAGGAGCTTTCCTCTTCATAAGGCTCAATAGCAGAATCATTACATCACTTCTTTAAATCACTCTCAGAGACTTTAGGATCCTTAGTTTTAAGTTGTTTAAGGCCTTCATGTAAATCTGGAGAATTGTCTGACTGTAACTTTGTGAGTCTCTCTTTCCAACCTTTACTGAAATCGGATTTACTTATTAACCTACCTTTAAATTTATCCTTAACTGTATGAATAATCTCATCGTTATCTTCAGTAACTGAAGAGAAATCTACTGCCTTACTTCCAACATAAACAGTTCCCGCTGTACCAGCAACTCCTGCCGTTCCCACCAAGGCAGTTTTGAGATATGCTAAAGCCATTAGACACCACTACCTGCAGGTTGAGAAGCTACTGGTGCTGCTTTAGGCTTAGATTCAGCGGGAGCTGGTGTGGCCTTTGAATCAGGAGTCTTCGGGGTTTTCTTAGGAATCTTTCTACAGAATCCATGCACATCCTTGTAAGTGGAATCGTCTTTACCTTTATAGAAGGAGTCATGCTGTCCAAGGCATCAAGTAGATAGGGCATTCTTCTTAGTCTTTAACTCCTCCTGAATTTTCTTCATCTCCTTAGAAAGAGATTTCTTATCCTTCTTCTCTAAAACAGAATTATTCTCAGTTCACTTATCCTCTGACTTCTCCGTAATCAAGCTACCAATTTGATCCTTTATGAAGAGGGTGCAGTACTGCTCTACGTTATTACTAAAAGTCTCATCTTCAACGGGCTTAATATAGGCATCTGTACATCAAACCTTTAGATCATCAGCTTTAGACTGATTGTCCTCCTTAATTTGCTTTAGAGAGGTATGTAACTTGCCGCTAGTATCTTGTTTTAATTTCTGAAATCTAACGTCTCACTTGGACTTATCCTTCGTAGTATCCTTTACAAGCCTATCTTTAAATCTGTCAGCTACAACTTCAACAAGATCATCCTGCTCTCCTTCAACTCCAGAAAAGTCAACTACTTTACTTCCTAAATATACAGTTCCCGCTGTACCTCCAACCCCCACAGCCCCAATGGAAGCTAATTTCAAAAATCCTAAAGACATCTAAGTACTCTTCTTAGGATCCCCTGTTGGAGCTGCTTTTGCATCTCCTGCAGGAGCAGGGATCTTAGCTGCATCTGGTTTTACAGACTTATCAGAAGGCTTTTGTGCTTGCTTAATGGCAACACAGAATGTGGAGACATCCTTATAGAGTTGATCATTCTTATCCTGAAATGGCTTCTCATAACTGGCAAAACATCATGTTTGCAACTCGGTAGAGTCTTCACTCTTAACCTTCTCTCTCAACTTCTTCATCTCATCAGAAAGAGAACCCTTGTATTCCATTAATCTCTTGTTAACTGACTTCCATACATCGATCTTCTTATCGGAAGAGATGGCCTTATTAACTTGATCCTTGATTATGTAAGTACAGTAATCTTCAACTCCTTTAACAATCAGATCAGCCCCTTCTCCAGAATGGGGCTTTATTTTTGCTTCCTCACACCAAGCTTGCAAATCCTTCTCTGTCTTCTTGCCATCCTTATTAGTCTTTATCTCCTCTAAGCCTTGATCCAACTTTCCATCCTTATGCTCTTTAAGCTTTGACAACCTATTCTTCCAAACACTATCTCGCCCCTTAGCAATCAATCTACTGCTAAACTTATCTGCGACAGTTTGTATAACACTGTCATCATCTACATGCACACCGGAGAAGCCGGACAGTCATGAACCTCCGGCATAAACAACACTGCAAGTTCCACCAACCCCAGCACAAGTTAATCCTGCCAACTTAAGGGGAGCAAGTACAGACATAATTTCAGAAGAAATGGCGAAAGCCAATACTTATAAACGGAAGATCTTCTAATTTATTTTTGAAACAAACTATTTAGTAGAGTAGTAGGTAGAAAGATAGGCTCCCTCATTATTTCTGTAGTTCCCTTTTAAGAAATCGATCCAAGACCAGTACAGACTAGCCACCTATTCCTCTTTTAATCCTCCACCATTACGTGATCAAATTAAGTCCCATTATTCTCACTTGTGTTGGAATAGCTGACGCAGGTATTGGATTCTTATTTCTAAGTAAATATGAATTTGAAACCGTTTGAACTTACGAACAGAAATATAGATCTTCCACACTGAATCTAAATGGTGATGAAAGAATATGGCAATTAAGAATGGAGTCCATGAAAGCTACAACTCCAGATAGCCCAGAATTACGTGCAGTTTCTAGAACTTCAGTAACCAAATCTTTGGCAGTCTTAAAGAAGGTATGTGGAAAGATATATAAGACTGATGTTAGGAATGGGCGGTATCTAAATGATTTCAAGAGGTATTGTGTCAAGCACAATGAGGATTTAATCTTTGGAAAGAATTGAACTGTAATTCGAGAAGGATCTCCTGATAATAGACAAACTCTTATAGATTCCAAACTTGCCTCTCTTCAAAAGCATAGGAAATATCTAGATAGAGATTTGGCCTCTATAAGGGACTCTTCGGAAGATAATCGCGAGGCTTTAAAGAGGTGATGTACTAAAGTTTTGGAGTCTCTGTATGAAGGTTCCTCTTCTACTAGATTCTTAAATTTCTTGGATTACTGTGTAGATAGAAACTAAGATGGATTGGATGAGCATCACTTCTCCACTTTATCTCTAACCTTCACTTCTGATCCTAAGGATTCATACATTCTCTTATTCAATAAACCAGAACACCACTTCTTCAATGCCTCTGTACCCTTAGATTTATCAGTGGCTTCTGTTGTGAAAGTGCTATCAGCAATAGCTAAACTTAGTTGAGTCTTGTTCTCATCATAAAAATCCCAAGCCTTTCCCCAAGCATCAGAGCTATCTCCTTCTAAAGGCAATAAAGTAACCTTAGAAATGGCGGAGATCTCTTCTGATAGAGTTCTCGTATTTATTACACACCATGTGGAAGCTGAATCTAACTTAGTCCCATCAGAACTCTTTAAAGTCGTTTCACATCATCTCTCAAGTCCATTAGCATCAATTCCAGAGATCTTATTCTCAGAACTTTTATACACCTCAATCCAACTACTTCACTCTGTATCCCCACTGGAGAGAATCTTCTTATGCTTCTCTAAAGAAAATTGAATTCTGGATAATAGAGTGGTTGGTTTATTGAAAAGTGCTTGATAGGAACAATATCCTCCGACTCCTGCTGCTCCGGTTCCAGATGCAGCAATAGTAGCCAAAGAGGCCTTGGTCATAAATTAGATATCTCCTGCTTGTTTTGCGGGAGCTGGTGATGTAGGCTCTGTTCCTGTTACTTGTTTAGGACTGGGAATCGGGCTTAGAAGCGGCAGGTTTAGCCGCTGCCGGTTTGGCGACTGCTGGCTTAGGTACAGTTTTACATACCTTAACTACATCTTTATAAGTAGCACTATCCCTGCCTTCAAAAGGCTCATCATACTTCTTAAAACACCAATCCTTAAGATCTCCAGAAGTATCAATCTTATCCTTTACTTTATCTCAAACTGCTTGTAAGTCCTCAGATAAAGAATCCCTCTTCATCTTAGAAAAGGCTGTATTAACTTCCTTTCAATCTGAAACATTTGTCTTGGTTTTAGACATAGTTCCATTAGCTTGATCTTTGATGGTGTAAGTGCAATAATCCTGAACTCCCTCTACTATCAACTTAGATCCTTCTCCTTCTTGGGGCTTTATCTTAGCCTCTTCACATCAAGCACGTAGATCAGATTCTTTCTTATCCGCCCCATCCTTTATGGCCTTCAAACCCTCAGCAAGCTCTTTACCGGACTCTGCTGTCTTTAATTTTTGAAGTCTTGTTTGTCAAATGCTGGTCTTGTCTTTCCCTATTAACCTATTACTGAATTTATCGGCAACGGTCTGTATAACATTGTCATCATCAGTTTCCAATGAAGAAACACCCGATACTCAAGAACTTCCAGCATAAACTACACTACAAGTTCCTCCAACACCCAAACAGGATAATCCTGCAAGCTTAAGCGGAGCTAATGCTGACATGTATCTGAATTACTTAAGACAAAGCTTCTCTGCTTTCTTGTACTCAGCATCTTCGTTATTTACATAAGGAACATTAGATTGTTTAGGACATCAAGCCATAAAGTCCTCAGCCTTACTTTTATTCTTCTCAATATTTCCAGAAGTTCCAGTTTTTGGAATTAACAAATCATTCCCACTTTCCTGATCATAAGCAGTCTTCGCTGCAGTCCAATCAGATGATTGAGTAGATTCGTTCCACTTCTTCCCGTTTGCAGAAGAATTAAATTGAGTCTTCAATGAATTTCTAGAACACCACTCAGAATACACTTCCAACTCCTTGGTATCGGTTCTTGAAGAAGCTTCTAGGCAGTATCTCTTTAACGAGTCCTTGGTTGGAGTTGTCTTAGAAACATAATCTTCTGATATCTCTACCTTCCCAGATCTTGAATCCTTATATTCCTTAGCCAACTGTTCTCATACCTTGTCATGCTTATCTCCCGAAGCATCCAAAAGAATTCTTCCCTTGCTGTTATCAAATAACTCCTTAAGAGTTGATCTTGGAGAATCCTTTTTAAGAACAGTATAGGTAACTCCAGAAACCCCAGCCAAACCGGCAGCTCCTGCCGCCCCCATCATCAACTTACTAGGCATAACTAAGATACCTTGCAATAACTGGTTGCATTATTAGTCAATGTAGTTCCGTCTCCATCGTATGGAAGGGCGGAAATAGAGTCACACCATTTTTGAAGTTCAGCTTTTCCTGCGGATACCTCCTTGCCTTTAATACCCTTAAGTGCTTCAGTTAAGGTATCAATGCTTGCAGAGGAAAGAGAATTTCACTTCCCATCAACATTATTGCCTGAACTGGTTAACCAAGTCCCTCCCACCTTATCCTTCACATTCCTAGAACATACTTGCTTAAAGTCAGAATAGCTCTCAGACTCTTCCCCTACGAACTCCGAGTCATAAATCTCCTTGCACCCTTGCTTCATGAGATTCCTGATCACTTCATCAATCGCTTTATCCTTATGATCTCGGAAAGCTTCAGCTAACTTAGTATTCTTAACCTTGCTTAAACCTTTAAGAGTAGTTCACTTATTAGCTCACAAGGCATCATCGGTATTGCTGTCAGTAGATAATAGGGCATGCTTGAATTTATCTTTAAATAAAGGCTTATTGGCCTCTCATGGGGAACCATAAAAGAAATAAGCTCCTCCCGCCGCGGCAGCAGAAAGCCCAATTAAAGAAGATATTAGGAGTGAGCTTGGATTAGCCATTTCAAATCCTATAAAAAATAGGAATTTAAATGGCCTACAACAACTTTATTTAGCTACAGGAGATGAGTCATCCATTAGGCAGTTAGCTTTAATAATATTCTTTATACGTCCACTTTCAAAGAAATAGGGCTTAGACAACTCGAACTCACATCAGTTCTTTCAAATATCATACGCCTCTTTTTCGTTATTGAAAGTAAGCTGAAGCTTGGGGAATAGTTCCTGGCTGAACCGGCCTTTTTCTTTCTCAAGATATAAAAATTTACTGATATCCAAAACCCGTTGATCCTTCTTGTCTAGTCACAAAACGTCACCCATAGATAAGGAGCAGAATTGTTTGTATCCAGATGTACTTACAAAGAATCGCTTCTTACTTAGATTATGATCACACCAAAGACTTAAGGCAATAGATCCTTCATCATCCTCAATCCAATCACCCATTTGTCCATCTATATTCATATCTATTAGGATGTTTCTGTATCTTCTAAAGGATCTACCGTAAAGCTCTTCCTTATCTTGTGATTCTGAAATTAATCTGTATCCTTGGTCGTCTAAAGCTTCTCTTATGGTTGGTGCAGTTAAATATGTGGCAGAAACAATAATGGATAAAGAGCCTAATATCCCAACACCCCAAGCTAACTTGGAGGCATTGCCCCCCAAAGCTAAATTCAAGGAATTGAAATTAAAGTCCCTCCAAAGAGTTTAATGACTTTGAGGATATTGCATCCCTAAAGATGCACGTCTTCGTAAAATATCCCTCAAGAATAGGGAGCATCACTTACGGGGGAAAGGGGTTATTTTTGGACTCTTAGAATTTTATTAACTAGAGGGGTCTAATGTTGGGAGCCAAATTAGTGGCTGGCACGTCTGGAGTTACGTTTTCTGCTTGTTCCGCATATCACTATGCATGCACTAGAACTGGGAATATAGGAGATGCTCTGGAATCTGAGGGATTTGAATTTATCTTTAAGTTATCAAATCAAGGCGAGAACGGAGGGAAGAGGGCAGAACGATTCAAGAAGGCATTTATCAATAATAGAGACTTCATATCCTCCACTTGGAAGTCTCTAAAGTCTGGATCGGTGGAATTATTGAATTATGAAGATGATGGAGAGGGGGAGGCCGCTCTCATGACGTGATGTAGTGAAGCCATAAAGCAACCAGTTAGAGCTAAGAATAGTTATCTATTTATATTTGCAGCCAGATGATGTACTCTAAGTATGGAAGATAAGCTTGCCTTGGAAGGGCATACATTGGAGAGTAGTGAAGATAGTAAATGGAAGGATCGTTTGAAGAATGTGGATGTTAGAGCAATAACTAATGAAATGAATGAGGATAAGAAGATCAAGAAGGTTATGGATTACTGCCACATAAAGAAAGACAGGGTTTATTACAATGCCAAGAAGGATATATACAACAACCTAAAACAGTTCTGTTTGAAGAAGAATTAATAGGTACAGAAGGTCTCTAGATTACTTCTGACAGGAGCTCCCACATGTCTGGGATGCTTACGTAAGTATTTAGTGCAGTAATTTCTTAAATTCTCAATTTGAGAATCGGTAGGGCTGTCGAAGCTATTACCACCTAATATTCCCGCCATTCCCGACTCAGTCATCTTATCCTTATTGTTCTTTATAACTGATGAATATCTCCAAGATGGATCACCAGAACGCAATGGAGTCTTTCCATTATTTATCATGTAAGTTCTCATGGTGGTGGGTCTGCTGGAGTAGTACAAACCACCTCCCCCACCCACAGCACAACTGGCCAAAACTAGACCATATCTAAGAAACTCCATCTCTCCGGAAAGGGGGAATAAAATAATAGGATATTCTATCCTATGAAACTCCTTTCCTATAGCCCATTAGGGGGCAGCATAAAAGGGATAGCTTTTGTAACTGTAGTTGGAGGAGCAGTAGCGATCGCTGTCACTCACAATAATCCATGACGAGAGTACTTTTATCCTGCAACTGGAGACTTTTATGTTCCTGAGAGCATATATAAGACTAACGCTAGCTTCTTCAATAATAGCTCCGAGAATAAAGCATATTCCTCTGTTCTTAGGGAGAGATCCTCATCCATATTTCTAAATTTAGATGGGGAGAAGGGAGTTGATGCAGTCAAGAGAATTAATGACTACACCCTTAAGATATCCATGCCATGTGATTCTGGAACTGCATGGATCTTAGACTACGTTATTCCTGAAGGCAACAAGTATCCTACTAAGTGATTCATAGCAACTAATGTTCATGTCATTAGTAATCTACGCTTTGCTTCAAATCCATACAACCAGATCCTCCCAATACCTCTAGAGCAAACTCAATACTTACAGAAGCAATATGGTCATCTATATGAGAATATGGATCCTGCTTCTGAAGCTGCCTGCAGAGCTACTCGTTATGGATTCTCTTCAATAAACCTCTTTAGAGAATCCACTCCCACCACCTCAGAAACCAATGCCACCGTTTATTACACAACCATAAAGGAGCCTAAGCTATTCTATGCAGCCATTAACTTCTTAGGCTATAGATACTCAGACAGAGGTAAAGCTTGAAGGAATGATAATTACTACAAGGACTTTGCAGTTCTAGAAATAGACTTCCAGTCCGAAGATCATGCTCGCAAGATAACTGATAATTTCTATGACAAATATGGGAAAGCCAGTGATAAGCACGCTCCTCTAAATATATTTGATGAGGAGTTAATGGCTAAATACAGTAGCCAAGAACTCGACAAGTCAAATACCAATTACTACATCTCTGGATATCCAGTAGTTCAAAGAGGGGATTACACGAGATTCACTAATCTGGACTCCTTCTCCCAAAGAGCATCCGTATTATCCTATGCTCATGACTCCATATCCATAAAGAATGCCCATGGGGATTCCATTAGAGGGATGGTGGATGTTTATGAAATAGATAAGGCTCATAAGAATACGGCGACGATTTGACAAGGACAGAAGCTTTATAACTGGGGATATAACTACTTGATTGAGAACGTTCACATGAGAGGAGGGGCTTCTGGTTCTTTGACTGTGGATAAAGAAGGAAATGTGTTGGGACTATATAGAATGCACGACTCTTCTAGGAACTTAGGATTTATAGAGCCTCTGAGAAGTAATGGTTTATATATTGACTCTAAGGTAATACTTCCTAAGTATGACTTGATTAAAGGGGCTGCAGGACAGACTAATTCCTACAAGCAACAACTAGATAGGTATTATCCTGATTCCAGTACTTTTCTAAAGAGCAGGAATTGAAATATCTAGTCATACCCATGATCTTCCCAATCCAATACTTATACGCGTAGTTCCTTCCTAGAAGGCTCTACGTTTTTCTAAAGGGAGTTTAGCTCCCTATATTCAAGATGTCATCCAGCTCTATAGCTAAATCTGTGGGAACGGTATGTTTAGTATCCCTATCTGGATATTGCACTGTCCTAACTGGAGGTAAGTTGCTTAAAACTGGAAATCTAAGAGCCCGATTGGAATCCATGGGCTACTTGACTTCCCTAGATATAAAGAAGAATCAATTCTTAAAGTGAAAAAGAGTCTTCCTGCGGAATAGGGATGAAGTCTCTAAGATCATCAATCTTCAGGGAAACTCATCTGACAATATGGGAGCCTATATGCTTAAGAGATGATGTTATCAATCCTTGAATGCAGAATACACCCAAGGTAAGGATATTACTGAGATTAAGAAGTATTGTCTAATGAGTAATAGAGACAAGATTCTGGAAGAGGATAATGTTGAGTTTGTTTCTCATGAGGAACTGTTTCCTAACTATCGAGAATTCCTCAAGACTGAAGGGATAACTAATGTGGAAGATTTAAATATCTGATGTTCCACAGCTCTGGACAGGAACTTCTCATGGAAAAATACACAAGAATTCAAAAATATCAGAGACCTATGTACTTCCGTACACTCTAACTAGATGCTTGGCATCCATTCTGAGAACTAGTAACATTAGATTTAATAGTGTCCAATGAGCTTTCTTGCTTAACGAAATTAGAAGCCAATAGACACTCAAAGGAATTATCTGTGCTGTTGCAACAGCATTGCTTAGAGATCGTTTGATTCTTAGAGTGCATAGTCTTTCAATTCTTTAACTTCTCAGATACCATCAATAAATCATTACCATTAGTTCCCTTCTTAAGCTTCCCATCATTATCGATGGTTAAAGAGAACTTACTTGGATAATTGGCAAAGTACTTATCGTTTGAAGACGCCTTATAGTCGTAGTCCACTTTTCCATAAACCACAGATCCATATATCTCCTTATTCTCCTGTTGGGAATTAAGAGAGCTAAACTGCAAATCCTTTAGCTTTATATAGGCAGTAACCGGACTTAAGTAATTCCCAGTCCAAGCACTCTCCAGATTTCTTAATTCCTTAAAGAAGCTCTCATGGCCGGATTTCAAAGTGCTCTGATCGCAGTTATCTCTTCCAGCACAGCCCTGAGGACATGAGGAAGATGAAGTAAGTGTGATGGAGTTGTTATTGGAAAGAAAGACTCCCTTTAGGACATTAAGCTTGTGCTGATTTAATAGGAATTCCTTGGCTACACTGGCCAATAGAGAATACTTCTTACTGTCCGGATCAGAAGTTAGTAGGTATCTGTAACTAGTCCACTTTCCATTTCCACCATTATTATCCTTCTTAAAATAGCTATATTTAGATAGATTCCCTAAGTCCTCTATTCAGACTCTAATTCGCTCTTCCTGACTACTACTATCTTGGAAATATACCTCTACCCATCTTGCATGATTCTTACTATCTCAATCTATAGTGGTTGTGGAGGTGGTAAGAAATATGGCCGGCATTCCGACCACTGATGCAAAAAATGGTAACTTTACTGGGATACTCAATTCCACTGACTAAGCCTCTAGTGCAATAATATTCTTAGGCCTCATAAGCTTAGGAGATTTAAAGGGATATGAAATATTTAATACCGGTATCCGGAGTAGCATTGCTCAGCAGTTCTACTGCACTCGCACTAAGTTCTGATTATCCTGATTACACAAAGGCTCTTGAAGTTTACTTTTATGGCAAAGATGGCAACAAACAAGAACGTATAAAGATATGGATTGAAGACTTGGGGAATCTATCTAAGGCTAAGTATCATGACTCTCAATCTAATACATGAAAGAAGATATCTTGAGAAAGGGGAGATAAATTCAAGAAGTACTCCTTCCTATCTGCCTTAGCTAGTTACTACATACAAGTTCAGCATTGAATAAACATAATTAGACATCTGGAATGACTGAAGAAGGATAGTCCCGATTCCGCACAAGTAACCAGTCACTGTTGCAAACAGGGAACTAGTTGTACATGTGAAGCAGGTAAATGTCCTGTTGGATGTATAGGATGCTGTCCCTCCACTTCCTGTGATCATTCAACCATCATCAAAAATCAAAAACAGTTCTCCCTCTATTTAACGAATCTTGCCTCCTTTAAGGGTAACGTATATTTCAATCCAATACAGGTACATATAAAGCTACCTGATACTGATAGCTTCGACGGCTTTCCTAGTGACAATTCTAGTGAGAAGGAATTAATAGGATCTATGACCTATGGGTTTGTTGACTATTACTACAAACCCTTAAATTCTGGTTTTGAAAATGCCTTCTATAAATCTATTAAGCCAGAGCATGGAAATGAAGCTAACGATAGCAAGAATTACTACTTTGCCAATTATCCCCAATCATTCAAATTCAAATATGACAAGGGGAAGATAGAAGAGGGAAGCAGTACTAATCTGGTCAATATTCATAAAGAGCTTAAGAATAAAAAGAATCTATTGAAGGGATACACCAATGCTTCCACTTCAGGAACTTGCAATGACATATCCTGCATAATCAAAAGAAACTACATTCAGAAGGAAGAGCAATTAAGCACCATACAGACCAACTTAAAAAACTCACAAACTTGCAACCCTTCTCAATAGATGCGTGTCCCCTATTATGGCAATTGGAAAACTTCCAGCACTAGGAGCTGCTTCTTTGGGAACTGCAAGTGCGGTTGGAGGCGGTTATTGAGCTCTTACTAGAGATAGCAAGACCGAAGTTAAGGAGGATCTTAAGAGCAAGTACAAGCTAGCTATCCTGAAGGAGCAAGCAGATTGAGACAAGAAGTTTGAAGTTCTTAAAAAGGAAAACACTGCCCCTAATTATGCGCCTTTAAAAGCAGCTCATGACAAAAGAACTTCAAATGAATCGCAAGCTAAGGCTCTTCATAGGCAAGCATGTGAAGGGGTTTATGCATTGCCTAAGGATCACACCCAGAATCTAGAGGAGTTTGCCAAATACTGTTTCTTCAATAATTTAGACAAGAAGGAATCAAGCAAGAACTTGATTAGCACGAACGGAGATTTCCAAGACAAGTGAAGTACGTTTTCTGCCAAACAGGAAAAGGACTTGCCTTCCGATCTGGTTGAAGCCTTTAAAGGGAAAGGGAATTCCAATGGGGATTCTGGTTGACAACAAAAGATGGTTTCTGGATGTAAGAAATTGTCCGAACGAATATATGAAGGGGAGAGTGAGGATTTTAAGAACTTCTGCCTAAAGTAGGTGAGTACACTAGCCAAACTTGCCTTAGGCACTGGGGGTGCTGCTGGAATTGGCGGAGGTGGTGTGTTGGCTTACAAGATGAGCCAACCTTCTGAAGTTTCCATAAAGAATTTATTCTCTAAGGAAGAAACTAAAGTTCTTCTTAAAACGGACGGAGATTCTGGAGCGTGGACTGCCAATTGGAAGTCATATAAAACTCAGGATGTTTGGGATTTAAAGAAAGGGAGTGGAGATGAAGTTCCAGTTGAATTCAAGAATAAGTGCACTAGTCTTCTAGAGGAGAAGGTTCAGGATTCAAAAGCTAAGCTGTATTCAGAATTCCTATCCTACTGCTCCAGAGGTAAGACTATTGCGGATAAGTTATCTGCTGAAGGTAGGGTGTTAGTGAAGGATAATGAGGATAGCTCTTTCTGAACAAGTAAGTTTGATGAATATAAAAAGGATGACAATAAGAGAAAAATACCTTCGATAACCATAGCTAGTTCGGAACAGCATAATCAAGCTGAGAATTTGAACAAACTCAAAAACGGATGTAAAGAGGTGGTTCAGAAGTTGGTTACTGATTCTGAATATTCAAATGTTTTTGAGAACATAAAGTACTTCTGCACTAAGTAATCCTAATGAGTAAGTTAATTCCCTTAGCCACAGTTGGAGGTCTTGGTGCTGCTGGGGCGGGAGGATATGGAATTTATAAGATGCATGAGAAACCAGAAACCCTTAAGAGCTTCTTAACAGGCATTCCTTTAGCAACCAATAAGGAGTCATATAAGACTACATTTGAATTCTCCAAGAAGTCAGATACAGATTTAATGGCTATGCTTAAGGGCAAAAGGAATTCTATTAATGAGAACTCCCATGAGGAGGCGTCTGTTCTTATGGAATCATGGTGTTCTGAAAACATAAATAAGGAAGTAGGAATACCCAATCAGAATGAGATACTTGAAAAGATTAAGAAGTGATGTGTAGCTAAACCTGAAACAATAGAGGGAATGCTTGAGAAGCCTGTTTTAAAGGATGGATGAAATGAGAAGTATGATGGAATCAAGAATAACAATGGGCTTATAAACGATATTCAGACTCAAGAATTTACTGAAAATAATAAGTCTGAAAAAGAAAAGGGTGGTTCGGCCTTAAAGAAATGATGTGAGGAAAAAGTGAAAAGTAAAACTTATGAATCTGGAGCGGCCGATCTATTTGAGAAAGTGAAAGGTAGATGTACTTCTAACTAGGTACCTGAATACAAAACTTAGAAACCTCTAAATACAGGGGATCTTTTTCATCCTTGAACATAAGATCATATTTCTCGTGACAATACTTTTGTAGGAATAGGGCATCCTTAGTTCCACCAGATGCACTTAACTTATCGAAGGCTTCCTTTAAATTCTCCGGAAGATTATTTTTAAGCTCCTTCAGCAACCTATCATTCGCCGTCTTTCAATCCTCTTCCGATTTCTTTTCCTTACTAATTAGTGTACCCTTAACTTTGTCTTCAATCGTATAAGTACAATACTTCTCTATTCCTTTAATCCTAGAAGTATCTTCAGAAGAGTAAGGTTTAATAACAGCTTCTTCACATCACTTTCGAACATCATCTCCAGTAGCTCCTTGCTTCTCTTTAACCTTCTTAAGACCTTCCTCTAAATTAGCATCATCATCCTTACTTAACTTCTCCTTCCTACTATTCCACTTCTCTGCATCATTCTTATCTATAAGACTATTCTTGTACCTATCCCCAAAAGCCTCCACTACTTTGACTTCAGTGGAAGTAGAGCTGGGTTTCAAATACATAACTCCACCCACTCCTCCAATTCCTGCTGCAGAGGCAGCTGCCAATTTAGCTAAAGAAGACATCTAAGAACCACTTGGAGATGCTTGTGCTGAAGTAGCTTGTTTAACTTCAGTACAATAAAGTTCTACGTACTCAAAATCCTTATCCTCTCTAAAAGGAAGTTCATATTTAGAAACACACCAAGTTTCCAACTCCTTTCCGGAAGCGGAATTTACTTTAACCTTATCTCTTATTCCTTTCAATTCCTGAGAAAGCTTTGAATCCTCAATTGCTCCAAGTCTGCTATTAGCTCCACTTCACGTCCCTCCAGATTGAATTAATGTCCCCGTTATCCTCTCCTTATTCATAAGGACACAAAAAGACTCGAATATCTCTTCTCTATTGGCATCAAATTCCATGGAAGAGGTATTTACACATCATTGATGTAAATCGGCTTGTGTTGTTGATTCTGGCAATCCTTTCTTCTGAGGACTCTTAGATTTCTCTTGAGTTAACTTATCCAGCCTAACTTTTCACTGATTATCGGTAGCAACAGAAGTAACTAGTCTTCCTGCAAACTTATCTCTGAATGTGTACACAGACTTCTCCTCTTTGGAATCAGAAGAACTTAATGCTTTGCTACCAAAATATACCGCTCCACCAGTCCCAACAGCTCCCAAAATTCCTGCTGTAGCGGCCTTTAAAACTCCAGAAATAGCCATTAATTCTTTACTGTAGTACAGTAATTCTTAACATTCAAATATCTCTCATCTTTAGGATCAAAAGGAGTTTCGTAGCTAGATGTGCAATACTCCTCTAGAGAGTTTTGATTAGGAGTATTTAGATTACTCTTAATCTGACTCATAGAATTTGGAAGAGTCCCCTTATTAAGCCTCTCCTTTGCCTTAGTTCAATCTCCACCCTTCTCTATTAATTCACCTTTCTTAAAGGCATCTCGAATATCCTTAGTACAGAACTTCTTAACGTTTAAATAGAGGGCATCAGATTCCCAAAGCACTTGATCATCTAATCGACTATTGCATCATTGCATAATTTGAGACCCATCTGTCGACAAACGGACATCGGGAAATATCGCAAAACGGCCTCCCCTGATAGCTTCATCCAACTTATTCTTTCTTCTTGACCAAACTTCGGAATCATAAGAAGTAGTATTCAAGAGAAGATCTCCAAATTTCTCCCTGACAGTCATTGGACCCTTCTCGTCAGAGGAGAAATCTACATAATCGGAAAGCATAACTCCCCCAAATAGAAGTCCTGAAACTACTACAGCTCCAGCTATCCCTCCTATCGCGATCTTTAAAGGTAAGAGTATTGGCAAATTAGAGAACTAAACTTTTGGGGGAGTAGCTACTGAAGGAGATTTTGCTGCATCACCACTTGGCGCTGCCTTCGGACTAGCTTTATCTGTAGCTTTCTTAGGAGGCTTTATACAAAAAGTAGATACATCCAAATATCTAGAATCCTTTGAATCCATAAAAGGCTCTTCCATATTCTTAGTACATCACTTCTCCAAAACATCCGAACTCTCATTCTTCTTAATCTCCTCTTGAAGCTTTTTCATATCATCGGATAGCTTATCTGTCTTGAAGTCCTTTAACTTCCCATTAGCTTCTTTCCATTCCCCTGTACCAGTCTTAGAAATCAACTTCCCCCTTCCAACTTGATCCTTGATGGCTAAAGTACAGAAATCCTCTATCCCTTTAACAATAAGACTGTCTTTCTCTCATGGCTGAATAGCTGCAGAATCACATCACTGCTTAAGATCGACCTCCTTCTTGTTAGTATCAGACTTAATCTTCTCTAACTCAGCTCCCAGATCCTGTCTCTTGCTCTCTCTGAGCTTCTTCAACCGATCCTTTCATTTCTGATCATTAGCATTAGACTTGACTAATCTATTCTTGTACTTATCTGAAACGGTCTCTATGATGCTGTCGTCGTCATTAGGGACATCAGAAAAGTCCACAACCTTTCCCCCTACATAAACTACCCCAGCAGTTCCTCCCACTCCTGCAGCAGAAACAGAAGCTAATTTAGCAAAAGTTCAGGAAGACATTAATTTCGTGAATCAGCGGGTGCTTTGGGAGTTGGTGTAGCTTTTTTAGGTTCTGGAACCTTCGTACAGAAATCGGAAACGTCTACTAATAGTTGATCCTTTTTATCCTTGAAAGGCAGGTCATACTTAGATAAGCACCATTTCTGAAGAGCATCTGCTTCCTTTCCAGACTCTAATTTCTTCTTAAGATCATCCATATCCTTAGATAACTTACCCTTATGCTCCTTCAATCTCTCTTCAGCTTTAACTCAAGCATCTTTATCACTGCTTTCTAATAACTTAGTCCTCCTTAGTACTTGATCTCTGATGTTAAATATGCAATACTCTTGTACTCCTCTTGTACTCCTCTTGTCTTACTATCATCCTGAGATACAAAAGGACTGATGGAAACCTCATCACATCAGTCCTTTAATTCCTTTTCGGTAGTAATGGCTTTAAGGCTTTCATCCAATTTACTCTTGTCTTCGGACTTTAATTTAGAGAGTCTAGTATTCCATTTCTTATCAGTACTACGAACAGAAGTCATGAGACTTCCCGAGAACTTATCCTTAATAGTCTCTACTATGGAATCCTCCTCGTCACTAATTCCTGAAAAGTTAACAAGACTGCTTCCCATATAAACAGTTCCTGCTGTTCCTCCGATCCCAGCAGCGGGAACTACAATAAACTTAACTACCGCTGACATTACTACTGGATGCAATAAGTAGAAAGCTCCTTATACAAATCATCATTTTCTCCCCTAAAGACACCATCCTGTTTTGAATGACAATACTTTTGTAGAGCATTAGCATCTTTGGAAGTGGGTGATAGCTGATCAAAGATGGTATGCAGAGATTGAGGCAACTTGTCTTTGCCTTGCGTAGTTATCTTGCTATTGGCTTGAGTTCATGCAGAAGATTCGGTTCTTGTGATAAAGGAGTTCCCTATTTTTTCTTTAACTGTGTAAACACAATAAGTCTCAAATCACTTTATCTTGGTTGAGGCTTCCTCAAAGGGTGTGGAAGCTATACTAGAGCATCAATTCTTAATATCCTCTGGCTTTAAAGGATTCTTGGACTTAACCTCTTTCAAAGAGGCGTCCATATCTGAATTGCTATCCCCAGTTAACTTAGTCTTCCGAGCTTCTCACTTACTACTGTCTTCAGAAGAGTCGGTAATTAGAGTTCCTTTGTACTTATCTCCAAAAGTTGTCTTCTCCTTCTCTTCTGAAGAATTGAAGAGCTTCATCCCAGCATAAGCAGATCCGGCTGCACCGACTGTTCCCGCTGAAAATAAAGAGGCCAGCTTTAAATTAACAGACATCTATTCTTTCCCTGTTGCGGGCTTAGCGGCTTGAGGTTGTGTATTGGTGGGTTGCTTTTTAGTTATCTTCTTACAAAACTTAGATACGTCTAAATAAAGAGAGTCCTTCTTATCTTGAAAAGGAGTCTCGTATTTTTCAGTACATCAAGAATCTAACTTATTACCCTTCTTAACCTCCCTCATGGCTTCAGAAAGCTTATCATCCTCCACTCTTGCCAATCTATCCTTAGCATCTTTCCAAGCAGAATCTCCAGTCCCAGTTATTAAGCCACTAATTTGTTCCTTAAGTAAATAAGTACAATACTTCTCCATACCCTTAACTAAGGGACTATGCTCTACATAAGGCTCGATAGAAGAATCTGCACATCATCTCTTCAAATCCTCTCCAGTAGCTTTAGGATTTTTATCTCTAATATTCCTAAGTCCTTCGTGTAAGTCCTGATCTTGGTCTTTCTTTAACTTCTCTAATCTACTGCTTCACTCCTTGCTGAAGTTGGTTCTACTTATTAATCTGTCCTTTAACTTGTCCCTAACTGTATGAATAATCTCATCATTATCTGACTCCTCAGATGAAAAATCAACAACCTTACTACCTACGTAAACAGTTCCTGCAGTACCAGCAACTCC
Source organism: Mycoplasma haemofelis str. Langford 1 (assembly GCF_000200735.1). Classification (GTDB taxonomy): domain Bacteria; phylum Bacillota_I; class Bacilli_A; order Mycoplasmatales; family Mycoplasmoidaceae; genus Eperythrozoon_B; species Eperythrozoon_B haemofelis. The sequence goes on from NC_014970.1 coordinate 581,542, forward strand.
TGCGGCCCCAATAGACGCGACCTTTAAGTATCCTAAAGACACTAAATATCGCCCGCTTGTTTAGCTCCAGAAGGATCGGTTGATGTTACAGGAGAGGAAGAGACAGCAGGTTGGCTTGGAGATTGAGGAACAGTGGCCTGATCCTGAGGTTGAGTATTCACAGGATCTGTTTGCTTATTGGCTTCTGGCTTAGGAGCAGCGGGTTTAGCTACTGCCGGCTTGGCAGCTGGAGGTTTGGGAGGATTAACTGCAGCACACACCTTGGACACTTCCTTGAAAACAGGATCATCCTTTCCTTTAAATGGCTCATCGTATTTCTTAAAACATCAATCTTTCAACTTCCCAGAAGTTCCAGCCTTTTCGCTAACTCCATCTCAAACCTCTTGCAATTCCTTAGAAAAGGATTCCTTCTTGTTCTTTAAAAAGGCCTCATCAACCAATTTCCAATCTTCAGGCTTTGTCCTGTTCTTAGACATAACCTTACTTGCCTGATCTTTGATAGTATACGTACAATAATCCTCAACTCCCTTAACTACCAACTCAGAATCCTTTCCTTCCTTTGGCTTTATCCTAGCTTCCTCACATCAAGTCTTCAAGTCCGCCTCTTTCTTCTCTTGGGAATCTCGTATTGCTTCAAGCCCCTTATCTAGAGTCTTATTCTTATCTCCCTTTAACTTTGAAAGACGTGTCTTCCATGCCTCACTACGAGTACTACTAATTAACCTAGTACTGAAATCATCAGCAATGGTCTTTATAACACTGTCATCATCTGCCTCTACTGATGAGATATCAGATATAAATGAGCCTCCGGCATAGACTACACTACAAGTTCCACCAACCCCCGCACAAGTTAATCCAGCTAACTTAAGAGGGGCAAATGCTGACATTGTCTAATCTAAAAATGGGATCCGCCTAATACTCAGACGAACAAGCTATTTTCAAAATTTATGAATTACCCTTGCGAAGCTTAAACGCAATAGCTATTAGCATCCCTTAAGTCTTGATCCTGATCATCCATAAACTGCTTATCGTAAGCCTCTAAACACCATTGCTTTAGAGCATCCTCTTGAGGATTAGGATTCTTCTCCAGCAAAGCTTTAACTGATTTCATCTTCAGAGAAAGGGAAGTGCCGCTTTGAATTCCCTTTAACTTCTGCTTTGCACTATCCCAAGAACCATTCTCTTCTATAGGAGTTCCTGTCATCTTGTCTTTGATATTGAAGGTGCAATAGGAAGCGGCATTCTTGAGCTTCTTACCTTCATCATCACCCTCAAATCCCTTCACATTAACCTCACATCAATTCCTAATATCCTCCCCAGTAAGAGAATCATTCTTACTCTTAAGCCCTGCCAAAGAGGGAACAAGATCCCCCTCTTTGGCCTTTTTCAATTTATCTTTACGATAATCCCACTTAGTCGAATAAGATGTAATCTTAGGATCAATAAGCGACTTTCCTAAAACCTCTGATATAGTCTTTTTTGCAGTCTCTCTGGATGAGAACTGCTTTCCAATAAAAACCCCTCCTACAGCACTCACAGACCCTAGAACTACCAATACAGATTTAGCTATTCAATTCATACTATCGACTCTTTACAAATAGATTCCAATGGTGCAGTTAAGTTCCTTTCTATCTGCATTTATTGGAATCACCGCTGCAGGAGTTAGTTTCTACTTTCTTAGTAAATATGAATTCGAAACCAATTGAACTTATGAGCAGAAATATAGCTCCTCAGTTCTGGATCTAAATGGTGATTCCAATATTTGGAAATTAAAAATAGAAGAAGCCCGAGCATCCACTCCGGACGATTCAGAGTTAAGAAGTGCTGCCAAAGTAGGAACACAAGAGACTTTAGCGGCTCTAAAGAAAGTATGTGACAAGATATATAAAACTGATGCAAGGCATAGACAGTATCTGAATGATTTCAAAAGATACTGCACTAAACACAATGAGGATGTCGTCTATGGAAGGAATTTAACTGTTATTCGAGAAGGAGCTCCGGAAGAGAGAAATAACCTTATAGATTCCAAAATTGAAGCCATCAAAAAGCAAAGGAGATCTTTAGATGAGGGCTTGACTTTTATAAAGTACTCCCAAGATAATATTGAGGATAGTAGGTCAATACTAAAGTCATGATGTACTAGAGCTGCATCCTCACCATATGAAGGATCATCTTCTACTAAGTTCTTAAATTTCCTAGACTACTGCGTGAAAGAGAGAGTAATTACTATATAGCTTTAGGAATAGAAGAAGTCTCAGTCATCTATATTCAGCAAAGATCGGAAGGAATCTGTTACTAGATTCTTTTCAGAAACAACAAACACACCATTCTTTACAGAATCTTCAGGAAATACAAACATAATAGGAGAATCTAATTGAGACTCCTTAACGTAGTTCTGACCCTTCCTAAATAAAGGACGATTAAGTATTTCCACTAGCGTGCGATGAACATCACTTCTCTGCTCTTTCCTTAGCCCTTACCTCCAAAGGTTCATACATCTTCTTACTTAATAAATCAGAACACCATTTCTTTAAAGCGGGACCTCCTTTAGCTTTGTCGGTATCACCAGCTTTAAAGGTAGCATCAGAAATCTCTAGCCCTCCAGTATTCTTATTTTGGTTATAGAAGTCTCAAGCCCCTTCTCAGGCTGTAGTATTATCCCCCTCTAGGGATAATAAAGAAGCACTAGAAGTAGCCTTTATCTCTTCTGCTAGTGATCTAGTATTAATAACGCATCAGGCGGAAGCTAAATCCAACTTAGACTTATCATGACTCTTTAAGGTTGCTTCACACCATTTAGGGAGATCACTGTGAGTAACTTCTGGAATCTTATTCTGTACGCTAGCTTTATATACTTCAGATCAACTACTTCACTCAGCATCACCAACAGAAAGGATCTTCTGATGATTCTGTAAAGAAGATTCAAGCTTAGATAATAAGGTAGGCTCTCCTTTTATAGCTTGGTACGAATAATATCCTCCAACTCCTAAAGCACCAGTTCCAGATGCAGCAGCGGCTGCAAACATAGCCTTACTCATCTATTTACTTACAGTACAAAACTTATCTGCTCTCTTGTAATCATCATCTTGCTCATTAACAAAAGCCATAGAAGATGCATTGCCACACCATTCCATCAAGTCCTGTTCCTTTATGGAGTTCTTCTGTATTCCAGTACTCTCTCCATTTTTAATAATTAAGAGATTTTCAGAATTATTGGTATTGTAAGCATTCTTATTAGCTTCCCAATCCTTAGACTGATTGGAAGTGAGTCATTTCTTAGTTCCAGAAGAATTTATCTTTCCTTGTAAATTGCTTCTCGAGCATCATAACTTATAAGCTTCAAAAAGGGATTCGTCTGTAGAAGATTCATGATCCCTACAGAACTTAATAATCTCCTCTTTTGTAGGCTTATCTCCCTTGGCTTTTATAGTAGTGCTATTAGATGAGGAATACTCAGTAACTAATACACCTCAAACCTTATCATGCTTCTCATAATCCAATATCACCCTATCCTTCTCCTTGGATACTAAAGAGTGCAAACTCTCCTTCTCTCCCCTTGTGTGAAGGAGATAAGCTCCTCCAGCTATTGATCCCCCAACTCCAACAGAGGAGAGGGAAATTAAGGTAGCTTTGGTTGGCATCATTTATCGGCACATAGGATCTCAAGACTTCTCAAATCGGAATAGCAATTTATCCTTAAAAAGACTCGCTATACCAATAACCTCTAATCCTAAATAGTCTGTGATGGCTGTGCTACACTATCAGCTTTTGATTTGGAATCTGGAGAAGTAGGGGTTTGTTTTGAAGGGGCGGAAGCTGCAGGTTTTGGAGATGCTGGTTTAGGAGTCTTAACTGACTTACACACCTTGGATACTTCCTTATACAAGGCATCATCCTTACCCTTAAATGGCTCTTCATACTTCCCAAAACACCACTCTTTCAGTTTTAAAGAAGTAGTCTCATTACCCTTAACCTCATCATAAACCTTTTGCAAATCCTGAGAAAGAGAGACTTTTTGAGCTTTTACAAAGGCTTCGTTAACTAACTTTCAATCTCCAATAGCGTCCTTGGACTTAGGGACAACTCCATTAACTTGTTCCTCAATAATATAAGTACAATAACTTTCTACACCCTTAACCATCAGGGAATGCTCCTGACCTCCATGTGGCTTGATTTTAGATTCCTCACATCAAGCCTCTAAATCCTGTTCAGCCTTTGGTTGATCAGCATTCTCCTTTATAGTCTTTAATCCTGCATCTAATTCTCCAGAGCCATGATTCTTAAGCTTCTGCAGCCTCTTTTTCCAAATACCATTCTTCTTATTTTTAGAAATAAGTCTAGTTCCAAACTTATCGGCCACAGTCTGTATAACACTGTCATCATCTCCCACTTCTTTAGAAACATCCGCAACAAATGAGCTCCCAACATAAACAGCTCCACACGTTCCTCCCACTCCGGCGCAAGCTAACCCAGCAAGTTTCAAAGGCGCTAATACTGACATTATTTACTAAGTAGATACCTTACAGTAACTAGCCGCATTATTAGTTAACACTGTCCCATCTCCATCATATGGATGAGTGGATATAGAATCACATCACTTCTGCAGTTCCTCCTTACCCTTAGTTTCATCTTTACTTTTGATGGCCTTAAGCTCAGAAGTTAAGGTATCTAAGCTCGCTTTAGAAAGAGCAGTTCACTTCTCTCCAATCTTGCCATCGGAACTTGCCAATCAAGTTCCTCCAACCTTATCTTTTACGCTTCGAGAACATACATTCTTAAAGTCGCCATAAAGCTCATCATCTTCTCCAGAAAACTCAGAGTCATAAATCTCTTGACACCCCTGCTTTATTAATCCCCTAATATCACTATCAATACTCTTACTCTTGTGATCCTTTAAAGCTTGAGAAAGCTTTGGATTCTTAGCCTTATCTAATTTCTTAAAAGCTTCCCATTTTGTATCCCATAGGGAATCATCCTTATTATCAGATGTACTTAACAATGCGTGCTCAAACTTATTCTTAAATAACGGTTTTGCTGCTTCTGATGAAGAGCCATAAAGAAGATATGCTCCACTTGCGGCAGTAGCAGCCACTCCGGCCAAAGAAGCAGGAATAACTATGCCTAGATTTGCCATGACAGAAACTTTGCTTGGGACTTATATAAAACGGGATAGAAGTGATGGTACATATTAATAGATATGGCTAGCCTCCCAACAAAAGCACTTCTCGGATCTGCTTCAGCTGTTGGAGTGGGTGGAGCCACCTTCGCAGGAGTTAAAGCATTAAATAATTATGAATATATAGAATCAAAAATCAAATCCTCTCTACTCATCAAGAAAGAGAGTGATGATAAATGGAATGCAAGATTAACTTGATTAAAGGATAGTAATAAAGCCAAGGAAGATCAGATAACTGATGATCTTAAGGAATTAAGAAAGAAGTCTAATGTGTCTGTTGATGATCTGAAGAGATGGTGTTCTGATTCTTTAAGAAGTAAATTTGTAGATAAGACCGATACTAGATTCAAGAATGTAAAGGTACTTTGTACTCTTAACATAGGAGATCAGATATCTACTGGTAAATTAACATCAGAAAGTCAAAAGAGCGATTCCAAGATTACATCTTTATTTGGAAAGTTATCCAATAAACAACAAAGCGAATTGAGTCCGGAGATGTGAGCAGTAAAGAATACTGCTGATGCTAGCACCGATCATAAGGGAAATGAAGCCCTTAAGACATTGTGCTTAAGCTCCTATGAAATCCCATTTGAGGAAGAGAATGATCCTAAGTTCTTAGAAGTTAAGGAATACTGTGTAACTACTTAATATGGATGCAAAGGCTTTAGCATTAGCTGGCTTAGGAACTACTGGTACAATAGGTGGTGGAGCTTATTGATATGCATCCAATTCCAATAAGCAATCTCACCTAATATCTGATCTTCTTAAAAAGGAAAAGACTCGTTTCGCTCTACGCAAGAACTCAGGATCTTCTTTTGATAGTAAATGGAAAGCTGCATGAGCTAGATATAGAAAGGCACATGAAGTCTCTACTGGGAAATATCAGGATAGAGATACTTGGGGAATACCCAATTGGAATGAAAAGGAGGGTCAAGAAGAGGTCTTTAATGAATTCAAGGATATGTGTGAGAGCAAATATCAGTTATCCATTGAAAGTCCAGATGATGTTGAATATAGGAATGTTAGGAAGTGATGTACAGCTTCTAGAACTATCAAAGAATTAATAGAAGGGGAGAAGCAGAGATCAATACTTCCCGAGACGGGGGAGGATGCGGGATGAAATACAGCGTGGAATAGCTACAAAGAGCATCACAAAGAAGCAAACAGGAATACTTATAAATCCACAAATGAATGGGGAATTACGGGATGGAATGCCAACAGTTTAGGAAATGATGCTACAACAGATTTCAAATCCAAATGTAAAGAGAAGTATTCCACAGATATTGATTTTGAAAAGGAGTTGTCAGATCCTTTAATAAACCAAGTGGTTAATTGATGTACTAAGCCCATAAAGCCCTAGTTATCTTTTAAAATTACCTTTCTATCAGTCATTATAGAGGGTGTATCTAGAAACCAAGGACATCATAGACATAGTCATCTCCTTCTTTAAAAGGGATGAGTTGAAGTCTTTAGAGATGAAGACTGATACTGGAGGAGTATTCAGTTTCAAGAGCCAAATGCTCTCCACCTTCTGCAATAGATATCCCCCACTTTTATCTAAAGATGAAATTAGAAAGTACCTGAAGCAAGTGATGCAGGACTTCAGAGGGACATTTAATCCTAAAACTTCCGAGTATCTAAGAGACTTCCTATTCTTTGAATTTAAGAAAGTAATATTCGTTTCCAAGAAGACTTACTTCTTCAATGATGAGATGGAAAGGAATCTCTCTTCCTGATTAGAGAATCCTGTTTCTAGAAATTCTGCAAACTACAAGACTAAGTGAGTCATTTCTCAAATAATCAACAACCTTAATTCTGAATTTACAAATCTATTTGAAATAACAAGTGATGATCGGACTCTAGACTTAAAACAACAACTACTTCTTAGATATAAGAATGGATTTCCTAAAGTTAAGTTACGACACCTCAGGTATTATCTAAATAGATTTCTAGTACATATTGCCTCTATATCAGAACGCTCAATAAAAGAAGGAGCTATGTCTGTAGTAGATAAACAGTACTTCTTTTCAGAACTAGACAGCCTCTTCTCCAGACACAAAAAGATGTTTATAGAATTAGCTTTTTACGATCCACCAAGCTTCTTCAGTAGATTCACATACAGAATGATTCTTTATGCGGGGCCATTTATAGCTTTGGGAATGCTAATTGCTTGATTTGTTTATACGATAGCAAGGCATGCAAATTAATCCCTACAATTCTTAAATGCCTATTTAAAATAATAAAGTACTAATCAGTCTAACATTGTATGTCATCGTCGGATGCTTTAATTAATACCTACAGAAAATATTTCTACAACTATGAATCAAAGAGGCGGTACGCAAACGTTCCAGACAATGGTAAGGGATTTTTTACATTTAAGGTTTTTGTCATCTCCTTTTTGCTAACTTGCATCTATATAATAATCGTCTAATATTCATCGTCTTGTACCTAACGAAGATATTTCAATTATTAAAAGGAGATGTTGAGGTGAAAGATTAAGAAGACCATCTATTATTTATTCTCCATCAGATTCAGGGACGTTTACGAAATTGTAAATTTAATAATAGAGAGTCTAACTGAGCAAGAGCTAAATATTCTAGAAACAAAATATAAGGGGGAGACCATAAGCTTTAGAGATCAAATGCTTATGGAATACTTTTATCAATACCCCATTACTTGAGAACTAAAAGATATTAGATCCAAAATAGAATGCACTCTCTTAAAGCATAGGTTCCTTTTTAAGGTAAGCAATGTCCAAAGAGTCAGGGAATTCTTCTTAAAGAATCTTTGAAGAGAAATATTTCTAAGTTCTTCATTATATGATCTCCGACATAGCTGAAACTATATAACTAGGATGCGTACCTCAAAGACGCCTAAAAGCTTCAGCAAAATAGACTACTGAGTAAAGACCGTATTCAATGATTTCAAACCAAACAACCTGTGGGCAAGTTCGCGTTATGGTCATTACCGAGGAATGTGACTACACATAGGATCCAAACAAAACTGAGAAAGTTTAATGTATCAGCTAGTTTACAAACCTGAAAACCATTACTACTCTGGCCTATTAGTAACGGGCTTTAAAGAAAATTATTTTTTACTTATATATGGTGAGAGTTAATAGAAAAGATGTGATATTCTGAAAAAGTTAAAGTTTCTTCAAAAGATTTGGGGAGCTTCATAAGGGAAGAAAAGATACGATTACAACAATATAAAAAAAGCGGAAAGATCAACATATTAGAGGCTGATTCTTTGCTTAGAAATTTAATAGAGTATATTGCAGAAAAGGATCGTAAGGTAGACTTATGAATTTATTGATGAAGATTCTGATTTGTGGCTCCACTTATATCGCTCATCGTATGAATGATTGTACATAGTCTTATCATTAAACTTTTTGATGATCTTAGCATGAAGATCATAATTGGATAAGTTAAACTAACAAGGGTTAGTTGGAGAAAATTTTCTCGGCTACGGTATCGCAAACCATGCTGCGCAAGTAGCTTTTTATTGTACTTTTAAAAAAATGAGTAGTAAAAGACTTCATTAGAGTTCCGAAGGTGGCTCCAATAGGAACGGCACCAACCATTGTTACAAACTCACAACAAAACAAAATCCCCCGAAGATCAATCACATTTCCTCTAGCCAACGCAATTGCGTTTGTCGCTAAAGTGGCGCCAGTACAAAATCCAAAAGTCAAGGGATGTACCCACCAAGCATAATTACATCCCTTATATAAATCATTATCATAAAGTCGATCTCCTTCTTCCTGCCATTCTTTAATTTTTTCCTTTACACTAGGAATAACATATCTTTCCAGCGTAAAACTGGAAGCTCCTTTTACAAAGGACTTCAAACAATCCTTCATAAGAGAGCGAAACTCCCCTTTCATTTCTCCAATAAAACCTTTATCCCTCTCTTCCTTAAATAAATCCTCGCGAGATCCATGACCCAAAGCACTTTTTCAAGTATCCCATAATTCCTTAATCGCAAAGGGAGTATCAACAACAGAAGAAACGAATTCCTTTCTTAAACGCTTTTGATTTTCAATTTCAGAAGAGGCAATCCCCTCTAACTGCTCTTTAAGCTGCAACAGTTCCTCCTTGGCTAATTGTAGATTTCGAATTGATGATGAGGTTCTGTTACCACCTTCCAATGAATCTACCCGACTCATTACTGTCTTTTGAAGGGAATCTACAAACTCACTTTGAATGGAGACTAGCCTGCTGTTTTCATCCTTAAAGCGCTGCATGTTGTATCGGATAATGCTGCTCACAGATTCAGCCTTAGAACTATCCAACTCTCATACTCTGGATACCATGACATTAGAAGTATGATCTATGGCAGCGTTGTAAGCCTTGGATTGTTCTGATAAATCCTTCTTGGCTTGATCAAAGAATCGATTTAAGCTATTCTTATCATGCTCAAAACCACGTTCCTTTCAAGAATCAGAGCACTCTTGAATTATCTTGGCGATTTCACTTTCAATATTTAAAAGCTCTTCGAGATGCACCTGAATAGCAGCACCCACACTAACAAAAGAATCAAAAAGGGACTTATCTAAACTTGAGTCTTTGTTCGTGGTAAACTCCTTACCTTTATCGCTTATCTTCCTGTAAGTGTCGGCTCTAGTAGCATCACGTAAACGATTTAAAAGTCAAAACTCATCCAATTGTCCTTCCTTTAAAGCTGACTGAAACTGTTCCTCGTTGATCTTACTTTTCCAATCGGGGATTAAAGAATCCAGTCTCTTTATTAAATCTTCAGAGATACTTGAGAAATCCATAACGGTCATCTTAACGCTCTAACAAACCTGCAATAAACTCCAACTCATCAGCAATCATTTCCTCAACAAATTCACAAATAGCGGCAGAAATAGTCTTTCCAAAAACCACATCAGAAGCAAAATCTGCTGCTCAAGTAGCTAATGCTACCCAACCTCCACCAATTGGCAGTCCAGCAATATCCATAGCATTCTTAATCACAACTACTAACCTCCTATATACCTCAACATTATGGAGAGCATGATCAATAGTATTAACTGCTGCGGTAAATCCGGTGCAGAATCCCCAAGTACCAAAATGAGCTAATGCAGTAAGAACTCCGCCCCCATTACAAAACTTGTAGACATCACTGTTATAAACGGCATCAATAGTCTTTCTAAGTTCCTCTTTTCGTTCCTCAGCCATATCAAGCAGTTTTTCCAGCTCCTTAAAAAAAGCATCTTGCACCTTCTGTTTGAAACATTGGGTTGACGCAACAGCTAAAAAAGCGCTAGCTATAAAATCACTTCTAACCAAGAGTCTAAGTAAATCTCTACTCTCAGAAGACACGCCTGAAAAACCACTTATGAAATGCGTAAAATCACTGGAATCCTGACCATCGGTAAACAAACCTATCAAGGAGTCCACAAACTCCCGTCTCAGTCTCCTTTGATTCTTTGCCGCTTTAACCAAGCAATCCTTAATCTCATCAATCAAGGATCGTTCTTGAGAATTGTTTAATCCCAGATTTTCACGAAGAGTCTCTTTAAACTTCTCCAAGATAGTTTGTTGAGACTTGTAAACTCTCTCATTCTCCTGTCTAAAGTTGTCCATGTGAAGCATCACCATGGATCTTCACTTTCGAGCCTTAACTGGATTGTATTCGTGCGCAACTCGCTTTGACTTTCAAGAGATGTTGTTTAAGTAAGTTTCATAAGCATTAGATCTCTCCTTTATCTTCTCGTGAGCTCTAGAAAATAAAGCATCTATCTTTCTCCTTGCTTCCTCATCATTCTTAGCCTTTCATTCTTCTTTATACTTCCTAATAATAGTGGCAATCTTCTCCTCTACTTCCAGAAGTTCATCAAGATAACGAGCCGCCCTTACACCGGATTGAGCAAAAACCTCAATTAAGGGTTTATCTAGCTTAACAAATAAATTCCTAAAAATAAGAAGACCCCTGTCGTTTATCTCTCTGTAAGTTCTAGCTCTATTTGCGTCTCTTATGTAGTCAAGTAATCAAAATTCATCCAGAATACCCTCTCGGGCAGCTTTATCTAATGCAAGTTTATCAATTCACCGTCTTCAACGCGGAACAGACTCATCCAGCTCGGCAATTAGTTTTTCAGATATGTTAGATAACTCCATCCAAGGATCGATATCTATAGACATATGTTAAGCGAATTATTCGAAAAGTGAAAAATAAATTTAATCTCTAATGATTCTTCAGAGGGAAGCAACCACAAAAAGCTTCTTAACATAGATATTAATATCTCAGCTTCAAGCATTCGGAATAAAAGAGAAATAACCGATATGGATATTCCTGTGTCGTCTAGGGAGCAATGACATATTTCAAGGCATGGTACCTTAAGAATCTAATCACATGGAATACTGAAAAATTGGAGCTGCCACACTAGGGACTGGAGGGGCAGCTACAGGAGGATACTTAGCTTATCCCCACATATTTCCCGAAAACAAGAGAACTATTCTTGATGAATTGAAATCTAAGGATAAACTTCCAATAAGTGGGAATGATAGCCAATGAACTCTAAAGAAGGATCTCTACAATAAGGGTTCTCATGACTTTAAGATCACAATTAAGGGAAGCGAAAAGACAACTATTACTGTTGAGGAATTAAAGGGATGGTGCTCTGATAGCCTGAAAGAAACTTACTCTGGGAAAGGGACATCCACCCTTTCTAAAGTGGAGAAGTGATGTTTAAAGCCAAATATCAAGGAGGCCTTATCTAAGGAATCCAAAGGGTTAATTCCCTTTGATGGAGATACCGTTAATAATCAATGAAGCACTAAGATAAGCTCCGGTAATGGCAAGGTGAAGAGTGAATTAATAGATAAGTGGGGATTAACTCCCACCACTACCAATGGAAATACCGTGAGTGCAGAAACTCTTAGGGATGGATGTAGACAGAAAATAGAGGGGGAGTATATTTCTGAAACTGATGAGAACTACACTCTGTCAAAGTCATGATGTTTGTCAAGTTAATTCATGAAGAAGGTAAAGAGGTACACTACTTAAATTGGCAAGTAAATCATTAGTAGCACTAACCAGTGCTACAGGGGCTGGAGCTGCAGGATTAACTGGATACGGAGCACATAAGGGTTGATTTTCAACAACAGAGAAGACCTCTTTCAAATCTCGAATTAATAAAGAGGAAAGAGTCATTCTGGGAGAGGCACATTCCAATGTATGAACACAGCTATTAGAGGAATATAAGGACAAGTCCAAAGCTACACATCTAATAGAGGGAATAAGTCAAGATAATACGGTTATAGATTCCCTTAAAGAATGATGCTCCAAGATGCATGACTCTATCGAAGGGAGTGAATCGGAATTTAATAGTTATGTCTCTTGGTGTACCAGAGAGAACCTGATCACCAAGTTAAAAGCGGAATCTAAGAACTGAAATAACTCCACCGATGACTCCGGTTGGAATACAGCTAAAACCGCTTATGGACAGAATGATCAAACAGATATCCAGATTCCAAAAGGCTCTGGAGAGGAAAAGATAGCCAAAGGGGATGTTACGGCCGAGCAAATAAGGAATTACTGCAAGACGACTTCTTCTATGCCATTCATAAAAGCAGATGATCTAGATTACAAGAGAGCTATTAAGTGATGCATTAGCTCATAATGTCTCTTCCAACGATAGCCAAAGTAGGAATGGGAGCGGCTGCTGCTGCTGGAGGAACTGGCGTAGCTGGATGACAAATTGCTTCTCATATAAACGCTAAGGAAACCATAGCTTCCCACTTATCTAACAAAGGTAGGAAAGTAGCCAATTCAGAAAGCAGTTGGCAGAAGCTACTTACCTTTTACAAAGCCGAGAAGAGTGATGCTATTTCGGGTTTGAATAAAGATAGCATTGGACATAAGGATATAGAAACTTGATGTCTTAAAGAGACTGCTAAGCCTTTTGAAGGAGCAAAAAAGAAGGATTTACTATTGATAGAGTCGTGGTGTTCAGAACCTAAAACATTAGAAGAGCAGATAGCTTTAAAGGGGAAAAGAAAGCTATCTACCGATACAGCTCAAAATTCCGGCGACGATCAGTCCATTTGGTCTGCCAATAAGGAGTCATACAAACAGGAAGGGGATAACTACAAGATTCAACAGAGTAGCGACAACAACAATTGGACTGATGTAGCTAAGGGGAGTGCTACTGAGGATTTAATGAAGAAGTGATGTAAGGCTCAAGAGACTAAGCACTTCAAGCATGAAGAAGATACCTTATTTCAGACTTATAGCAAGTGATGTATTACCAATAAAGAAGGGACTAATTAAGCTCTCGGAAGCTTAATTCCATTCATCATGAACAATAGCCTAGCTCTTAAAGGGGTATTAGGAGCTAGTGGCTTAGGAACAGTTGCTACTGGAGGATATTTAATCAATAAGAATTATGGCTCTGGGAGAGAAACCTTACGCACTCTTCTAAAAGATGTATCTCTAATTAATGACAAGAGCTCCAATCACTGAAAGACTATCTTTGAAGAATACAAGAAGGATCCGGATTTAATAAATGAGCTTAAATTAGAGAAAAGCGATCTATCTTCCAACACTACGAATTCTGAAGCTGCCCCTTTTATAAGTGCTTGGTGTGAAGAGAAATTAAACCTATCTACTTCCACACCCGAGAAGGAACAAATCCTAAGTCGTATTAAGAAGTGATGCGTTACTCAACCTAATACGATCAAGGAGAAGTTAGATTCTTTAGGAAAGGCAGCAGTTTCTGATTGAAAGGCGAAGTATGAGGCTATTAAAGATGATTCTCCCTTTCAAGCAATAAAGGCTCTTTCTACATCGTTCTCCAACAAGGAGGATAAAGAGAAGGGAGGTCCTGCCCTGAATAAATGATGTACAGATAACTCAGCAAAGCACACTTGAGAAGATGGGGCATCTGGGATATTTGAGAAGGCTAAGACTCGATGCTTAAGTAATTAGTCATGGGAAAGTCATTACTGCTTGGATCTTCTGTTGCGGCGGGACTTGGAGTCGGAGGAACAGCTCTTGCATCCATGCATCTCCTTAAAGAAAAGACAGAAACTATGAGAGATAAGTATCCTTTGGCCATCTTAGATCCCCAGAAAGCAGAGCATGCAGATCTATGGAATAAGAAATTTGCAAAGCTTAAAGGATTAACTACCTCCCCCAAGTATCAGCCGTTGGCTGAGGTTTATTCCATAAAGGAGAATGAAACAGAGGCAAAAGGGAAGCATAAGCAAGCTTGCCAAAAGGCATATGATTCTCCATCCAAAGAAGTTGATCACTTAGAGGAATTTAAGAAATTATGCTTCATAAATAATGGAGACAGGCTGGATCAAGGAAAGACATTGATAAGTCAAAAAACGGATTTCGGTACTGTCTATAGTGCGTTTGCTGCAAGATCCAAGGATACTCTAAGTTCTGGCTTTGCTGCTGCTTGAGATCAGAAGGGAAGCAGTAGTACAGATCCTTGACAACAAGCAATGCTTACAGAATGCAATAAGGCGTCTGAAGAGATCTTTGTTGGAGATAACTCTGATTTCAAACAGTTCTGTTCCAAATAAAGGGGTTTCATATCCCTAAACACTAGAAATGACGTTGTCCTATAAATTGCTATCTCTTTCTGCAGGAACTATTGCAGCCGCCGGTGGAGGAATACTGTTAGCGGGCAATAAGCTTTTCAAAGGAGATGAAACCCCTAAAGTAACAATAAGGGACAGACTGCAAAGATCAGGCTACTCCTTAGTTCTGGACGATTCCAAATGGAATACAGTACTGAATAAGTACAACGAATTGAAGAATAAGGATTCCATCAAGTTCTCTACTTCCAATCTAGATCTAAATTCACTAAAAGAAAAGTGTGAATCCTATCTATCTGAAGCTGAGAACAACTCTAAATATGAGATAGTCAAGAGATGGTGTGTGGAGCCTAGAAAAATATCTGCCTTCTTAACTTCTCTAAACCTGAATTTACTTAAGATCGATGGAGATGATGCTTCTAATACAGATAAATCTAAGTGGCAAAAACTAGAAACAGAATACTTAGGAAATACGAAAGGGAAAATTAAAGGCTTCTCATTTACTGGAGAGAAAGGCGATGAGACTTGGAAGAAATTAAAAGAGAAATGCAAGTCTCTTTCAAATCTGGAACCATGGGATGATGATTATGAAGAATCAATGCAAAGCACTAAGCTTTGATGTGTAACGGAAGCTGTCCCTCTTGATAATAACTAATGTCTAAATTATTTCTTCCCTTGACAGGATTGGGAAGCGCTACTGCGGCTGGAGTTGGTGGTTATATGCTTGCAAAAGGAAATACTGAATCCACTGAAAAGACCTTCAGAAGTGAATATTCTTTAGCCGTATTGGGAGATACGGATTCACTATGAGATTCAAAATTTGAAGCTCTTAAAAGTAGTAATCAATCTACTCCCACTCAACCCGAGTTAATAAGTGCAAAAGCCAAATTTGCAGTTCAAACTTCTCAAGAGGAAGCTAAGCGCTTACAAAAGGAAGGATGCCGGAAGATATATGACTCCAAGATTGAAGGAACTATCTACTTACAGGACTTCCAGAAATATTGTTCTAAAACCATAAAGGACGGAATCTCTGAAGCTTGAATTACCCAAGAGAAGAACGATTCAGGGAAGTGAGATCCTAAATTAACTAAGCTCAAGACCCATAATGATTCCGAGAATGGAGAATTAGACGCAACTCTTAAAAATTTAAAAAGTCAATTATCTGGGGAGGCCAATAACAATTTAGATGATGACAAGAGAGGGGTGTTGAAAGGATGATGTGATGGAGTTAAAGGAGAGATTTTTATAGGAGACAAGGACCCTAAATTTATCCATGCCAAACTTTATTGTGCTGGATCCTAATAAAAATGGATCTTTACAAGGCGTTAGCGCTGGCGGGAGGAACATCTACAGCCGTTGGTGGAGGAATTCTAGTATCTCGTAGTTCTTTATTTCAAGGAACTACTAATCCCGTTACAACCCAGAAGAAGGAGACCTTTAGAGATAGATATATTGCAGCGATACTCGCCAAAGAAGATGAGTTATGGAATTCAAAGTTTGGAATTTTGAAAGGAACTGCAGAGCCAGCCCATCCCACATTAAAGAATGCCAAAGAGCGTTCCAAAACTAACGAGAATGAAGCAAAGGACTTACACAAGCAGGGCTGTTCAGAAATATACGATTCAGAATTAGAGAGCTCTCCCCACTTCAAAGACTTCCAAACCTATTGTGCTAAGACCATGAAGGATGGGATAGCTCAGGGGGAGACTTGAAGCGAGCAAGCACACACAGAAAGTGTCCCTTGGAATACCAAATTAACCAATCTTCATAGCCACAACGAGGGTCAAAAGGGAGTTCTTAGCGATAGTCTTAAGAAAGTTAAGGAGCAGATATCTACAGGTTCCGAGTCCATCCCTAACTGAAACGAAAGTAAGAGAAAGGCCTTAAAGGATTGATGCGATGAAACAAAGGTGAAGGTATTTTTGGGGGAAGAGGAAGCTCAGTTTAAGAATGCAAAGCTTTACTGTGTAGGGAATTAGATCCCTCTATACATATGAACAAACTTCTTCCCGTCGCGGGAGCTATCGGTGCGAGCGTTGCTGCCGCGGGGGGCTATATGCTTCTCGGGAAGGAAAGTGAATTCAATACTACCAAAGTATCGGAGACCTTTACAGAGAGATATTCAAAAGCTGTCTTATCGGATGAAGACCCTCTGTGAGATTCAAAGCTTACAGTTCTTGAAAGCAATGGGCATCCCGTTCATACAACATTAATAGAAGCTAAATCCACTATCAAACAGGACAAAGCGAGAGCAAAGCAGTTACTAGTAGAGGGTTGCAAGGAAATATATGCTTCCCAATTGGAAAGCTCACTCCATGCTAGTGACTTCAAATCGTATTGCGCAAAGACCATTAAAGACGGAATGCAAGGAACATGAATCTCAGAGGATCCGACTGGACGTGGAACTAAATGAGATACGGCTTTATTGAGTTTTGAAAGCCATAAAAAAGAAGCTGAAGATCTGAGGGATTTAAGTAATAAGTCAAATTCCCTTGGATATGACGACCAAAAGAAAACCTTAAGTGATTGATGTAATGCTTCTCAAGGGGAAATATTTATGGGAGATGAAGATCCTAGATTTGTCCAATCTGGTCTTTACTGCATGGAGGAGATAAATTCTTAACACATGAAGATAATTCCCTTTCCGTACGGAAAGAGCGGCATCCTACCTTTAATTGGCTGCTATGGCGTGCCTTGTGGTGCCGTTTATTTTTTATTAAATAAGGTGCTTAGCAAGGAGGAGGCGGAAAGTCCCCAAGACTTAATTACTCAAATCAAATTTGAACAAACGAAAGATACTCCCTCAGAAGCAATAACTTTGGATACCCCACTTGCTCAGGAAGTTCCTGAAAATGCCAGAGCTAAAGTTATTGATACCGTCAATAACCAATATTTAACAGAGGAGAATAGGAAGCGACAAGGATGGAAATTCACATTTAACGGTCATGAGTACTTCAGAATTCCGAAGCTTTCAGAAGTAGAGAAATGAAAAGAAGTGCTTAAGCAATTTAGAGAAGGATCCCTTAAAGATCATTCAATAGTAAAGTCATTAACTGACGAAGAAGGAATTCAAAAGTATTGTTTAGAGGAAGTGAAGTGGGAAGCATCTACGGTTAATTTAGACTTATTGGCCTCATCTCCCGACGTTCCTTCTTCGGAATATCTGTGCATTTGAGATCACTTTAAGCATCAGAAACAAAATGATAATTAATAATGAACATCTACAAGACGTTATCTTTAGCCGGGGTTGGGGGATTAGGCGCTTCCGGTTTGGGTGGATACTTCCTTCTTAGGAATCAGGAAAATGAAATTCCCTATATAAAAGCGGGAGATACCTTTAAGAATAGATATTCGCAAGCTATTCTGGAAGAAGGGAGTGAATTATGGGAATCCAAATTTAATGCCTTAAGGCAAGGAGCAGAACCTACCCATCCCACTTTAATAAAAGCAAAAGCCCAAGTCACCCCAAAAGAACAAGACGCTAAGGATTTGCATAAACAGGGTTGTCAGGAAATATACGAATCTGAACTACAAAATTCTCCCCATTTTCAAGACTTTAAAACTTACTGCGCAAGAAATCTTAAAGATGGGATGGGCAGTTCCAAGAGTTGAATAACCGAAGACAAGAGTGGCACTAAATGAAATGCGAAATTAACGAGCTTGAAAAGTCATGACGAAGGAAGTAACCAAGCTCTAGACAGTACCCTTAAAAACTTAAAGGATTCGTTAACGGAATCAAATTCTTCCGAAGATAGCAATAAAAAGGAGGAATTAAAGAACTGGTGTAATGATGCCCAAAAGGAAATATTCATGGGCGAGGGTGATCCTTGATTCGTACACGCTGGCTTGTATTGCGTGGAATAATTAAAAGACTTTCCTATGTCTAAATCAATAGCTCTGGGAAGTATGGCCGGAATTGCAGGAACCGGAACATGTGGGTATGCTGCTTACAAAATGATGCAACCGTCCAATGTGAAGGAAGTTCTTATCAAGAATAACTTCAAATTAACTTCAGAGTTAAGAGAGCAAGAAAGAGAGGCAGCTTGGAATAAGGTGCTTGAAACGTACAAGGTAGAGGTTGCCGAGAATACCAAAATTGAAAATAAGACTTCAACGGAAATCACTTCCAAGGACATAGAAGGATGATGTTCAAAGGCTTTAGAAGTTAAGGTGAAAGATAAGGATTATGAATCCACCTATTCCAAAGCAACCAAATGATGTGTAATCTACACTTCTATAGCTGACAAATTAAAGTCTGACAATAAGACACTCTCCACCGATACATCCGGTTTGGCAAGTAAATATAACAATATGCCCCAAGAATTAAAGACAGCCATCTCCGGAAATGCTTCTTCAGGGCAAGAAGGAGAGAAGGTAAAGACATGATGCGAGAACACTTCCAAGAGATTCTTCCTTGGCTCTGAGGATACTAACTACAAGAACCTAATTAATTACTGCTTAGCGTAATATGGAGCCTTGAAAACTCGGGGCTTCATTATTGGGGGCAGGAGGAGCAGCTGGGGGAGGATGCTTAGCCTATCCACATATATTTCCCGAAAGTAAGATAACCATCTTAGATGAACTTAAATCTAGGAATAAGTCTCCTATAACGGACAATGAGAGTCAATGAACTCTAAAGAAGGCTCTTTACGATAAGAGCCCAAATAACTTAAAGATCTCAATTAAGGGAATTGAGAAGACTTCTATCACAGTACCAGAATTAAAAGAGTGGTGCTCTAGTATCCTGAAGGAGACTTATTCTCCAAATAAAGATTCAACTCTTTCTAAGGTAGAGAAATGATGTTTAAAGCCTAATATAAAGGAGGCTTTATCTAAGGAAGATAAGCAAATAATTCCTTTTGATGAGAAGTCAACTAACTCCTCTTGAAGTTCAAAAATAAGCTCTAAGACCAACGAAGTACAAGGGGATCTAATTAATAAATGAAAGCTAACCCCTACTACTGGAAGTAGCTCCAATACTGTTAGTCCTGAGGTATTGAGTAATGCCTGCAAAGAGAAAATAGAGGCAGAGTATATCTCCGATACGGATGAGGATTACACCCTGTCCAAGAAGTGATGCTTGAAGGACTAGTTATTAAACATGGAGGTTAAGTATTTATTAACGGGATTAGCAGCAGGAGGTGGAGGGGCTGGTGCTGCCGGACTTTATGCAATGCATAATAATAAGCAACCAGAGAAGAAGGAAGAAAAGAAGTCCACTTCCTTCTCTGAGTATCTGAAGGGAAAAGGTAAGACTATTCTAGATACTGCGGGGACTACTCACACTAATGAATGGAATGGGAAGAAGACCGCTTACGGTAATGCAGGGGACGGAGAATTAATTACCAAGATTCAAGACTCACAAGAGATCGCAATTCAAAAGGGATCCACAATAAGTGTTGAGGATCTTAAAGGTTGATGCGGAAGAAAAGCATCCTCCACATTCTCATCTGAATCCGACGGGGAATACAAGAAGTTCCTAAAGTGGTGTGTAAAAGAAAGTGAATAAGTTTTTAGCATCCGTCGCTGGTGCGGGAGGGGTGGGAACTGCCGGAGCCTTGGGGTATGGAATTCATGATGGTTGATTCTCTAGTGAATCCCAAATCTCCTTTAAATCCAGAATAAATAAAGAGGAAAGAGTCATTCTTGATGAAGCTCATGCAAGCGTATGAAAGCAATTACTAACTGAGTATAAGGACAAATCCAAGGCTAAGCATCTGATCAAAAGAATAGGGCAAGATAGTCCCACAGAACAGGAATTTAAGAATTGATGTTCTGGAAAGCATGAATCAACTTCTGTAGATGAATCAGAATTCAATAGCTACGTATCTTGATGTACTCGAGAGAATCTAATTACTAAATTAAAAGGCAAGTCAAAGAACTGGAATCACTCTACCGAAAATTCAGGATGAGCTAACGCTAAAAGCTCCTACAACTCTAATGAAACAGAAGATATACGGATTCCTGCTGAATCTGGAAATGAAAAAATAGCTAAGGACGCCATCACAGAAGAACAGTTAAAGAATTACTGTAAGAAAGCATCTTCCATGCCCTTTGTAAGCGATACGGATGTTGATTTTAAGAGATCTGAGAAATGATGCGTTAGCCAATAATGTCTCTTCCATTTGCGGCTAAAGCTGGTTTGGGGATGGCTGCTGCCGGTGGTACCGGAGTTGCTGGATGACAAGTGGCTTCTTATATGAATGCCAAGGAGACCGTATCTTCCT
Organism: Mycoplasma haemofelis str. Langford 1; assembly: GCF_000200735.1. Classification (GTDB taxonomy): domain Bacteria; phylum Bacillota_I; class Bacilli_A; order Mycoplasmatales; family Mycoplasmoidaceae; genus Eperythrozoon_B; species Eperythrozoon_B haemofelis. Next base: position 602,502 of record NC_014970.1, read on the forward strand.
ACTTGACGCAGAAGAAAAGGAAGATGGCTAGTTCTGAAGCGAGCTGGAAGAAGCTTCATGAGTTTTACAAAGCCGAAAGCAGTAATGCCATCTCTGGATTAGACAAAAATAAGATTAGTCATTCTGATATAGAACAATGGTGTTCCAAGAAAGCATCCAAACTCGCTTACGAAGTATCTGAATCAGACTTATTGCTTATAGAGTCATGATGTTCAGAACCTAAAACCATATTAGAACAACTCTCTGCTATTGGAAAAAGAAAGCTATCCACTGAATCCTCCTCCAACGGAGATCAAAGTGTCTGGACTTCTAATGTGAGTGCATACAAAGCCGGAAAGGGAGATAATTACAAGATTCAACAGAATTCCAGCAATGCTTGAACTGATATTGAAAAGAATAATGCTACCGAAGAATTAATGAAGAAGTGATGTCAAGCTCAAGAGACTAAACACTTTAAACATGAGAAAGATACTCTATTTGAGACTTACAACCAATGATGCATAACGGATATCGCTGGTTCTTCCGGAGTGTAGTAAAATATCAAAATAGTATTTCTTACTTAAACAAGTTCGTTGGATAATTTAGTAAAGATAGGTATAGGTTGTGTGGCAGTAAACGTTACTGCCGGAATAGGCTGTGCCTGCTACTTTGAATACAAAAAGCAAAAGGACAAGGAAAAGAGAAAGAGAGAACACGAGGCACAAGAAAGCTCCAGCACTGCAGCTACAACAGCACAAGCCTCCTACATTATTGATTTGCAGAGAAGAAATTGAATGACCACTAATTATCTTCCATTCTCCCTTTAAAAATAAGACCATCCTCGAATAGTTAGTTCCCAAAAAGGTTTAAGGAACCACTTATTGGGATGTTTATGGGGTTAAACCATGGGTAAATTTCTTCTGCCAGCGGCTGGAATCGGGGGAGCTGGAGCAGCTGGCGTTGGCGGATATATGATTTTCAAAGATAAGCCCGTCCAACCGGAAACAACTTTCAGAACCCATTATTCCGAAGCAATACTGAAGGATAATGATGCACTATGAGATTCCAAATTCACAACCCTCAAGGACAATGGACAACCTGCGCATCAGAAATTAGCTGCAGCCAAAACTAAATTCTCTTCTAACGCAGCCGATGAAGAGGCTAAGCGTCTTCATAAAGAAGGATGTCAAGATATATATGACTCCAAACTAGAGAAATCTAACTACCTAGAAGACTTCAAAAAGTACTGTTCTAAAACCATCAAGGATGGAGTAACCGGTACTTGAATTACTCAAGCAAGCACTGAAACAGCCAAATGAAATCCCCAATTAACCAAGTTGAAGAGTCACGATAATTCCAAAAACCAAGCACTGGACTCAACTCTTAAAGTCCTAAAGGAGCAATTATCTACAGGAGCTGAAACACAATGAGACAACGATAAGCGAAACGCTTTAAAGCAATGGTGCGATGGAATTCAAGGAGAGATATTCATGGGGAGCTCTGATTCTAAATTTACACATGCACAGCTATATTGTGTTGAAACATAATGTCTCTTTATAAGGTTGCAGCCCTTTCAGGAGGGACTGCTGCCGCGGTTGGCGGAGGGGTATTAGTATCTAAGAGTTTATTATTTCAAAGCTCTCCTACCCCTAAAGTTACGATTAAAGATAGACTTCAGAAAGCTGGTTATTCCCTAGATTTAGACAGCAGTAAATGGAATACCATACACGAGGAATATAAGAAGCCTAACTCCGTATCCAATATCAAATTCTCATCTGAAATTAAGGATGCGCAGGGCTTAGAGAAGGAATGTGCTGCTTATCTAAAGAGTGAAGATGACAATTCTAAATACGAAATCTCCAAGAGATGGTGCGTAGATCCTAGAAAAGTATCCGATTTCCTTACTGCATCAGGATTCAAATCCCTTAAGACTGAGGGAGAAGATGATAAATCGAAATGGGAGAAATTGGAAGGGGAGTATGCAAAGGACACATCAAAGAAGATTAATGGTTGAAAGTTCAGTAAAGCCAAAGATGAGAATACATGGAAAGAGCTTCAAACCAAATGCAAAGCTCTTCTAGATTTAAATCCTTGAAGTGGTGATTATGAAATGGCCATGCGGGAGACTAAGTCTTGGTGTACAGAAGAAGGCGTTCCTAAATAATGAGTAAATTGATGCTTCCCTTGGCGGGAATTGGCGGAGCAAGTGCTGCTGGACTTGGAGGGTATATGCTCATGAAGGGAAATGAGAAAGCGCCAGCAATACAGAAAGAGGAGACTTTTAGAACCAAGTATTCGCAAGCAATATTGGGCGATACAGATGACCTATGAAATACCAAGTTCGATACTCTTAAAGGGACTGGACAGCCTTCTCATCAGAAATTAAAAGATGCCAAAACCAAATCAGGAGTAAGCGGACCCGAAACAGAAGCAAAGGAGTTACATAAGCAAGGCTGCAGGGAAATATACGACTCAGAAATAAAGAGCTCTCTTTATCTGACAGACTTTCAAACCTATTGTTCCAAAACCATAAAGGACGCCATAGACAAATCTAAGAATTGAATTAGTTCTGAGGCGGGAAGCACAACTGGAGATTGAGATTCACAATTAACTCAACTAAAGAGTCATGATGAAACAAATAAAGGAGCCTTGGATAGTAAGTTGAAAACTCTAGTGGATAAATTGAAGCAAGACAGCCACTCAGTTGATGAAGCGGATAGAAAAGCAATAAAGGAGTGATGTGATTCAACTCAGAAGGAAATATTTATGGGAGAATCAGATCACAGATTCTCTCATTCACAACTGTATTGCATAAAGGATGCAGAGAAGCAGTAGAAAATCATGAGTAAATTGTTGTTGCCCGCATTGGGTTTGGGGGGAGCAAGTGTTGCAGCGGCCGGAAGTTATGCTTTCTTAAGCGAAAAGAAAGATCCCGTTGTTCAAAAAGAAAAGACCTTTAGAAGTAAGTATTCTCAAGCCATACTTGAAAGCACAAGTAACTTATGGGATACTAAATTTACATCCCTTAAGGATGGAAGTAAGCCATCCCATCCAACATTAATTCTCGCTAAGGAAAAATCAGGCAAGACTGAAACAGAATCGGAAGCTAAGACTCTACACAAGCAGGGATGTCAAGCAATATACGAATCCAAAATTAATGACACTACCTACTTAAGTGACTTTCAAACCTACTGTGCTAAGAATCTAAAAGACGCAATAACTAAGACTTGAATTGCGGATGCAAATACTGAAAGTGGGAAGTGAAATACTAAGTTAGGAAGCTTGAAGGATCACAATCCCGAAACCAATTTAGCATTAGATGACAAGTTGACTACCCTAAAAGGGCAGCTATCTAAAATTTCCGGAAACAGCTGAACTGACGAACACAGAAAGAGTCTTAAGGATTGATGTGATGAATCTCAAAAATCGATATTCATGGGCGAGAATGATGGTTCATTTAAACATTCACAGCTTTACTGTGTAGAAGGGCAATAATTCTTATTGGCTCCACATCTTCATGAACAAAACAGCTATCTTTTCGGCGGCGGGCGTGGGTGCTGCTGGCGCCGGAGGATATGGAACCTATTCTTTACTTAAAGAGAAGAACCCTCCCTCTGTCTCTTTCCAACAGAGAATAGATACTAAGAAAAGAGTCATATTAGAGACCTCTACAAATGCTCATGATGCTGTTTGGACAGAAATAGCCAAGGAGTATAAGAACAACGGGAATATCGAGGGAATTCCTAAAGACGATAATGCCAAAGAGAAATTAAAACAACATTGCCAACGAAGCAACGACTCAACTTCCAATAAAGAACAAGAGTTTGAACAATACAAGACTTACTGCACTCGAGAGAATCTAATTACCAAACTATCTACAACTTCCAAGCCTTGGAATACCTCTAAAGAGGAATCCAAGTGAGAAGCAGCTAAGAGCACTTACTCCAGTAGTGGTGATGGAGATTTGTTAATTCCCAAAACTGGGGGAAGCATATCCAAAACAGAAGTAACTAAGAAGCACATCATGGATCATTGTGAAGAGATATCCACTAAGCCATTTGTTAAGAATGAGGATGCAGACTACAAGAGAGGGGAGAAGTGATGTTTAGTAACTAATGGCTAATCCTGCTTTAGTTAAATTCTCTGCAGCTGCCTTATCTACCGGAGGAGCTGGTGTAGTAGGTTGACAGATTGTTAATCATTTAAATAAAGGGGAAGATAAGACAGAAGTCTATTTGACTAAGCAAGGAAGAGAGCGGGCTTCTTCGAGTGAAGAGTGAAGAGTGAGAAAAGATAAAAGGATTCTATGCTTCTGAAGATCAACCTGGATTGATTCCCAATATCCCAAAACAGAATATACAAATAGATCTCATTAAGAATTGATGCAATCAGGAACTAAGTAAGCCACTTAAGGATCAAACTGCAGAGAACTTAAAGCTCGTAGAAACATGATGCTCCAAGCCTCGTACTTTGACCGAACAAATAACTGCTTTAGGTAGGGGAGCTTTAAACGTAGAAACCGATATCAGTAGCAATCCCCATAAGCAAACTTGAGAGAATTACGCCAATAACTACAAGACAGCCGGAGATACATTCAAAATTCAAAAGAAGGATAACTCCAATTGAGTGGACTTTACTGCCAGCGAAGCTACTGCCGACATCATGAAGGAGTGATGTAAAGATAAGGGAAGTAAGCAATACAAGCATTCAGATGATTCCCTATTCAAGACGTATCAGAAGTGATGCTCTCAATAAGACATGAATAAATTAGCTTTTACAGGCGCGGGAATGGCTGGAGCTGGGGGAGTGGGTTTAGGAGGCTATGCCGCCTATACCATGGTTCAGCCCTCCAATGTAAAGGAAGCACTTATTAAGAATAACTTCAAATTAACTGCAGATCTGAAAGAGCAGGAAAGATCTAAAGCGTGAACCAAGGTAGAGGGAACTTACAAAGTAGAGGCTACTAACGACACCAAAATAGGAAATAAGGAGATATCAGCCACCACAGCTCAAGACATAGAGAGTTGATGTAAGACTGCCTTGGAAGTAGGAGTCAAAGACAAGCGTTATGAGTCCACATATTCCAAGGCTTCTAGGTGGTGCGTTATCTACACCACAATATCAGAGAAGTTAACTTTAGAAAATAAGAAACTTTCATCAGATACAAGCTCTTTGAAAACTAAGTATGAAGGTATGCCGGAGGATCTGAAAAAGTCCATCACCAGCGAGACCGACCAGACAGGACAAAAGACCAAAGAATGATGTGAAAACAATGCCAAGAGATCCTTTTTAGGAACCCAAGATACCCACTATCAAAACCTAACTAAATACTGTTTAACTTAAATTCATGACTTACGCAAAGCTTGGAGCTGCCACCTTGGGAACTGCTGGGGCGGCAGGAGGTGGGTATCTGGCTTATCCGCACGTATTTCCTGAACGAACCCTATTGGATGAACTTAAATCTCAGAATAAATCGGTAATAAATGGAAATGAGAGTCAATGAACTCTGAAAAAGGAGCTTTATAACAAGGGTACCAATAGCTCCAAGATAACTATTGACAACAAGGAGAAGGCTAGCATTACGGAAGCGGAATTAAAGAAGTGATGTTCCGATAATCTCAAAGCACCTTATTCAAAGGCCAAGGATTCCATCCTTGGTAAAGTCGAGAAATGATGTCTTAAGCCTAATATAAAGGAAGCTTTATCCAAGGAGACAAAGGAAATAATTTCCTTCACCGGAACCACAATCGATACTGCTTGAGACGCTAAATTAACCACGAATTCAAGTAGTGTGAAAGGTGAGTTAATAGATAAGTGAAAGTTACCTGCTTCTTCCGAAGGGAACGACAAAGTGAGTAAGGAGTCTTTAAGGGATGCCTGTCAACTGAAAATAGAGGGAGAGTATATTTCCGAGAATGATGAGAATTACACTTTGTCTAAGAAGTGATGTCTAAAGCCCTAATAAAGAATGGCAAGTAAGTATGTAATGCCGAGTGTGGCATTAGCAAGTGGTGGAGCTGGAGCAGCCGGAGTGGGAGGCTATATAGCTTTAACTAAAGATAAAGAGACCTTCAGAAGCAAATATTCAAAAGCCATTCTTGGGGAAAAGGACAGTCTGTGAGACACTAAGTTTGAGGCACTAAAAGGCAATGGAACTCCAGTTAATAAGAAATTGCTGGATGCAAAATCAAAGCACTCGTCCGATGCCAATGCGGCTAAGGCATTGCATAAACAAGGATGTTCAGAGATATACAACTCTCTAGTAGCAGAATCTACTTATCTAGAGGACTTCAAATCTTATTGCGCCAAAACCATTAAGGACGGAATATCCAAACCAGAAACTTGAATTTCACAAGAAGAGACCCAAAATAACGGGAAATGAGATCCGAAGCTTACCGCATTAAAAGATCATGATGAGAAGAAATTGGGATCTTTAGATGAGACTCTTAAAGCCTTAAAAAATAAATTGACAAGCGGCTCCACGAGCTCTTGAGATGCAGACAAAAGGAATGGGTTGAAGAACTGGTGTAAGGGAATTGGGGGAGAGATATTTGAAGGAGAAGAGAGTGTAAAGTTCTCTCACGCTAAGTTGTACTGTACAGATAACGCAGGATAGACCGTGAATAAAGCGGCTCTCTTCTCTACTGCGGGTTTTGGGGTCGCTAGTGCTGGGGGCTACGGAATTTATTCCCTTTCTCAACGGGAAACTCTAGCACCCTTCTTAGAGAGAATAAATACTAAGGAAAGAGTTATTCTAGAAGTATCCACCAATACCCATGATTCCGTATGACAAGCCATTGTTGAAGAATACAAGAGGAATGGAAATATTGAATCAGTTCCCAAAACTGGAGAAGTTCTTACTTCATTAAAAGAGTACTGCAAGAATAGCAAATCCTCCACCTCTAGCAACCCGAAGGAATTTGAGAAATATAAGAATTACTGCACTCGAGAGAACCTAATCACCAAGCTATCCCAATTAAATAAGACTTGAAATATCTCCGAAGAAAAGGGAAATTGAGCGGCTGCGGAATCAACTTACAAGGCGCTCAAAGGAAATGAAACAGGTCTACTAATGCCCAAGGCTCCCAATACTACTATAGCTGCTGCAAGTGTGAAGGTAGAAGAGATCATAGATCATTGCAAAGAGATCTCCTCCAAGCCTTTTATAAATAGAGATGATTCGGATTACAAGAGGGGAGAGAAGTTGTGTCTTGTAAATGGGTAAGCGAGCTATTCTTTCTGGGACAGGAATAGCTACGGCATGTGTTAGTGGATTTTGTCTATATCAATTAAGCGGATCTAAGGAAGAACCCGAAGAAGTAAAGGATCTAACTACTTCAATATCCTCTCTATTTCAAAGATCCCCAAATAAAGTCCTATTAACCCCATCTTCCAGCGAGGAAGATTGAAATAGAGCTTGATCTAATTACAAGAACGCTCACCAAGACACATCATCTGATGAATGGAAGATCCCGAATTTTGAAAACCAGAAGTCTACATACAATGTACTCCCCGCATTCAAAGATGCCTGTACGGGGAGATATTCAATGAGGGCGGAGAGCGAAGAAGATATTACATACCAAAGAATCAGCCAATGATGCACTAGAGCTAAGAAAGTTTCAGAACTATTAAAGGACGAAGAGGGAATAGAGCTTATTCCGGAAAATGGGGACGATAGATATTGAACTACATCTTGAATTAAATATCGCGACTTCCATAAATCATCTTCCAATGCTAAAGATACTTGGGAGATAGATTCATGGGAGGCAGATAGTAAGAGCGACAACCTTTCCGATTCCTTTAAAACCAAATGCCTATTACAAGCTAAACAAGATATAGTTAATGGAAAGGAAGATCAACTTTACCAACAAGTTAAAAATTGATGCACTAAATCCAAAAATATCTAGGGATCCAACCCCTTAAATAGGATGGCTATTTTACCTACTTTAATTCGGTTTTCTCCTGTAGTAGCAGCTCCCACTATAGGTGCAGGGGTGCTTGCAGTTCATTTTGAAGGGACGAAAATGGAGGAAATTATTCCTATTGAAGAGATTGACTACACCCCTAATACACTCCCTCAACGTAAAAAGTCTTTAGCCTTTGGTAGAGAAGGTCGAAAGTATACATCTGGAAATGTCCAGATGTCCTATAGTTCTGGAGGGAATTCGGGAGGATGTCGTATCTATGCTTTGGAAGATCAAGAGGATAATGGGACTTCCTTAATCTTCCGTTTCTATACAGATTACAACGATTTACAATCAGCTCAACGATACATAAATACTAAAGGGGGTAACATCGATAGATCAAATCATATTGGATGCAATAAGGATCAACATGTCTACATATATAGAGCGTACGGAAATACATGACAATTCAAAGTAGGGAATCAAGCTCCAGTCTACCAAGACTAGTTCATCATGTCTTTGCTATCCTCCCTTATTAAGCTCTCTCCTGCTGTAGCGGCTCCTGTGATAGGTGGTGGCATCTTCGCTATAAACTTCCAAGATCAAAATACCATTCAACTGGAGGAAGTAGAATATGAGTTAAGTTCTATTACTGAAGCTCCTAAGCCATTGCCACAAGGGAGAGCTGGCAGGCAACATAAAGCTCGTAATGTCCGTATGGATTACAGCTTAACTGGAGGATCTAACGGTTGTAATATCTATGTGATTCAAGATCATGAAGATGGAGGAGATTCATTGATTTTTAGATCCTTCCAAAAATACGATAATTTAGAAAGCGCTAAACAATCTATAAGTCCTAAACCCACTACGGTAGAAGAAAGTGGACGTGTTAAGTGTGGAAACAGCAAGCACATATATCTGTATAAAAAATTTGGAGATACTTGGGCATGGAAGGCTGGAGACGAAGCTCCTGTAAATAATACTTAGCATCTTACGAATGGCAATCCTATCTACTCTAATTAAACTCTCTCCGGTAGTTGCTGCACCTACAATTGGAGCAGGTTTTCTTGCAGTTCATTTTGAAGGCACACCCATGGAAGAAATCCTTCCCATTGAGGAGGTAGATAACACCCCTGTCGCACCCCTTCAGCCAAAAAGATCTTCAGCTCCAGGTAAAGCCGGAAGAAGATGATCAGTTCGTAATGTTAAGCAAATTTACAGTTCTCAGGGGAGTGGTGGAGCTTGTCATCTCTATGTGCTGGAAGACCACGAAGATCACACCGATTCTCTAATTTTTCGATCATACCAAAAATACGATAATTTAGAGAGCGCTAAACAAGCAATAAGCGCCCAAAGAGGAAGCATTACCAACCAACATCTCGTTCAATGCAACAACAAGAAGTTCTATTTATATAGAGGATATGGGGGCGGTTGGACGTTCAAAATGGGAGAAGAAGAGCCTGTTTTTGCCGAATAGAGAATGTCCTATCTATCTTCCCTTATTAAATTATCTCCAGTGGTAGCCGCTCCTGCTGTTGGAGGCGGAATCTTTGCAACTAACTTTCAGGACACAAAGACACAGGATACTCTTGAGTTGGAGATCTTAGAGAATGAGCTCAAGCCTGCCCCAGAATCTCCAAAGCCGTTGCCTCAAGGAAGGCCGGGGAGGAAATGGGAAGTTAGTGGTGTACAACCAGTTTACAGTGCTTCCGGGGGGAGCGGATCATGTCATATTTATGTATTAGCGGATCACGAGGATCTTGGAGGTTCCTTAATTTTTAGATCCTCCAATAAATATAACAATTTAGAAGAGGCCGAGAAATCCATCCAATCCCTAAGCGGGCACATAGAGAACAAAAATCACATCACGTGTAACAACAAGAAGTGGTACCTTTATAAGAAGTTTAACGGGGGATGAACTTTCAAAGTTGGAGACCAAGAGCCTGTAGAAAAAAATTAATCCACTCTTTTCCATTTTTCAACGATTAGATTTATAGAAAATAAAAAGCATCAAGAATGAGCAAATTAACTCTTCCTTTGTTGGGAGTAGGTGGTGCAGGTATTGCGAGTGCCGGAGGATATATGATCTTTTCCGAAAAGGGATATACCCAGACTAAGAAGTCAGAAACTTTTAGAAGTAGGTACGCACCAGCCATTTTGGGAGTTGAAGATAAGCTTTGAGATTCTAAATTTACATCCTTCAAGCAAAGTGGAAATCCCAAGCATCCCACTTTAGCTTCTGCCAAATCTAAATCTTCTTCCGCCGAGGATTCTGAAGCAAAGGATCTATATAAACGTGGATGTCAAGAGATATATGATTCCGCTTGGGAGGACTCTTCCTATTTTGATGACTTCAAATCTTACTGCGTTAAGACCGTAAAAGAAGGAATTGGAGATTCTAAAACGTGAATAAATGAAGAAACCACCAACAAGGGTAAATGGGATACCAAGTTAACCAGTCTAAAAACCCACAATCAAACTCAAAATAAGGTTCTTGATAAGAAATTAGAAGATCTGAAGACACAACTATCCAACATCTCTGAATTTCAAGAAAGCCACAGAAAGTTACTTAAAGAGTGATGCTCCTCCTCTCAAGGGGAAATATTCATGGGGAATGGTGATCCCATAGTTACCCATTCCACCCTTTACTGCGTTGAACCCTAACTTACTTAAGTTCGGGCTTCCGACAATAGGAGCAGCCGGAGCCGGCAGTGTCGGTTATGGAGTGTATTCTCACATATCCAATAAAGATAGAACTCTAAGGGACTGAGTTTCTGAAGTATCTTTAATAGAGGATCCTAAGTCCAAGAATTGAGAAACTGTATTTGAAGATCTTAAAGCCGAAGATACAGAATTAATAAGCGTCTTAAGTTCCATCAATTCCTCCATCACCAAAACATCTAAAAATGTAGATGCCGCTCCAGTTCTAAGGGAATGATGCAATACCGCCCTAAATAAGAAAGATACGGTAGCTAATAAAGCGGATCTTCTACCTAAGATTAAGAAGTGATGTGCCTCTCAACCATTAACTCTGTCTGAGAAATTAAAGAATGAAAATAAGAGTTTACTTTCTTCTGGTTGAGATACCCAATATGGCAAATTGAAGGATAGTATCTTTGAAGATATAAAGGACAAAGGAGAGAATTTCAACAGCAAGGACGACACCACCAAAGGAGGTCAAGCCTTACAAAAATGATGCCAAAAGAATGTGGCGAAGGGGACTCATGAAGAAGGGGCTGCAGAACTCTTTAAGAAGGTAAAGGCTAGGTGTACCAGTTCTAATTAATTCTGATGACAAATGCATTGTTAGCGAAAATAGGGGCTTTCTTTTTTGCACTAAGTGGCGCAGGAGCTCTAGGATGAAAACTAGTTTTCGATAAACCCAAAGAGAAAACTGTAAATTCATACCTTCTTAGTCGTGGAAGAGAGCTTCCCACTAACGACCAAGATTGAGACAAGATAAAGGATTTTTATTCCAAAGAAGAAGGTGAAAATCCCATCAACGGAATCCCCAAGACCGGAATTACTAAAGAGAAGATTAAGGCTTGATGTGAACAAGAAGCGCAGAAGCCTTTCAAAGATCACTCAAGCGATCAGCTGCACCTAATCGAGGCATGATGTTCTAAATCCAGAACATTATCTGAACAAATAGCCGTTCTAGGAAAGAAGAAACTGGATACCGAAACCGCCAAGGACAACAATCCAGATAAGACTGTATGGGACTCTAAAGAGGCGAGTTACAAAGTGGCTGGACATGGATTCAAAATTAAGAAAAAGAATAGTGGGGATACCAATAACTGAGTGGATCTTCCTGGAAATGAGGGGACTTCAGATTTAATGAAAACTTGATGTAAGGAGCATTCAGATAAGCACTTCAAATACCACGAAGACACTCTATTCCAAACATGGAAAAAGTGATGTAGTAAGGATGAATAAATTAATTCCGGCATTAGCAGGAACCGCAGCCGCCAGCGGAGCCGGCCTTGGGGGTTATGTTTGATTTTCCAAGAAAGTAGAAACCATAGAGGGCAAGTACAAATCAGCTCTTCTTTATGACTCTTCTAATTTATGGGATAAAAAATGAGAGAAGATCAAAAGCTCAGAGCCCGTTCATGAAACCCTAAGAAAGGCTAAAGAAAAAGCAACAAGCGAGTCCCCCATATCAAAGAGCCTTCATAGACAAGGGTGTATGGAAATATATTCCTCACCTTTAGAGAACTTCAAATATCTGGAAGATCTTAAGAATTACTGTTCCAAAAATATCTCAGACGTAGTTACTGGAGGGAACTGGATAGCTGATAACAATCAAAATACCAAGTGAGATACTCCACTAAAAGCTCTTAAAGAGAAAGGTCAAGCCGACTTACCTAAGGATTTGGGAGATATAGTTTCCAAACTAACTACAACCACAGGAACCACAGGAACCACATTCCAACAAGCAGAGAGAAAGCTACTAAAGGATTGATGTGACAAGACGAAGGATGAGATTGCTACTGATGATTTGAAAGACTTAATCTCAAACGCCCAGCTTTACTGCCTATCCGCTAACTAAAGCGTGAATTTACTAAAGTTAGGAACTGGTGCTGCGGGGGTGGCCGGAGCAGGCGCCTTAGGAACCTATTACTCTGGAGTGTTCTCAACTAATGAGAATACTATTAGAGAGAAATTAAAGAAGGATAGATGAACTGTATTGGAAGACTCCAAGACGGAGCATAAGAGTCATTGAAATACTGTTTTAGGTAAGTACAAAGAGAAGCATACAGGAAACACCAATTTAACTGAATCACAATTGAAGGATATATGCAAGAAGCTATTAAATTCTGAAGATGATAAGAATTACGAAGAAGCTCGAAGATATTGCGTGGTTCCTAGAAAGATTTCAGAGAGATTAATAGATCTAAACCTTCAATTATTAGACACCACTAATGGCAATTCCCCTAACAATAAGAATCAAACTCAATGAACTTCCTTAGCCACGAAATACAAGACATCAGGGACTGGAAATAAAGAATTGGATGGCTTGACAGCCAGTTCCATAAGTGACGAAAACACGAATTGAACTAATCTCCGAGAGAAGTGTAAAACAGTTTCTGAGAAAGATCATTGATCTGAAAAATATAGTGAGTTAGTGGATAATTCCAAGACCTGATGTACCTTGCAAGGATTTAACAATGTCTAAAACATTTGCAATTTCGTTAGCGGGAGCAACAGGAGCAGTTGGTACTGCAGCTGCAGGAGCTTATCATTATGGAGCCTTTTCATCCAAATCTCCAAATATAGGAGATAGATTACAAACGGAGAAGTACACACTACTTAAAGAGAGCGATTCGACTAACTGAACCAAGTCTTTGGCACAATACAAAAAGAAGAATTCAGATAAATCTACCTACACTGAAAAGGAATTAAAGGACTTGTGTAAGAAGCTTTTATCTCAGGAGGAAAGGGAGAATGATAGCTATAGTGAAGCAAGAAAGTACTGCGTAGTCCCTACCACTATATCCGGAAGACTAACATCCTTAAATCTAAATGTATTGGATGCTACTGGCAGTGGAGATGTAGAGAAGTGAAAAGGTTTATCTAAGGAATACAAAACTAAAGGAATTGATTCTAAGAAGTTGGATGACTTAGTTAATACCAACATATCAGATGAGAATGACTCTGGAAATACTCTAAAGAGCAAATGCAAGACCGTGTTGGAGAAAGAGCATTGAGACGATAATTACGATTCTCTAATTAAGGGTGCAGAGAGTTGATGTACTCTACAAGGCTTTAATTCGATTCCCAAATAGAACGCTTAAAGTAGAAAACGAAAATCTTGGAATAATCGGGCATCTCTTCGTATTGGGGTGCCCCCATGTCTAAAGTAGCACTTTCATCTCTAGCAGGTCTTGGAGGCGCTGCTGGACTAGGTGGAGGAATATATTTACTAAATAAAGATTCCCAAGTTGGGGCTACCAAAAAAGGAACAATTAGATCTAAGTTACAAAGCGAGAAATTTACACCCCTAAACCCGAACGATAGCCATTGGAATAAACTGAAGGAAGAATACAATAAGGTCAAGGGAGAAGCTTCGAAAGTATTCGAAACCAGTGATTCTGGTATTGATGAAAATAAATTAAAGGAGTTATGTGGAGTAGCTCTTGAGAAGAATGAAGATGATGAATCCTATTCCAAGGCCAAAAGGTGATGTGTTGTTCCTGTTAATGTTTCAGATCACTTAAAGAAGTGAAATTTAACTGCTTTGCCCACAGAGGACGGCACCAACAAACAGACCGAGTGAACTAACTTATCAAACACATATAGCTCCTCAAATCAAAAGATAGCCGGCGTCGAAACTTTAAATCCTTCCGAATGACAAACCTTGAGGAATGAGTGCAAAAAGTTAGGGGCTAAAAATAACTACGATGATGACTTTGATTCCTCCTTTGCATCCTCAAAGATTTGATGTATAGAGAAGTAAGATGGATTCTTTAAAGTTAGGCCTGTCCTTATTAGGTGGTACTGGAGTAGTAGGGACAGCAGCTGCCGGAGCTTACCATTATGGAGCCTTCTCTCCTAAAATCAATACGATTAAGGATAAGCTAGAAAGGGAGAAATATCAATTACTAAAGGAAGGGGATTCAAGCCACTGAGCAGAATCTCTTAAGAAGTACAAAGAAAAGCACCCTAGTGAATCTTCCTACGATGAACGTAAGATGAAGGAATTATGTAGTAATCTCCTAGGGAAGGAAGATTCTCACACAGAAGACTATAACAAAGCCCGAAAGTATTGCGTAGTTCCTAAAACTATCTCCGAGAGACTTCAAATTTTAGGGGTTACTTTATTGAACACAGACAATGCAGATGCAGCAAAATGAAAATCTTTATCCGATGAGTACAAGAAGACTGGGGAGAATGATAAGAAATTAAGTGACTTAGATAAATCTAAGGTGGAAGGGGATTCCAATAATGATCAACTTAAGAATAAATGCAAAGAGGTAGCTGCCAAAACCCACTGAGAAGACAATTACGATTCCCTTCTAGAAAACACAAAACGTTGATGTACTGAGGAGGGCTTTAAACAACTTCCTACTCCCGCAGTAGTTGAAAAGCAGTAATGTCTAAGTTAGCATTTGCGTCTGCTGCGGGATTGGGAGCGGCAGGAACAGGAGGATTCGGAGTATATCACTTTTATTTCAATAACTCCAATCCCGAAGACAAGAGCCTAAGAGCCCGATTAATCTCGGAGAAATTTAAGATACTTACAAATAAGCAAGAAGATCAAACGCATTGGGAGACACTAAAAACTGCATATGAAGCTATCAAGAAAAATGCTGATAAATCCTTTAAAGTTACCGAGCAAGCAGTAACGACGGATGATTTAAAGTCCTTTTGCGAGGAGCATTTAAAGAGCGAGAAAGAGGACTTATATTCCAAGGTAAAGAGATGATGTGTAGTCCCTGTAACTGTTGCTAATCATTTAAGTAATTTAAATTTAACTCCTTTATCTACAGAGACAAGTGGAGAGCCTAATAAAGCTGAGTGGGAAGGATTAGCCGAGAACTACAACAACTCTGAAGATAAGATATCCGATCTTCAAATTACGGGAAAGACGCAATGAACCAACCTAAGGGATAAATGCAAAAATTTAGGAACTAAGAAAAACTATGAGGACGAGTTTGATGCAAATCTGAAGTCCTCAATACGATGATGTGCCCTTCCTAAATAATGCCTAAATCTGCTCTACTTCCTCTTGTGGGATTGGGAGGTGCTGCCGGACTTGGTGGAGGAGCATACTTACTTCATAAAAATTCCCAACCATCCCCAATAGAGAAGCCTTCAATCCCAGAGAAAAAGACCATTCAAGATAAATTACAAAAAGAGGGATTTCAAATTTTGAATTCCAGCGAGGGTCAACACTGAGGAACTTTAAAGGATGCATACAACAGTGCCAAGAGCGAGGAATCTAAAGTATTTGCGGTCATCAATTCCAATATAGATGAGAACAAACTAAAGGATCTGTGTAAGTCCGCTTTGGAAAAGGATGAAGAAGATGCATCATATTCCAAAGCCAAAAGATGGTGTGTGGTTCCAGTTACAGTATCAGACTATTTAAGTAAATTAGGACGACGAGCTTTATCAACTGCCAGTTCTGGAGAAACAGATAAGGATCAATGGGAAAAGCTAGCAGCTAAATATGAAAGTGCTCCGGACAAGATAGCTAGCGTTACCTCTTTAGGAGCAGATAATAATAAGTGATCAACTTTAAGACAAAAGTGCGGAGAGTTAGGAGCCAAAAAGAACTACGAAGATAACTTCGACACCAATCTTGCATCTTCTAAAGTTTGATGTTCTGTATAGCTAATGCCAAACGCTGTAGCAAAGATGACGTTGGGATTGGCGGGAGCTTCTGCGGCCTCTGCCGGAGGTGTTTATTTATCTGGAGCTTTAGATAAAGAGGAACAGAAGTTCTCTATCAGGGAACTAGTAGCTAAGAACAAGTCCATCGTTTTGATAGCTTCCGAAGAGAATGAAAGGTGGGAAAAGATTTGAACCACATACAAAACTCAAAACCAAGGAAGAACTGAAGATTCTTGAAATTTAGAAGGATGGAATCACACAAGTACAGACACTAGATTACCTTCTCTATCTGCCAAGTGCACTTCTGAATCTACCATAAAGGTAGAAGGAGTTCAAGATAAGAAATACCAAGACTTTGTTTCTTGATGCACAAGGAAAGCAGAATTTAAAGATAAGTTAATAGATATGGGATACGAGGTTCTTGGAGATTCGGATGCTAAATGACAAACTAACTTTGATTCTTATAAAGCCGCAAATAATCAAATCAAAATCCAAGGATTAGAAATTCAAACTTCTGAGAACTATAACTCCGGTAATAACAAGTTGCAAACAGAATGCAAAGCTGCTCTTGCTGCGGCAATAGATGAGGCTAAGTATTCAAATTCCTTCGAAGGCATAAAGACCTGATGCGCCAAAAAGAAGGGGGAATCTAACTAATGTCTAAGACTCTAGCAGCTGCCTTGGCAGGATTAGGAACTGCCGGAGTAGGTGGTGGTATTTATCTCGCCAATAGAGATACCACCTCTCCAGTTGAAAAAGAAACCCTTAAATCTAAACTTGTAAAGGATCGATATACTCCCCTAAGCTCAAGCAATTCTGATCATCAGACCCATTGAGATAAGTCTTTAGAAAAGTACAAAGTTAAACATAACAATCAACCTTCTTACACCGATGCAAAACTAAAAGAGATGTGTAATGGTCTTTTTGAAAAGGAGAATATCAAAGATGAAGATTACAAGATTGCACGAAAGTACTGTGTAGTTCCTAGGAAGATCTCTGAGAGATTATCAGATCTTAAAATTAAAGCATTAAGCACAACCGGATCCGAGGATGGGGTAGCTGAGAAGTGGAAGAAGTTAGCGGGAGAATATAAAAATAAAGGAACCGGAGATAAGCAACTGAACGGATTAACCCATTCTACCGTTAAAGATACGGGAGATGAATTAAAGAATAAGTGTGGAGAAGTTTTCGACAAGGAACACTGGGAGGAGAACTATGATTCCCTATTGGATAATGCAAAACTCTGATGCACAGAAGAAGGCTTTAATCGGCTTCCTGTTACAGAAAAACAATAATGTCTAAATTAGCACTTGCATCCCTTTCGGGGCTTGGAGGGGCTGCTGGTATCGGAGGTGGAATTTATCTACTAAATAAGGATTCTAAAAGTCCAGTCGCAACCAAGGAGGCATCAGAAACCATACAGTCTAAATTACAAAAAGAGAAATTTAAAATACTGGATATTGGTGCGTCTGAATGAGGAGAAATTAAAGACAAATATAACTCTTTAAAAAGCGATGCTTCCAAGGTGTTTAATGTTTCCAGCGATGAATTAAATGAGCATGCATTGAAGGATTTATGCAAGGAGCATCTGAATAAATCCGAATTTGATGATGCCCTTTACTCCAAAGTAAAAAGATGATGTGTCACTCCGGTTACGGTCTCTAGTCATTTAAGCAATTGAGGATTAACTTCTTTATCTACAGACAGCTCAAATAACAATAACCAAAAGGAATTAACTGCTTTAGCCAAGAAATACGCCACTGCCGATAACAAGATAAAGGGAGTGGATACCTTGGAGAGCGAGCAATGGAGAAGCCTTCAAACCAAGTGTAAAGATATTGGGGGTAAGAAGAATTACGATGATGATTTTGATTCCCTCTTTGAATCTTCCAAAACTTGATGCACAACAGAGGGCTTTAATGCTCTTCCTAAGGAAAATAAATAATGTCTAAGATTGCGGCCGCATCAACTCTGGGAGTGGGTGCAGCGGGAGCTGGTGGATTTGGAGCGTATCATTTCTATTTCAAAGAATCTCCTTCAGAGGACAAGAGTTTAAGAGCCAAATTAATTTCCGAAAGATACATCCCATTAGAACTGGAAGGAAATAAGCATCAAGACCATTGAACAAGTTCCTTATCTCAATACAAAAGTAAGCACTCAGATAAAAATCAGTGGAGTGAAGTTGAACTTAAGAACTTGTGTTCTGGATTTTTTAAGAAAGATGAAATTATCGAGAAGGATTACAACGAGGCCAGAAAGTATTGCGTAGTTCCTAGAAAGATCTCGGAGAGGCTTTCAGATTTAAGCATCAAAGTACTAGATACCGGAGAAACTAAGGATACCGACAAGTGAACTAAATTATCCGAAGAATATAAGAAGAGCAAGACAGGCTTTAAGAAGCTACACGACTTAGAAACATCTGGAATTCAAAGTTCTGATTCTACGGATAAGACCCTTAAAGATAAGTGTGTTGCTGTTTTTGATATGAATCATTGAACTGAGAACTACGATTCCTTACTGGAAGCCTCAAGAATTTGATGTACAGAATCTGGATTTAATAGCCTTCCTAAAGAAGTTAAATAATGTCTAAATTAGCTGCTGCATCAATGGCAGGACTAGGTGCAGCTGGAGCAAGTGGCTTTGGAGCATACCACCTTTACTCTCAAAAGCCCAAACATGAGATTAAGACCATCCAAGACAAGTTGGTATCGGAGGGATTTAAGATTTTGCAAAAATCAGAGCAATCACATTGAACTACATTGAAAGGCGAGTACAACAAAATTAAGACAGATACCAATAAAGCTTTTGCAACCACCAACACAGACATAAATGAAGATGGTCTTAAGGCTTTATGTGAAGAATTCTTAAAGAAGGAAAAAGAAGATTCTTCTTACTCCAAAGCCAAAAGGTGATGTGTAGTTCCAGTGTCTGTAACTCATCATTTAACTAATCTAGGTTTTACTGCTCTTAATACGGAAGGAGCCGGAAGTCAGACTACTTGAGAGGGGTTAGTTAGCGAATATGAGGATTCTAAGAATTCAAGTCATAAGATATCTGGTTTGGATACATTGGCTGACACCAAATGGGAGAAGATAAGAGATAAGTGTAAGGAGATTATGGCCAAGCAGAACTACGATGATAGCTTTGATACTAATTTGGAATCTTCTAAGAGATGGTGCGTATCTAAAACTTTAGGAGTAGGCTCCTAATTCCGAAGTCATGCCAACCTTTATGCAGGTGTTAACGGGAGCTGGTGCTACTGCCGGAGTCTCCACAGCGGCGTATTGAGGCATATCAAATTGACAAAGGGAAGAGACTTTCTCCATAAGGGAGTTATTGGCTCAAAATCGTTCCAGAGTTCTAATATCTTCCGGAGAGGAGTCCAGATGAGAAAAGATATGAACTGAATATAAATCCAAAAATACCAACAAAATAAAGGACTCGTGGAGCTTAGAAGGATGAGATCACACAAAGACACAAACTAGACTTCCTTCTCTAGAAGTTAAGTGTTCTACCGAGATATCAAGGGAAGTAAAAAGCATAGAGGATAAGGAATACAGGGACTTTGTTACTTACTGTACCAGAGAAGCTGAATTCCAAGATCGATTAGCTTGAGAGGGTTACAAAGTCATTCCCGACTCAGGATCAGAACAGACTTGGACTGATAACTTTAACGAATACAAGAAAGCCACCAATCAATTAAAGATTCACAACCTAACAATAGGAACCAATGAAGAATATAGCCAACATGCAAGTAAATTAAAAGATGGTTGCAAAACAGCCTTATCTAAGCCGATAAGTGATGAAGAGTATTCACAGTCTTTTGAAGCCATCAAGAGATGGTGTGCAACTAAATAATGTCTAAAGCAACAGTCGCTTCTCTTGCCGGAGTAGGAAGTGTTGGTGGAGGATTTGGAGCTTACAAGCTATATGATGCCTTAAGTACAGAAAAGCCAACTCCTCAGAGAACAATAGCTGACAAGCTGATAGAAGAGAAATTCTCTATCTTAAGTGAAGGAGATGAACAACACTGAACGAAAATAAAGGAGGAATACGAGAAAGTAAAGAGCAATTCAAGCAAGGTTTTCTCATCCAATAAAGACGAATTAAAGAACAAGTGTAAAGAGGCTTTAGCGAAGCCTGAATCGGATTCTGATTATCAAAAAGCCAAGAGATGATGCGTCACTCCTGTGACTATCAAGGATTATCTAACTAAATCCGGCTTGAAAGCCATAGAAACTACTGGCAATACCAATGAATCTGATTGAACTAAAAAAGTTGGAGAGTATGAAAAGCAAGAGAACGAGAGTAAGAGGGTATCTGATTTAAAGACATTAACTGAACCTAAGAAATGAGAACAATTAAGAGATAAGTGTGGAACTATAGTTGTCAAACAGAACTACGAAGAGTCCTTCCTTGAATTACTGGATAAGTCTAAACTGTGGTGCTTTGTTTCTGCTTAACACACCACTTAGAAAGCTTCTCATAACTCTTTCCTTTCTCGAAGAATTCATACATCTTCTTACTTAGATAAGTAACGCATCACTCTTTTAAAGCTGGGCCTCCCTTTGCTTTCTCAGTAATATTCTTGGAAGTAAAAGTACTATCTACTATCCCTTGATCGCCCTTCCCTGCGTTATAAACATCCCAAGCGTCCTCCCATTTAGTCCCGCCATCCTCATCTAAAAGCTCCAAAGCACCCGCCTTCAATTCCTCTCTAGTTGATCTAGTATTAACAACACATCACTTAGAAACTAAGTCCATCTTAGATTCATCATTACCCGACAGGCTCTCTTCGCATCATTGAGGGAGAGTATCCTTGCTTATCCCAGTTATAGGAACCGTTGCTTCAGCTCCATAGAACTCCTTCCAAGAATTCCAAATCCCATCCTTCTTGGAAGTGAGGATCTTCTTATGAGGAGCATCCTTTATCTTCTCTTGAAGCTTAGAAAGTAGAGAATCCTTATTCTGAAAGAAATACTTGTGCCCAACTACTCCTCCTGTTGCGGCAGCCCCAGCACCCAAAGCAGAAACTGCTGCTAATGTTGACTTAGAAACCATTATTTCTTAGTGCATCAAGTCATATACTTCTCATGAGTACTATCCTCATCACCATATTCATACATAAGCTTACTTTCTTTTGAAGTACATCACTCTTTAAGAGCTGTTCCCCCAATAGCTTTCGTAGTCCCTTCTTTCCCTGTAAATTTAGTGTCAGCAATCTTTAGTTGCTTAGATTCCTTATTATCCTTGTAGTGCTCCCAAGCCGTTTGCCACTCCCCATCTTGATTATTAGTAACCTCGGAAAGAAGAATCTTCCCCGCTCCCTTAGCGGCATCTTTTATACTTCGAGTATCAACTAAACATCACTTACTAGCAAAGTCAATCTCCTTTTCAGACTTAGAAGAAACCTTAGACTTTAAAGTATCCTCGCATCACTTGGGAAGAGTAGCCTCTGTGACTCCACCTAACTTCTCTCCTTTGAAATTCTTATATAGATCCTTAAACTTAACCCAATACTCACTATCTCTACCAACTGCAAATAGTCTTTGCCGGATATAGAAGACCTAATCTTGTTGGCAATACTCCCCTCTGTCGGCCTAGAAAAATAAACAGAAGCTCCCGCAACTCCAGTCGCCACAGGAACTCCAACAGCCCAATACTTAAGCATTACTAGTACACAACTCCCCTACTCTCTTGTAATCTGCATCGTCCGAATTCAAAAATGGAGTGTCAGCTTTAGGAGAGCATCAATTCATTATTTAATCTCAAGTTATCGAAGACTTCTCAACAGTTCCTGCACCGGCTCCAGCCTTAGGAATTTGAAGATTTCCACTATTACTATCTGGGTAACTGGAAGCTTTATCTCTTCATCCCTCCTCCACGTCGGAATCTATTCAAGACTTATTCTCGACCTTCTCATTAAATTGAGTTCTTAAAGTATTCCTAGAACATCATTCAACATAAACTTGAAACTTACCTTCTTCAGTTGACTCAGAACTGCTCTTACAATAACTCTTAATCTTGTCCCTATCTATATCAGAGAAACCCAACACCCCACTTGAAGCTTCCTTATATTCCTTAACTAACTGATCCCAAATGGGATCATGCTTATCTCCAGAACTATCTAAAAGAACCCTTCCAACAACCTCCTTCTTAAATCTCTCATTGAAATTGGTTTTGGGATCTGAAGTACTAGACGACTTCCAATAAGCTACCCCCGCAGCACCCGCACATCCTGCCGCCCCAACAGAGGATCCCAAAGTAAGAAGAGCTTTATTCATGCTGAGATCGGAACCCTTAATACATTTTGTATCTCCGGCTACAGAAAATCTTTAGAATCCGCGACCCCAAAAAATGGACGCAAGGATTTTAGGATTAGCTGGATCCTTGGGTGCTGTCGGAATGGGTGGAGGGGCATACTGAGCATTTAAGGATTCTACGAAACCCATATCTTCCCTTCTTTCGACTGAAAAAGGATTGTTACTAATTACACAAACTTCAGATGAGAAATGAAGAGATGCATGGAAGAACTACAAGGGGTCTCAAAATAAATGGGGAATAAAGGATTGATCAACCAAGCAGAACCAAGATGATGCTCCAGAAGAATTCAAAGAGGCTTGTCAACAGAAATCCAAGTTGAAGGTTTCTGGAAAGGACAGTCAAGAATACAAGGACATTAAAGCTTGATGCACCAGACCTAAGAAGGTCAGTGAACTTCTAAGTTCAGAAGGACAAAGAGTTCTATTAAGTCAAAGTGGCGATGAGAAGGAATGGGGAGAGTTCTGAAAGCAATATAGAGAACGCCATAAGAAGCAGACGACAGGAAGTTCTGTAACCTACGAAACAGAAGATGAGTTAAAGGTATCTAATTGATCAACTTCCAACAAGAATGATTCAGTTCCTAATGAATATAAGACTGCTTGTCAAACTCAATCTAACACATATATAAACGTCGAACAAGTAACTAACGATAGTACTTTCAAGAAGGTAGAGAAGTGATGCACCAAGCCTAAAAATGAATCCAGTCGGTAAAATAGCCCTTTCTGTAGGAACCATAGGAGGAACTGCGGCTGCAGGAGGATATTCTTGACATCTTTCTCAACTCTCAACTATTTCAAGCCTTATTGAGGCTGACGAAGAGGTAACTCAGTTAACTAGTAAGTCCGCCGACGAAGATTGAAAGGAAGCTTGAACAACTTACAAGGGAAGTGACGTTTGAAAATTATCGGAACACACTTCAGACAATGTTCCTCAATCCTTTAAGGATGAATGTGAAAAGAGAGGTAAACAGAAAGTAAAGGGAATCGACAATTCTGAATTTCAAAACTTCAAGAAGTGATGTTCTAGGAATTTCACAGTTTCAGAATGATTAAAGAAATCAGGGCTTTCCTTGTTGGAGACAAATTCTGAATCTAGCAAATGAGATGCCGCTTGAACCAAATATAAAGCAGAACCTAAAAATAAAAAGGATGGGTCTAACCTTGCAGAAACAGATGTTTGAAAAGTAAGCAATTGATCTGCCGAGAAATCCAAAAACACAGCAAGTAGCGGATTCAAAACAAAGTGTGCAGAACAAGCTAAAGTGAAGATCAGGAATAAAGAAGAAGAGCTGTACAAGCAAGTATCCAATTGGTGCGTGTAATGGAAACTTCTAAAGTTGCTTTAGGAATGCTGGGAGCCACTGGGGTAACTGGTGGAGGTGGATTTGCCGCTTACAAAATGGGAGTCTTTTCCGGAGAAGAAAAGCCTCTTAGTGTTGAGCAAAGATTGAACAATGAAGAATACGAACTTATTAATTCTGAAGACAAGCGTAAAGAAATATTCAAAGACCTAAAGGATAAGACTGAGTTTCTAAATGAGTTGAATAAATATAAAGAGGGTACCGATAACTTATCTGATGACAATGATGGAACTAAGGGCGGTCCAGCCTTAAAAAAGATGTGTGATGCTCTTCTGGGAAGCAAGGAAGAGCAAGACTTTAAAAATGCCTCCGAGTGATGCGTTCTAAGAATTCAAGATAGAGTATTAAGTAATAAATCTTGGATACCTCTTTCTGGAAGTGAGGATCATTCTTCTGATTGAAAAGCATCCTTCACCGCCAATCAGAACGCGATGGTTGCTTATGGGGTAGAAGGAATTCAAACCGGTATGCAAGCAGATAATGGATACACTAAAGTAAAAGAATGATGTTCCAAGAATGCCATTCTCCCAATTAACAAATCCAGAAAGACTTTACTAGAAAAGGCCTCCATTTGATGTACTAAAAACTCTTAAGATTACTTTACCTCTCCGGATGTCGGTACACACCAAGGTCAAAGAACTTTCTCATCATTACCGCTAGATGTTTCATTGAAATAAGTAGAGATATTCTCATCTTTTAAATCAGTCTGTCTCGCTTCCATTTTCTCAAAACATCAATCTCGAAACTTAGTCCAATCTCCCCCTACTACATCACTAGGGATTCATTTCACTATGTAGTCCTTCTTATATGTGGACAAACCCTTCCAATAGTTATCTCACTTCTCACTTCTCACTTTCGGGATCCATTACAACTAAATCCGTACCTCTTATTGCTTGATTGGAATCAATTAGCGACTTAACTTGAGTAGCAACATTCCTGTATCTGGCCATTTGAATAGAATACTTATCCTCCTTCTCTTTCACTCCCAATCCAAAGAAAATTCCTGCAGCAGTAGCCCCTGCCGCACCAAGCCCTAGTAAGATCCTAAGAACGTTCATACTACTGGGCTTCCTTAGTACACCACTTTAAAACCTTCTTATAAAGGGCATCCTCGGTGGAGGAAAACTCCGCAGATAAGTTCTTCTTACATCACTTTCTCATCTTCACAAGATCAACAGTACTAGATTTCGCAATAGTTGTCTCTGGATTGGAATTATCTAAATCTGTAATTAAATCCTCCTGTGCAGCACTCCCATAAGCCGTTTGCCTTTTTGTTCATTCGCCTGCATCCTTATTAGTTCCTCCCTCCTCAGTACTTAAGACTGTCTTTCCTGCGGAGACTAAGAATTCAGATATCAGTTGTTTCTTTGGCTCTTTGGAATTAACTTCTCTAGTTGCATACATATATCCTCCAACTCCCGCTCCACTTGCCGCTGTAACTCCTGCAGCAGAATAAGCCAACGTTAACTTGTTCATAATACGGCGTGTCTTTTAATCATTAGGATAGACAGGGTCTGAAAATCTTTAAAATACCCTTCCCCTTAAAAACATGGATCCAAAGCTTTTAGGACTTACCGGAGCATTAGGAACTGCTGCCGCTGGCGGAGGTATATATTGATCTGTACAAGCATCTAAGCAGAGCATCTCCAGTCTTCTAGCATCAGAAAGAGGAGTACTTCTAATTAAAGATCGTTCTGATTCCACGTGAAATGATGCTTGGAAGAAATACAAGGATTCCAGCGGCAACAAATGGGGGATTAAAGATTGAAGTGCCAAACAGTCACTTCAAGATGCCCCTGATGAATTTAAAGAAGAGTGTGAAAAGAGAGCTTCTGAGAAGGTATCTAGCGTCGAAAGACAGGAATACAAGGATGTTAGAAATTGATGTACTAGACCTAAGAAAGTTGTTGAGCTATTAAATTCTGAAGGAAAGAAGGTCTTATTAAGTCAAACTGGGGATGACAAGGAATGAAATGATTCATGAACTAAATACAAAAAACATCATGAGAATAAGCCCGCCTCTGGAAGTCAAGTAACTTACAAGAGTGATGACGAATTAGGGGTAAGTAGCTTTTCCAACAAAACCACTCAAGATAATGCCCCTACCGAATACAAAACTGCATGTCAAACCAAGTCTGAACTTCACATTGATG
Organism: Mycoplasma haemofelis str. Langford 1; assembly: GCF_000200735.1. Taxonomy (GTDB): domain Bacteria; phylum Bacillota_I; class Bacilli_A; order Mycoplasmatales; family Mycoplasmoidaceae; genus Eperythrozoon_B; species Eperythrozoon_B haemofelis. The sequence continues at coordinate 628,562 of NC_014970.1, forward strand.
AAACTAAGATAACTGAGGATCCTAACTTTCAGAAGGTAGAAAAGTGATGTACGAAGGATAAGTCTTAAATCTGAATTACTTTATTTCGTAAGCTGTAGGAACACAAAGAGGTCAAAGAAGTTTTTCATCAGTACCGGTAGACGTATCGCTAAAGTAGGTAAAGATATCCACGCTCTTTAAATCATCCTGCCTCTCTTCCATTTTCCCAAAGCACCAATCCCTGAACTTAGTTCAATTCCCATCTACCACATCACTAGGAACTATCTTGCTTACGTGCTCCCTCTTATAAGTAGTTAAACCTTTTCACCACGTATCTCACTTTTCACTTTCGGGATCCATTACAACCAATTGTATGTTGTTTATTGCGTTATTAGAAGAAATAGACGATCTGGTCTTAGTGGCAACATTTCTATACTTGGTCATCTGAATGGAATACTTATCATCCTTTTCTTTAACCCCTAATCCAAAGAAAACTCCTGCAGCAGTAGCTCCAAGCGCACCTACCCCCAATAAGGCTCTAAAAACATTCATGATCGCGACCTAAATACGAAACAAGTTGAATTCAAATTTTACATTGTCCATGACACTAGGGAGTTAGGAATTAATGAATAAATTACTTTTGCCGTTGGCAGGGCTTGGAGGGGCGGGAGCTGCTGGTTTGGGAAGTTATATGCTTCTTAAGGACAAGGAGGAAGGCAACACTACCAAACAAGAGGCTACCTTTAGAGACAAATACTCTCAAGCTATCTTGAATAATGAAAGTAGCTTATGGACATCTAAATTCACCATCCTCAAAGATGGTGGTCAACCCAAGCATCCAAAACTACAGCAAGCTAAAACTAAATTTACTGTCAAGTCGGATGATTCAGATGCTCAGTCTCTGCATAAAGATGGATGCAAGGAAATATACGATTCCAAAGTAGAGGAATCCATCTACTTTCAAGATTTCAAAAAGTATTGTTCTAAGAACGTAGGAGACGGAGTTACTGAAGCCTGAATTACCGTAGATAAGAAGGATTCGTCAAAATGAGATCCCAAGCTAAATAAGCTCAAGAATCACAACGAGGCTAATCAAGGAGCCTTAGATGATGTTCTTAAATCTTTAAGGGAGAAGTTGACTTCTGGTTCTCAATCCACTTGGGATGAAGGTAAGAGGGGGGAGTTAAAACAATGATGTGATGGGGTTAAGAGTGAGATTTTTATGGGAGATGCAGACATCAAATTTGCAAATTCCAAACTTTACTGCGCAGGAGCCTAAGTGTCAAGCTTAGTTTCCCTATTTAAGCAAAAACAAAAGATACTTATCCTAGCTGGATGTGGGGGAATTCCTTGTGGAGGAGCTTATTTTATACTTAGTGATTTTTTAAATAAAACGGAGAACGAGAAATCTACAAACCTAACCACTTCCCTAAATGAAGTTCAAAGTGAGATAGATGAACAACAAGCAACAAAAGTCAAAAGAGCGGGCGTTATAAACACCGTTAATACCAAATATTTAACTGCAGAAAATAACACTAAGCAAGGGAGTAACCACCAATTCAAAGAGGAGAATTATCGACTTCCTGAATTAGAGAGCGATGAGAAATGGGGACAGGTACTGCAGGAATTTCAAACAAGTAAGTTTAAAAACGATCCAAGAGTGAAAGGCATTACCAACATCGAGGAAGTTAAGAAGTACTGTCTAGACGAAGTGTCATGAACTGAATCCACCATAAACTTGGACTCACTTCAAGGATACTCCTTCTCTTCCCCAGAATACTTATGCGTTTGAGATCTCTTTAAATACCAAATAACTCAACCAACTTAAGATACCGTACAAAAGTAAACTACTTCATAGAATAAGCTTGATCAAATACCTGAAGCCGTCTTCTGACTATTCTCTTTACACTTCTTCTTAAAGTCTTCTGGGGGAGTTTCGGAATATGGTTCGGAGATCTTCCAGTAATCAGACTTTGGACCATACTCTTTAAATCTCTTCCAAGGCCCATTCCAAGAATCAGAAGAATCATCACTAAGAAGAACATTAGTGGTGTGACGCTTTACAAGCTGATCTATCTTTGTAGGAAAGGAAAGGCGGTATAAACCAGTCATTCCCCCTAGGATAGAGGAGGTTAATACCGTCCCAACAATGCCTTTCAATAAAAGACTTGAAGATTGGTGGTTCATACAGGCCTTCAAAATAAGTTTAGCTTGAATTTGTTTTTAATAGTTTCTTACCCCTATGTCCCTACATAAAGCGTTAGGCCTTGCGGGAGGAACAGCTACCGCAGTTGGAGGGGGAGTTTTGGTATCTAAAAGCTCTTTATTCCAAGATGCTCCCACTCCAGTTACAACGAAACAAAAAGAAACCTTCAAACAGAAGTACAAATTTGCCCTTTTCTCTGAAGAGGATTCTTTGTGAGACACCAGATTTTCCACATTCTCAAATGGAAAACAACCCACTCACCCTAAGCTAACAGAAGCCAAATCTAAATCTTCCTCGCAGGCAGATGATGCCAAAGCTCTACATAAGCAAGGATGCAAGGCAATATATGATTCGGAAATAGAAGACTCCCCCTATCTGGAAGACTTTAAGAATTATTGCTCTAAAACCATAAAAGACGGAATTACAGGGACATGAATTGAACAGAATAATACTCAGGGAGACAAATGAAATCCAAAGCTAACCTCTTTGAAAGATCACGCGGATGCCAAAGATGGAGTTCTTGATGATAAGTTAAAAGCTCTAAAAGCTAAATTAACAGCGGCTCCTAGTTCTAGTCCCAATTGAGATAACGATAAACGTAAGGAATTAACGGATTGATGTGACGCAGCTAAGTCATCAATCTTCATGGGAGACGAGGATAGTCAAGTTAAGCATTCTAAGCTGTATTGCGTAGAGAATAAAACATCAGCTTAGGGTATTCCAACCGTGAGTAAGTTTGCTCTTCCTTTAATGGGGCTTGGTGGTGCAGCCGGAGGATATATGATCTTCGGAAAGGGGGACAAGGCTCCCGAGGAAGAAAGCTTCAGAAGCAGATACTCTCATGCCATCTTGCAAGACAATGATGGCTTATGAGCAACAAAACTTACCACTCTTAAGGGAGAAGGAAGTCCCGTTCATCAGAAGCTAATCGACGCAAAAGCAAAAGCCGCTGATGCAGAGCAACAAGCTAAGTCATTACTAATAGAGGGGTGTAGAGAGATTTATGATTCCAAATTATCTGGATCTCTTCACGAGAATGATTTCAAGTCCTATTGCTCCAGAACAATAAAGGATGGGATTCAAGGTACTTGAATTACTGAATCGCATACCGTAACCGGAAGCAACACTAATAAATGAAATCAGAAGTTAACTAGCTTAAAGGATCACAACGAGGAATCCGGGAAGGTTTTAGATAGCAAGCTTAAAGAATTAAAAGGACAACTATCTGGAGGCGCCTCTTCTACTAATTGAGATGATACAAAAAGAAATGTGACGCTTCACAAAAGGAGATATTTATGGGAGAAACAGATTCCAGAGTTCTGAATTCCAAATCTTATTGCTTAGAAGGCTAAGAATAAAGCCTTCATCTTTACTAAAGGGTGGGTAAGTTATTGTTGCCTGTATTGGGGGCGGGAGGAGTTGGTACGGCGGCTGTCGGAGGATATATTCTTTTTAAAGATAACTTTAGCTCCGCTCCAAGTCCAGAAAAGACCTTTAGAAGTCAATATCCTAATGCCATCCTAAAAGGAGATAGTAATCTATGGGACGACAAATTTAAGACTCTTAAAGATGGAGAACAACCTGCACATTCAACATTAGTTCAAGCAAAGAGCAAAGCCGAGAGTTCTGAAGAAGAAGCTAAGGATCTTCATAAACGTGGTTGCAAAGAAATATATGACTCCAAGTTAGGCGGAACTGCCTATCTAAGCGACTTCCAATCATATTGTTCTAAGAATTTAAAAGATGCAATAACTACTCCCAAAACTTGGATTTCTGATGAGAACACACAAAGTGGCAAATGAGATAATAAATTAACCTCTTTAAGTACACATGCATCTCAGAATGGGGCATTAGATGAGAAATTAAATGCTCTAAAAACCACATTATCCAAGATCTCCACAAAAGCATGAACTAACGAACATAGGAAAAACCTGAAGGATTGATGTGATGCCTCTCAGAAGTCAATATTCTTAGGAGAACAGGATCCTAGATTCATTCATGTTGGGATTTATTGTGTTGAAGGTTAATGGCATTTCAAAAGCAAAAAGCCTTACTTCTAACCGGATGTTACGGAGTTCCTTGTGGAGGAGTCTATTTAGTATTAAGTAACGTTCTTAATAAAGGGGAGATAGCGGAAGAGAATAGCTTAGTTACTCCAGTTAAATTTGAATCAGAAGAAGTTAAAAATGATGAGCCTAAGGGTACTCCGGCAGAGCCCATTCAAGATGTTGTTCCTGAACCAATTCCAAAAGTAGAAAGCGCTAGAGAACAGGTTATCAATACTGTTAATACCGAATACTTAACCGAAGATAATCGAAAGAAACACGGAGGACAGTTTTACTTTAATGGATCTGATTATTTCAGACTTCCCCAACTTAATGAGGAGGCGAAGTGGAAGGAAGTTCTAAAGCAATTTCAAGAGGGAGAACACAAGGGGAACGACAAAGTTAAGACCCTTGTGAATGATGAGGCAGTTAAAGCTTACTGTCTCGATGAAATAAAATGAACTGAAACTACAGTAAAGTTGGATGAGTTTTCCAAATCGACAGTTCCGTCTCCCGAATATCTATGTATTTGAAACTACTTTAGACATTCGAAACCAGATAACGATCAATAAATATCGGTCTCTCCAAAATAAAGAAACCACTACTAGTAGGTTCTCTTGGCTCTTTATCCGGAGCGGGAATTTGATATGCCACAACTCCCGATTCCAAAAGTGATAGTGTTCTTACAAATATTGAAGAATTAAAAGAACTTGCCCATCCCAAAGACCCCACAACAGAGAAGAGAGAAGCCACGATAGCTTTGATCAGAACAAAGATATCTGTGGAGAAATTGAAGAGTACTGCCACTCAAGATCATGTTGTGAATGAAGGGCAATTTGTAGTGCCCGAACTAGAAGATAATACGAGATGAGGTCACATCCAAAGTAGCCTCAACAAGCATAAAAGCAAAGTGGGAAACAAAGTCTTTAACTCAGTTGAAGACGCGCAAAAGTACTGCTTGGAAGATATAGACTGAACCCATAAGGAGATTACTCTTAGGAATTTAACCCACGAAGATATATCTGAATCCTTCTGTATCTGAGATCCCCGCAAAGATACTTCTAAATCCCAATCCGATTAAAAACTCACTATCATCCAAATAGGTTCATTAATGGGTGCCCACTTTTATGAGTAAGACTGCAGCCGCTTCTTTAGCGGGATTAGGAGCGGCAGGAGCTGGTGGATGAGGAATTTATACCCTTACAAAAGAGAATCCTTCTATCCCATTTTCCCAAAGGGTAAATACTGAGAAACGAGTAATCCTAGATACCTCCACCACTTCTCATGATTCTGTGTGGGCAGAAGTCGTTAAGGAATATGAAAAGAAGGGAGATATTAAAGAAGTACCCAAGGGCTCAAATGCTCAGGAGAAGTTAAAGCTATATTGTCAGAATAGTAAATCCTCTACCTCTAGTAGTTTCGAAGAATTTCGAAAGTACCAAGATTACTGTACTCGAGAAAATCTCATAACCAAGCTATCTACATCCGCCAAATCTTGAAATACTTCTAAAGATGAGAATCAATGGTCGGCTGCAGAGACCTCTTACAAAGGATCTGAGAATACAGAAGGTACTTTACTAATTCCTAAAGATAGTGGAACCATAGCTAAAGCCAGCGTAACAAAGCAGGACATCATGAGTCACTGTGAAACAATATCTTCCAAGCCTTTTGTAAATGAAGCTGACGGAGATTACAAGAGAGGAGAGAAGTGATGTACTGTAGCTAACAATGGGTAATCCTGCCCTTGCAAAAGCAGGAATAGCTGCCTTGTCTGCGGGATGTGTTGGAACTGGAGGATATTGTATTTATAAATTCCATGATTCTCATGGGAATCACATGGAGTTAACCACTTCCATATCAGATCTTTTCAAAACATCCCAGAATAAGGTTCTATTAACTAATTCCTCAACTTCTGAAGAGTGAAATAGTGCCTGAGTAGGATATAGGGATGCCAACAAAGGTAAAGATTCTGATGAGTGGAAAATCTCTGGGTTCTCAAGTAAGTCTGCAGAAGATAATGCATTTCAAGAATTTAAAGACGCCTGCATAAGTAGGTACTCCATAAAGGTAAAAGGGATTGAGGACAGAAGTTATCAGCAGGTTAAGGACTGGTGTACTAGAGCCAAAAAGATTGCGGAGTTATTAAGCGATGAAGAAGGGATAGAGCTTATTCCCGAGAACCAAGCTGATCAAGATTGAAAGACTTCTTGAAATACATACAGAGAGGCGCACAAGGAATCTTCAGGGACGAATTACAAGGAAACAGACACGTGAACCGTAACCAATTGAAGTCAAGATAAAGCTAACGATACTCTTTCTACTAATTTCAAATCTAAATGCTTAGAGCAATCGAAAAAGGACATCGTCAATGGAAAGGAAGATGATCTCTACAAGCAAGTTAAGAATTGATGCACTAGAAAGAAATCGCCATTACAGAGGGGTTAAATGAATCCTTACAAAGCATTAGCTGGTGTTGGGGGGATAGGAACAGCAGTGGGTGGAGGGGTATTACTATCCAAAAGCTCCATATTTGAAGATAAGCCGACCATCCCCAAAACTACAATACGAGATAGACTTCAACGTTCTGGCTACTCTTTGAATATTAGCGAAGAGAACTGAAATACCATACTTCAAGAACACAACAAATCCGACCGCGCAGCGAATATCAAGTTTTCAACAGAGAACTTAAATGTATCTACTTTAAAAGCTAGGTGCTCTGAGTACTTAGATGGAGAAGATGATAATTCCAGATATGACATCGCCAAGAGATGATGTGTAGAGCCTAGGAAGATCTCCGATTTTCTTTCCTCCTCCGGACTCACTTCTCTTGTCACCAATGATGAAAGTGCCAAAGATAAGTGGGTTAAATTAGAGGAAGAATACAGAAAGAATCAAAAGGAGAAGATTGTGGGTCTGGAATTACAAGCTCAAAAGGATGATAATTCTTGAAAAGCATTGAAGGACAAGTGTGGTACATTTCTAAATCTGAAGCCATGAGAAAATGATTATGAAGTAGCTATGAAAGACACCAAGTTGTGGTGCGTGGATAACGTCGTACCCACTCAATAATGAGTAAATCGGCTCTTCCGTTTTTTGGTGTGGGAGGACTGGGAGCTGCTTCCATGGGGGGATACATGTTTCTTAAAGGGGAAAGGATGCAACCTATTCAAACACAACAAGAAGTGACCTTCAAGAGTCGATATGCAAAAGCTATTCTGGAAGAAGGGAGTGCTTTGTGAAATACCAAATTTGAAGCACTAAAGGGGGGATCAGAACCAATTCATTCCGTTTTAAAAGAGGCCAAATCTAAAGCCTCCAAAGAAGGGGAAGAGGCTAAAAATCTACATAAGAAGGGATGTCTAGAAATCTATGCTTCTAACCTTAAAGAAATCTCCTATTTAGAAGACTTTAAGACTTACTGTGCCAGAAACATAAAGGATCAAGTAGGAAACTCAAAAACGTGGATTTCGGGAGGAGAAGATAATGGCAGTCCGTGAAATGCACAATTAACCAAATTAAAGGATCACAGTAAAACTAATAATTCGCCGTTAGACAAGACTCTGGGAGATTTAAAAAACTCCTTAACTGGAGAGTCTACCTCTTGAGACAAAGATAAGAGGAAGGTGTTGAAGGATTGATGTGATGCTTCTCAGAAAGAGATATTTGAGGGAGATACTAATTTCAGATTTGTACACGTAGGTCTATATTGTTTTTCAAATTAGAACTCTCCAATAACCATGAATACTGCTTTTAAAGTAGCTTCGTTGGCTGGAGGTGTTGGCGGAATCGCTGGGGGAGGTATTCTTGTTCATGAGTTAAGTAAAGATGAAGGGTCAACTATAAGGGGTCTATTTTCCAAATCACAAACAAAGATTCTTCTTTCTTTAGATAGCGAGTCTGAAGAATGAAAGAAGGCGTGAAACTCTTACAAGACTAAGAATCCATGAAATTTAAAAAACACTAATTCTGAGGAGACTACCCAAGAGTTTAAAGACAAGTGCTCTTCTCTTTTAAACGAGAAAGTATCTGGGGAAGATAGTGATACATATTCTCAATTTGTACTTTATTGCTCAAGGGATAAAGCTGTAAAAGATATTCTTAAGGGTAAGGGATATTCCTTAGCCAGAAAAGAGGGCAACGAGAGCTTCTGACAAGGACAATTTGATAAATACAAGGCTGCCGATGAGAATAAGAAGATTCCCAATATTAATATAGGAAAAGATGAGAAGCATAATGAATCCAATAACCTAGACAAGCTTAAAAGCGGTTGCACAGACGCCTTCAATAAACCGGTTACTGATGCAAGTTATATGGACGTATTGGAAAATATAAGGGAATGATGTTCATCCAAAGACTCCTAATGAATCATGTCGAAAACGATTGCCTTAGGTAGTTTAGCTGGCGTTGGAGGGACGGGAGTTCTTGGGTATGGCGCTTACACAATGATGCAGCCCTCTAACGTAAAAGAGGTTCTTATCAAAAATAACTTCAAGTTAACTTCAGATCTAAGTGGAACGGCGTTATCCGATGCTTGGACTAAAGTATTAGAGACCTATAAAGTAGAAGCAACTTCCGATACCAAAATAAGGGAGGAAGAAATTACTTCCAAGGACATAGAAGAATGATGCCTGTCGTCTCTAAAAGTGAAAGTAAACGATAAGCATTATGAATCCACATACTCTAAGGCATCCAAATGATGCGTAATATACACCACCATATCTGAAAAATTAAAGTCAGAGAACAAGGCCATTTCCACAAACGACACTAATTTAAAGAGCAAATATGACAGCATGCCGGAGCATTTAAAGACTTCCATACTGAACGGGGCAGATTCCAATAAAGCGGGAGAAAAGACTAAAGAGTGGTGTGGACAAAATTCCAAGAGATCCTTTTTGGGATCTCACGATACACACTATCAGAATCTAATTAGCTATTGCCTAGCTGTCTAAGAATATGACGGCTTGAAAGGCGGTTGCCGCCGCGACGGGGGTGAGCGGTATGGCTGGGGGAGGTTATTTAATGTATCCCCACTTATTTCCAGAAAACAAGAAAACCATCTTAGATGAACTGAGATCCAGAAACAAATCTCCAATAGATGGAAATGAACACCAATGAACTCTTAAGAAAGAACTGTATCTCAAGAGTCCTAATAATTTCAAAATAGTCTTTAAAGGATCTGAGAAATCCAACATCACCGAAGAGGAATTAAAGGAATGATGCTCTACCACCTTGAAGGAATCCTACTCAGAAGAGAAGTCTTCTGTCCTCTTGAGGGTAGAGAAGTGATGTTTAAAACCTAATATAAGAGAAGCTTTATCTAAGGAAAGTCAAGAATTAATTCCTCTTTCGGGATCACCTATCGATACTGCCTGAAGCTCCAAAATCACAACACACTCTAACGATATTAAAAAGGATCTAATAGATGGTTGAAAATTACCTGAAGCGGCCGGAGAAGCCAACAAAGTTAAGGAAGAGTCCTTGCGTGACGCTTGCAGACAGAAAATAGAGAAGGAATATATCTCTAACGACGATGGAGATTACATTGCGTCCAAGAAGTGATGCTTAAAGCCTCAATAAGGGCGTTATCTAATTAATGGCAAATAAATACTTAATAACTGGATTAACTTTAGCTGGAGGGAGTAGCGCGACTGCTGCAGGTGTTTACGCCATAAAATCCTCAAATAAACAAGATTCCAAGAAAGAGGAGGCGAAGAAGCCTACTTCCTTTGTTGAATACTTAAAGGGGAAGAATAAAATCGTCTTATCCATTTCCGACAACACCCACAATTCAGAATGAACCACTAAGCAATCTGCGTATGGACAAGCGGAAGAGAAGGATTTAATTACGAAAGTAGAGAATTCTAAGGAAAACAATATCCCTAAGAGCCCAACAATAAGCATCGAAGATCTCAAAAACTGATGCGGAAGAAAAGCGTCTTCCCCCTTTTCAAATGAGAATGATTCTGAATACAAGAAGTTCTTTAAATGATGTGTAAAGGAGAATGAGTAAGACTTTAGCGACAGTAGCTGGGATAACTGGGGCGGGTGCTGCCGGTGTTGGGGGCTATATGATCTCCCGAAAGAATGGAGATCTTCAACCAAAAGAGACCCTTAGGAGCAAGTACTTAAAGGCAATCTTGGAGAATAATGATGGCTTATGAAATACTAAATTTGAAATTTTCAAAAGCTCTCATCAGCCCACCCACAGGAAGCTCGTTGATGCCAAATCTAAGCACACTACCCATATTAATGAAGCTAAAGCTCTTCACCAACAAGGATGCAAGGAAATATATGATTCCCCATGAGAAGACTCTTCCCATCTCAAAGACTTTAAGACTTATTGCTCCAAAAACGTGAAAGATATGTTTACTCAACCAAATTCTTGAATTGTTCAAGAAGATACCAAGACGTCCGGAAAATGAGATCAGAAGTTAACGGATTTGAAAGGCCATGAAGAAGATAAAAAGGGCATTCTTAATAAGGGTCTTAAAGACATAAAAGATAAGCTAACAACCACCGATTCTTGGGATGAAGCTAAGAGGAATTCTTTAAGGGACTGATGCAATGGAATTGGAGGAGAGATATTCATGGGGGAGGAAGATATAACTTTTGCTAATGCCAAGCTTTACTGTGTGAGCCAATAGGAGTCATGAGCAAAGCGGCAATATTCTCGGCGGTGGGAGTGGGGGCTGCTGGCGTTGGAGGATTAGGAGCTTATCACCTACTCAAAGATAAACCTTCTCTACCCTTCGTAGAAAGAATCGATACGAAGGAGAGAGTCATCTTGGGAACCTCCGCCGATTCTCATGAGGCTGTGTGAAAGGTAGTGATTGAAGAATATAAAAAGGATGGCAATATTAAAGGGATACCTCGTGATGGGGAAGTTCAAAAGAATCTAAAAGAATCTAAAAGAATCTAAAAGAATACTGCCAATCTAACAGGAACTCTACCTCCGGCAGTACAGCAGAGTTTGAGCAGTATAAGAATTACTGCACAAGAGAGAATCTCATGACCAAGTTATCCCATTCCAAGAGATCTTGGAATAGCTCCAAAGACCCAGCGAAATGAACAACTTCAGAGAACACTTACAAAGCTCTTGAGGGCAATGGGGGAGATTTACTAATACCCAAATCTTCAAGTGGAAACATCAATCCCAGTGAAGTGAAAGTTAATGAGATTATGTCCCATTGCGAAACGATCTCTTTGAAGCCTTTTATAAATGATCAAGATGCTGATTACAAACGTGGAGAGAAATGGTGTACTGTAACCAATGAATAGCTCCTTTTTAACTAAAGCAGGAATAGCCACTTTATCTGCAGGAGGAACTGGGGTAGTTGGCTGACAAATTGCTAACCATTTAGGCAATCCTGAAGCCAAGACCGAGGCATATTTATCCAAACAAAAAAGAGAACTAGCCTCATCCAATGAAGACTGAACAAAGATAAAAAGCTTCTATTCCTCCGCCTCACAAGATGAACTAATTCCCAATATTTCCCATACCAATGCGAAGGCAGAGGATATTAGAGATTGATGTGAAAAGGAATTAAATAGACCGCTTAAAGATCAAGAACAAAAGAACTTAATCCTCGTAGAAACATGATGCTCCAAGCCTAGAACTTTAACAGAGCAATTATCTTCTTTAGGGAGAACGGCGTTAGATACAGAAACTGCCAACGGCTCTAATCCCCACAAGGAGAAATGAGAGTCATATAAATCTTCTTACTCGCAATCCGATAATAACTTCAAGATACAGAAAAAGGACAGCAATAACTGAGCCAATTTTGAGAACAATCAGGTTACTGTAGAAATCCTAAAAGAGTGATGCAAAGATAAGAAGGATAAACAGTACAAGCACCCAGAAGACATCCTATTCCAGACATATCAAAAATGATGTTCCCAGTAGTTCATGAATAAGCGTGTACTTACTGGTGTTGGAGCAGGAATGACCGCAACAGTGGCGGGAGTGGGTGGTCTTTATATGTACCAATCGGAAGGAGATTCTCATGAGGAACCCAAAACATTAACTACTTCAATATCCCAACTATTCCAACAGTCCAAAAACAAAGTTCTGTTAACTAAATCCTCCACCGGAGAGGAGTGAAATAGAGCTTGAGGGCGATACAAGTTATCCCATCAAGATAAAACATCGGATGAATGGGGAATTCCGGATTTCAGTAAAAATCAAGGATCATATGACGCTCTTCCGGAGTTTCAAGATGCGTGTACAAGCAGACACTCTTTAGAAATTGAAAGTACTGAAGATATCAACTACAAGAGAGTGGAGGACTGATGCACTCGTCCTAAGAAGATTGCAGAACTATTGGGAGATGAAGAGGGGATAGAGCTTATTCCCGAGACGGGAGCCGATTCAGATTGAACTTCATCTTGGGGAAAATATAGGGAGTCTCAAAAAGCTAGTAATGGCTCTAGCTATAAGGAAACAGATGATTGAGGGATAAGCTCTTGGAAGGAAGATAAGGACAAGGAAACTCTTTCGAATGGCTTTAAATCCAAATGTCTAGATAATTCCAAACAGGATATAGACAAAGGATCCGAGGATAAGCTTTACCAGCAGGTAAAGTCATGATGCACCAGAATTAAGGTCTAATTTTCATGACACTCTACAAATCGCTGGCTTTAGCTGGAGGAACAGCTACTGCGGTTGGTGGAGGAGTATTAGCATCCAAAAGCTCATTATTTCAAAGTACTCCTGTTCCGAAAGCAACCATAAAAGACAGACTTAAGAAGGCGGGATATTCCGTCGATTTTGACAATAGTAAATGGAACAAAATACACGATGAATACAAGAAGACATCTACCAATACAAAGATTAAATTCTCATCTGAAACTATAGATGTTGAGGCCTTAAAGGCAAAATGCTTTAATTACTTACAAGGAGAGGCAGAAGATGCCAAATACGAGATAGCCAAGAGATGATGTGTAGAGCCTAAGAAGATATCGGAATTTCTTACAGGGCTACAACTAACTGCCATCAACACTGCCGATGAAAGCGCTAAGACAAGCTGAGAGAAATTAGAAACGGAATACAGGAAGGATCAGAAAGAGAAGATTCCAAACTTTACATTGCAAGAAGCCAAGGACGCAGATACTTGAAAGACATTGAAAGAGCAATGCAAGAAGTTGTTGGATCTAAGTCCTTGAGATAACGACTATGAATCATCCATGAAGAGCACCCAATTGTGATGTGTAACTAGTGTCGTTCCTGCATAGTCATGAGTAAATTTGTCCTTCCGATGATGGGAGTAGGTGGTGCAAGCGCTGCAGCAGCCGGAGGATATATGTTGCTTAAAGAAAATAATCACCCCCAAGTCCAAAAGGAAGAGACTTTCAACAGCAAATATTCAAAAGCCATCTTAGAAGAAAGCAGCGATTTATGAGAATCCAAATTTCAAGCTTTAAAAGAATCAAATAGCCTAAAACATCCCACCCTAAAGAAAGCCAAAGAGAAGGAGGCTAAGGACTTACATAAACAGGGATGCAGGGAAATATATGCATCCCCACTCAATGACTCTCCTTATCTAGAGGACTTCAAAACTTACTGCGCCAAAAATATAAAAGATGCCATGGACAAAGCCAAGACTTGGATCTCACAGGACGAGAGCGACACCACTCACTGGAATCCTAAACTTAAGAACCTAAAGGAACATGACTCTAACAAGAATAAGACTCTGAGCAAGGGATTAGAAGATCTTAAGGCTTCTCTATCTGGAGTTACGGGAGAGGCATGAACAGAAGATCATAGACAGAAGTTGAAGGATTGATGTGATGCTTCCCAAACGGAGATATTCATAGGAGAGGGAGACTCTCAATTTGAGCATTCTAAACTTTATTGCCTTGCTAATTAGGTCATCATGAATACAGGCTTTAAGGCCGCTGCATTAGCTGGTGGTGTTGGAAGTGCTGCCGGAGCCGGAGCTCTTGCCCATAAATTAAGTCAAGATCAAAGGGCAACCATACAAGATCTCTTCTCTAATCCACAACTAAGATTCTTTTGGATTCGCAAGGAGAATCTGAAGAATGGAAAAAGGTATGAAATTCCTACAAAGATAAAGATCCTTGGAATATCGGAAATAAGCAATCCCAAGAAGCTCCAAAAGAGCTTAAGGACAGATGTGTTGCTCTTTTAAAGGAGAAGGTTTCTGGAGAGTCTGATGACATCTATTCCCAGTTTGTTCTTTATTGCTCAAGAGATAAGGCTGTAAAGGATGCTCTAAAGGAGCGGGGATTCTCTCTTGCTAGTCAAAATAATAACGACACCTTCTGACAAGGACGATTCGATAAGTACAAAGCAGCATCAAGCGATAAGAAGATACCCAATATAACCATAGAAAGTGGAGATAATCACTCCACAAATGGAAATTTAGACAAGCTTAAGAAAGGGTGTTTGGATGCTTTTAATAAGCCCATTACAGAAGCTAGTTATATGAATGTATTGAACAATATAAAGGAGTGATGCTCCGCCGAATTCAAAGCCAATGAGTAAATTAATACTTCCCACTCTTGGGCTTGGTGGAGCAGGGGCTGCAGGCTTTGGCGCTTACATGCTTATTCCCAGAGATGCAGAGATTACTTTTGCAGTCAAGTATAAGAATGCCATCCTGAATCCTACAGGTGATGAATCCCTGTGAAATTCTAAGTTCACTTCTCTAAACGGAAAAACAGTAAAGCATTTAAAACTACAATCTGCAGTTACCCAGCATTCTTCCAACTCCGAAAACGCTAAGGCCTTACATAAAGAAGCTTGCAAAGACATATACAACTCTCCTTTTGAGAATAGCGACTACCAAAAGGACTTCCAAGATTACTGTGCTAGGAATTTAAAGGACGAAATAGGGAGTAAGTGAATTACCGAAGAGAAAGGCGGAAGCAAGTGAACTGCAAGATTAACTAGCCTTAAAAGCCATTCAGAGAGCAACGGAGAATTAGATGATACTTTAAAGGGTATAAAGACATCAATAAGCAACGATAACAACAATACCTTTGACGATACCAAACGGGAGAACTTAAAGAATTGATGTACCTCCGCTGGGGCGGAGATATTCAACTCCACCGAAGATGCTAGATTTAAGTTAGTGAAACTCTATTGTTCCGAACCTTAGATGAGCTCTACACTATTAAAATTCGGCCTTCCCGCCATGGGGGCTGTTGGATCTGCGGGTATTGGATATGGAGTATATTCTCACACATCTAAGCAGAATAGAACTCTTAGAGACTTGGTTGAGGGCGTATCTTTGATAAGTGATTCTAGATCCAAGAATTGGGAAACTATATTCGAGGATCTGAAGAATAGTGATGAAGACTTAGTACAAGTCCTGAGCTCCATAAATCCCAAAATATCCAAAACCTCTAAGAATGTAGAAGCTGCTCCTATTCTGAATGGGTGGTGTGAAAAGACACTTAACCTAAAAGAGGGAGTAGCCAATCAATCGGATCTTCTTTCAAAAATCAAAAAGTGATGTGTTGTTCAACCTCTGACAATATCCGACAAGTTAAAAGATAAGAACTTGAGTGTAATTTCTTCCGGTTGAGAAGACAAATACGAGAAGTTAAAGGAAAGTATCTTTGATGAAATCAAAAGCAAGGGAGAGAGCTTTACAAGTAAGGACGATAAGACTAAAGGGGGCACTGCTTTGCAAAAGTGATGTACC
This sequence comes from Mycoplasma haemofelis str. Langford 1, assembly GCF_000200735.1. Classification (GTDB taxonomy): domain Bacteria; phylum Bacillota_I; class Bacilli_A; order Mycoplasmatales; family Mycoplasmoidaceae; genus Eperythrozoon_B; species Eperythrozoon_B haemofelis. The sequence continues at coordinate 644,461 of NC_014970.1, forward strand.
GAAAGTATCGGAAAGGGCACTCATGAAGAGGATGCTTCCAAGTTATTTACAAAGGTAAAGGATAGATGTACTGGAACTTAATTAAAGTGGCTTATGAGCTTGATGAAGTTGGGTGCAGGGATGGCGGGAGTTGTTGGAGCATCTGGAGCCGGAGCTTTAGGTGCCTATTATTCTGGAGCTTTTTCTGCTAATAAGAACACCCTTCAAGAGAAGCTAAAGAAGGACAAATGGATCATCTTAGAGCACTCTAAAAGTGAACACAGTAGCTATTGAGGCACCTCTTTAACCAAATATAAAGCGCAGCATTCAGGGAACGAAAGTCTGACTGAATCCCAATTAAAGAAGATTTGTAGCGATTTACTGAACGAGGAAAGCGATAAGAACTACGAGGAGGCAAGAAGATATTGCGTAGTTCCTAATAAGGTATCCGAGAGGCTTGAAAAATTAGGCTTCACATTATTAAATATCACGGCTGACGGCTCTTCTAATAATACCCATCAAACACAGTGAACTGCCCTTGCCACCAAATACAAAACCAAAGGGACAGGATCTAAGGAGTTAGATACTCTAAAAGCTAGCACCATCACAGACAATGGAGCCAATTGATCCAGCCTTAAAGATAAATGTAAAGAGGTATCAGAGAAAGATCATTGATCAGATCAATATGGCTCCCTTGTAGATAACTCCAAGACATGATGTACTCTACAAGGATTTGAATCCCTTTAATTAATTAAATGTCTAAAGCAGCAGCCGCATCGCTTGCGGGATTAGGAGGTGCCGCAGGAATCGGTGGCGGAATTTACCTACTAAACTCAAATTCCAAAACTCCCACTTACAAAAAAGGAACTGTTGGTCACAAGTTACAAAGTGAGAAGTTCACTATCCTTAATGCCGAGGGAGATGCTGACCATTGGAAGCTCTTAAAGGAAGAGTACAATAAAGCTAAGAGCACCACTTCTAAAGTATTTGAAAGCCACACTTCCGATATCGAAGAAGGCAAGCTTAAGGAACTGTGTAAATCTGCTTTAGAGAAGGATGAAGGAGACGCATCCTATTCCAAAGCCAAGAGATGGTGCGTTGTTCCAGTTAGCGTTTCTGAATATTTAAAGAATTGAAATATAGTAGCACTACCTACAAATACCGACAACAGCGATAAGCAGGACAAGTGAACCGCTTTAGCTAATTCCTATGAATCTTCCAATAACAAGATAAGTAACGTTGCGACTCTAAGCGATCAGAAGTGACAAACTCTACGAGCTGAGTGTAAGAAACTAGAAGTTAAAAAGAACTACGATGATGACTTTGATTCCGCATTTGGATCTTCCAAGATCTGGTGTGTAGAAAAATAGGATGGATTCATCAAAGTTGGCTCTTTCCTTTTTGGGAGGTACTGGAGCTGTAGGAACTGCGGCTGCCGGAGCCTATCACTTCGGAGCATTTTCATCTCAATCTCCTACTGTGGGAGGTCTATTAAAGAAGGAGAGATACCAATTATTAAGAGAGAAAGAGTCTGAACATCAGAACTATTGGAAGGAATCCGCCAATAAATACAAAGAGAAGAATTCTGGCCAACCTTCTTACGATGAAGTCAAGATGAAGGAATTATGTCGGGATCTTTTAAACAAAGACGAAACTCATAAAGATGGTTATGAGCAAGCCAGAAAGTATTGCGTAGTTCCTAGAACGGTTTCAGAGAGACTAAAGGATTTAGGATTAACTCCATTAAGTGAAACGGGATCGGAAGCTAATTTAACCGATAAATGAAAGAAGTTATCTGCTGAATACAAGAAGACTGGAGAGAACGACAAGAAGCTAAGCGATCTAGATAAATCTACCATTAACGACGATACCTCTACTGGAGCTCTTCTTAAGGGTAAATGTCAAACAGTATTTAGTAAAGGTCACTGGGAAACAGATTACGACTCTCTTTTAGACAACGCAAAGCGTTGGTGTACTGAAGAGGGATTTAATCAGCTACCACCCGAGGAGAAACAGTAATGAATAAATTAGCTGCTGCATCTACAGCCGGAGTTGGAGCCGCAAGTGCTGGAGGATTTGGGGTTTATAACTTTTATTTCAAAGATTCAGAGGATAGGAGTCTAAGAGCCAAGTTAATTTCAGAGAAATTTACAATACTTACCAATAAGCCGGAAGATAGACAGCATTGGGAAGAATTAAAAGGTAAATACAACGAATCCAAAAATATCGCGAATAAGGTATTTAAAGTAAGCGATAAGGAAGTTACCGTAGATGATTTAAAGGATCTTTGCAAAGACTACTTAAGTAGAGAACAAGAGGACTTATATTCCAAAGTAAAGAGATGGTGCATAGTCCCAGTAACCGTAGATAATCACTTAAGGAATTTAAAGCTTACCCCTCTATCCACCCAAGACAGTGGCAACACTGATCAAGATAAGTGAGAAGCTTTAGCTGGAGGATACAAGAATTCCAATGACAAAATAACTGGTCTTGAAGTAGCAGATAAGAACGCTTGAGCCTCTCTAAAAAATAAGTGCAAGGAGTTGATATCTAAAAAGAATTACGAAGATGAATTCGATACCAATCTCAAATCCTCAATGAGATGATGCGTTCAACAAGGGAATAAAGAGTAATGTCTAAAGCTACTCTTTATTCGCTGGCGGGGCTTGGTGGTGCTACAGGTATTGGCGGAGGTGCCTATTTATTACATGAAAATTCCAAAGCCTCAAAGCCAGAAAAGAGAACTGTTAGATCTAAGTTAGAAAAAGCGGGATTTAAGATTCTAGACCCTTCTGACAGACAACACTGATCTACGTTGAAGAATGAATACAACAAGGTAAAACAGGACTCTACCAAGGTATTCGGAGAGCACACCCAAGATATCGAAGAAGGAGAATTGAAGTCTCTTTGTCAATCCTTTTTGGAAAAGGATGAAGGAGATGAATCCTATGGGAAGTCCAAAAGGTGGTGTGTTGTTCCTGTTACGGTGTCTAGCCATCTAGGAAACTTAGGGCGTAAAGCATTATCAACGGCCGATTCAGGAGATACAGATAAGCAACAATGAGAATCTCTTGCCTCTACATATGACAATGCTCCGAATAAGATATCAGGCACGGATAACTTAGGAACTGGACAGAAATGACAAACTTTAAGAACCAAATGCAAAGGACTGGGAGATAAGAAAAACTATGAGGACGAATTTGACACCAATCTCTCCTCTTCTATAACTTGGTGTTCAATTCCTTTTTAAGTAATGCCAAATGCCGTTGTAAAGACCTCTTTGGGGTTGGCTGGGGTTTCTACAGCATCTGCCGGCGGAGTTTATCTATCTGGAGCTCTTAGTCCCTCCACAGAGAAGCAATTATCCATTAAAGATCTAGTCACTAAAAACAAAACCATAGTTCTCATAAAGTCTGGAGAGGATGATAGATGGAACAAGATCTGAGATAAGTACAAAACACACAATAGTGGAAAAGAGAAAGATTCGTGAAATCTACAAGGATGAAATCACTCCAATACAACCAATAGACTTCCCTCTCTAGAGAGTAAGTGCTCTTCGGAGATATCCTCAACCATTAGTGGGGAGGAAGATCCGAGATATAAGGACTTTGTGTCTTGATGCACAAGGAAGGCTGAATTCAAAGACAAGCTAATGGATATGGGTTACGAGCCTTTAGCTGATGGGGATTCTTTATGAACTACTAACTTTGATTCCTACAAAGCAACTGGGAATCAAATAAAGATACATGGATTGGATATTCCATCGTCCGACGTCCACACAAATTCCGACCATTTAAATAAATTAAAAACAGGGTGTTCAACTGCCCTAGCTAAAGAAATTGACGATACGGACTACTCCAAGACTTTTGAGGGGATACAGAAGTGATGTACCAAGAAGAAGGATAATTAGTGAGCATGTCCAAAGTTCTTCTTTCAACAATGGCGGGGTTGGGGGCTGCCGGCATAGGTGGTGGAATTTACTTGGCCAATAAGGGATCAGAGACCAAAATAGAAAAGGAGACTATTCAAGCTAAGCTCGTCAAGGATAAATACACACCATTAAATTCAAGCGACCCTCAACACCAAGCTCACTGACAGACATCTTTAGGAAAGTATAAGGAAGAATATAAGAATCAGACCGAATATACGGAGGAGAAATTGAAAGCCCTATGCAATGATCTATTCAACAAGGAAGATATCGATACTTCCGATTACAAAGTCGCCAAGAAGTATTGCGTAGTTCCTAGAAAGATCTCAGAGAGACTAAAGGATATTGAATTTACAGCTTTAGATACCTCAGGAACTAAATCTGAGGTTACTGAGAAGTGGAAGAAGTTATCTGCCGAGTATAAAAAGAACGGAACTGGCGATAGACAGCTGGATTCTGTGGCTAGTGTGGATGATGCAAATGGTGATGCTTTAAAGAACGGTTGTAAGACCGTTTTAGAAAAGGAGCATTGAGACAGCAAATACGATTCTTTGCTAGAAAATGCAAAGACTTGATGTACTGAGGAAGGATTTAAGAAACTTCCAGCACAATAGATGTCCAAATTTACAGCCGCATCTATTGCGGGACTTGGGGGAGCTGCAGGGATTGGTGGAGGAGTTTATCTATTAAATAAGGATTCAGAAAATAAGAGTATCTCCAAGCCAGAAAAGGAGACCATTCAATCTCGCCTGCAAAAAGAGAAATTTCAAATATTAACGTCTGACGCTTCTCAATGGAGTGAAATAAAGACTCAATATAACTCCAAGAAAGACGATGCCTCCAAGGTGTTTGCGATTTCCAATAGTGAAGTACAAGAAAGCGTTTTGAAAGATCTTTGCAGAGAGAATTTAAGTAAGTCTGAATTTGACGACTCCCTTTATTCCAAAGTAAAAAGATGGTGTGTTGTTCCAACAACCATCTCCTCCCATCTAAAGCTATGAGGAATTACATCTTTACCTACCGATGAGTCTAAAGAAGAGCAAAAGGATAAGTGGGAGGAATTGGCCAAGAAATATGATGCTGCTTCCAACAAAATCAAGGATCTCAATTCCTTGAGCGATGAGAAATGAAAATCTCTAAGAACCAAGTGTAAATCTATGGGAGAGAAGAAGAATTATGAAGATGACTTTGATTCCTTCTTCGAATCATCCAAAATTTGATGCGCATCGGATGGCTCTAATAGCCCTTCTTCAGTGAATGGATAATGTCTAAGTTTGCCATTACATCCGCACTCGGTTTGGGAGCCGCAAGTGCTGGGGGATTTGGAGCATATCATTTTTATTCCAAATCAGATGACAAGAGCCTGAGAGCCAAATTAATTTCAGAGAAGTATGCTCCTTTAGAGGCGGAGAATAAAGATCATAAGACCCACTGAACAACCTCTTTAGAAAAGTACAAAACTAAGCATACAGATAGCAAGCAGTGGAACGAATCTCAACTTAAGAATCTATGTAACGATCTCTTCAAGAAGGAGGATATAAAGACGGATGACTATAACGAAGCTAGGAAGTATTGCGTAGTTCCTAGAAGTATTTTGGAGAGACTTAAAGATTTGGATTTTGCAACATTAGATACGGGGGAAGGCAAAGAGACTACGAAGTGAACCCAATTATCAGAGGGATATAAGAAGGGCGGAACTAGTTTTAAGAAGCTAAATAACCTAGAGAATACTGGGATCACAGGTTCTAATGGGGATACCTTAAGAGGTAAATGTGATGAGGTTTTAAAGAAGGATCATTGAGATGACAATTATGACGCTCTACTAGATAGCTCTAAAGTGTGGTGCACAGAACAAGGCTTTAAATCCTTACCCCCACAATAGTAGTGTCCAAGGTTGCAGCGGCCTCTTTGGCTGGATTGGGGGCTGCTGGAGCGGGAGGATTTGGAATCTACTACTTTAAAGATTCTGAAACCAAGATAGTCTCCATCAAAGATCGATTGGTTTCAGAAGGATTCAAAATTCTAAGTCCGTCTGAACAGTCCCATTGAACAGATTTAAAAAACGCTTACAACAATAAGAAGTCAGATTCCAATAAGGTATTTGAAGTCACCAGCACAGACATAAAGGAAGAGACTTTAAAGACTTTGTGCGAAGGGGCTTTGAAGAAAAGTGAAGACGACTCATCCTATTCAAAAGCCAAAAAGTGATGTGTGGTTCCTGTCTCTATAAACCAGCATCTATCTAATCTAAAGTTGAATCCATTAAGTACAACTGGCAACGGCAGTCAAGAAGCGTGAAATAAGATAGTGACGGAATATGAAAAGGATGAGAATTCAGGAAAGAGGTTTTCTGATCTATCCACATTAAGCGATCAGAAGTGAGAGAAGATTAGGGATAAGTGCAATACCCTCTCTTCCAAGAAGAATTATGATGACGATTTTGATGCTAGCTTGGAATCTTCCAAAAGGTGATGTATTGCTAACTTTATAGGGAAAGTTGTTTAACTCCTGAGATGACAACTTTCTCAAAGGCGGTCTTGGGGGCTGGAAGTGTTGCGGGAGTTACTGGGGCGGGTTATTTAGGGCTTTCCCATTTAAATCAAGAACAAACAACCCCCATACAGGAATTGGTATTCCAAAATCCTTCCATCGTTTTGATCGATTCAAATGAGGGGGATAGGTGATCAAAGATATGAACGGAGTACACTAAATTAAACGCCAACAAAATAAAAGACTCATGAGGGTTAGAGGGATGGGATCATACAAAAACACAAACTCGACTTCCCTCCTTGGAGGCTAAGTGCCTCGCAAAGAGACGAAAGGAAGTAAAAGACATTGAAGATAAGGACTACAGAGACTTCGTTACTTGATGTACTAGAGAGGCTGAATTTAAAGATAAGTTAGCTAGGGAAGGATACAAGCCAATATCCGAAACAGATCAAGAATCCACTTGGACTAGTAACTTCAGCGAATACAAAAAAGCTGACAATAAGTTAAAGATACACGGACTTACAATAGGAGATCAAGAACAGGAATCCAATAAATTGAAAGAGGGTTGTAAAGCTGCTTTATCTAAGCCTGTAAGCGACCCAGATTATGCATCTACATTTGAAGCTATTAAGAGATGATGTGCAGTTAAATAATGTCTAAGGCAACTGTCGCTTCTTTGGCGGGATTAGGAGGTATTGGGGGAGGGTTAGGCGCTTATAAGTTATATTCTTCTTCTGGGGCGGAGAAGTCAATCTCCTCTGGGACAATAGAGGACAGACTTAGAGCTGAAAAATTTTCTATATTGGGAACTGAGCCGTCCGATGAAGCACATTGAACAAAGATAAAGGAAGCATACGAGAAGGTCAAGACAGATCCAACTAAAGCTTTTTCTGGGAAATCAGGAGATCTAAAGGACTTGTGTAAAGCTGCTTTATCTAAGCAAGAAACAGATTCCGATTATCCAAAAGCAAAGAGATGATGCGTAGTCCCTATTTCCCTTTCCTCTCATCTAAATAAGTTGGGATTCAAATCTTTATCTTCACAAGATAACGATCAGAATGCGGATAAGGCCAAATGGGAGAATATGGTGACGGAGCATAAGAAGGATGAGAATAAAAGCAAACGTATTTCTGACTTGGGCAGTTTAGATAACGAAGGGTGGAAGGTTATTATGAAGAAATGCAAAGCAATCGGAGATAAGCAGAATTACGATGATGAATTTACAAGTAAGTTTGAAAACTATAAAGATTGATGTTCTGAGAAGAACTAACCTGCAGATTTAGAGCACCATTTAGCCACCTTCTCATAACTCTTACCTCCCTCAAAGAATTCATACATCTTCTTACTTAAATAAGTCTCACATCACTTCTTAAGGGCGGAACCTCCTTGTTGTTTCTGAGTAGCATTAGTTCCCTTAAAAGCCGCATCTTCTATCTCTAAACTAGCCTTATCCTTATTATACGTCTCTCAAGCACCCTCTCAACCAGAACTCTCTTCTTCCAAAAATGTTATGGAATTAGCTTGCAATTCCTCTTTCACAGACCTAGTATTAACTACACACCACTTAGAAACTAAAGTAAGCTTGGACTCATCCTTACCGGCAAGACTATCTTCGCATCACTGGGAAAGATTCTCTTTATTAATTCCAGATATTGGAGCTTTAGTCTCAGCTCCATAAAACTCCTTCCAAGAATTTCAAATAGGATCATCCTTAGAAGTGAGAATCTTCCTATGCGAAGAATCCTTCAACTGCCTCTGAAGCTTAGAAAGTAATGAATCCTTAGAGAAATACCTATGACCTAAGACTCCTCCTGTGGCAGCAGTACCGGCTCCCAAAGCAGAAAGAGATGCTAATGCAGTCTTAGAAGGCACCTTCTTTACTGCTTAACACACCAAAGCATATACTTCTCATGAGTCTGATCTTCTCCTCCCCACTCATACATAAGCTTACTTTCCTTGGAATTGCACCAGGCTTGAAGTTTGGATCCTCCAGCCTCCTTGCCCTGCGTTTCTTCAGTTTTCACATCACCATCAACAATATCTAGATTCTTACTGCCCTTATTATTCTTGTAGTACTCCCAAGCTGTTTGTCAAGCAGTTGTTTGTTCTCCTGATGAAATCTCAGAAACTGGAGTTTTACCTAATCCCTTAGCAGCAGCTTTAACACTCCTAACATCCACCACACACCATTGCCTTGCAAACTCTAATTCCTTCTCAGACTTATCAGATGCTTTAATACTTAAATTCTTCTCGCATCAATCCGGAAGAGTCTCCTCCGTAACCCCATCCAACTTCTCTCCTTTGAAATTCTTATATAGTTCTTTAAATTTAGTCCAATATCCACTATCTCTACTCTCTACCAATTGGAGATAATCTTTTCCGGATATAGAAGACTGAATCTGATTAGCAACACTAGCTCCCGATGGTCACAATAAATAAACCGAAACAGCAGTAGCGCCCGCCAATACAGGACCCAAAGAAACAACGTAATTAATCATTATTTAGTGCACAAAGCTTCAGCCCTCTTGTAATCATCATCCGACCCATTTACAAAAGGAATCTCAACTTTAGAAGAACATCAATCTCTTATCTGCTGCCAAGTTACCTTAGATTGCTCTATCGCAGTCCCTGACTCTCCCCCATTCGGAATTTGAAGCTTCCCACTATTATCTTGCGGATACTTGGACTTCTTATCAGACCAATCTTTCTCTTCTTGGGAATCTATTCAAGTTTTATTAGCTACCTTATCATTAAATTGAGTTCTTAAAGTATTCCTAGAACATCACTCAACATACACACTAAATCTCTTCTCTTCTGTAACTTGAGATTCCCTTTTACAGTAATCCTTAAACTTCTCTTTATCTAAACCGTCTTTAGAGAGACCCAACAACCCTTCTTTATTCTGATAAGCCTGTTTATATTCCTTAACAAGCTCTTCTCAAACTGCGTCGTGACTAGAGCCAGAAACGTCTAGCAGAACCTTTCCCTTTATCTCCTTGCGAAACCTTTCTGCGAGACTGACACTAGGCTCTTCAGAGTTAGAAGATTTCCAATAAACCGCACCAGCAGCTCCCGCACAACCGGCTGCCCCTGCAGATCCTAATGCTACAAAAGATTTGCCCACTACCTTCCTTCAAATCCAATTAACTGTCGGTTCTTAATACATTTTGCGTAATCTAATTGGGAAAATATTTAGAATACCTGCCCCCCACAAAAACATGGATGCAAAGCTTTTAGGACTTGCTGGCTCCTTGGGAACTGCAGCCGTCGGAGGGGGAATATATTTTGCCTCTAAAGACTCTCCCAAGTCAACTTCAATCTCTCATCTTCTCGAATCCGAAAAAGGGTTATTGCTTCTATCGGAAACTACTGATGCCAAATGGCAAGAAGCATGAAAAAGATATAGAGATGCTCACAAAGAAGGTGGAAGCGGTAACTATAAAACCGAAGATCTATGGAACATCAAAGATTGAGCATCTAAACAGAAGGAAGACAGTGCTCCCGAAGAATTCAAATCAGAATGTGAAAAGAGAGCCAAATTAGAGGTTCTGGGAAAGGACGGTAAGGAATACCAAAACGTTAAATCTTGATGTACCAGACCTAAGAAAGTAAGCGAGTTACTAAGCTCCATCGGAAACAAAGTTTTATTGAACAAAGATGGGGATTCTGGGGAGTGAAGTAAGTCTTGGGAAGAGTATAGAAAGCATCACCAAAAGCAACCGTCCGGAAGTTCAGTTAGTTACGAAGATAAGGATGAGTTGGGGGTCTCTTCCTGAACCACCAAGAGCAAAGAAACCGGCGTTCCAACCGAATATAAAACGGCATGTCAAACCAAGGCAGATTCATACATAGAGATTGAAAAAGTTACCGAAGATACTACTTTTAAAAGGGTTGAGAAGTGATGTACTAAACCTCGTGTCTAATCATGAATCCAGCATCCAAAATAGCGGTTTCTACCTTGGCTGTTGGAGGAACTGCAGCCACAGGGGGATATTCTTGGCATCTATCTCAACTCTCAACCATATCTAGCCTCATAGAAGCCGACGAAGAAGTAATTCAATTAACTAGTAGTTCATCTGATGGAGATTGAAATGAAGCATGAAAGTCCTATAAAGGAAGCAATAATGCTTGAAAGCTATCGGATTACAACGTAGTTGATGCCCCTAAATCCTTCAAAGATGAATGTTTAAGTAGAGGAAAGGAGAAGGTAAAGGGCATTAACAGCTTGGAGTTTCAAAATTTCAAGAAATGATGTTCTCGAAATTTCACTGTTTCTGAATGACTAAAGAAATCTAATATCTCCTTATTGAGCTCTTCGGATGCATCTGGAAAGTGGGATGCCGCTTGGAAGAAGTATAAAGATGAGCCAAAGAATAAGAATCAAGATGGAAAGACAGCTGCCTCTAATGACATTTGATCTGTAAGGGATTGAGCCACAAACAAGGATAAAGATACGTCTAACGATGGCTTTAAGGAGAAGTGTGCGGAGAAAGCTAATTTGAAGATCAAGAATAAAAACGATGAGCTATATAAACAAGTATCCAGTTGGTGCGTTTAATGGAAGCTTCTAAAGTTGCACTAGGGTTGCTAGGAGCTGCTGGTGTATCCGGCGGGGGTGCTTTTACAGCTTACAAAATGGGAGCTTTTTCGGAACCCGAAAAGCCCTTAAGTGTAGAGCAAAAATTAAGAAATGAAGAATATGAGTTGGCCGGCTCCACAGAGCAACGTAAAGCCATATTCAAGGACTTAAAGGAGAATACTGAATTTATTAATGAGCTTAATAAATACAAGGGAACTGAAGAGACCTTATCAAACAGTAGCGATGAAGACAAGGGGAGTGTAGCCTTAGAGAAGATGTGCTCCTCTCTTTTAAAGAGCGCGGAGGATAAGGATTTTGAGAATGCTTCTAAATGATGTGTTCTAAGAATTAAGGATAGATCGTTATCAGGTAAATCTTGGATATCTGTTTCTCAAAATGGAGATCAAGATAGTGATTGAAAGCAATCCTTTAAAACACACAAAGATGCAATGTCTACTTATGGAGTGTCAGGAATTACAAGTAGTACTCAAGAGGGTGAAGGCTATACTAAGGTAAAAGAATGATGCTCTACGAATACCGCTCTTCCAATTAATAAAGATAGAAAAACTATATTAAGCAAGGCTTTAGACTGGTGTACTAAAGCGAATCAAGTAGCTTCTGCTCCGGCAGCTGCTGCAGCTGCTGCAGCTTAAGATACACACAGAGCTTCAGCTCTTTTGTAGTCCTCATCGGACTCCTTTATAAAGGGAGTATCCACCTTAGTAGCACACCAATCCATTATATTCTTGGAAGTTACTTGATTTTTAGCGATAGTAGTTGATGATCCAGACTGAGGAATCTGAAGCTTTCCATCATTATTCTCAGCATAACCATTCTTCTTAGTATCTCAATCACTCTCTACAGTAGAAGTAATCCAAGTCTTTCCAGATCCTTTGGAATTAAACTGAGTTTGTAAAGTATTCCTAGAACATCATTCCACATAGGAACTGAACTTAGATTCCTCAGTCAGATCAGCATCGCTCTTACAACGAGATTTCAACTTTTCCTTATCCACTTCCGGCCTTCCTGAATGATCACCCTTATATTCTTCAACCAATGCATCCCAAACCGCATCATGTTTAGTTCCCTCTACATCCAAAAGTATCCTCCCTTTCACTTCCTTATTAAATCTATCTTTAAGACTCACATTAGATCCCAAAGTGGATCTTCAATAAACTAAACCAGCAGTTCCAGCGCATCCCGCCACTCCGGCTGAAGATCCCAGCATCCAGAGAGACTTACTCATGTTTATGCAGCTTCTTTAGTACACCACTTTAGAACCTTTTTATATATGACATCACCGGTAGAAGAAAACTCCGACTCCAAATACTTCCGACATCACTTCTTCATCTTTTCAACATCCACAGAATTAGATTTGGCAATTGGTGTCTCCTGACCCGATTCCCCTATTTCTGCAATCAATTCATTCTCTAGGGCATTAGCGTATGCTTCTTTTCTTTGATTCCACTCCGTAACCTGAGCATTGGAGCCTTCAGCATCTGTACTCAAGACAGTCTTTCCAGACTCCCTTAAGACCTCAGATATTGACTTCTTCTTTTGTTCCTTGGGAGTTGTAGTTCCTCTAGTAGAGTAAATATATCCTCCCACACCAGCACCCCCTGCTGCCGCAGCTCCAGTAGCCACGTAAGCTAACGTAAGTTTGTCCATAATATGTTCGTGGGAATGGGAATTATAATGTCTGCCACTTTTTTCAAAACACTGTGACTATCAAGGCATTAATGGCATATCTTTCTTTGGGCGCAACGGGCGTTGGAGTCGTGTTATATTGATCAGCGCAAGAATACCTTCGATTGGGCGAGGAAAGCAGAAGAAAATCGAAAATTGAATATGAAAAGCAATTGCAAGAGGAGGAGTCTAAGTCGGGTTAGGAATTACTATATTTGCATATCTACTTATTAGCAAAGGAGGTTAGAATATTCTTCTCCTAGTAAAAATATAGATCCACAGCTTCAAAACCAACTGGAATACTACTTCATTTAAAGGAACGAACTTAACTCGAACAAAGGAAAACTTAAGACTTTAACGAACTGTGAATAGCTTGCTAGAGATTATCAAACACGAAGGAAGTAGACCGAGACTTAGACACTTTTTAGATCAAATAAAGCAAATGAAAAAGCTACTTATCAGGGTACGTTACGGATCCTATCCTTCCTCACCTTTCCAAGAAGAACCTTGTGGATACAAACACTTACTGAAAGAAGCTAGACATAAGTACCAAAGCCTATGGAATCTATATGAAGAAGTGATGCGCATAATGATTGAAGGTAAGGTGTGCAAAAGTAACCCAACTTCCTTTATTAAATTAGATCAAGCTATATGTGAGGAAATGAAACAAATACACCAATCCCTATACACTCCCGAGGAGAGTTAGCGTGGTAAAGGTAGCTTAAAATTTCACATAAACCCGTCTTAATCGAATTAACTGACTCCCCCTATTCAAAATTAATCGTGAGTAAATTAGCTCTGCCTTTGGTGGGTCTTGGTGGTGCGGGAGCTGCTGGTTTAGGGGGGTATACTCTTTTTAAAAAATTCGAAGAGACACCAAAAGAACAGACCTTCCAAGATAAATATTCACACGCTATCCTTACAGCCGAAGATAGCCTATGAACGACCAAATTCAAAGATCTTAAGGATGGAAGCAAACCAGCACATTCCAAATTAGTAGAAGCTCAGACTAAATTCAAAACTAGCGATTCAGATCCTGAAGCCCAACGACTTCAGAAAGAAGGATGTCAAGAGATATATAACTTCCCGATTAAAGACTCCAACTACCTACAAGACTTCCAAAAATACTGTGCTAAGTTAATTGGCAACGGAGTGGCAGGAACTTGGATTGTTGCTGATAATACTAATTCAAGCAAGTGAGATGCCAAACTTAACTCCCTTAAGGCTCATGATGAAAGCCAAAATGGATCATTAGATGAGGCTCTCGAAGCCTTAAAAGGCAAGTTAAACGCAGCTTCCGAATCGGGCTTAGATAACAATAAGCGGGGAGAGCTCAAGAAGTGGTGTGATTCTGTTAAGGGAGAGATTTTTATAGGAGATAAAGACTCCAGACTCACTCATGCCAAACTTTACTGCGTTGAGAATTCCTAGGTGCCTAGTTTAGTTTCATTAGCAAAGCCCAATAGAAAACTACTTACACTAACTGGATGTTATGGTGTTTCGTGTGGAGGAGTTTATTTAGTATTAAGCCAAGTTCTTAATAAGGGAGAGCAATCCGAGCCGCAGAACCTAATCACTTTAACCAAAGAAGAAGTTACAGAAATAAACGAACAACAGGACGAGCCCCAAAAGGACACATCTCCCGATGTAGTGGAACCCATTTTGGCTCCAGTACCCGTAGAGAAGAGCAAGAGGGAAGGGGTTATAGATACCGTTAATAATCAATATTTAACTGCGGAAAACGCCAAGAAGCAAGGGAGTAGATATCACTTTGAAAAAGGATATTATCGATTGCCGCAGTTAGGGAATGATCAAGAATGAAATCAGCTTCTCAAAAAGTTTAAAGAAGACTCGGGAGCTCAAAGCATCACGACTGTAGAAGAAGTTAAGAAGTATTGTTTGGATGAATTGCAATGAACTGATTCTACTATTAATTTAGACAAATTACAGGAGGAAAGGTTTCCAACAAGAGAATACTTATGCATTTGAAATCATTTCAAACATAGACCGGAAGAGTAGTGGGCTTCTCCAACATTAAGAAGCCCATACTTTTAGGAACATTAGGCTCTGCGTCTGGAGCAGGAATGTGATTCGTTACTTCCCCCCAATCTGAGAAGCAGCCCGAAATGACTTTAACTACAGATATATTGGAATCAGTCAAAGAACAAAAGGATCCTATCAAGACTAAATGAGAACAAGCAATAGCTTTAATTAGGGAGAAGATAACTGTTCAAAAGCTTAAGAGTACTGCAACTGGGGATAGAGTAGTTACCGAAGGACAATATCTTATGCCCGATTTAACAGATGAAACGAAGTGAGGGAATATCCAAGGGGCTCTTAATAATTCCAAGAATAAGAGCAAGGTAAATGACAGAAGTTTTAGCTCTGTGGAAGAGGCTCAGAGATTCTGCCTAGAGGATCTAAAGTGACAATCTGAAGTTACATTAATACACTTAACTAATGAGGAAACAGTTGAATCCTTATGTATCTGAGATGTACGGAAAGATCCCAATCGATCTAGAACGCAATAATGTCTCTTCATAAATCGTTAGCTATGGCGGGGGGCACAGCTACCGCAGTAGGTGGAGGAGTTTTGGTATCAAAAAGTTCCCTATTCCAAGACACCCCATCTCCAACTACCTCTCAGCAAAAGGAAACATTCAGACAGAAGTATTCCAGTGCCATTTTGGGATCAGAGGATGCATTATGAGAAACTAAATTCTCCGGTCTTTCCGGAAATGCACAACCCACACATGAAAAGCTAAAGGAAGCTAAGACTAAGCATACTTCCCATTCTGATGAAGCCAAGACCTTGCATAAAGAAGGGTGTCAGGCAATATACGATTCAGAATGAGAGGGATCCAGCTACCTAAATGACTTTAAATCCTATTGCTCTAAAACAGTGGCAGATGCGATGAAAGATGTTGGAACTTGGATTGATCAAGAGGGTTCTGTGGATGGAAAGTGGAATACTAAGTTAACCAATTTAAGCAAGCATGACGAGAATCAAGATGGAGCTTTGAACGATACTCTTAAGAATTTGAAAACCAGCCTAACTCCCACCCCCTCTGCCGGAACAAGTTCCAATTGGGATGCGAACAAGAGAACCACTTTAAATAACTGATGCAAAGAAGTCAAAGTCTCAGTATTCATGGGGGATGCAGATACCCAATTTAAACATGCAAAGCTTTATTGCGTTGAAGAGAAGGCGGCTTCTTTGCCTTCTAGATAATGAGTAAATTAGTACTTCCCTTAGCAGGAATCGGTGGAGCAAGCGTTGCAGCCGCTGGAGGATATATGGTTTTTGGAAGAGATAATAAGTCCATCACCCCCAAAGTAGAAGAAACATTCAAGAGTAAATACTCCCAAGCCATCTTGTCAGATAACAGTGATTTATGAGCTTCCAAACTTGAAGCTCTTAAGGGGAATGGAAATCCTGTCCATCAGAAATTAGCGGAAGCGAAGAAGAAGGCGCAATCTGAAACTAAAGGAGCTGAGCCATCGCAAGCAAAGCAATTGCTAATTGATGGTTGCAAGGAAATATATGAATCTAAATTAAAAGATTCTCCCTACGCACAGGATTTCAAGTCCTACTGTGCTAAGACCATAAAGGATGGCATAACAGGAACTTGACTTGCGGGAGGACATACGGGGAGCGGCACCAAATGAGATCAGGGACTAACTAATCTAAAGAGTCAAAATAATGACAATCTCGATTCTCTTCTTAAAGATTTAAAAGGCAAATTACCTAGTGATTCAGGAACCACTACTTTTGACGATTCCCACAGACAATCCTTGAAGGATTGATGTGAAACATCCCAGAAAGAAATATTTATGGGGGAGACTGATCCCCGCTTCATAAACTCAAAATCATATTGTTTAGAAGCTACTCAAGCATCCCCACAACCCGCTTAGATGAGTAAATTATTACTTCCAGCTCTAGGATTAGGGGGAGCTAGTGCAGCGGCTGCCGGCGGATATGCTCTCTTTAGTGGAAGAGACAATCCTAGTCTTCCTCAAGAAGAGACTTTTAGAACCAAATATGCCAAAGCCATACTCCAAGATTCAGATAACTTATGAGACTCCAAATTTACCAGTCTAGAACAAGGTAATCAACACACCCACCCAAAATTAGCACAGGCCAAAACCCAATCTTCTTCTAATAAAGAAACAGCCAAAGCTCTCCATAAGCAGGCCTGCCAAGAGATATACAATTCCAAAGTTGAAGGAACTACCTACTTAAGTGACTTCCAATCGTACTGCTCTAAGAACTTTAAAGATGCAATAATCTCCTCTAAGAAGTGGGTGACGGATGAGAATACTAAAAAAGAGAAATGAGATCCTAAATTGACCGCTTTGAAAACTCACGATACAAATCAGAAGGGGGAATTAGATGGTAGCCTAAGCTCTTTAAAGGAAACACTGTCTAAGGTTTCTAACAGCAGTTGAGAAGATAGTCATAGACAAAGTCTAAAGCAATGATGTGATGAGTCTCGGAAAGCAATATTTATGGGCGAAGAAGATAAAAAATTTATTCAAGTAGGTCTTTACTGTATCGAGTCTTAGTTATTTCTAACAATAACTAACAGGGATGGCTAGCCTACTAGGTCTAAAGAAGCCTGTACTCTTGGGCGGTCTTGGGTCACTATCTGGGGCAGGAATCTGATATGCAACTACTCCTAGTTCCAAGTCAGAAAGCAATGAAGCTTTGACTAATGTGGAGGTCTTGGAATCTATAAGAGAAGCTATAAATTCCAAGGATCCAACCCTAGAGAAATGAGAATCCACTATCTTCCTAATTAAATCCAAAATAACTGTAGAGCAATTGCAAAAGACTGCCGGGGAGAGTCGTACGGTAATGGAAAATCAGTACATTATTCCTGAGTTAAGTGATGAAGCAAAGTGGGGTGATATTAAAGGCGCACTCAGCTTACCTAAGCACAAAACCAAGGTGGGAGGAGAAAAGACCTTTAGCTCTATAGAAGACGCCAAACGTTTCTGCTTAGAGCACTTACAATGGCAAGATAAGGAAATTAAACTCCTAGATCTAACAAACGAGAGTACAGTTGAGTCCTTATGTATTTGAGATTCTAGAAAGAGCTCTGCCACTCAAAGGACAACTCATTAATAATCCTCAATCTTTATGAATAAATTAGCAGGCGCATCCTTGGCTGGAGCCGGAGCAGTGGGGACTTCTGGGTTGGGTGTCTATCTTATTAAAGATAAGCTTACCACTCCCTTTTCCCAAAGAATAGATACTAAGAAGAGAGTAATTCTAGATACCGATGGCAATACCCACAATTCCGTATGAACTCAAATAGTTGAAGAATATAAGCAGAAGGGAAACATTGACGGAATTCCCAAAGACTCAAGAGTTCAAGAGAATTTAAAGAAGTATTGCAAAGAAAATAAAGACGCACGCTCTAGTAGTGACGAGAAGTTCAAGCAATATCTAGATTACTGCACAAGGGAGAATCTCATGACTAGGCTCCCCACATCTCTTAGATCTTGAAATATCTCTAAAGATGAGTCTAAGTGAGCCTCTGCAGAATCCGATTACAATGCTCTTAATGGCAATACAGATGGCTTGCTAATCCCTAAAGATAACGGAAACATAGAAAAGAGGGAAGCAACCAAGCAAGATATCATGAAGTACTGTGAGTCAATATCCACCAAGCCATTTGTAAGTGCCACAGATGCGGATTACAAACGAGGGGAAAAGTGATGTCTTGTAACTGGTGGTTAATCCTCTTCTATTCAAGTCCGGAGTGGTTGCTTTGTCAGCAGGAAGTGCTGGTATAGTTGGCTGACAAATTAGCAATTACCTTAATCCAGAAGAAAAAACGGTTTCCTATCTCTCAAAGCAAAAAAGAGAAAGAGCTTCTTCTCCCACTGATTGGCAAAAGATTAAGACCTTTTATGGGTCTGCCGAATCATCAGAGCTAATCCCAAATCTTCCCAAAGAGAAAATTCAAGAAGAAGATGTTAAGAAGTGATGCAATACGGAGCTGAATAAGCCTCTTAAGGAACAAACTCAAGATAACTTAAAGCTTGTAGAAACTTGATGCGCCAAACCTAGAACTTTAAAGGAGCAAATAACAGCTTTAAATAAGACCGTTCTGGATGTAGATACTGGGGATAGCAACAATCAACATAAGGATAAATGAGATTCCAATAAAGAAGCTTACAAGGCGTCAGGAAATAAATTCAAGATTAAGAAGAAAGAGGACTCCAGCAACAACTGAGTTGATTTTGAAGTCGGCTCCATTACTGTCGACATAATGAAAGCATGATGCAAAGATAAGGTGGATAAGCAATACAAGCACTCAGAGGATTCATTATTCAATGCCTATCAAAATTGATGTTCTCAATAGGTCATGAGTAAGGCAATGTTGGCCGGATTGGGGGCGGCAGGAACAGGAGTTGGTGGCCTTTGCGTTTATCAATTAAGTGGGTCTGATGAAAGTACTAAGGAGATAACAATCTCAATATCAGACCTATTCAAAGCATCTCAGAACAAAGTTCTATTAACCAAGACTTCTGATGCCAGCGATTGAAATAAAGCCTGAGTTAAATATAGAGATGCCAACAAAGAAAGAGAGGCAGATGAATGGAATATTTCTGGATTCTCTGGAAAGAAAACGGAAGCTAATGCATTTCAAGAGTTCAAGGATGCATGCGAAAGTAAGTACTCAATAAAGGTTAGAGGGGCTGGAGACAGCAATTATCGAAGAGTAGATGACTGATGTACCAGACCCAAGAAGATCTCTGAATTATTAGAGAGTGAAGGAGGAATAGAACTGATTCCTAAAGATGATTCGGATAACGATTGAACAGCTTCATGAAAGAAATATAGAGATGCACATAAAGAAGGGCAAACCAACAATTATAAAAATGAAGATACTTGAAAGATAACCTCTTGAAGTACGGATAAAGCAAACGAAACTCTTTCAACAAACTTCAAGACTAAGTGTTTAGAACAAGTGAAGCAAGACGTGGTTAAAGGGAAGGAAGATAAGCTCTATGGAGAAGTTAAGAATTGATGTACTAGAGTAAAGAAGGTAACTGGATAGTTACCTACTTCAACGATGGATTACAAAATGCTGTCGGCTGCCACGGGAGGTACTGCGGCCGCAGCGGGTGGAGGTGCATTGCTAGCACACAATCTTTCCTCCAAGGATGAACCCACTACTTCCAAAGTAACTATACGATCTAGACTCCAAGAGGCCGGTTACTCCTTGGATGTCGACGATGATGGGTGAAATGCTATATTTCAAGAACATAACAAGAGCGAACATGCAGCTAACACCAAGTTTTCCGCCACAGACTCACAGTCTTTAAAGACCAAGTGTTTTGAATACTTGGATGCAGAAGACGACAATTCCAAGTATTCACTAGCCAAGAAGTGATGTGTAAAGCCCAACAAGATATCCGAATTCCTAAAAGCGCTAGGACTTACTGCTCTTAAAACTGCAGAGCCGGATGATAGCAATACAGACAAGAATAAATGAGTTACATTAGTGGGTACATACGGGAAGGATTCCAAAGAGAAGATTGTTGGATTTGAATTAAAGAATCCAGCAAGCAACGATCCTTGGAAGGAACTAAAGGATAAGTGTAAAGCTATGCTGGAGTTTCAGCCTTGAAATGATGATTATGAAATGGCCATGAAGAGCACTAGGGTATGATGCGTATCTAATTCCGAATAATGAGTAAATTATCACTTCCCATGTTGGGCCTTGGTGGCTTAGGGGCTGCCGGACTTGGAGGATATTCTCTCCTTAAGGGAAAGAATAATCCAGCACAGAAAGAGGAGACTTTTGGATTCCGATATTCAAAAGCCCTTTTAAGGAAAGAAAGCAATTTATGAGATTCCAAATTTAACCTCCTTAAGGAAGGGACAGAACCTTCTCACCCTACTTTAAAAAGCGCAAGAACTAAAGCCACTTCTGGAGGCAATGACCAAGAAGCTAAAGAGCTACATAAGAAGGGATGTCAAGAAATATACGATTCCAATCTTAAGAACACATCCTACTTAAACGACTTCAAATCATATTGTGCCAAGAATTTAAAAGATGAAATGGGCAGCTCCAAGAAATGAATATCCGAAGGGGCGAGTGATACCACTAAGTGGAATGCTAAATTAAAAAGCTTACTAACCCATGACGAAGCAAAGAATCACGTCCTAGACATCTCTCTTGCCTCCTTAAAGAAGACCTTAACCGGAGAAGACAGCACATGGGGAGACGAGAAAAGAAAGTCCCTCAAAGAGTGATGTGATGCCTCCCAAAAGGAAATATTTGAAGGTAAAGAGGATTCTAGATTCGTCCAAGCCGACCTTTATTGCATTGAATAATAGATGAATCCTGCTCTATTAAAGTTCGGAGTTCCTGCAATGGGAGTGGCTGGATCCTCAGCCGTTGGATATGGGATATATTCTCACATATCTAAACAAGAGAAAACACTGAGGGATCTTCTGCACGAAGTTCCTTTAATAGTTGATTCGCAGTCAAAAAGTTGGGAAGCTGTTTTTGAAGATCTCAAGGCAGAAGATTCGGATTTAATACTCTCCCTAAGTTCAATAGACTCCACAATATCTAAAACATCTACGAATATACAAGCAGCACCCATTCTAAATAAATGATGTAATACATCTCTTAATAAGAAGATAGGAGTATCTAATCGAGAGAAGCTCCTATCCCAAATTAGAAAATGGTGTGTGATACAGCCTGCAACTGTGTCTGAGAAATTAAAAAGCCAAGGACTTAATATGATCTCCGGAAACTGGAACACCAAGTATGACTCACTCAAGGACAGTATCTTTGCGGAGATAAAGGACAAAGTAAGCGACTTTACTCAAAAGACCGAATCCGATAAGGGCGGTAAAGCCCTTCAGGCATGATGCGAAGAGAAAGCTAAAGTAGGCACTCATACAGAAGGAGCTTCTCAAGTATTTAGGAACGTAAAGGATAGATGTACCTCTGCCCAGTAGCATGAGTTTGATGAAGATGGGTGCCGGAATGGTTGGCGCAACTGGAGCCGGAGCTTTAGGAGCCTATTACTCCGGAGTATTTTCCACCAATGAAAACAGCATTAGATCGAAATTAATTAAGAACAAGTGAGTAGTACTTGAAGACTCTAAAGAAGATCATAAGAGTCGCTGGGGTACTTCCTTATCTAAATACAAGGGGAAGTACACCAATAAAGATTCATTAAGCGAAGACCAATTGAAAGGAATTTGTAAGGACTTATTAAATTCAGAAGACGATAAGAATTACGAAGAAGCAAGAAGATATTGTGTCGTTCCTAGAACTATTTCCGAAAGACTATCAGATCTAGACTTCAAATTATTGAACATAACGACGGGTGCCAGCAACAACGGGGATCAACAAAAATGAACTGACATAGTAAACAAATACAAGGCCAAAGGAACCGACACTAAGGAATTGGACGACTTGAAAGCCAATTCCCTTACTACCGAGAATACCAATTGATCTACCTTAAAGGACAAGTGTAAATCCGTTTCCGAAAAAGACCATTGATCAGAAAAGTATGACTTGTTGGTAGAGAATTCAAAGACTTGATGTACTCTACAAGGATTCGATAACTTATCAAATGTCTAAAACAGCACTTCTTTCCTTGGCGGGGGCTGGTGGAGCAGTTGGAACTGCTGCCGGAGCCTATCACTTAGGAGCCTTCTCCTCCAATAAACCAACCATATCAGATCGACTGCAAAAAGAGAAATATAAACCCCTTAAGGATGGCGATTCTCATTGAACTAAGTCTTTAGAGGAATATAAAAAGAATCACTCGGGGAAGGATTCTTACACAGTTCAAGGGTTAAAGGACTTGTGTAAGAGCCTTCTGGGAAAGGGAGAATCCGAGAATAATAGTTATAGTGAGGCCAAGAGGTACTGTGTATCCCTTAAGAAGGTATCAGAACGACTTGAAGATCTAGGGTTCAAGTTATTAGATATCACTACAACTAGCTCTGATAGCAATCCTAACAAGGATCAATGAACTGCCTTAGCTAAGAAGTACAAGACAGAAGGAGTTAATTCTAAAGTGTTGGATGATTTAGAAGCCAGCACCGTTGGTGATAATGGAACCAATTGATCCAAACTGCAAGAGAAGTGCAAGGCAGTGTTTGACAAGACACATTGAGAAGAGAAGTATGAGTCTCTAGTTAAGAATTCCGAGACTTGATGTACCCTTCAGGGATTTAACGGCATTTCTTAATAGAAATGTCTAAACTGTTAGCGTTATCCGTCACTGGAGGAACCATAGGCATTGGAGGTTTTGGTGCCTATAACTTTAGATCATCTCCCAACAGCGTAAGATACATCAAGGACAGATTAGAAGAATCTCAATATACCCCACTTAAACTCACCGGAAACAGACATAAGTCTTACTGAAATAGATCTCTACAAGAGTACAGGAAGAAGCATCCTTCGTTGGATGTGGAAGGTCTTAAAGCACTTTGCAGACAGGCTTTTTATAGCGAATATCAAGATGATGATAGTTACGCAACAGCCAGAAGGTATTGCGTAATTCCAAGGAAGATATCCGAGAGAATAAAAGATCTAGGCATTAACTTCCTAGACATGAAAGGAAATACAGATGAGAGGGAGTGACAATGATTAGCTTTTGAATATAGCTATATTGGAGAGGGAAAAAGGAAGCTAGGTACATTAGAAAAGAGCTCCACCAAAGACTATAAAAACAATTGAACCCTCTTAAGAGAAGCCTGCAAGAAGGAGCTAACTAAAGATCATTGAACTCCAAACTATTATTCCGTATTGGAAAGAGTACAAAGGTGATGTGTAGCTTTACCCAATTAAATGTCTAAATTCATAGTTCCATCTTTGGCTGGGCTGGGAGGAGCAGCCGGAATTGGAGGAGGACTTTATTTAATGAATGGAAACTCCCAGACTCCCAATAAGTCAGAAGACAAGACCATTCGATCCAAATTAAAGAAAGCAGGGTTTGATATTCTTGACACCAATGGAAGCGCTCATTGAGGAGATCTAAAAACTCAGTACAATAAAGCCAAACAAACGGCCTCCAAGATATTTGATACTGGAGATAAGGACGTAACAGAGGACGAACTTAAAGGGCTTTGTAAGGTAGCTTTAGATAAGGGCGAAGAAGACGCTTCCTATGAGAAGGCTAAGAGATGATGTGTAGTTCCTGTTTCCGTAACTGCACATCTAAATAAATGGGGATTAAAAGCTATTTCAACAGAGAAATCTGGCGATACGCAGCAAACCAAGTGAACAGAATTAGCATCCAAATACGGAACGGGAGAAAATAAGATAAAGGATGTTGCTACCTTAACTGGCAGTAACACGTGAGAAACTCTTAGGGATAAGTGCAAAGAAATTGGGGAGAAGAAGAACTATGAAGATGACTTTGATGCCCATTTGCTACCCTTTCAAGGCTGATGCTCCACTAAGAACTAAATGTCTAAAGCTACTGTGGCCACAATGGCAGGACTTGGCAGTGCCGGCTTAGGAGGAGGTATCTATCTCGCTAGTGGAAATAACAATCCAGAAGTAGTAAAGGAGACAATCAAATCCAAATTACTGAAAGATAAATACGTTCCACTTAATGCTGATGAATCTAATCACACATCTCACTGAACCGCATCTCTAGAGAAATACAATAACTCTAGAAGTGGGCAAACTGCCTATACCCAAGAGCAGTTAAGAGAGCTATGTGAAGGTCTCTTTAAGAAAGAGGAAATTGGTAGTGATGATTACAACGTTGCCAAAAAGTATTGCGTAATTCCCCAAAAGATCTCCGAGAGACTTAAAGCCCTTTCATTCAAGGCAATTGATACTACAGGATCAGATTCCGCTACCACTGAGAAATGGAAAAAGTTATCTAAAGCATACAAAAGCCAAGGGTCAGGAAATAAGCAGCTTGATAATTTAGCCAATTCTGGGGTTGACGATCAGGACGGTTCAGCTCTTAAGAATAAGTGCAAAGATGTCTTCGATAAAGAGCACTGAGATCAACACTACGACACCCTACTAGAGAGATCTAAGATTTGATGCACGGAAGAGGGTTTATCGAATCTTCCCGATGGGGTAGGGGCATAACGAGATAACAATGTCAAAGGTTTTTATGGCATCCATGGCGGGTTTGGGAACTGCCGCCGCAGGGGGTGGATTTTATCTTTTAAAAGATGATTTAAAGAGTTCTCCCGCCAAGGCCACTATTAGAGATAAATTAAAAGAAGAAAGGTTTGAAATTCTGGATTCTAACTCTCCATCTTGGGAAAGCATAAGAACTCAATATAACTCCTCTAGGAGCACTAGCTCTAAAGCCTTTCTGACCCACAGCAAAGATATAGAGGTGGGGGAATTAAAGAAGTTGTGTGAGGATAACTTGAGCAAGGATGAATTCGATCCCTCACTTTATTCAAAAGTCAAAAGATGATGCATCACTCCCGTCACAGTTTCGAAGCACTTAGAGAAGTGAAGTATGACCTCCTTGCCCACAGACAACACCAAAAATAGCAAACAGACAGAGTGGACTAAACTGGCCGAGAAATATGATTCTGCCACTAACAAAATATCTGGACTTGCCACTTTAGAGACCAAGAAGTGGGAGAATTTGGCCTCCAAATGTAAAGAGATCGGGGACAAGAAGAATCACGATGACGATTTTGATTCTTCTGTGGAATCTTATAAGGTCTGATGTACAGAGGAAGGGGTTAAGTCTCTTAATTAATAATGTCTAAGTTGGCAATGGCGTCCGTGGCTGGAGTTGGGAGCGTAGCGGGAGTAAGCGGAGGAGCTTATCTATTAACTAGGAATTCTTCCAATGCTCTTGAAATCGAAAAATCAAAGACCCTTAGAACAAGGCTAGAGTCTGAGAATTACACCCCATTGGATGTAGATAATGTTTCACACAAGACTCATTGGGATACTTCTTTAACTAAGTACAAGGTTCAATACACCAGCAAGAATACATGAAATGACTCTCAACTTAAAGAAAGATGTTCGGAGTTATTCAATAAAGAAATTATTTCAGATGGCGATTATACCGAAGCACGAAAGTATTGCGTAGTTCCTAGAGATATCTCCGGAAGACTTAATGATACGGGATTTCACCCCTTAAGCACTGAAGAATCGCAAGAATCTACCAAATGAACAAAATTATCCGAGGAATATAAGAAGGGCGGAGACGGCTTTAAAAAGTTGGGAGATCTAGAGCATAATAAGGCTTCGGAGCCCAGTTCATCTGCCTTAAGAGAGAAATGCAAAGAGGTACTAAAGAAAGATCACTGAGACGCGGACTATGACTCCCTACTAGAAAGCTCAACAGTTTGATGTACTGAGGAAGGGTTTAACAAGTTGCCTATCGGAAATGCCTAAGCCAAAATGGGCAATGGCATCTGGTGCTGGGCTTTGTGGAGCTGCGGGAGTAGGTTGTGGTGCTTATTTTCTTTCCGAGAATTTAAATAGCCATGTTGATACCACTGTCCTAACATCAAAAAATAAAACCATTAAAGCCCACCTACAAGGGGATGGATTTGAGGTTCTAGATGTAAACAAACACCATGACCATTGAACCACTTTGACTCAAAAATACAAAGAGCTTAGTGGTAAATTGGATGGGGATGATTCCAATATAGATGAATCTAAGTTGAAAGGCTTATGTCAAGAAGCTTTAGAGAAGGATTATGCGGAGGGATCTACTTATGATCAAGCTATAAAGTGATGCATTGTTCCCGTCACGATAACTAGTCATTTGCAGAAGGGAGGATATACTGCTTTCACAACAGATATCTTAAATAAGCCACAGCACAAGTGAGTAGTTGACACCTATGATAATGGTTGGGATAAGATATCGAGCTTAGATGCAATTAGTAAAGATGCTTCTAAGCTAATATCTGAATGCACTAAAGTGGGAGGCAAGCATAACTACGAGAAGGACTTTTACCGTGACTTTGTGTCCATTAGACAATGATGCTTCACGCAGTATCCATAGTGCTTTGGACTAGTTGTGTCTAAATTAACATATGCTTCTTTAGCTGGGGTGGGAGCTTTAGGGACAAGTGGTTTGGGGATGTATCATCTCTATTCCGGAGAATCTAAACTTGAAACACAGACTAAAGAGGAAGTAACTGTTGAAGTTAAAAATCTGGGATCAAAATTAACTTCCGAGAATTTCACAATCCTAAGTGATTCCCCCGAGAATAATCATCATTGAGCTACTATAAAAGAGGAATACGACAAGATTAAATCAGAACCCAGTAAGTCTCTCAATCCAACCGCTGAAGAAGTAACAGTATCAACGCTCCAAGCTCTTTGCAAAGACCGTTTAGAGCAGGATCGTGAAGATCTGTATGTAAAGGTAAAACGATGATGCGTTGTTCCTACAAAGGTCTCTGAACATTTAGCGAATCTTAAATTAACTCCCCTATCTACAACGGATGGTGATGAATCACATAAGGGCGATTGGGAAGCTTTATCTACTGCATATATCAGTGCAGAATCAGATGAGAGGATTCCCGAATTAATAATTCCAAATTCGTCGGAATGGAAACAGCTTCAAAAGAAGTGTAAAGATATTTCTGAGAAGAAGAGCTATGAGGACGATTTTGACTTCTATCTGAATGCTTCCATTTCGTGATGTACTAAGAAATCCCAATAGCAAAGATCCATCTCCCTTTTACCTACTAAAAATATTTTTTTAAGAAAGAGAAAGTACTAGCTTCGCCATCCACTTTCTGAATGTCAAAAGCTTTTGCTGCTTCACTAGCGGGACTGGGGACTGCCGCTACTGGAGGAGGTATTTATCTTGCAAGCAAGAATCTCCCCTCTTCCGAAGAAAAGAATACCATTCTCCTTAAGCTACAGAACGATAGATATACCCTTTTAAAATCGAACGATTCAAATCATCAGGATCATTGAAAAACTTCCAAGGAGAAATACATATCTTCCCACAGCGATAAAAGTTCCTACACAGAAAAGGACTTAAAGGATCTTTGTACCTCTCTTCTTGGAAAGAAAGATAGCGAATTGGAAGCTTATAACGAAGCGAGGAAGTACTGTGTAGTTCCCAATACCATCTCCCAAAGACTGACTGCTTTAGGTCTTAGACCTCTGAAGACAGGAGAGAGTGAGGATACAGAGAAATGGAAGAAGTTATCGGTTGAATACAAGAAGGGTGGGGAGAATTTTAAGAAGCTAAATGATCTGGAGCACAGCACCATAAACGATGAAACCACCACTGGACAATCTCTTAGGAATAAATGTAAGGATGTGTTTGCCAAAGATCACTGAATCGAAAACTACGACACTCTATTAGATAGTTCCAAGGATTGATGCACAGAAGAAGGGGTTAGCAGGATAACTCCTGCCGCAAAATAAGGTGACTAAGCCTCAATTAGCCATGGCGTCCAGCGCTGGGCTTTGTGGGGTGGCAGGGATAGGCTGTGGAGCCTATTTTCTCTCCGAGAATTTAAATAGCTATGTTGACTCCTCTATCCTAACATCAAAAAATAAAACCATAAGATCCCATTTGCAGGGGGATGGATATGTGATTCTTGAAACAGATAAGCACGATAACCACTGAGCCACTTTAACTCAAAAATACAAGGATCTTAAAGGTAAATTAAGGGGAGCAGACGAAGACAATTCCAACATAGATACAGCTCAGTTGAAAAGCTTATGCCAAGAAGCCCTAGAACAAGAATATGCAGAAGGACATACCTATGCTCAAACCACAAAGTGATGCGTTATTCCTACCTCCGTAACCAACCATTTAACTAGGAAAGGGTTTAAGAAGCTAACAGAGGAGCTTTTAAAAGATCCAAAACACCAATGAATAGTGGACACATACGATAACGGTCATTATCAAATCAAGGGCGTAACTTCTATTAATAAAGACAGTAAGACGCTAGTAACTAAGTGTGACGAGGCGGGAGAAAAGCAGAACTACGATGATGACTTTCACTCTCATTTAGCATCAGTTAGACAATGATGTTTCATCCAATAGCCGATGTCCAAAGTTCTTATTCCTTCCTTAGCTGGAGTTGGTGCTGCCGGATTGGGGGGTGGAATTTATCTCGCCCATAAGAATTCTTCCGAAGAAAGGAAGACTATCCTTCTTCGATTAGAAAAAGAGAAATATAAACCCCTTAAAGCAAGTGATTCAAATCATCAAGCTCATTGAAAAGAGTCGCTAACTCATTACAAGCAGCAATACAGCCAGAAGGCTTTCTATACTGAGCAGGAATTAAAGAACCTGTGTGGAAGTCTTTTCAAGCAGGACGATATTAAGGAAGAGGACTATTCCACAGCCAAGAGATACTGTGTAGTTCCGAGAACCATCTCCCAAAGACTTGAAGATCTAGGATTTAAAGCCATTGAATCTTCAGCAACAGATAAATGGAAGAAACTATCCGGAGCATACAAGAACTCTGGGAAGGAGGGTAAGCAGTTGGGAAATTTAGAAAGTACCACTATAGATGATTCTGAATCTACAGGGGAGAAGCTAAAGAATAAATGTCAAGAGATATCGTCTAAGAATCACTGAGAAAGTGACTACGACTCTCTACTAGAGAATTTCAAAATTTGGTGTACAGATAAGGGGTCTAGTGATCTTCCCTCTTAAACATGTCCAAATTAACATATGCCTCTTTAGCGGGAACTGGAGTTTTAGGGGCGAGTGGATTTGGGATATATCATCTCTATTCCGGAGAATCTATATCTGAAGTTCAGACTAGAGATGAAGTTGCTCCGGAAGTCAAAAATCTAAGATCGAAGCTAGCTTCCGAGAAGTTCACAATTCTAAGTGATGCTCCCGAGAATGGTGAGCATTGGAACACAATAAAAAATGAATACAACAAGACGAAGAACGACCCCCGTAAGTCTTTTAGTCCAACTAATCAAGAAGTAACAGTACCGGATCTTCAAGCTCTTTGCAAGGATCTATTGGAAAAGGAGCGTGATGACCTATATGTAAAAGTGAGAAGTTGATGCGTCATCCCCGCAACAGTCTCTAATCATCTGATAAACCTAAAATTGACCCCCTTGTCCTTGGATGATGAATCTGATAAGAGTAGTTGGGAAGCATTATCAGCCGAATACGTAAATTCAGAAGACAAGATATCGGAATTAATAATTCCTCATTCGTCGGGGTGGGAGAATCTTAGGAGCAAGTGCAAAGAAATTTCCGGAAAGAAAAATTACGAGGACGATTTTGACTTCGGCCTTCACTCCTCAATTAAATGGTGTGTTAAGAGATAATGACTAAGCCTCAAATAGCGATGGCTTCCAGTGCTGGAGCTTGTGGAGTGGCCGGAATAGGTTGTGGTGTATATTTTCTATCGGAGAACTTAAATAGCTATATTGATACCACCACTTTATCCCCAGAAAGCAAAACTATTAAATCCCACTTACAAGGAGATGGATTCTCCGTTCTTGATGTAAACGGAGACAGTAACCACTGAACCACTCTAAAGGATAAGTACAAGCAACTTAACGGTAAGTTAGGAAAGGGAGCGGAGGGGGATTCCGATATAGACGAAGCTAAGTTGAAGGAATTATGTAAAGAAGCCCTTGAGCAAGAATACGCTGAAGGATCCACTTATGATCAAACTATAAAGTGATGTGTAGTTCCAACCTCTGTAACTGATCATTTAAAAAGGAAAGGATTTACCCTTGTAACTGCGGAACTTTTACAGAACCAAAAGCACAAATGGATGGTAGACACATACGATAACGGTCACTATAAGATCAATGGCGTAGAATCCATTAATAAAACAGCTTCTACACTAGTAACTAAGTGTGACGAGAAAGGGAAGAAGAATAACTACGAAGAGGGTTTTTACAACGACTTGGTATCTATTAGACAATGGTGTTTCATTCAATATCCATAATTCTTGACTCATATGTCCAAAACTCTTATCCCAGCTTTAGCTGGAGTTGGTGCCGCTGGATTAGGGGGCGGAATTTACCTCGCTCACAAGAATTCCGAGAACCCTTCCCCAGAAAGGAAGACTATCCTTCTTCGATTAGAAAAAGAAAAATATAAGCCTCTCAAATTAGACGATCCAACCCATTGGCAAGACTCTTTAACTAATTACAAGAAGCAGCACACTCAGAAGACTTCCTATACCGAACAGGAATTAAAGAACCTATGTAGCAGTCTTTTCAAGCGGGATGATATTAGGGAAGAAGACTATTCCACAGCCAAGAGATGCTGCGTAGTTCCAAGAACCATCTCCCAAAGACTTGAAGATCTAGGCTTTAAAGTCATTGAGGCTTCGGAAACGGAGAAGTGAAAGAAATTATCGGGAGAATATAAAGCCTCCGGAACTGGAAATAAGAAGCTGGGAGATTTAGTGAATACAGCTGTGGATGATGAATCTACAGGGGAGAAGTTGAAGAAGAAATGTCAAGAGGTATTGGCAAAGGGTCACTGAGAAAATAACTACGACTCTCTCTTAGAAGGCTCCAAAACTTGATGTACAGATAAAGCTTTACCACCTCTTCAAGATGTCTAAATTAACATATGCTTCTTTAGCTGGTACTGGAGCCTTGGGAGCGAGTGGATTCGGTATATATCATCTCTATTCTGGAGAACCTGTACCCGAAGTTCAAACTAAGACTGAAGTTACTGTTGAGGTCAGAAATCTAAGATCAAAATTAACTTCTCAAGGATTTACGATACTCACCAGTGCACCAGAAAATCAAAAGCATTGAGAAGAGATAAAAACTGAATACGACAAGGTCAAAGCCATTCCCAGTAAGTCTTTTCATCCAACGAGTCAAGAGGTAACTATACCTTATCTTCAAGACCTTTGTAAGACTCAATTGGAACAAGATCGTGATGATCTATTTGAGAATGTAAAGCGATGGTGTGTTGTCCCCACAACGATCTCTAATCACTTAGTAAATCTGAAATTAACTCCCCTATCCATATCGGATAGTGATGAGCCTGATAAGAGTAATTGGGAAGCTTTAGCTAAGGAATATGGAACTTCCGGAGAGCAAGTATCTGATTGAACCATTCCGCCATCAGAATGGAAGAAGCTTAAGGAGAAGTGTAAAGAGGTCTCTGGCAAGAAGAATTATGACGACGACTTTAACTTCGGGCTTCATACCTCTATGAGATGATGTGTTAAGAAATAATGACTAAGCCCCAATTAGCAATGGCGTCTGGAGCCGGACTTTGTGGAACCATGGGAATAGGTTGTGGTGCCTATTTTCTATCGGAGAACTTAAATAGCTATGTTGATACCACCACCTTAACTCCAAGCAGCAAAACCAACAGATCCCACCTTCAAGGAGATGGATTTGTAGTTCTTAATATAAATGGTGATGATGCTCATTGATCCACTGTGAAAGAGCAATACAACAAACTTAAAGGGAAGTTAGGGAAAGAAAGTGATGAGAATCCCAATATAGATGAATCTAAGCTAAAAGAGTTGTGTCAGGAAGCTCTAGAGCAAGAGTATGCAGAAGGAGATACTTATGATCAAGTTATAAAGTGGTGTGTCGTTCCTGTCACTGTAACTAATCATTTAACTCAAAAGGGATTTAAAGCTCTTACCGCGGATCTTTTAAATAATGAAAAGTACAAGTGAATGGTAAGTACTTACGATAACGGTCATGACACAATTAAAGGCTTAGAGAAGATTAGTGGAAATAGTTCTACACTAATCAACAAGTGTAATGAAGTGGGTGGCAAGCACAATTATGAAGAGGATTTTTACACAGATTTGATATCCCTTAGACAGTGGTGTTTTGTCCAATATTAAGAGAGTTTTTTAATACATGTCTAAAACTCTCATTACCGCCTTAACTGGACTTAGTGCTGCAGGAATTGGAGGAGGAATTTACCTAGCCTACAAGAATTCTGAACACCCCGCCCCAGAAAAGAAGACCATTAGAGATAGGCTGCAAAAGGCCAAATTCAAGATACCGACCAATGATGACAATCATTGGGCTTCAATAAAAACTGCATACAACAACGTTAAATCCCATGCCGATAAGGTATTTTCTACCAGCACATCTGAAGTTGGGGAAGAGGATTTAAAGAGGTTATGCGAGGAAGCCTTAGAGAAAGATGAAGGCGATACTTCTTACAATAAGGCAAAGCGGTGGTGCGTTGTTACAACAACCATATCTAGCTATTTAAAAGAGTGGGGAATAAATGCTTTACCAACTGATGACTCTAAAAATGAAAAGCAGAATGAATGAACCAAGTTGGCAGAAGGATATGCAGCTTCTAATCACAAGATATCTGGAGTCGATTCTCTAAGCGAAGAAGCCTGAAAGAAACTGCGCTCTGAGTGCAAAAAGCTTGGCGATAAGAAGAATTATGATGACGATTTTGATACTTCCTTTGAGTCATCAAAGATTTGATGTGTAGATAGATAAGCTGTGAGCGCTTCAAAATTAGGACTGGCATCTTTAGCTGGTGCAGGAGGTATTGGGGGAGGGTTTGGAATATACAAACTATATGGATCCTCAGGAGATGAAAAGTCATCTTCTCCTAGAACTATAGCCGACAAATTAAGAGATGAGAAGTTCTCTATACTGGGATTAGGAAGTGCACAGCATTGACAGGATATAAAAGCGGAATACGATAAGAAGAAATCGGATTCCACCAAAGTCTTCTCATCAACTGGTCAATTGGAGGATGTATGTAAAGAAGTCTTAGCTAAACCTGAAGAAGATCCTGATTACCAGAAAGCTAAAAGATGATGCGTTACTCCGGTAACCATTTCAGAGCACTTAAGTAAGTTCAATCTAAAGGCCTTAAATACCTCTGATACAACCGATCAAGGAGAATGAACCAAGAAGGTTACGGAATATGAAAAGCCTGAGAATGCAGACAAGAAGATAGCTGATTTAACTACCTTAAATGGGAGCAATAAAGAAGAGCAGATAAGGAATAAATGCAAGGAAATAATTAACAAGAAAAGCTACGAGGACTCCTTTTTCGAATTGTTGGATAAATCCAAATTGTGATGTTTTATTCCTTTAGCTGAACAGCATTAGCATGAAAGCTCTACCAATTACTCTAGCTGGGGGAGGGGCTGCAGCCTCTGCGGGAGCTGGATATTTAACCTATCAGAAATTCTTCACTCAGGACATATCCTCCAGACTTCAAAATGAGAAGTTTACTTTACTAACGGATTCTAAGGAGCATGATACACATTGAGAAAGCTTAAAGACGCAATACAATTCACAAAAGGCTAACAAAGGCAAGATATTCACAGATGGAAGTAAGGATATTGAGATAAGTGAATTAAAGTCAGAGTGTAAGAAAGCATTATCTGGAAATATTAAAGATGATGATTTGTACTTCAAAACTAAGAGATGATGTGTAGTTCCTATTTCCCTTTCAGAACATTTAAATAAGTTCGATTTCCACTCTTTTTCAACTGAAGATAAGGCCGATAACTCTGATAAGTCAAAGTGGGAATCCAAAGTTACTGAGTATGAGAAGGAGGATAACAAAGGGAAGCGTATTTCTGGACTTGACACTTTAAGCACAGAGAAGTGGAAGGCTATTATGAATAAATGCAAAGAGATTGGAGGTAAGAAGAACTACGAGGATGAATTTGAAGCTAATTTTGAAAAATACAAAGAGTGGTGTTCAGTAAAGAAGAAAGTCTAATTTAATATGAGTGCCAAGCTTCCAATGATGGCCGGAGTTGCCGGATTAAGTAGTTGTGCAGCAGGATTAGGAATCTATCTCAATTCAGACAATAGAGACACAGTCTCATCTCTTTTGGAGAAAGAGCCTGCCCACGTTTTGCTCTCTAGTGAAGATGGAGATTCCCTATGAAACGAAGCTTGGAAGAAATATAGAGATTCCAACAAAGACAAGGAGTTGGATTCTTGGAAAATAAAGAATTTCTCTGCAAACTCTAAAAGCGAAACAGCTATAGAGGGATTGAAGGAAGCATGTACTTCCCGATATGAGGACAAGGTGGATGGAGTTAAAGACTTTAGATATGTGAATGTGAAGTCTTGATGTACAAGGCCTAAGAAGATATTTGAGCTTCTAGCTGC
Organism: Mycoplasma haemofelis str. Langford 1; assembly: GCF_000200735.1. Lineage (GTDB taxonomy): Bacteria > Bacillota_I > Bacilli_A > Mycoplasmatales > Mycoplasmoidaceae > Eperythrozoon_B > Eperythrozoon_B haemofelis. The sequence continues at coordinate 679,172 of NC_014970.1, forward strand.
AGAGAAGGGAATTATTCTACTATCTAAAGAGGCTTCCAATAGCAAGGCGTGAAGTGACGCTTGGGCTGACTATAAGAAAGAGCAAAATGGAACTGATACTTGAAAATTAAGCAATTGGTCTAGTGAAAAAGGAAAGAGTGAAGCTCCTGATTCCTTCAAGGAGAAGTGTAAGACTCAGTCAGAAATGAACGTTAATAAGGGAAAAGAAGATGAGCTCTATGTACAGGTTAAAAGGTGATGTACTATCCTAATTAAGAAGACTTAACGCACCACTTAGATACCTTTTCATATCCTTTACCTCCTTCAAAGAACTCATACATCCTCTTGCTTAAAGAGGTGGTACATCATGCCTTCAAAGCTGGACCTCCTTTATCCTTCTGAGTAACTCCTTTAAAAGAATCATCCTCTATTCCCAAATCCCCTTTCTTCGTATTATAAGATTCTCATTCACTCTCTCAATTAGCAGAATCTCCCAAAATCTCTTTAGATCCAGACTCCAACTCCTCTTTAATAGATCTAGTATTAACTACACATCAGCGGGAAGCTAAGTCAAGCTTGGATTCATCATTACCCAAAAGACTCTTCTCACATCATTCAGGAAGAGACCCTTTATCTATCCCATATATAAGAGCCTCCTTCTCTAGCCCATAAAACTCCTTTCAAGAACTCCAAATACTATCCTCCTTGGAAGAAAGAATCTTCATATGCTCCTTGTCCTTCAATTTCTCATGCAATTTAGACAGCAAGGAATCCTTCTTCGAGGAAAGATATAAAGCTCCACCAGTAGCGACAGTTCCTGCCCCCAGAGCTGAAAGAGAAGCTAAAGCTAATTTAGATGGCATTACGCGGATTGCTTAACGCATCACGTAGTATATTTCTCCAAAGTCTGATCCTCTCCTCCATACTCATACATTAACTTTGATTCCTTATCAGTACATCACGTCTGAAGAGCTGGTCCCCCTTCTGTATTACTAGACTTTTCAGGAGTGGTGAACTTGGAATCCACAATCACCAACTTCTTAGTATCTTTATTTTCTTTGTAATAATCCCAAGCCTTCTTATATGACTCAGCTTGTTCCGTAGATTTCAAATCAGAGATAAGATTCTTTCCGGAGCTCTTAACGACCTCCTTTAGACTCCTAGTATCAACTACACACCACTTACTAGCAAAGTCAATTTCCTTATGCTCCCTAGAAGAAACTTTCGACTTAAGAATATCTTCACACCATTGAGGTAAGGCAGACTCCGAAACCCCAACTAACTTCTCTCCTTTGAAATTCTTATATAGCTCCTTAAACTTAACCCAATAATCACTACCTCCACTCTCCACTCTCCACCAGCTTCAAATGCTCCTTACTTAATATAGAGGATTTAATTCTGGTAGCAACGCTATCCTCTTCCGATCATGACAAAGAAGTGGAAAGGCCTGCAACTCCAGCCGTTGCCGCTACCCCCATCACTAAGTACTTAGACATTACTTGGTACAAAGAGTTGAAGCCCTAGTATATGTATCATCACTATCCTTTACAAAAGGAGTGTTGGCTTGCAATCCACATCAATCCATTATGTTTTTGATTTGAATATCCTTTTTAGCAATAGTCCCGCTATCCCCAGATTTAGGAACTTGCTCATTAGTCTTAGAATCCTCGGCGTAACCTGTCTTCTTCTCTTCCCAATCGCTTTCCTGAGTTGAATCTATTCACTTCTTATTAGTTACCTTATCGTTGAATTGGGTTCTTAAGGTATTCCTAGAACACAATTTCAAGTAGGAACTAAAGCTATCAATCGCAGTTGAAGAAGCCTCCTTCTTGCAATGCAACTTAAGTTGCTCTTTACTTAAAGAATCCCCTTTATATTCTTTCGCCAATTCCTCCCACACAGGGCCATGTGTCGTTCCCGAAACATCAAGAAGCACCTTCCCATCAATCTCTTTCTCAAATTTCTCCCTAAGACTAATTTGAGGTTGGGAAGGGCTAGAAGACTTCCAATAAGCAAAGCCAGCTCCTCCAGCGCAACCTGCTGCTCCTGCAGATGATCCTAAAAGTAAAGCAGCTTTATTCATATCAAGACAGATCCAATTTGAACCTGATGATATGGAAAATATTTAAAATTTTTCGCCCCGAAAAACATGGACACCAAAGCTTTAGGACTTCTTGGTTCTTTAGGGGCTGCAGCAACTGGGGGAGGGATATATTGGGCAGTTAAAGACTCTACAAAACCCATCTCCCAACTTCTTTCATCCGAAAAGGCATTACTCCTTATTGCTCATGACTCAGATGAGAAATGAAATGCAGCTTGAAAGAATTACCGTGATGCCCACAAAGAAGGGGGTGACATCAACTATAAAGCCCATGATAAATGAGGTATCAAGGGATGGGAAAATAAGAGGGCAGTAGATACAGCTCCTCCGGAATTTAAAGAGGAGTGTAAGAGGCAATCCCAGTTGGAAGTCTATGGAAAAGATGATCAGAAGTACAAGGATGTCAAGGCTTGGTGCACTAGACCTAAGAAGATTAGTGAATTGTTAAGTTGAGAAGGAGAAAGAGTTCTTTTAAACGAAACGGGAGATGAGGAGGCGTGAGGTAAGTCTTGAGGAGAATACAGGAAACGTCATGAGAAGAGTCGTCAAGATTCTTCCGTAACCTATGAGGATTCTGATGAATTATCCGTTAGTCAATGACAAACTAAGAGAAGCGAAGAACAAGTTCCACAAGAATACAAACAGTCATGCAAGACAAAATCTGGAGAGTACATAAATATAGAGCAAGCTACAGAAGATCCAACCTTCGCCAAAGTGAAGAAGTGATGTACTAAGCCTAAGTTCTAACAATGAATCCTGCCACAAAGATTGCAGCCTCCACTCTTGCCTTGGGAGGGGCATCTGCTGCCGGAGGATACTCATGACATCTTTCCCAATTATCAACTCTTTCTAGTCTTATTAAGTCGGATGAAGAAGTAACCCAATTAACTAAAGAGTCCTCAGAGGGAGACTGAAAGGAAGCGTGGACAGCTTATAAGACTAGCCACAATGCTTGAAAGCTATCTAATTACGACTCAGAGAATGCTCCACAATCCTTCAAAGATGCCTGCTTTAGTAAAGGAAATGAAAAGGTAAAGGGAATAGACAACAATGAATTTCAAAATTTCAAGAAGTGATGCTCTCGTAACTTCACTGTGTCAGAGTGATTAAGTAAATCAGGCCTTTCTCTTCTGAATGATCAATCTGGTGATCAGAAGTGAAATAGTGCATGAAAGAAATATAAGGATGATCCAAGAAATAAGAACCAATCAAATCCCGCAGATAGTGATGTTTGAAGCGTGAGTGATTGGTCAAATCACAAAAGTGGAGAAACAGCCAGTTCCGGATTCAAAACTATGTGTTCCACAAAGGCCAATTTAAAAATAAAGAATAAGCAGGATGAGCTGTATGGGCAAGTGTCCAATTGGTGCGTGTAATGAATCCTTCTAAACTAGCTCTCGGGACTCTAGGAGCAGCAAGTGCATCCGGAGGCGGGGCTTATGCCGCCTATAAATCTGGAGCATTTTCAAAACCCTCTCCAGTTCTTAATGTAGAGCAAAGGTTGAGAAATGAAGAGTATGAGTTGATCAATACAGATGAGAAATACAAAGAGATATTTAAGGAACTAAAAAGCAAAGATGGATTTATGAGTGAACTGAATAAGCACAAAGGGGAAGATGGGGATTTGTCTGGAGATACTGATGGAACTAAGGGAGGTCCAGCTTTACAAAGAATGTGTTCTGCCCTTCTAAAGAGCAAAGAAGAATCTGATTTTAAAAATGCTTCCGAATGGTGTGTTTTAAGAATTCGAGATAAGGCTTTAACAGGTAAATCTTGAATAGATATTTCTACAGGAACCAATAGTGACTCCGATTGACAAAATTCCTTTAACTCCAATAAGACTGCAATGGCCGAATATGGGGTAGAAGGAATTCAATCCAATACAGAAGCTACTGCTGGACACCCTAAAGTAAAAGAATGGTGTTCTAAGAATACTTCCCTTCCTATTAATAAACTAAGAAAAACTATATTTGATAAGGCTTCAGACTGATGTACTAAGACGCCTTAACGCACCAAGCTAAGTACTTCTCATACACCTTCTCTTCTCCTCCAAATTCATACATAAATTTAGATTCTTTAGAAGTACATCACGTCTTGAGAGCAGGGCCTAAAGCGACTTTCTCCGATCCAGAAGCTCCTGTAAAAGTAGAATCAGTAATTTCTAGATTCTTAGATGTCTTATGAGTATTGTAATGGGTTCAAGCATCTTGCCAAGAAGTCGTTTGTTCCTCTAGTTCTGAAATAATAACTACTCCAGTACCTTTAGCCGCTTCCTTAATATTCCTAACATCCACTACACATCACTTCTTAGCAAAGTCAATCTCCTCTGAATTCTTGGGAGAAGCCTTCGACTTCAAAGTCTCCTCGCATCAATTTGGTAGTTGATCAGAAGTTACTTTGTCTAATTTAAAGCGACTATACAAGTCCTTATATTTAACTCAATACTCACTCTCTTTGGATTCCAATACCTTCAAATAATCTTTTCCAGATACGGAAGATTTAACAATATTGGCAACTGTATCTTCCGATGGCAAGGATAAATAGACAGAAAGACCTGCCACTCCGGCTGCTGCCGGAACTCCTGTAGCTAAATACTTAACCACTACTTAGTGCACAAAGCTTCAGCTCGTTTGTAATCTGCATCATTCACATTTACGAACGGAGAGTCAGCTTTCGAAGAACATCAATCCATTATGTTCTGCTCGGTAACAGATGTCTTTTTAATGGTTTCAGATCCGTTTGCGGAAGGAACTTGCAACGATGAATTAGAATCGTCAGCATAACCACTCTTCTTGCTGGTTCAATCTCCCGTTACCTTAGAATCATTTCAAGTCTTGTCCTTTACCTCCGTATTAAATTGAGTCTTCAAAGTATTCCTAGAACATCAACCAACATAAGAGTTAAATCTATTTTCCTCTATTAACTTAGCCTCTTCCTTACAACGAGCCTTCAGTCTCGCTTTATCTAAACCTTCTTTAGAAAACCCCTTGATAAGAGGAACCTTTGCATTCTCTGCTTTGTACTCAGAAACAAGTGCATCTCAAACAGCATCATGACCACTTCCATCAGTATCTAGAAGAACCCTTCCTTTAATTCCCTTATCGAAGCGATCTTTAAGACTTGTCCCTTCTGGGGAAGTAGACTTCCAATAAACTAATCCGGCAGCTCCTGCACAACCGGTCGCCCCAGCTGCAGATCCTAAAAATAAAAGAGACTTACTCATACTACTGAGCTTCCCGAGTACATCACTTTAAAACCTTCCTATAAGTAGCATCTGCGGCCACAGTGAATTCAGAATCTGCATACTTTTGACATCACTTCTTCATCTTCTCAATATCCACAGACTCCGATTTATTTAGAGTAGACTCTCCACCCGATGCCCCTACATCTGTTATCAATTCCTCATTTGTTGCGGTTCCATAAGCTTTCTGCCTCTTCTTCCATTCTTCCTCATCAGGATTAGAACTTCCAGCAACGGTACTTAAAACCTTCTTTCCAGCTTCGGTTAATGTCTCCGATATGGATTTCTTTTTTTGCTCTTTTGAAATAGTTTCTCTAGTTGCATACATATAACCTCCTACTCCAGCCCCACTCGCCGCTGTAGCTCCGGCAGCCGTATAAATTAATGTAGATTTCGTCATGATGGGTCGCCGATTCTAATCATTCAGATAAATTCGGTATGAAAATCTTTAAAATGCCGCTTTCCTAAAAAATATGGACGCAAAGTTTTTAGGTCTTTCTGGAGCTTTAGGTTCTGCGGCAGTAGGTGGAGGAATATATTGATCTGTAAAAGGATCCCAAGAATCCATCTCCAACCTTCTTTCATCGGAGAGAGGGATACTCCTAATTAAGGATGATTCTGATCAGAAATGAAATGATGCATGAAAGAAATACAAGGAGTCCAACAATGGAAGCAACAAGTGGGGGATCAAAGATTGAACTAATAAAGGTGGAGTAACAGATGCTCCCGAGGAATTCAAAAGAGAATGTGCAAGTCGTTCTTTGGTGAAGGTTTCGGGCAAAGAACAACAGGAGTACAAAGATATCAAGGCATGATGCACCAGACCTAAGAAAGTTAGTGAGCTATTAGATAGCGAAGGAAAGAGAGTCTTATTGAATCAAAGTGGGGATGCTGGGGAGTGGAAGGACTTGTGAACTAAATATAAAAAACATCATGAGAATACTCCCCAATCCGCGGGATCTACTACCTACAAAACTGCAGACGAATTAGGAATCACTAACTGGACTTCTAAGAATAGCCAGCAAGACGTTCCAGAAGAATACAAGTCAGCTTGTCAAGCTAAATCAAATAGCTACATAGATGAAACAAAGGTAACTGAAGATACCACTTTCAAACAGGTTGTCCTATGATGTACTAAAGAGAAACTTTAAGCATGAATCCTGCCACCAAAATTGCAACCTCAGTTTTTACTATAGGAGGAGCTTCGGCAACTGGAGGATATGCTTGGCACATCTCCCAATTATCTAAACTATCCAGCCTTATTGAAACTGATGAAGAGGTAACTCAGCTTACAAAGAATTCGTCTACAGAGGATTGAAAGGAAGCTTGGACTGCTTATAAAGCTAGTGGAAATGGCTGAAAGTTATCAGATACTTCTCCCGGTGAGGCTCCCGAAGCATTTAAATCTGAATGTTTAAAACGGGGTGAAGAGAAAGTAAAGGGAACTGATAATATTGAATTTCAAAATTTCAAGAAGTGGTGTTCTCGTAACTACACAGTGTCCGAATGATTAAGCAAATCAGGTCTTTCTCTTCTGAATGAACAATCTAGTTCTGAGAAATGGAATTCGGCTTGAGAGAAATACAGGGATGAACTTAAAAAGAAGACAAGCAATAATGCGATTCCAGAAACCGACAGTATTTGAACGGTAAAAGACTGATCCGATAACAAAGATAAAAATACCGCCAGCAATGGCTTCAAAGAGAAGTGCTCTGAGAAGTCTAAGTTAAAAATCAAGAATAGAGAGGATGTGACCTACGCTCAAGTGTCCTCTTGGTGTACTTAAACTAAAAGAGGAATAGCTTCCCCTGTAGTTCTATTCCTTTTTAACGAAGCACCTAGTTTCTATCTTATTAAGATCTGACCCCAGAGTATGTATCTGAGCAGTATCTAATTTCTTACCCTCACATCAACCCTTCAATTTACTTCCATCACTATCATCAGCACCCACATCAGTAGATAAATCGGAATCTTGTCCACCCTTTAAAGAAGAAAATCTGGAAGCTCATTCTGATTCACTCAACATCCTGAATCCCTTCTTATCCATAAACGATTTGAAATTAGACTCCGGTTTAGTGCATCAAGACACAGCATTCTGCAAATCATCTCCTTCTGGAGTCTTTGACTTCAAGGAATTACACCATGTTTCAACTTCCGTCTTTGCTTCATCTAAAACCATGCTGGAATTGAAGAAGCCTGTAGAGGATTGGACAGCATTAATGAAGTTGTCATCATTCTGATGTAACGTAAATAAGCTCTTAAAGTCATCTCCTGCAGTGGCTCATTCTCGTTCATCAAATACAAATTGCATTTCAATCGTTTTCAACTCTGGATTTACACACCACTTCTTAACCTGCTCATAGGACTTTTCGTAATTCTCATCCTGTGGAGATGCACTTAGTAATTCAGAACACTTTTTCTGCAACTGAGAAACTGCATTCTCCTGATCAGAAGCATCCACAAAATCTGAGAATCCCTCAACATCCTTCTTCGTTAAATAGATGGCGCTTCACGGCCCTTTCTTATTTACATCTGCAACACTCAATCCTTCCCCTGTAAGACGACTAGTAATATCAGATGTCTGAGAAAGACCCTTTCAAGCGAAGAATCCTCCAGTAGCAACTGTTCCGGCTGTTGCCGAAGCCCCCAATCCTTTTAAAAGTGTTGTTTTAGCGCTCATAGCTCTCTCCCGCCTATCATAAAAGCTCCTCTAACTCTTCATTCTGTATCTATACTTTCGCCCCTCCCATGGAAATAAGCAGCTTATTTAAGGCATTTCTAGCTTTGGCTGGAGTTACGGGAGCTGCTGGGGGTGGAGTTCTTTTACATAAGGTAATAAACAAAGATACCATATCCAAGCATATAGATCCCAAGAACCTCTTAACCTCTGCACAACAAGATAAGTGAACCCATAGGTTGGGCTTGCTTAATAAAGCCGAAGATACAGATTTATCAAAGGACTTACTCTCTACAAAGAAAAGCAAGACTACCTTGACTATAGATGACCTAAAGTCATGATGTGCTAGCAATTTGGAATCTGAATTTCTGGGAACAGAGGATAAGAAATTTAAGAATATAAAGCTCTACTGTGGACTGAATATGGGAGATAAGATACAAGGAACTAAAGTAGCTTCCACTACAGGGGGAGATAATGCTAGTCTTAAGACTAATTTTGGAAAACTAAAGAATAAGACGAGTTCGGAATTGGTTTCCCAATTATTCTCCATCAAGGACACAGACAATGCCAGCGATCCATGAAAGGGAAGCACATCTCTTAGAGATTGATGCCTTTCAGCTTTTGACATGCCATTTGAATCTGGATTGACTTACGACAATGCCAAAGACTATTGTGTAATTACCGCTTAATTCATGAATACCCTAGCTAAAGGAGCTATTGCACTAACTGGAGCCGGAGGGGCTGTTGGGGGAGGTTTTCTAATATCTCAGAATTTAGGCAAAACAGACACTATTGCCAATCATATAAAGAAGGAATACCTATTAACATCGGGGCAGACTGACAAATGGAATCATAGAGTTGGTCTTCTTAAGAAAGCTCAAGAGGGAGGTCTTGATTCCAGCTTACTCCCTCTAAAGAAAGAGGGCTTAACTAATAGTGAACTTCAAACTTGATGTGCTAACCAGTTGAAGGAGAAGTTTGAAGGTCTGGGGAGTAATAGATTTCTAAATGTAAGACTCTATTGTGGATTGAACATAGGCGATAAGATTGCTGGTAATAAGGTATCTTCCAGCACCACTAACGAAGAAACTAAATTAACAACCAACTTCAACAAATTGAAAGGAAAGGGCGAGCAAGAGTTGGGAAGTGCCTTGCTTGAAATTGGAAAGAAGACAAATCAATCAAGTGGGTGAGAAGGAAATAAGGCTTTGAAAGAGTGATGCCTTAAAACGTTTGATCTAGCTTTTGAGGAAACTTCAAAAGATTACGCAAACGCTAAAACTTACTGCGTACTAGTTTAGTTGAAGCAGTTATCCTTGATATCCGTCTTTAAATGCTTATTCAAATAAGAATAAGGTTCAGACAACTCCGATTCACACCTACTCTTTCAAATCTCATAGTTATCTGTGTGCTTGCCATTTTTCCAAGTTAATCCAAACTTAAAGAATATCCTACTACTAAATCTTTGATCGTTTAACTCCCTAAAAATAAAGTTATTTTTTGTGATAAGATTCCCATCCTTCTTATCTAACCACAAAACATCTCCCATAGAAAGAGCACAGAACCTCTTATATCCATCTAAATTCACCAATCAACGCTTACTTCTTAAGTTAGCATCGCATCAGATATGAAGGGCAACGGATCCCTCATCTTCAACAGTATTCTCACTTATAAAATCATCCACACCAATAGATATAAGAGTGTTCTTATGTCTTCTGAAGGATCTCTTATAGAGATCTACACTCTTCTCTGATTTAGAAATTAATTGAAGTTCTTGATCTTCTAGGGAATCTTGTACAGTTGGAGAAATTCAATAAATAGAGGAAATAATAAGAACTAGGGAGCCCACAATTCCCAAACCCCAAGCTAACTTAGAGGCTTTACCCTCCAAATTTAGATTCAAGGAATTGAGTTATAAACCCAATTAAAGTTTAACCGTTGCGCAGCGCTTCTTAACTTTATCTAAGTGCTCTGTATAGTTGCTAGTAAGCTCATGTATCTTCTTATCCACCTCTTTAGAACACCAATCACTTAGAGACGTTCCTCCATCTTTCCCGCCAGACTCAGTTATCTGATCACTACTTAGAGAAGTATCTGTACCCTTAATACTTGAATACCTGCTACTCCAATCTTCTGCAGAGGAAATTAAACTAAGTCCGCCACTATTTAAAGCCTCTCTAAGGTTCTTGAATGGAGTAGTACATCTGGATTTAGCGGCATCTTTGGGAGAGTTGGCGGACTTCTTCAACTCTACTTCACACCATTTCTTTGCCTTCTTGTAACCATCGCTTTCAGTCCCTTTAGTAACCTCTATAGCATCCGTAAAAGCCTTATCCTGAGCTAGTATCTTGTGAACATTCTTAAAATCATCATCGGACAAGTCAGTCTCCAATTCATCCATTAATAATTGCTCTTCTAAATTCTTAGGAGTAGGCTGAATACACCACGATTCAGCCTTGGAAAGCAAGCTAGAATAATTCTCATCCTTAACTGAGGCATTCAAAATACTTCCGCATCTCTCCTGTAATTTAGAGCCAGCAACTTTCCTATCGGAAGTCTTAGTTATTCCTAAGAAGGTAAAGAAAGCATCATTATCCTTATTTCCCATGGCAATCACCTTTCAAGCACCAACAGAATTAACATTAGCAACAGTCAATCCTTTACCTACCAGAACATCCCTAATATTCTGTGACTGAAAGTTTTTGTAAGCAAAGAATCCTCCCGCCGAAACGCCCCCAACAGCAGAAACTCCGGCAACCCCTTTAACTAACGCTGAACTCATTATTTCCTAACAAAGCACCTACTCTTAATCTTCTCCAAATCAGTTAACAGAGTATGTATCTGAACATTCACTAGATTTTTACCTTCACATCAAGACTTCAACTTATTTCCATTGCCGTCAGTTCCGGACACGGAAGACATATCGGATGTCAAAGTATTATCTGAGCTTAAAGAAGTAAAGTGAGAATCTCAACCCGTTGATTCAACCGGCTTAAATCCTTGTTTATCCATGAAATCGCCAAGCTTAGAATCTGGCTTAACGCATCACAACTTGGCATTCTGTGCATCTTTATCAAATGCAGATTTCTTAATTACCTCTGCACACCACTCTTTAACTTTCGAAAATCCAGTATTAACATCAGAACTAGTGGTCAAGCCATCACTACCCTTCTTGATGGCATTTATAAAGTCTTGACTAGATCTGCTTAAAGCAAAGGTGTTCTTGTAATCCTCATCTGCAGACGAAAGCTCCATACCATCCACAAGAAGACTAATCTCTATGGTTGTCTTTTTGGGAACTAAACATCACTTCTTAGCTTCTTCCAAAGACTGGGCATACTTATCGGAAGAAGCACTTACTCCCAATAAGTCATCACATTTGGTCTTCAAAAGTGGAGCAGCTTCCTCTTTATCACTAGCACTTACAAAAGAAGAGAATCCATCCTTATCGCTATTGGCCAGATAAATAGCTTTATATACCCCTAAGGACTTACTATCCGCAACAGATAAACCATCCCAAATCAACTTAGACTTAACATCCTTAGGCTGCTGAGCACGAAAAGCTAAATATCCACTAGTGCCAAGAGCTCCTGCTCCCCCTAATCCTATTAATGATCCTTTAGCTAAAGAAAGTCCCATTACTTCCTAACAAAACGCCTCCTCTCTATCTTTTCTAAATCTGCACTCAAAGTATGTATCTGAGCTGAATCCACTTTCTTCTTATCACACCAACTCTTTAATTTACTGCCATCATTATCATTGCCAGTCTCACTTTGAATATCACTCTCTAGACCAGCATCTCCTCCTTTGGATTTCAAACTTGAAAAATGATTCCCTCATTCTCCATCCGCAAGCAACCGAAATCCCTTCTTCTCCATAAATGATTTAAAGTTAGACTCCGGTTTAGTGCACCAAGAGATAGCATTCTTTAAGTCATCTCCTTTTGGGGATTTTGATTTCATAGAGTTACATCACGTTTGCACATTACCCTTAGCTGTTTCAAGAGCGGTTTGAGCTGTGAAACCGCTAGCAGATGTCTTTACAACATCCACAAAACTGGAAGTTCCCTTGTATAAGGTAAATAGATTCTTAAAGTCATCATCCACAGAAGCAAATTCCCTATCTTCAAACTCAAATTGAATTTCAATAGTTGTTAACTCAGGATTCAAACATCACTTCTTCGCCTTCTCGTAAGACTCTTCATATTTCTCATCACTGGCAGACACATTAAACAATTCAGAACACTTCTTCTTCAGTTGAGTTGATGCAGTTTCCTTATTATCCTTGGTGGTTGCAAAATCCAAAAATCCAGAGACATCCTTCTTGGCTAAATAGATAGCCCCCCATACTCCTTTTCCATTTACGTCAGCAACTGTCAACCCTTCTCAAACCAATCTACTCTTAACATCTGTAGGTTTAGTAGCTTGCTTCCAAGCGACAAAGCCACCTGTGGCTGCTGTTCCGGTAGCCGCAAATGCGCCTAATCCTTTTAAAAGTGATGTTTTCATGACAAAAAGGGTGGACAAATATAAGACTCCTAAATTACCATGCAAGCCTTTTCATCTCTATTAAGCATTTAGTATGACAAACACACTAAAGACAGCGATGGCTCTAGCGGGAGCTACTGGTGCAGCCGGAGGAGGCGTTCTTGTCCATAAACTCATAAATAAAGGGGAGGACACAAAGTCCAACACCATCTCCCATCACATTAAACCTGAATATCTATTAACTAATACTCATGCAAGTCAATGAACTCATAGATTAGATCTGCTAGGTAAAGCACAGGAGACAGACTTATCTGACGACCTACTCTCCCTTAAGAAGGGGAAAACTACTCTAACTACAGAGGACTTAAAGGGATGATGCGCAGCAAGTTTGAAATCGGAGTTTAAGAGCAGAGAAGATAAGAAGTTTTTAAATACTAGACTTTACTGTGGCCTGAATATGGGAGATAGTATTCAGGGAAATAAGGTATCTTCCTCCACAGAGAATAAAGACGAGAGTTTAAAAACACAATTCACAAAACTAAAAACCAAGACAGCAACAGAATTGGTTTCAGCATTATTCGCCATTAAGGACAAAAACAATGCTGATAGTTCTTGAGAAGGGAATGTAGCTCTTAAAGATTGATGTACTAAAGCTCTTGATATGCCTATGGAAGAGGGATTAACTTATGATAATGCCAAAGAATATTGCGTTCTAACTGCTGGTTAAGGATTCTCAAAGCAGTATTTTTTAATCTCATCTTTCTTGTATTTATTTTTAGAAGAATAAGGCTCCGATAGCTCCCACTCACATCACCCCTTTCAGGTAGTGTAATTTCTTCCTAGATTACTAGAATCCCAAACTAAATGGAACTTAGGGAATATCTTTTCTTGAAAGTATTTATGCAAATGCATAAATTTCTTGAGGTCAATAAGCTTCTCATCCTTCTTACCTAATCACAAGACGTCTCCCATAGATAGGGCACAGAACTTCTTGTACCCATCTAAACTTACAAAATAACGCTTACGTCTTAAGTGGGAATCACACCAAATACCTAAAGCAACAGCCCCCTCTTCATCTCCAGTGCTCTCATTCATGAAATCATCTAAGTCCATGTGTATCAGAATTCCCTTATTCCTACGAAACGACCTTATGTAGAGACCTTCCTTTTCGTTTAACTTAGAAATTAATTGGAATTCTTGTTGCTTTAATGAGTCTTCTATAGTTGGTGAGAATCAATAAACGGAAGAGACGGTAAGAACTAGGGTTCCTACAATTCCCAGACCCCCAGCTAACTTAGAGGTTTTACCCTCCAAATTTAGGTTCAAAGAGTTGAGCTATAAAACCCAGTTAAAAGTTTATTGAAATTGGAAAGTCTAAACGCAACGCTTTTTAACCTTATTCAAGTGATCGTTGTAATTGCCAGACAGAGAATGTATCTCCTTACCTACTTCAGTATTACACCAAGTATTTAAAGCTGTTCCTCCTGCTTCATCAGTAGAAATAGCTGGATCACCTGAAGGGGAGATATCGTTGCTTAAATCGGTATCAGCAGTTCCTCCTCTAAGGCTCTTATATTTATTAGTTCACCCTTCAGAAGAAGCAATTAAACTCAATCCAGAATTTTTCAAGACCTCCCCAATATTCTTGGCTGGAGTAGTACATCTAGCCTTTGCCTTATCTTGGGGAGAGTTAGCTGGTTTCTTAAATTCTTCTACACATCAAGCCTTAACCTTCTTGCCATCCTCCGTCTCCGACCCTTTAGTAGCCTCTATCTCTGATTTGAAAGTACTATCTTGCTCCAACATCTTGTAAACACTCTTAAATTCATTCTCGGATAAAGCCGTTTCAAACTCATCAATTAATAACCTCTCTTCTAAATTCTTGGGGGTGGGTTGAAGACATCAAAGCTTTGCTTTAGATAATAAATCCTCATACTTCTCATCCTTAACTGAAGTACTTAATACACTTCCGCACTTCTCCTTAAGCTTGGCTCCAGATATCTTTCTATCATCGGACTTCCCTATTCCTAGGAAAGTAAAAAAGGCATCGTTATCCTTATTAGACATAGCAATAACCTTTCAAGAACCAACAGAGTCAGCATTCACAACCGTCAATCCTTTACTTACTAAAACATCTTTAACATTTTGGGGTTGAAAGCTCTTGTAAGCCAAAAACCCACCAGTTGAAACTCCTCCAACCGCAGCAGTTCCTAGAAGTCCTTTAAGTAATGGAGAACTCATTATTTCCTAACGAAACATCTATTTTTAATCTTCTCTAAATCCCCTTGCAACGAATGTATCTGAGAAGTCTTTAGATGCTTTCCTTCACACCAAGCTTTCAGTTTAGCTCCATCAGTCCCAGATGCAGATGCTATATCGGAAGATAAACTAGAATCCTTATTAGGAGTATTTAGGGAAGAGAATTTAGAATCCCATCCTCCCTCTTCCACTGACTTAAATCCTTGTGTATCCATAAAGTCGCTCAGATTAGCAATTGGCTTAGCGCATCATGCCTTTGCATTTTTCAAATCATCTCCCTCTGGGGTCTTTAACTTAATATCCTCGCACCAAGTCTTAACATTAGTCTTGGCCGTTTCTAACTCGGTACTCTTCGTAAATGTATCTACTTTACTCTTTACAGCCGCAACAAAAGCCTCTGTCTCCTTATTTAAGACAAATAAATTCTTAAAATCATCATCACCAGAAGCGAATTCCCGATCCTCGAAATCAAACTGCATCTCTATGGTGGTTAATTCAGGCTTTAAGCATCACTTTTGGGCATCCTTATAAGCAGATTCATATTTCTCATCACTTGCAGATACAGAGAGCAAGTCAGAGCACTTCTGCTTCAATCTCGGACCTACTTCAGTCTTATTACTTCCAGATACAAAGGCAGAGAAGCCATTCTCATTATGCTTCGCTAAGTAAATAGCTCTTCAAACTCCGTCCTTATTTACATCCGCAACAGTTTGTCCCTCTCAAACCAAACGACTTCTGACGTCTGTTGGTTCGTTAACATGCTTCCACGCAAAGAATCCTCCTGTAGCAACTGTTCCGGCAGCTGCAGTTCCAGCTAAACCTTTAAAAGCTAAAGTTCCCATGATTGACGGCGGCTGCCAATAATTTATCCCTTTCTAGAATTAGTACATTTTCTGTCCCTCCAAATCTAGAAATCTCCGAATCCACCCCCATGTTTCTTATAGTTTTGAAGAAGTTATGAGTGCAATAGCAAAAACAGCAGCTGCTTTGGCAGGAGCAACTGGGGTTGCAGGAGGAGGTGTTCTTGTGCACAAACTGACAAATAAGGATTCCAAAACAAACACCATCTCCAAGAACATCAAATCTGAATACCTATTAACTTACGATCAAACAGAAAAGTGAAATCACCGAGTTAACCTTCTGAAATCGGCAGAGGAGGGAACTTTATCTAGCAATCTTCTTTCTAGAAAGAAGGGGAAATCTGATTTCTCTGCCGAGGATCTAAAGCAATGATGTGTGGAAAGCTTGAAATCAGAATTCCTTGGAGCAGGAGATAAGAAGTTTCAAAACGTAAGGCTTTATTGTGGAATCAATATTGGGGACAGGATTGACGGGACTAAAGTAAGTAGCAGCACACAAGATGGGAATGCGGGATTAAAGACTAAATTTAGCAATTTAAAAGGGAAGCAAGAGGGGCAATTAGTCAAAGAGCTCCTTTCTATAAAGGATCAGGCAAATGAAGAAAATCAGTGATTGGGGAGTAAGGCTTTGAAGGATTAGTGCCTTAAAGCCTTAGATATTCCCTTTGAAGAAGGACTAACTTACAATAACGCTAAAGAGTACTGTGTGATAACGGGCTAACTATGAATTTGGCATCTAAGAGTGCAATGGCGCTAGCTGGAGCTTCCGGAGTAGCGGGTGGAGGAGTTTTATTATCTAAGAACTTAAAAGGCTCTTCGGAGCGTAGAACTATTTCTCAACATATTCAAAAAGAATACCTTCTAACTACTGATACAAAAGACTCAGATAAGTGAAATCAAAGAATCGCCTTACTAAAGAAATCTGATGAATCTAAGTTAATAGACTCACTTCTTGCCCTGAAAAAGAAAGATACTACTCTTACTACCAAAGATCTTCAGGATTGATGTGCTGAAAGCTTGAAAGGGGAATTTAAAGGCTCTGATGACAGTAAATTTCAGAATGTAAGGCTCTACTGCGGCCTTAATATAGGAGATAAGATTACCGGAACTAAAGTGAATAGCAGCCTGCAGAACTCCGATCCTAAGTTGAAGACAAATGTTGATAAGTTAGCTGGTAAGAAACAGGAGGAACTAGGAGAGAAGCTATTTGCAGTTATAGGTAAAGCTAATACTCAAGAACCTTGAGCGGGAAATGAGGCTTTAAAGAATTGGTGTGTAGAGACTCTAGAACTAGCTTTTGAAGAAGGATCTAACTATAGTAACGCCCAACTCTATTGCGTTACTACTTAGTACAATACTTCCTAACTTTCTCATAGGTACTAAAATAGTCATTTTCGTGTAACTTCTTGGTGAACTTAGATTCACATCAAGTCTTTAACTTATTACCTCCTTCAGAATCCTGTTCTGGAGCTGGAGAAGCACTTATTTCTGACAAGAAAGTTGAATCACTTTTATGCTTAACATAGCCTTGCTGCCATCCCCCTTCTCCAATCACTACCAATCCATCCTTAACTAACTTCTCTTTAATATCTAAGGGACCTTTAAGGCATCAAGCCTTAGCATTCCTTAAGTCTACGTCAATAGGAGATTGTTTAATAACCTTGTTACACCAGTCTTTAACCTTTTGGAACCCCGTAGAAACATCAGAAGAAGTCTTTAGATTACTATCTCCATTTTTGATGACATCTATAAAATCCTGACTTGATTTATTTAAAGCAAAGGTATTCTTATAGTCATCTTCAGCGGAAGAAAATTCAGAGTCTTCCAAAAGAAGGGCAATCTCAATTGTTGACTTCTCAGGAACTAAACATCACTTCTTAGCTTCTTGCAAAGCACTTTCATATTCCTTAGAAGAAACACTCACATCCAGTAACTTATCACACTTGGACTTAATAAGGGGGGCAGCCTTCTCCTTATCATCGGCAGTAACAAAGGAAGAGAAGCCGCTCTTAGTGCTATTGGCTAAATAAAGAGCCTTGTAAACTCCTAAAGACTTTGATTCTGCAACAGATAGACCATCTCAAACTAATCTAGATTTAACGTCTGTAGGTTGTTGAGAACGTCATGCAAAATATCCCCCAGTTCCAAGAGCCCCAGCACTCCCTAATCCTATTAGCGATCCTTTAACTAAAGACACCGAGTACTACTTACTTACAAAACACCTAGTCTTTGCTTTCTCAAAATCAGTGTTCAAAGAATGTATTTGACTCTCTCCTAACTTCTTATTCGTACATCATTCTTTCAATTTAGTTCCACCATCACTATCAGAGGCACTGAGATCGCTTACAGATGATTCATCTTTAGACTTTAAGGAATTAAATTTAGAACTTCATCCTTCTTCGGGAACAGGCTTAAATCCTTGTTTTTCCATAAAGGCATTAAGGGTCGCATCAGGCTTAGTACATCAAGCCTTTGCATTTCTTAAGTCCTCTCCCGAAGGAGCTTTTGCCTTCATATCATTACATCAAGATTCAATATTGCTCTTAGCAGTACTAGCATCCAAAGTATTGGCAAAGCTGGATGTCTTACTCTTTACCGCATCCACAAATGCTTGGGTGCCCTTGTACAAGGTAAACAGATTCTTAAAGTCATCGTCACCAGAAGCAAAAGCTCTATCTTCAAAGTCAAACTGCATCTCAATGGTTGTTAATTCAGGCTTTAAGCATCACTTTTGAGCATCCTTATAGGAAGATTCATAGTTCTTATCATCAACAGATACAGAAAGTAAATCAGAACACTTCTTCTTCAACTTAGGGCCTACATCTTCCTTGCTGCTTCCAGAAACGAAGTTAGAGAATCCACTTTCCTTGTTCTTAGCCAAATAGATAGCCCTCCAAACTCCATCCTTCTTTACATCAGCAACGGTATACCCTTCCCACACTAAACGACTCTTAACATCCGTAGGTTTATTAATATGGTTGAAAGCTAAGAAGCCTCCGGTAGCTACTGTTCCTGTAGCAGCAGTTCCAACTAATCCTTTAAAAAGTGCAGATGCCATGAGTAAGGGTCAAAACCAGTAATTTATTGTTCCTAGAGGCCAATATATTTTTGATCCCTAAATCCTAGAAATCTCTAAGCGCATTCGTGATTTCCTATAGCTTTTAGAGATCATGAATGCCATTGGAAAAGCTGCAGCTGCTTTAGCTGGAGTGGGGGGAGTTGCTGGTGGAGGAATCTTGACTCATAAATTAACAAGCACAAATCCTGATACTATTGCCCACCATATTAAATCTGAGCATCTATTAACTAATACCCATGAAAGCCAATGAACACATAGAGTTAATCTACTTAAGAATGCAAATGAAGATAACTTGGTATCTGAATTACTACCTTTAAAAAAGAAGGGGGAAGGGCTTAAAGTTCAAGATCTACAAGGCTGGTGTTCCAGTTCCTTAAAAAAGGAATTTAAAGGAACTGCTGACAAGAATTTTCTGAACGTGAAGCTCTATTGTGGATTGAATATTGGAGACAAGATTGCGGGAACTAAGGTAGCATCTGGAACAGATTCGGGGAGCGCACAATTAAAAGCTAATGTGGATGCGCTCAAAACCAAGACAGAAGCGGATTTAGGAAAGGAGTTATTCGAAATAACAAAGAAAGGCAACGAGAGTACTTCTTGGGAAGGGAATGCGGCTTTGAAGAATTGATGTTTAAAGACTTTGGACTTAGCTTTTGAAGAGGGGAAAATCTATGACCAAGCTTCTACCTATTGCGTTCTTAAATAGCTAGCCACTAATACAGTACTTCTTCACTTTGTCATAGGTATCGGAATAACTGTTATCGTGAAGCTTCATCCCTAACTTCTCGGTACATCAAGTTTGTAGTTTAGTCCCACCAGCAGAGTCCTCTATCGTTGATGGAGAAGTGGCAGATATAGTCTGTAAGAAAGTTTGATCCGACTTATGCTTTGTAAATCCTTGAGTTCACTTCCCATCTCCCCAAACAGCCAACCCTTCCTTCGCTAACTTCTCCTTAATATCTAAAGAGCCTTTAAGACACCAAACTCTAGCATTCTTTAGAACTTCATCTTTAGGAGCCTGTTTCATCACTTCTTCACATCAGGACTTTAACTTAGGTAATCCAGTATCGGGAGTAGAAGTAGTTGTCAGGCTATTATCTCCTTTCTTGATTAAATCTATGAAAGACTGATTGGATTTATGGGAGGCAAAGATATTCTTGTAATCATCATCTGAAGATGAAAACTCAGCATCCTCAAGAAGTAAACTAATTTCAATAGTTGTCCTGCCAGGAACTAAACATCACTTCTTGGCTTCTTCCAAAGACTTCTCATATTCCTCGGAAGAAGCACTCACACTAAGTAACTTATTACACTGTGCTCTTAAAAGTGGAGCTGCCTCTTCCTTAGTGGAAGCAGTAACGAATGAGGAGAATCCAGTCTTAGTGCTATTCGCTACATAGATAGCCTTATAAACTCCTAAAGACTTTGATTCAGCAACAGATAAACCATCCCAAACTAATTGAGATTTAACATCTGTAGGTTGTTGTGAGCGGAAAGCAAAATACCCTCCAGTTCCAACAGCTCCTACTCCCCCTAACCCTATTAATGATCCCTTAACTAAAGACACTACTTACTTACAAAACACCTACTCTTCAACTTTCCTAAATCATCAGTCAAAGAATGTATCTTTGCAGTATCTAAATTCTTGCCAGTACATCATGTCTTTAACTTGTCAGATCCCTCATTATCTTGGGTAGCTCCAATCTCGCTATTCAAAGAAGAATCTGTTCCTGAGGACTTTAGAGATGAGAATTTAGAGCTTCAACCATCTTCAGGAACGGGCTTAAACCCTTGTTTATCCATCAATCCATTTAAAGTTTCGGATGGCTTAGTACATCAAGCATTAGCTCTCTTCAAATCATCTCCCTTTGGAGCCTTCGACTTCAAAGACTCACATCAAGTCTTAACTTTTCCGTAGGCAGTATCTAAAGAGATAGTGCCACTAAAGTCGGATGCAGACGTCTTTACAGCATTCACAAAATCCTCAGATCCCTTATTAAGAGCAAATAAGTTCTTGAAATCATCATCTCCGGCAGCAAACTCCCTATCTTCAAAGTCAAACTGCATCTCTATTGTTGTTAACTCTGGTCTTAAACATCACTTCTTAGCCTTCTTATAAGAGTCCTCATATCGCGAATCGCTAGCAGATACCTTTAATAAGGAAGAGCACTCTTGCTTTAGCTTAGAACCAACTTCTGACTTACTACTTCCAGAGACAAAGGAAGAGAAACCCTCCCCATCCTTCTTTGCCAAATAAATAGCTCTTCAGACTCCATCTCTATTCACATCAGCAACTGTATGGCCTTCTCAAACTAATCGACTCTTAACATCTGTAGGTTTGTTGGCATTTTGTAGAGCCAAAAATCCTCCAGTAGCAACAGTGCCTGTTGCGGCGGCTCCTGCCAGACCTTTAAAAAATAGAGATTTCATTTACTAGGGACAAGCCCACTAGTCTATTGCCTCTGTAAGGGCAATATATTTTCCTTTTTGGGCTTTAGAAAACCCCAAACTTACTATCTATTTTCTTGTAGTCTAGGGTTATGAATGTAGCTACGAAAGCCTCTATAGCTCTAGCGGGAACTGCTGGAGCAACTGGAGGGGGTGTATTTATGCACAAGTTAATAAATAGAAACACCATATCTAAGAACATAAATCCAAACCATCTACTTAAAGCCAATGACGCTGATAAATGGTCTCATAGAGTCCAATTGTTAAAAACTGCTTCTGAAGAGGCTCTATCTAAGGATCTTCTTTCTAAGAAAAATAAGAAATTTGATTTCTCTTCGGACGATTTGAAAAAGTGGTGTTTTGAAAGCTTAGAAACTGACTTCCTTGGCAAAGAAGACAAGAAATTCCAAAACGTGGTTCTTTATTGTGGAATCAATATGGGAGACAAGATTACAGGAACTAAGGTAGATTCAAGCACAGAAACTAGCAATGCTAAGTTGGGAGAGAATTTCACAAAGTTAAAGAATAAGACCCAAGACCAACTGATCAGCGAATTGTTCTCCATTAAAGATCAAGAAAACTCTAGCTCCACTTGAGCTGGAGGAAAAGCATTGAAGGAGTGGTGTATAAAAGCCCTAAATGTGCCCTTTGAAGAAGGTCTAACCTTCGACAATGCTAAAGATTACTGTGTAATTACTAATCCTTAATTGTGAATCTAGCAAGCAAAGGGGCATGTGCTTTGGCTGGAGCAACGGGATTAGCTGGCGGGGGAGTTTTAATATCTAAGAATTTAAATCCATCATCAGATACCATCTCCAAGCACATTAAATCCGAATATCTATTAACTGCTTCCCACAATAGCCAATGGGCTCATAGGGTAGATCTTCTTAAGAAGTCCAATGACGCTAACTTAAAGAGCCAATTACTTACTGCTACTGATCTTCAGAATTGGTGTACTAAGAGCTTAAAAGAAGAATTCAAAGGAGCACAAGATAGCCACTTTCTAAATGTAAGGCTCTACTGTGGTCTTAATATTGGGGACAAGATTACTGGAAATAGAATTACTACCCTTCAAAAGGAGGATGCCAAATTAAAAGCTAATGTGGATAAACTAGCCCAGAAACAAAAGGATGAGTTGGGATCAGAACTATCTGCAATAAAAGATAAAAGTAACGCTACTCCCAATTGGGAAGGGAATGAAGCTTTAAAAGGATGATGTCTGAAGACCTTGGATTTAGCTTTTGAGGAAGGGTCTAATTATGAAAATGCCGAGCTATACTGTGTAACTACCTAGTTACTAACGCAATACTTCTTAACTTTATTATAGGTATCGGGATAGTTGCTACTCTCGTAAAGCTTTCCGTCCAACTTCCCAGTACATCAAGTCTTCAGCTTCTCCCCTCCTTGGGTTTCATCTAACTGAGGTTGAGAATTTTCCCCTATATCTGTCAAGAAATTGGATTCTTCTTTATGCTGCTTGAAACCTTGCTTCCAACCATCTCCGTCGCGCATCTTCAATCCATCTTTTTCTAACTTCTCTTTAATACTCAAAGGCCCTTTAAGACACCAAGCCTTAGCATTCTTAAGATCGGGATTATTCACTGGTTTCTTAAGAGTTGCCTCGCATCAAGTCTTTACTTTAGAGAAATCAGAATCTACAGTCAAGGAAGATGCTCCAGATTCGCCTTTAACCGCACTCACAAAACTCTGATCATCCTTGTTTAAAGCCAAAACACTCTTGTAATCATCATCAGACGATGAGAGTTCAGCATCTTCAAGATGAAGACTAATTTCAATGGTTGTTCTTTCGGGAACTAAACATCACTTCTTAGCTTCTTCAAGAGACTTCTCATATTTGTCCGAAGAAACACTTACTCTAAGTAATTCATCACACTTAGTCTTCAAAAGAGGGGCTGCCGAATTCTTATCATTGGCAGTAATGAATGATGAGAAGCCATCCTTAGAGTGATTAGCTAAATAAAGAGCCTTATAAACTCCTAAAGACTGACTATCTGCTACAGATAATCCATCTCAAACTAGTCTAGATTTAACATCTGTAGGTTGTTGAGATCTAAAAGCTAGATATCCTCCAGTCCCAAGAGCTCCCGCTCCCCCTAATCCTATTAATGATCCTTTAGCTAGAGAAATCCCCATTACTTAGAACAACGAGTTTTTGATAATTCGAAGTTGGTTGGATAGACACCGTCATCGTGGAGCTTCTTAGCATACTCAGTAGTACATCAAGTTTTTAACTTAGAGCCTTCTGATGCCTTATCCACAGCGGATCCAGTAGAAACCCCAATAGCAGTTAAGAAAGCACTCTCTCCCTTTAGCTTTTCATACTTATCAGCCCATCCAGCAGTATCGCTCTCCCCAATAAGAACAATTCCATCTTCAACTAACTTAGCCTTCACATCCCGAGGAGGCTTAGTGCATCAATTCTTTATATTGGAGTAAGAAGGATCCTCAGCCGAGACTGACATCTTGCCGGAGCAGTAAGTTTCTATCTTTGTCTTAGCATCTGTCTTATTGGAATTCTTAGTGAAGTCAGATCCGCCTCCTTTTATGGCATTTATAAAACCCTCATCTTCCTTGTACAGAACAAAAAGATTCTGTCTATCGTCATCATCTGAGGCCAATTCCTTCTCATCTAAATAAAGCCTTGCTTCAATTGTCTTAGGAGTTGGAACCACGCATCACTCCTCAATTAGATCTTTGGAATTATCCTTAACCAGCTGTTTACACTTATCTCTTATGGAAACGGAAGCAGTGTCTACTGCTTCTGATCCAGTTAGAGAAAAGGTAGATTTAAAATTAGCGTCCTCTTTGTGGGTTAAAAATATTGCCTTCCAAACTCCCTTCTTATTGAAATCTGCAGTTGTTATCTGCTTATCCGGAGAGAGTAGAGGCTTTGCAACAAAATAAGCTCCTCCACAACCACCCATTGCTCCTGTAGTTGCCAAAAGCTTGCCAGCTGTATTCATTTATTAAGTGAGAAAGGGGGCAGAGAACCTAGATAGATTGTCTTTCTATGTGCAATGTTTTTGGCTGGCCTTTTAATTGGTAATATAAGATTGAGAGCTATTCCCCTTGGGGAATGATGAAGTAGTGGGAATTAATGATTGACATAAGAACATTTAAGAATGTCTACATTCGTGTTTCCAATGCCAGAAATCCGGAACTAGTAAACCTTCTTCAAATTCATGTGTGGCCTGTGGTTCATGATTTGAAGATGTTATCTAAGCCAACCTTCCAATTATGCTGCGATTGTGATATGTGTTCAGATTACATATGACTAACTAAGCGTTCTTTTTCATATGAAGACTCATGTAAAGAATCCTATAAAGCCCTACTCCACCATCTACACATCCACTTTAATGAGAGGAAGCTAGGAATAACTAAAGGATTCGTATACAGCGTGGTTAAGGCAGCATATAAGAAGTTTAGAGCTGTATTTCATGACTACGAAGAACTAGTTCAAGAAAAGGGATTACTTTATTCTCTGGGACAAGAAAGCGATAAAAGTAAGGATTTGAAACAACTGGAATGGATCTCCAGTATGGCTATTAAAGTTGCTGATCGCGCTAAACAGGAAGAAGAGTAGTATATAGCTCTTAGACGAGTGGGGGGTTTATATGAAATTAGGAGGTATAGTTCATCAGATAAAGAGATTTGGAGCTTGATTAGCTAAAGACAAGCGTCATAGAGCTAAGAGAACAAAAGGGGAGGGTATAAAAGTACTGAGCTTCAACTACAGTAAAGGGAAATACGAGTGAAGAAGAATAAGTAAGAAGACCTACCTTTATAGGCAGCTAGGGATACGAAACCCCTGACCAACTAGACCTAGAAACCTAGCATATAGATATCGAATGAAATTCTACCGAAGCATAAGACCTTAGTCCGAATGGCTGTATCTACTGCTAAGCTGCTAAAGGTAGGAGGGCCTGTATTAACTGGAATAGGAGGGGTTATAGCCACCTCTTCTTTGGTTTCCAAAAGTGCCGAAGAGAAACAGGAAGAGAGGTTTAAAACTGCGGCTTTAAAAGATGATGAGCCCCCTATAGATGAGTGGGAGGATCGTGACGAAAGCGAACAAGAAGATAGTAGTGATGATTCAGAAAGTGGAGATCCAAATCAATCAACTGAAGAGCAAAAAGAATCTCAAGATGCGAGCCAAAGCGATGGTCAACAAGGGGAGAAGGGTGAAACTGGAGAAAGTGGCGAAGCAGAAGGTGGAGGCACTCCCCCTTCAAGTGTAGGGGATTCTGGAAGTGATCAACAAGTAGAGGGGGAGGAGTCTAAAGCTAGTGGGACAGAGGGAGATTCTGATGCTGTTCCAGAAGCGGGATCTACAACCGATACAGAAGGTAGCGACTCCCAAGAGCAGAAGGATGGATCAGACGGTGATGACGGAGAACAAGGAGCTTCAACCGGAGATGAGTCTTCTCAAGGGCAAGGAGTTACAGAAAATGGATCTGAGGATGCGGATCATAACCACTCCTCTGGTACAGCTTATGGAACTAGAAATGAAGCCATGACTAGACAGGAATTTGAAAAGACCGTTAAGATGCGGGACGATTTATCAACTTTAAGAGATCAACTATCAGCGCTATCTGCGGGTTAAATTCATAACTATGTCTATACCTACTTCCAAGTTATTGAAAGTTGGAGGTCCTACACTAACTGGGATTGGGGGTGTAATTGCCACTTCGTCTCTAGTCTCTAAGAGTGCAGAGGAAAAGCCAGAAGAGAAGATAAAGACTAAGGCCTTGTCAGATGAAGACCCAACTATAGAAGATTGAAAAGACAGGGACGAAAGCGAGGAAGACAGTCAAACAGATGAGGAATCTGGAAGTCCTGATAACTCTCAACAATCTTCTGATGATTCCCAACAACAAAGTGATGCACAATCACAACAGCAACAAGAGGGACAAACAGGTGAATCGGGTTCTCAAGAGCCTCAAGGAGATAATGCTGCAGATCAAGGTACTGGAGAAGCATCTCCGGAAGCTGGAGATCCACAAGGGGGAGGAACTCCTCCGTCGGGAGATAGTGATGAAGCTTCTGAAGAGGATCAAGACGAGGAAAAAGAGGGAGCTGAGGGAGAAGGGCAAGGAGATGAGCAATCTGGTGGGGCTACTGAAAGTGGAGGAAGTACAGAATCTTCAGGAAATGGTGTTACTGATGGAGGATCTGATACTGCAGAGTATGACAATGTGTCGGGAACTGCTTGAGGAACTAAGGATGTAGCTATGACTGCTCAGGAAGTAGAGAGAACGAAACAGCTTAAAAGTAGTTTGGAAGGGTTGTTAGGAGATCTTAAAGGACTAGCATCAGAAACTTAATTTCCCCTCTCCAGAAATCCCAGCTTCCGTAATCACGAAAAAGACGAAAAACTTACCTATGGCTATGATTCTGAATGTCCATAGGGAAGATAGTATTAGGAGTAACTGGTATCGGAGTTACAGCTCTTGGAGCTTGATTTGGAATAAGTAAAGGGAAAGAAAATGACCTTTACAAAGAGAAAGTAGCTCGCTTCAGGAAGACTGCCCAAAAGGTGAATGGGCATTTTAAAGCCAATAGATATTATCCATCCTACAGAATGGGAGACCCTGAGCATGGTATTTGAGGTAAGAAATTTGACTATTTCAGTTCCTCAGATTGATCTTACTACTCCAACATATTCCCTCCTGAAGCTCGAACAAGCAAGGAAGATATGAGGGATTTTTGCTTTAAGAAAGCCGAGGAGAATGCAGATGACGCAAAGGAAGAAACCAATCTAGTATTCGATACTGGACTACCTCCAGATAAGAAATTCTGAGATGCTTGTATATCCGAAGAAAGAGAATTAAGGTAACAAAAATAGATCCCTAATTGCTAGCTACTTTAACGACATAGGAAAATCTGTTTATGGCTGTACCTACTGCTAAGCTGCTAAAGGTAGGAGGACCTGTATTAACCGGAATAGGAGGTGTGATAGCCACTTCCTCTCTGGTTTCCAAAAGCGCTGAAGAGAAACCGGAAGAGAGATTTAAGACTGCTGCTTTACAAGATGAAGAACCTCCTATAGAAGAATATAAAGATCAGGACGAAAGCGAACAACAAGAGGAGAGTAAGGATGATGCTAGCGGGGGAGAACAAAACCCCCAATCAGAAAATCAAAAACAGAAACAAGCTGATCAGGGAGCTGAAGAAAAGGATTCTGAGGGGGGTCAAGAGGGGGAACAAAGTTCTCAAGAACAACAGGAAGGTGGAGGATCTAACCAAGATGGTCAAAGGGAGAGTGAACCTTCACAAGGAGATACTTCTGGAACAGATGCCCAACCACAAGGCGATGATGCGGGAGAGCCTGAAGGAGATTCATCTGATGATTCCGGTGGCGACTCAGATGGAGATGGATCATCAGAATCGCTAGGAACCGAAGAATCTAGTGGGAAGGGAGTTACTGATGGATCAGAAGATGCGGACAATAGTCACACATTAGGTACTAGATATGGAACTGTGGATGTAAGTATGACCCAACAAGATTTGGCCAAGACCAAACAAGTTAAGGATGACTTGGAAAGTTTAAGGGATCAATTATCAGGAATTCTGGCCTCTAATTAAAGCAACGACTCTTAGTTTTCTGAAGATCAGAGATAGCGTTTATTTCCTTAACTTTCTCCAAATCACATCACTCCTTTAGCTTAGGGCCTCCTTGAGTTCCGTCAGAAGTGGCGGATAAGTTTGTTCCTTTCTTAATTGCATCAAACAAAGCAGAATCTGTTGATTTAATGGAATCAAACTTACTTCCTCATGAGCCTTCCTTAACCAAGTGATATCCTTGTTTTTCAAAGAAAGCCTCTACATTAGTAGGAGTTTGTAAGCAATATCTCTCATAATCAGAGATATCCTGAGATTCTGGAGCCTTAACTTTAAGAGCCTCACAGAACTTCTTAACCATATCCTTAGCAGTATCCACAGCCGTGGAAGCTTCAAGAGAAGTTCCCTTCTCATTCGCCCCCTTTACCTTCTCAATAAAAGAAGAGTCTCCCTTATTAAGAACAAAAGAATCCTTCCAATCCCTATCTACAGAAGAAGGTTCCTTATCTAAGAACAGTATCTTAGCTTCAACTGTCTTAAATTGTGGAACTGTACAATAACTCCTAGCCTTAGATAGAGAACCTTCATAATCCCCATCACCCACCATGACATTCAGAGCTTTTTCACAGGAGGACATAATCTTAGATCCGGCTTCCTTATCACCATCATTCGCTAATACTCCCGCAAAACTCATAAACTCACTATCTCCTTTATGAGTTAAGAATACAGCTCTCCAAGCTCTAGAAGAATCTCCAACTAACGTTAATCCCTCAGATACTAACTTAGATTTAACATCTTTAGGACGACTCAAATGTCAAGATGCGGCAGCAGCTGTTCCAGTAGCTCCAGCTACTCCCAATCCTGCTAAAGCTTTAGTTGTTATTCCCTTCATGAAACCTCCCCTTTTAATGCCGACATTTAGCTTTCGGGAATAAATTAAAAGTCACGCTCCACTCTTTTTACATTAAGCATCCTTGATATGTCAATACCTACTTCTAAATTACTTAAAGTTGGGGGACCTACCCTGACAGGGATTGGTGGTGTCATCGCTACTTCGTCTCTAGTCTCTAAGAGTGCAGAGGAAAAGCCAGAAGAGAAATTAAAGACTAAAGCTCTTTCTGATGAAGACCCAACAATAGAGGATTGGAAGGATAGGGACGAGAGCGAACAGGAAGATCAATCTGAAGGGGAAGGAAGTCCTCCAAGCGACTCAGAATCTTCTAGCGAGGAGCAGAAGGAAAGTGGTGGAGGTTCAGAATCAAAAGCTGCTGATAGTCAAGAAGGAGATACAGGAGCGCAAGAGGGTCAAGGACAACAAGATGGAGGAAGTGATGGTCAAGATGAAGCATCTGCCGGATCTCAAGCAGGAGCTACTTCTTCAGATACAGATGGTGGGGATAATACAGATCCTCAAAAAGGAGAAGATGGAAAGGATGGTAGTGAAGCCGGAGGAGATTCGGATAGTGCTTTGGCGTCTGCAGATGATTCTTCTACAGGTGGCGAAGATAGTGGAAGGAATAACGCACAAGATGGAGAAGGAAGTGGTGTCACTGAAAGTGGATCAAGTAATGCAGAGTATGATCATGCCTCAGGTACTGCTTGGGGAACTCGAGATGCGGCCATGACTGCACAAGAGGTAGAGAAAGCAAGAACTCTAAAAAGCGAGTTGGAAACTCGATTGGGTGAATTACAAAAGCTAGCATCAGGTATTTAAATCTATCTTCCCATGACTTGTCATGACAACATAAATTCTTTAAATTAAAAATTAAACCTCTCTTCTGAGAAATATACGGATCCTAGGACATGGCTATATCCACTGCTAAGCTGCTAAAGGTAGGAGGACCTGTATTAACTGGAATAGGGGGAGTTATAGCTACCTCCTCTTTGGTTTCCAAGAGTGCTGAAGAGAAGCCGGAGGAGAAGTTAAAGACCGTCGCCTTACATGATGAAGAGCCCCCTATAGAAGAGTGGAAAGATCAAAATGAAAGTGAGCAAGAGGAAAATAAAGACCCAGAAGATAATGAGAAACAAGCGGAAGGTGGCGGTGCAGGAGTCACTCCTCCACCTCAAGGGGATTCTGAAGCCGGACAAAAAGGTAAAGATGAAGCGAGTCAAGGCGGTGGAGCGAAGGGAGATGATTCTGCACAACAACAAGAAGCTGGATCTCCAGAAAGTGGGGGTGATAGTGATGGGAAAGAAAACAGCGATCAAGATGGTTTTGGTGAACAAAGTGGAGATGATGAAAGTGCTGGAGAACTAGGTAGTTCGGGCGGAGAGAGTGACTCCACAGGTACAGGGGTTACAAGTAATGGATCTGACAATGCAGATCATGACCATGCGGCAGGTACCGCTTACGGAACTTTAGATAAAGCTATGACTCAGCAGGAATTGACACAAGTTAAGCAAACTAGAGACAGCCTCGTAGACCTAAAAGACAAGTTATCCAAGCTAACAGGAATCTCTCTTGATTAGGGTATGTCCATACCTACTTCCAAATTACTAAAAGTTGGTGGGCCAGTATTGACTGGTATTGGTGGAGTGATTGCCACTTTATCTTTAGTATCTAAAAGTGCTGAGGAAAAGAATGAAGAGACATTCAAGACTAAGGCTCTTTCTGATGACGATCCTCTCATAGAGGAATACAAAGATCGTGATGAGAGTGAATCTGAAGATCAACAGGAATCAGATGATGCTCCCCAAGGAGATAAAGCTGACAAATCCCCACAACAGGATGCATCCGATTCAAGCAAACAAGATAGTGGGGGCGACCAAGAACCACCTTCATCTCCAGAACAAGGGGGAGGCGGACAACCTCCCGCTTCTGAAGGAGAGAAAGAAAGTGGTGCTGATGGTGGAAGTACTGCTTCTACATCCGACTCTACAGGTGATAGTTCAGGATCGGATAACGATGTAACTTCTGGAGATGAAGGCGCATCAGAAGAGGGAGATACTGAAGCATTACAAGATGAAGCGGGCGCAGAAGCTGGAAGTCAATCTTCTGCCCAAGAAGAAGGAAGTTCTCAACAAGGTCTTGAAAATGGAAGTCATGATGCTGAGCACGTGAACGCCCAAGGTCATGCTTATGGAACACAAGATAAAGCCATGACTAAACAAGATGTAGAGAACATGAAAACCACAAGAGATTCTCTACAATCAACCCTAGATCAATTGAATGCTATGATGAGATAAGGTGCATCTAGGGATTTAGGATTAAAAGAATGAACCACTCTCCAGTTACTTGTAGAATTAGACACGAGTTTATTGTTTTTATTAAACACAGTAAAGTGGTTTACAGTCAGTCTAACAGCTGCAATTACAGGCAATAACTTAATCAATAAATTTAGCCCTAAGGAGAAGATTGTATTCCCTAGAAAGTTAAGTAGACCTAACGTATATACAAAGAGATTAGGAAAGCAAGCATTAGTAAAATTAGACGATAACTACTTTGAAAATAAGAAGTGTAGTGTCTACAAGATTGATGCTCCTACTGAAAACAAAGTCTCAGTTATAGAGAGTCTTGAACTGGACTCTCTGGCTAAGGAGATTAAAGATGAGACATTCTTAAATGCCATTCGTGGTGCATGTAATAAGGGAAGTAAGAATATCTATATTTACCAAGATTTAAAACACTGAATATACGAAGAACGACTACAAAGAGATTTAGTACTGAGCCACAATTCTAAGATTGTTTCTCGGATACGATAACACACCTAAATCTAAACTTGGGATAAAGTTCAAAAACTCCATCACTAGAAAATTCCTTCTCTTTCTGTTGATCACATCACGTTTTTAATCCCTGATCAGAATCCTTACTTGTAACATCTGAATCATTCTTGAAAGTATCTAAATTCTTAATTTCATCATACTTCTGCTTCAATTGAGATTCATTTCCAGAATCAGTAAGCATCTTCTCTCCATTCAGATCTATCAATTCTTTAATTGTCTTAAATTTCTTGGGAGAGCAGAATAACTCCACATTAGCTACCAAATCATCAGCGGGCTTCGCAACCAAGGAGCTATCACATCAAGACTTTAGCTTCACGTAAGCCTCCCCCAAATTCTCTTTAGGAGTCTCTCCTTCTCTCTCGGGAGGTGGAGTTAAGTATCCTATTAATTCCTTAAAACCCTCAATATGCTTCCTAAATAAGAATGAAACTTTGTATTGCTTGGTGGCTTCTTCGGAATTTGAATTTTGTATCAAACCACTAAGACTCCCTACTTTCTGAATTATCTTCCCCTTAACAGTCTGAAGATTATCTACGCACAATAAAGATGAGTGCTTTGAATACTGCTCATAATTCTCTTTTGGAAGTACATCCCTACACCACTGCTTAATCTTTTCTATATCATTGGAAGATCCAACCACATCTCCAAGCCACCCCTTATTCTCTTCTAAAACAGCATCCCAAGACTTCTTATCCTCCCACTTAATTAATTGAAGTCCAGATCACTCTAAGTATTCCTTAACGTTCTTAGGCCTTAAATTACCAAAACAATACCAACCTCCAAATCCTACTCCACCCAAGCCTAATAGAGCCAAACAAGAAAGCGTTTTCAATGTGAATTAATCAACCATCTGAATTATTTACATTCCGTTAGTTCAGTAAATGTGCTTATAATTGGAATTACCAACGAGACTAAGAAGACCTTATCTCGATAATTTTTGAAACTTTCATCTCTAGTACCTGCTACTCTAA
Organism: Mycoplasma haemofelis str. Langford 1; assembly: GCF_000200735.1. Taxonomy (GTDB): domain Bacteria; phylum Bacillota_I; class Bacilli_A; order Mycoplasmatales; family Mycoplasmoidaceae; genus Eperythrozoon_B; species Eperythrozoon_B haemofelis. The sequence continues at coordinate 711,582 of NC_014970.1, forward strand.
GTGGCTTGGTGGTAGTAGGGGTGATTATACATTCCAATTTTTCCAAACCTTTATTCGAATCTGAGAACCTAGAAGAACCAACTTTTGATTTAGAGTTAACTACAGAGCCAGAAGAAACTGATTGTATAGTCTACACAGTAAAGCGTGACATTTACTCCCAAAGAAATTCATATGGAGTGAAGGAGATCTTAGATGCCAAAGGTAGAAATTGATTCTTGGCGTCTGTGGATCAATCGCAAAAGAACTTTATAAAGGATGTTAATGATGCCTGTTTGGGAAAGAATAAGAATGTTAAATCGGAAAATAGCTTCCAGATTTATGTCTACCAAAAGGATAATGGACAATGAATATATGCTAGAGATATGCAATACGGATGAACTAGAGTTCCAGAAGTTGTGAATAAAACAGGCAGAAGATAGCTCTATTTAGCTTTCAAACATCTAAATCTGAACTTAGGGTAGATATTACTGAACGTACCCTCTTCAGAAAACTCCTTCTTCTCTATCTCTTGACACCAGTTTTTTAAATCATCCTCTTTCTGCTCTTTCTTAGTCCGAGTAGGATCATTAACTCAAGAAGACTTCTCTTTTATCTCTTCATACTTCTTAGTTAATTCTTGGGAATTCTGTGAATCGGTAAGTAATAAGTTCTTTTCACTTTGGTTAGTTATCAGCTCACTAATAGTTTTAAATTTCATAGGAGCACAAAGGAGCTTCACATTATCTACTAAAGCATCATCAGGTTTGGAGGCAAGAGACTTCTTACATCATGCCTCCAATATCTTTCCGGCCTCTTCTATATTCTCCCGAATTTCTCGTCCCTTCTCTTGTTCTGGAGGGACAAAGCCTATTAACTCCAGAACTCCCTCTATGTGTTTCTTAAATATATAAGAGACCCTATATTCCTTATCCTTAGAATCGCTTGAATCCTTAATAAGAGAATCTATACTTCCATCCTTTTGAATTATCTTAGCCCTTACTGTCTGGGGATTGTTAACACAGATCTTAGAGGCATCATCTTTAAAAGATTCGTAATCTGAGGAAGATAAGTGGGAAGAGCACCAAGACTTAACATCGTCCTCTCTTGGATCGGACTTTCCTGTTCTGGATACTGCTATAGATTTATGCTCATCTAAAACGGACTTTCAAATATTCCCCCCTTCTCGGAAGCCAATTCAAAACCTTGTCATTCTAAATATTGCTTCAAGTCCTTAGGTCGAAGTACAGAAAAGCTATATCACCCTCCAAAGCCGGCAGCACCCAAGCCTGATAAGGCAAAAATAGGCAATAACTTAGCCATGCCTACTGCTTCTCTTTAGGTAAAGAATTAAAGGCTTCTTCAGTACATCACATCTTAGATTTCTCAAAATAAGAGTCAAAGCTCTCTTCTCAGTGAGACTTACCTAAAATAGTCTTGCAATTCTCCTTCAAGGTACTTCAATTATTGTCGGGGGATCCTGAAGGGGTTGTAAGAGTTAAAGACTCTATTTGCTTATCTCCCTTTCCATTGGTAATGTAAGAAGTAGCTAACTTAGTTCACTCATTCTGGTGGGTGGTATCGGAAGTATTCAAGACCTTAAACCCTAATTTAGATAGCCTCTCAGATACTCCCTGAGGCACCACACAATACAATTTGGCCTTTTTATAATCTACCTCAGAAGTCTTATCCTTAGAAATAAGACTCTTACAAATAGCCTTTAATTTCGTCTCATCAATATTGGAATCATTAGCACCCTTCTTTTCATTGTACTTCTCTAAAGAAGTCTTCCATTGCTCCTTATGTGAATCATTCAGTAATTCAAAACTCTCGCTTACTAACCTAGTTCCCACATTTTCCTTCTGAGAGCCAGAGAGATGAGAATATAGGCCATAAGTACCCAATCCAGTCGCGCCAGCTCCTGTAGCTAAAAAAGCTAACTTTAATGGTTCCATCTAACTATCGGAGTTATTCACAAACGCATGAGTGCATCATCTTGTGGCGTGAGAAATAGAATCCTCATAACCATCACTCCACGGCTTCTTCTCCACTAATTCCTTGCATTTAGTTCTTAATGACTGTCAGTCTTCTGTTGATCGAAGAACTAATCCAGGAATTTCATTCTCTTTGTATTGCCCCTTCAAGTTATCTCACTCATCTTCATCACTATCAACATCCAAGACTTTGAATGACTTGGAAGTTAATACTTGAGATACAGAATAGGGAACAACACACCACCTCTTAGCATTCTCATACTTGTCATCACTATTGAAAGCTGATGAACAAGCATCCTTTAATTCCTGTTCACTAATCTCTCTATCTCCATGATCAAATCTAATGGAGAGATTATTCTTATGTTGATTGTATGCCCCTAAAACCTCACTTCATCCATCACTCTTTTCCAAGTCCAAAGGAGAATAACCATTCTGCTTTAACTTATCTTGAACTGTACTTTTAGGAGTGGAAGGAGATCCTTCCATTCCCTTAGCTACAAATATTCCTCCACCTACAGTAGCTGCTGCAACTCCCAACCCCGAGGCGGCTTTCACTGCGGAAACCGCCATTATTGTTTAACTAACTTGTCAGCCTCCTGTCTAGTGCATCAGGACTTAAGGTTATTAAATAAAGTATCAAAATCCGATTCAACAGTCTCCTTCTCGGAAATCTCCTTGCACTTAGTTCTTAAAGCTTTTCACTTATCAGGTTCAGAAAAAGTCAATCCAGCAATGGCATTACTTCCTAGCTTTTCATAAGAAGTTTGCAACTTCTCCCAATGATCCTTATCTTCATCTCCAGTTCCTTTTACATTCAATAGAGTTAAGGCATTAGCAGTCAAATGGGTCTCTAAAGTCTTAACTACAGTACACCATCTTCTAGCTTTAGAGTAGTTCTGAGAAGTAGAGCTATCCTCCGATAGAGCCTTACCACATGAGGACTTTAAGCTCTCTACAGCAGCCTCAACATTAACATCATCAAACCTAGCTCCCGCTTCACCCTTCTTACCGTTGTACTTAGTAAGCATAGCTGATCACTCTTGTTCGGAAGAGATAAGAACAAACTTCTCTTCCCTCAACTTGTCAGCCACACTCTTGACCTTCTTAACTGGTGTAGATCCAATATTCTTAGCCAAAGCAACAGTGCCTGCTACTCCGCCCACAGAGGCTGCGGATACCGCACCCATCTTCACTAAATTCATTACCCCTTATCAGAACACCATTCAGATACCTTACCTAGATAGTATTCATATTCATCATCTCATCTATCCTTGTCCAAATGCTTCTTACATTCATCCCTTAATTTCTTTCACGTATCGGTTGTGGATGAAGCATCCACCTTGAAATTCTTAATGTCACTATTTCCACCATCACGATACTTCCCCTCTAGTTTGGCTCACTTACTCTTATCTCCAGTATCATCATCCTCTCCGTCAGTCTTTAGAAGGGTAATATTTAAGTCTCCTAACCTCTCCCGAATGCTTCTGGGAGTAGTACATCAAAGCTTTACTTTTGAATACAGGTCATCACTTGTTTCCTTATCAAGAGATGACTCACAATCTCTCTTGAGATTCTCTAAGGATATTGTTTCTGTGCTGGTTGTAAACCTCTTGGTTGGAGTATTCTTTACTTCGTTATACTTCGCTAAGACTTTGTCTCAATTAGTGGAATCTCCTGCTTGCAGTGGGGTGTACTTATCTCTTATGGTGGTAACAGGTTTAGGATTGGGGGATGCCAAATAAATACCTCCCCCAACTGCACCAGCAGTACCTAGTGCCCCCAGCAAATAAAGATTATTAGAAGCCATTAAGCTACAGCTCCTCCTGCTCCAGAAGTTCCACTCTTAGTACAGAAAGTATCGAAGTTAGGTATAGAGCCTTCAAATATATCTGTAGCTATCTCTTTGCACTTCCCAAGCATGGCAGACTTTCAATTATTAGCACTCGCACTACTTCCTTTAGCATCAAATATCGCTTTAAATCCTTCATACAAATTGTCTCTGGAGGATGAATTGAAAGCACTCCAATGAGTGTCAAGATCAGTATCAGCACTAACTAACACCTTTCCGGAAGCTATCTTATCTCCGTTATTGAAAGAACAGAAGCTCTTGAAATCTTGAAAGTCATCTTTACTATCTGCCGGCTTAGAATAAATCTCCTCACACCCCTTCTTCAAAGAATCCTTAGCGTCATTTTCCTTTGTTCCCTTCTCTGATTTAGCTTTCACTAAATGGGCATTCTTGGGAGTGGAAGAAGATCCCGCTAGAGAATTCAACTTAGTTGTCCAAATAGCATCATCTGATTTTGTATCCAATAAAGCCTTACTGTACTTATCTCTAAAGGTAACTTTAGGAGCTTCTGGGGTCTTCTTAAGTAAGTGAGCTCCAGCTGCCCCAATACCAGCACCACCAACTCCTAAAGTGCCTAAGGAGAGAGCTAAAGATTTACTCATGAGAAGAACATCAAACCTTTACCTTCTCCAAGAAGTAGTCATAATCAGCATCCCATTTATCTTTAGCAGCATATCCCTTGCATGCAGTCTGTAACTGTTGTCAAGCATTTTCTCCTTCTAGTGTAGATATCGTAAGTTCCTTTATCTTTTGTTGTTCGGTTGCATCCTTATATTTACCCTTCAGAGTATTTCACGTATCCTTATCATCTTGTCCTTCCATCTTAAGGGTGCGAATCCCTAAGTCCTCTAACCTCTGTTGTACAGTCCTAGGAACAGTACATCACAACTTGGCCTTCTCATAAAGAGCATCATCACCAGAAGCCAAAGCACTCTTACACTTCTGCTTTAAGGATTGATCAGTTGCAGTCCCAATAAGATCTGAGAATTTCTTATTGGCGGCAGTATTCGTGTGGTTATATTTCTCAACAACAGTGGCTCAATTGCCATCTGAAGAATCCATAATCAAGTACTTCTCCCCACTTAATTTACTCTCAAGAGTTGGAGTGGGAGTCTTAGAAATGGAGTTATGAATTAAATAAGCTCCACCTCCGGCAGCACCTACCGCCCCAGCTCCTCCCAGCATATATAGATGATTCATAGTAGAGCTTACTTAGTGCAGAACTCTTTGAAGTTGGGAATCTCACCCTCAAAGATCTCCGAAGCTAACTTCTTACACTCGGATAACATGGCTGCTTGTCATGTAGTATCCGAAGAGGTGGGTTTCTCTATATCCTTAAATCCCTTCTGCAGCTGATCAGCGCTCTTGCCATTAAAAGCATCTTTCTTATTAGTGAAATCCCCATTGTCGGTAACTACCGACTTTGAGGCCTCAATCTTGTCCCCATTATTAAAAGAACAGTAATTCTTAAAGTCATCAAAGAATTCACTGTCTATAGGTTTATTGTGAATTTCAGAACATCCCTTCTTTAAGGATGCTTTTGCATCAGCGTCCTTATTGGCCGTCTTATGCTTCTTAGCCTCTAATAAGTCTGGATGTTTAGGAGTTGCGGCATCCCCATTTAAAGAGGTTAACTTCTTAGTAAGGGTAGCATCATCATTTAAAAAGCCATCAACCGCCAAAGAGTACTTAGATTTGAAGCTTTCCTTAGGATCATTAGAAATATGCTTCCATCCTAAATAACCTGCTCCGGAAGCTCCTGCCAACCCAGCAAAACCCAGTCCTAACTTAGGAAGAAGAGACATTAGCTAGTCTTACAATACAATTCTTGATTCTTAAACTCCAAAGAGTCGGTTCCCATAAATGGTTCTTTCCTTATGGAATCGCATCACTTTTTAAGAGATTCCCTATGTTCTTGACTTAAAGCACTTCCAGTAGATAAAGTGGCTTTCAATTGAGCCAAGACATCCACCAATCCTCCTTGCTTCTCCATATCATGAGACTTTAGGGAATTAAGTGGTGTGTCTCATTTGTTATTATCCGAATCGGAAGTATTTCCATCATTCCAAGACTTCTTGGAATCACTAGCTTCTTCGTTAGTCTTAGAGCAGAAGGTCTTGAAATCTCCCTCATATTCAGAGTTCTCAAAGGGAGATTCATAAATAGCTTTACATCCCTCTCTCATTAATCTCCTGGCCTCCGTCTCATCAGCAGAAGATCCCTTATTCGCTTCCTCCGAAGCTTTCACCAGTGAAGGATGCTTCTTTGGAAAATGGGTTTTCAAGGCGGAATACTTACTGTCTCATGAGGTATCATTCTTGGAAGTATCTAGAAGAGCGTGCTTGTACTTATCGGCAAACGTAATTGCTTTCGGCTCCCAAGGCTTAAAAGCCAATAAACCTCCTACACCGGATCCTGCGACCCCTAATCCACCTAAGGATAGAGCTAACGATTTACTCATGGTAGGCTAGAAGATAAGTCACACTATCAAATCCTCAAATCATTTCCTTATAAAAAGGACTATATTCTTCAAATGTAAATAGTTTCTTAATACCAATTGATTTTTGATACCTTCCTTACATGTCCATACTGTCCTCTAAATTACTAAAGGTCGGCGGCTCCGTATTGACAGGGATTGGTGGAGTTATTGCTACTTTGTCTCTAGTCTCTAAGAGTGCAGAGGAGAAACCGGAGGAACGATTAAAGACTAAAGCTCTTAATGATGAAGATCCACTTATAGAAGACTGGGAAGATCGTAACGAAAGCGAAGAAGATAAACAGGAGGAAGGGGAAGAAGGATCCCCAGATTCAGGAGATGAAAATCAAAAACAACAAGATAACGACGGAGATCAATCCCAAGACCAAAGCGATGCAGATTCTGGACAAGACGGAGACACTGGGCAACCCACAGATTCTTCTGATGAAAAACAAAGTGGAGAAGCGACAGGTGCTTCGGGAGCAGAAGCTAGTGATGCAGGATCAACTCAAGAAGGCCAAGGCAAGGGTAATCCTTCCGAGGGTGACGAACAAACAGAAACTGGTGAACAAGAAACTGATTCAGAACCAAAAGGGGGCGAAGATAATGCTGCTTCCGGAGAGGGAGAAACTAGATCCGATAATGGTGAAGGGGGATCTTTAGGTCTTGAAAATGGTAGTGAGAGTGCTGAAAATCTAAATGTTCATGGTAATGCTTATGGAACTAGAGATGAACGTATGACTCAACAAGATATAGAGACAGTTAAAAGTACTTACAGTTCCCTGCTAGAAATCCAAAAGCAATTGAATGCTCTTAAGGATTAAGGCCTAGATCCGGATGCCGCCGCTCCCGCATTTGCATTTTTAGTCTTGGTACAGTAAGTATTAAAGTCAGATATAGGGTCGTCAAATATATCCTTAGCTATCTCTTTACACTTCTGAAGCATCTTAGACTTTCATTGCCCTTCAGATTCAGATTCAGAACTCCCCTTAGAGTCATATGCTTCTCTAAATCCCTTATATAAACTATCCCTATTGGCAGCATTAAAGGTACTTCAATGACTAGCCAAGTCTGTATCAGCATCAACTAATACCTTTCCACTGTCGATCTTATCTCCATTATTTAGAGAGCAAAAGTTCTTGAAATCACTAAAGTCATCTTGTCCCTCTACAGAACGAGAATAAATCTCATAACAACCTTTCTTTAAAGCATCCTTAGCCTCTTTCTCTTTATTGCCCTTCCCCTTATCGGATTTAGCCTTTACCAAATCTGGATGTTTAGGGCTGGAAGCAGAATCGGATAAAGCAGTTAGCTTAGTAGTTCAAATAGCATCATTAATGTCATCACTCAAAAGAGCTTTAGAATACTTATCTCTAAAGGTAACTTTAGGAGCTTCTGGAGTCTTCTTAAGTAAATGAGCTCCGGCTGCCCCAATACCAGCACCCCCGACCCCTAAAGTTCCCAGAGTAAGAGCTAAAGATTTACCCATTTAATTGCTTAGATGAGGAAGTGCATCAGTCAATTACCTTCTCCAAGTAATAGTCATAATCAGCATTTCATCTATCTTTAGAAAGGTGATTATTGCACTCAGTTCTTAATGATTGTCAATCTGCATCTCCTGAAGAGGTTGAAAGATTAAAGTTCTTTATTTTCTGATCTTCAGAGGCTGCCTTATATTTCTCTTTAAGCGCATTCCACTTAGTCTTATCTCCTTCCTCATTTTCTCCAGTCATCTTGAGAGCATGAATACCTAAATCCCCTAATCTCTGCTGAACGGTCTTGGGAACAGTACACCATATCTTTACTGCCTCATAAAGAGAATCATCACTTGAAGCAAGAGCACTACTACACTTCTCTTTAAGAGTCTGATCAGTTACAGTCCCAGAAAGATCTGAAAATTTCTTATTAGGAAGAACGCCATTATCGTTGTACTTCCCCAATACAACAGCCCAATTGCTATCAGAAGACTCCATAACAAAGTAACTCTCGCCTTCCAATTTGCTTCTCAGAGTAGGCTCAACAGTCTTAGAAACGGAGTTATGAATCAAATAAGCCCCACCTCCGGCAGCACCTAAAGCTCCCAGCCCTGTGAGTGTATATAGGTGATTAATAATTAACTATCCCTTAACGCAGAACTCCTTGAAATTGGGAATCTCACCCTCGAAGATCTCTGTAGCTAACTTCTTACATTCAGTCAGCATAGAATTCTGTCAATTGGTATCTGCAGGGCTTCCTGCTGGCTTAGCTATACCCTTGAATCCTTTCTGTAACTGATCCAGATTCTTATTGCTAAAAGCCTGTTGCTTACTAGCCACATCTCCTGAAGCAGCTACAAGAGTCTTATTTCCTTCAATCTTGTCTTCATTATTAAAAGAGCAATAATTCTTAAAGTCTTCAAAGAATCCACTGTCTATTGGCTTATTGTGAATATCTTCACAACCCTTCTTAAGGGAAGCAGTTGCATCAGTGACCTTACTCTCCCCTTTAAGCTTCTTAGCATTAACTAGGTCTGGGTGTTTGGGGCTGGAAGAATCACCTCCCAAGGAATTTAACTTCTTAGTTAGAGTAGCATCATTACTCAGGAAGTCCTTAACAGCTAAAGCATACTTAGATTTGAAGCTCTCCTTAGGGTTCTTAGAGAACTGCTGAAAACCTAAATAACCAGCACCTGATACTCCTGTCAGCCCAGCAAAGCCCAATCCTACTTTAGATAGAGGAGACATTAGTTAGACTTGCAGAAGCTTTCTTGATTTTGAAACTCAAGAGAGTCGGTGCCCATAAATGGTTCCTTCTTTATCTCATCACACCAATTCTTAATAGCCTCTCTGTGATTCTTATTCAGAGGAGTTTCTTTAGATAAAGTAGTCTTTAATTTAGAAAGGACATCCACTAATCCTCCTTCATGAGACTTTAAGGAGTTAAGCGGAGTATCCCATTTATTGCTAGATGTATCGGCGGGATTTCCACTATTCCAATTCTGATTGGAACTAGCTTCAGAATTAGTCTTGGAACAGTAGTTCTTGAAGTCACTTATGTACTTTGAATTCTCAAAGACAGACTCATAGATCTCCTTACACCCTTCTCTCATAAGCCTCTTAGCCTCAACTTCATTGGGGGAAGATTGCTTAGTTGCTTCCGCGTGAGCCTGAACTAACTTAGGATGCTTCTTCTCTGTATTGGTTTTTAAAGCAGTATATTTACTATCTCATGAAGAATCGTGCTTGGATGTATCTAGAAGAGCATGCCTATACTTGTCAGCAAAAGTAACTTCCTTAGATTCTCAAGGCTTAAGAAGAAACATACCTCCTCCGGCAGCTGTAGCAGCCCCCAATCCACCTAAGGATAAAGTCAAAGTTTTACTCATACTGGGGAGAAAAAATAACCTTAGCCCTTAGATAATAAAACCATTTCTTACCAATAACCACTTACGAAAAGACAAAGGAGTTTGTTGAGGGGATCTTAGTTAACTATCACTGTGCCTATACTTCCCCCCAAACTACTAAAGACTGGCGGCCCTATATTAACTGGTATTGGAGGGGTAATCGCTACTTCGTCTCTAGTCTCTAGTCTCTAGTCTCTAAGAGCGCAGAGGAAAAGCCAGAAGAACGATTAAAGACTAAGTCTCTTAATGATGAGGATCCACTTATAGAGGAATGAAAAGATCGTAACGAGAGCGAAGAGGAAAGCCAATCAGAAGAAGAGGGTGGTGATCCCTCATCAGGAGATCAACAGCAACAAAAACAGCAGGCTTCTGAGGGATCTGATTCCAAAGCCGAGGGAGATCAGAGTGAACAAAAAGGAGCGGAAGGCACAGGCCAATCTGATGCTGCTCCGCCTCCTGCTGGAGATAGTGATTCGAATGCTGGGGCAGGGGAAGAAAAAGGAGATTCTTCTGATGCGGGAGGCGGTTCTGATGATCAAGGAACAGAACAACCAGAAGGGGATGGTTCTGTTAGTGGTTCACAAGATGGAGATGAGGGTTCTACAGGAGTTACTGCTGATGGAACCACAAATGCAGAGCATGATAATGCTTTAGGTAACGCTTATGGGACTCTGGATAGAGCTATGACTAAAGAAGAAACAGAACAGTTAGTAAGTATGAAAGGAACTTTGGAAGATATAGCTAAGAAGTTATCGGCTCTCTAATTAACTAAAACTTTTCCACATTCCATAACTACGAAAAAGACGAAAAACAGACTTACATACCCCTTCCTCCATGTCAGTTAAGAAAGTAGTGTTTGGAATAAGTGGATTATCAGCAACTTCGGTAGGGATTTGGTTTTGATCAAGTGGGGAAAGGGAAAGAAGGCATTACGATACTAAGATGACTCAATTCCGCAAAACAGTTCAAAAGGTAAATGAACTACTAACCAATCAGAGTGCTAAGTTACAAGACCCTGAGCATGGATTCTGAACTTGAAGCTACAATAGCTATCGCTCCGGAGGTTGAACAGACAAGAATGTAGCATCCATGCCTTCAGAAGCTCGACAAAGCAAAGAGGGAATGAGGGACTTTTGTTTCAAACAAGTAGAGGATAATGTGAATGATTTGCAGGAAGGTAATGGCGTTCTTAGCTCTCTGAGTTCTGATGACTTTGATTCAGGAAAAGAATTCTGGGGGTATTGTCTAGATTCAACCCAATCACCGAAGGCAAGCTAACTTTGTCATGGCAATTCCATCTGCTAAGCTGCTAAAGATAGGGGGGTCTATACTGACCGGAATAGGAGGTGTTATTGCCACTTCCTCTTTAGTTTCTAAGAATGCCGATGAGAAACCTGAAGAGAAATTAAAGACAGCAGCTTTGCAGGATGAAGAACCAACTATAGATCCTTATAAAGACCAAAACGAGAGTGAACAACAGGAAGAAAAGCAAAATGAGGATGAAGGGGGGCCAGAAGCGAGTGTTGATGATCAGAAATCTGAACCTTCAGGTGAGAGTACTCCTTCTGGAGACAGTCAAGCAGAAGCTCAAAGCCAAGGATCAGAAGGAGATGGACAGCAGAAAGAACCTTCCTCTTCCGGAAATGATGGTGGAGGACAAAACGATCAGCAAGCAGTAAGTGATTCAGAACAGGAACCTGACGGTCAAGATGAATCTCAACAAGGGACTGATAGCTCTCAGAAAGGAGACTTGAAAGACCAAGATGGTGAACAATCGGATCAGGATGCGGGAGATACTGGGGGCGATGCAGATGGAAGTAGTGAAACGTCTGGGGGAGTTACTACCGAAGGTTCTGAGACTGCAGATCATAACAACGCCATGGGTACTGCTTATGGGAATATAGATAGAGCTATGACCAAGACAGAAAGGGAGCAGTTAATAGGGGTTAAAGACACTTTGGAAGATATGGTCAAAAGGCTATCAGCCATATCTTCCTAGTATTTACGAAAAAGTCGAAAAACAGATCTACAAGCCTCTCTTCTCTATGTCAGTTAAGAGGGCATTGTTTGGAGTAAGTGGCATAACGGTAACGTCTATTGGAGTTTGATTGTTAACGGGTAAGGAGAGGGAAAGTAATCATTACAAGACTAAAGTTACACGATTCCGAAATATAGCTCAGGAAGTGAATGTTTCTCTTTCTACTCAGAATCTCACATTAAGAGATCCGGAACATGGATTTTGAACCCAAAGATTCCAACTCTATAATTCTCAAAACTGAAATAAGGATGATTTAGATGTGATCCCAGAAGAGGCTCGTGTCAGCGAAGAAGGAATGAAGGACTTCCGTTTCGAAAAAATAGAGGCAAATAAAGAAGATATTAAAGAGGGTGGTTCTCTACTTTCGGAACTTAGTGGAGATCTTTCGAGAGATGAAAAGTTCTGAGATCACTGTTTAGACTCCTTGAATTCCTAGGTATGGCCACATCCACTGCTAAGCTGCTAAAGATAGGAGGGCCAGTATTAACAGGGATAGGGGGAGTTATAGCTACCTCTTCTCTGGTATCCAAGAGTGCAGAGGAAAAGCCTGAGGATAAGATAAAGACCAAGTCTCTCCATGATGAGGATCCACTTATAGAAGAGTGGGAAGATCGTAACGAAAGCGAGCAAGAGGATTCGCAGGATCAATCTGCAGATAGTGCTGCAAGTTCTCAAACGGATGAAAGTAAAGAGCAACAAGATCAGGCAGAATGGGATCAGAAAGACGGTGATGAGGGAGATAGTGGAGAGTCATCCGGATCTGACGGCGCAACCGGAGAAAAGGAACCACCGTCTGGGGATGCTGAATCTACTGGACAGGATAATGATCAATCTGGTGTAGAGGGAGCTTCCCCACAAGCAAACGGAACTGAAACACAAGAAGCTGGGGAAGAAGCGGGTGGATCGCCACAAGAGAAAGGTGAGGATGGTGAAGGGGAACCTGATTCTGGTTCAGATGAAGAAAGTGGATCTTCTTTAGGAACTCAAGAAGGATCTACTGATGCTGAAAATGTAAACGCTGATGGTACAGCTTACGGGACTAAAGATATGGCTATGACTTCTCAGGAATTGGAAAGAACTAAAACAACCTTAAATACCTTGAAGGATTTACAGAGTCAACTTGGTCAATTAATAACGGGGAACTAATTAAAGCAACGATCTCTTGTCTTTTGATGGGAATCAGATAACTCCTTGACTACTTCCTTATCGCATCAAGCCTTCAATTGCGATCCTCCTTTATCGGAAGGAGAAGAGGCATTCAAAGTCTCTGTATTTTTAATATCGTTAAATAGAGAATTATCGCCGGTTTTAATAGAATCAAACTTACTTTCCCAACCAGACTCTCCTACAAACCTACTTCCAAGATTCTCATAGAAGATCTTGGTGCTAGAAGGAGTCTGTAAACAATACTTCTCATAATCTGCGACTCCTCCCGAATCGGGAGATTGGATCTTAAGATCATCACAGAACTTCTTCACCTTATCTTTGACAGTATCGGCTTGCGATTCCTTGGTAAGAGAAGTATCTGAGTTAGCTTTCTTTACCTTCTCTATAAAAGCATCATCTCCTTTATGGATAGTAAACAAGTTCTTTCAATCCCTATCTTCAAAAGCTATCTCTCTATCTGAGAATAAGACTTTAGCTTCAATCGTCTTAAAGTTAGGGGTAGTGCAATACTTCCTAGCCTTATCTAAAGAGGCGTTATAGTCTTCAGAATCAACAGATACCTTCATAACTCCTTCGCATGCAGACATAACTTTAGATCCTGCCTCCTTATCTGACTTCCCACTCTCTACTCCAACAAAACTCATAAACTCACTATCTCCATTATGAGTTAAGAATACCGATCTTCAAGCCTTGGAAGAAGAACCAACAAGGGTCAACCCTTCTGAGATCAGTTTAGATTTAACGTCCTTAGGCCTGCTAACATATCAAGCCCCTGCCGAAGCAGTTCCTAACGCTCCCGCTACTCCCAATCCAGCTACTGCTTTAGTAGTTAAGGCATTCATATCTATTGAAAAGTATATGAAACTCCTATGGATGGGGAGCTTTTAATTACGAAAAAGAAGAAAAACAGATCTACATGCTTCACCCTCTATGTCCGTTAAGAAAGTGATGTTTGGAATAAGTGGAATAACGGCAACATCTATTGGGGCTTGATTTCTAACTAGTGGGGAAAGAGAAAGCAATCATTACAAGACCAAGATGGACTCATTTCGGAAAACAGCCCAAAAGGTAAATGAATTACTCTCTGGACAAAGTGCCCAGTTACGAGATCCTGAACATAGTTTCTGAACTTGAAGCTACAATGATCATCGATCCAAGAATTGGTCGGAAGATGAAAATATAAAAACCATGCCGGAAGAAGCTCGACAAAGCAAAGAGGGAATGAGGGACTTCTGCTTTAAGCAGGCGGAAGACAATATGAAGGATCTGGAAGGAAATAGTGATGTTATTAATTCTCTAAGTTCTGACAGCTTTGAGTCGGGAAAAGAATTTTGAGGTTACTGCTTGGATTCAACTGGATCATAAAAATACATTAACTCTGTTATTAAGTTATTAGTCTCTCAGATCCTATTATGCCAATTGCATCTGTTAAGCTGTTAAAGATAGGTGGCTCTATATTAGCGGGAACGGGGGGATCTGCAGCTGTCTATTATGTAGTATCTAGGAATTCAGGAGGAAAGGGAGAAGAGCAAGTAAAGACTGCTTCCGCTAAAGATCAAGAAGTTAGCGAACAGCCACAACAAGAAAGTGAAACTAGGACAGAGCAGTCAGCGGAACAAACACAAAGTACTGTCGAAACTGTAAACAGTCCTAAAGCGGAGGCTACTCCTGCCCCAAAGGAACAGAAGAAAGCAAGTAGATCTTCTTCATCTGGCGGATGATTTTCGTGATGGTGAGGTTAATTAATTTGCACTCGTACTCACACATCTAAATCTAAACTTCGGATAATCTTCAAATACTCCATCATCAGAAAATTCCTTATTCTCCATAGTTGTACATCAAGTCTTTAAGGATTCTTCGTTCGTTTTATCTCCAGTAACACTCGAATCATTTTTATAAGAATCTAAATCCTTTATCTTATTGTGCTTATCGCTTAATTCTCTACTCTTGCTACTATCAGTAAGCAAAGTCTCCTTATTAAGCTGTATTAATTCTTTAATTGTCTTAAACTTCTTAGGCGAACAGAATATCTCCACATTAGATATCAAACTATCTGTTGGTTTTTGAAGTAAAGAGCGATCACACCAAGACTTTAACTTCTCATAAGCATCCTTTAAATTCTCCTTAGGAGCATCTCCTTCTTTCTCTGGGGCAGGAGTGGAATATCCTATTAGATCTTTAAAGCCCTCAATATGCTTCCTAAATAGAAATGAAACCTTATATTGCTTCTCGGCCTCGGAGGAATCGGACTTTATTAGTGCATCTATGCTCCCCGACTTCTGAATAATACTTCCTTTTACTGTCCTAGGATTATCAACACACAACTTGGAAGCACTATCCTTAAGATCATCGAAGTTAGTGTAACCATACCTAGAATAACATCAATCTCTAATCTTAGAGATAGGAAGGTTATCGTCCTTTAATTCTGGAATCTTACTTAAGAGATCCTTATTCTCCTCCAATATGGACTTCCAAGTATTGTCATGAGAATAGCTGGCTAATTTAAATCCTTGTCATTCTAAATACTGCTTTAGATTCTTGGGATGTAAAGTAGAAAAACCATATCATCCACCAGTTCCAATAGCTCCCAATCCCAAAGGAGCAATAATGTGGAGAGCTCTTACTCCCATTACTAAGAATCAACTACCTCAGAACCCTTAGTACATCTCGCCTTTACTTTTTTCAAGATATCATCAAATACCTTCATTTCATCGTGGAAGTTCTTCTTAAGATTCTCTTCACATCATGTCTTTAAAGCATTTTCGCCAATTTCCTGAATGTCCTGCTTATAAGATGCAAAGCCCTTTATCCTCTCTCACATCCCTTTCAACCCTTGAGTATCTCCAGTTAAGTATTTAAGGCCAAAAGTATCCAGATAATCCTTAACGGTAGAAAAGCTCTTCGGCTTACAAAACAATTTGAAGTTTTCGAATAGAGAGGTCTCGGGCTTTGCTTTAAGGGTGGAATTACATCACTCTTTATACTTGATGACGGCGGGCTCAAAGCCTTCCTCCTCTTCGGGAGTATGACCAATTAAGGATAGGAAATCAGAATTGTGCTTTCTGAATACATAGGCAGTCTTATATTTCTCAGCACTTGAGGATTCTTGAAAGAATATATCTACCGAAATTCCATCTCTCACTAACTTAGCCTCAACAGTCCCCACATTATCCACACATAACTTTGTGGCTTTATCTATATGAGAAGAGAAATCGGAAAGCGGGAGATGATTTGCACATCAAGACTTTAACTTTTCTAAATCACTCTCCGACTGTACTTCAATAGACTTAGCTAATTCTCCGTGTTCTTTGATAACAGCCTTTCAAGAGTTATCCGAAGAAGCCAGTTGAAATCCTTGCCATTCCAAATATTCCTTTAAATCCTTGGGTTGTAAGGAGTGGAAGCCATATCAACCCGCTGCACAAACTCCCCCACATGCAGGGAAAATCATCATTGAAAGGGATTTCATATGAATCTAAGAAGCCTTTAAACATCTAAATCTAAACTTAGGATAGACGTCTGTGAATGTGCCTTCTTCATAAAAATTCTTACTCTTGTGAGTCTCACATCACTGTTTCAAATCCTCTTCTGTGGATTGAGTAGAAGTCTTACTATCGTCCTTTGTTCAAGAGTCCTTATCCTTGATTTCGTTATATTTACTAGTTAACTCAGAAGAATTCTTCCCATCAGTAAGAAGCAAGTTCTCTTCGCCTTGCTTCTTTATTAACTCTTCAATAGTCTTAAATCCTTTGGGAGAACAAAGTGCTTTCACATTAGAAACTAACGAATCATCTGGCTTAGATTCCAGAGACTTCTTACATCACTCTCCCAAAGCCTTCCCTCCATCTTCTATTCCCTCACTCTTTTCTGGAGGGATGAATCCTATTAGTCGTGGGAGTCCCTCGATGTGCTTTCGAAATATATAGGCTACTTTATATTCCTGACTCTTATCGCCCTCAGAGCCCTCGATCAAAGCCTTTATATCTCCACTCTGTTGAATGATCTTAGCTCTTACAGTCTGAGGATTATTAACGCATATCTTGGAAGCATCATCCTTAAAGGATTCATAATTCGCTTCAGATAGATGAGAAGCACATCAATCCTGTATATCCTTCTCCGTTGGAGAATCGTTCTTGATGAGAGACTTTACAATCTCTTTATGCTCATCCAAAATGGACTTTCAAACGTGTCCAGAGGCATGAGAGGCCAATTCAAAACCTTGTCACTCTAAATACTGTTTAAGGTCTTTGGGTCTTAATCCAGAAAACCCATACCAACCACTAACTCCAATAGCACCTAAGCCCGAAAGGGCTATCATAGGGAATAGCTTTGCCATCTTAAACCACCATCACAACTTAGATTCCTAATTACAGAAATCTAAAACTCGACTATTTCGGTAAAGAAATAAGAGATTCTTCTGTACATCATTTCTTTGCTTTCTTTAAGTAAGAGTCAAAACTATCATCTCAATGATCCTTCTCTAGAACGATCTTGCATTTCTCCCTCAAAGAACTTCAATTATTAGAGGAAGAATCGGGAGTTGTAAGAGTCAAAGACTCTATCTGATCTTCCCCTTTCCCGTGAATAACATAAGAAGTAGCTAACTTCTCTCACTTACTCTTGTCTCCAGCTTCATCCTGCCCATCTGTTTTCAAAGCGTGAATTCCTATATCTAACAATCTCTGTTGAACATTCCTAGGAACCACGCAATATAGCTTTGCCTTCTTGTAATCTGAATCAGAAGTCTTATCCTTAGAAAGGAGATCTCTACAAAGGGTCTTTAATTTCGTTTCATCTATAGCTTCAGTTCCGGAAGCTTTCTTGGAATTGTATTTATCTGAAGAAGTCTTCCAATGCTCAGTGTGAGAATTAGTTAGCAGTTCAAACTTCTCATCCACCAGCCTAGTTCCAACATTCTCGGCTTTAGAACCTGAAAAGGCTCCATAACTATACATGCCATAAGCCCCCAATCCTGCTCCAGCAGTTGCAAGAGCTAACTTTAATGGATCCATCTATTGCTTTGTGCAGAACTCTTGATAACCCTTAACCTCTCCTTCAAATATAGAAGAAGAAAGTTTTTGACACTCAGCAAAAACTAATTGCTTTCAATCCTGTGGCTCAGTCTGAGAGCCTTTCTTATCTGTATGTATCTTCAAGAATTCCCCACTTAAATTAGCATCTGTCTTGCCCTTAAAAGTGTCTCATTTATTATTTAAATCCGAATCTGATGTTATCAATTGACTGCTCCCGATTAAATTCGAATAATGCTTAGAACAGAAATTCTTAAAATCGCTGAAGGCCTCTTTATCGTCTACCGATTTTGCATAAATCTCTTTACACCCAGCTTTTAAAGAAGCTTTAGCAGTATCTTCGTTACCAGACTTCTTCTCATTCTTAGCCTTAATTAAATTCTGATTCTTGGGGATGGAGGACTGAGTCTCTAAAGCAGATAATTTGGAAGTTCAAATGGCATCATCCGAATTGAAACTTATTAGTGCTTTGTCGTACTTAGTGCTGAATGTAACTTCGGGAGTCTGGGAACCGTTATTTAGATGATATAGCCCAGCTGCACCAAGACCCACACCCCCTGCTCCCGCAGCCCCTAAAGAAAGAGGTAAAGCTTTACTCATGTAAGAATTTAGAAGAGGCTGAGCATCAGGTAGTTACCTTTTCCAAATAATCATCGTCATATTCCGGATCCCATCTATCCTTAGTAATACGCACACTACACGCAGTTCTTAATTTCTGCCAATCAACTTGATCAGCTGTCTCAAATCCCTTTAATCTTTGATCCATCTTGACTTCTTGATACTTTCCTGAAAGTTTTTCCCAACTAGCCTTATCTCCTGCTTCACCCTCTCCAGACATCTTCAAAGTATGAATTCCCAAATCCAATAATCTCTGTTGAATATTTTTAGGTACCGTACACCATAACTTAGCTTTCTCATAAAGAGAGGCTTCATTTGACGAAATAGCACTACTGCATTTCCGCTTAAGAAGCGGTTTCGTTACAATTCCGGCGAGATCTGAAAACTTCTTATCCGAAGGAATATTGGGATCGTTGTACTTGCTGAGAACTGTATTCCAATTGACATCAGAACTCTCCATGACTGAATGATTCTCCATACGCAATCTACTTCTTAAAGTTGATTCTGAAGTCTTAGAAATGGAATTGTGGATTAAATAAGCTCCACCACTTGCCATTCCTAAAGCTACTGCTCCAGAAAGTGCATGAACACGATTCACTACTTAGAGCAGAACTCCATAAAGTTAGAAATCTCCCCCTCAAATATCTCTGTGGACAACTTCGTACATTCAGAAAACACAGCTTTCTGTCATGAGGTATCTGATGACGCTTCGGCGGGTTTGCCTATATTCTTAAATCCCTTTTGTAATTGATCCGCCCCCTTATTCTTAAAGGCCTCTTTCTTATTGGCTAAATCAGCATCTGATGCAACTAGAGTCTTATTGCTCCCAAGCTTGTCTCCATTATTAAAAGAGCAATAATTCCTAAAATCATCCAGAAAGCCACTGTCTATAGGTTTGTCATGAATATCGGCACATCCCTTCTTTAAAGCAGTCTTAGCATCTTCTGCTTTGCCGGCTTTCTTGTGTGTCTTGGCAGAAATTAAATCTGGATGCTTAGGCGATGAAGAATCATTACCTAAAGCTTCCAACTTCTTCCCTAATGCAGCATCATCGCTTAGGAATCCTTTAACAGCTAAAGAATACTTAGTCTTAAAGCTCTCCTTAGGCTCTTGGGAGAGCTTCCTAAAACCTAAATAGCCAGCACCAGAAACTCCTGCTAGCCCAGCAAAGCCCAATCCTAGCTTGGGAATAAGAGACATTAACTACCTTTACAATAAAGTTCTTGATTCTTGAATTCCGCAGAATCTGAACCCATAAAAATCTCCACCTTTACCCCATCACACCAACCCTTCAACGAATCCCTATTAGCTTTCTCAAAAGAATCCTTACTCTGTATTGAACTCTTAAGGGTTACTAAGACCTCAACCAAACTTCCTTTTGTGTTAATGTCATGACTTTTTAAGGCTTTTAGAGAAGCATCTCATTTTGAAGAACTATCAGTGCTCTCTGAATTTCAAGTCTGATTAGGACTTGCATCTAAATTCGTTTTAGAGCAATAGCTTTTGAAGTCATTCTTGTATTCCGAGTCCTCAAAAGGAGACTCATAAATCGCTTTACAGCCCTCCTTCAACAACCTCTTAGCCTCTTGTTCGTTTTCTGGGGGTTGCTTAGTGGCCTCCGTGTAGGCTCGAATTAACTTGGGATGTTTAGGTTTGGTAGCCTTTAATGATGTGTACTTCCTTCCCCAAATGTCATCATCTTTGGCAGTATCTAAAATGGCGTGCTTATACTTATCGGAGAAGGTAACTTTCTTAGACTCTCAAGGCTTAGTCGCCAATAAGCCTCCCACACCAACTCCTCCGGCACCCAATCCCCCAAGGGATAACATCAAAGACTTACTAGCCATCTATACAATAAGACTTAATTCCACTTGTAAAGGGATCATTATCTCCTAAAAAGAGTTCAGATTTCTGCCCATCACACCACTGCTTCAATTCATCTCTTTGGGCTTTATCAGGGGAATCTGTAACCTTCCCAGCTAATGTCTTTAAAGCTTGTAGAGTCTCCTGATCCTTCTTGCTCTTAAGAGCCTTTAATTTATCGTTTCACTTAGAAGGAGATACAGAATCCTCCGTCCCAACTGCAATTCAACTACCTCCGATTGCATCTTCATTATTCTTGGAACAATACTTCTTAAAGTCATCTAAATACTTGTCATCCTTAACGGAGGATTCATAGATCTCACGACATCCATTCTTGTGATGAGATTTCCTAGTGGATTCATCGCCCACGCTTCCCGTTGCTTTCCTTAATGTTTCATGAGTGGGATTGGCATTTTCAAGAGATTTAAACTTTTTATCCCATAAAGCTGAATCCCCATCTTTTAGAATGGCAAAGCTATATTTCTCTTTGTAGGGATCTGTCACCTTAGGTCTGGAAAGAGCCCAACCTCCAAGACCTAATCCTCCTGCTCCAGCAGCCCTCAAAGAGATGGGTATCGCTTTATTCATTAGTTGTTAGTACAAAACTTCTTAACCGATTCAAAGTCCGATCTCTCATGACCCGAATAAATCTCTTCTCCAATGGAATCACACCAATCTTTCAACTCCTTCCTATGCTCCTCTGAGAAATGATTGGGAGCTTTTGTCTTCTCTATCTTGGAATAAAGAGAGATAAGTCCCGTCACTAAGTCCTTCTTATTGCTGCCCTGCAATGACTTCAACTTCGTATCTCACTCATTAGAAGGCTTTCCCTTAGCTTTCGCCTTAATATCTGTAGTTATCCACCCCGTTCCCAGAACATCCTTATTACTCTTGGAACAGTAATTGCGGAAATCTAGAAAGTAAGGGGTGGCGATAATGGCTGAGCTGTAAATGTCATGACAACCTTCTCCGTGAAGCTTTTGAGCCTCATCTATATAACTAGCTTTCTCTATAGATTTCTTAAGTAGCTCGTGAGTGGGCTTTTCTTTCTTCATGGCAAGTCACTTTTCTTGCCAAAGAGATTTATCCTTCTCCGGATCTAATAAAGCCTTCCTATATTTATCTCTAAAGACAACATTTACTATGGCAGAGATGCCCTTATTATCTCGTTTGGGAGAAATGTAATAGGAGCATGCGGCTCCTCCAACTCCAGTTAATGCGATGGTCGCTGGCGTTAAATTAGACATATGATTTCTCAAAATAATCAGACTTCAAGGGTAAAGAAATTAATTTAAGAATCTAAAGTAATAGCATCCTGACATGAGCATATCTCTTCCGCAAGGACTAGCTTTAGGAACTGCTCTTATTGGTGTTGGAGCTATGTTTTCTGAAACAGTAAGTGGCGGGGAGGAAGTGAAGCCATTATCTGCGAGCGCAGATGCTCCGAAGCTAACTTACAATAACGAGATAACGAGATAACGAATTTAAAGAGTACTTGTAGGATTTATGAGGTTCAGATGAAACCTCAACAGTACGAGGTTACAAAAATAATCGGAGAGATTACCAAGGAAAGGCTGTCAGCTAGTTTGGGCAATGAAGCGGATAAATTTATAGGTGATATGAAGAAGGCTTGTGATGGAAATACAGGGAACTTTAAGGTAGGGGATAAAGTGTATGTTTACATTTATCAATCTGGAGGTAAGTGAATATATTCAACTCAGCTACAAGGTAGAGATTGAAATCAACACGTATCTCAAAAACCTATAACGACACTAGACAAGTAATTCTAAAGATCCTTCTTGTCATGAGCTTCCTCTTGAGAGGAAGTCTCCTCTACGAAAGAAGTGGAACCTATTCCTTCCAATAACCTTCTCGCCCCTTCTGTAGACTTGTATGTGGATTTTCGAATCGCATTTAAACCCTTCTCCAATTTCTTGTTGTAATTAGAAAGGGTAAGTAACTTCTTACCTTGCTGTTCTACAAGGTACCTTAAATCCTCAAATGAATCTCCGAATTGCTTTAAGTTATCCTTAAGACTGTCAAAGATCTCTTGAAGAAGTTCGCGATTAGAAAAGTCAAATAGTTTTTGAAATCCAAAAGATTCTGCTGATTTAAAGCAGGATCTAACATTCAGGGTTAGGAATATAAAGCTCTTTAAGAAAGTAGGACAGATAACGTAGAACATAGGATCTGTAGATCTTTGTAACTCCCCAAAAACGGACTCTCATCTAGTTCCGTCAATAAAGAGATAGCCCTCTTTCTTATTTTCAAAATTTAAGGTAGTAACAATAACTGCAAATTGAGCTTTACAAGCCCTTGCATACTCTAGAGTCTGATGGTAGAACTTCTTACTGATATTCTTTTCGGTAGGAGAAAGAGTATTCTTACACTCCAGAACCATTTTTAAGTCTGGAGAGGCGCTATCGAAGGAGTAAAAGGAAAGTAGGAAATCCTTTCTTAAATTCTTTTCGGGAGAGTGGGAAGTATGTTGCTTCTCTACTTTCAAGCAGCCCAAACAACCCCTACTAATAGTATCTAATTCGGAAGATACTCAGTTCTCTAAGGCAGCTCCAGAATCATTAACATTCAATCCAACGCCGTGAACTCGAGCAATCTCTTCCTCCTCCCTCTTCTTATCTGCTTGAACTTTAGAGAGAGTCTTTCCATCATGAAGCTCCTGCCATTGGGATATCTCCCTATTTAGCTCTTCTAGCTTATTATGAATTTGAGGAATAAGACCGTGCTTATCAACTAATTCATGAACTGGTTTTAAGTCGTCTAATCTTAGGCTATTAATCTCCGCTTTAATCTTATAAAGCCTATATATCCCCCAAACTCCTAGAGTTATTACAGATAGAAAGAAATCCTTGACACCAACCATTACACTTGGTGGGTATCTCTCCTAAAATCACCTAACTTCAATACTCCTCTACTTGATCCCTTCATCCATCTAAATCCAGATTAATTTTAACTGTCCAGAATAGAAATTAGTTCCTATTGAGGGGCTGCGTCTGAATCTTTCAAACATCTAAAACGAAATTTAGGATAGGTTTCACTAAAGACCGACTCCTCATAAAAGTTCTTACTTTCATTTGTAGTACACCACTCCTTCAGTTTATCTTTCGTTCCTTCTTCGCTATTATTGTCGGCCTTCCAAGAATCAAACGCCTTAATGGCCTCATGTTTAGAATTTAAATCATTACTATTCTTATTATCAGTTAACAACTTCCCACTCTCTCCTCTTAGTTCTATTAGCTGTTTAATGGTTGAGAACTTCTTGGGAGTACATAGCTCTTTAACGTTTAAAACCAATGTCTCATCTATAGGCTTGGTTAAGGAGCTGGTACACCAAGCCTTAAAAGCTGTCTTAGCCTCTTCTAAGTTCTCAACTTCCTTACCATCCTGCCCTATTTCTGGAGAATAGCCAATTAGGGCATTAAAGCCGTCAATATGCTTTCTAAATACATAAGCCACTTTGTACTTATTATCTGCATCGTTCCCATTAATAAGGAAGTTAGTATCTCCATATAATTGGATAAGTCTAGCTTTAACAGTGCTAGGATTATCTACACAGAGAGATAAGGCAGGGATCTTAAGATCTTCATAACTCTCAGAATCTAAGTTATCTCTACATCAAGACTTAATTCCCTCAATCCCGTCTATATTTAACTTACTTACCAACTGACCATTCTCATCCAATATAGCCTTTCAATAATTAGTCTCCGAATCAGAGATCAATCTAAGCCCTTGTCACTCTAAGTACTGACGTAGAGTCTTAGGCTTTAAATTGCTGAATTTATACCAACCCCCAACTCCTACAGATCCAAGTCCCAATAGAACTGCAGCAGGAACGATCTTCATAATACTGGGGACTTAACAGTTGGATATACAGGGATAAATACTTTTAATTAGAGATGAAAAAGGGTGGAAGGGTGTGTAGATTCAATACTTAGAATCCTGTTATGGCTTCTGGATTATTGAAATTTGCAACTCTTGGAGGGGTGGCGGCCTCTGGAGGAGGTATTGTTGCTGGAGCTTCCATGATGTCTGGATCTAAGCAAGGGGTGTCTGACATTAAGAAAGCGAGTGCTCCTGAGGAAGCGGATTTCGCTCAAGATACAGAGAGTGAAACTCAAGAGCAGACAGTAATTACACCCAAAGAGAAGAGTTGTGTGGTTTATGAAATGGAAGCTCCTGTCGGCTCTCATAATAGTCGTGAATTTAAAACTCTAAAAGCAAGATTCAACACTAAGGATTCGTTCTTTGAGAAGTTAAGTTCCCTACAGAAAAAGTTATGGAATGAAGATGAGTTAAGGAGGGAGATAGGGAAGGTATGTGAAAAGTATGAGCAGGCTTATATTTGATGAGGAACTCCTAGTAATAAGGAAAGTACATGAATTTATTCTGAAGGTATGAACAATGGGAGAGATTGATCTAAGGAGGTTCGAATTCCTGAAACTTTAAAAAGATAATTACTTATCTATTGACTGAGAATCTTTAACGCATCTAGATATTACTTTAGGTAGGATTTCATCTAGGATGCTTAAGGACTCAGAGAAGTTCTTATCTAAATTGGTATTGCATCAATTCTTTAAACCATCCTTTCCGGATGCTATGGAGTCAGCTTTATAAGAATCTAAATTACTGATCTTGTCATGGAGAACTTTCAAGTCAGAATCATACTTCTCTTCCGTTAAAAGCTCTTTTTCCTCTAAGTACTTCCTCACTGTTGAGAAATTCTTAGGCTTACAGAACATTTGAAAATTCTTAAATAAAGAAGGCTCAGGTTTTGCCTTCAAAGAAGACTTACATCATTCTTTATACTTGCCAACAGCAGGCTCAAACTCCTCTCCTTCCTCTTTGGGGGTGTGACCAATTAAGGATAGGAAATCAGAATTGTGCTTTCTAAAGGCATAGGAAGTCTTGTATTTCTCATCATCTCCAGAATCCTTAAAGAACTGATTTAAGTCAATTCCATCTCGAACTAACTTGGCTTCAACAGTTCCTGCATTATCTACGCACAGCTTAGATGCCTTATCTATATGAATGGAGAATTCTGATAAGGGAAGGTGGGTGGAGCATCAAGATTCTAGTTTTTGAAAATCGCTTTCTGAAGATACCGAGATAGACTTCGCTAGATCTCCATGCTCTTTAATAATGGACTTTCAAGTATTCTCGGAAGAAGCTAATTTAAATCCTTGTCACTCTAAGTACTCCCTTAAATTCTTAGGTTGTAAAGAGTGAAAGCCATATCATCCAATTGCACAAGTTCCCGTACACACGGGAAGGGCAATCATTGGGAGTGATCGCATGGCGATCTAAGCCTTTAGACATCTAAATCTAAACTTAGGATAGACATTGCTAAATGTACCTTCCTCATAAAAATTCTTCTTCTCATTCTCCTCACATCACTTCTTTAAGGACTCTTGTTCGTTGGATTCTTGTGGCTTGTCTTTAGTTCAAGAAGCCTTTTCCTTTATTTCATTGTACTTATTCTGTAATTCAGTAGTATTTGAGGGATCAGTTAAGAGCTTAGAGGTCTCGTTTTGCTTAGTTATTAACTCTTTAATGGTCTTAAATCCTTTGGGAGAACAAAGGGCTTTCACATTAGCAACTAAAGAATCATCAGGCTTAGCTTCCAGAGACTTCACACATCATTTCTTCAAAGCCTCTCCACCTTCTTGTATATTCTCAACTACTTCCTGCCCCTCTTCCTTAGGCGGAGGAGCAAATCCTATTAACTCAGAGATTCCCTCTATATGCTTTCTAAATATGTAGGCTACCTTATATTCCTCGTCCTTAGAGTAGCTTGAGTTCTCTATTAAAGAGCTTATGCTTCCATTTAATTGAATGATCTTGGCTCTTACAGTCTGAGGGTTGTTAACGCATATCTTGGAAGCATCATCTTTAAAGGATTCATAATCTTTCCTAGATATATGGGAAGAGCATCAATCCTGTATATCCTGCTCTGATGGGGAATCTTTCCCAATACGAGTCTTTACAATCTCTTTATGCTCATCCAAAATAGACTTCCATACATTACCTCCTTTCTTGGAAGCCAATTCAAAACCTTGTCACTCTAAATACTGCTGAAGATCCTTAGGTCTTAATCCGGAAAATCCATACCATCCCCCTACTCCAATAGTTCCCAGTCCAGAAAGAGCCAGAATAGGAAGTAACTTCGCCATCTATAAGACTAAACTCCCAGTGAAGGGAATCTACTGTAGTTCTTTAAAAGCCTCGTCAGTGCATCACATCTTAGATTTCAGAAAATAGGTGTCAAACTTATCATCCCAATGCTCCTTCTCTAAAACAGTCTTGCAATTCTGCCTTAAAGAGCTTCAGTTATTTGAACCTGTATTCTCAGCAGTTAGAGTCAAAGACTCTATCTGATTATCGCCCGTTCCTTTGGTAACATAAGATTCAGCTAACTTAGTTCACTTACTCTTATCACCATCTTCATTATCTCCAGTTGTCTTAAGAACATGCAATCCTAAATCCTTTAATCTCTCTTGGACACTTCTTGGAACTACACAATATAGCTTTGCTGTTTTGTAGTCCGATTCTGAAGTCTTGTTCTTAGAGATGAGTTCTTTACAAATGTCCTTCAAACGATTCTCATCTACACTTGAAGAAGTCTTGGAATTGTACTTGGATAAAGAATTTTTTCATTGTTCAGTATGAGAATCCTTCAAGAGCTCGAACCTCTCCTCTATTAACCTAGTTCCTATATTCTCAGCTTTGGAACCTGAAAAAGCTCCATAGCTATACATGCCATAAGCCCCTAAACCAGCACCTCCGGCTCCAGCAGTTGCGAGAGCCAACTTTAATGGATCCATCTATTGCTTTGTACAGAACTCCTGATAACCCTTAATCTCCCCTTCAAATATAGAAGTGGAGAGTTTTTTACACTCATCAAATACCAACTTCTTTCATCCATCCGGCTCTGAAGAAGAGTCCTTCTTAGATTCATGTATCTTAAGAAGTTCTCCAGATAGATCTGAGCTTGTCTTACCTTTGAAAGTCTCCCACTTTCCATTCAAATCCGTGTCTGCAGCTATTGTCTGCTTATTACTAAATTGATCAGCATAATGCTTGGAACAGAAGTTCTTAAAGTCATCCATTAAGTCTTGAGAAAAGTGAGAATCGTAAATCCCCTTGCAAGCCTTTTTTAAAGAGTCAGAAGTATTCTTACTTTTGGCATCTATTAAGCCCTTATTCTTGGGACTTCCAGTACTTAATGCCGTTAACTTCTTACTCCAAATAGTATCTTCAGAATCTTGAATTAAAGCCAGACTGTACCTACTTCTAAAGGTATCCTTATTGGGTTCGGTAGAAGAAGAATATAAATAACCTCCTAAAGAGCCCGCACCGACTGCAGATGCTCCCCCTAATCCCAGTAATGCTTTAGTGGAAGCCATTATCCCTTATCTATGCATCACCGCTCAGCATGAGTGATGGAAGTCTTGTAGTCATCATCCCAAGGCTTCTTCCCTACCAAGTCCTTACACTTAGTTCTTAATACTTTTCAATCTTGACTAGTTAATGAGAAGTTAGGAATATCATTGTCCTTATATTGGGTCTTTAAAGGCTCCCACTTAGTCTTATCTTCCTCGCCAGTCTTAGAGGTATCTAAAACTTTCAAAGACTTAGATACTAATACTTGAGATACGGAATTAGGGATCACACATCACTTCTTAGCTTTCTCATACTTAGAATCCTTTTCATCTTCCTTAAACACCTCTGCACAAGTATCCTTCAATCTCTGTTCACTAATTTGCTCATTGCCATGATCAAATCTAAGATCGGGAGAATCCTTCTTCTGGTTATAGGCATTAAGAACTTCGCTCCAACCATCACTCTTTCCAACATCTAAAGGAGAATAACCATCCCGCTTTAAACGATCCTTAATAGTGACTTTAGGAGAGCCTTCCATGCTCTTAACGACCCACACTCCACCACCTACAGTGGCTGAAGTAGCCCCTAAACCCAAAACTAACTTAGCAGGAGAAAGTGCCATTATTGTCTTGGCAACTTATCTGCCTCTTGCTTAGTACATCAAGACTTTAAGTTATTGAATAAAGTATCAAAATCAGCTTCAACAGTCTCCTTCTCTGAAATCTCCTTACACTTAGATTTCAATGTCTTTCAACTATCATCTCCATTTAAAGTTAATGTCATGCTGTTCCCTCCCTTGGCCACATAATCAGTCTTTAGTTTCTCCCAACTTTCCTTATCTCCTTCTTGATCGACCTTTACATTCAATAAAGTAAGGCCATTAGCGGATAAATGACTGGCCAAGGTCTTAACAACTGTGCACCATCTTCTGGATTTGGAATAGTTAGAAGAGGTGGAGATATCTTCGGATAAAGCTGAATTACAAGAGGCCTGAAGATCTACCAAAGAAACATCAGACTTTCCCGTTACAAACCTATCTCCATCCTTGACCTTATCATCGTTGTATTTAGTTAGCATAGTCTTCCAATCAGACTCTGTGGAGATAAGTACGAAATTCTCCTCTCGCAGTCGATCAGACACACTTTTAACTTTCTTAGATTCCTCCTTTGCGGATGAAGAATGAATATGATGGGCTAATGCAGCAGTTCCTGCAACCCCTCCCGCGGAAGCTGCTGATATTGCTCCCAATTTAAGTGCATTCATTATCCCTTATCAGAGCATCAATCAGATACCTTACCTAGATAGTATTCATATTCAGAATCTCATCTCTCCTTGTTAAGGTGCTTCTTGCATTCATCCCTTAACTGTTGTCACGCATTAGTATCGTCAGGATTATTAATGGCGAAAGTCTTGATTCCTTTATCTCCTGCTGCTTTATAAAGATCCTTTAACTTACCCCATTTATCCTGATCATCGTTCCCATCAGTCCTTAAAAGCTTGATTTTTAAGTCCTCTAATCTCTGTTGAAGAGTTCTAGGAACTGTACATCAAAGCTTAGTCTTCTCATACAAGGACTCATCTTCCCCATGAGAAAGAGCTGATTCACAGCTTCTCTTAAGGACATCTAACTCTATAGTTTCGGTACTTTGAGTAAATCTCCTATCAGGGGTAATCTTAGTATCGTTGTACTTCTCTAAAACCTTACTCCAATCACTATGTCCATCATTCAATATGGTGTAACTATCCTTGACTAACTTATCTCTTATAGTTGTGGTGGAGGCAGGCTTATCGGTAGAGCTAGGATAAGCTAGGTAAATTCCTCCTCCTAGCGCTCCTGCAGCACCAAGAGCCCCCAGCATGTACAGATTATTCATGGCCATTAAGCCTCTGAGGCAGGAGTGGGAGTGGCTTTAGTGCAGAATCTAGTAAAGTCTGTTATCTCTCCCTCAAATATATCTTCCGATATCTTCTTGCACTCCTTGAGCATCTTTCCTTTTCAACCCTCAGCATCTGCTGAATTCCCTTTAGAGTCATGTATTTCCTTGAAACCTCCATATAAAGTGTCCTTTCCTGCGGAATTAAAAGTGTCTCAATGGGTTGTGAAGTCTCCTTCCCCATCAACCAATTGATGACCAGAAGCTATCTTGTCTTTGTTATTAAAGGAACAGAAATTCTTGAAATCACTAAAGTCATCAGAACCATTTACTGGATTTGAGTAAATCTCATGACAACCTCTCTTTAGGGAAGCCTTAGCCTCATCTTTCTTGCCTCCATTCTTTTCAGATTTAGCTTGGATTAAATTCCTATTCTTAGGATTTGAAGAGGAAGATTCCAAAGCACTTAATTTGGAATCCCAAATGGAATCATCTTCTCCTATTAATGCTTTCGAATACTTGGTTCTGAACGTCTCCTTAGGAGATTCTGGGGTATTCTTAAAATAGTACACTCCAGCAGCACCAAAACCACCAGCTCCCAAAGTCCCCAATGAAAGGGCTAAAGTTTTACTCATTTAATAATTTAGAAGAGCATCAAGTAGTTACCTTATCTAGGAAGTAGTCATACTCAGCATCTCACCTATCTTTACTTAAGTGCTTTGCACATTCAGTTCTCAAAGACTGTCAAGCATTATCTGCAGATGGGGTGGCTATTGTGAAGTCCTTTATTTTCTGATCGGATGTGGCCTTCTGATACTTATCTTTCAATTTATTTCAATTGGTCTTGTCACCATTCTCATCATCTCCAGTAGTCTTTAAAAGTGTAATTTTTAAATCCTCTAATCTCTGCTGAATAGTTCTAGGAACAGTACACCACAGCTTAGCCTTCTCATAAAGGCTGGAATCGCCAGAGGATAGAACAGAATTACACTTCTGCTTAAGCGACTGATCTGTTACCTCTCCAGAGAGATCAGAGAATTTCTTATCTGCCAAAACTCCGGCCTCCTTGTACTTTGAAAGAACAGTAGTTCAATTGCCATCAGAAGGATCCATAACTGAATAATGTTCCTTCTCTAACCGACTTCTCAGAGTAGGTTCGGAGGTCTTAGAAATAGAGTTATGAATTAAATAGGCTCCACCGCTGGCAGCACCTAAAGCTCCCGCCCCAGCAAGTGTATATAAGTGATTCATAATTAAGCCTGCTTAGAGCAGAACTCTACGAAGTTAGAAATAGTACCCTCAAAAATCTCCAAAGATAACTTCTTACACTCTGCCAACATGGTTGCTTGTCAAGTGGTATTGGAAGCTCCGTCAGTTGGCTTATTTATAGTTTTGAAGCCTTTTTGAAGTTCATCCGATGATTTTCCGTTAAAAGAAGTCCACTTACTGGTGAAGTCTCCATTAGCGGAAACTACAGTCTTTCCTTGCTCTAATTTATCTCCATTATTAAAAGAGCAGTAGTTCTTGAAATCCTCAAAGAAGTCGCTATCTACAGGTTTGTCATGAATGTCGGAGCATCCTCTCTTTAAAGCAGTCTTAGCTTCATTCTCTCGATTAGCTTTCTTATGTTCTTGGGCAGATACTAAATCCTTATGCTTAGGAGTAGAAGCACCACTGGCACTTAAAGAAGTTAACTTCTTCCCCAATATAGTGTCATCACTAAGGAAATCCTTGACAGCCAAAGCATACTTAGTCTTGAAGCTCTCCTTAGATTCCGAAGAAAGATTCCTTAAACCGAGATAACCAGCACCAGAAACTCCTGCCAGCCCAGCAAAGCCCAGACCTACTTTAGAAAGAGACATTTATTTAACCTTGCAATAAAGTTCTTGGTGCCTGAATTCAAGAGAATCGGAACCCATGAATATCTCCTTCTTTACTCCATCACATCATGACTTCAAGGTATCTCTATGAGTCTTTTCGAAGGAGCCTTTACCCTGTATTTCTTTCTTTAAAGTTTCTAACGCTGAAGGGAGAGTTCCTGATGATTCACCATGACTTTTCAAAGAAGTTAGAGGAGCGTCCCACTTATTATTGGATGTACTGGTTGTATCTTCTCCATTTCACTCCTTACTAGAACTCGCATCCTCATTAGTTCTAGAGCAGTAAGTTTTAAAGTCATCCTTGTATTCCGAATCCTCAACGGAAGAGGCATAAATAGCTTTACACCCCTCTTTCATTAACCTCTTAGCTTCTGATTCATTAGCTGAGGAGGTCTTAGTGGCTTCTGTATAGGCAGAAACTAAAGTAGGATGTTTGGGTTTAGTAGCTTTTAAAGAAGAATACTTACGAGTCCAGATAGTGTCATCTTTGGCGGTATCTAAAATAGCATGCTTGTACTCATCTGCAAAGGTAACTACTTTAGACTCTCATGGTTTTAGAGCTAATAAACCACCAGCCCCAACTCCTCCAATCCCTAATCCCTAATCCCCCTAAAGATAGAGTCAAAGCTTTACTCATATACGACTATTCCACACAGTAAGAACGAATAACCTTCGTAGAAGGATCATCCTCTCCTAAGTAAATCCCAGACTTTCCACCATCACACCATGTCTTCAACTCATCTCTCTTTCCTTTATCAAAAGTAGACTCGGTAAGCTTAGCTGCTAATTCCTTAAGAGCTTTAACAGTCTCTTGATCCTTCTTATTCTTTAAAGAAGTTAACTTAGTATCCCACTTCGAAGAAGAAGAAGAAGACTGCTCAGTAGATTCAACAATTCAACCTGTTTTCATAACATCACCATTATTCTTGGAGCAGTACTTCTTAAAATCCTCTAGATACTTGGTATCTTTTGTGGATAAGCCATAAATCTCATGACAACCTTTCTTATGATTAGCCTTTCTGGAAGACTCATCTCCTTGACTTCCTGAAGCTTTCTTTAGAGTCTCATGAGATGGAGTGGCTGAAGCAAGTAACTTAAACTTCTCTTCTCATAAAGTCCTATCCTCATCTTTTAGAATGGCAAACTTGTACTTCTCACTGTAGGGGTCGATTACCTTCGACCTAGAAAGAGCCCAACCTCCAGCTCCCAATCCTCCCGCACCTAAAGCCCCTAGAGAGACAGGAACCAACTTATTCATTAGTTACTTGTACAAAACTTCTTAACAACCTTAAAAGCCCCAACTTCACTCCCCAAGTAAATCTCTTCTCCGGAAGAATCACATCAGCCTTTTAAAGCCACTCTATGTTCGTCCTTAAGATCCTTGGGAGCTTTTACCTTTTCTAATTGTGCATATAAATCCAAGAGTCCTACAGACAACTCCTGTTTCTTTACCTTTTGTAGTTCTTCTAACTTCTTATCTCAATCACTCCCTTTCTTGTTCTTAGCTTTCTTAGAGGGATCTTCAACTATTCATTTACCTATCAGAACATCTCTATTATTCTTCGCACAATACTGTTGGAAATCGGAAAAGTAGGAAGTAGCCATAACTACAGATTCGTAGATATTCAAACATCCCTCTTTATGAAGCTTTTGAGCCTCATGGCTATAGTTGGTATGTTCTATAGCTTTCTTTAAAAGGTCATGGGTAGGCTTGCTAGCCTTCATGACATTTCACTTTCCTTGCCACACTGCTTGATCATGATTCTCCCTCAATAAAGCCTCCCCATACTTATCCTTAAAGAGCACATTCACTTTGGAAGAGATGCTCTTATTCACCCTCTCAGGTGCAGAATAGTAAGAATACGCAACTCCTCCAGTACCCACCAATAAGATCGCCACAGGAGTAAGGTTGGACATCTAATTAAGGAGAAAATTAAATCCTTGATCCTTGCCTATTTAATTAAAGAAAGTTAATGTTATGAGTCCGTCTAAGTTTTTTGTTGCAGGGACTTCTCTAGCTGGTGGGGGAGGACTTGTTGGAGCGGGAGTGTGATACTCAGAAGGGGGGAAAGCTCCTTCAGAAGAGAAAGTTAAAACCGTTTCCGAAAAGAGAGAGCTTCCGATCGAGAGTCAAGAAGTTCAAGATTCACAACCCGCAGAAGAAAGTAAAGCTGTTATTTCTAGTATAGAAACTGGTTCTGGCTACACATGTCACATCTTTGAAGTGAATGGTAATCCAGTTAATAAGGTATTAAGAGAAATAAAAGATCAGAAGGGCTTCTTGGGAGGATTGAGCTCAAATGAAAAAACCTTTAAAGATGATGTTGAGCATGCTTGCAAGGGGACAAATAATAAGGTATCTGTTACGGCCTCAATTAACGTAAGACATGTTTATGTGTACCAAAACCAAAATAAAAGCAATTGGGTCTATTCATCTTCAATTCAGACGCAAGATTGAACCAAATCAAAGAACTTTCAAGAGCCTTCTGCTAGTCAAATAAAAACAGTTTAGTTATGAGTATTTCAATTCCTAAAGTTGCGGCTTTGGGTTCTGCTCTTGTCGGAACTGGTGCAATTTTTTCTGAGGCGATGGGTTCGGGTAGTTCTGAGAGTCCTTTGCCTCAAAAGATTCAAGATTCCCCTATTTCCAAAACATCCAGCAGTAAAGCAGTAACACCGTTGCAAGGTGCTTGTAGGATTTGAGAAGTTCGTATAGAGAATACCAGTTACAACGTAAGGGAGATAGTTAGAGAAATTAAAAATAGAGATGAGTTGGTGGATGAATCAGGTTCTTCTAACGAAAAATTTAGAAGTGAAATAAGGGATGCCTGTCTTGGGAAGAAGAGCGGCCATGCAAAAATAGGATCCGACATATACATCTATGTTTTCGAATCTGACGGAAAATGGATGTACTCTAGCTACGTACAGGGGCATGATTGACACATCAAGAAAGGAATTGCAGATCCATATAGAAGCAATAAGTAAGTTTATTTTCCTACATCTGAAAAGTTAACTTCCAATACCTAAAGAAGTCGAATTCACATTACTCCAAAAAAAGGATTGAAGGATTGGTACAAGGGGGAAATTCTAACCTTGTATGATTCCTTCACTTTTCAAAATGATGGCTCTCACTGGGAGCGCAGTTATTGGTGGTGGAACTATAGTAAATCAAGTATTTTTCTCTGAAGGTAAAGAATCAAAAATTAAGAGTAGGGATATTTCCGGCAACTCCTTGACTACATCCGAATTGGGTTGCGTTATTTATGAAGCTAAGGAGCCTAGTGGAAGTTGAGGACGTCATAAATTTACCCAATTAGAGAAGAAATTCAAAAGCATGGAAGAGTTCCTCAAGGAAACAATAAAATTCATGGAGAAACTTGAATCTATGCTGGAGATATGAACAATGGTAAAGATTGAACTGATGATGCTGAAGTAAAACGAAATTCCTCAAATATACTTCAAGGCTAATTTATTGGAATCCCTACCCGATAATTGAAAGACACTTCAAATCATGAATCCATCTAAATTCTTTGTTGCTGGGACATCGTTAGCCGGAGGAAGCGGACTGGTGGGGGCGGGAGTATGGTATGCAGAAGGAGGAAAATCCCCTTCAGAAGAAAAAATTAAGACCGTTTCCGAGAAGCAAGAGGTTTCGGTCAAGAGTCAAGATGCTCCAACTTTGAACGTAAAACCTGAAGCGAAAAGTCAACCTGTTACCTCTAGCATAGAGGTGGGTTCTGGTTACACTTGCCACATCTTTGAAGTGGATCAAAAAACAGTTAATAAAGTATTAAGCGAAATAACAGATCAGCTTGGCTTTCTGAGCGGGCTAGATGAAAAAAATCAAACCTTTAAAAGTGATGTGGAGAATGCCTGTAAAGGGCTATCGGGGAAGGTGTCCTTTACAGTAGATTCAAATACTAAGCACGTGTATGTGTACAAAGATGGTGCAAGTTGAGTTTATTCGGCAACTGTTCAGACCCAAGATTGGACTAAATCCACAAACTTTAAAGGGTCTTCTGCTAGTCAAATAGGAGTAAGTTAGTTATGAGTATTTCCATTCCTAAAGTTGCGGCTTTGGGTTCTGCTCTTGTCGGAACTGGAGCGATTTTTTCTGAAGCAATGGGCTCGGGTAGTTCCGAAAATCCATCACCTATCAAAACTAAAGATGAGCCTGTTGTTTCTAAATCTTTCAGCAGTAAAGCAGTAACTACTATTCAGGGTGCTTGCAGAGTTTGGGAAGTTGAGAGAGCCAGAGATAGTTACAATGTTGTTAGGGTAATTCGAGAAATTAAGGATAAGAACGGATTTGTAAGCGACTTGGATATTGTCGCAAATAAAACATTTGTTGATGAGGTGCAGGATGCTTGTTTAGGAAAAAAAGGCGGTCATTTTAGAGTTGGAAATGACGTTTATATCTATGTTTATAAGTCTGAGAATAAATGAATGTATTCCGGCTCTATGCAAGGACATGATTGACATCACAAAACAAATTTTTGAAGCACACAGTAGTCTACTTCCTTAAGTCGAATTTATATTACTGAGGTTGTCCCTCGGAGTTCTTAAGACATCTGAATCTAAACTTGGGATAGACTTCGCTAAATACCTTACTGTCAGAAAAATTCTTACTCTCGTTCTTCTCGCATCAGTCCTTTAAGTCTTCTTGAGTTTCTCCATTCTTTTCATTATCAGCCTTCCATGAAGCTAATCCCTTGATAGATTCATGTTTGGATTGTAAATCAATACTGTTATTACCACTAGTTAACAACAGTGTACTCTCTCCCCTTTGCTCAATTAACTCCTTAATGCTGGAGAACTTCTTAGGGATACATAACTCCTTGACATTTAAAACAAGTGTCTCATCTACAGCCTTACTCAAAGAACTAGTACATCATTCCTTGAAAGCACTCTTAGCTGCATCTAAATCCTCCACTTCCTTCCCATCTTCTCCAATTTCGGGAGAGTATCCTATTAAGGAGTGGAAACCATCAATGTGCTTTCTGAATACATAAGCCACCTTATACTGCTTATCTTCATCATTCCCCGATTGTATAAGCCTACTAGTATCTCCATACAATTGGATAATCCTAGCTTTAACAGTCCTAGGGTTATCTACACACAATAGGGAAGCACTATCTTTGAAGTCCTCATAATTTGGAGAATCAATATGACGATTACATCAAGACTTAACTTCCTCAACTCCACTGATACTTAAATCGCTAATCAACTTTCCATTCTCCTCTATTACAGCCTTTCAATAGTTAGTCTCCGAGTCGGAAATCAATCGGAGACCTTGCCACTCTAAGTACTGCCTCAGAGTCTTAGGCTTTAAATTGCTGAATTTATACCAACCGCCAACTCCTACAGATCCAAGTCCCAATAGAATCGCAGCAGGAACGATCTTCATAATACTGGAAACTTATAAGAGTCAGTTCTAAAGGGGGCTGTACTTTTAATATCGGGCAAAAGGGGTGGAATAGCAGCTTATGAAGGAGGTATTGTTGTCGAAACTTCAATGATGCTGGGCTCTAAGTAAGAAACTCCTGCGTGCATTATCATAAGATCCCTCTGTGACTGAAAGTCTCACGAATTGAGAAGCTACTAGAGAGATCTGAAAATAAAGATTTATTCCTTATCAAATTAAAGGGGTCGCAAATGAGGCTGGTGCAGGTTCCAACGGAAAGAAAGGAACAAGTGAATTTACTCCACTCTTACGAATGAGAAAGACTGGGTAAAGTGAGGAACAGTTACTAAGGAATTCACAATTACTAGGAAGGTGGGGATTATATACTTCTCACTCTTTGAATTGCAATGGCTTATCAAACATTAAAGATAGTAACTTTGAGTGGAGGATGTGCTGCCGCCGGAGGGGGAGTGGCAGGGGGATTTCTTATTTCATCTTCCAAATCCGTTGAGGATTCCCATAAAAAGAAAGATTCTTCAGAATCCAATGATCCAGTGAAGAAATGCGTCTTATATATAGCCGGAGTATCTGGAAACGGGAACTCTAAGACAGTAACTGAGATATCTAAAAAGGTAGAAGAGAGCGAAATAGAGAAATTTTTAGAAGATAAGAAGGGGGGAGGAAATTTTGCTTCGGACGTGAAAAGAGCATGTGAAGGAAGCAACAAGCACTTCCCTTCAGAAAACAATTTGAATGTTTTTGTTTATAAAGAGACTACCGGAGAGAAACGATGGATTTACTCACAATCACTACAGCAAGACTGATTTAATAAATCCGAAGTAAAGCAAACTTTTAACACACCTACAAAGACCGTTGCTTCCTAATATCCACCCATTAACTAGCTAAGGAAGGAGTGAATTCGATACTTGCTTAGGGCTAGCTTCGGATGCTTTAAGACATCTGAATCGGAACTTAGGATAGATCTCACTAAATACTTTATCTTCGTGGAAATTCTTATTCTGGTTCTCAGTGCATCATGTTTTCAAATCATTTTCACTAGAAGCGCCTGACTTATCTTTCTTCCAAGAAGCTAAGTTCTGAATCTCTTTATATTTCTTTTTTAATTCTGATTGGTTTTCAGTTTCAGTAAGAAGAGACCCCTTTTCTCCATTCTGCTCTATTAATTCCTTAATAGTAGTGAATCTCTTAGGAGTGCACAAAGTACGAACATTCATCACCAATGTATCATCCACAGACTTTTTCAAAGAGTCCTCGCATCATTTTTGAAATGCTTCCTTAGCCTTATCTAACTCTTCCACCTCTTTACCATCTTCACCTACTGCAGGTTTGTAACCTATTAAATCGTGAAATCCATCAATGTGCTTTCTAAAGACATAGGCTACTTTGTACTTTTCACTTTCACTATTAGATATTAGCTTCCCAGTTCCGCCATCCAACTGGATAATCCTAGCTTTAACGGTTCTAGGATTATCTACACATAATAGAGAAGCACTATCTTTGAGATCTTCATAATTCTCGGAATCTATATGCTTCTGGCACCATCCCTTAACTCCCTTAATATCGGAATCACTGATACCTAACCTCTTAGCAACCTCTTTATTCTCATCCAATACGGCTGCCCAATAGTTACTTTCGGAATCTGAAATCAATCTGAGACCTTGTCACTCCAAGTACTGCCTCAAAGTCTTAGGTTTTAAATTACTGAATTTATACCAACCACCAACTCCTACAGATCCAAATCCCAATAGAACCACAGCAGGTACGAGCTTCATAACATCCGAAACTTATAAGAGTCAGTTCTAAAGGGGGATGTACTTTTAATATCGGATAAAAAGGGTGGAAGGGTGGAAGGGTGTGGGAGTTTAAGTATCTGGCAGGAATTATGGCTTCTGGTTTATTGAAATTGGCCACTCTTGGTGGAGTGGCAGCTTCTGGAGGAGGTATTGTTGCTGGGGCTTCCATGATGTCTGGCTCTAAGCAGGAAGTTCCTGAGATTCAGAAAACATCGACTCAAGTGGAAGCCGAGGAGAATTTGGCTCAAAGTGATGACTTATCTCTGTTCGAATCGAAGATCCCTGCTTGTATTGTTTATGAAGCTGAGAAACCAATACAAGAAGGAGGTAACTCTAAATTCAAGAAACTTTTGAGGAAGTTTGGAAGTAAAGAGGAATTCTTACAAAAGTTAAATGAGAAAGAGGTTGCAAACACGGAAGCAATAACAACCGACGTAAATAATGCGTGCGGGAATACAGGAGGGAAGAAGAGTTTAGATGGGAGTATATATGTTTGATACTCTGAATCAGATAAGAAATGAATTTACTCTACCCAAATGCACGAAAAGGATTGATCTAAGGATAATGAAGTTGTCAAGAGTTTTACCAGTTAGAGCTTCCTAGTTTTCGGACTAGAAAACTTTAAGGTGCTGAGAAGGGTCTATGGCTTATCAAATTTTAAAAATGGCGACTCTAAGCGGTGGGTGTGCTGTCGCTGGAGGAGGTATAGCTGGCGGTTTTCTTATTTCCTCGTCAAAAGAGGGAAAATCTAATTCAATTAAAACAGCTTCCTCCGCCTTAGAGGGAAATAATTTCTCAGAACCTGCAACTCCCAAAAAAGCTTGTATCCTATATGTAGCTACAGGAATAACGGGCAATAAGGAAACTACCAAAGTGTCCGAGATAACTCAAAAATTCACAGGAGATGAAATAGAAGAATTTTTGAAGGATAAGAAGGAAGGTGGGAGTTTTGCTTCCGATGTGCAAAAGGCATGTGAGGGTAAGAACAAAAACTTTCCCCTGGAGGATAATCTGAATGTTTTTGTTTATAAAGAGACTACCGGGAATCAACGTTGAATCTATTCTCAATACCTACAGAAGGACTGATTTCAAGAATCGACAGTAAGACAAACTTTTGATACAGCTTCCGGCACCGTAGCTCCAGAGCACTAAATATATTCCTTACTTAGGATCATCACTAGACCCTTTAAGACATCTAAATCGGAACTTAGGATAGATCTCACTAAATACTTTATCTTCGTGGAAATTCTTACTCTGGTTATTGGTACACCATGTCTTTAAGCTATCTTTATTTCCTTCATTATCTGAATTATCTGCCTTTCAGGTAGCTAAGGCTTTGATAGCATCATGTTTCTTTTGGAGATCGGAATCTAAATTACCATTCGTCAGCAACAGATTACTCTCCCCATTGTGAGTTATTAATTCACTAATACTAGAGAACTTCTTAGGAGTACATAGAGTCCTAATATTCCTAACCAGAGTCTCATCTATGGACTTATTTAAAGAATCTTCACATCACGTTTTAAAGGCGCCTTTAGCAGCATTTAAATCCTCAACTTCCTTACCATCTTCTCCCATTTTGGGAGAGTAACCTATCAAGGAATGGAAGCCATCAATATGCTTCCTAAATACATAAGCTACCTTGTATTGATTGTCTGCCTGATCTCCATTTATAAGTTTCTCAGTGCTTCCATCCAACTGGATAATCCTAGCTTTAACGGTTCTAGGATTATCTACACATAATAGAGAAGCGCTCTCTTTAAGATCTTCATAATTCTCGGAATCTATATGCTTCTGGCACCATTCCTTCACTCCCTTAATATCGGAATCACTGATACCTAACCTCTTAGCAACCTCTTTATTCTCATCCAATACGGCTGCCCAATAGTTACTTTCGGAATCTGAAATCAATCTTAGACCTTGTCACTCCAAGTACTGCCTCAGAGTCTTAGGTTTTAAATTACTGAATTTATACCAACCACCAACTCCTACAGATCCAAGTCCCAATAAAACCGCAACAGGTACGAGCTTCATAACACTTTGAACTTATAAGTACCCATTCTGAAGGGGTTTGTACTTTTAATTGAATATGAAAAAGGGTGGAAGGGTGGAAGGGTGGAAGGGTGGAAGGGTGCGGAGTTTCAATATCTAGGAAATTGTTATGGCTTCTGGTTTATTGAAATTGGCCACTCTTGGTGGAGTGGCAGCTTCTGGAGGAGGTATTGTTGCTGGGGCTTCCATGATGTCTGGCTCTAAGCAGGAAGCGCCTGCTATCCAAAAAACATCAGCTTCAGTAGAGGAGAAGGAAAGCCTAGATCAAAGTGATGACTCATCTTCACTTGAACCGAAAGCCCCTGTCTGTATTATCTATAAAGCCGACGTACCCGTACCAAAGACTGGAACATCTCGTGAATTTAAGAAGCTATTAGAGAGATTTGAAAACAAGGATGGATTCTTTAGCAAGTTACAAGGTGTTGAGAATGAAACTCAAATAAAGAAAGACGTGGAGGAGGCTTGCGCTGGGTCCAATGGCAAGAAGAATAAAGATGGAAATGTCTATGTTTGACAAGAAGGAAACAAATGAATTTACTCCACCCCAATGAATGAGAAGGATTGGGTAAAGGAAACGACAGTTGCTCAGGAGTTTACTTCACGCAAATAATCCCT
This sequence comes from Mycoplasma haemofelis str. Langford 1, assembly GCF_000200735.1. Lineage (GTDB taxonomy): Bacteria > Bacillota_I > Bacilli_A > Mycoplasmatales > Mycoplasmoidaceae > Eperythrozoon_B > Eperythrozoon_B haemofelis. The sequence continues at coordinate 753,012 of NC_014970.1, forward strand.
TAAAGACATGGCTTACGTAGCTTTAAAGATTTTGGGTCTTGGGAGTTCTGCTGCAGCCATCCGGGGCGGATTGGCTGCCGGTTCTTCCGCTTTCTCTGGAAATACAGAAAGCCAAGTGAAACCTGAGAAAGTCAAACATCAAGATATCCCTAACGATCCAGTTCCTAGCTCCGAAGAAAATAAAGAGCCCATTTTGCCCCCACAGAAATCTTGCGTTGTTTATGAAATGGAAGAACCTACCCCTAAAGGAAGCACAAACAATCGAAAATTCACAAAGATCAAGCAGAAGTTTGATGGGAAGGAGGCTTTCTTAGAAGCCCTTCAACAAAAGGGCACTCTATGGAATAATGATGAATTGAAGAGCAAGTCTGAAACGAGATGTAACGAGGGGAAAGATACCTATATTTGATGGGGCAATACCAATAATGGAAATACTTGAATTTATGCTTCAGACATGAATGAAAAGGGTGTGGATTGAACTAAGGATCCTGACGTAATTAAAAATTCTGAGAATATCCTTAAATTACAAAGTTAAGCTCCCGTTGCTGTTTGAGGATCAGCACTAGTTGTCTTAATACATCTGAATCTAAACTTGGGATAGAGATTACTAAAAGTACCTTCTTCAGAGAACTTCTTACTCTTGTTGCTATTGCATCAATTCTTCAAGCTGTCTTCGGGAGATCCACTAGATACACTCTCTGCATCCTGTGTCCAAGAAGATAGATCTTTTATAGAACTATACTTCTGCTTCAAAGCCTCAGAATTACTCTGCTCAGTTAAAAGTAAACCCTCTTCTCCTCTAGATTTGATCAAGCCATCAATATCTTCAAATCCTTTTGGATAACAAAGAAGCTTCACATTAGCGACTAAAGTATCATCGGGAGCTGATTCTAACGACTTCTTACACCATGAACTTAAAGCCTTCCCTGCATTTTCAAGATCCTCATTTATAGGTTTTCCTTTCTCCTGTTCTGGGGGAACAAAACCAATAAGATCTGTAACTCCCTCTATGTGCTTCTTAAATATATAAGAGACCTTATATTTATCCGTTTCACCCTCTTTAATAAGACCATCTATATTTCCATCTAATTGGATAATCCTAGCTCTAACTGTTTTAGGATTATCCACGCATAAAAGGGATGCACCTACTTTAAAGTCTTCATAATTTTCAGAATCCAGATTACCTCCGCATCACTGCTTTATTCCCTCAATACTAGAAGTATCTATATTAAGATCTCCGGCGATCTTCTTGTTCTCATCCAAAGCAGCTTGTCAATAATTCCTCTCAGTATCTTGAATCAACTTCAGTCCCTGCCACTCCAAGTACTGCCTCAAAGTTTTGGGCTTTAAATTACTGAATTTATATCAACCCCCTACCCCCACAGTCCCAAGACCTAATAGAACTCCGATTGGAAGGATTTTCATAATGTCGTAAAGTCTCGCTATTCTAATAAATGAAACTTATTGGGATCCTTAAATCCAGAGAGCAAGATTCACCAAGAATATGAAATCTTGATTTTCTAAAACAAGAGGTAGAGACTGGTTGTCAACCATCTAAGACTCATAGGATTTACATTGGACATCGGATAGTGATTTAAGCGAGATTCCTGAAGAGCTTAGGTTGAGAGGACTTTTACGCATCTAAATCGAAACTTAGGATAGATCTCAGCAAACACACCCTCCTCGGAGAACTTCCTAGATTGATTTTCATCACACCAAGTTTTCAAGTCATCTTTATTATAGGATGATTTCTTGTCATCATCTTGCCAAGTCTTTAGATCCTTTATCTCGTTATACTTCTTCTCCAAATCATCCGTATATTGAGAATCTGTCAAAAGCTTCTCTCCGTTCTTCTCTATTAACTCCTTTATGGTAGAGAATCCCTTTGGAGAACAAAAGGTTTGAATATTAGAAACTAAGGAATCATTTGCCTCCTTAGCCAGAGAGCCAATACATCAATCTTCAAAGCTCTTCTTAGCTTCATCCAACTTCTCTTCTGCCGGCTGTCCCTCCTCGCTTTTAGGGGGATGGAAATTTATTAAATCTAAAAAGTCAGAAATGTGTCTTCGGAATACATAGGCAACTTTAAAGTCTTCATCCCTACCCTTCTGGATTAATCCGTTAGTACTTCCTTTCTCTTGAATTATCTTTCCCTCTACCGTCCAAACACTATCTACACATACCTTAGAAACCCTTGAAACGTACTCTTGATAATCCGTTAAGGGAAGAAGATCCTTACATCACTTCTGTATTTCTTGAGTTTCAGGATCATCCTTTCCAAATATCTCCTTTAGTAAAGGAGCATTCTCCTTCCTTATAGCCTTTCAAGTATTTTCATCCGAATTAGAAACTAGCTTGAACCCTTGTCACTCTAAATACTCTTGAAGATTCTTAGGTTGTAAGCTATGGAAGCCATAAACTCCAGCTCCTCCTATCCCACCTACAATTCCAGTTCCCAGAAGAGTTTTGAATTTCACAAAAAACTACTTCTCGGTGGATTCAGTGCCTTCAACACACCTAGATATAACCTTAGGTAAGATCTCTTCAAATATGCTTAAGTCTTTACTAAATTCCTCATCTAGATTCACAGTGCACCACGTCTTTAGAGCCTCTTTATCGCTCCCTGTGATATCCTGTTTGTAAGAAGCGAAATTATGAATCTTGTCGTACTTTGCTTGCAGCTGAGTGTCTTTGCCAATATCCGTCAACAAAGCCTTACCTGTTAAATAATCCTTAACCTTAGAAAAGCCCTTAGGGGTGCAAAGTTCTCTTATGTTCAATACCAATGTCTCATCCATGGGCTTATCCAAGGAAGAAGTACATCACTTCTTAAACAGATCTGTAGCTTCTTCAAAAACCACCTGCTCTTCCCCTTTGTCATCAACTTTAGGTTGATAACCTATTAAAGAGTGAAGTCCTGAAATGTGCTTTCTGAAAACGTATGCTACCTTGTACTTCTTATCGGCATCATCTCCATGTATAAGGCGATCAGTTCCACCATCCAACTGAATGATCCTTGCCTTTACAGTCTTAGGATTGTCTACGCATAGCAGTAATCCCGAGTCTTTAATATCCTCATATTTCTCAGAATCCATATGACTCTTGCATCACTCTTTAATTCCGTCAATCTTGGAAGTATCTATACCTAGCTTCTGAGCGAGCTCCTTGTTCTCCTCTATTACCGCCTTTCAATAATTACTCTCTGAATCCGAAATCAATCGCAATCCTTGCCACTCTAAATACTGACGAAGTGTCTTTGGCTTTAAATGGTGGAACTTGTATCAACTACCTAGTCCGGCAGTTCCTAAGCCTAGAAGAGCTATAGTAGGTATGGGTCTCATGGGGGCGAGGCTTATAGATTGGGGTATTTGAGAGTTAGGATTTTTAGGAGGAAATGAAAAAGGGTTAAAGGGTTGGGAATTTCAAGTACTCGAAAACAGTTATGTCCCATACATTAGCCAAAATAGCGGCCCTTAGCGGAGGAACTGCTGCCGCTGGAGGGGGTATTGCTGTTGGATCTTCAGCTTTATCTGGAACTTCCGGATCTAAGCAAGAGAAAGTAGCTACCTCTTCAGAAAAGCAGGAGGATTCTAATATAGAAGTAATTCCAGTTACCAAGCAGGAAGAAGCAACTCCTGATTCTGCAAAAAAAGTATGTAATGTCTATACTGCTGAGGAACCCACTTCTAAAGGACAACCAAAGGTTCGTGTGTTTACCAAGATTAAAGAAGAGTTTTGAAGCAAGGGTGATTTCTTAAAGAAAATAAAGGAAGATAGAGCTTGAAACGAGGGAGATCTTAAAACACAAGTAGAGAAGGGATGTCAAGATCACGGAAGTGTCTATGTTTGATGGGGTTATGGGAATCCCCAATCTAAGGGCAAGACATGAGTTTATGCTAGCGATATGAATAACGGGAAGGATTGACTAAATGATGAAAGTGTTAGTGTTCCTGCAGCTCTTAAACCGAAAGTAGCTACTGTTCAGTAGCTTGAGATCCCTTAACACACCTAGATATTACTTTAGGCAGAGTTTCTTCAAACACACTAAGGGAGGTACTAAATTCTTCCTTCAGGCTCTTATCGCATCACTCCTTTAACTTCTCTTTACCTGCTTCTGAAATGTCCGCTTTATAAGAAGCAAAGTCTTTGATTTTGTTGTGCACCGTTTCCAATTCTGATTCTTGACCAGATTCAGTTAGTAAAGTCTTACCACTCAAGTATTCTTTAACTGTTGAAAACTTCTTGGGGGTGCATAACTCCCTAATGTTCAAGACTAACATCTCATCTATTGCCCTCTCTAGGGAATTAATACACCACTCTTTAAAAGCCTTGGAAGCAGACTCCAAATCTATCTCCACCTTGCCATCCTTACCCACTTCAGAAGAATAGCCTATCAAGGCATTAAAGCCCTCAATGTGCTTTCTAAAGACATAGGATACTTTGTATTGCTTATCTGCATTATCGCCATTTATGAGCTTATGGGTTCCGCCATCTAATTGAATAATCCTTGCTTTGACAGTCTTAGGATTGTCTACGCACAGTAATAAAGCAGATGATTTAATGTCCTCATATTGCTCAGAGTCCATATGACTCTTGCATCACTCCTTGACTCCAGAAGCATCCAGCTTTAACTCTCCAACTAACTCCTTATTTTCTTCTATTACAGCCTTCCAATAGTTGCTCTCAGAATCTGAAATCAACCTAAGCCCTTGTCACTCTAAGTACTCTCTTAGAGTTCTGGGTTTCAAATTACCAAATCTATATCAACCACCAACTCCCGCAGCACCCAAAGCCGCAAGGGCTGCATAAGGAAGTAATTTCATAATCTGGATAAAGCAAAATTCCCAATAAAGACCTCCTTATTAATGGGGTCTTAAATACCAAGAATTACTTTCCACAACAAAGAGGATGGTGAAATCTAACAACTTTGAAAATAGAGATGAATGTTCTACTCTACTACGAAAAGAATCTATGTCTGATGGGATCTAATTCCGGACGGACAGATAACTGATTGATTAGAGCGCGACGATGTTACGCTCGTCTTAAATTAACAGAATAGCTACTTTTCTGAGGCTTCGGAACCTTCGACACACCTAGATATTACTTTAGGTAAAGTCTCTTCAAATATGCTCAAACTCTCACTGAATTCCTTTTTCAAATTCTCTTCACACCATTCCTTTAAACCTTCCTTGTTTTCCTTGGTAATGTCGGCTTTGTAAGAGGCAAAGTCCTTTATTTTCTTATAAACTGCATCCAATGTAGAATCCTTACCCTCTTTAGTTAACAAAGTCTTTCCCTTCAAGTAATCCTCTACTTTAGAGAATTCTTTGGGAGTACACAATTCTCTAATATTCAATACCAAAGTATCCTCTACCGGCCTATTCAAAGAACTTTCGCATCACTTCTGAAACGCCTCTTTAGCCTGAGCCAAATCTATCTGCTCCTCTCCCTTCTCGTTCTTTGTGGGAACGTAGCCTATTAGAGCATTAAAGCCGTCAATATGCTTTCTAAAAACATATGCTACCTTATATTGTTTGTCCGATTCCGATCCATGTATAAGACGATCAGTTCCGCCATCCAATTGGATTATCCTAGCTTTAACGGACTTAGGATTGTCTACACATAGAAGTAAGGCAGAATCTTTAACATCCTCATACTTCTCTAAGTCCAAGTGATTTCTACACCACTCCTTGACTCCCTCCAACTTAGACTCATCCAAGTTTAACTTCTTAACTAATTCCTTGTTTTCCTCAACCGCGGCCTTTCAATAATTACTCTCTGAATCTGAAATCAATCGCAATCCTTGCCACTCCAGATACTGACGTAGTGTCTTTGGTTGCAAGTGATGGAACTTGTATCAACTACCTAGTCCGGCAGTTCCTAAGCCTAGAAGAGCTATAGTAGGTATAGGTCTCATGGTGGCTGGGGCTTATAGATTTGGGTTTATAGGGTGGGGGATTTTTGGCGTGGAATAAAAAGGGTGAAAGGGTTTGGGATTTCTATTACTGGAACGTTTTATGTCTTACACATTAGCAAAGGTGGCTGCTATTAGTGGTGGAACTGCGGCTGCCGGAGGAGGTATTGCTGTGGGAGCTTCTGCTTTATCTGGAGCCGCTTCTCCCAAACAGGAAAAGGTTTCTACCTCTTTAGAAAAGACATCCAATGTAGAGCCTGAAGTGGTTCCGACTCCCCAATCAGAACCAGCTTCCACAAAGGAACCTGTTTGTAATGTTTACTTGGCAGAAGAGCCTACTCCCAAGGAAAAAACAGGAAGTCGTAAGTTTACGAAATTCACGGAAGAGTTTTGAAGTAGGGATGATTTTTTAAAGAAAGTGGAAGAGAAGAATTTGTGAAACAAGAATAACTTAAATACCGAGGTAGGACAAGGATGTACTAGTCACGGAAGAGTCTTTGTTTGATGGGGTAAGGGGCAGCAGCCGCAAAGCGAAACATATGTATATGCGAGTGATATGAATAACGGAAAGGACTGATTAAAGGAGAGTGGTGTTGATGTGCCAGAGAAGATTAAGCAACAGATTCAGACCCTTTAACACATCTAGCTATTACCTTAGGTAAGGTCTCTTCAAATACACTTAACTCTTTACTAAATTCTTCATCTAAGCTCTTTTCACATCATTTCTTTAATCCTTCCTTTCCGCTGTCTGAGATGTCTGAGATGTCTGATGTATAGGATTTAAAGTTCTTAATCTTGTTGTACACCTTTTCAAGCTCTGCATCTTGATTGGATTCGGTGAGTAGAGTCTTGCCTTTTAAATAATCTCTAACTTTCGAAAAGCTCTTGGGAGTGCATAATTCCCTAACATTCGAAACTAGTGTTTCATCTATTGACTTCTCTAAGGAACTAGTGCATCATCCTTTGAAAGCCTTGGTGGCATTTTCTAAATCTATATTCTCCTTTCCGTCCTTCCCCACTTCAGGAGAATAGCCTATCAAGGCATGAAAACCTTCAAGATGCTTCCTGAAGATATAAGCCACCTTGTACTTATTATCATCTCCACTTAAAAGACGATCAAGGCCACCATCTAATTGAATAATCCTAGCCTTTACAGTCTTGGGTTGATCTACACATAACAATAAGGCAGAGAATTTAACATCTTCATACCTTTCAGAGTCCAAATGACTCTTACATCATCCTTTAACTCCATCAATTTTGGAATCATCCAACTGCAACTTATTAACAAGATCCTTATTCTCCTCTATTGCAGCCTTTCAATAATTACTCTCAGAATCTGAAATCAATCTCAATCCTTGTCACTCCAAATACTCCCTCAAAGTTCTAGGTTTTAAATTCCCAAATCTATACCAACCACCGGCTCCTATAGCCCCCAAACCCAAAAGAGCCATGAAGGGAAGTAGTTTCACCGGAACTAAAAATAGAAAGCCTTCACAATATGTAATTCAGCAAAGATATCCTGCCTTTCTTTCCGACAAAAAAGAATTGAAGAATTGGTTATGTATCCCGCCACTTTCATGATCAGTTCTCTATTTAAGCTAATTGCTCTTGGTGGTAGTGTGGTAATCGGGGGAGGAACGTTAGCCAGTCAAGTCTTATTTTCTGGGGCAACAAAAGAAGAATTTAAGAGTGAAGAATTAGTGACCAAGTCTTACTCAGGATCTCCTTGTACTATTTATGAAGGAGAGAAATGGGAAGGATATCGTTGATTTAAAAAAATAAAAGGCAAGCTTGGCAGCAAGGAGGAATTCTTTGAAAGGCTAGACAGAGAATTCTCCTCTTTGTGGAATCTGGAGACTTTAAAGCGGGAAATAGAGGGTGGTTGTAGAAGTAAAGGAAGAGTCTATTTATGATGAGGCTCTGCTCAAAATAAGGGTAATACTTGAATATTTAGCAGAGATTTAAACGGTTGAAATTGACTGCGAGAACGGAAGATTGATGTTCCCAGAGATCTAAGAGAATAATCTTTAACTATCTACAGTTGCAGAGCCCTCAACACATCTAGATATTACCTTAGGCAAGGTTTCTTCAAACACACTCAAGTCATCACTAAATTCCTTTTCTAAATTCTGCTCACATCACTTCTTAAGACCGTCTTTCTCGCTCTCGCTAATGCTTTTTATGTCTTCTTTATAGGTGGCAAAGCCTTTAATCTTTTCATAAACTGCTTGAAGTTGGGAAGTCTTATCTGATTGAGTTAATAAAGTTCTTCCCGACAAGTATTCTTTAACTTTAGAGAAAGTCTTAGGAGCACACATCTCCCTAATATTCAAAACCACAGTCTCCTCTACAGGCTTAGTTAAAGAATTTTCACACCACTTCTGAAATGCATCCTTAGCTTGACCCAAATCTATCTGTTCTTTCCCCTTTTCATCCTTTTCTGGGGAATAGCCTATTAAAGAGTTGAACCCATCAATGTGCTTTCTAAATACATAGGCTACCTTGTATTGTTTATCTGCGCCCGAACCATTTATCAATTTATGAATCCCTCCATCTAGCTGGATAATTCGAGCTTTAACAGACTTAGGATTGTCTACACATAGAAGTAAGGCAGAATCTTTAACATCCTCATACTTCTCTAAGTCCAAATGATTTTTACACCACTCCTTGACTTTAGACTCATCCAGATTTAACTTCTTAACTAATTCCTCATTTTCATCGATTACAGCCTTTCAATAGTTACTCTCTGAATCTGAAATCAATCTCAATCCCTGCCACTCCAGATACTGACGAAGTGTCTTTGGTTGCAAGTTACCAAATCTATATCATCCTCCTATTCCTATAGCTCCCAAACCTAGAAGAGCCGAATAAGGAAGTAGTTTCATAGTGGGCAAAACTTATAGGTTTGAAGTCTGGACAGGGGATTTTTGGTAAGGAATAAAAAAGGGTGAAAGGGTTTGGGATTTCAGTACCTAAAAAGCGGTTATGTCTTATCTGTTAAAGGCAGTTACTCTTGGGGGTATCGGAGCTGCTGGGGGAGGTGTTGCTTTTGGATCCTCCTTAATTTCCGGTTCCGAAAGCAAAACTCCAAAGACCACCAAAACAAAAGAGAAAGAGCCGGAAGCTTCGACTCCTGAGGCTCCAAAGCCGGAGACTACTTGTGTTATTTATGAAGCTAAAAAACCTGAGAACAATGAATTTAAGGAGCTTCTGAAGAAGTTTGAAGGGGTAGAGGCTTTCTTTGCAGAGATTGTAAAAAGACCAAGTAATACCAATAATGAGGCCACTGTAAAGAGTGAAGTAAGTAATGCTTGTGAGAATACTGGAACTCAAAGGAATGTGAAAGGGAATGTTTATGTTTGATATGAGACCTCTACTTCAGGAAACAAATGAGTCTACTCTACAACTATGCACACAGGTAACATCGATTGAGTAAACAAAGATGGAATTACTAAGTCTTTTGAAACTGTCGGAACACAAAGAGCCGAGGGCTAGTATCTATTCCTCCAGCTTTAAACATCTAAATCTGAACTTAGGATAGACCTCACTAAACACATTCTCGTCATAAAAATTCTTAGCCTTATTTTCGTCACATCAGCTCTTTAGATCTTCCTCGTTAGACTTACTATTTTGATTTTCATTCTTTCAAGAATCCAACTCCTTTATCTTTTCATATTTCTCCTTTAATTCCTGAGATCGAGATGATTCAGTCAATAGAGTCTCTCCATTCCTCTTAATTAGTTCCTCTATAGTAGAAAACCCTTTGGGAGTGCATAAAGCCATAACATTCTGAGCTAAAGCCTCATTTATTGGCTTATCTAAAGAATCATTACACCACGCCTTAAAAGCTTGATGAGCCTTATCCAAATCCTCTACCTCCTTACCCTCATCAACTTCCGGAGAATAACCTATTAATGCATGGAATCCATCAATGTGCTTCCTAAATACATAAGCTACCTTATATTGATTCGCTTCCTGATCTCCCGCCTGTATTAATTTACTGGTATCTCCTGCTATTTGAATTATCCGACCTTTGACTGTCCTAATATTGTCTACACATAATAGGGGAGCAACATCCACCAACTCTTCATAACTCTCGGAATTTAAATTCCTTTCACATCAAGACTTCACCCCTCCACTATGGGAGGTGCTTATTCCCAATTTAGAAAGAAGGTCTTTGTTCTCTTCTAATACAGCTTTCCAATGATTCTCTTCGAAATGGGACAGCAGTTTAAAGCCTTGTCATTCAAGATATTCTTGGAGAGTCTTGGGCTTAAGATGTTGAAACTTATATCAACCTCCCAATCCAGCCGTTCCTAAGCCCAGAAAAACTAAATAAGGTAAGGCTCTCATAATGGCATGAATCTACAGATTGAAGTATCAGATGGGTACTTTTAATGGAAGGCAAAAAGGACTAGGAGAGACTTAAATTCAATATCTTTAAAGAATTATGTCTTACGCGCTTTTGAAGTTTGCTGGATTGGGTGGTGTTGCTACAGTTGCTGGGGGAGGTATTACTGTAGGAGCTATGAAGCTTATTGAATCTTCCAATAAATCTACGCCAGCTAAAGAGGAATTGAAGAGTCCGAAAGCTACAACTCTTAAAGAAGTGAGATGCGTAATTTATGAATCCAAAAAGCCGGAAGAAGGGGGTGAGCCTAAGAAGTTAAAGGAGCTATTGAAGAAGTTTGAAAGCAAGGAAAAGTTCTTTGAAGAATTAACAAGTAGACCTAGCTCCGAAGGGGGAGATACATTTAAGAATGAAGTAAGTAATGCATGTGAAAATAAAGATGGGAAGAAGAACGTTGGAGGGAATGTTTATGTTTGGTACGAAGAGAGTGGAACCAATAAGACATGAACATATGATTTACAGATGCATGGAGACACTGATTGAGTAACTGTAACAGGAATTACTAAGACGTTTGAAAATAAGGGCAGTACCGTTTAACTATCTATAACTTTCTCATCCTTTATACATCGAGACTTAACCTTAGGATAATCGTCCTCTAATACTTGAGATCCTTCGAAGAATCCCTTGGAGGCAGATGTATTACATCACTCCTTTAATTTCTCTTTATCAACACTATCTCCCACATCTTTCTTAAAGGAAGGTAAATCTTTTAAGAGCTTAAGGCGAGCTTCCAACTTGGAGTCTGCATCATCTCCTTCGGTGATCATCTGCTTTCCGGAATTGTGAATAAATTCCTTAATAGTAGAGAAGCCTTTAGGCTTGCACAATGATTCAACATTAGCTAGAAGAAGTTCTTCGAACGGGGCATTAAGAGAGTTCTCGCATCAACTTCTATAAGCCTGAACAGCCTCTTCCAAATTCTCCATAGGCTTGGGAGAGTATCCGATTAACTTTAAGAAATCAAGGGTATTCTTTCTGAAGACATAGGCTACCTTGTAATCATCTGTCCTATTCAGTAAAGACTTAAGATCCGTCCCCCTTTGAACTATCTTACCTTTGATAGTCTTAAGGTTATTAACGCATATCTTAGAAGCAGTTCCTATTTGGGAAAGATAACTGCTTTTCTCTAAATGAGAAGCACATCAATCTCTAATTTGATCTTCAATATTATCTCCAGAGAATAACTCATATATCAAGGAAGAATGCTCTTCCTTAATGGCCTTCCAAGTAGACTTATCTGATGGAGAGACAACTTGATATCCTCTCCATTCCAAATACTGTCTTAAAGTCTTTTGGCTTCAGAAGCTAAGTCCATATCAAGTTAAAAGACTAGATCCTAAAGCTGCCCCTAAACCCCCTACAATAACCAGTCTCATCCACAAGCTTCCAACCCAAATAGGATTCTTTCCTACTTAGGATCAGCAGTAGTACCTTTAAGACATCTAAATCTAAACTTGGGATAGGTCTCACTGAACACCTTTGGTTCATGAAAATTCTTACTCTTATTAGTTTCGCATCAAGTCTTTAAATCACTGGAATCACTTTTGCTACCTGTGTTATCTGCTGTCCAAGTAGATAATTCTTTGATGGCTGTGTATTTCTTCTCCAAATCAGAACTGTTACCACTCTCTGTCAACAACATCTTATCCTCCTTATTTTGTTTTATTAGCTCTTCTATAGTTGAGAACTTCTTGGGAGTACATAGAGTTCTAATATTTTGAACCAGAGTCTCATCTATGGGCTTATCTAGAGAATCAGTACATCACTTTTTAAAAGCATCCTTAGCAGCCTCTAAATTCTCAACTTCCTTTCCATCATCCTCCATCTGCGGAGAATAACTTATTAAGGAATTAAAACCATCAATGTGTTTCCTAAATACATAGGAAACCTTGTACTTGTTATCGGCATCATTGCCATTTATAAGATGACCGGTACCACCATCTAATTGGATAATCCTAGCTTTAATCGTCTTAGGATTATCTACACACAAACGTAAAGCCTTAGCCTTCAGATTCTCATAATCCTTGGAATCTATATTGCCCTTACATCACTGCTTAATTCCGTCAATCTTAGAATTATCTAAACCTGACTCCTTAATGAACTCCTTGTGCTCCTCTAGTACAGCATTTCAATAATTACTTTCCGAATCAGAAATCAATCTCAGACCTTGCCACTCTAAGTACTGCCTAAGGGTAGTAGGTTCTAGATTTCGGAACTTATATCATCCCCCTACTCCAGCTGTTCCTAATCCCAGAAGAGCGGCAGCCGAAAGAGGTCTCATGGTGGCAGGAGCTTATAGTGGTGGCTTTAAATAGGGTGGTATTTTTGACCGAAAATAAAAAGGGTGGAAGGGTGGAAGGGTGCGAGAAATCTAGTAGCTGTGACGCATGTCTTACGGAATTCTAAAATTAGCTGCTATTGGTGGTGGCACAGCTGCCGCTGGAGGAGGTATTATTGTTGGATCCAAAATATTCTCAGAACCTAAATCGGAGACACCCAAATACAAAACAGTATCTGATACTAAGGATTCAAAAGAGGAGGAATTACAATCCCTTCTTAACAGTGGTGCTTGTATTATCTATGAAGCAGAAGCTCCAGAGACAGTACAAAGTAAACGTAAATTTAAGAAGTTAAAAGATAGATTGTGAAGCAAAGAGGGATTCTTCAATAAGCTAGATCAACAGGAACCCAAGATATGAAATCTTGAGAAATTAAAGGAAGAGGTTACTGGTAGTTGTGAAAAGTCTCCGTCTAAGAGGGTTTACTTATGGTGGGGAATTGGGGATAAGAGTAAATCAGAGACTTGAGTTTACTCTACAGAAATGAATTCAACTGATTGATTAAAACAGAGTGATATTGAAATTCCGGAGAGCTTTAATATCGGAGAATAGATTACTTATCTGTTATCTCGGATCCTTTAACGCATCTAGATATCACTTTAGGTAAGATTTCATCCAGAACATTCAAAGAGTCACTAAAGTTCTTTCCTAAATTCTCTGTACATCACTTCTTCAATCCTTCTTCTCCGCTTTCAATACTGTCAGCTTTATAAGAGTCGAAGTTACTAATCTTCTCGTGAAGCTGCTTCAGATCCTCCTTTTGACTGTCCTCTGTTAATAGAGTTCTTCCGGATAAGTATGCCTTTACTGTAGAGAAGTTCTTAGGCACGCAGAATACCAAGAAGCTTTCATATACGGAATCCTTAAACTCCGATTCAAGAGAATTTTGACATCATCCTTTATACTTGTCGATAGCTGGATTTCATTCACTCTCATCCTCCTCGGGAGCATGACCTATAAGCTTTAGGAAATCCTCATTGTGCTTCCTAAAGGCATAAGAAACCTTGTACTTCTCATCATTATTAGTTTGCCCAGTTAAGAACGTATTCAAATCCTTCTTATTTTGAACTAACTTACCCTTTACAGTCTTGACGTTATAGACACATAAATCAATAGCATTCTGGATATGATCATTGAACTTCACTAAAGGAGTATGTTCATCACATCACTTCTTCAATAATGCCTTATCTTTAGAGCCAACAACTCTAGTAGCAACTTCTTCCCTTTCTTTCAGAATAGAATCCCAAGTTGGATCTTCGGCAGAAGTAACTAACTTAAATCCTTGTCACTCTAGATACTCCTTAAGATTCTTAGGTTGTAGTGATTGAAATCCATACCAACCTACAGAACATACTCCTGCACATGAAAGTGAAGCCACCACCGGCAATGTTTTCATAGGGAGCCCTACTTGCTAGAAGTGGTGGACTTAATACATCTGAATCTGAACTTAGGATAGTCCTCACTAAATACTCCAGAATCCGAGAACTTCTTATTTTCAGTTTCTGTACACCAATTCTTCAAATCTTCTTTACTAGAAGCATTCTGCTTATCCTGCTTCCAAGAAGCTTTCTCTTTAATCTCTTCAAACTTCTGTTGTAATTCTGAATCGTTTTTGGGGTCAGTAAGAAGAGAATCCTTTTCACCATTCTGCTCTATTAATTCCTTAATAGTGGTGAACTTCTTAGGCGTACACAAAGTCCTAACATTCAATACCAATGTATCATCAACAGGCTTCTTTAAAGAGTCCTCACATCAGTTTTGAAATGCGGTTTTAGAGGCCTCCAGATTCTCCTGTTCCTTTCCCTGTTCATCAACTTCAGGTTTGTAGCCTATTAGATCATGAAAGCCGTCAATGTGCTTTCTAAAGACATAGGCTACCTTGTACTTCTCAGCATCACCACTAGATATAAGCTTCTCAGTTCCCCCGTCCAACTGAATAATCCTAGACTTAACTGTCTTGGGATTATCTACACACAACTCAACCGCGTAGTCCTTGAGGTCATCATACTTCTCCTTAGGTAAATTACCAACGCATCACTGTTTAATATCTTGAATAGTAGGCTCTTCCTTGCTAGTAGCCTTCTTAGCTATATCCTTACTATCCTCTAATACAGCCTTCCAGTAGTTATCACTAGAATCTGAAATTAAATTCAAGCCTTGCCACTCTAAATACTCCTTTAGAGTTCTAGGAGTAAGATTGCTAAACTTATATAAGCCACCGAAACCTGTTGCCCCTATACCTAAAAGAGCCAAAGCTGGAATGAGTCTCATATCGAGGGGGCAGGCATTTAAATAAAACTAGCAGGGAATACTAAAGAATTAAAGGGGTTACTCTGTGAATCACGGTTTCATAAGAACAGCCGCCATTGCAGGAGTATCGACAGCCGGAGGTATTGTTTATCAACTCCTTTCCCCTTCTTTATTCAAACAGAAAGAATTAACGATACCAAAGGCTAAATTAGTCTCTGTTACTTCATCCAAAGAAGAGCCCTCTAGGAAATGCTTTATCTTTGTTACAGATAAAGCTACTGGAGGTAAAGAGAATCCTAGGATCACTAAGATACTTAAGAAGTTTGAAGGTATTGAAGAGTTCCTAAAGGATATAGGTAATACAGCACACGAGACATTCAAGAGGAATGTGAGGAGTGCTTGTAAAGGCAATAAATCTAAGATTCATAAGACTAGGGGGAGCATAAACATCTATGTCTATCAACAGAATGATGGGAGATGAAGTTACAACCGCAAAATACAAAGGGATTGAGAAGCAGAGGGGATTAAATTTGAACCTTTAGAGCGGTAACTATGCCTTCCACTTTATTAAAGTTCGTTGGGTTGGGAAGCATTGCTGCTGCAGGCGGTGGAATCACACTTGGAGCCATGAAGTTTTCCGGAACCGAGAAGCCCACTCCTAAATCCGTAGAAGCTCCTTTAGAAAGCAAAGAAGTAGTTCCTCCCATTCCAACAGAGCCCACTTGTGTTATCTATGAGGCCAAAGAACCAATAAAGAAAGATGGAGTGGATGAATTTACGGAGCTCCTTAAGAAGTTTGAAAATAAGGAAGAGTTCTTCAAAGAATTACAAGTCAGAAGAAGTACGAATGAGAGTGGATTAAAGGCTGAGTTGGATGATGCTTGTAAGAACTTAAACAACAAGAGGAATGTAAATGGAAATATCTACCTCTGATACGGAAGAAGTGGATCTCAGGAGACATGAATTTACGCAACAAGAATGCATGATAAGAATGTTGATTGAGTGAATAAGGAAGGAATTATCAAATCATTTGAAACTCGGAATACACAAGAACGCTAATTCTTCTGCTCATCTAAGCACCTATATCTAAACTTAGGATAGACCTCACTGAACACCCCCTGATCATAGAAGTTCTTATCCTTACTCTCTTTACATCAATCACTTAAATCCTCCTTATTCCCATTGCTTGTCTTATTCTCAGCCGTTCAGGATGCCCATTCCTTAATATCGTTATATTTCTTCTCTAACTTCAAGGAGTTCTTCGAATCAGTAAGAAGCAATGAAGTCTCCTTTCTCTGATTGATTAGATCACTAATGGAAGAGAATCCTTTGGGAGTACATAAGGACTTTACATTACGAACCAAAGTATCTTCAACTGGCTTATCTAAAGAATCTTGACATCACCTCTTGAATGCTTCCTAAAGACATAGGCTACTTTGTAATCATTATCCTGAGAAATTAGACCATCTGCACTTCCATACAATTGAATCATTCTGGCTTTAACTGTCTTAGGATTATCGACACATAGGGAAGAAGCATTAGATATGAGATTGTCATAACTCTTAGATTCCAAACTACGTCTACACCACTCCCTTAAAGAAGCCGTGTCGGATCCTAAACTCAGATCATTAACTAATTTCTGATTCTCATCCAAAATAGACTTCCAATAATTCTCTTCAGAATCAGAAAGCAATCTCAATCCTTGCCATTCAAGATACTCTCGAAGCGTTTTGGGTTTAAGATGATGAAACTTATACCATCCACCCATTCCGACAGCACTGATGCCTGCCAGAGCCAAAACGGGAAGCGTTTTCATATTGAAACTTTCATTTCTATAGGGGAAAATTCTTAGGGGGAAAAAACATTAAATAACCTACGGATACAGATGGCTTATTCAAAGATACTTGCTTTAGGGGGATTAACAGCTGCTTCTGGAGGAGTAGCGGGTGGAGCCTTTCTTTCATCATCCAAAGGGAAGGCTCCCGAAGCTTCGAAGACTATTTCCCCAGTTTCCACAAAAGGAAAGGAAACGGTTGAAGCTCCAAAGGAGAAGAAGTGCTTTATCTATGTAGCGGAGAACGTTAATAAGAGAGATAACACAGTTGAACTTACACACATCAGTCAGAAAGTTGAAGGGGCTGAGAAGTTTCTAGAAGGGAAGCAGACAAGTAATGGTAAGTTTGAAGATGATGTAAGGAAGGCCTGTTCTGGGGAGAAAGAAGAGATTGATAAGACTAAAGAAAGCTTGCGCGTTTATGTCTATCAAAACGGAGGAAGTTGAGTCTATGCAAAAGTTATGCAAACCCAAGATTGAGCCAGTCAACAGAACATAATTACCAACTCTGGATCTGTTCTTAAGTCCTAATTATGGCTATAGGAACATCAAAAATGC
This sequence comes from Mycoplasma haemofelis str. Langford 1, assembly GCF_000200735.1. Taxonomy (GTDB): domain Bacteria; phylum Bacillota_I; class Bacilli_A; order Mycoplasmatales; family Mycoplasmoidaceae; genus Eperythrozoon_B; species Eperythrozoon_B haemofelis. The sequence continues at coordinate 770,318 of NC_014970.1, forward strand.
TGTTATTTGGTGCCTCAGCCGCATCAATCGGGGGAGGAGTTGCTGCAGGAGCTTCAATGCTTCCCAGCTCGAAAGAAGAAAGGGAGGTAAAGTTAACTTCAGCTTATTCCAAAGAGCCAGAAGATATTTCTACGCTTCCTTCAGAATCCAAGAAGTGCATTCTGTATGTAACAAATGAAGCCACAACTTCCAACATCACCAAAATACTTTCTAGACTCGAGAACGTACAAGAGTTTCTAGAAACCAAAAAGACCTCTGATCCTGTATTTGTAACAGACGTAGAAACCGCTTGCCTTGGCCAGACTCAAGGAAAGTTTGTGGATGCTGAGGAAGGTATAAATGTTTATGAGAAGAATGAAAAAGGCGGTAAGAAATGAATTTATTCCACAAATTTACAAAAAGATTGAATGAAAGTTGAGTCAGTAAATAAGGACGCCATCACTCATCATGCCTAGTTTAAGCCTTTTGAAAGTTATTTGCGGCGGTGTTGCGGCAACAGCTGGAACATTAGGAATAGGATCATTCTTGTTGCCTGAAGCTCCTGCAGAAGAATCCATAGCTACTAAGAAAGCAAGTTTTGAAGAACAAGAAGATCTTGAAGAGATAGAAGAAACTGAACAAGAGGAAGTTCTGGGCGTTGAGGATCAAGCGGAGGAGAGTCTTTCAACCGAGGATGAAGAGACAGTAGAGGAAGTTAAGAAGGAGCCTGAACCAGTTGTTCCTAAATGTACTTTTTATGTAGTTAAGAATCCAGAAAGAACTAGGAATGGCAAGATAGTTAAAGAGATTATTAAGAAAGTTACTGAGAATCAAGAGGCCTTCTTGAAAGGGAAAAGCGATGCCTTTAATAGAGACATAAAGAAGGCATGTCCTTCAACCCTTACAGCATCTAAAGATATTTATGTGTGGGAGGAATATGCGGGCTGGATGTATGCGGATGATGTCTCAAACAAGAATTGATTAGCTCAAGAGGGTGTCACAGTTCCTCCTGAATTAAAGGTAGATTCTAAGGGTAATTAATCAATGGCTTACGCAAAGATATTGACTTTAGGGGGATTAACTGCCACTTCTGGTGGTGTTGCAGGAGGCGCTTATCTTTATTCTTCTGGAGGAAAAGAGCAGGAGAGCCCTAAGACCTTGACTTCTTCAAAAGGAAAGGAAACAGTAGTCTTTGAAACTTCCAGTAAGAAGTGCTTTATCTTTGTTGCTGGAGACGTTACAGGAAGTGGTGACAGTATTAACTTTACAAAAATAACTCAGAAGGTAGAGGGAGCAGAGGAATTCTTAAAGGATAAAAGTACAAGTTCTGAACAGTTCAAGAAAGATATTAAGGACGCATGTTCTGGGAACAAAACCGAGATCAATAAGGAGAAAGAGGACTTTCGAGTTTATGTTTACAAGAATGGCGATAATTGAAATTACACCCAACACATGCAGAAGCAAGATTGAGCAAATAATCCTGAAATAATAAGTAGTTCAGGATCTATCCTGAATTCTTAATTATGGCAATAGGGACATCCAAGATGTTGTTACTGGGCGCATCAACTGCATCTGTTGGAGGGGTATCTGCAGGGGCATTACTTCTTCCTAATATGAAAGGGGAGAAGGGGATCGAATTAACTTCTGCTAAGGAAGATACTGCTACTCCCGAAATAGTTAAGAAATGTGTTGTCTATGTAACTAACGTACCTACTGGAACAAACTCAAATCAAAGCGTTACTGAAATACTCTCTAAATACACAAATATATCCGACTTCCTAAAGGACAAGGAAAGCACTAATTCTACATTTGTTGAAGACGTAAAGAAAGCCTGTTCTGGAAACGGGGAAAAGAAGTTTGTTGATTCGGGGGAAGAAATGCATGTCTACATTTACGAAAAGACAGAAAGTAACGGCACTAAGAAGTGAATCTACTCCTCTGACCTCCAACAAGACTGGATGAAGAGGGAGGGCGTCGACAAGACAAAATTAACAAGTTAAGATGTCTAATTTAGCGTTTCTAAAAGTTTTATGTGGCGGGGCAGCTACTGCAGGAACGGTTGGAGTAGGATCATTATTGGTATCCGATACTTCTTCTGAGGATTCTTTAGCTACTAAGAAAGTAAATTTTGAAGTCCAAGAACAGCCTGAAGAATCCGAAATAGAAGAGCCTCAAGATACTTCTTCAGAAGAGGAAGTATCCACAAACGAGGAACAGATTTCTGAAGAAGTCACTCAAGTACCTGAAACAATTCCAGTTACCCCTCCTAAGTGTACTCTTTATGTAGTTAGAGAACCTAAGGGTAGAGACAGGACTAGAGTCGTTACAGAGATTCTTGAGAAGGTTGAAGAGGAGCAAAGTGTCTGATTGAAAGATAAAGATAAGAAGTTTCGTGAAGATGTAAACAAGGTCTGTCCTGCAGTTACTGATAAACCTAAGAATATCTATGTGTGAAAAAGCACTGGAGGTGGATGAATCTACGCCGGAGATATATCCACCCAAGATTGATTGTCAAAATCAGGAGTGAAAGTTCCTAAAGGGTGGGAAGTTAATTCGGAAGGAACAGCTGTCTAGTTTCTTATGGCTTATTCGAAAGTATTAATCCTAGGGGGGTTTACAGCTGCTTCTGGAGGAATAACCGGAGGAGCTTATCTTTCATCATCCAAAGGGAAAGCTCCCGAAGCTTCGGAGACTATCTCCCCAGTTTCCACAAAAGGAAAGGAAACAGTTAAGGCTCCAAAGGAGAAGAAGTGCTTTATCTATATAACGGATGAAGCCGCATCTCGAACTCCTAGCATCACCAGAATACTTTCTAGGCACGAGAACGTAAAGGAATTTCTAGAAACCAAAAAGACTTCTGATCCTGTATTTGTAACAGACGTAGAAACCGCTTGTCTTGGGAAGGCTAAAGGGAAGTTTGTGGATGCTGCGGAAGGCATAAATGTTTACGTTTATGAGAAGAATACAAACGCAGGCAAGAAGTGAATTTACTCCGAAAGATTACAAAAAGATTGAATGAGAATGGAGTCCATAAATAAGGACGCCGTCACTCAATAACATGCCTAGTTTGAGCCTCTTGAAAGTTATTTGCGGCGGTGTTGCGGCAACAGCCGGAACATTAGGCATAGGATCATTCTTGTTGCCTGAGGCTCCTGCTGAAGAATCCATAGCTACTAAGAAAGTAAGTTTCGAGGATCAGGAATTTGAAGATTTTGAGGAAGCTGAGCGGGAAGAACCAGTAGTAGTTGAGGACTCGGAAGAAGATGAGGAACTTCCGGCTAAGATCGATGAAACAGTTGGGGATATTAAGGAAGAGTCCGAACCAGTTATTCCTAAGTGCACTCTTTATATAGTTGAAGAGCCTAAAGGGGTAGGAAAGGATAGAGTAGTTACAAAGATCCTTTCTAAGGTTACGCAAGATCAAAAAAGCTTCTTAAGTGGGAAAGGTAATCAGTTTGGCATAGATGTAAGAAGAGCGTGTCCTGAAACTATGAACGAGCCTAAGAATATCTATGTGTGACAAAAACAAGATTACTGAAAGAGTTGAATCTATGCTGAGGATGTATCCACTCAGGATTGGTTATCAAAAGGTGTTGCAGCCCCTAAAGACAGCAAAGATATCTAGTTTCTTATGGTTTATTCAAAAATATTAACTCTAGGAGGATTAACGGCTGCGTCTGTTGGAGGAGTATCTGCGGGGACATTACTTCTCCCTAATATGAAAGGGGAGAAGGGGAGAAGGGGATCGCATTAACTTCTGCTAAGGAAGATACTGCTGTTCCTAAAATAAAGAAATGTGTTGTCTATGTAACTAACGTACCTACTGGAACAAACTCAAATCAAAGCGTTACTGAAATACTTGCTAAACACACAGATATACCTAACTTCCTAAAAGATAAGAAAACCACTGATTCTAAATTTGTTGAAGACGTAGAGAAAGCTTGTTCCGGAAAGGAATCTGGGAAGTTTGTAGACTCCGGAGAAGAGATGCATGTTTACATTTATGAAAAGCAAGAATCTGGAGGGGTGAAGAAGTGAATTTACTCTTCTGGACTTCAGAAAGATTGAATGAAGACTGGGAACGTAAACAGATCAAAAGTGGAGAATTAAGATGTCTAATTTAGCGTTTCTAAAAGTTTTATGTGGCGGAGCAGCCACAGCTGGAACTGTTGGAGTAGGATCATTCTTGATATCTGATACTTCTTCTGAGGATTCTTTAGCTACTAAGAAGGTAAAGTTTGAAGTCCAAGAACAACTTGAGGAACCTGAAGTAGAAGAGGAAGTATCCACGGAGAAGGAGATGATTCCCGAAGAACCCGCAAAAGTACCTGAAACAATTTCAAAGCCGTCAGCTCCAATTATCCCCCCTAAATGTACTTTCTATATAGTTGAAGAACCTAAAGGTAGTGGTAAGGATAGAATCGTTACAAAGATCCTTGAGAAGGTTACAAAAGATCAAAAGAGCTTTTTAAGTGGGAAGGGTACACAATTTGAAAAAGACGTAAAAGGGGCATGTCCCGAAGCCATGGACAATTCTAAGAATGTCTATGTGTGGAAAGATTACTGGGGGTATTGGATTTATGCCGGAGATATATCCACTCAGGATTGATTATTGAAGGAAGGGGTAGAAATTCCTGCAGCATTGAAAACCAATTCAGGGGGCAGAGCTTCCTAATTGCTTATGGCTTATTCAAAGATATTAGCTCTAGGGGGATTAACAGCAGCGTCAGGTAGTGTTGCTGGAGGATTCTTCCTTTCTTCTTCTTCTTCCGGAAACAAGGAAACAGAGAATTTAAAAACAACTTCAGCTTCTATCCAAGAAGAAACCCCTGCCCCTAACGGTAAATGTTTCATATTGGTGGCTGGAGGAGTTACGAGAAGCGGTAACACCGTTAACCTTACCCAAATAATTGAAAGAGTGGAAGGTGCTGAGGAATTCTTAAAGCGTAAGCAAATTAATACGGGACAGTTTGCAACAGATGTCAGAGGGGCTTGTCGGGGGGTGGAGGACTCAAAAGAAGATAAGAATGTTTACGTCTACCAAGAAAGCAATCAAAGTTGAAATTACACCTCATTGATGCAACAGCAAGATTGGGTAAATAATCCGCAAGTAAATAAATCTGAATCTGTTCTTAAATCGTAGTCATGGCTATTGGAGCTTCCAAAATGTTGCTATTTGGTGCCTCAGCTGCATCAGTTGGAGGGGTATCTGTAGGAGCTTTACTCCTTCCCAATATGAAGGGAAACGAGGAAAAGGCAAAGACGACTTCTATTCCAACGGAGAAAACAGAAGATGTTGCTACTCCCGTGAAAGCAAAGACATGTACTATATATGTTACAGACAAGGATACTGGAACTAATAACACTCCACAAATAACTAAGATAATTTCCAAGAATACAGATGTGAAGAAGTTCTTGGAAGATAAACGATCATCCAATTCTCAATTCGCCATTGACGTAGAATCAGCTTGTTCTGGTAATTCTCCTGAAAAGTTCATTGCTACAGAAGAAGGAATGGATGTCTACGTCTATGAAAAAGAGACGGGAACATGAATCTATGCTCAGAGAATGCAAAAAGATTGGATGAAGGAGTCTTCCATAAATAGGGGAGCTATAGCCAAGTAAAAGATGTCTGATTTCGGAGTTGCCAAGGCTTTATGCGGCAGTATTGCGGCTGGAATAGGAACATTAGGTATAAAGTCAGTTCTACTTTCTGACACACCCAAAGAAGATTCATTATCCACTAAAAAAGTAAGCTTCGACTTTCAAGAATCACCCGAACAATTAGAGGCAGAAGAGGATAGCGCTCCGGAGGAAGAGGCTGCATCCAGTTTGCCGATAGAACAGGTTCCTCAGTCTGTTGAGGTAAAGGAAGAGAAGAAGGTTCCTGTTATTCCAAAATGTACTTTTTACGTTCTGGAAGAGCCAAAGAGAGTGAATGGTGTAAGAGTAGTTAAGAAAGTTCTTCGTAAGATTGAAGAGAATCAGGATCAATTCTTAAAGAATAAAAGTCAAGCATTTATCAATGACATCAAAGGCATTTGTCCTACGCCTATAAGTAAATCTCAGGATATTTACGTATGGCAAGAGAGTGGAAAGTGAATATATTCAAAAGATATTTCAACCAGAAACTGATTAATCGAAAATAACATAGACATTCCGGAGCAGCTAAGAATCAGTTCAAATAGTCATTAGCGTAATGGCTTTAATTGGTATCTCTAAGTTCCTTCTGGGAGGCTCATCTTTGGGAATTGGAGCGTTTGGATTAGGAGTTTCTTTTTTATTTCCAAAAGCTTCCGAAGAAGAGGCACCAATAACCAAGACATCACTTCCAGAACCGGAAATTCAGGAAGAGGAAGTGAGTGAATCTTCTGATTCTGATGAAGATAACAAAGAATTAACGACTCAAGAAACTGTTGAAACAGAGCCTGAGGCTGTTCCGGAAGCTCCTAAAGTAGAAGAGGTTGTAATTCCACAATGCTCTATTTATGAAGTTAAAAAGCCTACAGGCTCCGGTAGTTCTAGAAAGGTTAATCAGATTATTCAAAAGATAAAAGACGACAAAGAGAAGTTTCTCACTTGAACTGGTCAAACGGATGTTTTTAAAAGAGAAATTAGAGAGGCGTGTCCTCAGGATATGAAAGAGTCTGTAGATGTTTACGTATGAAAAGAAGGGGGATATTGAAAGTACACTAAGGACATACAAAAGGATTGATTAGCTGATAAGGAAGTTCAGAGGCCTGTAGATTTACAAGTCATTAACCAAAGTAAGAGCGTTTAACATGGCTTCTTTTTTAATAAAGACTGCTTCTCTAGCGGGCTTAGCATCTGTTGGTGGTGGCGTAGCAGCCGGCACTTCTGCGTGACTTAATCCTAAAGAAAAACCCGTTGAGAAGCCTAAAACTAAGGATCCAACAGAGGAGAAGCAGGAAATTCCTGAATCTCAATCTGACGATACAGAAACATCTACCCCTTCTCCAACACAACAGACTTGCATCATTTATGAAGCCAAAGATCCCGGTGGAACTAAAAACCACAGGAGTTTTAGTCAACTTCTAGGGAGGTACGAAGGAACGGAGAAGTTCTTTGCTGCATTTAGTTCTAGCTCCAATAAGCAGGTTTCATCTGAATCTCAAGACGAGATAGGGAAGGCATGTAGGGGTGAAGGAGATAAGAAGAATGTTAAGGGGAGAGTCTACTTATGGTGAGGGACTGTAGGAAGCAAAAACACTTGAATATATGCGAGTGACCTGCATAAAGACAACGATGATTGAGAAAATAACGAGGAAGTAAAGAAGAACTCTACAGAAGTTTTAAAAGCAACCCAAGGATAATGGCAGTTTCTAAGATTGCTTTTCTAGGTACTGCAGGTTTGTCTGCTGGAGGAATTGCTGTGGGTAGTTTTCTTATTCCAAATTCCAACGAAGAGAAAGTTTCAACTTCACAACCTAAGCTAACTTCTTCGCCCTCTGTGGAGGAAGTTAAAGCTGATAGTGTTGAAGTCAAAGTTTGTCAAATATATGAAGCTATTTCTCCCAATCAAAATGGAAGTCCTAAAGTGAGTTCTTTGAGGCACAGAGGGGACAAAGATAAATTTTTAGCAACTGTAACTCGAAGCGGAGATTCTGGCTTTAAGGGGGAAGTAGAAACTAGATGTAAAGCCTTAATAGGGGGCACGGGTAAATTAGATATTTATGTATGGGAAAGCACTGGCAACAATTCCGAGAAGAAGTGAATTTACTCTAGTTGATTACAAAATGACGATTGGGTAACCAAAGCTAATTTAGTTCAAGAGACATCTACACAAAATCCAGAAAGTTAAAAATATGGCTTTTGGTTTAGGGAAGTTGGCGGCCGTTAGTGGAGTTACTGCAGCTGGTGGAGGTATTGGTGTGTCAATGGGGAATATTGTCTTTTCAGAATCTAAAGATACATCTATCAAAGCCAAGAAGGAAGAATCTCCTACTCCTACACAATCAACGGTTGAAACCCAGCCAAAGGTATGTGTTATTTATGAAGGCAATGACCCAGGAAGGAACCAGAACACAAGAAGATTTAGCGAATTGCTAGAAAGATTTGAAGGCAAGGAACAATTCTTTGAAAAGTATAAAGAGGGAGCTCAAAGACCGACTTCCCAAGACTTCAAAGAAGAAATTAGAAAGGCATGTGAAGGGACTGATGGCAAGAAGAATGTCAAAGGTAATGTTTATGTTTGATGAGGTACAAGCGAGAATAAATGGTTTTATGCCTCCGATATGCACGATGAGACTGATGATTGGGTAAATGACTCTCAAGTTCAAAAGAAATTTCAGACAGAAACCACTCCCAAACAAGCTTAATTTCTCCACATAAAAAGGGTGGAAGGGTGTGGAGTTTCAGTATCCAAAAAGTTACTATGACTTCTGGGTTATTAAAGTTTGCAGCTTTAAGTGGTGTTGGAGCAGCCGGCGGAGGTATTGCAGCCAGCTCCTCTATGTTCTCCGGATCTAAAGGAGAATCAGTCACATACAAGACTACCTCTTCTAAGGTCACGGAAGACAGTTCCGATCTTTCCATTCCTGAAGCGCCAGAAGAACAGAAAGATGAGGCGTCTACAGTTGCCAGAAAGTGTGTTATCTTCGAAACTGATGAAGCTACCGGATCAGGAGATCAAATGAAGATAACTAAGATTCTTAAGAGATACGATGATCGCAATCAATTTCTGGCAGGGATAACTAACAATGGAGATGCTAACTTTAAGAGAGATGTGGGTGATGCTTGTGATGGGAAAAAACCAAACAACCATCCTAGTGATAAGGATGTAACTATTTACGTTTACAAAAAGCAAAAGGATGGTTTATGGAACTACACTCAATTTTTACAAAAGAGGGACTGAGCTAAGGACTCTGCCATTAAGCAAAATTCCTCAGAAGTAAACTTAGATTAAGGATCATGGCTCATTTCTTAGCAAAACTAGCAGCAGTTGGCGGCGGAACTGCAGCTGCCGGAGGGGGAATAGTGGCTGGTGCTTCTTCTGTATTTGGTTCTCAAGGGGAGCCCTCTGAGAAGCCTAAAGTTAAGAATCACGTAGAGGAAACTCCTCCTGTTGCCCCAACCCCAAAAGAGTCTGCTCCAGAATCATCTTGCATTGTTTGGGAAGCTGAAGATCCCAAAGGAACACCTAATAATAGATCGTTTAAAAAACTTTTAGAGAAGTACAAAAGCAAGGATGATTTCTTCCAAAAGTGAGGAGACGGATCCGATAGACCAATGCAAAATGGATTTAAGGATGAAATAGAGAAGGCATGTAAAGGTACAAACGATAAGAAGAATGTTGATGGAAGGGTTTATGTTTGATGAATGTCCAGTTCAAACAAATGAATATATGCAGGAGATATGCATGATGGAAATCACAAGTGGGAGGAAGAGATCTCAGATAAGCCTTCGGCTTAAGCATTCTTCAGATTTAAATACTATTAACCAGAGGCAAAGGGATTTAGAAGTTAATAATAGGGTGAATTTATGTCTTATACATTTGCAAAAATAGCGACGATTGGAGGAGCTACTACGGCAGCTGGAGGCAGTGTGGCTGCTAAGGCTTTTCTTTTTCCTACATCTGATGACGGTGTTTCTACTTCATACGTAAAGACTGCAAATAAAGAAGAGGAATTAACTGAGGAGCAACAGAGCGAAGTTGTTGCAGAAGAGAAAGAGATTGCCCGCTCAGTAGAGTCAAAAACAGAAGGGGAGCCCTCTGTTCAGCAAGATATTCCGAAAGTAGAGGAAATTGTAAGTCCTAAAGAAAAGTCAAAGGAGGTAGTTTCACCACAATGCTTTATCTATGAAGTTAAAACCCCTATTAGAGAGCGTGATGGATCTAGAAAGATTAAAGAGATATTAAGGAGGGTGGAAGAGGGCAAGGAGACCTTTTTAAGAACGGGCAAAGGATGGAAATCCTCTACCTTTAAGTATGAGATAAATAAGGCTTGTCCTAATGATCTTAAAGTTTCTAAGAATGTTTATGTGTGATTAGATGGAGGAGCATGACAATACTCTTCCGGCCTACAGAATCCCGATTGATTAAAGGAAGCAGACGTCAAGAAACCCGATAACTTAAAGACCAACTAACCTTTCTTCACCATCATATTTCAATAAACAACTAGATACCATCCTATCCATAATCAAGTTTCGTAGCTATTCCGGAAATAAAAAGGGTGTGAGGGTGTTGAAGATGAATACAGATAAAAATGTATGTCTTACGGATTATTAAAGTTGGCCGCTTTGGGCGGTGTTGGAGCGGCTGGTGGAGGTATTGCAGCCAGCTCTTCTGTGTTCTCTGGATCTAAAGGGGAATCAACTACTTATAAAACTACTTCTTCCAAAGTTGCAGAAGAAGGTTCCGTTCCTGAATCGTCAGTAGAACAAAGAGATGAGACTCCTACAGTTACCAGAAAGTGTGTTATTTTTGTTACAGACGAAGCGACTGGAACTAGAGAAGGAATGAAAATTACCAAGATTCTGGAGAGATATGAAGATAGCGAGTCATTTCTTACGAAAGTAGAAGATAACGGAAACGCCTCCTTCAAGGGAGATGTGAAAGGGGCTTGCGAGGGACGAAAGCCAGACAATCATCCACAGGGTAAGGATGTTACTGTCTATGTTTACAAGAAGGAGGCTGGAGGTTTGTGAAACTACACTCAATTTTTACAAAAGCAGGATTGGTCTAAAAACCCCGCCATTAAGCAAAATTCCTCTGGAGTGAATTTGGATTAAGAATCATGGCTCATTTCTTAACAAAATTAGCGTTTGTTAGTGGCGGAACTGCAGCTGCGGGAGGGGGAATAGCGGCAGGTGCTTCTTCAATATTCAGTTCCCAAGAAGGATTTGTTGAAAAGCCTAAAATCAAGAATCAAACAGAAGAAACTTCTGACGCAACTCCGGTAGTGGAAGAACCTGCTCAAACATCCTCACAACCGTCTTGTATTATTTGAGAAGCTCAGGATCCCAAGGGCACAAGCGGTCACAGACAATTTAGTGTACTTTTAGAAAAGCATGAAAGTAAAGAGGCTTTCTTTCAAAAATTGAACGATAGGCCAATGCAAGATGGATTTAAAACCGAAGTGGAGAATGCATGTAAAAATGCAGAAGGAAAGAAGAATGTTAAAGGGAGAGTTTATGTTTGGTGAATTTCCGAACAAAAGAAATGAATATATGCTGGGGACATGCATACAGGAGATCACGATTGGGAGAATGAAATCTCAAATAAACCTTCTGGCAGCGAAAGAAATCCTGCGGCTGCGGCATAACAATTCTTTGACTTTAGATAGATAATGTCCTACGCATTTATAAAGATAGCAACAGTTGGAGGAGTTACGACCGCTGCCGGAGGAGGTATAGCTGTAAATGCGTTTGTCTTTCCTAAATCGGAAGAGGTAGCTACCCAATACGAGAAAACAACATACAAAGCCGAAGATAAGGGGGAGAGTTTGAAATCTGAAGAAGATAACTTATCCGAACCGGTTCTTACAGAACAGAAAGTTGAAACAACAAAATCCAGCCCAAGCAAAGAGGTTACCCCCATTGAAGAGAAGAGAGATCTCCCTATTCAATGTTCTATTTATGAGGTAAAGGTTCCTACTAGAAAGAGTGACAACTCTAGGATTATTGAAGAGATTCTTCGTAAGATAAGGGACAGTAAAGAGACTTTCTTAAGCTCCAGAGACGGAGGGAAGTCTGATACTTTTAAATCTGAAATAAATACAGCTTGTCCTTCTAATCTAAAGGAATCTAAAAATGTCTATGTATGAAGAGAGAATGGGAATTGACAATATTCAGAGGGATTACAAAAGCCCGATTGAATAACTCAAGAGAGCGTTAAGAAACCTACAGAATTAGAAACTCACTAGTGCTTACTGGAAGTAGAAGAGTCTTCCTTTAAGCATCTGAATCTAAATTTAGGATAGATCTCGGAAAACACATCTTTATCATGAAACTTCTTATCTTTATTTTGAGTACATCAGTCCTTTAAGTCCTGTTGATTTCCTGTACTGCTTTCACTTTTCCAAGAATCTTTCTCTTTAATAGCATCGTACTTACTCTTTAACTGTTCAGAATTACTATCCTCAGTTAGCAACAGAGACTTCTCTCCATTTCTATTTATTAACTCCTCAATGCTTGAAAATCCCTTAGGAGTACAAAAGGTCTTAACACTCTGAACTAAAGTCTCATCAATAGACTTATCCAATGACTCTGTACATCACTTCTTAAAAGCATCCTTTGCCTTCTCCAAATCCTCAATCTCCTTACCTTTATCATCCATTTCTGGCTGATAACCTATTAAGGCATGGAAGCCATCTATATGCTTCCTAAAAACATAAGCTACCTTGTATTGATTCCCCTCTTCGCCCCCACTTTGTATTAACTTGTTAGTACTTCCATCTATCTGTATTAACCTCCCTTTAACTGTCTTAGGATTATCTACACACAGCAAAGAAGCATTGTTCTTGAGATCATCGTAACTCTCGGAATCTATATTCTTCTTGCACCAAGATTTAACTGCATCTGTTCCAGAAGTATCCAGACCTAAATTCCTAATTAAATCCTTATTCTCCTCCAACACAGCATTCCAATAGTTCTCCTCAGATTCGGAAAGCAACCTTAATCCTTGCCACTCTAGATACTCTCTAAGAGTCTTGGGCTTAAGATTGTGAAACTTATACAATCCTCCTAAACCTGCAGCGCTAAGACCCATAAAGGCTGCAGTTGGTAAAGCTTTCATAGCCAAGGAAACCTATAAATTTCGGAAATAAGTATTCACTTTTAGTTGCGAATAAAAAGGGTGGAAGGGTGCATGCTTTTAGTATTGGCAGAGAAGTATGTCTTTTTTAAAGTTAGCGATAGCTAGTGGTGCTACTGCGACAGCTGGGGCTGGACTGGCTGCAAGCACTCTTGTAATTTCAGAATCCAAAGATACTCCCACTACTACTTACAGTAAAGTATCAAGTCACATAGAAGATGAAGAGATCCTTCCTCAACCGGAAGAAGCCTTAGAACAAACAGAGGAAGAGAAAGAACCCGAACCGATTGTTAAGGAAGAAATTGTTGAGACTCCCAAAGTTCCAGAAACCCCTCAATGCTTTATCTATGAGGTTAGAGAGCCAAAGAGAATAGATAGTAAGACTCGTGTTATTGAGGAGATTCTTAAGAAGATAGATCAGAGTAAAGAGGACTTCTTGTCCAGTAAGGACAGGAAGAAGTCTTCTACTTTCATAAAAGAAGTCGGGGGAGCTTGTCCAAGCAATCTCCAGACATCTAAAAATGTATATGTATGACAAGATAGTAAGGGATGGCAGTATTCTGAAGATTTACAAAAGAAAAACTGATTAGCGGAATCTGGAGTTACGAAACCTAGTAATTTAGAAGCTTCTTCTAAGAGATAGGATGGCCTATTCTTTATTGAAGGTAGCAACACTTGGAGGTACTGCGGCGGCAGCTGGAGGGGGAATAGCGGCGGGCGCTTCTTCAATGTTCGGCTCCCAAGAAGAGTTAACCGAGAAACCTAAAATTAAGAACCAACAGGAAGAGACTGTTGATGCAACTGCAGCGAAGAAAGAATCTGACCCAGTTCCTCCAAAGCCATCTTGTATTATTTGGGAGGCTAGAGATCTTGGCGGAAATAGCGGTAGTAGACAATTTAGTGAACTGTTAGAAAGGCATGAAAGCAAAGATGCTTTCTTTCAAAAATGGGGGAGCAGTTCAGAGAGATCGATGGATCCTAGCTTCAAGGCAGAAATAGAAAATGCATGTAAAAATGAAGGCGGGAAAACGAATGTGAATGGAAGAGTTTACGTTTGATGGGGAACGGTTTCCAACACGCAGAAATGAATATATGCTGGGGATATGCATAAGGGAGATCATGATTGAGAAACGAAAATCCCAAAGAGATCTTCTAGCGATACAGGAGCTTCTGCGCCTCGGGCTTAGAAAATAAATACTAGGGTACATGTATGTCCTACGCATTTGTAAAAATAGCAATCGTTGGAGGTGCTACAGCGACAATCGGAGGCGGTATTATCGCAAGCACTCTTGTATCTTCAGAAGCTAAAGACAATCCAACTACCACTTACAATAAGACTTCTAACCATATAGAAACTGAAGAGATTCTTCCCCAACTCACAGAAAGTTTGGATTCTCCTAAAGCACCCGCTTGTACTATTTATGAGGCAAAGGAACGTATAGAGGAATCGGGGTCAAAGAAGTTTAAAGAGCTTCTCAAGAAATTTTCCACTAGGGAAGAATTCTTCAAGGAGTTAGAGAGTAGACCCAGTTCCGGAGGAGAGTCCTTTAAAACTGAGATAGATAATGCTTGTAATAATCAACACAATAAGAGGAATGTAAATGGGAATGTGTACGTTTGATACGGCAAGTTGAATCAATCACAAACTTGAATTTACTCATTAGAAATGAACAATCAAACCGATTGAGTTCAAGAATCTGGGGTAACTAAAACATTCGAAACTCAGAGAACTTAACCATGTCTATAGGGTTAGGAAAGATAGCTTTCTTGGGGGCTGCAGGAGTTTCTGCGGGCGGTATTACTGCTGGTAGTTTTCTTGTTCCGAGTTCCGAAAAAACTTTAGATTCAAAAAGCGGCCTTAACCTAGCTCCCAAGAGCAATTCAGAATCTGTTCCAAAAACCAAAAAGTGCATGGTCTTAGTTACCGACTTACCTCAAGAAATCTCAGGATCTAATCCTAAAATAACCAAGATCTTGCAGCAATTTAAAAACAGTGAACAGTTCCTGCAAGATAAAGAAGGAACCTTTAAAACTGATGTTCAAGAAGCTTGTGCTGAAAGAAAGGATGGAGTTCATAAGACGGAAGATGAGATTCATGTTTATGTCTATAAGCAAAGCAATGATAGTTGAAACTACACCGTCAGATTACAGAGAAATTGGCTTGGAGAGAATATAGGGATAGAGCAAGTAGTAGAAGGATAAGATGGCTAGTTTCGGTGTTTGAAGTGCAACGGTTGGAAGTTGCTTAACAGGAGTTGGAGCTTTTGGGTTAAGCTCCCTTTTCTCCAATCTTCCTTCTTCCAATGAAGATATTAAAACAACGTCTGCAAAAGTAGAGGAGATAGAGGAAGATTTAGATCCGGCCGAGGAGAAGGAGGCTTCAGAACCAACAGAGGAAGAGAAGGTGGAAGCGCTCGGATCGGTTGTTAAGGCAGAAGTTGTGGAGACTCCCGAAGTTCCGGAAACCCCTCAATGCTTTATCTATGAAGTTAAAGAGCCAACAAGAATAAACAGTAATACTCGAGTAATTAAGGAAATCCTTAAAAGGATAGATCAAAGTAAAGAAGACTTCTTATCTGGGGGAGAAGGAAAGAAATCTCCAGCTTTTAAAAAGGAAATTTCTGACGAATGTCCAAGCAATCTTGGGGAATCTAAAAATGTCTATGTTTGACAAGATAGGAATGGGTGACAATACTCCAAAGATTTACAAAAGCAAAATTGATTAGAAGATTCTAAAGTTACAAAACCCAATAATTTAGGAGTTACTTCTAAACGGTAGAATGGCTTACTCTTTACTAAAAGCAGCAACGCTGGGAGGTACTGCGGCAGCAGCCGGAGGTGGAATTGCTGCTGGGGCTTCTATGTTCCCTAGTTCTGGACAAAAAGCTGTTAAATACGAAAAGACTTCTAGTCCTATTAGAGATGAGTTGGAAGTTCCAGAACTACCTCCAGCAAAACCTACTTGTACGATTTACGAAATAGAAACTCCTACAGGACAGAAGGGAAGTCGGACATTCAACAGACTTTTAAAGAAGTTTAAAGATCAAGAAACGTTCTTCGGAGAGTTTGGAAGTAGAGTTCCTAGTCTAGGAATAGAGAAAACAAAGGAAGAGATAAATGGAGCCTGTGAATCCGAAAGTAAGAATATCAATGGAAATATTTATGTGTGATGAGGGATAGTGAATGGTGGGCAGACTTGAATATATGCATCTGATTTAAATGGGACTACCGATTGAGTAAACGAAGACAGAATCACCAAAGACTTCCAAGTTTAGATTCCTAAATGGCTTACGAGATTTTAAAGGTATTGTCCTTGGGTGGAATTACCGTGGCGGGTGGCGGCATTGTCGGT
The DNA here is from genome assembly GCF_000200735.1 of Mycoplasma haemofelis str. Langford 1. Lineage (GTDB taxonomy): Bacteria > Bacillota_I > Bacilli_A > Mycoplasmatales > Mycoplasmoidaceae > Eperythrozoon_B > Eperythrozoon_B haemofelis. Next base: position 786,424 of record NC_014970.1, read on the forward strand.
AGGTTTCTTGTTCCTGATCCAAACGAAAAGCAATTAACTTCTGAATCTAAATTAACCACTTCTCAAAAAGTAGATCAGCAGGAAGATACTGTTGTCGAAGTTCCTAAGAAGAAGTGCTTTGTATACGTAGCAGAAGTCTCTCCACTTACAGGTTCTAACATCAAAGTAAAAACCCTATCTGAGAAGGTAGATAGTGAATCTATTGATGAGTTTCTTAAAGGGAAAGAACAAAGTACCAACTTTTCAAGAGACGTAAAGCAGGCCTGTGACGGACAAAAGACTGGAATCGATACCTCTAAGGATTCCATCAATGTTTACGTTTATCGAAAGGGGGAAGGGGATCAGAACTGAATTTATTCAACTAACTTGCAAAGAGATTGACTTAATGATTCCAATGTACAAAAGACATTTTCTTAGGTCATGGCTATTGAATCTACAAAGCTACTACTCTTAGGAACTGCTGCAGCATCCGCCGGAGGAGTGGGAGTGGCTGCAAATCATGCTTTTTCCCATTCGTCCAAAGAAGAGAAGGTTAAAAATTTAAAAACAGATTCAATTCCTGAGTCTCCCAAGCCTAAGAAGTGTTTAATCTTTGTAGCCGGAGAAGTTACAGGAACTGGAACGGATATAAAACTCGGGAAAATTCTTTCTCAAACTGAAGGGGCGGAGGACTTTTTAAAGAATAAAACAGTGAGCGAAAGCTTCGCTAAAGACGTCAAAGAAGCTTGTGAAGGGAAAAGAGTTGGAATCAGGGAGAAAGAAGAAGAATTTAATGTCTATGTCTACCAGAAGACAGATAGCACACAAGCTTGAAATTACACCATTCACATGCAGAAGGAAGATTGGATAAGCAAGAAGGAGATAATTGACAATTCACAAGATGTTCTTAAATCTACGTTAACAAATCAATAGTTTTATGGCCTGAGGATTGTTGAAATCTGTAGCTGTTGGAGGGACTGCCACTGCTGCAGCAGGGGGAGGAATTGCTGCCAGCTCCATGATATCTTCTAATTCTAAAAAGGAACCTTCTCCTATTACAAAATCATCCTCTTCAATGGAAGAAGTATCACCAGCACAAGAGTCTTTACCGACTCCTAAACCAACTTGCGTTATATATGAAGGGGATGAACCTACAAGTACAGGTAATACTCGTGTATTTAAAAAGCTATTAAAGAAATTTAAGGATAAGGAGGAGTTCTATGCCGAATTCAGTAGCAGACCCCCTCATCCTGATGCATCTGCCACTAAAAATGAGATAAGTAATGCATGTGATAGTGAAGGTAAGAACAGTAATGGGAATGTTTATGTGTGATATGGAAAATTACCTAATCAAAATAAAAAGACTTGAATCTATTCCCAATCTATGCAACAGGATTGACTTAATAAAAATATAGATAAGAGCGCTACCACTACTGAGTAATACTCTTAATTAAATCCAAGTCCTCCTTAGAAAGAATTAAAGATTTAGCCTTTATCAATTCCCCAATCTCCCCCTTACTCTCAGGAAGAAGTATCACAGTAATTCCTAAATTCAAGAAGAAAGCAGAAATCAAGTTCTTAATAGTAGTTCCATACTTAGCAGCCAAATCCACAAGAATCTTATTCCCAGAATACTTCTCTCAGCCTTCTAGAGGCCTATAGCTTTGCAGCTCTATTGAATTCTCTTGGCAATAGCTTATGTACTCAAAATGCATATTACTTAAGCTTATAGGTAGCTGAAGGACATCAGGCCTTCGTCCAGTAGCTTCAAATAGAGCATCCATCACCTCAATAGTAAAATCGCCTAATCCAATCCTCTTAGTTTGACCTCTAGTCTGACAATCTATTAATTGCTTTCAAGCCGTAATATTCTTCTCTATAGTATCAGCAGGAGCATGCAAAAGATAGGAGTCCATATAGTTATTAACTCCAATCTTAGAGAGAGCGAACTTTAAAGACTTATTAACTCCTCCGGGAAATTTAGAAGGCCATACCTTAGATTGAAAAGCTACATTAAAACGGAAGGACATATCAGCCTTCTTAATGTTACGAAGAGCCATTCCAATGTATGGTTCATTACCATACCTTCAAGCACAATCTACAAAATCGTACTCGTAAAGACTAACTTCCTTAAGGTACTCCGTTAAGATCTCTTGCTCTCTAAGAGTCTCCGTACCAAAGCCTACTTTAGCTTTGGTTCCAATTATCGTATGAATATCTAAAAGATAATACTACCCCTCCCATACAAATTTAACACATCTAGGATAGTTAGAAGCAATTATTTTTAAATGGCTTAAAAGGAACTTAAGTTCTCAAGCCAGCTTATCGTCCTTCTCTAGGAAGTGAAATGAATAGCTATTTTCCTTTATAGAGATCTTTACAGAAGGCAAATCCTTCCATATCTCTGCAGAACCAGTTACTAATGCAGAGACAGCAGCACAAACTATATCCTGTCCTTTGGGAGCAAAATTGGCGTGCCCCGACACCAAAAGAGAGTCTTTAGAGAACTCTATTTTGATCAATGAATGCCTAAAACTTCTAGATTAGTATACATAGTCCTATGTCCCTTCCACCTCTTATGCCTTTTCTGAGATATAAACTTAACCACTCTCAACTTCTTAGACTTACCTTGCTTCACAATTCTTAATTCCACAGTAGCGCCAACTAAATAAGGAGTATTCATATCACAAGCCAAGCTGGTATCTATTCCCATAACCTCGCTAGAAATTATCTTCTCTCCAACTTCACCCTTAATGTGAGGACAATTCTGAAGAACGTCCCCCACTTTAGCTACGTACTGCTTTCCAGCTAAACAAAAATAAGCAATCATTATGATCAACCCTCTTTAAAGTCTATAGCAAAAGTCTCCTGATGCATATTCTTATAGCTATTTAACGTTTTCATAAACTCAAGATCCTCTTTTTCTAGAACCACATCCTTAGCCTTTATAAACTCCGCCACATCCTCAATCTTCTCAGGAACAACTATAGGAACCACCCCAACGTTCAAAAGGAAAGCGGTTAAAAGCACTCTAATAGTAATTTTATACTTCTCAGTTAACTTAATTAAATCTGGATTTTGAGCGTTAGCGGCTAAATCTCCAAATGGTTCATATGCCTGCACTTCTATTCCCCTTTCTTGACAGTAAACTATTCGATCTCATCGCATATTATTAAGGGAAAGCTCAACTTGAAGAAAGTCAGGACGAACTCCCGTCTTCTCATAAAGCTTCTCAATCATATCCTTATCAAAGTTCCCTAACCCTATCTTCCTAACTAACTTACACTTCCTACAATCGATAAGCTGTCTTCAAGCCAATAAATTAACTTCCACATCTGGATGAGGCCTGTGCAGCATATATCCATCTATTATGGTGCTGATTCCTATCTTCCCAATTGAGAATTTAATGGTCTTAGGAATTCCTTGAGAATACTGAGTTGGTCAAGCTTTGGATTGAAAGGGAAGGGTGCAATCATAGTCGTCTCCTAAATTTTGCTTAAGTACTCTTATTCCCGATCCGATAATAGCTTCGTTACCATGCCTCCAAGCACAATCAACAAAGTCATAATTAAACTTCTCCAACTCTTTAAATAAGTCAGATACGAAGTCTTGATCCCTATAGGTGTGGGTACCTATCCCTATCTTTGACAAACGCAATCTAAATTCGAAGACACCCAGCGACTAACGCTTGGTGAATTGTGGTGATCGTCTAGCTCCCCGTTTACCAATCTTCTTCCTTTCCTTATACTTACGATTCTGAGTTAACAAGCCATAGGACTTAAGAGCTTGCTTAACAGCAAAATCACTCTCCAATAAAGCCCTAGCAATTCCCAATCTTATAGCTCCAGCTTGAGCAGAGATACCCCCACCTCTTACATTCACAACCAAATCAAATTTCTTATCATTGTTAGTAAGGGTAAGAGGATACATAAAGTCTTGAATTAAGAAGTCACTCTTGAAGTACTCCTTAACTTCACGAACAGAATTCTTCCTTACATTACCAACCCTAACTTCAATATTTCCGGTACCTCCAGCAAGAAGCCTTACCTTTGCAACGGCCTCCTTACGGGAACCAAATCCGAAATAATTCTTACTTGCACTCATAGACCTCTGGTTGTTGAGCCTCCTCTTTATATTCAGCTGTAGGATATACCTTTAGCTTGTGAAGAAGTCTATCTGAGAGAGATTTATTCTTAGGAAGCATACCCTTTACGGCCTTTCTTATCAACTTAGATGAATACTCATCAATCATCTCAGCACCACTTCTTCTCTTAATCCCCCCAGGATATCCTGAGTGACGATATCAAAACTCCTTCTCCCTCTTGTTCCCGCTTAGACGAACTTTACTTGCATTAATAACAACCACAAAATCTCCACAGTCCTGATTCAGAGTAAAGTCAGGTTTATTCTTACCTCTAAGAAGATTAGCTATATGCACACACATCCTCCCCAAGATAAGATCCTTAGCATCAATAAGATACCACTTACGACGAGCTAATCCTTGCTCTCTTGTTAATTGAGTAGTTTTCATTAGACTTCTTTTAATTTTATCTTCTCTCGGCTAAATAATAATACAAAGTTCTAACCATAGGTGCATAAGAAACCGATGTACTGTCGGAGTAAGCTATATTCGCAATATCCAAATGCACATAAGGAAGCCCTAGTACAAATTCCTTTAGAAAGCAGGCAGCCCTAGAAGAACCTCCGGCTCCAGTTCTTGCGGAGTTCTTAATGTCAGCCACCCTTGATTTCTTAAGAGCCTTAAGATAATAATCATCAAGGGGCATCCTCCATATCCACTCTCCGGCCGCTATGGAGGAGTCATAAAGACTCTTCCATGACTCCTCAGAAGTGGCTCAAGCCCCCCCATACTTATTACCCAAAGCATACCCTATGGCTCCTGTCAAAGTAGCTATAGAAATTATCTCGGTAGGGGAGTATTCCATTGCTGCATAGGATAAAGCATCAGCCAATACCAAACGCCCTTCAGCATCAGTATTATCTATCTCCACACTCTTTCCGGAATAGGAGATAATGACATCATCGGGTCTATAGGCATTTGAAGAGACACAGTTCTCTGCCAAGGGGAGGAATACTCTTAGATTCTCAGATACTTCATTCTTAGCCATGGCATATATAACTGCCAAAGAGCTTGCAGCCCCAGACATATCGAATTTCATATTGGACATATGAGATCCGGGCTTCAAATTAAGTCCCCCAGTATCGTAGGAGATGCCCTTACCTACAAGAGCCTTACTCTTTTCATTTGGATTAGGAAGATACTCTATGATCATTAGGTAAGGGGGGTTCTCAGAAGCCTTCCCCACTTCATTAATCAAATTAAGCTTCTTCTCTAAAAGAGCCTTCTGATCAAATACCTGAACACTTACATTCTTCAATCCTGAAAGCATCTCCTTAGCCCTCTCCACAAACTTCTTAGGATAAAGAAGGTTAGGAGGGCATTCCTGAAGTTGTCTAGCTTTCAGAATAGCATCCACTAAGTTCTCTACAGTCTTAGATATAGAGCCCTCAAAAGATCACTTATGTGAAGGCTTCTGTTCCTTCTTACTGCTGAAAGGAACGGAGAAGTAGTGGGAATATACGGTGTAAAGAACTAGCTCCAAACTCTGTGGAGTTATATTCTTGAATTCAAGATCCAAGAAGCTTTGGAAATCAAAGGAAAGCTCATCGTACTTCTCTAAGGATTCCAGAAGGAAGGTGTATAGCTGAGGAGGAGTTATATTCTTAACATCAAGATCACACCTAACCTCCATCTCCTTATATAGAGGCTTTATCTTATTGGCGGAAGACGCCTTAGCTCAAAGTCGGAAAGACATTATTTAAAGGTAATGATACTACCCTTGTACTTGTCGTAGGGATATAAAGTATAGCTTCTTTTTCTAAGGAATTTACGATTAAGAAATTCCTTGAATTGGGGAGCTACAGATCCCAATATGAATATGCACATAATGAATAGCTTCAATCCATTACTAAATCTATCAGCTCCTTCATATCCAAAGGTACCACTAACATAGGTAATGAATAGGTAGCTAAGAGCTACCACAATTACCACTCCAGAAGAGATAGCACAGTACTTAAATAGGATACTTGTCTTAGGTTGCTTAATCAAGTTACCTATTATGATGCAGGCAAGAATTCCAAATATAAAGGAGGATATTATGTCCGCCAAGGCATCCAACACATCCTCCATGCCCTTCCCATTGAACTTCTGAGATAGACTAGCCATAATCCCAACCACCAAGAATCAGAAGATGGTGTGCATCATGAGATGTATCCAGTGTATGAATCTATGCTCGAACTCAGGATTAGAAGGCTTTCCTTTATAGAAGCATAGGGATCTAAGTCTCTTGATGTCTTGAAAGCCATACATGTGATCCATGGCAGTAAGTTGAGAGATATTACTTAGTGACATGGAATTTAAGGTCATGAAGGCAGCTAAGCTAATTAGGATCTCGAAGAATTCAAGGAGATAGGGGTGTCCTTTGAAGGCGGAGAAGTTCCTATATTCCGCATTCCCCGGACTCCCTACACTGAAGCCTATTATTACATAGAGATATAGGAAGGTAACTATGGCGAAGGAGATGCACAAGCTTCTTACCAGTTGCTTTGAGGACTGCATTTTGTCCTTCAGAGAAGCTAAGTTATAAAAACCATCAAATATGAATAGAAGGGATGGGAGTCCGGAAATCATGATCATCCACTTTCCGGCTCCATCCAACCCCGACGGCTTCTCAAGAGTGGTTGATCCTTCTCCCGGTCATATTATTCCCAGAATCGGCAAAGTTATTAAGGGAATAAGCACCATAGTTCATAGAGCTAACTGAACCCTATAAGCTGTCTTAAAAGAGACCAAGTTCATGAACATGACTGTGATCGTGATGAGGAGGGCAAACATGATGAGAAGTGGTGTGCTCATCTTCTCATCACCCTTCAAAGAGAGAACTCCATATATTGAGAATAGAACTAGGCTGGGAGGGTGGTAGAAGTATCTGATGAAATTAACAAAGGCAGTATTTAAACGGGGAGGACAATTCACTTTGGATCACTCCATGAATCCCCCATTCCCAGACTGGGAAGGAATTATCTTTATGAGAACGTAGGAGAAGGCAAGGATGCTAAGAAGGAATATGAAGAAGAGGGTTATTAGGGATGGGAGATAGTTGTGAGAGAGCTTATTTAGAGTGGAAGTCTTCATGAAGATACCGGCTCCAATCATGGAGCTAACGGATATGAAGACTGCGGCAGAAGAGGAAAGGGTATTCTTAGAAGTCATCTAGTAAATTCCGGAAATAAAGTCCCTTGTCTCCCTCTTGGTGGGATTAGTGAATATATCCCTAGTATTTCCGTGCTCCATCACTTTACCATCCTTAATAAAGATGGTATAGTCACTAACTCTTCTCACTTGGGAAAGAGAGTGGGACACGAGAATGATGGTGGAGTGTTTGGTCTTGGAGATTCTGAGTATTAGCTCTTCTATCTTATTACTTGACTTCAAGTCTAGAGCTGAAGTGGGCTCGTCCATGAGAAGTACCTTGGGCTGCAGAGCTATGGCTCTAGCTATACAAAGCCTCTGCTGTTGCCCTAAGGATAGGACGTTCTCTGGACGTACATTAAGCCTATCCTTCACCTCATCCCACAGATAAGCTTCTTTCAGAGAAGACTCCAAAATCTCCTCAAGAAGCTCATTAGCTAGAACTCCATGCATTTTAAGTGCAAAGAGTATATTTTCCCTTATGGACATGGGAAACATGACTGGCTTCTGAAGCACAGTCCCTATCTGAGTTCTTAGATATTCCGGAGGATAGTCCTTATCTAGGATATCCATATTCCCATAATATATGGAGCCCTCACAATCGAAATCCCCGCTCTCCATATTGCTCTTATTTATGGCCTTCAATAGGGAGGATTTACCAGATCCTGAGGGGCCTATTATGGCCACAACAGAGCAAGCAGGTATTTTGATATTAATGTCCCTAAGAATGCACCTTCTATCCCTCTTTGAAAATATGCTTAAATCCTTAACTTCTATAACGTAAGGACTATCGTCGGAAGGAGCCTGAATATCGAGTTGTTTTTTCTTACTGAAAAAACCAAACACCCCCTATAGAATCCTATTTACCAAATAGAGACACATCTTCTTTGTCTGATACCATCCAAGCTTTCAATAATAAAGGAATCAACTCCCATAATAACGTATCCATATATCTATAGGATAGCTGAATAGCCTCATCGTGTAGGGAATAATATACCTTCCCATCAGGATTATCGTCGTGAGGGCTATTAAACAGCAAAAGCTTGCCTCCGCCATGAGAGTCTCACCCTTAGAGATATTATTTTCATATATCTGGGCATATATACGAGTAGTCAAAGTCTGCCCCGGATAGAAGAGTAAAGTGGTGTATATGGAATTCATTCCCGAAGTTAAGTAAAGGGGGGCTGTCTCTCCCATGATCTTCCCAATGGATAGTAATATTGAGAAGATCAAGTTAACCGTGGCTATGGGAAGAATAATCTTTACAAAGGTATTGTATTTATCCATTCCTAGCAGGTAAGAGGACTCTCTGTACTTATCTGATACGCTGGAGATATTGGTATAGAAGAGTTGGGTCATGTAGGGAAGTATCAAAAGGGAGATAGTTAGTACTCCGGCAATAATGGATCTCCCACTTGCCCCATTACTAGTTAACTCCAGCTGATATATGAAGAAGGATAATCCAAAGATACCGAATATTATTGAGGGAGTGGCTGAAGCTGCATTTATCAAGTAAAGGGTATATTTCTTAATACTACTATCCCTATCGTACTCACTTAGATACACAGCAATAGCAAGAGCTATTGGAACAGTGATACATATGGACAGAACTACGATGAAGAAGGTATTAATAATGGCCCTTCCCAAGGAATCAGTTCCAAAGTCAGGAGTAAAGTTATCCCATTGCGATATGGCTGTCAAGCCATCTATAAATATGGATAGGAAGAGGGAGGCTGCGAATGCAAAAAGTATTCCTATGCATATTCACTCTAGAACTCTGTAAGTCCATTCCCTTAGCTTCCTTCAGAAGTAGTACTGCTGACTTAGATATATATATTCATTCAAGGGTATAAGTCCATTCCCAAAGTCTGCGGATTCTGGAAATCCTAGCCTAAGAAGTCATAGTCTTATCCTATTGGAAAGCTCGGATGGTGAATCGGAAGAGCTTACAGTGGGCTCCTTCTTCATACACTGATAGCATACGGCATTTATAGCTAGAGAAGTAACCAGAAGTAGTCCCCCAAATAGGAACATCAAGTTCTTAACGCTCTCACTACTTCCATCTGAAAAGAAGTTCTCTGAGATAAGGGGAGCTATTGGATTTAATGAGGAATTCAAGAATCCCCTCATATTGCTACCATATGCTGAGGAGTAATTAGCAGATGACAATATCATGGAAAGCATGACGCTCTCCGACAGAGCTCTACTGGAGATAATAGTTATAGATACCCATACAGTCCTTCTAACTCTAGGAAGGAGAGTCTTATATATGGACTCCCTTCTGGAGATTCCCAATACCTGAGCAGAATTCAAATAAATTCTCTGGCTTTCTAGAGCTGCATTGAAGAGAGATACTACTAGTGGTAGTATCATCAATATTAGGGCTATAGAAGCGGTAATGAGATTCAGTTGAGTATCAAATAAGGGAAGGTACTTAAATACTGGGGGGAAATAAGTCTTTACAAAGGCTCCTAGTACTACTGAAGGGATGTTGGCCAGTAGAAGTACTACTGTATTTATGAATCTTCTATTTTCATCGGATAAATGGAATGTAATGAAGACCGAGCATCGGATGGCTATGGGGATAGTGAATAGTATGGATATTAATACTAGAAATATAGTTACTCCAAAGGGGGCTCAGAAAGAGACTCCTGATTCGCTTAATTTAAATTCCTGACTGAAGAATATGCTCTGGAAGCTATAGCTGTAGAAGGCTTTTAAGCCCTCGAAGAAGATATAAAAGAAGAAGCCACTAAATGCAAACCACAGGAAATAGGTGGCTAGTTTAGTTAGAGCTTGGGCTAATTGGTCGTCCTCGCGGGAACGCCCTACAGCAATGTATGCCTGTATATCCAACTAGATAAATAGGAGATTTATATGGTAGGTGAAGAGAAGGAGGAAGCTAATTCCCAATACTAGTCAAGCCCAGAATCAAAAGCTTCATGGAGCCAATGCTCCAAGAATGCAAGATACAGAGATAATTAGGAAGAAGGATAGGGCGGTAAAGAGTCATTTAAATAGCTCGGAAGATACAACTCTAAGGAACATATCCAAAGGCTTATTCCCAGTAACAAGATGACTCCTAATGTACTTATTCATCTTGGCCTCCCTTACAGAAGCAAAGATGGTGGCCAACTGCACATCCTTACGGAAGTCTCTAATAATGTACTTGTTCCTGTGTCTAGAGAAGGAGACTCAAGTAACTTTCTGACCTGCTAATAATTCCTTTCAAGAAGTGGGAGTAGTTGCCCTATTAAAGGCATTTCTAGCCAATACTCACAGGCCAAATATCCCTCCTGTGAGTATATTAAGGAGCCTTATAGTTCACTTCTTAGTCTCATGATCTCTGAAGGCGTAAGTCCTATAGAGATCCGACTTAGCACTCTTCCTATCCTCAAAGGATATTAAGCTCCTTATCCCTTCAGAATAATCAAAGTCCTCTTCAATGGCATTATCAACTAGAGAAGCAAGAGAATCATTAAACTCCTCCATGTTGATGAATTCCTTTTGATCATGGACATTCTTCCATTGAAACTCCCCATCCTTCTTATGTAGATATATATAGATGGGAAATATTCCTAGAGTAAGTACGGATAAGGAGAGATAACTAAAGCAAAATATAAAGAGAACGAAGTAGTCGTATCTACGGCTGCTAATATGACTTTCAGGATTATCTCTTAAAGATATATGAACCTTATTACCTAATGCCAAGTCATTAAATTCATCCTCCTTCAGGGATCTAAATTTCTTATTTAAATTATCTCTGATCTTTTTTTCTTCGGCCAAAAAAGCTTTCATTTGCTCCTCTCTAAAGTCCCTGATGGGGAGCATAGCGAGGAATTTAAGCTTATATATTTGCCTCTCTAGAAGAGCTGAGAATCAGGCTACTGGAGCACTTATCCTTATCTTCAGACGTATCCATCATCCCTTAGTCTTCTTTTGAACTTGATTAGCTAAAAAAGGATTCCCCTCTAGGATCTGTGCAAATCTCTTATTAAACCTATTATTCTCAACTCAGCATGGGAACTCATGGGGTTCCGGTGTGTAAGTGTACTTTTCCTTGCTATTAAAGGGGGTCTTAGTATGTTGCTCTAGACAGAATAAGTAATATAGATAATAGAATCCTAGAGTACAGATGCTAAGCCCTATAACTACTGGTTTAGCTGTTAAAAATAAACTTCACTTTTCGTACTTACTAATGGGAGCCTGAGTAGGCTCTAGTACTGTTCCAAACAGAGGAATTCTGGGCTTCTCCGTATCGTTCATTAACCCTCTTTAGCGGAGCTAATGAACCCCTCCATCATGAACTTCTTCTTTTGCAAGAGGTAAAGCCTTTTCGTCGACTGCAACAACAGAATTCATATTCTCCAATAGCTGCATTCCCCCTTCTACGGACTTTAATGTTGAAACCTTAACTACATCTAAGTGCTTCTCCAAACGAGTCTGATAATTGGCCAACTTGGAAATAGTTTCCCTTTGCTTTCTGGAAACATCCACTAACACAGAAAAGGAGCGGCTGAATTGATCCAAATTGTGGGACAAGTCCTTCATAATATCTTCAAATAGCTTTTTATTGGAGGAGTTAAACAGTCCTTGAAAGCCTGTAGCTTTGGCTATCTTAAAGCAAGATCTAACGTTCAAAGTCAGGAATATAAAGCTTTTTAAGAAGGTAGGACAGATAACGTAGAACATGGGATCTGTAGATCTTTGTAGCTCTCCGAAAATCGATTCTCATCTAGTTCCATCAATAAGCAGATATCCCTCCTTCTTATTATCGAAATTCATGGTTGTAACAATAACTGCAAATTTAGCTTTTTCACTCCTTGCATACTCCAAAGCCTGCTTATAGAACTTCTTGCTGATATCTTTTTCAGTCGGAGACAGAGTATTCTTACACTCTAAAACCATCTTAAAATCCTCATCAGACTCATTTGGAGAGTAGAAAGAAAGCAGGAAATCAATTCTTAAGCTCTTTCCGGTAGAATTGGAAATGGAGTGTTCTCTTTGTACCTTTAATTGTCCTAGACAGCCACGACTAATAGTCTCCAGCTCAGAATAAACTCAATCCTCCAAAGCATCTCCTGAATCATTAACATTCAATCCAACACCATGAACTCTTGCAATCTCTTCCTCCTCCCTCTTCTTATCTTCCTTAACCTTGGATAGAGTCTTTCCCTCGTGCAATTCTTGTCATGAGGATATCTCTTTGCTTAGCTCCCCATTCTCCTTCGTTAAAGTCTCATTAAGTGACTGTAATTTGATGACATTCTCATGAGAAGTCTTGTACTTACTTTCAAAATCATTACGAGCAGAAGTAAGTTCTTGGTTTTTTAAATTTCAGAAGTCCCGCTGATTAGACAAAGTAATCTTCTCTTCCCTAAGCTTCTCCAAAGTTGCATCCTTACTGCGAACCAAATCCTCTTTCTCATGCAACTGATTCTTTAATTCTTCTATCCTGCGACACCGCTCTTCATCGACCGATCTTTCCTTATCTAGAATCTCCTCTTGCGTCCTAAGTAGTTCTTCGACCTTTTTTTCCGAATCATCATACTTCCTTCTCAGACCCTCTAATTCCTCTAACTTACTTTGAATTTGAGGGATAAAACCTCACTTATCAACTAATTCCTGAATTGGTTCTAAGTCGTCTAATCTAAGTCTATTAACCCCTTCTTTGATTCTTAAAAGCTTATACAGCCCTCACGCTCCTAGAGTTATTAAAGATAGAAAGAAATCCTTGACCCCAACCATTACACTTGGTGGGTATCTCCTTCTGCTTTCTTAAGCTGATCCTTTAAAGACTTATTCTCATTTGTAAGCTTCCTAATTGTCTTCTTGAAGCTATCGACTTCCAATACATTCTTACTTAACTTCTCAGACTTCTGAATCTTCTCAATGATGCTAGAGAAAGATCCATAATCTATTAACTTCTTCATCTCTTCAAAACCACCCAAGAAATCAATTAAATCTAGCTTACTCTTAACTACCTCAAATTGAGACTCTAATTCCTTATGACTAGCCTTTAACTCCTCAATCTCTTTCTGCTTCTCACTCAATTGAGCCTTAAACTCTGTAGTCTCAGCCTCCAGTCTACCCTTATCCTCTAGGTAGGAAATAAAACCCTTCCAGAACCGAGCGACGGATCCAAAAAATCTGCCGATCAAAACTAATCGTCCTCCCCCTCGTCTTCGTCGTCCTCTCTATCCTTATCTAGAACAAACTCGTATCGAAGAAGAAGCCATACGAGCATCTGCCGTAACCTAGCTTTTCTTTCCCGTACTCGTCTTCTTTTTTTTCCCAAAGTCCAGTGACTCAAGAATATCTATTAACTGCTTAAAATCGTCTACCGAGATCCCTATGTCCTTGAACGAGCGGAACATGTTTGAAAGATTCTTCTCTACCTCCGCATACTTCTTGGAAGAATCAATTAACTTTCCAAAATAGAAGATAAGGAGATCATCAAAGGTCTTAAGCTCAGGAAGAGTCTTGGACTTAACCTTAAGAATTTTGAAACTTTCAAACTCCCTTTGTAAAGCATCATAAACACTTGAAGAGATACGAACAGTAACTTCAATTGGTTCCCCCTCTTCCTCGTCTTTCTTCTTAACTTTTAAGTTCTCTTTTTTCTCTTCAGCTGTCATAGTTATTTAAAGATTATAAACTAGAAAACCAGATTCTTATCCAGATACTCTTGATTAACCGCTTTAGATTTTAATGAATCTTGGTTGGCAAGGGAGAAAGCAGTTCTAAATAAAGTTCGGAATCCAATCACTTTTACGAAGTCATCAAAACCTCTCAACATGTCATTTCTATTAACCTGAGTTGCATAGATAATCCATCCTTTATTGGAATCTTGGGGATCTGGTATGAAGTATCTTTGATTCTCATCTGTAGTGGATCCAGTGCTTTTTATAAATCCTGAGAATCTAGAAATAGCCGCTTCATAAGCATCTTTCTTATCTCTAAATATCTCCTTAACTTTAGACTTCATCTGATCTAAGGAGATATCTGCCACAGCATCCAAAGCAACCTTAGAGTCTTCTGTACTAATTCAAGAATTAAGGACATCTGATTGAGCGGGGAAGAAGGAATTTACAAATCATTTCAATCTATCCTTGTGCTTAAAGGAATCTGCAATACCATCTATATCGCCCCACCCCTCCGAAGAGAATGCACCAAATGCAGATCCTATAGTGTGTTGGGAATCTCCGTCGGATAAGTAACTCTTGTTATCAGCAAAGCCATCTGCAAAGATCAGCTTCTTCAATTCCTTAGATAGTGATCCAAACATCGGAGAATTAAATCCATCAAATCCATGAAACTCTGTGTACTCATCCTTTCCTGTAATGGCAAAAGCAGAGATCTTATCTGCATAAAGAGGCATCTTATCTTCCTCTTGCTTAGGCACCTCTATTTCGGAAGAAGCAAAGGGACTAAAGATCTCATCTAAATTTGATGAGCTGAAGTACATATCAGGATTTTCAATCTCCTTTTTAGACTCCTTAGACTTCCCAATATCTGCGGATCCACTTGAATCATCTTTGGATTTGGATCAACTAGACTTCTCTACTCTCTCCTTCCAAATTAAAGCTCCATATCTATTATTAGGGATGTGAGAAACTAGGAAGGATCTTAGGTTATTGAAGTTCTGATTAACTAATCAATAGATGGAATATAAGAAATGAATATATTGGGAGCTTTCCTTAGAGCTAACTTCATAACCATGACTATTAAAGAAGTAATTCTTCAATAGTCAGTAGTTAACTAACTTCTGTCTGTAATTCTTCCTATTGACATGTACCTTAGTACAAGATCCACTAATCTCCTCTTTAGGGGTGCCTTTGTCATTCTTTAATTTCCTTGCACAGAATTTAGATGCAGATGCATCAAATTCCTTTTCATACTTGTAACCTCCATAATTAAGCCTGTCTTCTGGAGCCTCTTTCTGATAGCTATTTCCATAGAAGACATCAATAACTGATTCTCTTACTGAGTCTTGGATTCCTGATTGATCAACATTCTGTAATCCTGCATGGCTAAGTAATCTCTTAGCAAAGCCATCTAAATCGTTCTTGAACCAATTAAATCCAAGAGCATTTAGAATGGCTATGTTCTTAATGGTATCTCTAAATAACTTCTCATCCTTCTTAAAGTCAAAGAACACATTATCCAATACATAGTCATTGAAGAAGATACCATCTCCCAAAGTGGCATTACTTACCTTAGAAGCATTAATTAATTCCGCTATGGACTTTCTAAGCTTCAAAGATCTCTCATAAAGCTCCTCTTTCTTATTCCAGCCTGTGAACAAGTGTTTAGTTAGATCTGGATAGTTACCATCATTCCCTTCCTGAATAGTATCAAGTCATTTAGATTCAGAGAGAGCAGTCTTACTATCGAAGTTCCGTTTGAAAAGAATTGGAGTTGCTAGCCCATGGTTCTTTTTAGGAACCATGGAGTTTTGGGAGTTTTGGGAGTTTTCTCACTCTACATTTATATTCTCCTTAAAGGTACTGGAGAAGCTGGAGAGCATCTTCCACATCTCCCCATTCTTCCTTAACTGCTCAGAGAAGTTGGTAGCATCCCTAAGCATCGCGGAGAACTTATCGCTTAGAGGGCTACCAAATAAAGCAGTATTTCTATTGCTTAGGAAACTAGCAATGATCTCTCCAGATCTACTCTTGAAGAACTTCTTTAATTCTTCAACTAACTTAACTTGGGTGAACTTATTCTGATTCTGAAGAAGGGTATTCTTGATATCTGAATGCTCCTTAGTATTCCTATAGAAGAAAGAAAAGCCTGAGTGATTCCTAGAATATGTTCCTGTTCCGTCTTCCTTAACCTTAAAGTCCTTGTGGGAGACTATGCTCGTTTCGCTTGTTAGAGAGGAGGAATTGTTAAATACTCCTGAGTTTATAGGGAATTTTGCGGAAGAGTCGGAAGAGTCGGAAGACGTAAACAGTTTAAGTGCTTGTTCGCTGTCGCTGTCGCTGCTATCAGTCTGAGCAGTCTGAGCAGTCTGAGCAGTCTTGCTTTGACCATTAGATTGGTGTAGGATGGCAGAGAGCTTGTATCCATCCTTAAGCTCTGCCAATTCAGAGACAGTCCAAAGTTTGTAATCGGAATCGGTACAAGCTCCATTGCTTAAATTGCTTTTAAATGTAGAAAAGTCACCACTGTTACCAATGTCAGGGAAGTTAAAGTTACTGCTTTGAGGACTATCCTTACCTTCTATTGTCGTATATAAGGTAGTAGAGAAGGTAGAGGAGTAAGCTCAGTCCTTAGTACATAGAAGAACTGGCTTCTCTACTTCCCACCACTTCTCATATAGGAACTTCTGGAATTCAACTATTCCGGCCTCATATTCCCCATTGTGCTTAAATTCTCCCCCACTTATATGAAGAGTATTCAGGAATACTTCTTGAAAGCTCTTCTCTAATATGTCCTTAGATGAAGAAGTTATATAGTTAACAAGAGATCAATTCTTGGGTTCAGGCTTATCAGACTTCTTATATTCTTCCTTCCTCTTAAGAAGCTCACTGTAAATAGCTCTCTTTTGAATTGCATAATGATTGGAGTTTTCTGATGATAAGAAGCTATCAGCCCACTGGAATAGAACTCAATCGTAGAAGTTATTGTAGAGCTTCTTAGTAAAGGTATCTAGATTGCTGGCAAAGAGGGAGTAGGCAAAGGGACTGCTTGATTGAGAAGCATATGGATCTAAGTCTGAACTTAGGCTTACCTTATTTAAGGATTCTGTAGCCTTTCGTATATCAGCTAATACTAACTCATCAAGCTCCAGTCCAGAACCTCCATAAGAGTTATAAAAGAATCAATATCCTCCTGATGTTAATCCAGAAAGGAAGAATATCCTCTTAGTAAAAAGCATCTAACTAAGATGATTGTGCATTGCTGAACCATTGATAGTTAAGTGCTTCTTTAAGTCTGTAATCCCCAGTTTGTATACTTCCCAGTCCTTTCTGACTATCTAGTAATTGATCAAATATTGCCTTATGTTGAACTTTAGGATTCTTAGAAGCCCTTACTAATTCTCTAATTATTAAATCTGCATTAATAGTCTTTAGATAAGCCTTTCACTTCTCGGGAGTAGAAACATCATCATATTTAATTTGAGATAAGAATACAGAGTACTTATCTCCCTTAGAGTCCTGAACTAAATAGCCTCCCTTATCATCTCTTAATCAACCATGGAAGGACTTAAAGGGAAGGTTGGTTCTATTAATATAGTCTTTCAGACCCTTCCTTCTGGCTTCTAGGTCTCTGGAAAGCTTATTTAAATCATGTCTGTTATCGGATCTTCAATCAAATCTGTATGAAGCATTGCTTAAGCTTACAGTGTTTCAGTCGTGAGTCGGGAAGATGGATTTAAGCTTTTCAATAAGCCCATCCATCTGAGCGGAAGACTTAATACCGTTATCTATATATTCATTTAAGGAAGTAGCATCACTCCAATAGGAACTCTTAGCTTCTATTAACTTAACTACATCCTCGGAGAAGTGAGTCTTCCAATCTCCACTTACCAATCCTTTATATCCAACCATCTTTTGTACTGATGAACCCCCTTCCAAGAAGGTGCTGGATCAATTTAAATCCTCTTTACTTACAGCACAGACATACTCCTTCTCGACCTTAGCATTTCTATCTACTAATGGATTTCTAATAAACTTCGAATCCTCATATTTAAGATAACCAGCATCAGTAGAAGTAGGATTAGATCCTTCTGGGGCACATAGCCCATCTGCAGCATACTTCTTGGAGAATAAAAAGGCTGAAAAGGAGTTCTTAGGAAGAGTGTCTCGAAGATGTAGTCTAAATTTCTCTAGAGAATTATCCGCTAGATAATTAATGGTATAAGTCTCTAACAGTGTGGATCTAGCCGTTAAGGAATCGGTTCCGTAAGTG
This sequence comes from Mycoplasma haemofelis str. Langford 1, assembly GCF_000200735.1. Classification (GTDB taxonomy): domain Bacteria; phylum Bacillota_I; class Bacilli_A; order Mycoplasmatales; family Mycoplasmoidaceae; genus Eperythrozoon_B; species Eperythrozoon_B haemofelis. The sequence goes on from NC_014970.1 coordinate 804,596, forward strand.
GATAGTTTGTAATTTAAGCTCTTATCCAGAGATTCCAGAGAAGCCTTGGGCTGATTTAACTTTAACTTTTCTTGTAATAGGAATCGATTAACACTTGAAGACTCTATGCCGGCAGCATGAGATTCTAATAAGTAGTTCTTAACTAAAATATCGAATAGCTGATCGGATGAATCGGATGAATCGGATGAATCGGATGAATCGGATGAATCGGATTTAAATAGGTCTTTTGTAGAGTTACCTGTTATTTGCTGCTGCTGCTGCTGAAATCTCCATGTCTTTAAATCAAAATAGGATGATTGTGTGCTCAACTTCTCCTGCATAATCACATCAGCGAGCCCCTTATCTTTCAGAATAGAAATCAAAAGGCTATTCAAAATCTCCCCTTCGGAGACTTCGGAGGATGAACCTGCAGTAGCAGCTTGTTTCACTTCATCTGAATCAAAAGTGAAATACTGTTTGCTATCATGCGTCTTTGTTGATGTTGATTTGCTAAACAAGCTAGACAATTGACTTTCATAGTTTTTAAAAGCTGAAGAGATCTGGCCTATAGAATCGTTATCAGACTTCTCTTCTGGCATGAAATTCAGATAAAGAGAGAGTTCTAGGTGTTTAGTTAATGGATCGATATCCGAAAGAATAGACTGTCTATTGGTTCCTCCAAAGTGTCAATTTAAGTCGGAAAGCTTGTAAGGAAATCTACCTGCAAAAGCCAGCTTGGGATGGAGCTTAAATTTACCCCCATCCTTAATTAAATTACTTCTGAAAGCCTCCTCATAATCCTTGAAAAGCTTCTCTCTTAAAGCAACTAATTTACTGCTGTAATAATCCTTAAGAAGGAGCTTGCTTAAAGGAGAAGCAACATTTTTAAACTTGTACGAGGAAGAGGAAGAGGAAGAGGAAGAGGAAGAGGAAGAGGAAGAGGAAGAGGAAGAGGAAGAGGAAGAGGAATGAAATGACTCTCAATAACCAAGAACTAATCTATCAAAGTGAATATCTAGATGGTGTTCTAGAGCTCTTTGTAAGTTGAAGTTGGGGGAGTCCTTCAGCTCCAGAATTCGCTTCTTCCACTCTTTCTTCCACGAATCTTTCGCAGTTTGAGTTTGAAGCTTGGAAAGTAATGTAGTGTCTAATGAGACTCCGTGTATTCCCTTTTTGTCTCGGAAGATGATTCAGTGTTTTTCTTGGTTTTCTTGGTTTTCTTGGTTTTCTTGGTTTTCTTTTTCTTTTAAATAAAAGAAATCTCCTAGCTCTTTACCGGTGTCAAATCAACTGCTTCCTTTGGCGATGCAAAAAATCTCATGTAATTTCTTCTCGTTTAGCTTCTCGGAAGTTAATACCGGTACAGATCCATCCTTGTCACTCTCTTTAGAACAGTTATTCTCTTTATTCTCATCGGAAGAGGAAGAGGAAGAGGCCTCTAGTAGTCTAAATTTCTGAGTCTTACCATAATCTCTACCATAACCATTATAGGTAGATAGTCCCTGTGGGGCTATCTCATGTGGGGTTTTGTGGGTTTTGACAAGTATCTCGCTAGAGAAATATTGAGCTAATTCTAAGATCGCAATTGCCTCTTGGGAGGAATCTGCAATGCTCGCTATTCCCGAAATAGGAGCTATGAAATCAGTTTTACTTTCATCCGAGTATTGGGAAAGATCCTGTGACTGTGACTGTGACAACAGTTGTTTCTGTTTATGCTTATCAATAAAGCTCTTAAATTTAGTGTGTGTGGCATCAGAAACAAAGGGGAAGAAGTAACTGGCCGATGAGGGAAGTGTTGTTCCAGTCGGTATTTGTGAACCATCGAATAGAGCTCTTATTTCATTTGTCTTGTCGGCACTATCATACTTCCACGTTACCTTCTTAAAAGGAATTGGCTTCTCATAGGTTACATAATCATCAAATACGTGTTCTCAAAACTCAGCAAGTTTCTTATTTCAAGAGTCAGGATCCGAATTATTAACCAATAACTTCTCATCGCTACCAGAGCTATTCTGGGAAGATAGGGAAGATAGGGAAGAGGTTAGTACGTCTCTAAGTACTTCTTGGAAGACTGGTTTAATCCTAGATAGGACTGTGTACTCCTTCTTGAGAGTCTCATTCCCAGCAAATACCTTATTCTCATCTATTTCGCTAGATGCGCTATTCCTAAGGTGTAGAAGCTTGTTCTTTAATCTGTCCTTTATGGCTGAGGAAGAGGAAGAGGAAGAGGAAGAGGAAGAGGAAGACGTGGGAGTAAAGGTATCTATGAATTTAACTAGGAAATGTTCTGTGAGCTTCTGGGCAAAGACTTTAGCTCCAACTGTAGTCTTTAAATAACCTTCTATTAATTCCTTGGCTCCCTTACTGGTTCCCGCTATCTTTAAGAATTCAGATATCTGTTGCTCTAACGTAGCCTTCTCTTCTTCGGTTAATATAAGTGTGGGAACATCATCATCCATTCCCGTGAAGGTGAATCCCAAGAAACCTCCGGGGAATAGGAGAAAAGGGATTCGCTTGGAGAAGTTCATGGGGGGAAAATTTTAATGTCCGTAAATTAGTTAACTAGCTTTTTCATAAATAAGGAGTTATAATTTAAAAAGCTAATTAAAATAGAAAATCTTGGAAACTTACCCAAGAGGCTCAAGGGGACACACTGCTAATGTGTTAGACAAAGATTTTTTGTGCATGGGTTCGAATCCCGTAGTTTCCGCCATTTTATTTCCCCGTTAATTTCCCGTTAGATACATTCATACCAAATATAGGAGATATAGTTCAGTTCAAGAACATCACCCCAATTCCGAAGAATATAACTGAGGATACTGTATCTAGTATTGTTGTTAGTACTGGAGCTGATATAGAAGCCGGATCGTAGTTAAATCGGATAGCCATAAAGGGAATTAATACTCCAAAGAATTTAGAGCATAGGACTACTAGGAATAGGGAGATGGAGGAGCTAAAGGCTCCTACCATCCCCACTAAGAATAATTTGTCTTTGGCTGTGATGCTACTGGTACTGGTACTGGTACTGGTATCTTGTAAGTGGAACTTAGAGGAGTCTATAGGTACCATTGTGTAATAGATAATTAGTCGACAGAAGTTAAAGAGAGCAAGGACTAGTCCTATCACTAGAGCTACCTTTAATTCCTTCCTAATTACCTTCCATATATCCCTATCCTTTACTTCCCCAGAAGCTACAGCTTGAATTATGGTGGCTGTAGTCTGGGATCCAGTATTCCCACACATATCTGTAATGATAGGGATAATGGGAACTAATATGGCAGAAGAGATACCTGCAGTCCAAGAGACTCCTAGAGTTTCGAATTTATCAATTGCATAAGTGGTAACTGTGGCAGCTAATAGGGTAATTATTAAGCAGAAGATCCTAGACTTAACAATCTCCATAACATCACTATTAAGGTAGGTCTTGTAGGTATCCCTAATCCCGTAGAAGTGATAGACATCCTCCATATTGTTATCTATGATCTCAGGAATTACGTCACTGCTATTAACTATCCCTACTAACTTACTATTCTCATCTATGACTGCTACTGTACTAGGGCTATACTTCTTAAATAAGTCAATAACTTCCTCTATACCCTCCGATACCCCTACAGAGAAGTAGGACTTCTCTATTACTTCCGAAATACTCTCCGATTCTCTATGGAATAGGAGGTTCTTAGTTCTTACAAATCCAACAATCTCATCATCTGTATTAGTAACAAATATCTCTTCCCCTATATCGAAAGCATCCTTGTTAATGTGTAGGAAGTTAATGGCTTCCCCAATATTCATACCTTCAACGAAGGTAACGAAAGTATTGTTCATAATACTTCCGACATGCCCAAAGTCGAAGCTCTTAAGCTCCTTGATTTCTAGCTTAAGACTTCTGGAAGAGTTAAGTAGTATCTTCTTCTGTAGAGTGGAGGGGACTATATTTAGGATCTCGTAAACGTCGTCGGAGTTTAAGTCGTTAAGAAGTTGAGATAATACTGCTGAATTTAGCTTAGAGAGAATCTTGATCTTATTGGATTCAGTGAAGGAGAGGAATAGCTCTCCCATCTTTATACGATAGGAAGCTACTATGAATCTAACAGCTAAATCAATATCATCTATCTTCTCTATGGCTTCAACTAATAGGTTAAGGGGCTGGTTACGTATCTGACTCTTTATTCCTGCGTCGTTTTTACTATCGTAAAGGGAGAATACTTTCTGAGTTAAAGACTCTAGTTGACGTTCATATAAACCCTCATAACTTAGCTTGTTTCGCGGCACGGGACGAGCTCATAGATATAGGGACTTATTTTAATCTATATAAAAGCTAAGAACTTGAAATAACTTCTCACAAATAGCATCCAAGTTATCTTTCTCTATTTCGAATATCTTCCCTCCTTGGCTATAGGAGATATTACCAGTAGTTTCTGAAACTATTAGGGCGATAGCATCAGAAGTCTCAGTAAGCCCTGAAGCTGCCCTATGTCTAGCTCCAAAAGTTGAGACCATATTGGATTGAGTTACAGGGAAGTAGGAGGATACGGAGACTATATCAAAGTTACGAATAATTACCCCTCCGTCATGAAGTGCTGATTTCTTATTACCAAAGACTGTAGTTAAGAATTCTGCAGTTAACTTAGCCTTAACTTCGTATCCTAAGATAACGTACTTCTGCAGATTATCCCTATTCTCTATAACTACTAAAGCACCAATGCTATTATCCGATAGATACTTCATAGAATAAGAGAGCTGGAATACAAAGGATTCATATTCAGATAAAGCTAAGTCCTTATGTATCCTCTTAAGTCGAATCTTTCTAGGTCTCTTATTAGGTATTCTCCTATGTAAATTTAGAATAGCTAGAAGGATTACTGTGAATCCTGAGGTGATAAGGAGGTAAAGGGGGGTATTACCCATCTGCCTTCTCTCTTAACTTCTCTATGTATTGTCAGAAGGACATAAGGGAGAAGATAGTAGCTATAAATAGAAGTCCTTGGCTTCCTCAGAAGCTTCCTGTTACTAAGGATGACAAGGATAAAGTGGTATTGGTTTTGGGGAAGCAAAAGATTAATACTACTAGCCCCAACATCTCTGTTGCAGTCTTATATTTAGCTGTTTTGATGGCCGCAATAATCTTACGTTTCTTATAGAATACCAGCCTTATTAAATCCATAAGGATATCCCTACTAATAAGAGTTCATGTCAGGACTGAAAGAATATATCCCCTCCACCAGAAAACAAGCATAGTCCCATTAATTAAGAGCTTATCAGCTAAGGGATCAAATATCTTTCCGAATCCGGAAACAGCATCTCATTTCCTAGCTAGATAGCCATCTAGGAAATCTGTAAAGACAGATACTACAAAACAGAAACCTCCTAATAAGTGAAATAAAGTAAAGTTACCTCCTATCGAAACCTGAACAGGACTATCTAGTAAAAAAAATAATATCGTTAACGCGGATAGGGGAAACCTGATGGAGGTTAGCAAATTCGGTACTCTCTCTTTCGTTAAAGAAATGACTGAATGCTAATTCTTCTTCTCTTTTGCGACTTTAGCTCTCTTTCTTCTCCTTTCCTCCTCTTCATCAGCTAAATCCACATCATCAGGCATAAAACCTTCTCAGTCTTTAGAGAAAGATGAGAAGATCTCTTTAATAATACGTTGCTTTCTTTCAAGATCCCCGAAAGCAGCTCCAAACTTCTCCTTCATTTCTTCAAACTCCTCCTCAGTTACTTTCAAAGTTTGAAGGAATTCGGAAACAAATTCATCCACAGTATTCACCTTTTCAAATTTAGCTATTTGAGATCTCTTAATCGCGGCTAACTGTCTTTCCAAAGCTCGATAAAGAGACTCGGGAATCTTTAGCTTGATTTCCTTGATGTAATCTTTCTCCTTTTTCTTGGAATTATCAGACATACCAATACCCTTAATACCTTGGAATTATATGTAAGTGAAAATGAAAAACGACTTGTTTCGCCTTAGCCCCTTGATTAGACACATAATTCACCCCTTGAATATCAGGATGTAGTTCCATTAACTTCTTAACAGTCTTCTTAGCGAGAATGGATACATCCTTAATATGCTCATCCTCTACTTCCATGAAGTTCTCAAAGTGCTTCTTAGTAATGATAAGAGTATGCCCTTTAGTTATAGGTTTATGATCTGGTAGAGCAAATGCATGCTCAGATTCCATGATAGATGTGCTATTAGGTAAATCTTTGGCTATATCGCAAAATACACAACTACCTTGACTGCACATAAGATCTAAACAGCATATCTATAAGTAGCACTTTCCTTCCATTTCTTATCAAATGACTTCTGCTTATCAGCACTACCTTCCAGATCTTTAACAGCTATCTCTTGAACCTCCTTCTTAAGAGCTACATCTATTACTCATTTCCAGAACACTTCTCTAGATAAATTCTCATTTACGTACTGCTTGAAGTTCTCAAAATTAGAGAATACAGAACTACTTACTTGAATTGCAATGTACCTTCCATCTGTCATTCCATCATCCTTATCATCTACCTTCTTATCCTTTAAGTGTTGTTTCAAGTGATCCTGTTCCTTAATCACTTCCTCTTTCTCTGAACTTGGCTCTGAATGCTTTTTCTCTATAGGATGGAAGTTACTATCTGGGTCTACAAGGAATGTATCTTTGTATTTACTCTTCTCAATTTTCCCATCAGTAATATTGGTCTTCACGGAATTAACAATTGCAGACAGAAGATTCTTCTTCTCATCGAGAGTTAGAACTCTGTAACCGCTATTGTTATCGCTAAAGTAAATGGTATTAAGGTCTAGTGGGGCTAGTTTGTCTTTGCTGTCTTTGAGTATCTTCTTAATCTTCTCTACTATCTCCTTGTAGTCCTCTTCTGTGCTGATGCTTAATACGTATTTATTTAGTTCCTCTCTGGAAGTCCCAAAATTATAAAGAGTCTCGGATACGAACTTCTCTCTGTCTTCTGAAGCAACTCCAGTACTTGCTCATCCGTGAGAGGTATTTAGGACTAGTAAGCCTTTATAGAAGTGCTTATTATGTTGTGCTTGTGCTTGTGCTTGTGCTTGTGCTTGTGCTTGTGCTTGTGCTGATGACTTCTTATAGGGAGAGAAGTGGGACTTTAGGTAGTTGTAGAAGTTTCCAATATCCTTGTTCGAGTTCGATTCAAGTTTAAATCCACTAGGTCTTAAGAAAGGATTATCTAGGAAGTTCTTTCCAGTCTTAAGTTTGGAAGGAGCTCTATTATCTATATTCTCTCACAAGAAATAAGCATCGCTCTTAGGGGTAACTACAGACTTCATAAGACTCATGAAGTTCTTAAAGTCGTCCTTAACTAGATAAGTAAGAGTGGTTAAGAATTGAAGGTGAGCTTCTTTGGCTTGAGGCCCATTTAGGAAATAGTGCTTCTCAAAGGCTCCTTGGGCGGACTTCAATAGCTCTTCTTCCAGTTTCTTTCTAAACTGGGATTTCCCGTGGCTTGCGGAATCGGAATCGGAAATCTCTTTAAGAACTTCAGATCCATAACGAAGAATACCTAATGGATTACTTTCTGCAGCTTTTAGGTAATGTTGGCCGTAGTAGAATCTCTGAACCATCTCATTCATATCTTTAGTTAACTTAGTTACATTGACTGAATTGGCCAATCCATCAGTCTTATCTAAGAAGTTTTGTTCGTCTGAAGAAGTGGAAGAAGTATTAGGATCCTTTATCAGTAGTGACTGATCTCCTACATTGATGTATCCATTCGACCCAAAGAAGGACTTACCTAAGTAGTTATTCTTAAGCTCATACTTAAATAGCATTTGCTTAAATGACTCTCCCTTGTCTAGGAAGGTATCTACTACTTCATTAACTAGGAAGTTGTTAGTGAATATACGATCACTTTGTAAGAAGTCACTTCTGCCCACATTGGCAGAGAGATTGCGCTCGTTTATTCACTTATTCAAAACTCCTTCATATGTGGCATTGGATTTAGAGAACTTATCTAGTAATCCAGTACCTACAATGTTGTTCTCGTAAAAATTAACATCGAACAACTTCTCCAACTCCTTGAAGACTACTTCCTCGTTGGAGTTGGATACTGTAATTGGATAAGGAATTGGACTAGCTAGTCCGTGTTTCTTATCGGTCTTATCGAAAGAGGAAGAGGAAACCTCTCATCCAAATCTTGCATATTCTCCAATTAGAGATTTTCTAAGGAGTAGTATCTTCTTCCATTTCTCAGAAAGATAGAAGAGATTCTCCCTCTTCTCGAATACCTCTTTGAAAGCAGCTATATCCGGATCTTTATATTTAGAGAAGTCACTAAGCGGTCTATCTAGAACATAGGATAGGAGCATCCTATCAAAGCTCTTACTAATCCAAGTCTTAAAGGAATTAATAGGCTGTTCTGCATTCAAGTCGAGAACGTCATCAAATTTAAGGGATCCATTATTTAGAGCTTGGAGAGTTCTGAAGTTAAAGTGGTTGAATATATCTTTAGGATTCGGATTATTAAGGTGATGGCTATCTAGAGCTATTCCATGTATTCCTGCTTGGTTCCTTATAAAGATCCAAGGAGTATCCTTAACTTCAACAGCATCAGAGAACTCCTCATGCTGTTGCTGTTGCTGTTGCTGTTGCTGTTGCTGTTTAACTATATCTTTATTAACTTTTAGATATGCTTGAGAGTTGGTGGAGTTGGTCTTGGAGAATAAATCTAATGGATGAGATGTGAGAGATGGGTTCTTGCTCTTCTCAACTTCATTTATCTTGCTATCTTTAAATGAGGAATTTAAAAGCTTAGAGTACTTGTAGTTAACTGCAGCTGCAAATTTAATATAGAGCTGATCATACATATTAGCTCCCTCCACATAAATTGAAGTGGAGCTATCATCTGTATAGCTCTTAGGAACTGATCTGAAGGAGTTACCCTTGCTAACTATATTCTTTCAAAACTTATCGAACTTGGTGGCAGTACTTTGTTTCTTACTATCATCGGAATCGAATAGGGGGAACTCATAGGAGGCCTTCTTAGGGAAATCTCCATTTAATTTACTCTTGTCATATACCTGTTCAAGCTCTGACTGGGTAGCATCAGCTTTGTACTTCCATAGAGACATCCATGCATAGAAGGGCTTAACTTCAGTGAATCACTTCTCTCAGGCATATCTAAGGAACTCAAACTTCTCTTTTTGGAAGGATTCCTGATCCGCTACAAATCCTTCATCAAAAAGAGTTGGATAAAGTCCTATGTGCTGTCAGTTACTCTTATCTAGGAGTTCTGATTTAGAGAAGAAGTGTGAGTTTCTTATGAAGTGAGTTCTGGGGTTGTCTGAGGCATTCTTATTAAGAGTGAAGTTATCCTTAGTAAAGTTAAGTATTTGCTTCTTAAGAAGATCATAGGACTTCTTATTAAGAATCCTTCTCTTCATACTCTCCCTGCTACCTCCATTCTCATCTAGGATCCTGTTGATAGCGGGTTGACCACTAGTATGTCTCTCACTAGTGCTCTTCAGAAGACTATCAAAGTCCTTTTGCTCTTCCCTAACGAAGGCTGAATATTCCTTCTTTAGGGATTCAATAGTAGTCTTCTCTAGATACCTTCCTAGGATATCCCTAGCAAAGATCTCATATATAGAGGGTTGCATCTCCTCTGCACTAAGAGCTTCTTTAGCAAATTCTGCAATCCCAAATTTCTCTGAATACTTGTTACCAATTAAACGCAGATCCTTCTTAAAATCAGATATATAATGCTCTCTTCCTAGGGCGCTAAACTTACTAATAAGTACCAGAGGTACTGTAGATAAAGAGGTTAAAGATCCTATAAATAGAAGTCTTTTAAGAAACGGTCAATTTAACATCTAGCCAGTAACAGGGAAGATTAAATTAGCACTTAAGGTAGATTAGCACTTCTTTTTTTAAAAGGGGACAAAGTCCCCTCTATTTATGGGCTCTAGCATTGTTAAATCTATAAGTGCTTCTGCCCTATTCACTCTAGTATCTGGCATAACGATAAAGACCATTGGATCTGTTATTACATATCCAACTAATAGGGCTAAGTTAGAGTCCTTAAATTACAAGACTCTATTCGAAGTCAAAAGGGATCAGTTCATTAGATGGAGAGAAGTCTTTGTTGATAATAAGGAAGAATTAATCAGGTTAATTCCCAATATCACGGAAAGCTCCACCGATAATGAAGGAGCTTACTTACTAAAGCACTGATGTAATGTCCAACTGAAGAGCAAATATGATCCTTCTATATTCAATGATTTGAAGAGGTATTGTACTCTCAATATAAAGGCAGCTCTATTAGAGGCTCCTAATACTCAGAGTATAGATGGTATTCCTTTAGATATGAATAAGAAGGAGATGATATTTAATAAGTATGAAGAGAGGGCTATAAAGCAAGGAATATTAAGTAGAAATCAGAAATTTGAAGACTTAGTGGGATGATGTAAAGATAACTTTATATTGCCCTATATACCTTCCAGCTACGGACTCTTCTATAAAGTTAAGGAATTCTGTTTAACTCCTGAATCTAAGTTCTAATCAAAGAAGTCGGAAAACACACCTCCCCAACCGTTACATCCACAACCTGCACTCGCTACTCCTGTAACCTGTGATTCTTGTCCTTGGACTCCTCGTGTTCCAGTTCCTTCTCCTTCGCTAGCTTTAGGTTCTGAACTTCCAGAGCCCTCAGGAGTTCCTTGCAGGGATCCCTCATCGGCCTTCGCTTTACCTTCTTCAGAACCTTTAGCTTCTTGATCTCCCTTTCCGTCGCTCTTATCTTTAGATTCCTCAGTCTTATCCTTCTTCTCTTCTGTCTTCTTAGTGAGGAGATCTAAGGGACTCTCACTCTCCTTCTTATTTATTAATAGAAAAGAGCAGACGGCTAAAGGAGGTATTCCTAGAAGTAGATTAGAAAGAAGAGACTTTGAAGCCACAGAGAGCCCAATTAACTATTTTCAGTACATCAAGATATTACCCTATTGTAATCCTCTCCCTCAATATCATAATACTCCCTCTTTAGTTCTGTGTCACATCTAGTCATGAAAGTAACTGGAGCATTATCCTGATTATGTTTGGTGCTTCAATCACTTAAATCTCAAACCCCCTTCCGATCTTGAACATAAGGATTCTTTTTCTTATAATCAGCCCAAGCATCTTTCCACCCTTGGGCATTACTTTCCGTATCAGACTTAGTTAAAGCTTTCCTTCTCGGATTCTCAGAGACCAAGTCAGACATCAAGGTATTTCTAGTACAGTATTTCAGAAATACCTTGTAATCCTCATCTTCAGTACTCTTAACATTCCTAGATTCCCAAGTTTCACATGCACTCATGAATTCTTGAGTAGCATTGGTGGAAGTTACAGTTCCCTTAGTTAAGACCAGAGAGAAGGGATTCTTATTTGAATTATTGAATTCCTCTCTGTATGCCTTCCAAGACTTCTGTCAAGCATCCTCCGATCCGTTGGAAGACTTAATTAACTTTCTCTTATTTGGGCTCTTAGACTTAACCAGTTCTGAAATGCTAAATCCCTTACTAGTAATGAGGTAATTAATACCGGCAGCAGAACTAGCCACGCCTCCGGCAGTGCCTAACCCTATTGCGGACTTTGCTGCTGTAGATAGAGCCATGATCAAGAAAATTCGATTATCGAGGTTTTACTTATGGGTGCTTAACTTTTCAAATAAATACAATGGCAGTCAAATTCTTCCTTTGTATATTTAGAAATTATGGATCCAAAGTTGTTGGGATTGATGGGCGGAGTTGGAGCCGCTGGTGCAGGGGGAGCTTATTTGGCGGTTGCTAATCCTTTTGGGGAGAAAGGGGAGTTGACATCTGAGCTAATCAAAAGCGAAGCCTTTGTAAAGCCTTTAACTAAAGATGATGCTAAGTGAAACGAGGCATGAAAGAGATATAAGGAAGCTCACAAAGTCTCTTCTTCGCCTGATTCATATAAAGAAAAGGATATATGGGGATTATCGGAATGAACTCAGAAGAAGAGTCAAGATAGTGCTTTTGAGGGGTTCAAGAATGAGTGTGAAACTAGATCTAAGTTAAGAGTTGATAAGGAATCTCAAGAATATAAAGACTTCAAGAATTACTGCGCCAGACCTAAGACTGTATCTGAATTAATAGGAGAAGATAGTGGAGTTACTCTCTTAAGTAAAACTGGATCTGGGGAAGATACCCAATGGAATGACGCTTGGAAGAAGTATAAAGCTGCCAACACCAGTGCGACAGACGCAAATACTGATACTTGAAAGATTCAAGATTGGACTAGTGCTAAAAGCAATGATGTAGCTACTTCCCATTACAAAGATGCATGTGAGAAGCAAGCAAATATGGATATTGATTTAACTAAAGGATTGTCGGATACTAACTTTGTGAATGTTAAGAATTGATGTACTAAACCTGCATAGATAACTCCTCTGCGCACCAACTCATTACCTTCTTAAAATCATCTCCATTGGCATCGTAGTAAGTCCTATTTAATTCTGAATCACACTTATTCATAAAAGAGACAGGAACTGTATTTACACTACTCTTATTAGCCCAATCATCAAGCTTTCAATGATCTGATTGGGCAGTCTTAACAGTATTGTGCTTCTTGTACTCTCCCCATACCTTCACCCACTTAGCATCACTAGATTCAGTGTTGCTCTTAACTAGAGCCTTCCTCCCACTCTCTTTAACCAAATCAGACATCAATGTATCTCTAGTACAGTACTTCAGGAATAATTGATAATCCTCGGACTTAGAATCCTTAACCTTCTTAGTTTCCTGCGTTTCACAAGCACCCATGAATGCTTGGGTGGCATTATCTAGATTCACTGGAGAGGTTCCTTTAGTTAAGGAAAGAGAGAAAGGATCCTTTCCGGTGCTATTGAAATTCTCTCTGTATGCTTTTCAAACCTTCTTCCAAGAATCCTCAGCTCCATCAGTAGACTTAACCAACTTCCTCTTATCTTTGTTCTTTGAGGATAAGAGGGATGAAATGGTTTTAAGCTCTTCGGAGGAGCCAAATTTATAAGCCCCCAAAGCAGCTAATCCAGCTCCAGAAGAAGCGCCTACTACCCCAATCTTAGATAAAGTAGTCATGTCTATTCGGAAGTCTCTACAGTACAGTATTTCAATAACTGCTTGTAAAGATCGGAATTAACATCGTATCCTTCCGTCTCACTATTAGTCTTACACTTCTCCATAAATACATCGGGAGCCTCTTCCTTTTGGCTATCGGTGGGTCAGTTTGATAATTTTCAAGCGTCCTTTCCACTAGCTTTCGTAGAATCAGATTTCTTATATTCAGCTCACACAGCTTTTCACTCTGAGGAATTTCCTCCAGTAACCTTAACTAATAAAGTCCTTCTAGAATCGTCTGATACTAAGTCAGCTAATGTTGTCTTTCTAGTGCAGTAGCTAATAACTTCATCATAGAACTTAGATGATCCCTCAATTCTGGATTCACATCCCTTCTTAAAAGCTTCGGGAGCTACTTCATCTTCTGTCGGTTCCCCCTTCTTTCACCCAACAACAGATCAAATATCTTTCTCTCTATCCTTATTTGCACTCCTATATGCCTTCCAAGCTGCTTTTCAGGAAGCGTCAGAAGACTTCTCATTCAGCAATCTCTTCTCCGGATTTTTGGATTTAATGAGTTCCCTAATGCTTAAACCCTTATTGAAGAGGTAATTAGCTCCAATAGCGGAGCCTGTAACTCCCCCTACAGCTCCTAATCCTATTGCTGATTTCGCAGCTGTTGAAAGAGCCATATTAAAGCTCTAAAAGATCAGAGAATATCCCTCCAAATTTACCTCCAGAACCTGTGGAAGTAACAGCGCCTGTGACAGTTGCTTCTTGACCCTCCCCACCTTGAACTCCAGAGCCGGAAGCTTCTGGGGTAGGTGATTGCTGTGCTTGAGTTCCTTCAGCCCCCTGCTCCTGACCCTTAGGATCACCATCATTTGATGTTCCGCCATCTGAACCTTTAGCTTCCGCATCTTTCCCTTTCTGATCCCCCTCATCCTTAGATTCAGGAGCTTTCTCCTCCTTATCTTCAATCTTCTTGGTTAAAAGATCGAGAGGGCTTTCTTTTGATGTGTGATTTATTAATAAAAAGGAACAGACCGCTACTGGAGGTACACCTAAGAGTAGATTGGGAAGGAAAGATCTTAAAGCCACACGCTAAGCCTGAACATCTTGCTGCTTTGCTTTAGTACACCAAGATAAAACTCTGGTATAAGTTGGAGAACTTATATCTCAAGCCTCAGCACTAGACTCCTCTAAGCATTTATCCATAAACGCATCCATTGTAATTTCTGAACTCTGACCATCCTTTTTAAGACCCCAAACATCACTCTTTGTTTTCTCCAGTTCATCCTTATAACTCTTTAATGCTGCGTTTCAATGAGTATCACTAAGTCCTGTAACTTTAGCCATTAACTCCCTTCCTGAAGCATTCTCATCAATCAAATCTAGAACTGTGGTATTTCTAGTGCAATATTTGATCACTTGATCATAAAGGGGATCGTTCTCGCCACCCATATCTCTCTTACTATTATCTTCACAGGCTTTCATAAAGTCACTAGGCACATTCTCAAACCACGTATTATTTGGGGATCAACTAGAAAGATTCCAAGGATTATTCTCTTTACTCTCCAAATAGATCTTTCATCCAGACAATCAGTGACTGCTATTGGCATTTCCGGAAATCAATCTCCTACCTCTATGCTTTAAAAGCATTAAATCTCGAAAGGAATGGGTTACTGGCTTCTCAAAGGAAGGGGATGGAGAGCCGTAAAGAAGCATTCCTCCTGCCCCTGCGGCAGATAATCCCGCTAAACCTATAACAGGCTTAACGACTTTAGGTAGGAGCATCTTTTGTGCATCAAGAAATTACCCTCCTATAGTCGGAACCTTCAATATTGAAATACGGCTTATTTAATTCTGACTCACATTTAGTCATGAAGGAGAGAGGCACTTTCTCACTATTGTGCTTGCCTTCTCAATCACTAAGTTCCCATTGACCCTTCTGACCCGCAGAATAAGGGTTGGCTGTCTTATATTCTTTTCAAACAGCCACCCAATCAGCATTAGAAGACTCTGCATTCTCCTTAGTTAAAGCCTGTTTCCTAGGATTCTCAGAAACCAGATCAGACATTAAGGTATCCCTAGTACAGTACTTAAGGAATAATTGATAATCCTGAGATTCCACATCCTTAACCATCTTAGTTCCTTGAGTTTCACAAGCACTCATGAATTCGGAGGGAGCTTTTGTGGAAGCTGGGGTAGTTTCCTTAGTTCAAGTTAAAGAGAAAGGATTCTTATCTCCGGAATGAAAATCCTTTCTGTACTGCAACCACGATGCCTGTCATGAGGACTCCTCTCCTGAATCAGATTTAACTAACCTCCTTTTATTGGGATTCTTAGAAGCAAGAAGTGAAGTAATGGATTTAGATTCGTCTTGTATTAAGAATTTGTAAGCTCCTAAAGCAGCTAAGCTGGTTCCTGATGCAGCCCCAACTGCCCCCATGGCTCCTTTGGATAATGCGGCCATATTTACTTAGAAATTTCGACAGTGCAGTATTTCAATAGCTGCTGGTAAAGAGGGGTGTTGGGATCATATCCCTCTGTTTCACTATTAGTCTTACACTTGTCCATAAATGCGTCAGAAGCCTCTTCCTTCTTGCTATCGGATTCTCAATTATCTAATTTCCACTCGTCCTTATCTTTACTCTGGGTAGTATTGACTTTCTTATATGCAGACCACACGGCCTTTCATTCTGGAGTGTCCCCCTTATCCGTCTTAACTAATAACCTTCTTCCAGAATCATCTGAAATTAGGTCAGCTAATGTTGTCTTTCTAGTGCAATAGCTAATAACTTCATCATAGAGCTTAGAGGATCCTTCAATTCTGGATGCGCACCCCTTCCTAAAAGCTTCGGGCGCTTCTGCATCAGCTACCGAGCTTTCCTTTTTTCAACCTTCAATAGATCAAATATCCTTCTCCTTAGAGTTATTGGCCTCTCTATAAGCCTTCCAAGCTGCTTTTCAAGCTTCTGCAGATGAATTCTTATCCAGTAATCTCTTCTCTGGATTTTTGGATTTAATGAGCTCTGGAATGTTTGGATCCTTAGAAAGAAGATAATTTGCCCCGATAGCAGAGCCCGTTACTCCCCCTACAGTTCCTAATCCTATTGCTGATTTCGCAGCTGTTGAAAGAGCCATGTTGGGTCGGCAATTATTGAGATTTTGAAAAGGTGGGCTTAACTTTTCAAATAAATACAAAGAACCCTTTAGCCTTCCTCTGTATATTCGAAAATTATGGATCCGAAGATGCTAGGCCTGATGGGCGGAGTTGGGGCTGTTGGCGCGGGAGGAGCTTATCTAGCTATGACCAATCCTTTTAAAGAGGAAAAGTCTGCAGCTGATTTGCTCCAAAAAGAAGCCTTTGTAAAGCCTTTAAACAAAGATGATGCCAAATGGAATGATGCTTGAAAAAGATATAGAGATGCTCATAAGGTAACTTCCACAGGAGGTGCCAATAACTATAAAGAGATAGATATATGAGGACTATCTAATTGGGCACAACAGAAGACACAAGAGAATGCTTTTGATGAGTTCAAGAATAAGTGCGAAGAGAAGTCTAAGTTAAAGATGGATCCGATCTCTAAGGATTATCAGGACTTTAAGAATTATTGCGCAAGACCCAAAACTATATCTGAATTAATAGGGGAAGATGATGGGGTTACTCTCCTGAGTAAATCGGGAGCCGGCGATGGTGAGCATTGAAATTCTGCATGGAAGAAATATAGGGCTTCCAATTTAAAGAGTGGAAGCTCAAGTGAATACAATAAAACTGATATTTGAACAGTTACTGGATGATCCAGCGACAAGAGCAACGGGACAGCTACAGAGAATTACAAAACTAAGTGTGAATCTCAAGCGGCCTTAGATATCGATGTATCTAAGGGGCTAAAGGATACTAACTTTGTTAATGTTAGAAATTGATGTACTAAAGCTTCTTAGGTATGTTCTGGTTGACTAGCTTCTGTACATCAAGATAGTACTTGTTTATAAACTTCGGAATCCACATCCCCAGTTTCAAAGCTAGACTTCTCAGAACATTTATCCATAAGAGTGTTTAAAGCTTGGGGATCTTGTATCTTAATGCCCCAAACATCAGTTCCTGTAACCTCAACAGCCTTCTTATAATCCGATAAAGCGGTATTTCAACTTGGATAGGTAAATCCTTCAGCCTTAGCCATCAAGTCCCTTCCTGAGGCATTCTCCAAAATTAAATCGGAGACTGTTGTATTTCTGGTGCAGTATCTTATTACTTGAGAATAAAGGGAATCCCCTTCTGCAATCTCCTTCTTGCTATTCTCTAAGCAAGAATCTATAAAGGAAGTAGGAACTTCCTGCTTTGGATCGAATGCTTTATTCTTAGATCAATCAGAAATACCCCAAGGATTGCTTTCCTTATTATCAGACAAATAAGCTTTCCAGCCGATAGTTCAATAATAGTGATCCTCCTTTTCGGAAATTAACCTCTTCCCCTTATTCTTCTTTGATAGCAAATCACGGAGGGAACTAGTAACTGGTTTTTCTAATTCTGGAGTGGGTGATTTATATAACAAGACTCCCCCTACGGAAACTGCAGATAATCCTGCCAATCCCGCAATAGGCTTAGCTAACTTAGGGAGAGACACTCTCTGTACATCAAGATATTACCTTCTTATAATCATCTCCCTCCACATCAAAATACTCCCTCTTTAGCTCCGTTTCACACTGAGTCATAAATGAAACTGGAACTTTATTTTCACTACTCTTGTTGGGTCAATCACTAAGCTTCCAATGATCAGCTTGGTTCGCCTTATCCTTATTTACCTTTTTATAATCCTCCCAAACTGCAACCCACTTAGAATCCTCAGTCTCATTAGCCACTTTTACTAAAGCCTTTCTACTAGGATTCTCAACCACCAAATCTGACATTAGGGTATTCCTAGTGCAATATTTAAAGAATAACTGGTAATCCTCAGATTCAATATCCTTCACTTTCTTAGATCCCTGAACTTCACAAGCCTCCATGAATGCTTGAGTGGCATTCTCTGAAGATACAGAGGAAGTTCCTTTACTTCAAGTTAAAGAGAAAGGATTCTTATCTGAGGAATTAAAGTCACTCCTGTACTTCTGTCAAGCAGACTTTCAAGACTCCTCAGAACCATCGTTAGATTTAATTAACTTTCTCTTTTTGGAATCAAGAAGGGAGGAGATAGTCTTAAGTTCTTCTGAAGAGCTTAATTTGTAAATTCCAAAGACCAATGCCCCAGTTCCTGAAGCGGCACCGGCTGCTCCTGCAAGCCCTTTAGATAGTCCAGTCATCTAATCCTTAATCTCAGTGGTGCAGTATTTCAAAAGCTGTTTATAGAGTTCAGAATCAGGGTTGTGCCCTTCTACTTCGCTATTAGATTTACATTTATCCATAAAGGTATCAGGAGCATTCTCGGAAGAATGAATACTGCTTCAAGTATCTATCTTTCATGCATCCTTACCATTAGTATGTGTAGTATCAGACTTCTTATATTCAGTCCAAACAGCTTTTCAAGCTGCTGAACCACCTCCAGATTCCTTAGCCAGTAAAGCCCTTCCAGAACTCTCCTTAACTAAATCAGCAAGTATTGTCTTTCTAGTGCAATAACTAATAACTTCATCATAGAGCTTAGATGATCCTCTAATTCTGGATGCACATCCCTGCTTGAATGTATCTGGTGCCTCTTCACTATCCTTAGAAGCTCCCGTTGTTCACCCTTCAATAGATCAAATATCCTTCTCTTTATTCTTATTGGCCTCTCTGTAAGCCTTCCAAGCTGCTTTTCAAGCTTCTTCAGATGAATTCTTATCCAGCAATCTCTTCTCGGGATTTTTGGATTTAATGAGATCCGAAATACTTGGCCCCTTATCAAGAAGGTAATTGGCTCCAATTGCGGAGCCAGCCACTCCCCCTACAGTTCCTAATCCTAATGCAGACTTTGCTGCTGTTGAAAGAGCCATGCTGAGGATGACGATTATTGAGATTTTGAAAAGGTGGGCTTAACTTTTCAAATAAATACAAAGAGCTATTCTAGCTTCCTCTGTATATTTAGAGATTATGGATCCAAAGATGCTAGGCCTAATGGGCGGAGTTGGGGCTGTTGGTGCCGGAGGGGCTTATTTGGCGGTAACTAATTCTTCTAAAGAAGGACAACTAATATCTGAGTTAATAAGGAGCGAAGCCTTTGTAAAGCCTTTAACTAAGGATTCCAAAGATAATGCAAAGTGGGATGAGGCTTGGAAGAGATATAGAGATACTTATAAGAACTCTGGAGATATATGAGGAATACCCAATTGAGAACAGAAGAAGGATCAAGAGAATGCTTTTGATGAGTTCAAGAATAAGTGTGAAGAGAGATCTAAGTTAAAGGTTGATTCTGAATCCAAAGAATATAAAGACTTTAAGAACTACTGCGCAAGACCTAAGACTGTATCTGAGTTGATAGGGGAAGAAGGTAAGGTTACTCTATTAAGTAAGTCTGGCAATAGTGACGGAACAGCTTGAAATAATGCTTGGGAAGTATACAGGAAGGCCAATCTTAAAGAGGGAAAGAATAATGAATATAAGGATTCAGATACTTGAACTATAGGTGATTGAGCTACTGCTAAACAAAGTAATACAGCCACAGAGAATTACAAAACTAAGTGTGAAACTCAGGCGGGTCTGGATATTGATGTGTCTAAAGGATTAGAGGATACTAACTTTATTAATGTTAAGAATTGATGTACTAAACCAATAAGCTAGACTCTCTACCAAAGTACGAATAGAAGGGCAGAAGCTTAACTAATCTAAGAAGACTCTGTACATCAAGATATTACCTTCTTGTAATCATCTCCTTCAGTGTCATGATAAGCACGCTTTAACTCCTTATCACATCTATCCATAAAAGACACTGGAGCCTTATCTCCACTATTCTTAGTGGATCAATCAGTAAGCTTCCAATGATCCATTTGATTAGCGGTATTAGTATTCTCCTTCTTATATTCAGCTCAAGCTGCTTTTCAATTAGCATCCTCAGACTCACTATCCTTCTTAACTAAAGCCTTTCTCTTTGAATTCTCCAGAACTAAATCTGACATTAAAGTATCTCTAGTGCAATACTTAAGGAATAACTGATAATCCTTAGATTCAGTATCCTTAACCTTCTTAGTTCCCTGAGCTTCACAAGCCTCCATGAATTCTTGTGTAGCATTCTCAGAAGCTACAGAAGAAGTACCCTTAGCTAACGTTAAGGAGAAAGGGTTGGTGTTTGAGTTATTGAAGTTCTTTCGATATTCCTGTCATGCAGTCTTCCAAGCTTCTTCGGATCCATTTTGAGATTTAATTAACTTCCTCTTTTTGGAATCAAGAAGGGAGGAGATAGTCTTAAGTTCTTTTGAAGGGCTTAATTTGTAAATTCCAAAGGCCAATGCCCCAGTTCCTGAAGCGGCACCAGCTGCTCCTGCAAGCCCTTTAGATAGTCCAGTCACTCCTATTCTTTGATCTCAGTGGTACAGTATTTAAGAAGCTGTTGATAAAGTGAAACAGATGTATCGTATCCTTCTGTCTCACTATTCGCCTTACACTTATCCATAAAGGTATTTGCAGCCTCCGGCTTTGAACTAACAGAAGTCCAATCAGTTAACTTTCAAGCATCATCTCCACTTCCATTATGGGTAGTTCCTGACTTCTTATACTCTTCTCACACAGCCTTTCATTCAGCCGTATTTCCTCCTTCAACCTTAGTTAATAGCTTTCTCTTAGAATCGTCTCCTACTAAGTCAGCTAATACTGTCTTTCTAGTACAATATAGAACGACTTCATCATAAAGCTCAGATGATCCTGCAATTTTGGATTCACACCCTTTCTTAAAAGCTTCGGGAGCTGCTTCATCCGTCGCAGGATTCCCTTTTGTCCATCCTTCAATAGATCAAATATCCTTCTCTTTATTCTTATTGGCCTCTCTATAAGCCTTCCAAGCTGCTTTTCAAGCTTCTGCAGATGAATTCTTATCCAGTAATCTCTTCTCTGGATTTTTGGATTTAATGAGCTCTGGAATGCTGGGATCCTTATTAAGAAGGTAATTGGTTCCAATTGCGGAGCCAGCTACTCCCCCTACAGTTCCTATTCCTAATGCAGACTTTGCTGCTGTTGAAAGAGCCATGCTGAGGGCAGCGATTATCGAGATTTTGAAAAGGAGAGCTTAACTTTTCAAATAAATACAAGGAGCTATTCTAGCTTCCTCTGTATATTTGGAGATTATGGATCCGAAGATGCTAGGCCTAATGGGCGGAGTTGGAGCTGTTGGTGCAGGAGGAGCTTATTTGGCGGTAGCTAATTCTTCTAAAGAAGGGCAACTAATATCTGAGTTAATAAGGAGCGAAGCCTTTGTAAAGCCTTTAACTAAGAACGATAAAGATAATGCGAAGTGGAATGAAGCTTGGAAGAGATATAGAGATGCCCATAAGGTCTCTGCTTCAGGAAGCGAATATAAAGATAAGGATATCTGGGGATTATCTGAATGGGGTTCAAAGAGGAGTGGAAATGATGCATTTGATGAATTCAAGAATAAGTGTGAAGAGAAGTCTAGGTTAAAGGTTGATTCAGATTCCCAAGAATATAGAGACTTTAAGAACTACTGTGCAAGACCTAAGACTGTATCTGAGTTGATAGGGGAAGAAGGTAAGGTTACTTTATTAAAAAAGGATGGAAGTAATGATAGTACAGCTTGGAATGCTGCTTGAGAGGTGTATAGAAAGGCCAATTTAAAAGATGGACAAACTAGTGAATATAAAGATCAAGATATTTGAAGCGTCCAGAATTGATCTACTGATAAGAGTAGTGCAGATGCTAAAGAGCACTACAAGACGAAATGTGAGGAGAAGGCTAATTTAGATATTGATGTGAATCAGGGATTAAAGGATAGTAACTTTATTAATGTTAAGAATTGATGTACTAAAGCTTCGTAATAGAATTTACCTATACTTCTCTTCCTACCTATAGTAATTTAAAATTCCTTTTAAAGAAGCAATATGCCTTGCCTTAGAGGCTCTAACTTAGTAGTATGTTGTATATTTGGAGCATGTATCTCCTTCTCGGCTAGTAGAGTAGGATGGTGATTATCTAGGCCAAGGGTGGCTCCTAGGGACTTAGGATATAAATTAGTTTCTGAATCTTCCAATTCAGATGAAATGTATGGCCAGATCTTTGAGAAGCATAAGTTCGATTTAGGGAAGCTATTGGTTGCTGATAATAAAGATGCACTGAAAACTTTCTGCGGAAAGTGGCAAAGTAATCCTCCTGCTTGGCAGTTGGAGAACGTTATTAAGTACTGTACTGTCCCTTAGAAGTAGGTAGTTATCTACTTACTTACCTGACTGGTTGACTGAGTCTTAGATGGATCATATGTACAGTATCTAACTGTAGATCTGAAGGCAAAGGTATCTTCACTTAGATCTGCATATAGATCATAGTGACGCTTACATGCTTCAAGAAGCTTACTTTGATCGGTGGTTGTGGTTGTCTCAACTCCTAGGAATTGCTTGTAATAGGATGAGTCCTTGTGCTTGTCGTTATTGATTTGAGTTTGAGTACTATCTTCTATAAATGAGTAACCTCTGGCTACTAGCTTGCTTCTAATATCATTCTTTAGAACGCAGACTGAGAAGTACTTGGCAATAGTTCCTGACTTAGAGTAGCCAAACTTCCTACCTTCATGCTCCTGACATCACTTCTCATTCTCTGGGGTAATAAGCTTACTCTTATTACCTAAGTCCTTAATAAGAATATATCCCCCCGTCCTAACTCTACTTTCTATAGTCTCATTCTTATCCGATAATACAGAACCAGAAAGAACTGATACGAATCCAGTAGCTATTCCTATTGCAAATCTACTTAAATTAACTAGCATTGCTTCGTCTCTTAGAATTACAGAAATTTAATAGCATCTCAAAAGCCTTATCAACATCTTTCTGATCTAGAAATTCCCATACTTGATTATAGATATCATCAGGATATCTATCTCTCTTCTCTAATTCTAGATGGTCAGCTAAATAGAGAAGCTTAGTTATCTTCTTAGGATTCTCAGAAGGAACGGTATGCTCTGCAACTGCTTCCAATATATTTTCATCATTAAATAAATAATTAGTCTTCATGAACCAAGCACCCACAGGCCCATGAAGTACTTTATAACTGGGAAAGGAAGTTATTCCTAGCTCCCTCCCAGCTATCTCTATCAATTCCTCCTTCTTAAACTCTTTACATATATCGTGATAAAGAGCTGCAATATAGGAGTTATATCTAAGCTCGGCATCCTCTAACTCTATAGTCTCATTTATCTTTTGAATAGCTCCAGCTACTCTTAGAGAATGCTTAAATCGAGTGGGGGAGAGATACTTCTTGATCCTCTTAATTGCACACTCACTAGACTTATTCACATACTCTTGAACTAAGGGAGGGAAAGTATCTCCATCCATCTCGAATATGGATGAATTAGCTAACTTATTTAATTCAGGAGTATTAGCTATCAATATTGGATGTTGCATAACTAAAGGCATTCTCTCTAGTATCTCCTTGTGCTCAGGAAGCACATAGAGAACTAGTTGTACCATAGAGAGGATATAGACTAGCTCTTGGGAAGACCTTAGAACTTCAAATTCTCTTGAATCTAGAAGAAGGTATAAGTCGGCATTCTTATGCTTAGCCTTCTGTTCTTGAATTCTGTAGCATAAGGAAGGACTCTCCTTCTCAAAGGAATTCCCATCAATTACATACCTAGGAGTAGGAGAGTTAGGAATAGAAGCTCCCAAGAGAGCTATCTTCTCTTCCCTTTGAAATATACGATCCCCAGATGATTTAGGGAAGTATCCAAATACTATGGTATCTGGAGTTACTAGATCCCTAGCCTTCTCTACTAAGGAAAGCTTGTAATTACTAATCGGTTCAAAGTCGTCAAATACCAGAAGGATATTCGACATCTAAACCCCTAAGTCTTCTCCTTTTCACTTAAGCATATCCTGATTCAAGAACTGAGCCTTAGGCCCCATAATCATCTGAACATGGTTATCTCCCACTCATTTAACAGCTAGCACTCCTGAGGATTTAAGAGTAACCTCATTAACTTTGCTCCTGTCGATGATGTCGTATCTCAATCTTGTTGCACAGTTAATCATCTTACCGATGTTATCTCAACCACCAAGAGCTATAGCGATGGTTCTTACAGGCTCAGGAACTTTAGATTTAGGCTCTTCAATCTCTTGCTTACCTTCAACAGCTAACACAGGTTCAACTGGTTCTCTTCCTGGAGTAGGGATGTTGTATTTGGAGATGGACAGAAGGAAGATCCAGTAGTAGAAAGGAGCCAACATGAATCCAACGAATAGCACGTTTTCTGGTTTTGTACCTTTAGCCATAGGAATAATACCCATCAGAACGAACTCTATAAATCCACCAGAGAACACAGAAGGGATGTGAGATCCTAATACGTTCATAAGAGCGAAGGCTGCACCACATAGGACAGCATGGCAGTAGTAGAACAGTTTAGGAGCGCAGAATAAGAATGTGAATTCTAGGGGCTCAGTAATACCCATCAAGAAACAGTTCAGAATCGCCGGAACTAGAACCGCAGAAGCCTCTTTTCTTCTGTCTTCACGAGCTTCAAGAAGCATAGCAATACCGGCACATGGAAGGCCGATTTGCATCACAGGGTATTTACCAGAGGTAAATCTACCTACATTAACTCCTTGTTGTTTTAGATATTCGAATACCTTTGTACCTGTACCTGTACCTGTACCTGTAACTGTATCAGATGGGAGAGCTATAACTGAAGCTCCAATGAAGGAATCACCAGCCCACATGGTTGATGCCAACTTACCTTCCTTCAGCTGATTCAATATGCTGGTTGCAGTTGCACTACTATCAGTTACTGGATTATTGGAGTTGGTCAAGGAGTTGGTCAAGGAGTTGGTCAAGGAGTTGGCAACATCACCACCCAAAGAGGAATACCAGAAAGGAGCGTAGAAAGTGTGGTGCAGCCCAAAAGGAAGCAGACTTCTCTCTAAAAATCCAAACAAGAAGGAATCAACTCCACCAGGAGCTTTAGCCATCCATTGTCCAGCAATACTTATCCCATTACCTATCCAAGGCCAGAACACCAAGAATTGAAGACCAAAGTAGATTCCACCTACAGAGGCTGCTAAAGGAAGGAATCTCTTACCAGAGAAGAAAGATAGATAAGTGGGCAGATTTACATCTGATCAATCCCTCTTTAAATAGGGCATCAAGACAGCACCTATTACTAGAGATCCAAATACAGAGGTATTAAGAGAGGTTATACCTAGAGTCTTACCAACTAGGAATTTACTGTTCCTTCCCCAATTCGGGAAAAGGATAATTCATTCGTTGTTGTTGTTGTTGTTGGAATAAATAAAGTTACCTTGAACCTCTAAGAAAGAGAGATAGGATATGATTGCCCCTCAAATATAGAGGGGATCATTACCACAGAAGGCGACCGTAAATGCTACACAGAATAAAAGAGGAAGAGCTTGTAATATCGGAAAAGAAAGAGATTTAGCTAGACCACCTAGCTTCTGAATGCCTTGATTCTGAGAGATACTCTCTACAAATCCACCTAATGATAAGAATAGGGTGGTGATGGCCAGTGTGGAAATCGGAAGCATGAAAGCTCCAGATATTCCAGAAAGAACAAGCTTTACTTTGTTCCTAAGTGCAGGGGAAGACGGTTCCCTCGCTTCGTAAACCTGACCCGCTTCGATTGAAACCATTAATTTCTAATTTCTAATTTCTAATTTCTACGTTCCAATGATCATTTAGACGAGATATTAAGGAACATGAAATGATATCCATTCAAGACTATAAGCTCACTATAGAACCTTTCTTATACCAACTAAAAATAAAAGGACGATATGAGATAAGCACTTCCACCCCACTAACAACGAAATCCATATTTGCTAACTACAGATTTCCTAACCAGTTAATAAAGAAGTTGTATCTCATTAAATCCAAAGATCCATGCAAGCGTTCCATAAATGAAGGACTATTCTGTCAAGTATACGAGAATATAGGATATCTTAACCTAGCCTCCGACTCCTATTTTAAAAGAGAAATCAAAAGTTACGAAGAAGTACCTATAGAAATAACATTCGACTTAGACACAACTAATTTTAATCCAAGCCCGTCACTAATTGACGAAACTAATCTATTATCTATAGGTACTTACCTCAGATACAAGAATAGCTTTTATATAGAGGGAGATAAGAATGTCAATAAGAGAGTTAAGATTCCCACTTATCAAGTCATAGATAACGGGAATCATTATCAATCGTACGACCACATAGAATTCTCCATTTCGGAGAGTGCCAGAGGAAGTCTTATTTCGGTAAAGAAGAAAGATAATCTACTGATCAATAATGCTTCAATAGAGATCGGTGGAAGGAATATTCCAATAACCCAAAAGGAATCAAATGGATGGATCCATATCTCTCCCAAAAGCTTTGAAGATCTAAAAGGATCCGATTCCTTTAAAGGGAAGTTACTCCTTCTCTTCAAAAACCAAGGATACACATTCAATGTATCCAATAGCTATTCCTTAGATGAGAGGACAAGCCACTATAGAATCCAGCCCATATTCAAAGCCTTTCCTAAGAATTTAGGTGAATTCAAAAGTGTGAGCTTTTAGTGAAGAAAGTAACTTCCCTCTTAACAAGCCTCAACTTCCCCTTCGTTCTCGGAACTACAATGGTGGGTAGTTATTCATCACTCCCCGAGCAAGAAACCCTTCACT
Organism: Mycoplasma haemofelis str. Langford 1; assembly: GCF_000200735.1. Taxonomy (GTDB): domain Bacteria; phylum Bacillota_I; class Bacilli_A; order Mycoplasmatales; family Mycoplasmoidaceae; genus Eperythrozoon_B; species Eperythrozoon_B haemofelis. The sequence continues at coordinate 831,428 of NC_014970.1, forward strand.
CCGAATTGCAAAGGATCTTTCTTTTTTCAGATGAAGAGGGGGAAGTTGATTACTTATTTAAGCATCATAGAAAGAGAAGGTACATAGATGAAAACAGACTTCGAGCTTCACTAACGAAGATTGTGAGAGATAAATTCAAAGATCGAGGGGAAGTGGGAGTCGGAAAGCTTTATTACAAAATTTATAAAAATGGAGTCATTGAAACTGTTATACTTTGAGGTGTCTCAAACCAATTTTTCGATTACTTTAATTTTCTTTTGAGATAATTAATCTTTATGTTTTCTCTTCCTCTCTTATCAGATTCTGGTGCTCAGGATTATGTAGCTGTAGTTGCAGCTATTCTTGGTGCTTGTTCCATCCTTTATGCTTTCCTTCCTACCGTAATTGGAACTTATAAAAGTAAGAATACTGTTGGTGTTAATACATTGATGTTCTTACTTCACTTAGGTTGTGGTTTGTGCTTCTTCTATGGTGCTTTATTTTTCTTTATTGAATCTCTAAATAAAAGTTGGCACTTGATTACTCAAGCATCTACGTTTATGTGTCTTAACTTTGTAACTACCATGGGGACTCTATATGTTCTTTTATTAAAAGATCAAAATAGAAAGGAGGCTAAGAAATATGGTATCTCAGAATTGGAGCATTACAATCAATACTGTAGAGCTTACTCCGATTCTAAATCTGCATCTAATTAGTCGGTATGTTTAACGATTCTTTCTTGGTACTTCTTTCAAGTTTAACTAATATTTCAACAGCTTTAAATGCAGTTGCTGCTTGCTTCTTATTTGTTGCTTTGATTACTCCTCTTATGGAGACTATAAAAACTAAGAAGACATTCTTCCTTCCCGTTCAATTCTATGTAGGATATGTTGCTGGTGCCTTCTTCCTATTGATAAATGCTATTGCTGGTATTATTGGAGGACACAACACACCTTTGTTTTGTGTCTTCTTAGTTGTTAATATTGTTGGGCTTTTAGCTAATGGTTACATGTACACAGTTAAAATGCAAAATGTTAATGCTGCTAAATCTAAGGGAATTAGCGAACAAGAATACTGAGAAACTGTTATCAAACCTACTTTAGAAAATCAACAATAGTTTACCTACTTGTTAGGTGCTATTGCTGGTATTATTGGAGGACACAACACACCTTTGTTTTGTGTCTTCTTAGTTGTTAATTTAACTTACTAGTTTACTTCCCGTCCAAGATTGAATGCAATTAGTTTCTTTTAACGAGCCTAGGGAAGAGAAGAAATCAAGCTTTATAGATTATCTATTAATCGGTCTCTGTATAACTCTATTATTCTGCTCCCTAATATGGCTCAATGTCTTCTTCATCAATAAGTACTCAATAACTCCTAGAGAACTACTAACTGTACTCTTCTTTAATTACAGGAGATTCGATCAGAAAGAGGAGGTAGTAAATATTACTTCAGTACCACCAGTACAGAGAGCCATTTGAATATGTGGAGCTTCTATAGTGGCAGCCATTGCATTTGTGCTGTGTGGATCAGCAGTGCAGTCCTTAACTCAGAATCCTTTAGCAGATGCTACTACTCTAGGATTCATAGAGGCAACCATCTTCGGAATAATATGCATGAAAGGGCTGATGGGAGAGATAGTGGATTCCTCCTACTATCACATAGCCTATTTCCTATTTGCCCTACTAGGGGGATTAATAACTCTCCTATTAATTAGTCACCTATTCAAGAAGCCACATCACAGAAATCAAAACCTTCAAATTATCTTTATAGGGCTGGTGATGAATATGCTTTTCAAAACTATTACCTACCTAATAAAGACCTCTAATGCTAATTCAGTAAATACAGCTTATGCTTTAGCTCTTGGTGGTGCAGAGAATATCTATGGCTTATACACAAGACAGTTTGATGTCTTAAAGTGGTTATCCATAGCAATCATAATTCTCTTCTCTCTAGCGGTTCTATGTTCTAATAAATTCAATCTCTTTGAGTTAGGAGAAGAGCAAGCTAAGACTTTTGGGATTAATGTAAAGCTATTTAAATACTTTGGTTGTACTCTATCCTTACTCTCGGCCACTATAGCTATTGTATTAGTGGGTAATATTGCATTCTTAGGGTTAATATCCACACACATAGTAAGAAGTATCTTTCAAACTAGGAAATATCAAATAATAATCCCCGCAGCATCTGCCTTATCTGGAGTACTAATACTATTAGGTGTACTTCTAAATTCACTAGTTCCCTATATCTCTTCCTCCATGTTCATCCTGTGACTGGGAGGAATTACACTTCTATCTCTTACTCTTAGAAATAAAGAACTATAAAGATGGAGTTATTCAATGAGCAGAGGAGGGATGATCCAAGTAAGTTAATAAGCTTATTTATAGTATTCACATGCGTATCCTTCTTAATGATATCTACCTTCCAATGAAGGTATGATTTCTCATCTAATATAGGAACGATAAGGATATGACAATATCTACTAGCTTTCTTTAGTGGGGGGGCTTTAGGAGTAGCTGGTTTGCTACTTCAGAAGTTAACTAAGAATGATCTAGCTGATATCTCAATATTAGGTGTAGGCTCTCTAAACCTAATATTCATCATTCTCTTTATACTTGGGACTTATGATGGTACTCACGATGGATCAGCTAAATTAAGAAGCTACCTTCCCCTAATATCTATTGCTTCTTCGATATTAGGAACCTCCTTAATTTACAGCTTATCTAAGAATAATAACTGCGAGAAGTTCACAATAATAGGGATAGCCTTCCAATTCATATTTGAAGCTATCTCTGTAGTATTATCCAATCCTAAGATAGTAGAAGATAAAGATAATCAGGCAAGGATTAATTACGAGATTCAGAACTTTACTTATGGAAGATTCCCCAATGTATCTGAACTCTCTAAGCTCTTTATATGAAGAGCTATGACCATATTATTCTGCATCGCCATATTCTTCATAATATCTGCAGTATATTTCTTCAGAAGGGAGATAGATCTTCTGGAGATGAATGAAGAGTTAGCTAAGTTCTATGGAGTAAAGATTAAGAGGCTAAAGCTATTCCTATACCTATCCATCTCTCTACTGGTAGGTATAGAGTCTGCAATGATAGGGAGCGTAGCTCTCTTGGGAATAGTCTCGGCTTCCTTTTCGAGACTTATATTTGGAAATAGAGCAACCATAAATATCCCTTCTTCCTTTATGGTTGGGGGGATACTAGTACTTCTGGCATCCTTCATATCCATTAACTTAAATCAAAATATCCCTATTGGCTTCCTATCTACTACCTTAATCGCTCCTGCATTCCTATACCTGCTATTCAATAGAAGACAATAGTGCTCCCATATATAAAGAAGAATACTTCTTTATTCATACTCTCAATATCTCTCTTCCTACAGTTGGTGCTAGTAGGAGCACTATTCGTTAGCTATCTATGTAACTGACATGCATATACCCAACTAAAGAACGATACTAACCTATCCACATCTACCTTTAACTCGTACTCGTATATAGAGTTACTCAAGAACTCTGGGGAGAGTATGAGTACTCAGCATAACTTATCTCGTTTACATAAATGACAAGACAAGGAGCTTCCCAATCTGGTTAAGAAATTCTTTGGGATATCTGGAGGCTCCACTTCCTCCAATAGCTCTCCAGATGTAACTAACCTAACTTACTACTTCTGATGATTCAATCTCCACCTACAGCTATCTATGGTTTATATAAGTCTCTTCATCTTCCTAAGCATACTAACCATTACCTCCTTCTTTAAAGCACTATGAAATAGCATTCTACTATGCAGAGTATTCAACTTCTATAAGCTCCTAATATGCCTTATCCCCCTATGGGGATTCGTAATGGCTCATGCTTGGGAGCAAGAGCTCTTTGAGAGAGTGGATCCCCTTCTTAATAAACGATGTCTATCCTTACTTCGATCCAATGCCTACAAGTCATTCATGAAGTTAAGAGGTGTTAAGTATCCCTTTGAGTCTTCCTTTGGTAACTACCTACTATTAGTGGAGAATCTATATTTCTCTCCACTAATGAAGCACAGTACAACTAAGCACTTAAAGGATCAATATGCCCTTTTAAGAAATCATAGGGAAGTGGATGAAGGTAGTCATGTCTATACCAAGAAGCCTCTCTTTGGGGGGAAGGAGGAATATATCTTAAAGAATATAAATCTTGCAATCTCCAAGGGATCCTTCAATGTAATAATAGGACCCAATGGATCAGGTAAGACCACCTTAATCAAGACTCTTCTTAACTTAAATGAGAACTTTATGGGTAAGGTGATATGAAATGGTCAGTCTGTATCTAATATAAATAGAACTTCCTTTGCACAGAAGGTATCCTACATCCCTCAATTCTTAAGCATACATCAATCTCTCTCAGTTACCGATTACCTAAGCTTTGCTAGATATCCATATAGGAATAGTAATTCCAATAACGAGAAGAATGATGAATACGTAATTATGAAGGCCATCCGAGATAGTGGATGCCTTCCTTTTGCTCATAAGAATCTAGATGAATTATCTGGAGGTCAAAAGCAGAAGATACTTCTTGCTAGTATCCTAGTACAAGAAGCTGATGTTATAGTTCTTGATGAGCCTACTTCCTTCCTAGATATTAAGAATCAACACCTATTCCTAGAATCCCTAAAGAACCTTAATAAGCGCGGGAAGACCATAATCATGATCCTCCACGACTTACAGCAATCTATAAATTACGCCTCCAACCTAATAGTTATGAAAGATGGAGAGCTATATGCTTCTGGTACTCCTAAAGAAGTAGTAACTAAAGATATGCTTAGAGAAGTATTCTCCATTGATTGTCAACTATCTAACAACAATGGATATCTAGGTATAGAGGAGATTTATGCAATTTAGTAAGTACGTAAGAGAGACTGGGAGATACTTTGCGGGATACTATGTGGACATGAGGCGATTAATATCGCTTACTAGATGACTCCACTATCTCTCTATTACCTGAATAATAGCATTAGCGATAAGCATAGCTGGAGTCCAATTACTGAATCATAACTTCCCCCATCTCCACCTCACCAATCTCCAGATATTGATGGGAGATTATGAGTCCTATGTATCTAAGAGCTCATTAGATCAGAATAAACTCACTCTATTCGTTCCCTACGTAATCTTCATAAAAGTAGGAATGATAAGTGGAGCTGTCCTGCTTCTATGCATTCCCACAAAGATATGACTAGCTAATGCAACTGATATTCAGGATACTACTATGTGTGAGAAGATGAAGTCTAGAGTATTCTTAGATATAGCTTTCAATCCTATCTTCCCCCTATATGCTCACCTTAAATTCAAGAATAGGAACTTAGTTTATGCTGAGAGGAGACCTCTTCTATCCCTAGCTAAGGTTATGAATAATCTCCTTAAGTATAAGAACTTCCCCAAGATCAAAGAAGGAGGGGCTTTAGTTAAGGTAAAGGGTCTTAGCTTTATGTATCATGAAGATAAGGGACTATACCACCTCTTCCTTAAGACATTCTTTCCTAAATCCTATGAGAAGCATCTCCTAAAGGAGAATAGTAAGAGTAAATCAGAGGAGAGGAGCTTATCCAATCTCCCCACTCTGAAGAATATAAATCTGAAGCTTGACGCTTCTAAATTCATCACCATCCTCGGATGCAATGGATCCAGTAAGACTACTTTTATAAAGGCTATTATCAATCTCTTTGAGAAGTACTCAGGAGAGATAGTTTGGATTACAGAGGACTTAAAGAATATCTCCCATAAGTCCTTCTATAGCAACGTATCCTACATAGCTCAGAATACCCTTATTCACAGTAAGATAAGCGTTTATGACTTCGTAGCTTGTGGTCTCTTTCCTTCAATGGGATTCTTCCAATTAAATTACTCCTCTGAGCATCCTCTAGTTCTGGAGAATTTAAAGAAGATGCATTTACTAGAGATGAGGGATAAGAATTTGGATTCCCTTTCTGGGGGGGAGAAGCAGAAGGCCATAATAGCCAGAGCTCTAACTCAGCAAACTAAGGTTATTATCCTAGATGAGCCTACTACTTATTTAGATATTAAGAATCAGTACTTAATTCTGAATATCCTTAAGAAGCTACAAAAGGAGGAAGGCAAGACTATTATTGCCATCCTTCATGACTTAAAGCAAGCTAAGCAGTTCTCCGATGAAATAGTGATATTAGATGATGGAGCTGTATTTGCCTATGGAGAGACTCAGAAAGTTATGAATGCGGGGAATATAAGGAAGGTATTTGGAATTAACTACTCTATTTAGTACACCAGTCTTTAACTTGACTTAAAAGGAGGGAATTAGAGATCTCCTTACTCTTTAAATTAGTCTCGCATTGGTTCATAAAGGTATCTCATGCCTGCTGTCCCTCTTGATTCTTCTGACCATCGAAACCCTGAAGCTTCCAAGCATCCTCACTCTTGTCCTTATTAGCTACTCTATAACTCTCTCAAGCCTTCTTCCATTCTGGAGAAGTAGCAGCTTCAGATTTAAGTAAAGGAGTCCTTCCTGATTCTTTAAGTAAATCGGAAATAAGGGTGTCCCTAGTACAATAATTAAGAACATCCCTGTATAGTTGGGAACTCTCAACAGCTCTCTTCTTGGAATTAGAGGAACAAGCATTCAGTAAGCTTTGGGAAGCTGCAGTTGAAGTTATCTCTGTAGTAATAGGGCTTCAATCCGATAACTGGAAAGTATCTTCTCCATTCTTCGCATTCTTATTTGCCTTCCTATAATCCTCCCAAGACTTTTTCCAATCGGCATCCTCCAAGGATTGGGAAGTTATAAGTCTCTTATCAGGATTCTTAGTCTTGATAAGCTCTGATATTAACTCTCCTTTATCTTCTAATAGTTTAGGAATTCCAATAGTTGCCCCAGTAGCAGCTGAAACTCCCCCTATTCCTGCTAGAGATTTAAAAAGTAAAGAATTAGCCACCTGCTTTATCCTTAGTACAGAACTTTAAGGTATCCAAGTAAAGAGCTCCCTCTGCGTCATAAAAGGGCTTCTTGGCATTAGCTACACAAACATCCATAAATCCCGCAGAAGCCTTACTTTCTGAAGAGTAATTACTATCTCAGTCTCCTATTCCTCAAATATGATCTCCTTTTGCTGCTTTGCTATTTCTAGTATCGTTAATATATAACTTTCAAACAGTTACCCAATGACTCTCAGAACCGTTCCCTTTAGTTAATATCTCCTTATTTGGAGCCCTCTCCTTAATAAGATCACTTACTAAAGTATCTCTAGCACAGTAAGCTAAGAAGTCCTTGTATCCTTGAGAATCCTTTCCGGATACCTTGGATTCCAGCTTATTCTTGCAAGTAGTTCTGAAGATATCGGGAACATTAGAATCTGACTTCTTCAAATTCCAAATATCTGAATTCTCTTTATATCTCTTCCAAGATTGAGTCCAATAATCAGACTCATCGGGAGATATAAGTCTCTTAGATAGATCCTTTGATAGCAAAGAGGAGATAGATTCCTCTGAATTGGGAGAGAGTCCTTTAGCAGCAAGAGCTCCTAATCCTGCAGAAGCTGTTGCTCCTGCTGCAAACATAGGGATTTTTAAAGTTGGTGACATAGATTAATCTACTGACTTCCCTTCCTTAGTACATCACTTATGCAACTTATCATACTTGGCATCCTTATCGGACGCTAAAAACTCTTCCCCACTAGTCTTCAAACATCAAGCTTTTATTATTTCTAAATCCTTAGTTTCTTGTGTATTAGGATCACTAGCTCACTGATCATTTAAACCCACATCCGCTCTAGATGTGCTTTTGGATTTTCTATATTTATAAGTATTAGATCAATCTTCGGATGAGCTATCGGATGTTAATAAAGTCTTTCCTTTTCGTAAAAGCTGACTAGCTAAATCCCTAATTAAGCAATACTTCCTTACTAACTCTAGCGATTCGGAATACTTCCTAGCCTCTAATATCATTTGTTTACTACATCAATCCCTTAACTTAATACCGCCATCTTTATCATCCACGCCACTCAATTCTTTTATGACTGCCTTTATATTTTCCTTATCGGACTTAAATTCTTCGTCTCACTGAGCCGTATCGCTCTCTGAAATAAACCGTCTATTTTGAAGCTCCTCTTTTATAGTTATCCCTTTAGGTTTTAGAGCATAATAACCTCCTGCGGCAGCAGAAGCTCCTGTGACGGATGCTCCTCCAAGTAAAACGGCATTTCCTAGCTTCATAAATAAAGCCTATATTCCCTCTACAGTACATCAATCCTTCACCTGTTCTAAAAATACAGACTTAGAAATGTCTTTACTGTTTAAATTAGTCTCACATTGTGTTCTAAAGGTCTCTCACGCCTGTTGTGAGGCTTGATTCTTCTGACCATTAAAATCCTGTAATTTTCAATCATCAGAATCCTTATCTTTATTTGCTATTCTGTAGCGCTCTCAAGCGGCCTTTCAACCCGCAGAATTCGCAGCTTCCGATTTAAGTAAAGGAGTCTTTCCTGATTCTTTAAGTAAATCAGAGATAAGAGTGTCCCTAGTACAATAATTAAGAACATCCTTGTATAGTTGAGAACTCTCAACAACTCTCTTCTTGGAATTAGAAGAACACGCATTCAGTAAGCTTTGGGAAGCTGTGGAATCAGTTATATCTGTAGTTATCGAACCACTCCAATCAGATAACTGGAAAGAATCTTCTCCCTTCTTCGCATTCTTATTTGCCTTCCTATAATCCTCCCAAGACTTCTTCCAATCAGCATCCTCCAAGGATTGGGAAGTTATAAGTCTCTTATTGGGATTCTTAGTCTTGATAAGCTCTGATATTAACTCTCCTTTATCTTCTAATAATTTAGGAATTCCAATAGCTGCACCAGTGACAGCTGAAACTCCCCCTATTCCTGCTAGAGATTTAAAAAGTAAAGAATTAGCCACCTACACCGCCCGCCTGAGTTGGAGTTTTATCCTTGGTACAGAATTCCAAAACATCTAAATAAAGCTGATCAGTAGTCTCAAAGCTAGGTTCTTTAGCTTTAGACCCACACTTAGTTTTGAAAGAGGTGGGAGCGTCTGGTTGAGAATGTTGTGTGCTTCAATCTTCTATTTTTCAAATACCATCACTACTTGCAGTCTTGCTATTCCTGCTGTTAGAAGTATATTTCTTTCATGCCTCTTTCCACTCAGCTGTTGAGCCGGAAGGGATTAATTCCTTATTTGGAGCCATCTCCTTAATAAGATCACTGACTAAGGTATCTCTAGCACAGTAAGCTAAGAAGTCCTTGTATCCCTGAGAATCCTTTCCGGATACCTTAGATTCCAACTTGTTATTGCAAGTGGTTTTGAAAATATCAGGGACTCCGGAATCCGATTTCCTCAAGTTTCAAATATCTGAATTCTCTTTATATCTCTTCCAAGATTGAGTCCAATAATCAGACTCATCGGGAGATATAAGTCTCTTAGATAGATCCTTCGATAGCAAAGAGGAGATGGATTCCTCTGAATTGGGAGAAAGTCCCTTGGCAGCAAGTGCCCCAACTCCAGCGGTAGCTGTTGCTCCTGCTAAGAACATTGGGATCTTTAAAGTTGGTGACATAAATTACTCAGTCTGAGCTCCCTCTTTAGTACACCATTTAAGAAGTTTGGTGTACTTAGAGTTATTATCTGAAGCTAAGAAAGCCTCTTCGCTATGGGTACCACATCAACTCTTAATAAATACCAAGTCCTCAGTTTCATTCCAAGAATCTCCAGCTAATCCAATATCTCCCCTAGTATTAGCTTTAGACTTCCTCTTTGTATAGGTAGCTTTCCAATCCGACTCTAAGCTACCCTCTGTTAATAAGTTCTTACCAGTTCTTAAAAGCTGACTCGCTAAATCCCTAATTAAACAATACTTCCTTACTAACTCAAGAGACTGAGGATTCTTTTCTGAAGCTAGGGTCATTTTTTGCTTACATCAATCCCTTAACTTAATACCGCCATCGTTATCATCCACGCCACTCAATTCTTTTATGGCTGCCTTTATATTTTCCTTATCGGACTTAAATTCTTCGCCTCACTGAGCCGTATCTCCTTCTGGTATAAACTGTTCATCTTTAAGTGCCTCTTTTATGGTTATTCCTTTAGAGCTAAAGGCATAATAACCTCCGGCAGCAGAAGCACTTGCTGCACCGGCTCCCCCTAAGGCAAGTCAAGCTTTAGTTGACATACCTATTTCTTAGGTTTAGTACATCAATCTCTAGTGTAAGAAACGAAGGTCTCAAAGTCCTTATCGAAGGTACTTAACTTCGCCATCTCTCCACACTTAGTCTTTAAAGCGTTCTTCTTTTTAGCATCATCAGTAGCTTCTGTACCTCAAACATTAGGTATCTTTGGAAGCTTAGAATTCGCATCCTGATGCTCCTTTAATTTCTTATCCCACAAAGAATCATCTGCATTAGTAGTAGTGGTGGTGGTATCCATTAAAGACAACTTATCTCCCAATCTAGAAGACACAGTTACTGGCACTACACACCATCTCCTTGCCTTCTCTAAATCCTCATCCTTCTTAGATTCACTACTTAACAAAGAAGAGCACGCATCCTTAAGTCCACTTACCGTATAGTCAGTATCTTTAACAACATTGGAGAATCTCAAAAGAGCCTCAGACTCCTTTCCATAAGCTGTCTTTATCTTTCCCCACTCACCAGATTGAGTAGTATCCTTCTTATCTAGATTAAGAATAGAGTATCCTGACTTCTCTAATCTAGCTCTAATACTTACATCCTCCTTGCTAGGCATAGCAAAGTAAGCTCCAGTAGATACAGCACCAACTCCTCCGGCTGCAGTTAAGGATTTAATAAGAGTACTCATCTATTGCTCAATAGTACATCAAGACTTAACTTGATCTAGTAGAGTCTTATCTTCTATGGAACTGCTTGCCAATTTGGATTCACACTTGGTCATGAAATCATCTGAAACTGAGAAGCTATCTCCTGATTTGGCCTTTTCCGTCTGATAACTACTTATTCCCCAAGCATCTCCAGTGTTCTCGGTATTAACCTTTACATAAGCAGCCCACACTCCCCTTCATTCTGCAGAATTGGCATTATTTCTGGTCTTAGATAAGAGCTTCCTTCCTGATTCCTTAAGTAAATCTGAAATAAGAGTGTCTCTAGTACAATACTTAAGGACATCTTGATATAGTGGAGAATCAAGGGAAGATTTCTTCTTGGAATTAGAGGAACAAGCATTCAGTAAGCTTTGAACTGCGCTTACTTCAGATATAGATTCAGAAATGGGACCACTTCAATCTGGTAACTGGAAAGTATCCTTCCCCTTAGCTGCATCTTTATTCGCCTTTCTATAAGCCTCCCAAGACTTCTTCCAACTAGGATCATCCAAGGATGTAGCAGTTATAAGTCTCTTCTTTGGATTATGGATCTCAATAAGCTTTGAGATTAACTGCCTCTTATCTTCTAACAGTTTAGGAATTCCAATAGCTGCCCCAGTAGCAGCTAAAACTCCCCCAATTCCCGCTAAGGATTTAAGCGCTAAAGAACTATTCATTAGCTTTATCCTTAGTGCAGAACTTTAAAGTATCTAAGTAAAGAGCCCCTTGAACATCGTGAAAGGACTCCTTAGCATTAGCCACACACTTATCCATGAAGGAATCGGGAGCTGTAGTTAATATAGAGTGATTCTTATCCCAATCACTTAATCCCCAAGTATGATCTCCACCCGCTTGCTTCTGATTCTTCTCACTCTCAACATATAACTTCCAAACCTTCACCCAATCTGCATCAGTTCCTGTTTTCTTAACTAGTAATTCCTTATTTGGAGCATGCTCCTTAATAAGATCACTAACTAAGGTATTTCTAGCACAGTAATCTAAGAAGTCCTTGTATCCTTGGGAATCCTTACTATCTACCTTGGATTCCAGCTTATTCTTACAAGTAGTCTTAAGGGATTCGGGAACTTGATCTCCATTTCCCAAAGCCCAAATATCCTTCCCTGAAGCTTTATATGCTTTCCAAGAATTTGACCAATCCTCTCCTTCCAATATAGCTCTTTTGGAAGGATCCTTGGAGAGCAAAGAGGAGATGGACTCTTGGGATTTAGGAAAGACAAGATCTTTAGCAGCGAGCGCCCCAACTCCGGCAGTAGCTGTTGCTCCGGCCATGAATAAAGGAAGTTTGGCAGTTGATGTCATGTCTTATTGCCCGTCTGCAGTACATCACTTAATAAGCTTGTTATATTTAGTATCGTTATCGGAAGCTAAGAAGTCCTGCTTGCTAGTCCCTTCACATCAATTTTGAATAACTGGCAATTCATCATTCTCCTTATTCTCAGACCAAGTTTCCCCTGTTAAACCAACATCAGCTCTAGTTGCACTGCTACCTTTATGCTTTTTGTAAAGAGCAGATCACTCCGATTGCTGACTCTTACCTAATAAGACCTTCTTATTTCTAGATAACTGACTAGCTAAGTCCCGTATTAAGCAGTACTTCTTAACTAACTCAAGAGTCTCAGAATGCTTCTTGGAATCCAAATCCATCTGCTTCAAGCATCAAGACTCTAACTTCTTGCCTCCATCTTCCTCAGAAGTAACACTCTTCAATTCCTGTATCTTCTCCTTAATATCATTCTGTGCAGACTTAAATTCTGTCACTCATTGCTTTGTTAAGGCATCTCCAGTAAGAGTAGATATCAACTTAGCGTCCTTAAGCGCTTCTCTAATGGATATGACAGTCTCTTTTTGGGATAAATAGTGATAACCTCCAACAGCTGCCGCACTTGCAGCAGATGCTCCTCCAATTGACGCAGCGGCAGTTCCTAACTTCATGAAAATGGGTGGGGGCTTCTAGTTAACTTTACTTAGGTAACTTATCCTTTAGGCTTAGTACATCAACTCTTAACTTGATTAAATAGGTCAGTATTGGAGATATCTTTACTTCCTAAATGAGTTTCACACTTCTTCCTGAAATCCTCGGGAGCATTCTCATTAGAAGTATTCTTCTTACTTTGAAAATCTGTAACTGACCATACATCACCACTCTTCTCCTTATTTGCCTTTATATAGCTATCCCATGCCTTCTTCCATCCATCAGTCTCCGGACCTTCACTAGAAGATAAAGGAGTTTCTTGAGCGTCCTTAAGCAGATCAGAAATTAAGGTATCTCTTGTGCAATAGGAAAGGAAGTGCTTGTACTCCTCAGAGTTGGTGCCAGAAACCTTAAATTCCAACCTACTCTTACATTCACTCTTAAGAGTGGGAGGAACATCATCACCACTTCCCAGACTTCAAATATCTTTTGCAGATTTCTTATATTCTGCCCAAGCCTTAGTCCAATCCTCTCCATCGGCTATAGCTCTCTTTGTGGGATCTTTAGAGAGCAAGGAAGAAATGGATTCCTTCTCTCCGGAAAATGGAAGTCCATTAACTGCAAGAGCTCCCACTCCGGCAGTAGCTGTTGCGCCGGCCATGAATAAAGGAATTCTTAAATCCATAATTACTCCTCCTGCGCTCCTTCCTTAGTGCATCACTTAAGGAGCTTGGTGTACTTATCGTTATTGTCTGAGGCTAAGAAATCCTGCTTGCTAGTATCTGAACATCACTCCTTTATCTTTACTAAATCTGCCTCCTGTTGATTCTCAACCCACTGTCCAGACAAGCCGATGGCAGCTCTATCTGTTTTTTTATCCTTCCTCTTTTTATAAGTTTCAGCTCACCCAGAAGCATCGCCCGTTAATAAAGTCTTTTTATTCCTAGAAAGTTGACTGTCTAAATCCCTAATTAAGCAATACTTCCCTACTAATTCAAGAGACTGGGGATTCTTCTTAGCATCCAACTTCAATTGCTTTTGACATCAATCCTTAAGCTTAGATCCTCCATTACTATCAGTAGCATCCTTTAAATCCCCTATAGACTTCTGTATATTCTCCTTATCTGACTTAAATTCTTCAGTCCACTGATTGCTATTATCTGTAGGAATAAATCTCTTATTCTTAAGCGCCTCTCCTATGGTTACTACTTTAGAACTAAAGGCATAATAGCCTCCTGCAGCAGAAGCGCTCGCTGCACCAGCTCCCCCTAAGGCAAGTCAAGCTTTAGTTGACATTCCCTATTTAGGTTTAGTACATCAGTCTATAGTGTAAGAAACGAAGGTCTCAAAGTCCTTATCAAAGGTATGCAACTTAGCCATAGATCCACACTTAGTCTTTAAAGCAGTAGTCTTCTTGGTATCGTTATCATCTCCACTACCCCAAGCATTGGGTATCTTTGGGAACTGAGAATTATCTTTCTGGTGCTCTTTTAACTTCTCAGTTCAGAGATTAGCATCATTGGTTCCCGACGTATCTAATAAAGCCAACTTATCTCCTAATCTAGATTCCACAGTTACAGGAACAACACACCACCTCCTTGCCTTCTCCAAATCCTCATCTTTCTTAGATTCACTACTTAGTAATGAGAAGCAAGAATCCTTAATACCACTAATGGTGTAATCAGTTCCCTGAACAACTCCCGAGAATCTTAAAAGCTCTGTAGTCTCCTTTCCATAAGCTTCCTTTATCTTGTCCCATTCCCCTTTATGGGACGTATCTCTCTTATCTAAGTTAAGAATTGAGTATCCTGCCTTCTCTAAACGTTCTCTAATGCTCACACCCTTCTTACTAGGAATGGCAAAGTAAGCACCTGCAGAAGCAGTTCCTATCCCCGCCAGTGCCGCTAAAGCTTTAAAAAGAGCACTCATTAAGGCTTACCTTCCACAGTGCACCAATCCTTAACCCTCTCCAAAAGCTCTGAATTAGAGATATCAGTGCTCTTTAGATGTGTCTCACACTTAGTCCTGAAGTCTTCTGGAGGGGACTGATTGGCATTCTCTTTTGCTGTACTAAAAGTGCTAACATTCCAAGCATCTGTACCGGAGCTCTTATTCGCTAATCTATAACGCTCTCAAGCGTCTTTCCAAGCTTGGGTTGCTACTGTAGTTCCCTCTTTGGATAAAGCTGTCTTGCCTGAATCCTTAATTAAGTCGGAAATAAGAGCTCCCCCAGTACAGTACGCAAGGACATCCTTATATAGTTGAGAGTCAGGCAAAGCCTTCTGGTTGGATTTGGAAGCACATGCATCTAACAAGCCTTTAATAGCATTATCTCCGACATTTATAGTTCCAGAAATGGAACCACTTCAATCGGGTAATTGAAAAGTATCTTTCCCTTTAGGTGCATCTTTATTGGCCTTCCTATAAGCCTCTCAAGACTTCTTCCAATCAGCATCCTCCAAAGATTGGGAAGTGGTAAGTCTCTTATCTGGATTCTTAGTTCGAATTAGTTCAGATATTAAAGTCCCTTTATCTTCTAATAATTTAGGAATTCCAATAGCTGCACCAGTAGCAGCGGAAACTCCCCCTATTCCCGCCAAGGATTTAAAAAGTAAAGAGTTAGCCACCTAAGTTAACGACTGCTGCTTTGTCCTTAGTGCAGAAAGCTACTGTATAGATATAAAGATCTCCTTCTGAGTTATGAAAAGGAGTCTTGGCATTGGATTCACACTTGGTCATGAAGCTCTCGGGTGCATTCTCATCGGAACTCTGTGTAGTGCCTCCAATAAGCCCCCAGATGTCCTTGTTAGCTTCCTTATTGGAATTCTTAGCATGCTCTTTATAAACCTTCCAAGCTGCTTTCCATTCTTCGGAACTTCCTGCAGCTTTAGCTATTAAAGCCCTGCCGGAAGCATTCTCCTTAATAAGATCACTAACTAGAGTATCTCTGGAACAATACTTTTCAAAAGCCTTATATCCCTCAGAATCCCTACTCTCAACTCTGGAATCTAATTTCTCACTACAAGCAACTTTCAATGCTGCAGGCTCTTCCCCCGAATTACCTATATTTCAAATATCCTTTCCGGAGTCCTTATAGGCTTGTCAGACCTTCTTTCAATTCTCAACTTCACTCATATCTATAGGCCTACGAGAGGGATCTTGAGAAATAAGGGAAGAGATGGATTTCTCGGAACCAGGTAAAGAAAGTCCCTTAAGTGCAAATGCTCCTACTCCCGCGGCAGCTATTGCTCCGGCCGCAAACATAGGGGCTTTCAAAATTGGCTCCATCCCCTATGTCAAAGTCTTTCCGTCCTCAGTACATCACTTAAGAAGTTTGTTATATTTATCCTCGGAAGCCAGAAAGGACTCCTTGATGGTATCCTCGCACCATTTTTGGATAACAGGAAGTTCTTCGGTTTGCTTACTCTCTGGCCAATCCACACCACTTAAACCAATATCTGCCCTTGTAGACTTTCCACTCTTACGCTTTTCATAAACAGCTCCCCACGCATCAGATTGACTCTTACCTATTAAGCTCTTGTTATTTCTCTTTAACTGACTAGCTAAATCCCTTACTAAGCAATACTTCTTGACCAATTGAAGAGTGTCATCATGCTTCTTGGAATCCAAATCCATCTGCTTTAAGCATCAAGACTCTAACTTCTTACCTCCGTCATCCTCCGCAGTAACGTCTTTCAAATCTTTTATGTCCCTCTTGATATCATCCTTAGCGGACTTAAACTCCTCTTGTCATTGCTTAGTTAAAGCCTCACCAGACAGGGTAGAGATTAACTTAGAGTCCTTAAGAGCTTCTCTTATGGATACTGGAGTATCCTTAGAGTACAAGTAATAACCTCCTGCTGCCGCACTTGCAGCGGACGCTCCTCCTAGTGATGCAGCTACAGTACCTAACTTCATTAACTATTGCCCAGAAGTCTTAGTACATCAACTCTTAACTTGATCAAAAAGAGTGGTATTGGAGATATCCTTACTTCCTAGATGAGTTTCACACTTATCCCTGAAATCAGCTAACGCCTTATCCTTCTTGTCTTTCTCGGTTTTAAAATCCTTAACCTTCCAAGCATCATCTCCATTTAACTTCTCCTTATTGGCTTCTATATATCCCTCTCAAGCCTTCTTTCACCCTTCCGAACTATCAGCATCCGTCTTAGATAAAGGAGTTAATTTGGAATCCTTAAGTAGATCAGAAATTAAAGTATCTCTTGCACAATAGGAAAGGAAGTCTTGGTAATCCCGAGAATCAGTTCCAGAGACCTTAGATTCCAACTTATCCCTGCAGATATTCTTAAATCCTTCAGGAACATCTTGTCCATTTCCTAGCTTCCAAGAATCCTTACTGGAAGCTTTATAAGATGCTCATGCAGATGTCCAAGCTGTACTTTCATCAACAGCTATAGCTCTCTTAGTGTGATCCTTAGACAGTAAAGATGAAATGGACTTCTCCTCTTTACTGGGAGACAGACCCTTAAATGCCAGAGTCCCAACTCCTGCGGTCGCAGTTGCTCCGGCTGCCAATGAAGCTACTTTAAAGGGTGTTGTCATAACTAATCAACTTGCGCTCCGTCCTTGGTACACCACTTATGAAGTTTTTCATATTTATCCTCAGAAGCCAAAAAGTCCTGCTTGCTAGTCCCTTCACATCACTCTTTTATTTTCTTTAAATCTGTCTCTTGTTGGGTGTTATCTCAATTAGCTCCATCCAGACCCACATCAGCTCTGGCGGTGGATTTATTCTTTCTCTTAGTGTAGGTATTATTTCAATCTTCAGCCGAACTGGAGCTAATCAATAGAGTCTTTCCCTTCCTAGAAAGCTGACTGGCTAAATCCCTAATTAAGCAGTACTTTTCTACTAATTTAAGAGACTCCTGATTCTTCTTAGAGTCCAATTCCATCTGACTCTCACACCATTCCTTAAGCTTACTTCCTCCATTCTCATCGGTGACATCCTTTAAAGCCTCTATGGATGCCTTTATATTTGAAGAATCCGACTTAAATTCCTCCTCTCACTGCTTGCTATCTGCGGTAGGAATAAACTTCTTGTCCTTAAGTTGTTCTTTGATTGTGGGATTCTTGGAAGTAAGAACATAATATCCACTGGCTGCAGCAGCTGCTCCCGTTGCAGAAGCACCACCCAATAGGAGTGCAGTTTCAAACTTCATATCTACTAAGACTTGGATTTAGTGCACCAATTCTGGGCATGCAAAACAAAGGTCTCAAAATCCTTGTTAAACGTTTTGTAATCCTTAACTTTTCCGCATTCAGTCTTCAAATCAGATTCAGAGGGTTGAGATCCGGAAGAACTAGGAGTTAAAGTCATTTTAGGAATAAAGGAATCGGACTTCTTATGCTCATCCAGTTTTGCTTGTCACAAAGAGGAATCTCCATCCCCCGATGTATCCATAAACTCCAACTTGTCTCCAATTCTGGAAGCAACTGTAACTGGCACTACACACCATCTTCTTGCCTTCTCTAAATCGGAAGAAGTATCGGATTCACTACTTAATAAGGAAGAGCAAGCTTTCTTAATCCCGCCAATAGTATTGTCGTCCTGAGTAGTAACGCTAGCAAACTTCAAGTTAGATGTGGTCTCCTTCCCATAAGCCTCCTTAACTTGTCCTCATTCGGTAGCATGCTTAGTAGTATCGTTCTTATTTAAATTAAGTATGGAGTACCCTGATCTCTCCAAACGATCCTTAACACTTAAAGCTTTGGGTTTCTCAGAAGATGAAGAGGGGATGGCAAAATAAGCTCCAGTACCAACTGCCCCAGCTCCCCCTAAACCGGCCAAATACTTTACGGGAATACTCATCTCTTTACTTCGTTGATCTTGCCTTAGTACAAAACTCTAAGACATTCAAATACAAAGCTCCTCGAACATCGTAAAAGGGAGTCTTAAAGCTTTCAGAACACTTACTAATTAAAGTAGCGGGAGCTTTAGTATCAGTGGAATGTACAGATGATCAATCGCTTAATCCTAAGATGGAATCTTTCCCTTGTTTGTCGGTTCTACTATCAGCAAGATATCTCTTTCAATTATCCACCCACTCTTGAGCAGTAACTTCTGTAGAAGTAATTAATTCCTTATTAGGGTTATTCTCTCTAATTAAATCACTTACTAACGTGTCTCGAGAGCAATAAAGAAGGAAGTCTTTGTATTCTGAAGAATTCTGATCAGATACTTCTGAATTTAACTTATTCTTACATTCATTCTTAAACTCAGATGGAGACTCTCCATTTAGAGTCCCTAACTTTCAAACATCTTTCCCAGAACCTTTGTACTTCTCTCAAGCCTTCTTTCAATACTCCTGCTCTTCACTTCCAATAACCCTCTTAGAAGGATCTTTGGAAATGAGGGAAGAGATAAGTTCTTTATGGGGGAGTAAACCCTTGGCCGCAAAAGCTCCGACCCCAGCGGTAGCTGTTGCTCCTGCCGCTAATAGAGAAGTTTTGAAAGCGGTAGTCATATCCTAGTCGGCCGTTTTGCCATCCACTGTACACCATTTAAGAAGCTTGTCATACTTGGAGTTATTATCTGAAGCTAGGAAGTCCTCCTTTTCAGTCTTCTCACATCATGCTTGAATAACTAAAAGCTCTTCGGCATCCTTGTCATTATTGGTAGGTCAATTCGTGTCGGTTATTCCAACATCTGCACGAGTAGACTTCTTACTTTTCCGTTGTTGATAAACGGCCTTCCACTCAGAATCCTGACCCTTACCTAGTACACTCTTATTATTCCTCTTTAACTGACTCGATAAGTCCCTTATCAGGCAATACTTCTTTACTAATTCAAACGTATCAGAATGCTTCTTAGAGTCAAGATCCATTTGAGAAGAGCATCACTCCCCTAATTTCTTTCCACCATCTTCCGGAGTAGAAACATCCTTCAGAGTAGGTATGGCTTTCTTGATACTCTCTTGATCTGATTTAAATTCCTCTTGTCATTGCTTGACTTGAGCAGAAGCATCAAGATTAGAAATTAACTTAAAGCTCTTAAGTTCCTCCTTGATGATAGCTCCCTTAGAAGAGAGAAAGTAGTAGCCTCCGGCTGCTGCACTGGTAGCTGAAGCTCCACCCAACAAAAGAGAAGAACCTAATTTCATTAACTACTCTTCTGTAGCCCCTTCCACAGTACACCATTTAAGAAGCTTAGTGTACAGATCCTCTGTAGCTATGAAATCATTGTCTTGGTGATTAGAACATCACTCTTTAATCTTGGGCAAATCCTTATCCTCTTGCTTTCCATTCCAAGCATCTTGCAATCCCATGTCTTTCCTATCTGTCTTACGCTCCTCCCTCTTTTTATAAGTGGCCTGTCACTTAGATTTCTCTTCATCTCCAGAGCCTAATAAAGTCTTCTTATTTCTAGATAATTGACTTGATACGCTTCTTACTAAACAATACTTCTTAACTAAAGCAAGAACATCGGCATTCTTAGCAGAATCTAAATCCATCTGCCTAGAACACCAAGACTCTAACTTCTTACCCCCATCAACTTCCTCAGTAACGCCCTTAAGATCTTCTATATCCCTACTGATATCCTCCTTTGCAGACTTAAACTCCTCTTGTCATTGCTTAGTTAAAGAACTTGAAGGAAGATCAGAGATCAGTCTAGATCCTTTAAGAGACTCCTTTATAGATACAATGGCATTCTTGGAAGATAGGTAATGGTATCCTCCGGCTGCCGCAACACTTGCTGCAGACGCCCCTCCCAGTGATGCAGCTACAGTTCCTAATTTCATGAAAATGAGTGGGGGCTTCTAATTAATTAGATTCTTGTTATTAAGTTTTGGGAAGGGTACATCAATTCTTAACGTTCTCAAAGAGAGTCATATTGAATATATCGTTACTACCCAAATTAGATTCACATCTATCTCTGAAACTCTCTGGAGCATCCTGATCTGCCTTCTCCTTAATGGAGCTGAAATTATCCACTCCCCAAGCATCAGGAACCACCAACTGTTTATTGGCCTCTCTATAACGATTCCAAGCATCCTTCCATGCCTTGGTTTCTGCCCCCTCTGACTTAGATAGGATAGTTTCTTTCCAATCTTTAAGTAGATCGGAAATTAAGGTATCTCTTGCACAATAAGAAATGAAGTTCTTGTATGCATCATCGCTGGTTCCAGATACTTTGGACTCTAACTTCTCTTTACAAACATTTCTGATCCTCAAAGCAACCTCACTTCCCATGCTCCAGACATCCTTCGCAGATCTCTTATAGGCCTCTACAGCCTTAGTCCAATGTGAATCCTCTTCCTTAGAGATAGCTCTCTTTGATAGATCTTTATCTAGAAAGAAGGAAATGGATTTATCCCCTCCAGAAGAAGAGAGTCCTTTAAAGGCAAGGGTTCCAATTCCTGCAGTGGCAACAGTTACTCCCGCTAATGATAGTGGGACTTTTAAAGGTATCGCCATGACCTACTGTTCATTGGCAGCTTCCTTAGTGCATCAACTAACCAATTTGGGATAGATGTCCTTTTGACTGGAAACTGAGAATTCCTTCTTGCTGTTCTCATCACATCATGACTTTATGATGGGGAGATCGGTATCTTCAGTCCAATTAGTTCCTTGTAATCCCACATCTGCACGCGTAGAAGTCTTTGTCTTCCTCTTACTATAGGTAGCATTTCACGCTTCCTTAGAATCGCTACCCACTAAAAGAGTCTTATTTTGCCTAGACAATTGACTGGACAGATCTCTAATTAAACAGTACTTTTCTACTAATTCAAGAGACTTAGAATTCTTCTTGGAATCGAGCTCCATCTGGCTCTCACACCATGACTTCAACTTACTACCTCCATCAAAATCGGTAGCATCCTTCAAGGCCTCAATGGATATCTTCATATTGGCTGAATCGGACTTAAATTCTTCAGTCCAAAGAGCATCGTCAGAAGAAGGGATGAACTTCCTATCTTTAAGTTGTTCTTTGATGGTAGTCCCATGAGAATTCATGACATAGTACCCACCGGCTGCCGCAGATATCCCCGCAGCAGAAGCTCCACCGAGAAATGCGGGCGATCCAAGCTTCATACTAATTAACCTTAGCTTTAGTACATCAAAGCTGAGTGTGAAGAACTAGAGTTTCAAAATTCTTATCAAAAGTGTGGAGAGCCGAGATCTTCTCACACTCTTTCTGTAAATCAGATTCAGTAACCTCTCCCCCAGAATTAGCTTTAGTTACAGTCATCTTAGGAAGGGAAGAATCAGCCTTTTTATACTCATTCAATTTGTCTTTTCAAAGCGCGGAATCACCATTACTTGTCTTGGTATCCATCAATACTAGATGACTACCAATTCTTGAAGCTACAGTAACTGGCACCACACATCACCTTCTTGCCTTCTCCAAGTCGGAATCGTAATCAGATTCCCTACTTAATAAAGAAGAACAAGCGCCCTTCATTCCATTAACAACGTCATTAGCGGTGATTCCGGAAAACTTCAATGAACCATCATTTTCAGCTTCGTAAGCTCCCTTAACTTTTCCCCATTCTGAGGAGTGAGTGGAATTATCCTTCTGATTTAAGTTAAGGAAAGAATATCCTGATCTCTCTAAATGATCTCTAACGCTTAATGATGTGGAAGGTTTGGAAGAAGGAATAGCAAAGTAGGTACCAGTAGCAACTGTTCCTACTCCGACTGAACCTATTGCGGCTTTAGCGGGAAGATTCATGACTTATCATGGCAAGTCTAGCTTTCATTAGCTCCTTCCTTAGTACATCACTTGAGAACTTTAGTGTAAAGAGAATCAGTCCCTTCCGGAGAAGCTAAGAACTCTTTCTCACTATTAGAAGTGCATCACGCCTTCACTTTAGGTAGATCCTCATTTTGTTTATCTTCAGTCCAAGAATCTCCCTCTAATCCAAGGTCTGATCGTTTAGCAGAGGTATCCTTCCTCTTCTTATAAGTAGCCTGTCACTCACTAGTTTGACCCTCCTTAAGTAAAGTCTTTTGTTTCCTAGCTAATTGACTAGCAACACTCCTAATTAGGCAGTACTTCTCTACCTTCTCAAATACATCTTGATTCTTATCAACATCTAAAGGCATCTTTCTAGAGCATCACTTAGATAACTCCACACCTCCAGTTTGAGCATTAAGAGAACTATTTCCTAATAAAGTCTTAATCTCATTTGAATCTGACTCAAACTCGACTTCTCATTGCTTAGTTAAAGAGTTCCCTTCCAAAGAAGATATAAGCTTCCTGCCCTTTAATGCTTCTTCAATACTCTTCACTTTTTGCTCATGGGAAGGCATTCAATGATCTTTAGTCAAATAAGCTCCTGTGGCTGCGGCACCCCCAGCTCCCAAAGCAGAAAGTAAGTATGTTGCGTTCACGGTGTAAGGATGTACTTATCTAGAGATTCATGCGAGAACTATTATGAAGCCACAGCACACCAAGCTACAGATTTAGAAAAATCATCCTCAAATCCCTCATCAGTATTTGTTTTGGCATTTAAATCTTTACACTTACCCTTGATATCCTTCAGATTCTGAGTCTCATCATTTCCAAAATTATCCCCTAACTTATCTCTGGATGCTTGGTTGTGACTAGATATCTTAGTCTTTCACTCATTATCATCCTTAGACTCTCCCTCCAAAGTAGACAAAGCCTTCTTCCCAAAAAGCTCAAGACGTTTAGAGACGCTTTGCGACTCAACACACCATCTTCTTGCCTTCTTATAATCATCAACTTCGAAATCCTCCTTGGCCAGTAAAGACTTACAGTCATCCCTCAACTGCTCTTCTGTCTTTTGATCTTGAGAATGAGCTTTCTTATACTCCTTCAAAACCTCGCCCCACTTCTCTGACTTAGAAGTATCTAAAGGGATATATTTATTGTCCACAAGAGTCTGAGAAATGCTCTTCTTAGAAGGCTTCTCTTTCTCTTTAGATGGCATTCAATAATCACTAGTTAAATAAGCTCCAGTAGATACAACACCTATAGAGCCCACAGTTAGTAGAAGATTAATAAGATTCATTGAACTTAGGTTGCCTTAGCTTTGGTACACCAATCAGAAAAGTTCTTGAATTTGGAATCCTTGGATCCGTAAGCTTTCTCTGACTTCTTATTGCCGCACTTAGTTCTAAAATCACTAGGAGGAGTGCTTGACTCTCCTTTGGCTGATTCTCAACCAGTCACATTCCAAGGATTTCCATTAGTACCATTATCTCTTAAGTAATTCTTTCAAGCGGCAGCTCATCCAGCTGTGTCTTGATCGTTGGCTGTATTTAAAAGCTCAATCCCTGAATTCTCACCCACTAAAGCTTCCATAGTGAAGTCCTTAGAACAATACTTTACTACTTCTAAATAAAGCTTGTCTTCAATCCCAGAGACCTTAGATTGAGAATTAGAAATACATTTCTCTATAAAAGAATTGGGAGCTGTTCCTGTAGTGGAGTCCTTTAAATTCCAAATATCCTTATTCTCCTTTGAATATTCAGATCACCTAGAATTCCATTGATCAGTATCATTACCCTTAGTTAAGAGTGTTCTTCCCTGTTCGGAAAATAACTTAGAGATAGTTGACCTATTATCTTCTCCGGAGGGAAAGTTCTTGGCAGCAAGGTACCCTAGTCCTGAAACTCCACTTACAGCTCCCAAACCGGCAGCAGTTTTTGCAATAGGAAGAGACATTTAAGCTTCGGAAGCTACCTCCTTAGTACATCAAGTAGATACATTTACATAGATTGGATCATTAGTATCAACCACTTCCTTCTTGCTTTCGGCATCACACTTATTTAAGAAATCCTCGGGAGCCTCTTCCCTTGACTTTTCGGTAGATCAATTCGCAATCTTTAAAGGATCAGAACCATTCTCCGAGTTACTATTATTCTTAGTTTTGTAATTGCTTCAAGCCGCTTTCCATTCTGCATCCTGACCAGTCTTCCCAGTTCTCACCAAAAGCTGCTTAGTCTTATCCTTCTTTAAAAGTTCAGCTACAGATACCTTTTGAATCTCCTTGGTGGTGGGAGCCTCTTCCTTCTTTTGTTCTTTATTAAGTATCTTGTATCCTGCAAAGGTAGTACCACCTGCTGCAGTTGCTCCTAAAAGTCCAAGTAAAGCTTTAGTAGCTGCAGGATTAGGCATGATTTACGCTCCTTCTTTAGTACATCATTTAAGAACTTTGGTGTAAAGAGAGTTGGCCTCATCCTCTGAAGCTAAAAATTCCCCATCACTATTCTTAGAGCATCACTTCTTAACTTCTGCAATATCATTAGTTTCATCCGCTTTAGATCAATCAGTAACCTTAGTTAATCCAACATCGTCCCTATTAGAAGAATCTCCCTTTCTCTTCTTATAAGTCTCAGACCATCCTTCTTCGGAATCTGCTTTCAATAAATTCTTACCTTTTCTAGATAACTGGCTTGAAACACTTCTAATTAAGCAATACTGCTCAACATTCTTAAATACCTCTTGATTCTTATCGACATCAAGAGACATCTTTCCAGCACATCACTCAGATAACTTTACTCCTCCATTTTCTTTATTCAGAGAAGTATCCCCGAGAAGGCTCTTAATTGCTTGCTCCGCTGATTCAAACTCAGCTTCCCATTGTTTCTTTGGATCGGAAATGGAAGATATAAGTCTTCTCCCCTTTAATGCATCTTCAATACTCTTAATCTTTTGCTCCTTAGAAGGCATCCAATGATCCTTAGTCAAATAAGCTCCAGTGGCTAAGGTACCACCAGAACCCATAGCTAAAGCTACCTTAGTTAAATCCATGATCCTAAATTAACCCTATAACTGAAGTTGTAAACCCCCCTACTCCGCAGTACACCAAGACTTTACTTGCTCCAGAAGCTTCATATCTTTAATGGAAGTGCTTGCTAACTTAGATTCACATTGATCTCGGAACCCTTCCAAAGCATTTTGATTCGCATTATTCTTAGAATTACTAAAGCCACTAACTCCCCAAACGTCAGTACTTAAATCCTTATTGGCTAATCTATAACGCTCTCAAGCGGCTTTCCATTTGGGATCTGATGTCTGTGTTCCTGTCTTAGACAAAACAGTCTTTTTGGATTCTGTAACTAAATCAGAGATAGTAGTATCTCGTGTGCAATAACTAAGCACATCCTTATATAGTTGAGAATCCTGCAAGACCTTCTTCTTGGAATTTAAAGAACAAGCATCTAACAGAGTCTTCTTAGCATCATCTGTTGCATTTATATCTCCAGCAATAACTCCACTTCAATCAGATAATTGAAAGGTATCCTTGCCGACAGGTGCACTCTTGTTGGTAGTTCTATAAGCTTGTCAAGCCTTCTTTCAAGCACTATCTCCAACCGCATTAGAAGTTATAAGTCTCTTCTCTGGATTGTGGATCTTAATAAGTTCAGATACAGGCTTCTCCTTCTCTGCTAATAACTTAGGAATTCCCAAAGCCGCTCCAGTAGCAGCTGCAACACCACCAGCTCCCGCCAAGGATTTAAAAAGCAGAGGGTTAGCCATTATTCGTTGATGCTGGAGCTGTTGTCTTATCCTTAGTGCAGAATTTGACAGTATCTATGTAGAGAGGGTCATGAATATCGTGGGATGGATGTTTAATATTGGAAGAGCACTTAGTAATAAAGCTCTGAGGGGCACTCCCTTGGGAATTCTGAGTTTTCCAATCACTTAAATTTCAAATATTAGTTCCACTCTCTCCCTTCTGGTTTCTTGAATCTTCGGAATATGCCTTTCAGGCATTTTGCCAATCCGTAGAAGAGGCGTCAGTTCCCTCTAATAGAACTCTACCTTTGCTATTCTCCTTAATGAGATCACTAATTAAAGTATCCCTAGAGCAATAAAGTAAGAAGTCCTTGTATTCTTTAGAATCTGATCCAAATACTTCTAAATCCAATTTAGATTTACATGCATTCTTGAATTCTGTAGGAGCATCTCCACTTAAATCACCCAGCTTTCATATATCCTTCTTGGAGTCCCTATATCTCGCCCAAGTCTTCTTTCATTCCTCCTCTTCCGTAGTTCCTATTGCTCTCTTTGCTGGATCTTTGGAAAGCAAGGAAGAAATGGCCTCTTTTTGTGTTTGGAAGGAAAGTAAATCTCCATAAGCAATAGCTCCAATTCCTGAAGCGGCAGCAGCCCCTCCCGCCAATAGAGAAGCCTTTACTGCTGTTGTCATAATCTAATTCTCAGTAGCTCCATCCTTAGTACACCATTTAAGAACCTTAGTGTAAAGAGAATTATCTCCTTCTTGTGAAGCTAAGAAATCCCCTCCACTATTAGAAGAACATCAGGCTTTTATAGCATTCAAGTCTTGTTGCTGTTCTGGAGGTTTGTTTCACTCCCCCTCTAGTCCGATGTTACTTCTATTGGTAGTCTTCTTTTTCCTCTGCTCATAAGTAGTAACTCACCCATCTTCGCTCTTCACATCTAATAAAGTCTTTTTATTTCTTTGGAGCTGACTAGCAACACTCCTAATTAGGCAGTAATTCTCGACGTTCTTAAATACCTCTGGATTCTTATTGACATCCAGAGACATCTTGCTAACACACCACTCAGATAACTTTTTCCCTACTTGCTGCTTCTCTAAAGCGCTGTCTCCCAAAAGCTTCTTAATAGCATCTTTATCTGACTCAAATTCAGCCTCCCATTGCTTAGTTAGGGTATCATCCTTCAGAGAAGAAATGAGAGTCCTTCCTTTCAAGGCATCAGAAATGCTCTTAAATTCCTTCTCGTTGGAAGGCATTCAATGATCTTTAGTTAAGTAAGCTCCGGTAGCTAAAGTTCCTCCAGATCCTAAAGCAATAAGGGGTTTAATTAGATCCATGATTAATTGGAATTAGGAATATCAACGGAGCATCATGACAAGGATGTTTCAAAATCTGATTCAAAGGTATCGTCTGTATTTGTCTTCTTACTTAGCTCAGAACACTTCTCTTTTATAACCTTCACATTCTGTTCATCTGCATCCTTGAAATCATGATTCAACTTATTAGGAGCTAATGAGGACTTATGACTCTCTATCTTTGATTTTCATTTAGCATCATCAGTTGTGGAATCTGTAGACAAAGCTGATCTATTGAAGAGTCCTAATTTCTGAGCCACACTTTGACTCTCAACACATCACATTCTTGCTTTCTTGTAATTATCCTTATTTAATTCCTTAGAGAGCAACTCCTTACATTCCTTCTGAAGTTGAGATACATCCTTAGCTCCATCCGGATTAGCTACCTTATACTTTTCAAAAACAGAGCTCCAATCATCTGGTTTAGAAGCATCCAATAGAACATATTGATCCTCAATTAGAGCTCTAGAGATGCTTCTTGTTATTTGCCTATCATCAGGCCATCAATACTCCTTAGTCAAATAAACACCCGTAGAGACAGCTCCACCAGTTCCCAGAGTAACGAGTGACTTGAATAATTTTGTGGCCATCGATTTTTAATAAAGAAAAGGCTAAGATTTCAAATAAGAATTGAGTGGATAGTTGGAGAGTCTAATTATTCGATTTTGAACATCATCTAGAGAATCGTAAAAATCTATAATCCACCTCCCACAGTATCTTCTCGTTAGCTTTCTCAGAACACTTATTCTTGAAATCAGAGGGAAGGGAATCCTTCTGTTTATGAACTGAATCTCAATTTGCCAAACCTCAAGGATTATTGACTCCGTTATCGATCAAGTAAACTCCCCAAGCAGCCTTTCAATCTGAATCTTCTCCGCTAGAGGTATTCAAAGCAGTAAATTTAGAGTTTTGGTTAATTAATTCAGAAACCGAAAACTCCTTAGCGCAATACTGTACTACTTCCGAGTAAAGGGAATCCTTAACTCCAGAAACCTTCTCTTTTGCATTAGAAATACATTTCTCTTTAAAAGAATTGGGGGGAGTGCTTGGGGTTCCTTTAGAGGATGAATAATCCTTTAAATTCCAAACATTCTTATCTCCCTTTAAATACTCAGATCAACGAGCATTCCACTGATCACTATCTTTATCCTTATCTAAGAGTGTCCCTCCTTGATCTTTAAATAACTGAGATACTAAGACCTTCTTATCCGATCCAGAAATATAGTGAAAGGAAAGATATCCTAATCCTGAAGCTCCAGTAGCTGCTCCAAGTCCTGCGGCAACCTTAGCTAGAGAGATAGACATTAAGCTCTAGTACATCAAGCCTTCACTTGTTCAATAAGCTTCGCATCCTTAATAGAAGTGCTTGCCAAATGCTGCTCACACTTACTTCTGAAATCCTCCGAAACTGCTTGGTTTTGATTAGCTTTAGCTTTCTCTGTACTATAGCTAGTAATGCTTCATGCGTCCCCTGTATCGGAAGCATTATCCCTTACATAAGCAGCCCAAGCATCTCTTCATTCCTGAGCACTTGCATTCTGTGTTGTCTTAGATAAAGGAGTTCTTTTTGATTCTGTAACTAAATCAGAGATAGTTGTATCCCTAGTACAATAGCGAAGCACCTCCTCATATAGCTTAGAGCCAGTTACAACCTTCCTCTTGGAATTATTAGCACATGCATCCAGAAAGCTTTGGACAGCATCTGCAGAAGTTATGGCTTGAGAAATCGGACCACTCCAATCAGGTAATTTGAAGGTATCATAACCCTTAGCGGCACTCTTATTGTCATTCCTATAGGCCTCTCAAGACTGCTTCCAAGCCTCATCCTTTAAATTAGTTAAACTTATAAGTCTCTTATCTGGGTTATGGGTTGCAATAAGTTCAGATACCAAATGCTCTTCCTCGGCTAATAATTTAGGAATCCCTATAGCTGCTCCAGTAGCAGCTGCAACACCACCTACTCCCGCTAAGGATTTAAAAAGTAAAGGATTAGCCATTTACTGTTGTTGCCTTATCTTTAGTGCAGAATGAAACAGTATCTAAATAAAGACCTCCACTTAAGTCATAAAAAGGGGTTTGAAAGTTAGTTTCACACTTTCCCATGAAGGAAGCCGGAGCAACGTCCTTAGAGTGATGATCCTTTCAATCCCCTAATTTCCAAACCCCATCTCCATTGTCTGTCTTTGAAGTTCTCTGATCATCAACATATGCCTTCCAAGCCTTCTTCCACTCTTGACTCTCCCCATTTCCTTTAGGGATTTGTTCCTTATTAGGATTATTCTCACTAATAAGATCACTTACCAATGTATATCTTGAACAATAGCTAAGGAAGCTTTGATACTCCTCAGAATCCTTACCCTCTACCTTGGAATCTAGCTTATTCTTGCAAGTAGTTTTAAGATCATCAGGAACTGACTCTCCTTTTCCTAATCCCCAGATATCCTTTCCTGAATTCTTATAGGAAGTTCAAACACTAGTTCAATGGGATGATTCACCATCAGCTATAACTCTCCTAGAAGGATCTTTACTTAATAAAGAAGAGATTGATACTTGCTCTTTAGGAGAAGGAAGTCCTTTAACTGCAAGAGTACCTAATCCTGCGGTAGCTGTTGCTCCCGCAAGACCAAGTAGAGACTTAGCAGCTAAAGAACTATTCATTACTGTTCGTTAGCCCCTTCTTGAGTACATCACTTAAGCACCTTCTCATATAAACCCTCCTTAGCTACAAAATCCTTTCCACTATTAGCGGAGCACCAATTCTTTACAGTAGGAAGCTCAGTAGTCTCGTGATCTCCATTCCAATTTCCATCTAATCCAACATCAGTTCTAGGAGTTTGTTGTGTCTTTCTCTTTTTATATGTAGTGGTTCATTCGGTGGTATGAGAAGACCCCAATAAAGTCTTTCCCAGTCTGGATAATTGACTTGAGACGCTTCTAACTAAGCAATAGTTCTTAACATTCTTTAATACATCTTCATTCTTAACGGAATCCAGAGACATTTGATCATTACATCACTTTGCTAAAGCTTTACCCCCTTCTGCCTTATCTTCAGAATTAAAACCAATAAGTGTCTTGATGTTGGTCTTGGCAGATTCAAATTCCTCTTCTCATTGCTTAGTCACGGCATCGGAAGACAATCCAGAGATTAGTTTGGAATCCTTCAAGACTTCTTGAATAGAAGGATTTTTGGAAGATAAGTAGTGATAGCCTCCGGCGGCTGCAACACTTGCTGCAGATGCGCCTCCTAATGACGCAGCTACTGTGCCTAATTTCATGAGATATTACTGTGCAGCAGCCTTAGGCTTAGTACATCACTTCTTCACTTGATCCAAAAGAGTAGCATTAGAAATTTCCTTACTTCCTAACTTAGATTCACACATATCTCTAAAGGCATCAAGAGCCTTTTCCTTCTTGGACTTCTCCTCCTTAAATTTATCAATCTTCCAATCGTCCTGCCCGTCCGGCTTATCTGTATTGGCCGTTATATAAGCCTCTCAAGCCTTCTTTCAACCATCACTATTAGCTTCATCAGACTTAGTTAAAGGAGTCTCCCCAGAATCCTTAAGTAAGTCGGAAATTAAGGTATCTCTTGCACAATAAGAAATGAAGTTCTTGTAGACATCAGAATCCGTTCCATAGACTTTAGATTCCAATTTATCCTTACAAGTATTCTTGAAGCTTTCAGGCACTGTAGAGCCATCCCCAAGCTTTCAAATATCCTTTCCAGAACTCTTATATGCAGTTCAAGCCTTAGTCCAATCTGACTCTTCTCCTGTGGATATAGCTCTCACGGAGGGATTCTGAGAAAGAAGGGATGAAATGGATTTCTCCTCCTTAGATGATGGCAATCCATTAACAGCCAGAACACCTGCTCCGGCAGTAGCTGTGGCTCCCGCAGCAAATAGAGGAATTTTTAAAGAAGCATTCATAAACTACTGCTCACTTGCCGCCTCTTTGGTGCATCAATTCTCGAGCTTAGAGTAGATGTCATTCTTATTGGAAGCTAAGAAGTCCTTCTTGCTATTATCTTCACACCATTTTCTGATGAGTGGAAGATCGGTAGTTTCAGTTCATGCACTTCCAGTCAAATTAACTTCAGCTCTAGAAGTCGACTTATTCTGTCTCTTACTATAGGTAGCTTTTCATTCGCTTTCAGAACTATTACTACTTAATAGAGTCTTTCCTTTTCTAGAGAGCTGACTAGCTAAATCCCTAATAAGACAATACTTGCTAACTAATTCAAGAGACTTAGAGTGCTTCTTAGCATCCAATTCCATTTGACTTTCGCATCACTCCTTGAGCTTGCTACCTCCATTATTATCGGTGGCTCCCTCTAGAGCCTTAATGGATGCCTTTATATTTGTGGAGTCAGATTTAAATTCTTCATCTCATTGGGAGCTGTCGGAAAAGGGGATAAACTTCTTGCTCTTAAGCTCTTCTTTGATGGTGGGTTCCTTAGAGCTTAAAACATAATATCCTCCGGCAGCAGCTGCCGCTCCGGTAGCTGAAGCCCCTCCCAATAAGAGTGAAGTTCCTAGTTTCATAAATTACTGATTAACTTTAGGCTTAGTACATCAATCTCCAACGTAGGAAACTAGAGTTTCAAAATCCTTATCAAAGGTTTGAGAGTCCTTCAGAGACTTACACTTGTTCTTTAAATCGGTATCTGACACGGCAGAAGAAGCGGGAGTTATTGGCATCTTTGGCTTTTGGAAGTTCTGATTCTTATGATCACTCAACTTCTGTGTTCAGATACCCGAATCACTACTTCCATTCGTGTCCAATAATGTCAAAGTTCCTTCTATTCTGGAGGCCACAGTTACAGGAACCACACATCATCTCCTAGCCTTCTCTAAATCGGCAGAAGTATCTGACTCTTTATTCACCAAAGTCAGACAAGCATCCTTAAGTCCATTAATAGTTTCTCCATTATTCTGACTCACTCCCTCGAATCTAAGAGAAAGCTCTGTTTCTTTATCGTAAGCTCCCTTTACTGATGTTCATTGAGTTGAGTGTGTTGTGTCCTGTTTGCTGAAGTTAAGTAATTGATATCCTGACTTTTCTAGACGCTCTTTAACGCTTAAAGCTTTAGGTTTATCGGAAGAAGGAATAGCAAAGTAAATACCTGTGGAAACAGTTCCTGCCCCAGCTAACCCCGTCAAAGACTTTAAAGAGGTATTCATTACTTATCTTCATCAATACATCACGACATAATCTGATCCAAAAGCTCATCATTCTCGATGTCGGGGCTTGCCAAATTGTCATCACATTTGGTCTTAAAAGCTTCTGGAACAGATGACCCATTATCAGAAGTACTTAACTTTCAGGCATCCCCTTTAGATGCCTTATATCGCTCCCAAGCTTTAATCCACTTAGGGTGATCAGCATCAAAAGATGTGTCTAAGGCTCTTAGGCCAGATCCTTCAATCAAATCAAAGATCATGCTATCCCTATAGCAATACTTAAGAAGATCCTCATGGGACTTATCATCTGACTTTAAGCAAGCATTCACAAAACTCTGAGGAACCACTTCTGGAGTATCCTGAGGAGGATTCGCTGTCCAATCCTCTAATTTAAAAGTATCTTCTCCTTTTTGGCGACCCTGATTATCGCTCTTGTACTGATCTCAATTAGCCTTTCAATAAGGATTAAGTTGTGCATCACTCGCGTCAAGAGCTCTTCTCTTGGAACCCCTATCTTTCTTAATCTTATGTCTCAACTCGTCCTTTAGTATTTGGGTAGTATCAGAAGATTTAAAAATCCCCATGACAGCCCCAACAGAAACTGCCGTTCCAGTTAATCCAAGAGCAGATAACTTAAAAACCAAAGACTTAACCACGACTAGATGACTTGTCTTTAGTGCAGAACTTTACAGTGTCTAAATAGAGAGAGCCGTTAATGTCATGAGAAGGTGATGAGACATTGGATTTACATTGAGTTCTGAAGGAAGCAGGAGCTTTAGTCTTTTGAGAATAGTTAGTCCCCCAATCACTTAGATTCCAGATATTAGTTCCACTAGCACTCTGTTGGTTTCTACTATCGTCAATATATATTCCTCATGAGGCTACTCATGACGGATCAGTATCTGAATCGGAAGTTATTACCTCTCTATTGGGATTATTCTCCTTAATAAGATCACTTACTAAAGTATCTCTAGAACAATATTTAAGGAAATTCTTGTATTCATCAGAATCAACTCCAGAAACCTTAAGATCTAATTGCTCTTTGCACTTACTTTTGAATGCATCAGGAGCCTCTCCATCTAAATTCCCTAACTTTCAAACATCCTTTTGGGACTCCTTGTATGACTTTCAAGACTTCTTCCAATTATCCTCCTCCAAATCCTTAATAACTCTCTTGGAGAGATCTTTAGAAAGTAAGGAAGATATGGATTCTTTTGAAAATAAACCTTTAGATGCAGCGACCCCAAGACCTGCAGTAGCTGTTGTTCCGACAGCTAAAGAGGCAAGTTTCAGAGGTGTTGACATATCTTAATTCTCAGTAGCTCCATTAGTAGTACATCACTTAAGAACATTTGTATAGAGAGCTCCGTTATCGGAAGCTAGAAAATCCTTGAAGCTATTGGTAGAACATCATTCTTTAACTTTAGGAAGATCCTCGCTTTCCTTATCCCCAGTCCAATCGGTGCCAGTTAATCCAATATCTTCTCTCTTGGAAGTGGTGCTTTTGCGCTTATCGTAAGTAGTCTTTCAACCTTGTTCTTGATCGGCTTTAAGTAGAGTCTTCTGCTTCCTTTCTAATTGACTAGCAACACTTCTAATCAAACAGTACTTCTCAACATGCTTAAGAGTCCCCTGATTCTTATCAACATCAAGAGACATCTGGTTGGCACACCATCCAGACAAGGCCTTACCTCCCTTGGATTTATCTAAGTTAT
Organism: Mycoplasma haemofelis str. Langford 1; assembly: GCF_000200735.1. GTDB lineage: Bacteria > Bacillota_I > Bacilli_A > Mycoplasmatales > Mycoplasmoidaceae > Eperythrozoon_B > Eperythrozoon_B haemofelis. Next base: position 865,909 of record NC_014970.1, read on the forward strand.
TATCTCCTAGTAGTTTCTTAAGAGTCTCTTGATCTGATTCAAATTCCTCTTCCCATTGCTTCTCTAAATCGGAAGTCGATAAAGAAGAGATGAGCTTCTTGCCTTTTAGAGCATCAGAAATAGTTTTAACTTTCTCCTCTTTGGGAGAAGGCATTCAATGATCCTTAGTAAGGTAAGCACCAGTAGCTAAAGTTCCTCCAGAACCTAAGACAGCAAGTGGTTTAACTAGATCCATAATAACTAACCATTAACTGATTGGGTATCCACAGAGCATCAATCAAATGCTTTAGAAAAGTCACCTTCAAAAGTCTCAGCATCATTGGTCTTGGCTCCTAGAGCCTTACACTTATTCTTGATATCAGTTAAGTTGGTAGCCTCAGTTTCTCCGAATGTGTGATCTAACTTATTGGAAGCGGTTGGTAACTTATGGCTGGATATCTTTGTCTTTCATTTCTCATCATCTGCATGAGATGAATTTTCTGTAGATAAAGGAGTTTTATTGAAGAGGCCTAATCTAGTAGTAATGCTCTGTTCCTCAACACATCATTTTCTGGCTTCTTTATATTCAGAAGAAGAGTAATCTTCTTTAGATAGAAGGCCTTTACAGTGGTTCTGAAGTTGAGAGACTTCTGTGAATGATGAAGGATTTGCTGTCTTATACTTCTCAAGAATAGCCTCCCATTTATCTGGTTTAGCGGTATCTAAAGGAACGTACTTAGCTTCTCCTAATGCTTTAGAAATGCTCTTCTTAGTTTGAGGTGTTTTGGAAGTGGGAAGTCAGTTATCTTTAGTTAAATAAGCACCTGTGGCTGCAGCACTTCCAGCCCCCAAAGCGGCAAGTGGTTTTACGATATTCATATCGTCTTAGAAGAGTGTAAATAGTCTTAATTATCCGGCAGCGGGGGAAGCAGGCTTATCCTTAGTGCATCAATCAACATAATTCTTAAACTCCACATCCTTCACCCCAAAAGCCTTTCCACCCTTCTTCTCATTACATTTAGTTTTAAAGTATCAGGAACCGTTTGCTTTACCTTTTCTTCCGATCATTTGTCAAGTCCCCACTTATTATCCTCGGAATACTTAACATAACGATCTCAAGAAGCTGTTCACTCAGTTCCATCCTGTCCTGAAGTGGTGCTCAAAACCACCTTCCCCACAGAGTCTATCAACTCAGATATAGTTGTCATTTGAATACAGTACTTAGCCAAAGCTTGGAATAACTTATCTTCCTCTCCAGATACCTTCTCATTCACCTTAGAAAGACATGCATCCTTAAACTCCTTTGGGGCTTGATTTACGGTCTTAGCCTTCTCATCATAGCCCTCTATTCCCAATGAATTCCCAGTAGCAGTAACATACTCAGATCATCTGGCTGCTCATTGATCGGAATTAGCATCCAATAGAGTTCTTCCTGAGTTGGTAATAAGAGTCTTAGCGATGGGACGATTATCCTCCTTTCCCGAAAAGTGATTAATTGCAAAATACCCTCCGCAAACCCCAGAGCATCCTGCAGCTCCGGCCAATCCCTTAACTAAATAACTCATTACTGTTTCTCCGCCTGTTGAATGGATTTAGTACATCAACTAACGAACTTCAGGAACTTGTCATCTTTGTCCCATAATATCTTTTCATCCTTTTTGGAATTACACTGAGTTCTGAATCCCTCTGGAGCTGTTGTTGGTTGGCTTGAACTTACCCAGCCATTTACAGTTCAAGGATTATTACTTTCTAGATACTTCTTCCAAGTTGCATTCCAACCATCATTATCTTGGCCTGAAGCTGTATTTAAGAGTGTAATTCCGGCTCTTTGGGACACAAAATGAGAAACTGTGAATTCCTTAGAACAGTGCTTAACTACTTCAGAATAAAGAGAATCTTCAATACTAGAAACCTTTGATTCAGCATTAGAAAGACACTTCTCCACGAATGAAGTGGGAGCTTTATTGGTATTGGATTTCTGAGTTTCATAATCCTTTAAATTCCAAGTATTCTTGCCTTCTTGCACATACGCAGATCATCTTGCATTCCATTGATCCTCATCACTTCCCTTAGATAAGAGAGTTCTTCCTTGGTCTTTAAATAACTTAGATACTGTAGGTCTCTTATCCTCATCAGAAGAAAAGTTACGGGCAGCAAGATATCCCAATCCTGAAGCACCACTAACTGCTCCTAACCCTGCAGCAGCTTTAGTTAAAGGAAGAGACATAATTAAGTAGGTGTAATTGTCTTAGTGCACCATGTAGATACATTGACATAAATAGGATCCTTATCATCCACAACCTCTTTCTTACTTTCCTCAGAGAACTTACTTATGAACTCCGTAGGAGCATTCTGTCCAGATTGAGATTTCTTATTATTCCAGTCAGGCATTTGTCATGGATTTGCATCCTTAGACGACTCTCCAGTTCTGTACTTCTCATAAGCAGCTTTCCAATCCTCATTAGAACCCTCTAATTTCGCGTCTAAAAGCTGTTTAGTCTTATCCTGCTCCAAAAGCTTTGCCACCGTGTGCTTCTGGATTGTCATGGGCTTCTCTTTCATATCGCCATTCTTCTTTAGTAATTTGTATCCGGCTGCAGCAGTTCCTCCTGCGGCACTAGCTCCCAATAAGCCGAGAATGGATTTAGTAGCTAAAGAACTAGACATCACTCTTAAGCGCCTTCTTTAGTGCACCATTTAAGAACATTGTCATATAAATCGCTGGTTCCCTGATTTGAAACTCGAAATTCCTTCTCACTATTATCAGAACACCATTTCTTTATCACCACCAAATCCTCAGCCTCTTTACCTTCTTGTCATGGGTTACTCAATCCTACACTCGTTCGGTTAGCTGATGATTGCTCCTTCTTGCGATTCTGATAAGTTTCAGATCATCCATCAGCAACATCCACTTTCAATAAGTTCTTATTCTTCCTAGACAATTGACTGGAAACACTCCTAATTAAGCAGTACTTTTCAACATTGGCTAATACCTCTTGGTTCTCATGGGAATTCAAAGGCATTTGGAGAGAACATCATGACTCCAAAGCCTTTCCTCCAGTTTCAGTTGTGAGATCATTCTTATTTAAAAGAGTTTTAATAGCATCAGAAGCAGAATCAAATTCAGCCTCCCATTGCTTTTTAGCTACTGCGGAATCAGAAATGGAAGAGATAAGAGCTCCCTTCAGAGAATCCCGAATGCTCATGGGAGCTTTCTCTTTGGACGGCATTCAATAATCGCTAGTTAAGTAAGCCCCAGTAGCCATAGTTCCTCCAGTTCCTAAAGCCGCAAGTGATTTAGTTAAACTCATGAGAATTCTTAAGAAGGAGTATCCTTAGAGCATCAATCGAAGGACTTTAAGAAATCCTCTTCAAAGGTTTCAGCATCATTGGTCTTCTCATTCAAAGTCTTACATTCAGCTTTGATACCCTTTAAATCTTGAGTTTCATCGCCATTAAAGGTATGAGTCAACTTGTTCTTGGTTGCCTGACCATGACTTGTTATTCTTTGCTTTCAATCGTTATCGTTAGTAGTTCCTGGATCGTCTGTAGACAAAGGTGTCTTATTAAATAAAGCTAATCTTGCAGTTACTGTCTGTGGGGAAACACATCATCTTCTTGCTTCTTTGTAATCATCATTACTAAATTCCTCCTTAGCTAATAAAACCCTACAGTCATTCTTCAATTGATCCTCTTGCTTGTGAGCCGAACTATGTGCTTGATTGTACTTAGCTAAAACATTACTTCAATTCTCTGGCTTAGAAGGATCTAAAGGTGTGTACTTGTTTTCAATAAGAACTTTAGAAATGCTCTTTTTGGGCGTCTTAACTTCTGAGGATGAAGGCATTCAGTAATCACTAGTTAAATAAGCTCCGGTTGCTAAGGTACCTCCCGATCCAGCTGCCAAAAGTGACTTCGCTAAATTCATATTTACCTAGAATAATGAGGGTGGCGATACTACCTAAAAAGGTACTGATACCTGCAATATCTTTAACTTCAGTTGGGGGCGTTTATCTGACGAAATCTATAGTTTCCGAGAAAGAGGAAAGAATAACTGCATCCAATGAGGCAGATCCTAACGCGACCCAACCAACTATAAAAGAAAGATTTAAGAATAAGAACTCCAAGAGAGTTCTTCTTGATGCCACAAGTCATGACAAGGTATGGGCAGCAATATTAAAGGAATACAAGAAGAATCCTGATCCTAACTTACCAATACCTCAAAGTGAAGTTAGTGTAGAGAAGATAAAGGAGCTCTGTTCTTCGTTAGGGAGCTCCACAGATGAAGGAGGATTAGATCAATATGAGAAGTATTGTACTAGAGATACATGAAAGGGCTCTGTGCCTAATTTAATAGAGGTAGGGAATAAAGTTAAGTGAGATAAAAAGAAACAGGAATACGGTAACGGAAGCGTTCTACCTATTACAGATATTAAAAGTAGTGAGGAATTACCTTCCTGATGTGAAGGAAGATATGACAAACCTATGGATGATAAAGAAGATAACTACAGTGATTATTGAAATCTAAGTAACTGGTGTACTTGGGATTCTAGTGACGAACAGTCTTAGCTTTAGTACATCAATCCCTAACATTCTGGAACTTGATATCTTTAACTCCATAAGCCTTCTCCGCTTTCTTAGAAGTACAGTTAGTCTTTAATTCTTGTGGTACGGATCCCGATGTTTGAGTATTTCAATTAGGGATATTCCACTTATTTCCTTCCGGATTACTTAAATAACTAGTCCAAGCAGCATTTCATCCATCTCCATCATTAGAGTCGCTTAATTCCTCTCTTCCTTCACTAGTTACTAACTGAGTTATTGCTGTCATAGATATGCAGTATGTAGAGAGGTTCTGGAACAATGGATCTTCGGTTCCAGATACCTTCTCGTTTACCTTATTAAAACAAGCATTTTTAAAAGCATCTGGAACGCTACTCTTATTCTTGGAAGACTCTGAATATCCCTCTATCCCAAATCCATTCCCTCCAGAATTCACATATTCAGATCACCTATCCGCCCACTGATCTGAATTAACTCCTAAGAGAGTTCTTCCGGAGTCAATAATCAAGCTTTTAGCAGTAGATCGAGAATCCTCTTTACTCCCCCAATACTTAGATGCTCAATATCCTCCACCAGCTAATCCGGAACAACCGGCTGCTCCCGCCAAGCCTTTAACTAAATAGCTCATATTACTCCTAAGATGCTAATCGAGTACACCACCTTGTGAAATTAACAAAGTTAGGATCCTTCTCCCAAAAGACAGAGCCCCTTTGGGCTACATCACACTTAAGTTTAAAGTCCGTGGGCGGGGCACTATCTGGAGACCTAGCTCCATCTATACCACCTACACTTCAAATATCTCCACCATCAGATAAATACTTCTGTCAAGAGACCTTCCAAGCACCTTCATCCTCTCCAGTAGTTTTCAAGATAATAAACTTCGAATTCCTTTCCAATAGTTCTGAAAACTTAAATTCCTTAGAACAATACTCAACTATCTGTTTGTAAAGAGGATCTTCAATATCAGAGATTTCTGATTGAGAACCAGAGACACATCTTTCCATGAAAGAAGAGGGAACCTTATTAGTATCATTCTTCGTAGTTTCGTAATCCTCTAAATTCCAAATATTATTACCCTCTTGAACATAGGTCTTTCACCTTGCCTTCCATTGATCCCCATCTTGACCCTTAGTTAAAAGAGTCCTCCCTTGTTCTTTAAATATCTGGAATACTGTTGAGGCAGTAGTAATTGAGCGATTCTGATTTGTATCGCTAGAAGATAAATAACTGGAAGCAAAATATCCCAACCCCGCAACACCACTTGCTGAACCTAACCCTAGTGCTAATTTAGTAATAGAAACAGACATCTACCCACCAATAGAGAGATTACTTCTTATCTTTGGTACATCATTTAAGTACATTTATATAGGGTGTATCCTTATCGCTCGAAACTCACCTCTTACTTTCTAAATCACATCTATTTAGAAAATCTTCAAGAACAGACTCTTCGCCTTTCTTGGATACAAAATTGGTAACCTTTAGAGGATCTTCTCCAGCTTTAGAAGCGGAGTTATTCTCCTTACGATAATGATTTCACGCCGTTTTTCAATCCTGATGGGTTATTCCGTCACTTCTATTTAAAAGAACCTTAGTCTTATCTTTAGCCAACAGTTCGGCAACAGAAAGGAGAGATCTTCTATATTCTTCGGTCTTATGCATTTCCTTAAAAAATGTGTAACCCATGAAAGAGGTGCTGCCTATCGCTCCCGCACCTAAAATTCCAAACAACGAATTAATTACTGTAGAGCTATCCACCGTATTAGCTAATAAAAGGACTCAAGATTTTAAGTAAGAGTATGTTTCCTCCCAAGAAAGTTCTTCCGATTGTGGGTCTCTTCGGAGCAGCTAGTTCCTTATCTGTTATTGGAGTGAGCATGGCAAGTGAATCTGCAAAGACGCTGCAAACAAAGGAAGATGAAAAGACTATGGAAGTTAAGCCAAAGTTTGAAGTCTCATCTGCAACAGCAAAGGAATTACTTTTTCAAGTATCTTCCAAAGAGGGTGGTGGGGGTTTGAGTTATGGACAGTTTCCAGAATTAGAAAAAGAGCTCCTATCCAAGATTGGAGAAGATTTATCTTCTCAAGAGGCTTTAGAGATAGTTACCGAAGCAGGCTCAAGAACTGGAGAAGCTAAATAAGTTAAGATCTTCCTTTTATTAAAAAAGATTTAGTCTATAGTACACCGAGCAAGCACGTTCTTGTAGTCTTGATTATTTAAATCAAAGAACTTAATCTTAGATTTCTCAATACACTTACTTAGGAAGTAGTAAACGATCAAAATTGGTAATACCCAAACTTCTACAAGACAGTGGTGATGTTCAAGCTGATGGTAAATCGAAAGAACAATGAAGCATGGTTAATAAGAAATATACCAATATAGAGCTTTTCGCTGGTGCTGGAGGTTTAGCATTAGGCTTAGAACAAGCAGGATTTGAACATTTAGCCCTTATAGAAATAGATGAAGATGCTTCAAATACCTTAAGAAAGAATAAACCCCATTGAAATGTATTGTGTGAAGATATTAAAAATGTGGCAGAAAGGGATTTAGAAAAGGAATTTGGTATCAAGAAGGGAGAGTTAGATTTAATTTCTGGCGGTGCACCATGTCAAAATTTTAGCTATGCTGGTAAAAAGGCGGGATTGAAAGACGTTAGGGGAACTATGTTTTACTATTATGCAATATTTTTAAATAAGTTAAAACCCAAGATGTTTTTATTCGAAAACGTCAAGGGTCTATTGTCTCACGATAAGGGAAGAACTTTTAATTTTATTGTTGATGTTTTCAAAGACGAAGGATATATAGTTTTTTTTGAGGTATTGAATTCCTGAGATTATGGTGTTGCACAGAAGCGAGAAAGACTTATTTTAATTGGTATTAGAAGTGATTTTAGGGAAAAGATATCCTTCAAATATCCTAAGAAACATCGGTACAAACCAGTACTTTCCGATGTATTAAATGATGTTCCCGAGAGCTTGGGGGCTAGTTATTCTGAAAATAAGAAAAAAGTATTTTCCATGGTACCACCCGGAGGATACTGGCGAGATATCCCCGAGGAGGTAGCTATGGAGTATATGAAAACATGTTACCATATGAAGGGTGGTAAGACAGGAATATTAAGGCGACTTAGTTTGAAGGAACCATCTTTGACAGTTTTAACCTCTCCTCAAATGAAACAAACGGATAGATGTCACCCTGTAGAAGTTAGACCCTTTACTGTTAGAGAAAACGCTAGGATACAGTCTTTTCCTGATGAATGAGAATTTGTAGGGAGTATGTATTCTCAATATAAGCAGGTTGGTAATGCGGTTCCCTGTAATATGGCTAAAGAAGTGGGATTAAAAATACGGGAACAACTAGACTTGCTTAATGTCTAAGGAGGTAGGTGATTATAGTTACAATTTATCTTTTATTTCTCAAAAGGATTTTGAAAATCACATAAAGGATACTGTCGCTGGATATAGTGAGGCATTAAAGCCAATTAATTTAAGAAGATTTAACGGCCTTTTTATAATCAACTTTTAACCTCTACTGAGCACACCACTCCACAGACTTAGAAAAGTCACTTTCAAAGCTTTCATCTGTACTCTTCTTGCCCTCTAACTCCTTACACTTAGATTTAATATTTGTCAAATTCTGATTTTCTTCAGCTCCAAAATTATGATTTAACTTATTGGGATGATCCTTCTTGTGCTCCTCTATCTTAGCCTTTCATTTTTCATTATCGGTATTGACAGAAGCATCTGTAGATAAAGCTACTTTGCCAAACAACTTCAAACGATCTCCAACGCTCTGAATCTCTACACACCATCTCCTTGCTCTTTGATAATCAGAACCTATAAATTCCTCTTTTTCTAAAAGAGCCTTACATTCACCTTTAAGTTGGGATGTGTCCTTAGTTGTGGAAGAATGAACTTCATTGTACTTAGCTAAAACCTCCGTCCAACCAGCTTCCTTAGTAATATCTAAAGGTTTATACTTCGCCTCTGTTAAAGCTTGTGAAACGCTCTTCTTAGCTTGTACCTTAGGCTTTTCAGAAGGCATTCAAGAATCCCTAGTTAAATAGGCTCCTGTGACCATAGCTCCACCACCTAACGTAGCTGTCAAAGGTTTAATCAGATCCATACTTCTATCCCTGACCAGTTACTTTAGCCTTAGTGCATCAAGTTAATACAGTTACGTAAATTGGATCAGAAGTATCTACCACTTGCTTCTTACTTTCTTCATCACATCTAGTTAAGAAAGAATCAGGAACTCCATTGGAGGCTGTTCTTTCAGTTGATCAATTAGTAATTCCTAAAGGATCAGAGCCATTAGTTGTCTTACCGTTATTCTGATTCTTATAGTTGTTTCAAGCAGTTGTCCAATCAGCATGAGACTTTCCTGAATTCTTATCTAAGAGTTGCTTAGTTTTATCTTTGGCCAAAAGATCGGCTACAGAATAGGTTTGCTTTTTGGTTTCCTGAACAGTAGGCTTAGAAGTTATAAGCTTACTCCCAAAATATCCCCCAGCTCCTGAGGCTCCAACTGCAGTAGTAAGTAGTGCAGATTTTGCTAAAGTAGAAGTCATGCCCTACGCTTTAGCTTTAGCTTTAGCTTTAGTGCAATACTTAGAAAGGTTTTGATAAATAGGGGAATCCTTACTTTCTACTAATACAGTGGCTTCTGTAGCACACCTAGAAACAAAATCTGTCGGGGCAGGCTGTTGTGTCGAATCCTTCTTCTGTGCTCACTCATTAATATTTCAAGGATTGGTGTTTGCTGCTGAATGCTCCTTTCTATAAACTTCCCAAGCATTCTTCCAATCGGTTCCAGAATTGCTATCAGATGAAGTTAGTAAGACCTTAGAGTCAGAATCTAAAAAGGAAGAAGCAGCTACTTTACGATCTCTGGTACATCAATTAGATACTTGAACATATTCACCATCCATCACCCCTTCCACCTCTTTACCAGATAAAGATACACACTTATTAACGAAATCATCTGGAGCTTTCTCATCAGCTATATCAGAAGAATAATTTCCTGTAAATCCACTAACAGCTCAAGGATCCTCTGAGGCTTTGGAGCTTTTGTTGGCGGTTCTATAGGCTTTCCAAGCTGCCTTTCAGAAGGTTCCTTCCTTGGAATCGGATGCAGTTAATAAAGTCTTAGTTCCAGAATCCTTTACTAACTGAGAAATAGTTTTCTTGGCTTTGGGAGTCTCACTCTCTTGGTTAAATATCTTGTATCCGGCGGCAGCAGTACCTCCAACTGCTCCAGCCCCCGCCAATCCCACTAAAGCTTTGGATGCTAAAGAAGTAGCCATTACCCTCCAGACTTAACTTTGGTACATCAAGAAACTACGTTTGCAAATTTAATATCCATAACTCCAAAAGCTTTCTCGGCTAACTTAGAAGTACATTTGGTTTTAAAGTCTGGAGGAACAGTATCCGGCTTAGTCTTAGCATCATTCCAATTATTAATGCTCCATGAATTATCCTTAGAATTATCTATGTAATCCTTTCAAGAGGCCTTTCATCCCTCATCATCTCCCTGAGTTTCATTCAATTTCTCTCTCTTTCCGTCAGCATTAATCAATTCCGATACCGCAGTCATCTTTACGCACCATGTAGATAAATCTTTAAAGAGCTTATCCTCGACTCCAGATACCTTCTCATCCAACTGTGATAGACACTTCTCCTTGAATACTTCGGGAACATTATTTTGATTCGAAGAATGGGTGGCATATCCTTCTATTCCCATTGGATTTCCAGAAGCAGCCACATACTCCTTTCACCTTTCCTGCCATTGATCTGAATCTGATTCCTTAGTTAACACAGTTCTTCCGGAGCCGATAAGAAGACTTCTAACTGTAGATCTAGAATCCTCCTCTCCGGAGCTAAGGTGCTTAACAGCAAAATATCCCCCACATACGCCAGAACATCCTGCTGCTCCAGCCAATCCCTTAACTAAATAACTCATTCCTATCCTGAGACCTTAGAACACCATCTAACAAAGTTAGAGAACTTAGGATCCCTAGATCCAAAGACCTTCTCATCTTTCTTGGTATTGCACTTGGTCTTTAAGTCATCAGAAATCTGGTCTCCTGATGCGGCCTTCTTAGTGCTCCAATCTGTTAATTCTCAAGGATTTGAATCCTTATTGTCGGCTAAATAATTCTTCCAAGCAACTTTCCAATCTTCATTGGATCCACTTGAAGAATCTAAATTAGTTATCTTAGAATCTCCCGTAACCAAGTCATTGATCTTGAATTCCTTAGAACAGTTCTTAACTACTTCCAAATAAAGAGAATCCTCTATTCCTGAAACCTCAACTGTTGAATTAGAAAGACATTTGTTCTTGAAAGAATCGGGAGCTTTATCCTTATCTCCCTTCTTGGCATCATAATCATCTAACTTTCAAATATTGGAATCTCCCCCCAAATAAGCCTTTCATCTCTCTGTTCATTGTTCAGAATCAGATTCCTTAGTTAGAAGCATTCTACCCTCCCTCTTAAATAGCTCAGATATGGCTATCTTAGGATCATCTGAAAATGCATAATGATAGGAAAGATATCCCAATCCTGAAGCTCCACTAGCAGCTCCTAATCCGGCAGCAGTTTTAGCAATAGAAAGAGACATAAGAATTATCCTGAAGGTTTGGATGTGGCTTTCGCCTTAGTACACCAACTGTAAACATTCTTATAAGCAGGATCTGAGGTATCAAATACCTCCTTCTTGCTTTCTGTATCGCATCTATCCATGAAATCTTGAGGGGCATTTGTCTGCTTCTTCTCGTTTATTCAATTCTTAATTTTTCAAGGATCAGAATTCTCCGTGGAATGTGAGGAATTTTGATTTTTATAATTGGTTCAAGCAGCTTGCCAATCGGCATCACTGCCTTGCTTCTTATCCTTAGTTAAAAGTTCCTTTGCGGAATCTTGAGCTATGAGTGATGCAATTGAAAACTTCTTCCTAGTCTCAGGAGTTTTCTCGGAGGATTTAGAAGTTATTAATTTACTTCCAAAATATCCACCAGCTCCGGAAGTCCCGACTGCGGCAGTAAATAATGCTGGTTTAACCAAAGGGGAAGACATGATCTATCCCTTATCCTTGGTGCATCACTTATCTACTTGAACATACTTACTATCCTCTACGCCTTCCACCTCCTCGCCAGATAGAGATATACACTTATCTTGAAAATCACTAGGGGCTTGTTCATCAGAAACGGAAGAACTATAGCCTCCCTTAAATCCGGAAAGAGTTCAAGGATCCTTAGACGCCTCGGAAGTCTTATTATCCTCTCTATACTTTTTCCAAGACGCCTTCCACTCTGCCCCATTTGCATCTTCCTTCTTAGTCAACAAAATCTTCTTCCCTGTTTCCTCGATTAGTTTGGCTATAGTCTTCTTTGACTTTGGGGACTCCCCGCTTTTACTAAATCACTTATGTCCCGCTACTGCAGTACCTCCAACAGCTATCGCTCCAAATAGAGACATTAAGACTTTAGATGCTAAAGAAGTAGTCATTACCTATTCTATTGAGCACCACTCAAAGGACTTAGAAAAGTCCTTTTCAAAGCCCTCGTCAGTACTTTGCTTACCGTTTAAGGTTGCACATTTGGATTTGATAGCTTTTAAATTAGCATCATCTTCTCCGGTAAAAGTGTGATCCAACTTGTTGGAATGCTCTCCATTGTGAGCATTTATCTTCTTCTTTCATTCATCATTATCCTTGGTTTCAGATTCAGTTGTAGATAAAGCTTTCCTGTTGAAAGCACCTAATCTATCTGAAACACTTTGAAGCTTAGTGCATCACCTTCTTGCTTTTTGATAATCAACATCATTAAATTCCTCTTTACTTAAAAGAGCTCTACATTCTTCTTGAAGGTTGGAAACCTTCTTAGCGGCTGTAGAATAGGCAGCATTATACTTCTCTAAAACTGCTTCCCATCCTTCAGCCTTAGAGGGGTCTAAAGGGGTGTACTTTCTATCTACAAGAACTTTAGAAATACTATCTCCGGCTTCTTTATTAGATGGCATTCAATGATCTTTAGTTAAATAGGCTCCTGTAGCCATAGCTCCACCACCCAAAGCAGCTGCCAAAGGTTTAATTAAATGCATGGCTTTATACGGATCCTGCGCTAGGAGCTTTGGCTGCCTCTTTATCTTTGGTGCATCAATTTAGAACATTCACATAAATGGGATCAGAGGTATCTAAAACCTCCTTCTTACTTTCTTCGTCACACCTGTTCAAGAACTCCTCGGGAACCTCGGCCTGAGTCTTCTTTGTGGATCAATTTCCAATCTTTAAAGGATCAGAATCATTATTCTTGGTCTTGTAATTGCTCCAAGCTGTTGTTCAATCTGAATGGGTCTTAGTTAAGCTCTTATCCAGAAGTTGCTTTGTTGTGTGCTTGGATAAGAGTTCTGCTACTGAAACCGGCTTCTTCTTGCTTTCCTGAACGTGTGAATTCTTAGATGTTAATAACTTACTTCCAAAGTAACCTCCAGTTCCGGAGGCACCAGCTAAAGCCGTAAAAGCTAGTGGCTTAACTAAAGGAGAAGCCACTATTGCGTTTTGTTCTTAGTACAGTACTTAGAAAGATTCTTGTAAGTAACGGAGCTCTTATCTGTAACTAATACCTTAGACTCAGTATCACATCTAGAAATAAAGTCTGTAGGGGCATCCTGCCCTTCATTCGCCTTCTTAGTATCTCAAGATTCAATCTCCCAAGGACGACTATTAGCATCCTTGTACTCCTTCCTATAAACCTCCCAAGCCGCTTTTCAATCGGCATGAGAAGCGGCAGTTGAATTAGTTAATAGTACCTTTCCGTCGGAATCTAAAAAGGAAGAAGCAGCTACTTGATAATTCCTAGTACATCAATTAAATACCTGAATGTATCTAGAATCAGAAATGTCATCAACTTCCTCTCTAGATAAAGATTCACATTTACTTAAGAAAGCAGAAGGGGCATTTTGATCTTGGATTGAAGAATAATTTCCAGTAAATTCACTAATGATCCAAGGATCTTGTGAAGCTGCTTTGCTTTTATTTGCTTCTCTATAGGACTTCCAAGCTTCCTTTCAGAAGGTACCTTCCTTAGAATCAGATGAAGTCAATAAGGTTTTCGTTCCGGAGTCCTTTATTAACTGGGCAATAGTTTTCTTGGCTTTAGGAACCTCATTCTCCTTAGTAAAGACCTTGTATCCAGCGGCGACAGTACCCCCCACTGCACCAGCTCCCGCCAATCCCATTAGAGCCTTTGATGCTAAAGATGTGGACATATACTAATCTGTGGTGGCTCCATCTGCAGTGCATCACTTAAGAACTTTCGTGTAAATAGAGTCTGTCCCCGAATCAGTGAAATCCGCCGCGCTATTAGTGGAACATCAAGTCTTTATTGTTTGGAGGTCATTAGATTCTTGAGCATTAGTTCATTCTCCACTTAATCCAACATCTCCTCTGGAAGTGGTTCGTTGCTTTCTCTTTGTATAAGTAGCATTCCAACCATCACCCTCTCCCAATAATTTCTTACCCTTTCTGGATAGCTGATCAGAAACACTTCTAATTAAGCAGTACTTTTCAACATTTTTCAATATCTCAGGATTCTTATCGGCATCCAAAGGCATTTGCTCCGAACACCAATTAGACAAGGCCGTTCCTCCTGTTGTCTTAACTAAGGAAGTATCTTTTAAAAGAGACTTAATAGCGACGGAATCAGACTCAAATTCCTCTTCCCATTGTTTGGTTAACGCTTCTCCAACAAGGGAAGAGATAAGCTTTCTGCCTTTCAAAGAGTCCCTAATACTCTTAACCTCTTGGACTTTCTCTTTGGTGGGCATCCAATAATCCTTTGTTGCATAAGCACCAGCAGCCATAGTCCCTCCAGAACCCGTCAAAAGCAATGCTGATTTAGTCAAATCCATATGAATTAATTAGTGACTAGATGGAGCGGTCGAAGGCTTATCTTTGGTGCATCAAGAAATTACCCTTTCAAATTTAATATCCTTAACTCCAAAAGCCTTCCCAGCTAATTTCTCGGTACATTTATCTTTAAAGCTTTTGGGAGTAGACGTAAGGTCAGCCTTTACGCTATCTCAATCACTCAGTCCCCATAAATTGCTGGAAGCATTAGCAACATAGTCCTTCCAAGAAACAAGCCATTCACTATCATCCCCAGTTTCTGAACTTAATTTAACCCTCTTTCCGTCAGAGGCAACTAAATCAGATACAGTTGTCATACTTACACATCAAGTAGATAGGTCTTGGAAGAGCTTGTCTTCTGTTCCAGATACCTTTTCATCTAACCTCAATAAGCACCTATTCTTAAACTCCTCTGGAGCCTTATCCTGATCTTTGGATTTGACATCATATCCTTGAAGATCCATGGAATTCTGATTGGACTTAACATACTCTTTCCATCTTTCTAATCACTGGGGAGATTCCCTAGTCAATAGAGTTCTTCCAGAACTAGTAATAAGTTCCCTAGCTGTAGATCTAGAATCTGGTTTTTCTGTATTTGGAATTAAGTAACTAGAAGAAAGATATCCTAGTCCTGCAGCTCCACTGGCGGCAGCCATTCCAGTAGCCACCTTCATAACGGGAACAGCCATAATAATTAAGCTGCCGCTGCTTGTACTGTTGGGGTTGATGCGGTGGGAGATGCTGAAGCTGGAGCCTTTACTTTATCCTTAGTACATCAATCGTAAACTCTGATGTAAATAGGATCGGAAGTATCAAACACCTCCTTCTGACTTTCTTCAACACACTTATTCATAAATGCTTCTGGAGCATTTTCGTTACTTTGAGATTGTCCAGAAGTTCCATTTGGAATCTTTCAAGGATCTGATCCATTAGATAAGGCGGAGCTATTTTGATTTTTATACTTACCCCAAGCAGCCTTCCAATCTGCATCTTGACCGTTCTTATTATCTTTACTTAAAAGCTCCTTATTAGCATCCTTAGCTATCAAGGAAGCAACTGAAAACTTAGCCTTAGGGGTTGCCTTCTCAGAGGGCTTGGAGGAAATAAGTTTACTCCCAAAATAACCTCCAGTGCCGGAAGCTCCCATCAAGGCAGCCAAAGCTGCAGGTTTGATTAAAGGTGAAGCCATAGTCTACTCTTTAGCCTTAGTGCAATACTTGGAAAGTATTTGATAAGCGGGATCCTCTTTATCCAAAACCAACGCCTTAGCTACCTCTGCACACCTAGCCATGAAATCATTGGGAGCATTTTGATTATCTTTAGACTTTAAATTGTCTCAATCTTGGATTCCCCAAGGGTTATTGCTAGTCTCTTTGTAATCATTTCTGTAAGCATCTCAAACTGCCTTCCAAGCGTTATCGGAAGCTTGAGTATCACTAGTCAATAAGACTTTATTATCTGAATCCAATAAGGAAGAAGCCGCCACCCTCTTCTCTCTAGCACACCATTTAGATACCTCTACATAGAGAGCATCCTTCTTACTACCGACCTTCTTCTTGGAATTGGATTCACACTTATTTAAGAACTCCTGAGGAACATTCTTCCCAGCATTATTCTTTAAAGAAGACCAATTTCCAATCCCCCAAGGATCTCTATCCTTAGATTTATTGTCAATCCGGTATTGCTCCCACGCAGACTTTCAATTCTCATCTTCCTTATTTTTGGAAGTTAAGAGTTCAAGAGTTGCATCTTCATCTATTAACTCATAAATGTACTTGCCAGAGTCTCCAGACTTAAGTAAGTACATACCTCCAACTCCGGCAGTTCCAGCTCCCAATAACCCCAGTAGAGCTTTAGTAGCTACAGAAGTAGACATTAAATAAAGAAGTTAAACCTATTCTGTTGAAACACAAACTCCCGCAACACTCTTAAATTCTTCATCCTCTTCAGATAAGAACGGTTTGTCATAATACTTAACACACAACTCTTGAAGCTTCTGAGCACTCTTATCACCACTACCCTTAAGAGTATTGAATTCAGAAGATAACTTTCCTACATAATTCCCAAAACTACTGAAAGTTGTTGTCCATTTCTGATCAGAATGAGCAACAGTGCTTTCAATTACTTTAGGAATCTTCTCAGAGATAGAGAAGACACAATAAGTTCTTAAGTTCTGGAACTGCAATTCACTTTCATCTGTAAATTTACCTTCCACATTATCTCGACATCATGTTTGCACCTCCGACCAAGTAGCCTCGGGGCTCTTCTTCTTTAAAGCCTTCAGTCCCTCTACTAAGGTATTCTCATCAGAAACCTTCTTAAGAGATGCGAGCCTCTTACCTCATTGAGTCTGATGATCATTTCCAGACAGCTTTAGAAGAGCATGACTTAACTTAGATTTGTAAGAAGTCTCTTCCTTCTGATTGCCACTCTGAGTATGAGAATAAACAGCATATCCTCCTAATCCAGCAGCACCCAAGGAAGCCCCAGAAAGACCTACAATCTTAGTCGGTACAGCCATTATCTAATTCTCGGTATATCTATGTTCTATTGGGAGTAGCGCTTAAAGCCCTATACTAGTGTTTTCCGTTTCAATTACTGGTTTGCGAAGTGGCTGAATACATCCATCTTCCAGATTCATTCTTGTACACATAAACATATCTATCTTTAGATCCAGAAGGTATGTGAGCAGTCTTGCTATTAGAACCGGTACAAGCATCTTTAACATCTTGTTTAAACGTATTATCCTCTGAACCCAATTTATCTAGGAATCCAACCTGATCAGACTTCTCTTCCACCACTTTAGTAGGTGTTTGTTTATCTACTTCAACAATATGACATGCGTAACCCTCAGTCGAAGGAAGCTTAGAAACAGCCGGCTTATCGACCTCCTTGCTTGGAGACTCCTCTTGCTTTAAGGCGGTCTTAGCCTTTGTCTCTGAAGAAGATTGACCAGAATGTATAACTCCGGCAGAAACTAAACCTCCTCCCCCAACTAAAGAAGCGCCTCCCAGTAGGAACTTTGGATTCATAGGTTCGCGAATTATACTGAGGGGATGAAGAGGGTTGAGGGTTTATTACTTAATTGGGCAACTATTTCTTTTAAAAGTTAGCTACATTTGTTGCCAGTGCATAAATGTAGATCAGAAAGGGAGATAATTTTGAATTTACGAACTTCAAATTCATAAGTTGCAATATATGACTGTTTCTAAATTCATTAAGGTGGGTGGGCCAACCTTAACTGGTATTGGTGGTGTTATAGCCACTTCATCTCTAATCTCTAAGAGTGCAGAAGAAAAACCTGAAGAGAGAGTAAAGACTAAGGCTCTTACTGATGAGGATCCAACTATAGAAGACTACAAGGATCAAAACGAAAGCGAACAAGAGTCACAAGATCAAGAGAAAGGGTCAGAAGGTAAAGAAGGCGAGGATAGTAGTGAACCTCAAGAAGCAAGCGAACAACAAAGTGATGGTGGTCGACCGTCATCCGGAGGAAGCCTAGAAGAGCAAAAAGCTGAAGCAGGAAGCGAGGCTTCTCAGGCAGGCCAAACAGAAGGGGGTGCGGATCAAGCAGATACCACTTCGGGAACGGGGGAACCTCCACAAGGACAAGGAACTGATACAGATAATGTCGATGGTAAAGATGGAGAAAGGGGGGAGGTAGGAGATTCAGATGGAGGTTCTGGGTTAGAGGGAGATAGCTCCCAAGAGAGTGGAACAAGTAGTGATGGTGAGTCCTCGGGAGATGGAGTTACTCAAGATGGTTCTGATACAGCCACATATAACCATGCATCCGGTACTAAATATGGGACTAATGATGTAGGTATGACTCGACAAGACTTAGAAAGAACTATACAAATGAAGAGTGGATTGGAAGACTGTCTAAAGCAATTACAAAGTATTCAAGGATAAATAGGCGACTATGTCTATTGTAAGAATACTGATGGGAATAGGTGGTTTAAGTGCCACTGCTGCAGGAATTTGATTTGGATTAGATAAGAAAAAAGAGGATGATCTTTACCAAGTTAAAATGACCAAATTCAGAGGAACTGCCAAGAAGATAAATGAATCTCTTGTGCAACAACAATTGGGAGATGTGAAGGTTCATGATCCGGAGCATTGAGTCTGAGAAAAGAAATTCAATTCCTATGTATCTCAGGACTGATCCGACAGTAGATTAAAGGATATACCTCCAGAAATCAGAAATCAGAAATAACGCAAAGGCCTTTAGAGATTTTTGTTTTGGAAAGCTAGATGAAAATGCCAACGACTTGAAAGATGATGGTTTGGCCTTAGGTAGTGGAACTCTTTCCCCCGCAAAAATGTTCTGAGATTATTGCTTAGCAACCGATCTAGAACTTAGTCAATTACAA
The DNA here is from genome assembly GCF_000200735.1 of Mycoplasma haemofelis str. Langford 1. GTDB lineage: Bacteria > Bacillota_I > Bacilli_A > Mycoplasmatales > Mycoplasmoidaceae > Eperythrozoon_B > Eperythrozoon_B haemofelis. The sequence continues at coordinate 884,730 of NC_014970.1, forward strand.
GGAAAGAAATAATTCTTAATCTAATAGTTAGAGAACTCTGGATATGGCCGTTTCTACTGCTAAGCTGCTAAAGATAGGTGGTCCTACATTAACAGGAATAGGGGGAGTTATTGCTACTTCATCCTTGATATCCAAGAGTGCTGAAGAAAAGCCTGAAGAGAAGATAAAGACCAAGGCTCTTTCAGACGAAGATCCAACTATAGAAGAATATAAGGATCAGGACGAGAGCGATCAAGAACAACAGAACCAAGACGAAGGGTCATCATCTCCACAGAATCAAGATAGCGAAGAGAGTAAGGAATCTTCAGAAGCTAAGGGATCTGAAGATCAGAAAGCTCAGGATGGAGAACAAGGAGAATCGCAGAATACGGAAGGTCAAGATGGGGGTGGAAGCCCATCCGGAGATAAAGGAGATAGTGATGCCTCAGCAGCAACTCAAGCCGATGGAGGAACTCAAAGTGATGATGTCTCCGCACAAGGATCAGAAGCTGGCAGCCCTGCAGAAGGAAGTGGTCAAAATGAGGCCGCAGGTGGTGATGAATCTTCAGATAGTGGAAGTGATGGAAAGGCTGAAGGGGAGGATTCTTCAAGTGGTGGAGTTACAACAGATGGGGATTCTGATGCTGAAAATAGTCACTCAGCAGGTACCAAGTGAGGGACTCAAGATATGCGTATGACTAAACAAGAATTAGAGAGAACTGTGCAAACTAAGAATAGCTTGGAGAGCTATCTGGAGCAATTGAAGAACATATAGATCCAATCACTTATGTCAATCGGAAGAATACTATTAGGAATTGGCGGGATTGGAATAACTGCAACCGGCATTTGATTCGGATTAGACAAGAAACAAGAAACAAGAAAATGACCGTTATCAACTGAAGATAGCCAAGTTTAGAGAAACAGTAAAGAAGGTAAATGGAAAGCTTGAATCTTATGGAGAAAGTGAAAGGTTATTTGACCCCGAACATTGAATCTGAAATAAGAAGTTAAGTGCCTATGAATCTCAGGGTTGATCTGGTAGATTACAACATATTCCTTTAGAAATCCGAAAGGATCCTGAGGCCTTTAAAGATTTTTGCTTTAAGAGTTTGGAAAAGAATGCCAGTGATCTGGACACTATTGCCTTAAGTAGTGGAACTCTTTCCCCCGAAAAAATGTTCTGAGATTATTGTTTGGCGGGAAATTACGAGTTAAGTCAGTTGAGCAAAAAGTAGTAGTTCTTAGTTCAACAGTTGATCGTTTGGTGGATCCGCTATAAATATCGGAGTTTCTAGGTTTATTAAGTGAATGATTCTACTTTAATAAGTGAACTACTAGGATTCGAATAAAGCCTGCCGCGTATAAGAAGTAACTGTAAAGGTAAGGGATGCTCTGGAGAGATATCTAGAATCCAAAGGCACTATCCCTCCTTTCCCTATACGTCATATTTTGGATTTTATTATCGGATCGTTATTGCTAAAAACGAACGTATAGGACGGATTGATTATGTCTATCGTAAGAATATTATTAGGAATAGGAGGTCTTGGAGCGACTGCGGCCGGAATTTGGTTCGGGTTGGACAGGAAAAAGCAGGATGATCTTTACCAAGCTAAAATGACAAAGTTTAGGGAAACTGCCAAGAAAGTAAATGGATACCTTGCTGCTAATAGTTGGAGAGAAAAGCTATATGATCCTGAACATTGAATTTGAAACAAGAAACTAGATGCCTACGAATCTCAAAATTGATCCGGAAAGCTAAGTCACATACCTCCGGAAGTCAGAAATAACCCAGAGGCTTTTAAAGATTTGTGTTTCGGAAAGTTGGAAGAGAATGCAGATGATTTAAATAAGAGTGATGGCGTTGCTCTAACTGGCTCTCTTAGTCCCGAGAAAATGTTTTGAGATTATTGTTTGGTGGCGGAGTTGGAATTTAAACAATTAAGCGAAAAACGATAGCTCTCGACCTATTAGCTCTGAATTAGATATGGCTGTTTCTAAATTCATAAAGGTCGGAGGACCAACTGTAACTGGCATTGGCGGTGTAATAGCCACTTCATCTCTCATCTCTAAGAGTGCAGAGGAGAAGCCTGAAGAGACATTAAAGACTAAGGCTCTTACTGATGAAGATCCAACTATAGAAGATTACAAAGACCAAAACGAAAGCGATCAAGAACAACAAGAAGATTCGGAAGAGGATGGGGAGGGGGAGGGGGAGCCATCCAGTTCTGATCAACAGGATAGTAGTGATGAACAAACTCAAAGCCAAGGAAGTGATTCCCAAGCAGCTGAAAGTTCTGATGGAGATAGCACTGATCAAGCTTCTGGCGGAGGAGATCAAGGGGACAGCGAGAAACAAAATGAAGGTGGAGAACAGCCTCCAAGTACAGGTTCTGAAGGGGAAAGTGCGGATACTACAGAGGGGACAGAGCAAGGAGATGTAGGGGAATCAAAAGGGGATAACGGAGATTCTGGTCAAGAGGAAGGTTCTTCAACTGAGGCTGGAGGATCTGGAAATGACAATCCTTCCGGAGGCGATGGAGTCCTTTCAGAAGGTGCTGAGGATGCAGAACACAACAATGCATTAGGTAATAAGTGAGGAACTAAGGACTTACGTATGACTTCTCAAGAACTAGAAACAACTAAAAAGACAATGAATGAGTTGGAGGGATTGAGAGATCAGATAAATCAGCTATTAAAGAATTAGGCTGCCCTAGTTAAAGCAACGAGTTTTAACTTTAGAATTCTCTCCCGAATTAGGATCTGCAGAATTTATTGTCTTCACCACTTCCTTCTTACACCATTCCTCTAACTTAGATCCCACCTCGGAAGAAGGGGAAGACTGATTTAAATTAGAAGAGCTTCCTTTAATATCGTTGACTAAATTAGTATCACTAGCCTTAATTGATTCAAACTTCCCAGCCCAATCCCCAACTAAAGTAAGCCCCTTACTTTCATAGAACCCCTGTATATTGGAAGGAGTCTGTAAGCAGTACTTCTCGTAGTCAGCCACATTAGAAGGGCTAGACTCTTTAGCTTTAAGAGAATCACAGAATTTCTGAACTAAACTGTATGCCGTATCAATACCAACGTTGGAATCAAATGAAGATGTGGATGAATCAACAGCCTTAACCTTCTCTACAAAGGAATTATCTCCCTTGTGAAGGATAAAGATATCCCTAAAGTCTCTTTCTTCCGAGGAAATTTCATGATCCGAAAATAAGACTTTGGCTTCAACAGTCTTAAGCTCTGGAGTAGTGCAATACTTCTTTGCTTTAGATAGTGAAATATCATAGTCCTTAGATCCAGAATCCTCGCTTGTAACTTTCTTACAAGCAGACATGACCTTGGATCCTGCCTCTCTATCATTCATGCTTTCTGATATTCCTGCAAAGCTGATAAAATCTCCATCCTCTTTGTGAGCCAAAAATACAGCTCTTCAGGCTCTAGGAGATTCACCAACTAGAGTTAATCCATCAGATATCAACTGAGATTTAACATCATTAGACTGACTCATATATCAAGCCCCAGTTGCAGCAGCTCCCGTCACTCCCGCTGCACCTAATCCCATAGATACTTTGGCAGTTAAAGTCTTCATTTCCCTCTCGAAACTAATGAATCTTAAATGAGCATATCTTTTTAACCCCTTCCATCACTACGAAAAAGGCGAAAAACAACCATATAAGCTAACTTTCTAATGTCAATCTGAAGAATAGCATTAGGGATTGGTGGTGTAGGTGTTACTGCTGTTGGTGCATGGCTTGGCATTTCCAAAAAGAAAGAGCATGATAATCATCACAGGCTCAAGATGACGAAATTTAGAGGAACAGTTAAGAAGGTAAATGGGTATCTTACTGATCAAAAATGGAGCACAATAAAGATGTACGATCCTGAACATGGAATCTGGGGAAAGAAATTTGATTCCTATGTATCTAGAAATTGAAAGGGGAGTGAGTTGCAATTTGTTCCTGAAGAAATTAAGAATGACCCTGAAGCTTTTAAGGATTTCTGTTTTGAGAAACTGGAAGCTAATGCAAATGACTTGAACGGAGATAATCTAAGCGGTACTATTCCTCCAGAAAAAGGATTCTGAGATTATTGCTTAGTAACAGATCTGGAGTTTAAACAATTAAACGAAAAACGATAGTTCCTAGTTTAGTAGCTAACCAGATATGGCTATATCTACTGCTAAGCTGCTAAAGGTTGGAGGCCCTGTACTAACCGGAATAGGGGGTGTTATTGCTACCTCCTCTTTGGTATCTAAGAGTGCAGAAGAAAAGCCGGAGGAGACGTTAAAGACTAAGGCTCTTTCGGATGAAGATCCGACTATAGAGGAATATAAAGATCAGGACGAGAGCGAACAACAACAAGATTCTCAAGAAGAAGGTGGACCACAAAGTCAGTCAGAATCCGATAGTGATGATTCCAAATCGGATGCATCAGATTCGACCGAAGATCAACAGGAACCATCAGCACAAGGAGATGGAGAGCGAAATTCTGCTGCGGGTGGTGAGCCAGAAAGTGGTGAAGCTAAAGGAGATCAAGGAACAGAAGCTAAAAAAGAAGGAGAAGCGGGCGCCACATCTTCCGAAACGGGAACGCCGGAATCTGGAGACACATCGGAAGATAATGGGGAAGATGATTCAACAAGTGATTCGAGTGGTGATTCTGAATCAAAGGATGGGGGATCACCAGATAGTGGGGGAGGTGGTGATAACGATTCTTTAGGAGAAGGAGTAACACAAGACGGATCTAATACTGCGGAACACGATCATTCATTGGGTACTAAATATGGGACTCAAGATGCACGTATGACAGCTCAAGAAATAGAGAATACTAAGCGAACAAAGAGTGATTTGGAAGAGTGTCTAGAAAAATTGATGAAGCTATAGTCTTCGATTGAAGTTCATCATTACGAAAAACAGACTTATAGATGGAAATCAAAAGGGAGATCCTAGGAATCGTAAATTATTAGCTTCCTAGTAACTAGACAGATTTATAGATATGGCTGTTTCTACTGCTAAGCTGCTAAAGATAGGTGGTCCTACATTAACCGGCATAGGAGGGGTAATTGCTACCTCTTCTTTAGTTTCTCGGAGTGCAGAAGAAAAGCCTGAAGAGAAATTAAAGACTAAGGCTCTTACTGATGAAGAGCCCCCTATAGAAGATTACAAAGATGCTAATGAAAGTGAGCAGCAATCTGATGATCAAAGTGATGGATCTCCAAGCGAGGGAGAACAACAAAATGATAAGGATTCAGCGTCGGATGCTGGTGCTTCAGAGAGTCAACCCGCTCAAGCGGGAGATGGAGGAGAATCTGCTCCTGCTAGCGATAAAGAATCTGGAGAACAAGGTGATTCCGATCAAAAAGCAGCGCGGCAAGGGGAAGGATCGGAAACTGGAACAACTGATCAATCGGGAGAAGAAGATACCAAAGGAGAGAATGGTGAATTAGGATCAAAGCAAGAAGAAACGGGAACTGACTCCGGAGGTGACGCTACAGGGGCAGAAGGTAGTGAGCAAAAAGAAGGAGAAGCGGAAGGTGGTAAAGATGGGGAATCACAAGGCTCAGGAGCTACCAGAGATGGGGTTGAAGATGCAGAGCATGATAATGCATCAGGTACTCGCTATGGAACTAAGGATGTACGCATGACTGCTCAGGAATTAGAAAATACCAAACAGACTAAAAGCAAGCTTGAGGATTTATTGGAACAAATTAAAAAGACAATTGAAACATAGACTCTTAGAAGGGATTTTGTTTCGTAAAAGTTTAAAATCCATTTCCATTTAATGCTTGGAAATTAGGATGATATAAGAAGGATGTCTATCTCTCACTCTAACAAAATCTTTTTCTCTTCACTATCCGTTATCGGGGTCGCTTCCGTTGTTGCGTCCCTAGTCCCTAGTCCCTACATCTGATAATTCAGAAAAAGAATTATCTTATAAGTCTCTTACAAGTTGGGATCCTTCTGTAAAGGATTATGAAGAAAGCGGTTTCCAAGAGGAGATTCGGCCAAAAGAAGTTAAATCACTAGATGAGGAAATGACATCTTTAGAAATATCTTCATCATCGGAGAGTCAAAGATCAGTCTCGGAAGCTAGAAGTAAGAAAATAGAAGAGGAAGCAATACAAGTTCCTAACGACCAACAGAATTCCAACCCCACAAGAAGAAGATATAGTTCGGGATGGGGTTCATTGATCTGGGGGATTTCTAAAGAAGTCCGATGATGAAGTTGATAAAGGTACTAGATTTGCAAAGACTACTACTAATTAGCGAAGCATTTAAAGGATGTCTATTACTAAGATCCTATCTGGTCTTGGAGCCGTTGGGGTAACTGGGTTGGGTTTATATTTTGGACTTTTACAAAAGAAGAAAGAAGACACTCTGAGAGCAAAGATAGAGGGATATAGAAAAGTAGCTACTACAGCTAGAGAGATAATTTCAAATAACTCAGACATAAACGTACTGAGTCTGGTTGTTATGGAACCAGATAGTCCCAATTGAGAAAAGAGAAGGAGCTCATTGTACAAGCATAAGTTAAGTCACCTGCAAAGTACTTTCCCCAAAGAAGCAATTGAGAATTCTGAAAAATTCAGAGATTACTGTTTTGAAAAGATCCAAGAAAGAATGGATGATTTAAAGAAATCGGGGGACGATGGTCTTTATATGTATTTCTTTGACTCTAGTACAGCGGATTCTAAGAAACTATTTTGGGAGCCATGTATTCCTACACAATACGAGATAAAGCAATTCTCTACATCTGCATAATGACATGGTTAGTTATAGGAAAACAAAAATAAGTTATAATTTTATACTGGGTTATTTTTATTAGAGATTTATGTCAGTGTTTTCTGCCAATTTGGCCAAAGCTTTAGTTTCCACAGTATTTGGTGTGGGTGTTGCTCTTACTGTTGCGTCCCTAGTCCCTAGTCCCTAAATCCAGTAATCAAGAGAACCTAGATTTAACATCTGCATCCCTAACTAATTCAGATCCTGCCATAAATGATTACACAGACAGCGGTACAGTACAAGGCGCTTTAGTGCCAAGTAAATTATCAGCTCAAAGTAACACAGTAGAAACTAAAGCTGTTCAAACTTCCGCCGAAGAGGGGGAAGATGATGAAACTGAAGATATGATACCCCAACCACCTAAAGCTGGGGCGGTAGAACAATCATATGGAAGTGGTGGTTGAAGATGGTTTTTTGGGATTACTTCAAGTGAGAGTAGAATATTCGGTTGGGGGAGGTAGGATTTAGATAGTTGTTTTTTAAGATAACGAATTAGCTTTAGGTAAGAGTATGTCCATTTTTTCCGTTAAATCTGCAAAGGTACTTCTGTCTGTAGCACTTGGTGTAGGTGTCGCAACTGCAGTTGCGTCCCTAGTCCCTAAATCCAGTAATCAAGAGAACCTAGATTTAACATCTACGTCTTTAACTAGTTCAAATCCTGATATTAGTAAATACGAAGAAAGGGGAGAATTGAAGTCTGACGAAAGTAAGGTTCAGAGTAGTGACATAAATTCTAAAGTTGTTTCTTCTGTAGATGAAACTCAAGAGGACGATGAAGGAGAAGATATGAAACCTCAACCTCCTAGAGATGGTTATGTGGAAACTTCAACTAGAAGAGGTGGTGGTTGAAATTGATGACCTTTCAGTATTTCTTCCAATGAAAGCAGAATATGAACTTGGGGTAGGTAGGGTTTTCTAATCGAGCATCGTTTTCATAGGAGGTTTAAGATAATTTCAGGATAAGTATTTTATGTCTATTTTCTCAATTAAGCCCGTAAAGGTTCTTTTATCTGTGGCGCTTGGTGTGGGTGTTGCAACTGCAGTTGCGTCCCTAGTCCCTACGTCTGATAATTCTGATGAGAAAGAATTAACTTCTAAAGTCCTTACTAGCGGAGAGCCCGCTGTAAACAATTATCAGGAAAGTGGGAAGGTAGAAACTCAAGAATCCACATCTTCAAATCAGTCTGCCCAACAAAATAATAGTTCGGAATCGCAAGCAGTTGTTGCCTCCACCCAAGGAAGTCAAACTTCAAATTTAAAAGGTAAAAATACATCCCCTAAACCAGCCAATCCTAAAAAGAAGACTGTAAAGAAAAGACCTAAAGGCTTCTGATTAAAGTGATGAATGAAATTTACTTCAAATGAGAGTAGACGTTGAGGGTGAAGTAGGTAGGTCGAAGGTTGGTACGAAAAGATAAGACGTAGGAACGGTTTTAAAGTACTTAATCCTTTGGTCTTATGTAGAAGAAAAAGAAACCACCTTTATTTCCAACACACTCCTCAGATATCTTGTACATGCGGGGGTGGTGCTTGGGTTTTCTTTTTCAGTTTCATCTTTAATTCCCGCATCCCTTAAAAAAGAACTAACTTCCGAATTCTTTAACATCCGAAATAGAACAGCCGAACATAACAATAACTACGTAAAATCCAATATAGATAATCAAACTGTAACTGCAGGAGAACCGGAATCCGCTCAGCCTCAACAACCATCTACATCAAGTCTTGTTGGCGAGGATCCCAAAAAGACTGAAACTAAGAAGCCCTCAAAAAGGAGAGGTCGATGATTTTGATTTCTTCCCTTTAAATACGACGAGAATAAGTGATGAGGATGATAAGATTAAACCCTACACTTTCAAAATTTACTCTGCCTTCTGATTCTGACTTTTTACTTTCTCTGCTATCTTATCATTACACACAATACCCCCTATTAAGCCCCCTAAACAACCAATTAATCCTAAAAAGCCCATTACCGAAGATAGAGCCTTCATCACCCTATAACTAGCAGGAAACTTCATAAATTAAGACTTAGAAGATATTCTTACGATTTTAATTTATACAAATCCCTTCAAGTAAATGACAACTCTTACAAAAGCTGCTGCCGGAATGGGAGCTCTAGGAACGGCAGCGGGAGGAGGTGTACTCCTATCTAAATCTCCCATTTTCAATAAATCAAAACCCACCTTAAGAAGCGAGGTTGAAGGAGATAAGTGAGTCTTCCTCACCTCTAGAAATACAGAAGAAATTACAAAAGTCTTAAGTGCTTACAAGGCTAACAGCCCCACAGTCACTCTTAAATTTGATGGAATAACAGGGAATGAAAGTGATGCTTCTAAGAAGCTGCTTGAGAAGTGTAAGGAGCTATACGAAAAGCCATCAGACACCCCTTCAAAAGAAGATCTTCTTAAGAAGTTAAAGAAATGATGTGTTATTCCGAAGACCGTTAATCAAAGATTGGGAGATCTAAATTACACAGCTTTATCTACTGATGGACCTACCCAAGGGACGACCGAATCCAATGATTGAAAACAGAAGAGTCAAAGTCATACTTCCAGTTCCAACAACAAATTTACAGGAATAAGTGTTACTGGAACTGGAAACGATGATGCAAGTGCCAAAGCACTAAGAGAACACTGTAAGACTAAATTAGAGGTTAACTCCTTTTCAGAAGATTTTCAAGATACCCTAGAGAAGGTAAAGCTTTGATGTTCAGTAACTAAGTAATAGCTCTCTAAAAAATAGGTAAGAAAATAACGTCACTCAAACTATAGGCCTGATTTCGTAATTTATACAACCTCTTAAATCATGGGAATCATCGCAAATCTTCTGCTCTACTAAAAAAGTAATTATCCCAACAACCTCTATGGGTGTGTTGGCTGGTTCTTCCTATTGGTATCTAACTAGAGTTAAGTCTCCTTCCAGTGTAGGAGACATGTTAGCTTCTGCTGGATTTAAGACTTTACTATCTGATGCCTCCAAGATGGAATGAGACAAGGTATTGTCAGCTTATAAACAGGCATCTAGAGATGAGCAAATAAGCGGTGCAGAATATGACTCCAAAAGTACGTCACAGAATCCTAGTGATGACGATTTAAAGAGCAAGATAGCAGGTGGATGTAAGATCATTCTCAACTCTGGAGATATGAATAAACAGAATTTAGAACTAGGGAGAAGATGGTGTGTTGTAACTACTAACGTAAGAGATATAGTGGAGCAAAATGGATATAGGTTCCTTGACTATGATGGAAACAAGGATGATAGGAAGTGAGAGATTAAGATGGAGTCCTTGAAGAAGAGGAGAAAGAGAGATACCCAAGCAGCCAAACCATTGGATGTGGCTAATATGAAGAGTTCATGTAAAGAGTTGGCTGAAGCTCCTACTTACCACAAATCCTTTAACAAATCTGTTGAAGTAGCAAAGGATTACTGTTCCGAGAAGTAGTAGATCTCGGAAGGAATATGAAGTCTGCGACTCTGGGGCTTGCTGGCGTGTCAGCTGTTGGTGCTGGATCCGCCGGAACATATTGATATGTAACTTCATCCAAGACAGTCCAAGATGAATTAACGGGAATGAAGTTAACCTCTTCCTTGAAATTAACTCAAGAAGAGATGAAGTCCCAATGACAAGAAGCATTTACAGATGATAAGGATGCCATCAAGGCTATTATCTCCGGAATAACTGATGATAACAACGGAGGGGAGGCATTAAAGAATTGATGCTCGTCTAGCTTAAGCAAGTCTCCCGAGAAGTCATTGGTGGATAACGTTAAGAGGTGATGTACTGTTTATACGGTTGAGGAGAAGGCTAAGAGAAATAAGAAAGTCCTTTTAAATAACGAATCTTCCACTTCCGATTGGGAGTCTGTATGAACTAAAAATACAGATTCCAGCAAGAGAACCAAAATAGGCTTGACTGGCAATAAAGAGGAAAATAAGAAGACTCAAGATGTGGAAGCCATGAAAAAGTGATGTGATCAAAAACGAAAGAGTGAGTTTCTAGCTAAGGAGAAATCAACGGTATACGACGTAGCTATCGAATGATGTTCTAAGTAATGGATTGGCTAACAAAATCCCTATTGGGAGCGGGTGCTGCAGGAACTGCGGCCGGTGGAGGAATTCTCCTATCTAAATCAGATCTTTTATCCACTCCGAAGGCAAAGACAACTTTAAAAGATGAGATAGAGAGTCGAAAGTGAACTCCTTTAACTGCTTCTCATTCCTCTGAAATTTCTGAGATTCAAACGGCTTACAAGAAATCGGATTCCACAGTAACCTTAAAATTCAGTGGATTAACGGGCAATGAAAGTGATTTTGCCAATAAGCTGCTACAGGAGTGTCGCCTTTCCTACGAAAAGGAATCTGGCGTAGATTCCAAAGAAGAACTACTTAAACAACTTGAGAAATGATGTGTAGTTCCTAAGACTGTTAGTCAAAGATTGGGAGATTTCAATATTACTCCTATGTCTACAAATAATCCTACCCCAGAGGGAAAAGAAACTGACGCTTGGAAACAGAAAGGAAAGTCACATCACGGAACTCAAGATGGAAAATTCTCTGATTTAACTACGAAAGGAAATGATGAAGAAGATGCGAAGGCATTGAGGGAGAAGTGCAAGACTAATTTAACAGTTAAGTCTTTTGAAGAGGGATTTCAAGATACCTTAGGAAAAGTGAAAAGTTGGTGTGTTAATTAATTTGGTATCAAGGAATATTCATGGGTACATTAGCAAAACTGCTGCTTTCTAGAAAAGTAGCTACTTCGGTATTCTCTCTATCTTCGGTAGCTGCAGCTTCATATTGATATTTAACAAGAATTAAATCCCCGTCCAACGTGGGAGAAATGTTGGCTTCTGCGGGATTTAAGAATTTACTTTCCGAAGCTTCTAAAGTAGATTGAGATAAGGTTTTGGAAGCTTACAAAAAGGCTCCTAAATCAGAACAACTGGATGGGGTTGAATATGAAGAAAGTAGTAGCGGACAGAAACCAACAGATGATGAATTAAAAGAGAAGATTACTGGGGGGTGTAAGGTGATCATGGATTCTGAAAATATGGATAAGAAGAATCTAGACTTAGGAATGGCATGATGTGTAGTTCCAACTAACGTAAAAGAGATAGTGGAGAAGAATGGGTACAAGTTCCTAGATTACTCAGGATCAGGAGATGATGGAAAATGACAGACTAAGTTAAATCAATTTAAGAAGGATAAGCCTAACAAGACGGATGTAACTGTGGACAAAATAAAGAGTTCATGCAAGGAACTAGCTGAAGCTCCTACCCACAACAAGTCCTTTAATAAAGCTGTGGATGTTGCAAAAAGTTACTGTTCCGAAAAGGTCTCCTAGTTTTGAGTACAAAATTTCAAAGTATCTAAATAGAGAGCTCCTCTAACATCAAAGAAAGGCTTCTTAGAGTTAGATTCACATTCGGCCATAAAAGTACTTGGAGCACTATTCTTTTGGGCATTCTTAGAATCCCAGTCATTTAATCTCCAAATATCATTACCCTTAGTTCTCCCCTTATTCCTACTATCATCAACATATGCAGTCCAAACAGCAACTCAATGAGCTTCATTTCCACTCCCTTTAACTAATAACTTCTTCCCACTATCCTTAATAAGATCACTTACCAAAGTATCTCGAGTGCAGTAATTCAGGAAGTCTTTATATTCCTTGGAATCTATTCCGGATATCTTAGAATTCAACTTGTCCTTACAAGTAGTCTTTAAGGAATTGGGAACTGATGCTTCGCTTCCCAATTTTCAAACATCCTCTCCAGACTTCTTATATTCCTTCCATGTAGCATCTCAAACTTCACTATCATCTATCAATCTCTTAGATCGATCTTCGGATAGAAAATCAGAAATGGATTTCTTTTCTTCTGGGGAGGATAATTTGTGAGCAATAAAGGCTCCTCCCGCGGTGGTGACCGTTGCTCCTCCAATCAATAGAGGAGTCTGTAAAGTCGATTTCATAAATTAAGAAATCACTACTCCATCCGCAGTGCACCATAAAAGAACCTTCTGATAAAGATTACTACTATCTGCAGCTATAAAATCACGCTCCCTATTTGAAGAGCATCAAGATTTAATAACGGGAAGATCTTTCTCCTCTGTAGCGCTCTGTCACTCCCCTTCTAAATTTAAATCAGATCTACTAGAACTCTCGCTCTTCCTCTTTCCATAAGTAGACTTTCACTGACCTTCATCATCTCCCAACAAAGATATTCCTTTTCTGGATAGCTGGTTGGAAATACTCCTAACCAGACAATATTTCTTAACTAAGGCAAGGGTCTCAGAATTCTCCTTAGCATTTAACTCCATTTGTTTGGAGCACCACGCTTCTAATTTCTTACCTCCAGCGGCTTTATCACTAACTCCCTTAAGATCTGGGATGTCCTTGCTTATCTGACTAAAATCAGATTCCAATTCCTCTTCCCATTGTTTAGCTCTAGCTTCCCTAGATAGATTGGATATCAATCTATATCCCTTTAGGGATGTTTGTATTGAAGCATTATCAGAAGAGAGATAGTAATATCCCCCTAGAGCAGTAGTTCCAGCTACCGAAGCACCTCCTAACGCTAGAGATACTTTAGTATTCATGTCTAACCCTTCTTAGGTTTAGTGCATCAATCCTTGGTATAGGCAACAAAGGATTCAAAATCCTTATCAAAGGTATTCAACTTAGCCATCTCCTCACACTTCTTCTTTAAAGCCGCAAGCTTTAATTCATCGCTATTAGCCTGATCATCCCATACATTTGGTATCTTAGTAAATTTGGATGCTTCCTTCTTGTGCTCTTCTAGTTTGGCATTCCAAAGATCAGTATCTTGACTCTCTTGCGAACTCAATAAAGCTAGATTATCTCCAATCCTAGAAGATACAGTCACTGGAACTACACACCATCTTCTAGCCTTCTCTAAATCTCCAGAAGTACTGGCAAGCAAAGAAGAGCAAGCGGTCTTGATTCCTACGATAGTGCTAGCATCATTCTTATTAACTCCATTAAATCTCAAGGCTTCATCATCCTCCTTTCCATAAGCTTCCTTTATCTTCTCTCACTCTTCTGAATCACCCTTATCTAAATTAAGAATGGAATATCCTGATGCTTCTAATCTATCCTTAATATTGGTTCCTTTGTCGTGAGATATCGCAAAGTAAGCTCCTGTAGATACAGTCCCTACTCCAGCTGCCGCAGCTAAAAATTTCAACGGAATACTCATTTACTTTCCTTCAACCGTACATCACTTAGTAACTTCATCAATAAGCTTCACATCGGAAATAGAAGCTCTTTCCAACCTCTCTACACACTTATTTTGAAAATCTTCAGAAGCAGGCTGATCTGCCTTGCTCTTGTTCTCGCTAAACTTATCAATCGTTCAAGGATCAGTTCCCGAACCTTGATGTGCTAATCTATATCTCTCTCAAGCCTTCTTCCATTGGTTGGAATCTCCGCCCTTAATTAAAACGGTCTTTCCAGCATCTCTAATTAAATCTGAAATTTTAGTGTCTCTTGTGCAATACTTAAGAACATCCCTATACAATTGAGAATCTAGAGAAGAACGCTTCCCCGAATTCTCAAAACAAATATCTATAAGACCCTTATTAGCTTCATCGGAAACACTTATATCTCCCAAGATAGGGTCATTTCAGTCGAGTAACTGAAAAGCATCTTTACCTTTGGAAGCTAATTTATTTTCATTCCTATAAACTTCTCAAGCCTTCTTCCAAGCAGAATCACCGACTTCTTTGGAAGATATAAGTCTCTTTTCTGGATTCTTGACCTTGATAAGATCAGATATTAAATGCTCTTCTCTCTTATCATCAGATAACAACTTGGGGATGCCAATGGCAGCCCCCGTGACAGCCGAAACTCCCCCTAATCCTAATAAAGATTTGAAAGCTAAAGAATTAGACACCTACACTGACGGATGTATCCTTAGTGCAAAATTTAAAAGTATCTAAAAAGAGGGAGTTATTGAAATCATAAATTGGTTTCTTGGCATTAGATTCACATGCAGTCATGAAAACATCGGGAGCTTTATCGTTCTTAGAGTTTTCGGTCTCTCATCCCGTAAGCTTTCAAATATCCCCATCCTTCGCCTTACTTTTATTCCTGTCATCAGAAATATAATCCTTTCAAACCTTTATCCAACCCGCATCAGACCCACCTTTAGATTTATCTAACAACTCTTTCCCCCTATCCTTAATAAGATCGCTAACTAAAGTGTCTCTAGTGCAGTAACTTACGAAATCTCTATACCCTTCAGAATCCCTGCCAGATACCTTAGACTCTAGCCTATTCTTACAGGCAGTCTTAAAAACCTCAGGAACTTCAGCATCTGAATTCTTTAAATCTCAAACATCCTTATTAGAAGCCTTGTATTTACTCCAAGCAGAAGACCAATCCTCATTATCGGCTATAGCTCTCCTAGAAGGGTCTTCAGATAATAAAGAAGAGATAACTCTTTCTTCTTTATCGGAAGGAGAAAAAGCATAGTAACCTGCGGCTGCAGAAGCCATTCCGGCAGCAGCGGTTCCTCCAACTAATGCTGCACTGCCAAACTTCATAAACTAAGCATCAGCCACTCCTTCCTCAGTGCACCACATAACAGACTTAACATAAAGATCTTCTTTATCAGAAGCTAGGAAATCCTTTTCCCTAGTAGAGGCGCATCAACTCTTGATAGTAGCTAGATCTTGTTCTTCATTACTATCCTTCCATTCTCCCTTCAATCCCACATCAGATCTCTTGGATTTTTGACTCCCCTTTCTTGCATTGTAAGTAGCTTTTCACTTCTCTCCATCTTCTCCCAAAAGCGTCAATCCCTTCCTAGATAATTGACTCTCAATATTCCTTATCAAGCAATACTTCTTCGCCAGAGAAAGAACCTCCTCATTCTTTTGGGAATCTAACTCCATGCTCTTAGAACATCATGCAGATAATTTCTGGATCCCATCTTCCTTTCCAGAAATCACCTTAAGCTCAGGTATAGACTTCTTTATATTCTCCAAATCAGACTCCAATTCCAATCCCCACTGTTCAGCCCTAACCGATGCCGGCAAATCAGATATTAACTTACTTCCCTTCAAGACTTCTCGTATAGGAGTTTCTTTTGAAGAAAGATAATGGTAACCACCAAAAGCTGCTGCGCTTGTCGCTGCAGCTCCTCCCAAAAGCAAAGGTAATGTTATTTTCATTTCTACT
The DNA here is from genome assembly GCF_000200735.1 of Mycoplasma haemofelis str. Langford 1. Classification (GTDB taxonomy): domain Bacteria; phylum Bacillota_I; class Bacilli_A; order Mycoplasmatales; family Mycoplasmoidaceae; genus Eperythrozoon_B; species Eperythrozoon_B haemofelis. The sequence goes on from NC_014970.1 coordinate 900,699, forward strand.
TACCTTCTACAGTACATCAATCCACCACCTGTCCTAGAAAGACTTTATTAGAGATCTCTTTACTATTCAAATGTGTCTCACACTTAGTTCTAAGATCTTCTAAAGCTGATTGATCATCTTGATCTTTCTTGGAAGAAAATTCAGATAACTTCCAAATATCCTCTTGTAAATTCTTGTTTATAGCTCTATATCGTTCTCAAGCTCCTTTCCATTCTGCAGAATCAGCATTCTTGCTGGATTTAGATAAAGCAGTCTTTCCAAGATCTGAAACTAAATCAGAAATCAAGGTATCTCGTGTGCAATACTTGAGCACATCCTTATATAGCTGCGAATCAAATAAAGTCTTCTTAGAAGAATGGGAGGAACAAGCGTTCAGGAAGCTTTGAGTAGCATTATCAGAGTCGGTTATGTTTGTGGAAATGGAACCGGTTCAATCTGATAACTGGAAAGTATCCTTTCCTTTGGATGCATTCTTATTGTCCTTTCTATAAATCTCTCAAGCCTTCTTCCAAGAGGCATCACCCACTTCCTTTGAAGATATAAGTCTCTTCTCTGGATTCTTATTCTTAAGGAGAGTAGATACTAATTCCTCCTTATCGCCGAGTAGCTTAGGGATTCCAATAGCTGCCCCGGTAGCAGCCGAAACTCCCCCTAACCCCAACAAGGATTTAAGAGCTAAAGAATTATCCATTTACTCTCACGGATTCCGTTTTAGCCTTGGTACAGAATGCAAGAGTGTCTATATATATCTGATTAGAAACCTCATAAACAGGCTCCTTAGCATTAGCTATGCACTTATTCATGAAGGTATCTGGAGCATTCTGTTCTGAGTGCTTAGAATTCCAATCCCCTAACTTTCAAATATCCCCATTAGCAGTCTTAGTTGCATTCCTAGAATCAGAACCGTAAGACTTTCACACTGCCTTCCAATCTCCATCTGATCCATTTCCCTTAACTAACAATTCCCTGCCTCCCCCATGCTCCTTAATCAAATCACTAACTAGAGTATCTCTCGTACAGTAACTAAGGAATTCCCTATATCCTTCAGAGTCCTTGCCAGATACCTTCAAAGTTAGTTTTCTCTTACAAGTAGTTTTTAAAGAAAGAGGAACATCAGCACCTTCTCCCAACCTCCAAATATCCTTCTTTGACTTCTTGTACAACTCCCATGCTTGCTTTCAAGCCTCATCTTCAGAATCAGCTATGGATCTCTTTGATGGATCGGTAGCCAATAGAGAAGAAATAGTTTTCTCATCTTTGGGAGAGGATAGCTCTTTAGCTGCTAATGCTCCTATTCCTGCAGTAGCAGTTGCTCCTGCCATAAATAAAGGAATCTTTAAAGTGGATGACATAACCTAAGCTTCTGTAGCTCCCTCCTTAGTGCATCATTTAAGAACCCTAGTATATAGATCCTCAGAAGCTAAGAAATCCTTAACGCTATTAGTGGAGCATCATGTCTTTACAGTGGGTAACTCCTTTGTGTAATTATCAGCACTCCAATCATCATTCTCCATTCCAATGTCTGCTTTGGGAGTCTTCTTTGTCTTCCGTTGGTCGTAAGTAGCCTTCCATTCTGTGTCGTTCGATTCATTTAATAAGGTCTTATTGTGTCTAGAGAGATGACTTGAAACGCTTCTGATTAGGCAATAGGACTTAACATTCTTCAATTCTTCGGGATGCTTAACAGAATCCAAAGACATCTGATCATTACATCATTTAGCTAAAGCTCTACCACCACCTTCCTTATCGTCGGAAGTGAAGCCGATAAGGGGCTTAATATCCTTTTTGGCTGACTCAAACTCCTCTTGTCATTGCTTAATTAAGGCATCTCCGGTAAGACTAGATATCAACCTCACATTCTTAAGAGCTTCCTGTATAGATTCATTCTTGGAGGAAAAGAAGTGATAACCACCCGCAGCAGCAACGCTTACTGCAGACGCACCACCTATTGACGCAGCCGCCAGTCCTAATTTCATAGAAAAAGGAACTTATTAACTTCTCCGAAGCTTGTCCAACTTATCTTGTAGATACTCAGTAATGAAGGACTTCTTTTGATTCCTAGCTATTTCCTTGCTTAAAGACTGAATCAGACTATCCTTTTGAGAATTTGAATACTTATATCCATCTCAATAATCAGAAACCTCTAAGCATCTAGCAATCAAGTCTTCAAGCGAAAAAACTAAGGGATTAGAACTATAAGAATCCTTCTTGATAGACTTAGTTGTCACGATCTTAATTCCGAAATAATCGAATTTTGAGAAAGCCTCAGAGCTTATCTTTCCATCTAAAGTAACTAAGAATATCTCCCTCTTATCAAACCCAATCATCAGGCCTTTTGAAGTCTAGAACTGATATGGTTCCCATATTTAAAATCCAAGTTATTAAACAACACTAAGACTTTGAATCCAGCAGCACATCTAATAAGAGAAAAGAGAATTAAACTGCAGATGTCTAGAAAGGAATTGGCTGATGCTACTGGGATGTCCAAATGAGGAGAGAAGTCAATCAAGGGGTGGGAAGAAGGATCTCTTTCCCCCTCCGAGAAGGAGCTTAATACCATCCTATCCTTCCCAGAAATAATCCCTTTTCCTAATAATGAGAAAGCTACATATAAGATGATTGACTTATTTGCTGGGATAGGAGGTACTAGATTAGGCTTCTATAAGACTGGAAAGGTGAATGTAGTATTCAGTAGTGAGATTGATAAGTTCTCTATTAAGACTTACAAAGCTAACTTTGGAGAGACTCCCTCTGGAGATATCACTAAGATAGGCTCTGAAGATATTCCTGATCACGATATATTGGTGGGGGGTTTCCCATGCCAATCGTTCAGCCAAGCCGGAAAGAAACTCGGATTTAAAGATACTAGAGGAACTTTATTCTTCGAAATAGAGAGAGTACTTAGAGATAAGAGGCCTAAGGCATTTCTATTAGAGAACGTTAAGAACTTGAAATCTCACAAAGGAGGTGAGACTTATGAAGTAATAGAGAGGGCTTTAAGGAACTTAAACTACGAAGTTTATTCAACTATCTTAAGAGCTAGAGATTTCGGAGTTCCTCAGAATCGAGAAAGAATATACATAGTAGGTTTTGATAAGGATGCTGTACAGGGATATAGGAACTTTAAATTCCCTGAAGCCACACACAAGAATACTTGTTTAGGAGATATCTTAGAGAGTGAAGTGGATGATAAATATACGATTTCAAATACCTTGTGGGAGGGACACAAGAGAAGAAAAGTAGAGAATAAGAAGAAAGGTAAGGGCTTCGGATACTCTCTTTTTAATTTCGAAAGCCCTTATGCTAATACTCTATCTGCTCGTTATTACAAAGATGGAAGTGAGGTATTAATAGAGCAGAAAGGAAAGAATCCTAGGAAGCTAACTCCAAGGGAAGCAGCCAGACTTCAAGGATTTCCTGATGAATTCATAATTCCTGTGAGTGATACTCAAAGCTATAAGCAGTTTGGTAACTCTGTTGCTGTGCCAGTAATATACGCTATAGCTAGGAATATTATTTCTGCTCTTGAGTCTTAGTGCACCACTTCTTAACTTGATCTATTAGTAGGGTATTGAAAATGGAGTTACTTCCTAAATTAGATGAACATGATGTTTTGAAGGCTTCCGGAACAGTATCTTTCTGATCTTTCTTAGTCTGAAAATCAGCCACCTTTCAGACATCAGTAGACTCCTTATTTTCATCTATGTAACTCTGCCAAGACTTCTTCCACCCTTCTTCATCCCCATTGCCATCCTTAGATAGAAGAACCAACTTCTGATCTTTAAGCAAGTCAGAAATTCGAGTATCTCGTACGCAATATGAAACGAATCTCTCATATACCTCCGAAGCCACACCCCATTTTGCCTTCGTTTCTAATCTAGACTTGCACTTATCTTTTAAAGCCTTAGGAACTTCATTCCCGCCCCCCAATTTCCAAATATCTCCTCTAGAAGCCTTATATTTCAGTCAAGACTTCTTCCAATCCTCCTCTTCATTCTCCGCAATTAACCTTCTGGTGAAGTCCTTGCTGATTAAAGTAGAAACGGTATCTGCGTTTTTATCTTGGGCACGATTAATTAAAAACAACCCACCTGCAAAAGCAACTCCAGCAATAATCGTAGGTAAAGGTAATCAGTTATACATGGCACTTACGAAAGCTACAACTACTAGAGTTGTTGCCCTACTGTTGCAACAGTCTTATCTTTAGTACACCAAGAAATCACATTCTTAAACTTAACATCCTCAACACCATAAGCCTTCTCTATTAGCTTAGTAGTACACTTAGATTTGAAATCCTCAGGAACTTCTGTTGGCTTTCCTTTAGCATTATCTCAATCACCTACTTCCCACCCATTCTCTGCGGATTCTTTAATATAACGAGCTCACGATTCTTTCCAACCAGCATCATCCCCAGAAGAAGCTAAGGCTACCTTATTTCTGGAAGCTATTAAATTAGAGATAGTGGTCATCTCTATGCAATACGTCGAAATATCTATAAATAACTTATCCACAACTCCCAGAACTCTCTCTTCTGCCTTCTCGAGGCATGCTTGTTTGAATTCTTCTGGGGCAGCATTAGTAACCTTAGATTTCTCATCATAACCATCTATCCCTAAAGGATTCCCTTTGGCAGCTACATATTCAGATCACCTATCATTCCATTGATCGGAATTAGACTTTAATAAAGTTCTTCCTGACGAAACAATAAGAGACTTAACTGTAGGTCTCTTCTCATCGGAACTTCCCTGATTCTTCAATATCCCCACTACAAAAGCAGAGCCAACCAATCCAACGCCCCCTAATGCAGAGAGCAAAAGCTTAAGACCCATCCCTTATCTAACAACCGCACTTCATTTCCATTTGAAAATGTGATTTCTGATTTCTATATGTAAACGATCTCTGCATTTACAAATAAATGACAACAAAAGTCAGGATGGGTCTTGCTGGAGGTCTGTCATCATTGGTTGCTAGTTCTATTGGTGCTTATTTTGGATTACAAAGCAATAATGACCCTGTTACCGAGATCTTAAATTTACAACGAGCATCTAAGAAGGGTCGTTGTCGTGTCAGAATTACCTCCTCTACCACCCTCGGTAGTGGACGAGAATATAAAGACTTCTATCAAGAGAATGGAGATAAGCGGAAGGAAATAGCTACTTCTTGTCTTAAGAAATTACCTTCAGTAAATATGGATAGAGAGGATGTGATTGTGGAAGTTATCAAAAATAGTTATGGGTCTTACGCCGTGTCTCGAGTTGTAATAAGTGAGGGTTCACAGTAAGCATCTACCTATTTAGTCCTTAAATTTGATTTTTGATTTCCATATATTGGAAATTAAATGTCTGCAAGGATTAAGCTAGGACTTGGTGGCGTTTTGGCGTCACTAATTAGTGGATCTGTAGGGGCTTATTTAGGATTAGAAGAAAAGGAAGATCCGTCTATTACTAAAGTACTGAGTTTGGATTCTCAAACAACCTCTAAATTCGGTAAATGTAAAGTCCGACTAGAAAACATAGGAGGGGAGTCTGGCACGGAGCACTCCTATTCCTATAGTGAGTTTTATAAAGAGAGGGGAGACAAGAAGGGCGTATTAGCAAACGCTTGTCTTAAGAAATTAGATAAAGACGTGGATAAAGGGGAGGAGAATGCTGTGGCTGTTTTGGAAGAGAAGAATGGTGATTGAATTGTTAAGGAGTGGAAGATTGTGCAGCAGTAACTGGTATCTTCTTAGTACATCATTCAGATACAGCAACATAAATAGGATCATTCATATCATCAACCTCCCTTTGACTTTCTTCTTCACACTTATCTAAAAATTCTCGGGGAGGGACTTCTCCAATTTGAAATACTTGTCCTTCTAGAGAAGCAATATTTCAAGAATTTGAATTGTTAGAAGAACCTCAAGTCCTATATTTTTCATAAGCAGAGATTCAACTAGAATCATGCGCTCCTCAATTCTTATCTAATAGTTCCTTAGTTGAATCACGCTTCAGCAAATCTGCAACAGATATCTTGGACTTTCTGATCTCTGAAGTAGTTATCTCTTCCCTATTACTACCCTTTCCAAGTAATTTATAGCTTGCTGCCGCAGTACCCCCTATTGCACTTACGCCCAAAACTCCTAATAGAGACTTAGTTACTATTTGATTGGGCATCCTTACTTAAGAGTTAAAGTACGAACAAAGAAGAGCACGCCCTTAAATTTAGATTTCTGATTTCTATATAGACGACCTCTAAGGGGGGCGTGTCTATTAAGGTCAAGACAAGCATTGCTGGTATTTTGACATCATTGATTTTCGGAATAGCAGGCACTTATTTCTACTTTACTCAAGAAAGCGATATTGATAGAGTCTTAAATTTAGATCTACAATCGACATCTAAAAAGGGTCGATGTAAAGTTAGAGTACAAGGAATAGGGGGAAATGGAACGGAGCAGACTTTCTCATATAGTGACTTCTATAAAGAGGGAGGAGATAAGAGGGGAATGATTGCTGGAGCCTGTCTTAAGAAATTAACCAAGGTAGATAAGAATAGAGAGGATGCGGTAGCTGTAATGGAAAAGGCAACAATGGGGATTATGTCTTCAAGGAAATGAGAATTAGCAACTAACCCCATCAAAAACGTGATTTCTGATTTCTATATGAGGCCGTTTCCTAGATTTTCACATATATGCCGTCCAAAGTCAAAATGGGACTTGCTGGGGGTTTAGCATCATTAATTAGTGGATCTGTAGGAGCTTATTTCGGTCTAGAAGAAAAGGAAGATCCGTCTATTGCTAAAGTACTGAGTTTGGATTCTCAAACAACTTCTAGATTTGGAAAGTGTAAAGTCCGACTAGAAGGTATTGGAGGGCAAGATACTGGTTTCGAGAAGACTTATACATACAGCGAGTTTTATAAAGAAAAGAAGGATCCAAAAGGAGCAATAGCAAGTGCGTGTCTTACGAAATTAACTGAAGTAGATAAGAGTAAGGAGAATGCTGTAGCGGTACTTAAAGAAGAAGGTGATAGTTATGTTTTTAAGGAATTCAGAATTAGTAGTGATTAACTAATCTTCTCTACTTAGCTTTAGAACATCACCTAATAAAGTTTAAGAACTTAGAATCCTTCTCTCAAAGAACAGTTTCGTTCTTCTTAGTATTGCAAGTTGTCTTAAAGTCTGTTGGGGGATTTTCTTTCTGCGTCTTAACTGAATCCCAAGTTCCGGAACTCAATCCTCAAGGATTATCTTGTCCATCCCTATTGTCAGCCAAATAACTCTTTCAAGCATTCTTCCATTCTCCATCTTCTTGATTATCAGCAGTATTTAAAGCCACAAATTTAGAGCTCTTTGAAATCAAATCAGAAATAGAGAACTCCTTAGAACAATGTTTTACTACTTCTAAATAAAGAGGATCCTCTATCCCTGAAACCCTAACCTTAGAACTATCAACACACTTACCTATGAAAGAATCTGGAGCTGTATCAGCATTCCCTTTCTTGGCATCGTAGTCCCCTAATTTCCAAACATTACTATTCTCACCAACATAAGCCTTTCATCTAGCATTCCACTGGGCAGTATCTTGACCTCTAACTAAAAGAACTCTCCCCTCTTTCTCAAATAGCTGGGAGATAGACGTCTTCTTATCTTCGCTAGTTGAAAAATTTTTAGCAGCTAAATATCCTAATCCTGAAGCACCACTAACAGCTCCAAGCCCTGCCGCAGCTTTTGTTATCGAGAAAGACATACTACCCTTCTGAAGCAGTACATCACTCCAGAACGTTTGTATACAAAGAACTGTTGCCTTGCTCAGAAACTAGAAAATCCTTCTCACTATTTTCGGAACATCAAGTCTTCACTTTAGAGATATCATCACCTTCATTTACTGAAGTTCAAGTAGTTCCTCCTGTTAGTCCCACAACATCCCTATTAGCGTTTGCAGACTTTCTCTTATTGTAGGTAGTAGTTCATCCACTGGAGTTATCCTTCCCTAAGAGGTTCTTTCCCTTTCTAGATAACTGACTTGAAACGCTTCTAACTAAACAGTACTTTTCAACCTTAGCCAATACCCCTTCATTTCCTTTTGCATCTAAAGACATCTGATCATCACATCACTTAGACAAAGCTTCACCCCCAGTCTGCTTATTAAGATCACTCTTATTTAAAAGAGACTTAATAGCGTCGGAATCAGACTCAAACTCCTCTTCCCACTGTTTAGTTAAGGCTGTTCCTGTAAGAGTAGTAGAGATAAGCTTCTTCCCCTCTAAAGAATCTCTGATGCTCTTAGATGTCTCTTCTTTGGAGGGCATTCAATAGTCTTTAGTAAGATAAGCTCCTGTAGTCATAGCTCCGCCTGTTCCTAAGAATAGAAGGGGTTTAGTTAGATCCATGGAGAAGTATTAACTACTGAGAATCAACGGAACATCAAGACATGGACTTAGAGAAGTCCTCATCAAAGCTCTCTTCATCGTTAGTTTTGGAATTCAGAGTCTTACATTCTTCTTTAATAGCCTTTAGATTGGCACTCGAATCACCACTAAATTCACGACTTAACTTATTAGAAAGAGCATTTGCATGACTGGAAAGCTTCCCATTCCATTGAGTATCATCTGTATTTTGAGAAGTCTCCGTAGATAGTGCTTTTCTTCCAAATAGAGATAACCTATTATTCACACTAACGGGAGAGACACATCACCTCCTAGCTTCCTTATAATCAGACTCCCCAAACCCCTTCTTATCCAGTAAGTCCTTACAGTAGCTTTGAAGTTTAGAAACTTCAGTAATTCCTTGGGGATAGGCCTTCTTGTACTTCTCTAAAACCTCAGATCACTTATCTTGAGAATTGGTATCTAAGAGTGTGTACTGATTTTCAACAAGAAACTGAGAAACGCTCTTATTAGCTATAGTCTTCTTTTCTTCTTTGGAAGAGGGAAGTCAATAATCCTTAGTTAAATAAGTACCAGTAGCTACGGTTCCTCCTGCAGCCGTTGTTAAAAGTAACTTAGATACATCCATCCCTTAACCCTTTGCTTTAGTACACCAATCTATAACGTTACGAAACTTGATATCCCTAACTCCATAAGCCTTTTCACCCTTCTTAGTACCACACTTAGTCTTTAAGTCTTGAGGAACAGATTGAGGGTTCTTCTTATCGTTATCTCAATTAGTTAAGCCCCACTTATTACCCTCAGAATTATTTATGTAATTAGCTCAAGCAGCCTTCCATCCAACCTCATCATTTGAATCACTTAAGACTTCTCTAGTATTCCCGTTGGTTATTAACTGACTTATGGCAGTCATTTCTATGCAATATGTAGATAGGCTCTTAAATAACGAGTCATCTTCACCAGATACCTTCTCCTCTACTTTAGTAAGGCAGGCATGCTTAAAGGACTCTGGAGCTTTCTGTTTATCTTGTGATACTTTCTCGTAATCTGAAATTCCCAAAGGATTACCTGTTGCTGTAACGTACTCAGATCACCTCTCTGTTCACTGATTGGAGTCAGAAGTTAAAAGAGTTCTTCCTGAATCAACAATAAGAGACTTGGCTGTAACTCTATGATCCTCATGGACTTTTAAACTCTGAGATAAGAGATATCCTCCACCACAAACCCCAGAACAACCAGCAGCTCCCGCCAGACCTTTAACTAAATAACTCATCCTCCTCTACTTAGACTTAGAGCACCATCTAGTGAAATTTAAGAACTTAGAATCCTTCTCTCAAAAGGCGGTCTCATCCGCTTTGGATTTACATTTGGACTTGAAGTCATCGGGAAGTGAATTTCTATTGTCTTTAACGTTACTTCAAGTACCCTCACTTAATCCCCAAGGATTTCCATTAGTATTGTCATCTAGATAAGACTGTCAAGCAGACTTCCAAGCCCCTTCGTCTGAATTCCCATCAGTACTTAAAACAGTAAATTTGGAATTCTTATTAACCAACTCAGAAATCTTGAATTCCTTAGAACAATTCTTAACTACCTGTTGGTAAAGGGGATCTTCAACTCCAGAGACTTCTATTTGAGAATTAGAAATACAAGCATTAACAAAAGTCTCTGAGGCCGTTGTGGTATTGGTCTTCGTAGATTCGTAGTCCTTTAGATTCCAAACATTCTGACCCCCATCAACATAAGACTTCCATCTAGAATTCCACTGAGTGCCATCTTGCCCTTTAACTAAGAGAGTCCTTCCTTCTTGCTCGAAGAGCTTAGATATTGATGTCTTCTTTTCTTCCTCGGGAGAGGTGAAATGATGGGAAGCTAAATATCCTAATCCTGAAGCTCCACCAACGGCACCAATCCCAGCAGCCATCTTCGCAGCAGATACAGACATAGAAAGGAATTAGGATTCAGAATCAGTTGCTTCTCTAGTACATCAAGTAGATACATTTATGTAGGCTTGATCACTACTATCCTCGACCTCCTTTTGACTTTCCTTATCACACTTATCTAGAAACTCTTGAGGGGCAGCTTGACCAGTCTGAGACTTTATTTTTTCTCATGAGGAAATTCCTCAAGGATTAGCATCCTTAGAAGAATCTCCAGTCCTGTACTTTTCAAAAGCAGCCATTCAATATGAGTCTTGCGATCCTAAATCAGTACTCAAAAGCTTCTTAGTCTTATCACCATTCAACAGCTCTCTAATTGATGTCTTTGATTTTGTAACTACAGAAGCATCCCCATCTTTCTTATCCCCTTGTTGAGATAACTTATATCCAGCTGCAGCAGTACCTCCTGCTGTCCCAACCCCTAAGAGCCCTAATAAAGCCTTATTTATTGGAGAAATAGCCATCCTAATTAATTAGCCTTGGTGCATCATCTAGTGAACCTTACGAACTTTTCATCCTTATCCCAAAATACCTTCTCGTCTTTCTTGGAGCCACACTTAGTTTTGAAATCTGAAGGAAGATTGTTCTTATCGGCTTTCACAGTACTTCAGGTTCCAGTGCTTAACTCTCACGGATTATTATCTCCATTGTCCTCCAAATAACTTTGTCAAGAGGACTTTCAAGCTTCTGTATCCTGATTGCTCTCAGTAGTATTTAAGATAGTAAACTTAGAGCTCTTACTAATTAACTCAGAAATAGAAAACTCCTTAGAACAATGCTTAACAACTTGTTCATACAAAGGATCATCGATACCGAAAACTTCTACTTCAGCGTTGGAAGAGCATGCATCAACAAATGATTCTGGAGCCTGTCCCTTATCTCCCTTCTTGTCTTCATAATCTCTTAACTTCCAATCATTCTTATTCCCATCAACATAAGCAGCCCATCTAACCTTCCATTGTTCAGTATCCTTTCCCTTGATTAATAAAGCTCTTCCCTGTTCTTCAAAGAGCTTAGATATGGATACCTTTTTATCTTTTGGGGTGGATAAATAGCTGGAGGAAAGATATCCCAATCCAGCAACTCCACTAACGGAGCCTAACCCAATAGCTGCCTTAGTAAGAGGTATAGACACAAAGGAATTAAGATTGAACGGAAGTTACTTCCTTGGTGCATCAAGTAGATACCTTTACGTAAGCTTCATCCTTATCACTATGAACCTGTTTCTTACTTTCTAAATCACACTTATTCAAGAAATCATCGGGAGCTTTCTCATCGCTTTTCTTACTAATAAAATCAGCAATCCCAAGAGGGTCTAATCCGTTGACGGTAACGGAAGAATTCTTACTTTTGTAATTAGATCACGCTTTCTTCCAATCCGCATCCTCTCCATTTTTTCCCTCCTTAACTAGCAGCTCCTTAGTCTTATCTTTCTTCAAAAGATCAGCCACAGAGAAAGTTGGCTTTTGCGCTTCCTTAGACTTCTCTTCATTCTTATTACTCTTAGAAAGAACCTTATATCCTGCTGCAGCGGTTGTCCCGGCTGCACCCACTCCCAAGGTTCCTAATAATGCTTTAGATGCTAAAGAGCTATCCATTACTCTCCCTCTTTAGTGCACCACTTAAGAACCTTAGTATACAAATCACTAGTACCTTGTTCTGAAACCAAGAATTCCTGCTCACTATTTCCAGAACACCATACTTTGATCTTTACTAAATCATTCCCTTCATCCCAATTACTCTCCCCTGTTAATCCAACATCAGACCTCTTCTCTGATGCCTGCTTACGCTTATCGTAAGTAGCTTTCCACTCGGTGGTATGAGAAGTTCCCAACAAGGTCTTAGACTTCCTCTTTAGTTGATTGGAAACGCTTCTAACTAGGCAGTAACTCTTGACATTCTCCAAAACCCCTTTGTTCTGTTCAGAATCTAAAGACATCTGATTTGAACACCATGTAGATAAAGCTACACCGCCTTTCACTTTATCAAGGGTACCTTGCCCCAATAAGGCCTCAATCTTAGCTTTATCCGATTCAAATTCTTCCTCCCATTGCTTAACTAAAGGGGTTCCTGAAAGAGCGGAAGATATAAGCTTCTTACCCTCTAAAGAATCCCTAATACTCTTAGATTTCTCCTCCTTAGAAGGCATCCAATATCCTTGTGTTAAATAAGCTCCAGCAGCTACGCTTCCCATGGAGCCTAAAAGAATTAGAGAATTAATTAAATTCATGAAATCTAACTAGATACCTGAGAACATCACCTTACGAAATTAGAAAAATTGGGATCCTTCTCTCCAAACACCTGCTCTTCAACTTTAGCTTTGCATTTATTCTTAAAATCAGTAGATAACTGTTCTGGCTTACCCTTTGAATTGCTTCAATCACTTAAAGCTCATGGATTGTTATCTCCATTGTCATCTAAGTAATTCTTCCATGCTGCCTTCCATTCAGTCTCTTGACCACTTTCAGTATTTAACTTTGTAATCTTGGTGTTGGAATTCACCAATTCAGAAACCTTAAACTTCTTAGAACAATTCTTAATTACCTCTTGATAAAGAGAGTCGCTAGTGCCGGTAATCTTGGATTTAAAGCTAGAAATACACTTGTCTTTGAATGAAGGTGGAACTACTTCTGTGTTGGATTTGGCAGTTTCATAACCTTCTAACTTTCAAGAATCTGTCCCAGACTCCACATAGGCTTTCCACCTTTCCTTTCATTGAGCCTCATCACTTTCCTTGGCTAAGATAGTTCTACCTTCTTGTTCAAAGAGCTTAGATACAAGCATCTTGCCATCATCACCAGAAAATACATGTTGAGAAGCAAGGTAACCTAATCCTGCTGCCCCACCAGCAGAGCCCAATCCAAGTGCTACTTTATCAAGAAGTATAGACATAAATAACTAAGCTTCTGAGGGTGCTGAGTCCTTAGTGCATCAATCTAAAACGTTCTTGTATTCTGGAGCTTCTATCCCTGAAACCTCCTTTCTTGATTCCCTCTCACAAGCATCCATAAAATCATTGGGCGCATCGCTATTCTCCTGAGTTTTCTTAGTATCTCAACCTTGTATATTTCAAGGGTTGGAATCCTTTGAGGAGTCTCCAGTTCTGTACTTCTCATAAACCTTCTTTCAATCCTCATTAGAGCCTCCTAAAGACTTCTGAAGAAGGGTCTTACCAGAGCTCTCTATAAGAGCAGCAATTGACTTCTTTTTGGGAAGAGTAGGAGTCTCTTCTTTTGCAACTTCCTTCTTATTTAATACCTTGTATCCAACGGCGGAAGTAACTCCGGCCGTACCAACTCCCAAGGTTCCAAGTAAAGCCTTAGAAGTTAAAGACATTATTGAACACTAACAGAACATCATTCATAGGACTTAGAAAAGCTACCTTCAAAGTCCTCATCGGTACTTTCCTTGGAATTCAACTTTCCACATTCAGTCTTAATATCTTGCACATTTTTAGATTCATCATCTCCAAAGGTGTGGCTTAACTTATTGGAGTGCTCTCCCTTATGGGCAGTGATCCTCTCTTTCCACGTATTATCGTCAGTATCAGCACTTGTGGATAAAACCTTTCTATTGAAAAGACCTAACCTCTTCTCGACACTCTGAGTTTCAACACATCACCTTCTTGCCTTCTGATAATCCTCCGTACTAAATCCTTCTTTATCTAAGAGCCCTCTGCATTCATTTTGAAGATCTGCAGTAGTCTTGGTTACAGAATAAGCTGAGTTATATTTCGATAATATCGAAGTTCAACTATCGGGCTTGGTTGTATCCAAGGGCTTGTACTTATTATTGGAAAGAACTTGAGAGACACTCTTAGGTGGTATTGTAGGTTTCTCCACCTCCTTAGCAGGCATTCAAGAATCTCTAGTTAAATAAGCTCCTGTGGCTACAGCAGTTCCGGAGCCTGCAACAGCTGCCAAAGGTTTAATTAAATCCATGTCTTTAAAGCTTTTGGGCAGTTACAGCTTTAGTACATCAAGTAGATACCGTTACATAAACAGCATCAGAAGTGCTGGATACTGTCTTCTTACTTTCATCATCACATCTATTTAGAAACTCCTCCGGTACAGAATCAGTAGTTGACTTCTTAGCGGCTCAACCCTCAACCTTTAACGGGTCAGAGCCATCCGTGGTGCTATTAGTATTCTTCTCTATGTAACCCTTTCAAGCCGCCTTTCAATCATCATGATCTTTCCCTAAAGATTTCTGAAGAAGTGTCTTAGTTGTGTCTTTGGATAAGAGTTCAGCCACGGAGAAGGATTTCTTCTCTATAGGAACTTCCTTAGATGGAGAAGATAGAAACTTACTTCCAAAATATCCTCCGGTTCCTGAAGCACCAACCAAAGTAGCAGCCGCCAAAGGCTTAACAAGTGGAGAAGCCATTACTTAACCTTGGTGCAGTACTTAAGGATATTCTGATACTCTTGGGCTTCCTTACTTGCAACTAATATAGCTGCCTCCGAAGCACATTTGGAAATGAAGTCATCAGGAGCATTTTCATTCTCTCTGCCTTTCTTACTTTCCCATTCTTTAATGTTCCAAGGATTCTTATCAGTACTGGAATACTCCTTCCTATAAACCTCTCAGGAGGCCTTTCAAGCCCCATCAGAACTAAGAGTAGCGTTAGTTAATAAAACCTTGTTGTCGGAATATAAGAAGGAAGAAGCAGCTACTTTGTAGTTCCTAGTACATCAACTAGATACCTGAATATATTGAGAATCTAATACTCCCTCCACCTCATTATTGAATAAAGATACACACTTATCCATGAAAGCATCTGGAGCTTTCTCATCCGGTATACTGGATTCATAATTTCCTTTAAATCCATCAACGGATCATGGATCCTCGGAAGCTTTGGATTTCTTATTTGCCTCTCTATAAGCCTTCCAAGCTTCCTTTCAAAATGGACTTTCGGAAGAGTCTTCCTTAGTCAATAAGACTTTCTCCCCAGTCTCCTTAACTAACTGAGAAATAGTTTTCTTGTCCTTGGGAGTCTCTTTGTCACTATTAAATATCTTGTATCCACCTCAAGCTGTACCTCCAACGGCTCCAGTCCCCAATAAGCAAGCTAAGGCTTTAGATGAAAACGAAGCAGACATTATTTACAGAATTAATTCTCTTTAGATCCGTCGGAAGTACATCACTTGAGTACCTTTATGTAAAGAGAGTTCTCTCCGGAATCTATAAAATCTTCTTTACTATTCTTGGAACATCAAGTTTTGATGGTTGGAAGCTCCTCTGATTCCTTATTATCAACCCAATCTTTACTCAATCCTAGATCCTCCCTAGGAGTAGATTTCTCCTTTCTCTTTGCATAAGTTGCGGATCATCCACTAGCATCACTATCAGCAAGGAGAGACTTACCCTTTCTAGACAACTGACTGGAAACGCTTCTAATTAAACAATACTTTTCAACATTTTTAAATACCTCTTGATTCTTTAAAAAATCCAAAGACATTTGATCGGAGCATCACTTAGATAAAGCTAAACCCCCATTCTCCTTGTCATTATCTTTAAAACCGATAACACCTTTAATGCTCTCCCTATCCGATTCAAATTCCTCTTGTCACTGCTTAGTCAACGCTTCACCCTTCATAGAAGAAATCAATTTCTTCCCTGTAAGTGCATCCTCAATGGACTTCTTGGGAGGCATCCAAGAATCCTTGGTTAAATAAGCTCCGGTGGCCGCAACCCCACTAGAACCAATTAATGTAAACAATAACTTTGTCAAATCCATGTGAAGAACTAACTGCCTTAGGTAGTCTTATCTTTGGTACATCAAGAAACCACATTCTCAAACTTAATATCCTTAACTCCGAAAGCCTTCTCGGCTAACTTAGAAGTGCATGTTGTTTTAAAAGATGGGGGAACTGTGTCTGGAGTTGACTTAGCAGAAGATCAATTCTCTATATTCCACTTATTATCTGGAGAATTCTTAATGTAATCCTGCCAAGAGGTTTTCCACTCAGCATCATCTCCAGAAGAGGAATTCAACTTCTCCCTCTTTCCTCCAGATTTAACTAAATCTTCAATCTTGAACTCCTTAGAACAATTCTTAACTACTGCTAAATAAAGGGGATCGGATATCCCTAAAACCTTAACTTCAGAATTCAGAAGGCACTTATTTACAAAAGAATCTGGAGCGTTAGAGAGGTCAGACTTCTTGGAAGAATAATCCTCTAACTTCCAAGAGTCTTTATTCTCAGTCACATAAGCATTCCACCGCTCTTTCCATTGTGCAACATCATCTCCTTTAGATAAGAGGGTTCTACCTTCCTTTTTAAATAGCTCCGATATAGAAGTCTTCTCAGAATCGGAAGATGCGTAATGAAAGGATAGATAGCCTAAGCCCGCAGTTCCACTAACTGCACCTAATCCAACAGCAGATTTAGCAAGAGAAATGGACATGAGTTAGGCACTGGAGGCTTTATCTTTAGTGCATCACTTATAGACATTTGTGTAAGCAGAGTCTGAAGTGTCAAATACCTCCTTCTTGCTCTCTGTGTCACACTTGTTCATGAAATCCGTTGGAGCATCATCACTCGACTTGGCAGTTAGCCAATTAGGAATTTGCCAAGGATCGGAGTTGGCTGTTGTGGCAGAAGGATTTTGATCCTTATAGTTCTTCCAAGCCGCTTTCCAATCTGAATCGCTACCTTGCTTTCCCTCTTTGCTTAAAAGCTCCTTCTTTGCATCTTTAGCTATCAACGATGCAATAGAAAACTTCTCTCTGGTAGCTTTAACCTTTGGTTTAGAAGTTAACATCTTACTTCCGTAATAGCCGCCCACTCCGGAAGTACCTGTTAAAGCGGCAAAGAATAGAGGTTTAGCGAAAGAGGGGGACATTATCCGGATTGCTTATTCTTGGTGCAATACTTAGAAAGGTTCTTATAAACAGGATCTTCTTTACTTAGGATCAGCACCTTAGCTTCTGAAGCACACTTTGAGATGAAATCGGTGGGAGCACTTGTTCCCTTATTAGCCTTTAAAGAAGCTCAATTTCCGATTCCCCAAGGATTACTATCAGTATCTTTGAAATCCTTTCAATAGGTATCTCAAACAGTAGTTCACGCAGAATCAGAAGCCGTTGTTCCACTAGTTAATAACTCCTTGTTATCTGATGCCAACAAGGAGGAAGCTTCTACCCTCTTATCCTTAACGCACCACTTAACCACCTCTAAATAAAGGGGGTCTCTTCTATCTACAACTCTCTTCTTAGAATTAGCTTCACACCTATCCAATAGATCAGATGGAGCATTTCCATCTGCTTGAGACTTTAAGGACTTTCAATCTTTAATCCCTCAAGGATCCTTCTCATGAGATTGATTCTCTTTTCTGTATTTCTCCCATGAGGCTTTCCAATCACTATCTGTTACGTTTTTGGAAGTTAAGAGTTCAAGAGTTGGATCTTCCTTTATCAGCTCATGAATATATCTCCCATCATCTGCCTTCAATAAATATGCACCTCCAATTCCTGCGGTAGCTGTTCCCATGGCAGCTGCGCCACCCAAAGCTAATTTATTTATGGCCATTACTTACTCTTGGTACATCAAGTCAATACTTGGATATACCTATTATCCTTTTCGTTCTCTACCTCTTCAGAGGATAAAGATAAGCACTTATTAACGAAGGAATCTGGAGCGACATCCTCAGATATAGTTGAGGAAGAATAATTTCCAGCAAAATCACTTAAAGCTCATGGATCAGCCCCTTTCTGAAGAGACTTATTATTTTCCCGATAAAGCTTCCAAGCGGACTTTCATGCCGCTTCATTGGATTGATCTTTCTTAGTTAATAAAACCTTATCTTCAAGTCCCCCTATTAACTGAGCAATTGTTTTCTTTGATTTAACAGAAGCCTCCTTATCTTTATTAAAGACCTTATACCCGCCTCAAGCTGTACCTCCTGCCGCACCAGCCCCCAATAACCCCAATAGAGCCTTTGATGTGGGGGAAATAGCCATTTAGTAATTAAAAATAAGTTCTTAACTCTACCCCTTATCTTTGGTGCATCAAGCAACCACATTCTCAAATCTAGGATCCTTAACTCCAAAGGCCTTCTCTGCCAACTTAGCAGTACATTTAGATTTAAATCCCTCAGGTACTGTCTCTAAATTAGCTTTAGCCGTTTCTCATTGATCAATTCCTCATGAATTATTGGAAGAACGAGAAACATAATCCTTTCAAGAGGTCTTTCACTCTTCAACATCTCCGGTAGAGGTATTCAAAGCCTGTCTCTTACCATGAGATGAAATCAGAGAAGAGATGGTTGTCATCTCCACACATCAAGTAGATAAATCCTTAAATAATTTATCTTCCTCTCCAGATACCTTCTGATCTACCCCTAATAAGCATTTGTTCTTAAAGCCATCAGGCACCACATCCTGACTCTTAGCTTTTTCTTCATATCCCTCAATACTCATGGAATTCCCATGAGAATCAACATATTCCTTTCATCTTTCTACCCATTGAGCAGACTCTCTAGTTAACAGAGTCCTTCCAGAATTGACAATAAGACTTCTAACTGTAGGTCTAGAGTCCTCATCTGAATGAAAATGCTTGAAAGCAAAATATCCACCACATACACCAGAACATCCTGCAGCCCCAGCAAGACCCTTAACTAGATAACTCATAATTAAGAGGTCTTAGAACACCATCTAACAAAGCTTACGAACTTAGGATCCTTAGACCCAAACACCCTTTCGTCCTTTTTAGTTCCACATTTAGTCTTTAAGTCCGAAGAAAACTGATCTGCCTGAGACTTCTTCTCTTGCCAATCACTTAAAGACCAAGGATTCTGATCCCCATTATCATCTAGATAATTCTTTCAAGAAGCCTTCCAACCATCCTCATCACCATTCGTGATATTTAAATTAGTAATCTTGCTATCTTCAGTAACTAAGGCGTCAATCTTAAATTCCTTAGAACAATTCTGAACTACTTGTTTATAGAGTGGGTCATCAATTCCAGAAACCTCTAATCTAGAACTAGAAAGACATTTGTTTACAAAGACCTCGGGAGCCTGAGAGGAATCGGACTTCTTGGAGGAATAACCCTCTAACCTCCAAGGATCCTTATCTTCCTTAACATAAGCCTTCCATCTCTCTGTTCATTGATCATTATCTGATCCTTTACTTAAAAGAGTTCTACCTTGTTCTTCAAATAGCTTGGATATAGGAATCTTCTTCTCTGCATCGGGGAATAAATGACTAGAAGTAAGGTATCCTAAACCTGCTGCTCCACTGGCAGCACCGAGTCCGAGTGACGCCTTAGCAACAGATACGGCCATGAGAATTAATGTTTGGCCGCAGCTTGTGTCTTCTCCTTAGTACATCATTTAGAAACATTTACAAAGATAGGATCCGAATCGTCAAACACCGCCTTCTTACTTTCTGTATCACACTTATCCATAAACTCAGTTGGAGCATCTGTCTGAGAAGTTCCAGCGCTTGTCTTGGGCATTTTCCAAGGATCCGTTCCGCTAGTTAATGTAGAGCTATTTTGATCTTGGTAGGCCTTCCATGCTGCTTGCCATGCAGGATCCTTTCCTCCTTGAGTCCCCTTACTTAAAAGTTCTTTGGTTGTATTTTTGGCTAAGAGAGACACGACAGAAAACTTCTCTCGAACTACCTTAGGTTTGGAAGTTAGCAACTTACTTCCATAATATCCCCCAACTCCGGAAGTACCGGTCAAAGCGGCAAAAAATAAAGGTTTAACTAAAGAAGACGCCATCTGCTGCTGTACTAGTTACGCTTTAGCTTTAGTACAATACTTAGAGAGATTCTTATAAACAGGATCCTCCTTACTTAGAATCAGAACCTTAGATTCAGCATCACATTTAGAGACGAAATCATCTGGAGCATTCTGCCCATCAGAATTCTTCTTATTGTCTCAATCTTGAATTCCTCAAGGATTACTATTGGTATTCTTGTAAGCATTGCGATAAACGTCTCAAGCCGCTTTCCAAGCACTATCAGACTTGTCTGTAGAGCTAGTTAATAACTCTTTATTATCTGATGCCAAGAAAGAAGAGGCTGCTACTCTCTTATCCCTAGTGCACCACTTTGCCACGGAAAGATAAAGAGCATCTTTATTACTCTTCACTTTCTTCTGGGAATAAGAATCACACTTGCTCAAGAAATCGGAAGGAGCATTCTGATTAGACTGAGACTTTAGAGAAGATCAGTTCGTAATTCCTCATGGATCCTTCTCGTGAGATTGATTCTCGGTTCTATATTTCTCTCATGAAGACTTCCAGTTACTATCTTCTCCACTCTTGGAAGTTAAGAATTCAAGAGTTGGATCTTCCTTTATTAACTCATAGATGTACTTCTCATCAGAATCGGACTTCAATAAGTACATACCACTAACACCAGCAGTAGCCGCAGTCCCTGCTGCAGCCACGCTTCCAAACATTAATTTAGAAGAGGCCATAATCTATCCCGCCTTAGCCTTAGTGCAATACTTAAGAACTTGTTCATATCTCTCATCGCTAGTTCCCTCTACTTCTTGACTAGATAATTCTTCACACTTGCTCCTGAATGGCTCCGGAGCATTCTCATCACTGATAGATCCTGAAGAATAGCTTCCAGTAAAAGAATCTAAAACTCAGGGATCCTTTCCCTTTGGAAGAGTCTTATTAGCTTCTCTATAAGCTTTCCAAGCGTCCTTCCATTCCTTAACTGAAGCCTCAGTAGATTTACTCAATAGAACCTTATCTGGTAATTCAGAAATTAAAGAGGCAATCGACTTAAGCTTCTTGACTTCTTTTTTAGGTTGAGGGTTTAATAACTTAAATCCCAAATAAGATCCTCCACCAACTGCTGAAGCTGCTCCCAATCCGGAAGCTAATTTCATGGCTAAAGTCATGAGCTAATTCTGTTGATCAACACAAACTCCCTTAACACTCTTAAATTCCTCATCTTCCTCAGATAAGAAAGGTTTGTCATAATACTTCTCACAAGTCGTCTTCAGCTGTTGAGCATCATTAGTGCTTGCAGAATTAGATTTAAGAGTTTCGAATTCGGAAGACAGTTTCCCAGAATAAGTCTTAAATTTGGAAAGAGCCCCAGTTCACTTGGCGTCGCTGTGCTCGGTGCCGGTAGCAATAACGGAAGGGATCTTCTCAGATATAGAGAAGACGCAATAAGTTCTTAGATTGACAAACTTCAATTCCTCCTCATTAGTAAACTTCCCATCAATATTGTTATTACACCATGTCTGAACATCAGTTCAAGTAGCTGCAGATGGACTTTGCTTCGTCTTTAAAGCCTTAAGTTCCTCAACTAAAGAAGACTCATCAGCTGTCTTCAAAGAACTCAACCTTTTCTCTCAATTAGATTGATGACTACTTCCAGAAAGACTTAACAGAGCGTGACTCAACTTAGTCCTATAAGAAGTCTCTTCCTTGGGATTCTCACTCTTAACATGTGAATAAACGGCATAACCTCCTAATCCAGCAGCACCCATAGAAGCCCCAGAAAGTCCCGCTATTTTTGATGACACTGCCATGACTATTGAATTGCTTTAGTACATCACTTAAATACCTCTAGATATCCCTCATCCTTCTTGCCCTTAAATTTCATCTCAATCCTCCTAGCACACTCTTCCTTAAGCTTGGAAGCATGGGTATGATCTAGGGTTCCTTGAGACTTTATGGTTGATCAATCACTCAAGCTCCAAGCATCACTTTCTTTATCAGTATTGTCTGTTTTGTAAGCTGTCACAGCAGCCTTTCAACCATCATTATCCTCGGTGGTGATAGAAATAATAGCCCTCTTAGTCTCTTCCTTAAATATCTCCTTAAAAGACCTCTCCTTCTCTCCTTGGGGAGAAACTAGAAAATAAAGTCCTGCACCTCCGGAAGCTGCCGCCACGGAAGAAGTTGAAGCTAATAGTATTCCTTTGGAAGTCATGGCATTGGGATCCTACAAGGGAAATCCTCCACAGAAAGCAAATTCTTAGGAATATGCCAAATATCTAACTAATTCAAAAATCCACATATGGCAATAACCAGCTCAGTTCAATATGCATCTGCAGCCGCTATTGCGGGAGTTGGTGGAATAGCAGGAACTGTATATGTAGCTAATAAGTATTACGATTGAGAAAGCATAAGTGATCATCTATCTAAAGTAGGAAGACCACTATTAGGGATACATGAATTAGAGAAGTGAAAGAAGATAGGGGACAGATATAAGCTTCAAACAAATAACGACTTAATTGAAGGGATAGAAAGAACTGCTAGCGTAGAGAAGATAAAAGAGTGATGCTCTATGAGTTCCATAGAGGATCCCAAGAATACTGATCTATATAGAAAGGTAGCTACTTGATGTACAGAGCCTCTATCTATTGCTGAACTTATAAATAAAAAGGGGAAGCGGCGATCCTTAAAAACAGATGGTGCAGAAGATAAGAACTATTGAGATACCAAAGTAGAGTCCTACAAGAGTCCCAATAATAAGAAGTTAATAAATAAGCAAAACAACCCAATAGCAACAAGCGCCATTACTGATACTGAACTTAAAAGCTGATGCAAGGATAACTCCAGTAAAGACTACAAGTACGAATTAGATCCTCACTATCTTACATTTGTAGAGTGATGTACCATTCCGACTTAGTATGGCCAATCTCAAGTTTGTCAAAATTGGAGGCCCAGTCCTGACTGGTATTGGGGGAGTATTAGCTACTTCGTCTCTAGTCTCTAAGAGTGCAGAGGAAAAGCCAGATGAGAAATTTAAGACCAAAGCTCTTACAGATGCAGACCCTCTAATTGAAGATTGGGAAGATCGTAACGAAAGTGAGCAAGAATCTCAATCAGAAGATTCTGCTAACGCTTCAGATTCCGAAAGCCAAGAACAATCAGATACTGAAAAGCAAAATGGAGAGTCACAACCACCATCAGGTCAGGAGGGGGAAGAAGGGACAGACGCTGCTCCAAGTGGTGGAGCTCAAGGAGATGCGGGAACTGATGATCAATCGAATGCACAACAAAAAGGGGATGCTGGCGAAGGAACTCCGGAAGTTGGGGGAGAGGATGCAAAACCAGAAGATGGTCAAGGAGAAGAGTCTCCGCAGGAAGGCGGGGGTGAAGATCCAAGCAGCTCTAGTGCATCAGAAGGGGACTCTTTAGGAGATTCATCTCAGAGTAGCAGTGACGATTCTTCTGGGGGTGGAGTTACTTCGGAGGGATCTGATACAGCAACACACAATCATGCGTCAGGTACACGTTATGGAATTAAGGATGCAAGCATGACTAAACAAGAATTGGAAAGAACTGTACAAACGAGAGATGAACTGGAAGGGTGATTAGAAAAGCTTAAGAATATCAAATAGGTTCATTCCTTAAGTATGACGATACCTGCCAAAGCCGCTGCCGGAATGGGGGCTTTAGGAACTGCCGCAGGGGGTGGTGTACTATTATCTAAATCCCCTCTTTTCTCTAAGCAGACCCCAACTTTAAGAAAGGAGGTGGAAGATGATGGATGAGTCCTTTTAACTTCATCCAACACTACCGAGATTCAGTCAATTCTGGGAGCTTATAAAAAGGATAATCCTAAGGCTACTTTACTACTGGATGGCTTAACTGGCGGCGAGTCAGATGCTTCTGAGAAGTTACTTCAAATATGTAAAGGTCTGCAAGAGAAGCCAACAGACACCCCCTCCAAAGAAGATCTTCTTGCTAAGTTAAAGAAATGATGTGTAGTTCCTAAAACCACCAAACAGAGATTAACAGAGCTTGGCTATAGTCCTCTATCTACAGATAATCCATCCAACGGCACAGAATCACAAGAATGAAAAGCGAAAGGAACCAATCATCACGGTTCCCAACAAGGCAAATTTGCCGGAGTGGAGACTAATGGAGATGAGAATGAGAGGGCTAAGAAGTTAAGAGAGCATTGCAAGACTAAATTGGAAGTTAAATCTTTTGAAGAGGAATTCAATGATACCTTTTTAAAAGTAAAGAATTGATGCACTAATTAACCTGCAACAAAGGCTTCCTTAACTCGAAATCACAAACATCAAATATATGATTTTTCAAAAAATTGTTGCGGGGAAGGAGAAGAATTACTAAGATAGGGATCCTCTTTCTAAATTAGGTTTATGGTTTTAGAGTCTTTAAAGTTTGGATATCTTCTGTCGGCAGCTGGGAACTTCTATGGAGATGCCCACAATGTTCTGTTTTCCGGAAAGAATGTAAAACATAAGACAATTAGAAGTCCTAGATTCCTATCTAAGCATTACTTTTCTGGTTTTGAATTTTCTTCCTCTGATAGCTTTACTACCACCTTTAAAAACGGTGTAACTGGCATAAATCCAAAGATCAGAGGTAAGTATTATGTGAAGTGAAGTGAAGTGATGGGGATTACTTTGACTGACAAAATCATGTTAGAGAACTTAATGCTAAGAATGATAAATCAGCTGTTGAGGCTCTTCTAAAGGGAAAGACTCTTTCCTTTTTAACTCTAAGAGACGTTTGCAATGCCTATGCTAACAAGCCTTTAAAAGTTATCGGCAGTAATTACAACTTCACTTTTGAGTCTGAAGGGGTAACTGTTAATTCTCTTGCCGATCTTTCAGAATGAAAAAATGCAGTATCCGTTTGTACAAGAACTCTTCGTCTGGAAGATTACATGAGAAGAGCTTACCTTGACTCTAAGTTAATTGAAGGAAAAGAGATCATTACTAACTCTTCAGATATCTCTGATGGATCTCTTAGTCTAAGAGAGGAGGATGAGAAGTCTTCCTTAGCTTATGGGAAGGAATATCTGAAGGATAGATTATCAGGGCTTAGTGATGACAAGGTTAAAGAACAGATCTTTAAGTGATGTAAGTATCTAGGTAATAAAGCCGCTTCTTCAGGGACTTGGAACAATGACAAAGTTAACTTTGCCACTTACTGTATGAAAGGTAAGGATTCTCCTTCTAGACGTAACAGAAGAAATGCTGTAGAGTTAGTTAAATCCAAACAACCTAAAGTTCAAACTCTGGGAGAATACTTGCAAAAGGAATATCTGGATCACAATTACTTAGGAAACAAGAGATTTGTTTCATCAGCTGGAGAGGTTTCAGACTCTGTTTATGCTTTAAGACAGGATGATGAAAAGAACTATGAAAGTTTAAGTATGAGAGACAAGGAGTTCCTTCAAGATAGACTGAAAGAGAAAAGTTTGGACTTAGTGAAGAATGAAGTTTTCGAATGGTGTAATTTCTTGAAGTCAAGATCAGTTGTTACAAAAGATAGAAATTTACACAATCTTAGAACCTACTGTTTGACTGAAAAGTAGTTAAATAGGGTTTGGTTCCCTTTTTTACATCCTTTAAATAAGGTTTTTTCCACCTTAGAACTATTTAAATTTAAGAATTGACTTATCCCCTAGGAAGGCGATTCTTAAGAGACTCCCGAAATCAAAATATCTTTAAGATCGCTTCAAAAGGGAAGTTGCAGATATGGAATCCTCCTTTCCTTAGGATCCAACATAGAGTTGATAAAATCTAGTTTCAGCCTTGGTTGGTTTTTAGGTTACTATAACAGGAGATAGAAGTGGGTTTTCTGAAGAAATTGGTATGTGTTTTTGCTGTTATAGGTGTCTATCAAACTTATGCTTGATGTAGTTTAGCTTGAACCAAGGTTATTGGTAGTGGTAATCAGAAAAAGAAATAATGTATCTTAAGTATAAGAACAAGCATTACTCATACGACGTAAAAGTAAAAAGCATATACGCTTTACAGGGTGAACGCTTTAGAACTTGGAGAGTAGTTGGGATTGATAACAAGAACGGACAGACTAGAACTTTTGAAATAAAGGAAGAGAACTTCAAACACACATGAGGTTGAAGATTTAATCCCGAAGCTATAAAAAGAGGGAAGTGTTATATCTTCAGGTACCTATCAATTAAATTTAGAAACCCTACAGCTAACGAAGATTCCTACCTAGGGGAAAACGAATTTACTTTCTTTCTAGGATACAAAGATTCCAAAAGCGAACCCTTTACTATTCCGCAAATCTAGATTCCTTCTCTTTCCTAAGACTTCAAAACTTATTTAAAGAGAAAAACTTTTGTCGGGGGAGTGGGGAGTGGGGAGTCACTAAGATGTAATCCCTACTTTCCTAGAAACTACCTAATGCTTTTAGGGGTTCGGTCTCCGTATTAAGTAATGCTGCTTTCATTTGAAAAATTAATAGGAATTATAGGTTTGGGAACAACCGTTGGCGGGGGGTTATTAATCAACTCCTTTATATTTGGAGATGAATCTCCAAAGACTTCATCGCCTAAACTTACCATAGCGGATCTTTTGAAAGCGGGCGGACTATCTCCATTAAATTTTGATACCACCAAAACAGAAGAACCTAATTCTGTGTGGGATACTGTACTAAGTGATTACCGTAATCCTATTAGTGAAGGTCAAACAGCCTTAATAAAACTACTTTCAGAGAAGGGAATAGAGGGAGTAAAGTTAACCTTAGGAGCTGATCGCAATGAAAACATTAACAAACTCAAGATCGCTTGTTCCCGCTTTATGAATATAGATTTGGATATGATATCAATGCCGTCGGCAGATAAGGATAAAGCTTTAGCTTCCGTTCGTTTTATGACATTTTGCGTTGAGCCGGCATCCGTTGAATTGATGGTATCGTGACAAGGTGGTGAATTCCTAGATACCCAAAACTTAGATAGTTTTAAAAAGGAAGCTACTGACAGTTTCGTTTGATCACCAGAAATAAGGAAGTTTTATAACGTCGCAGAAGCAACAAACGCAGCGGAGTTTTATGCCGACCCAAAAACAAACGATGGGTTGTTTGAGAAATTTTGAAAAGATTGTAAAAGATGAAAATCAATGTCGGCGTTTAATTTTCGATCGGAAAACGGAAAGCATTTAATAGGTAATTGTTTAGCACACCAATCACCTTACGCCAGTCCTCTGTCGGTGATAAGTGAAAGGCAACAATTGAATCTATTTAAAAAAGAATACATAGCATGGAGGGAGGGAGGGAGATCAAAAAACGCCCTTCCTTAAAATATGGAAAAAATTGGGATATCTAAGGGACGAGGAAGAGTTAGGGAAGACATTAGGGCGTTTTAGAATCCGTCGTTTCATGGATGTGTAGTTCCGTAGACTGTTGAACAAAGGATAAGTAGATATACTATAAAATTCCCTTATCTTTTGAAGAGGGATTTGATGTTGCTAAAAGCAGTGTATCAAGTCTATGTTACGCCTACAGAGGACCAACATCCTAAGAAAATCACTTCTTAGTTACAACTCTAGCATCCACAAAAGGTAATCCTTTTATATCCGTTACAAATTCAGACTCTCGGTTAGAAACTATAGATCCTTTAGAAGAATAAGGAGACTTAGTTATATATAGTCTCTTCTTGGCTCTTGTGAAAGCAACATAAGCCAACCTCCTCTCCTCACTCTTATCGGCTGCAGTAATGCTCCTATAACTAGGAAATACATCAGAAACCATCTTAACTACGAAGACATACTTAAATTCCAGTCCCTTTACTTGATGAACTGTACTTAGCAGGATATAGTCATCAGTCTTTGGAACTACATCCTTAGTCTTAAGGGGTATCTCCTTTACTACTTCCCAGTTATCGGCTCCTTTATCAGACTTCAAGATCTCAGCAAACTTGATAATATTCTCAATCCTCCCGAGCTCCTTCTTCTCCATTAGATACTTCTTGTAACCAGACTTATCTATGATGAACATTATCAAATCATAGATACCTAAGTCTTTCTTGGAACGTAGTTCCCCTATTAAGACTCCCAGTTCTTTGAAAGCTGTCTTAGCTCTTGTAGTTAATTCAGGACATTCATCTATATTGAACAAAGCTTCAAGAACAGTGTAACTACTTGCTGCTTTAAAAGTCTCAAATGTCCTTACTGCAACCTCCCCAATCCCTTTAGGAGGAAGAGCCCTTATCTTATATAGGGCATCTGTAGCATCATCATTAAAGACCAAATGTAGATAAGCAGCAACAGCTCTTATCTCCTCCCTTGAATAAAACTCAACCGAATTGGTAATAGAGTACTCTCACTTCTTCTCCTTTATCTTCATCTCAAAAGGAACAGCTAGGAAGTTGTTCCTATACAGAATTGCAAAGTCCCTTAAAGACGCTCCTTCTCTTTTGATTAAATACTGCACTTCATCCAACACATAATTCACCTCATCCCACTCATTAATAAACTCCCTATATACGACCTTTGAGCCCTCCTCATTGCTAGTAAAAAGAACTTTAGATAGCTCCCCTGAGTTCTTATTGATGAGTACATTGGATACATTCAGAATATTCTGAGTAGATCTATAGTTCTCCTCTAACTTAACTAACTGGGTATCCTCGAACGTATCTAAGAACTCTCTACAAATACCTGCCTTCGCACCTCTAAAGCCATAAATAGACTGATCAGGATCACCCACACAGAAGAGATTCTGATGCTCTCCCAATATCTTCTTAACTATCTCAAATTGAATATCATTGGTATCTTGAAACTCATCTATCAAGATGGCTTTAAAGTACTGATTTCAATACTTCCTAGCTTCCTCTATATTAAGTAGATTATTGGCAAGTATCTCTAGGTCGTCGTAATCTAGGACATTTATCTCCCTTAAGTTCTTCTCATAGGCGTTGTATACATCCGCCAAATCCTCAAAGGAAAGCTCATACTTTCTTGAGAAATGGAGAGCAACCTCGTTCCTCTCTAAAGGTTGCTCATAAGGGTTTCTATGCTTCAGGATACTCACTATATTAGCCATAGTCCTAGGAGTAATCCCCTCCGAATCTATGGACTTCTCCTTAAGAATCATCCTGAATATAGCCCTCTGATCATTCTCATCTATGACTCTGAAATCCTTATCCCTGCCCAACTTCCCTATATCCTTTCTAAGTACTCAGTAGAAGAATGCATGAAAGGTATAGATCCTAGGGGAGGACTCCACAGGAGACCGCTTCCTAATCCTATGACTTATCTCATCTTTAGACTTATTAGTAAAGGTAATAGCTAGTATCCTAGAAGGCTCTATTCCTTCATCTATGTACCTTAGAATCCTTTCAATTAAAACGGTGGTCTTACCAGTCCCAGCTCCCGCTATTACTAATGTCGGTTTAAAAGGAGCCTCTACAGCCTCCCTCTGGCCTTTGTTAAGAGGCACTTTCTAATTTTGAAGTATATATCTCTGTCATAGGGGTCTCTTACTACTCTAAATTAATATCAAGTTTCTCCCGCATCTCCATAACTAATTTACTCTTATTTAAATTCACTAAGAATACACCTGCTTAATCCCTACCACTGTAAGCAAGTAATGTATTTAAGTATAGAAAAGACCAGCACATAGAATTCTAGAACTACCAAATTATCTAATCTTATTTTCTAGATATTCATTTCTGCTAGTAGGCACGACCCCATGAGTGCCTTATTAATTAAATCCCTTATTCTGGCCGGAGGAGCATCTCTTGCTGTGGGGGGTGGATTTTTAGCTTTCAGCAGAGATCTCTTCCCTAACTCCAAGACTATTAAGAACAAGTTAATCTCGGAGAAGTATCAAATACTGGATACTGGAAGCAATCACTGATCCACTATATTCTCCAAATACAACGATAGTAAAAATACCAGTTGAAAATTTGAAGGACAAATTAGCAACGAGGGGGATTTAAAGAGTGCTTGTAAGAAGGTATTAGAGAGGGAGGAAGATAATCAAAGTCTCTATAAGAGCGCTTCCAAGTGATGTGTTGTTCCTAGGAAAGCGGAAGAATTTGTAAGTGGGTTATTGAAAGTTGAAGATGGACAAGATGCCGAAGCTTGAGGAAGAGTGCTTGCCGCATATAAGAAAACCAAAGTTACGGGAGACAGTAGTACCACCAAATATGCACTTGGCGATGTTTCTATAACAGATCCAAGCAACGATAGTGATGCTGAGAACAAGAAAGCACTTCAGAAGGGGTGTAAAGACAGGAAAGGTAAATTTACTTACGATTTAGATTTCGATAGCTCCATTCAGGAGATGAAAGAATGATGCTTAGATAGGCCAGCTTAATCATGGCACTATCTCCGGCGGCTTCTAAAGGATTATTAGCTCTTGCCGGAGCGGGTGCTGCAGGTGGTGGATTAGCAGGAGGGATGCATCTCCTTAAATCCACTCCCACCATTCAAGATCAACTTAAGTCTTTGGAACTTATCTCTTCTCTAGATCCATCAAAGGTGGATGCCCAATGGAATGAGGAATTTACATTGGATTCCGAAAGCATTAAAGCTGCTATCCCTTCTGTAAATAGCGGGCAGGAATTAAAGAATTGATGTTCTGACTCTCTGAAGAAGGAATCCAAAGGAAATGACGATTTAATCGTTCAAGTTAAGAAGTGATGCACTATCGGCACCATAGAAGAACGACT
Organism: Mycoplasma haemofelis str. Langford 1; assembly: GCF_000200735.1. Classification (GTDB taxonomy): domain Bacteria; phylum Bacillota_I; class Bacilli_A; order Mycoplasmatales; family Mycoplasmoidaceae; genus Eperythrozoon_B; species Eperythrozoon_B haemofelis. Next base: position 931,397 of record NC_014970.1, read on the forward strand.
TTCTAGAAAGAAAGGCAAAGCCTTTATTGCGGATAGTGAAGACTCTGAATGAGACACGATATACAGTAACAATGCTTCGGGAGAGGACAGGAAAGCTATTGGCTTAGATGAAAATAAGGATGATGGCGCCAAGAAAGATTCCGACAAGAAGGCTATAAAGGCCTTCTGCACTAAAGAGAAGGGAAATAAGTTCTTGGCAGAAACCAAGACCACTTCTGCCGATAGAGTTGAGAAGTGGTGTATGAAGTCTTCTTCTTAATTAGGCAATGGCAACTGCTGCAACTAAAGGACTTATAGGATTAGGAGGGTTGGGTTCTTTAGCTGGCGGAGGCGCACTTGCTTGACAACAAGGAGCTTTTTCTTCATCTATAAAGAACGTAAAGGATAGATTACTATCAAATGGCTATGAAATATTGGATGTAAATAGCGATAAGTGAACGGAGATTTTTAAAGTCTACAAGGATGCAGGAAATACAAAGTGAAAATTTGAAAATGATGAAATCACCAATAACACCCAAGATACTGAAATCCAAAAGCTAAAGAATAAGTGTAAGGAAGCTCTGGAGAAGGATTCTTCCGATGAGAAGAGTTATTCCAATGCTTCCAAATGATGTGTTGTTCCTAGGAAAGTAGAAAGCTTCATAGATGGAAAGTCTCTTTTAAATACGGAAGAAAACAATCAAGACGGCTCTAAGTGACAAAAAATACTGGCTAAGTATAAGGACAGCAAGAAGGCAGATAACAAGAAGTATGCAATGGATGGCGTGGAGTTGGAAGATGATGCTGGAAATACCAAGGATGCGTCCAATCAAAAGAAAATTAGAGATGGCTGTAAAGCAAGGAGGGAGAAATATCACTACTCACTTGATTTTGAACACTCCTTACAGGAAGTTAAGACATGGTGCACAGAAGAAGCCTCTAAATAATGAAGCGAAAGGCCATTTTGACCACTTCAGGTGCAGGAATTGGTGGATTGGGAGGTTTAACAGCCCTAACTGCTAACTATCTTCTACCTCATGATGGAAGTATCAAGGGAACTCTGAAAAGCAAGGGAATAAGGCTTATTTCTTTTGATTTAGACTCTCAATTTCAAAGTTCTCAATGAGCTGCGGAATATGTAACCAGTAAGAGTGAAATTCAAAGTCTAATTGGATACACTCAGGAGGATATTAACGAAGGAGGAAGGAGACTTAAGAATTGGTGTGATGGAGTCATGAGTAAGGATGCTGTTTCCAATAAACAAGATTTAGATAACGCTTCGAAGTATTGCGGAATTAAGAACATTAAACAACAGTTAGAAAGATTAGGGGTGAAGGTATTCGAGGAAGGAGATTCAGATTGACAATCAGTCTACACCAAGAGAAAGAATGAGAACAGTAGTGCGAGTACCTTTGAGGAAATAAAGAAGTGGTGTTTTTCTACTAGAAATAAGGATTTTGTAGCTTCCAAAATGTCCACAGATTATGCAGACGTCCTAAGATATTGCACAGATAAAGGCAAGGTGGAGGGAATACACACCAAGTCAATAGAAATTAACAGCATGACCGGGTAATAATATGGCTTCCTCTTTCTTAGCAAAAACCGCTTTAGCAACTGGTGCGGCAGGAGGGGTTGCTGGAGGAGCTTATTTAGCTAGCCCACATATATTCCCAGAGAAGGAGAAAATAGAAGCCAGATTAACGAAAGATAAATGGGAGGTTCTTAGCTTTGACGGGAAGGATGACAAATGGAAGGAGATATATAACCAATATAAGACTAAGGAATTAACCGATCCATCTCGATTTGACAAGGAAATAGCTAAGGACGAGGAAGAAACTACCGGTCTTCCCAAATTAAAGAAGAATTGTAGAGAGGCTTTAACACAAGAATTTAAAGAATCCTTATACCGAACAGTAACCAAATGGTGTGTGGTTCCTATCGGGGTCGCAGATAGATTAATTGCTTTAGGGGAAAATTACAAGAAGATAAATGTAGAGCCTACGGATGCGAATACCGATGATGCTGAATGAAAATCTAAAGAGACTGATTTCAAAGCCAATCTAGAGTTCAATAATACTTATCTAGGAGTCACCCTTCCATCCTCTAAAGGCACTCAAGGAGAGAACATAAAACTACTTAAAGAGGGATGTAAGAAACACATGGACAAGAAGAATTATGAAAGTGATTTTGAGGGCTCCATGGGTAAAGTGAAAAAGTGATGTGGTAAGTAGGGAAGTCTGGCTATAGAGGCCACCCCTATGACGTTACCAGCAAAAGTTCTTTCCTTATTCCTTGGAGCAGCAAGTGCTGCAACAGCCGGAGTTGGGGGAGCTTACCTAAACTCCAAAGAAACCATTGGGAGTAAGTTGGGAGATGCAGTCTTAGGGACTGATGATTCTTTTAAAGAGTCTTGAAAGAATCAACATGACAAGCTTCGTAAAGGGAATGAGGAGTTAAAGGACTTCTCGGAATTAGATCAAATTAAGAAGAATAGCGATTCAGAATCAGCTTGGGGGAAGTTAAGAGATTGATGTTCTAAATCCTACTCCTTCACCTACAAAGATATATTCTCAAAAGAAGATAATACTCGTCTTAACCTAACCAAAAAGTACTGCATTCAGACCACCAAAGAGAGATTGGGAGCTATATATACAGGAGGTACTAAGAAGGTTTTAGCCATTACTGGGGGCGGGGACAAGAGTGAATTTGTAACTAATTACAAAAAGTTGAAAGATCAGGCGAAGGACAAATTGCCCGATCTTCTTAAAGAGATAGATGTCTCCAAGGTGGATAATGAGGCTGAACAGAATTGAACTAAAGTACAAACTTGATGCTCTGGAATTCATGAGAAACCCTTCAAAGGAGTAAATGACACCTTTAGCTTAGCATCTAAGCTCTGTGTCAAAGAAAGCTAGTCCATGTCATCAACAATACTAACCAAATCAATTGCGGGTGCAGGATTAGCTGGCGGAATAGCAGGAGGGTCTTACTTAGCCAGTCCATATCTACTTCCCAAGAAAGAAGAATCTCCCAACACTACGATCGAGGATCACATAGAGTCCCTCAAACTTAAATTAATCTCCTCTCTTGATCAATCCAAAGTAGCCAAGCAATGAGAAGAAGAATATAAGTTAGACGAAGCTAATATTAAGGCTTCCATTCCTGAAGCTTCTACTTGAGAGAAGTTTAAAGAGTGGTGCGGAACATCTCTTCAATTGAAAAAAACGGAACATGAAAGTTTAGTATCCAAAGTACAAAAGTGATGCACCATAGGAACAATAGAGGATCGGATTTCTAGAAAATCAGGAAAGTCTTTAATTTCTGAAGAAGGGGCTACCGACGATTGGGACAAGATATACACCACCAATAACCAATCAGCAGATCGTACTGCTTTAGGGCTGGAAGGAAGTCCAAATAACACAAAGAAGCAATCAGATATAGATGCAATAAAGGCATTTTGTAAACAAGAAAAGAAGAAGGACTTTTTGGCTGAGAACAAGGAGAGCTCATTTGATAGGGTAGAAAAGTGATGTACAAAGACAAGTTAATCCATGTCTATTCCATCTTCCATCCTATTTAAATCAACCATGGCAGCGGGGGCTGCTGGGGGAGTTCTTGGAGGAGCTTATTTAGCTAAGCCCTACTTATTTCCTGAAAAGGAAAACATTAGGAGCAAGTTAGAAAAGGCCGGATGAGAGATCTTGCCTCATACTGGTAATGATTTTGATTGGACAGCCATATATGAAAAATACAAACTGAAGGCAGCCAATGATCTTTCAAGACTGGATGAGACTGTCACTCAGAATGAAGCTAATAATACTGGAATACCTAAATTAAAGAAGAGTTGCCAATCTGCCTTATCCAAAGAATTTTCCGAGTCCTTGTATAAGTCTGCTGTGAGATGATGTGTAGTTCCTGTTAGTGTAGAGAGTAGGCTGCAATATCTAGGAGGCTATACAAAAATTAATATCGACGAGAACAATACGAGCGTTGATCATGAGACTTGAAAACAGCGAGAAGCTACATTCAAATCTAATTCTGATAAGAACAGTTCTGACTTTGGAATAACCTTTCCAGCATCCCCAAGCGATCAAGAAGCCAATATAAAAGAGATTAAGAAGGGTTGTAAGAAGCACTTGGAAAGGAAGAATTATGAAGATGATTTTGGGAGCTCAATTCAAAATGCAAGACGTTGATGTGGTAAGTAATGACTTCTCTAGCTAAAGGGGCTTTAGGCCTTGGTGGAATTGGAACGGTAGCTGGTGGAGGTGCCTTGGCATGACAACAAGGAGCCTTCTCTTCTAAAGTTAAGAGCATTAAGGAGAAGTTAATCTCTGAGAATTATCAAATTCTGGATTCTTCCAATTCCTCATGAGATTCCATTTTCAACGTCTACAAGAAGACAGAGAATCAATGAAAATTCAAAAATGACGGAATATCTGAGAGCTCTGCAACCACAGAGATCCAAAAACTAAAAGATAAGTGTTTTGATGCTCTGAAGGGAGATTCTGAAGATGCTGATGAGTATTACAAAGCATCCAAATGATGTGTTGTTCCTAGAAAAGTAGAAAGCTTTCTGGATGCGTCCTCTCTTTTAAATACTGAAGAGAGTGATAATACCGATACCTCCGCATGAGAGAAATCATTGACAAGCTTTAAGGAGACCAAGACTGGGGATTCTGGAAATGTGAAATATGCCATGGAAAACATAACTATTCAAGAGCCCGAGAATGATTCCAAAAAGACTGAGAATATCAAAGCCATGAAAGGTGGGTGTAAATCAAGGAGAGATAAATGGCATTATGAATTGGATTTTGAAAAGTCCTTAACAGAAGTGAAGAAATGGTGTTCTAGATAACTAAGGTCATGACTTTTCCCGCTAAAGCTGCCACCTTCGCCGCTGGAATTGGAGGAACTACAACAGCAGGATTAGTTGGAGCTCACCTTTATTCAAAAGAAACTATTGGGAATAAGTTGGGAGATGCGGTTTTAGGAGCTGATGATTCTTTTAAAGACTCTTGAAAGAATCAACACACCAAGCTCACTTCCGAAACTGAAGATCTTAAGGACTTTCCGGAATTATCCAAAATAAAAGGAAATACAAATCAGGATAAGTCATGGGAGGAATTAAAGAATTGGTGCTCTAAATCCTACTCCTTTACCTACAAGACCATATTCTCAAAGGAAGATAATACTCGCCTTAATCTAACCAAGAAGTACTGTATCCAGACTATTAAAGAAAGACTAACAGCTCTATACTCGGGCAACAGCAAGAAGGTTCTGGATGTAAATGGAGATGGTGATTCTAGTGAATTTACTGCTAACTACAAGAAGCTAGCAAATCACGATGAAGCGAAAGATGGAGAATTAACTGGAGTTCTCTCAGGAATTGACAAGAGTAAAGCTGATTCTGAAGCATCTGCAAATTGAACAAAGGCAAAAGAGTGATGTTCTGGCATTCATAACCAACCCTTTAAAGGCCAAGTAGGATCATTTAAGTTGGCTGAAAAGCTTTGCGTTAAGAATAGCTAATACTTCTTAGGAAATGCCATCTCCAGCGGCCATAAAAGCGGCATCCGGATTGGGAGCACTGGGAGCTATTGGGGGAGGTGGAGCGGCTCTATATAAATCTGAATTATTTAAAACCAAAACCACTTTGGGTGAAGTGGTGAAGAAGGATAAATGAACCCTTCTAACTTCCTCAGATTCCAGTCATATTTCTAAGATTCTAGAAGCTTACAAAAAGAGTGATCCGAGCAAACCTACCCTATTGTTTTCTGCATTCGCAGGCACAGAAGATAAAGCTAGTGAAAAGCTATTGGAAGAATGCCAAAAGGCATCCAATAAGCTTTCAGATGATTCGAATAAAGACACTCTTTTAAAGCAAATTAAGAAGTGATGTGTAGTTCCCAAAACAGTTGAACAACGACTTAAAGATTTAGGCTCTACAGCCTTATCTACAACCTCTCCTTCAGGTTCTACGACAGAACAAGCTGCATGAGTTGAAAAGGGTAAGACACATCATGGCGATAACTCCAACAAGATAAAGGAAGTAAATACAACCGGAGATCAAAATAACGATGCCAAAGCGGTAAGAGAAGCTTGCATCAAGAAGAATTCCACCAATTCATATGACGAAGACTTCGAGGATGCCCTAAAGGCATCAACTCTTTGGTGTTCTATTCCTTCCAATAAATAATGTCGATAGCACTTAAAGGAGCAATGGGTGTAGGAGGAATTGGAGCCACTGTTGGTGGTGGATTCTTAGCTCATTCCGTTATGTCCAAATCAGAACCTAAAAAGACCTTGGCCAAACAATTAACAGATGATGGATTCACACTTATCAATCTAGATACTACTAGAACAGAGGAATCTACATCTGGTTGAAAGAAGATATTGGATAGCTACAAAACCATAACTGCCAAGAAGCCAGAATTAAAGATAGGAACCTTCTCTTTAGAAACGAAAGATCTCGAAGATATTAATAAATTAAAGAATGCGTGTGCTTCGGTTCTGAAACTGGAAGAAGGATCTTCTGAATTCACAAAGCACCACTCAATAGCTTCAAAGTGGTGCGTAGAGCCGATATCTGTAAATAGCCTTTTATCTAAGAGAGGGATTATTTTGTTGAGTACAGAAGGCTCAGAGAATGCGGATGCTTGAACCACTATAGCTAAAGATTACGCGGCAAATAAAAAAGCTAACAGCAAAGAGCCCATGGATGGAGTTGATTCTACGGAAGTATCAGGAACAGATTATTCTGGAAATATCAGCAAGATTCAAACGGCGTGCAACACCAGAAAGACCAAAAGCTCTCATGAGGAAGAATTTGAAAAATACCTAGAGGATGTTCAACAATGATGTGTCTCTAAGAGCAAACTCTAATCTATGAATCCAACAGCTGCAAAAGCCTTAGCTGGCCTTGGTGGATTATCTGCAGCAGGTGGAGGGGGTGTTGCTCTTTATAAATCAGAAGTATTTAAGACCAAAACCACTCTTGGCGATTTGGTGAAGAAAGATAAATGGGTTCTTCTAACTTCATCCGATACCAACCACATCTCCAAGATCTTAGGAGCTTATAAACAAGATTCTTCCAACAAACCTACCCTATTATTTGAAGGATTTACAGGTAAGGAAGGTGATGCTAATGATCGCCTATTGAGGGAATGCCAAAAGACTGCAAGTAAGCTTTCCGAAGATACCAAAAAAGACACTTTACTTAAACAACTTAAGAAGTGGTGCGTAGTTCCTAAGACCTCCAAAGAAAGACTTACTGATTTAGGAATAACTCCTTTCCCTGTGGAAGATCCCAAATCTTCAGCATCAGAAGATTCAAGGTGAGTTGAAAAATCTAAAACTCACAAGACTGATCGTAAGGATAAGTTTTCCGATTTATCCATAACCAATACAGGAAGCAATGAAGAAGCCAAGAAACTAAGACAGCACTGTAAGACTAAATTGGAAATTGAGTCATTTAAAGAGGAGTTTGAAGATACTCTGAAGAAGGTAGAAATTTGGTGTTCTTAAATTAGGTAATTACCCTCTATACCATACATCTGAGAAATCCTTTTCATGAAACCTGAAGTTGCAGCTTTGACGGGAGTTGCTGCCACTGGAGGAATGGTGGGAGGTGGGTTCTTAGCTCACTCCCTAACTTCCAAAAATAACCAAGAGAAGACATTAGAGAGTCATTTCAAATCTAGAAATCTAACTCTCATCTCTTTCTTAGATGATGCCAAGGAAGGAAAGCAATGAAGTGAGGAGTTCTCTCTAGATCAAGAAGCAATTAAGAAATACAATAGCCAGATAACTACTGCGGAAGAGCTTAAGTCATGATGCCAGAACAACATGAAATTAAAGGTAGAAGGAAATAAGGAATTGGTTCCCTATGTAGAAAAATGATGTGTTCTAGGAACAGTAGAAAGTCGTATTTCTAGAACAAAGGGAAAGGAATTGATATCGGACTCAGATGATTCCGGATGAACAAAAATTTATGACACCAACAGTACTGAAGATGTTCGAACCAAAATTAAATTAACAGGAGCTAAAGGATCAGCTCCCAATAATAAAGAAGCAGATTTAAAGGTAATAAAGGGATTCTGTTCTGAAAATAAGGCGAAGACCTTTTTAGCGGAGGAAAAGGAAACAGTGTACGACTTGGTTTTAAAGTGATGCACTAAAGATTCTCAAGGGAATCAAGCTTAATATGAATCTTGGTTCCAAAATAGCTGCAGGGACAGGAGTAGCGGGGACGGTTGCTGGAGGTTCTTATCTTCTATATCCTCGATCCCAAGACGATAGTGTGAAGAGCAAATTAATAGGGGAAGGGTATGAATTGATGAAGGGCACAGATGAAGCACATTGAAAGAAAGTATATGCTGTCTATAAAACTAAAAGTGAAACAGATAGATTCAATGGCGATGGTATTCAGCAAGATGAGGGAGAGACATCTGGGATTTCAAAACTTAAAAAGGCATGTGAAAAGTCCCTGTCGGGAAGTGAGAACTCACTCTATCTCTTAGCTAGAAGATTCTGCGTAGTCCCGAAAACTCTAGATCAGTTCTTATCTCTCAAGAATATCAGTAAGTTAAGTACTGAAACAACAGGAACTAATGCAGATGATAGTGCTTGAAACGCAAAGGAAACTGAATTTAAGAAGAATCTAAACACCAATAACCAAAGTACGTCTTGAAATTTATCTAACGAGAGTCAGAAGAGCGCTGAGAACGTAAAAACCTTGAAAAGTAAATGTAAGGAGATGCTGACTTCCGAAACATATCAAGACGGCTTTTATGACAAGCTTGAGCACTTTAAGAATTGATGCTCTAAATAATGGCCTTATCCGAAGTTACTAAAGTTGCCACAGGATTAGGACTTGCTGGAGCCACTGTAGGAGGTGGATTCTTGGCAAAGTCCCTTATTTCCCAAGAATCCCCTAAGCAAACAATATCTGACAAGTTAAAGAGGAATCAATTCACTCCTCTTAATACAGATGTTTCAAGAACAGAAGCATCAGGATCTGCATGACAAACCATATTCACCAAGTACAAGGAGTTAACTAAGCAAAAGGAAGAATTTAAGATTAAGAACCTTACTCTAGGGGACTCCGAAAATCAAAACGAAGGAATTAACAAGTTAAAGGGGGCTTGCTCTTCTCTGTTGAAAATTGAAGAGGATTCTGATAGCTTTAAAAATAACTATCCACTAGCGTCCAAGTGATGTGTGGAACCTATCTCAATAGAAGCACTATTAAAGAAACGGGGTATTTCTTATTTAGACACTACTTCTCAAGACAACACAGGTACATGAACTAACATAGCCAAAAGATATTCAACTGATCATACCTCTCAAAAAGGAACAACTATGAGTGATGTTCAATGAGAACAGGTAACAAGCGATGATTACTCCACAAATGCGGGAAAAATTAAAACTGCTTGCAATACTAGAAAAACCAAAAACTCATATGAAGAGGATTTTGAAAAATCTCTAGAGGAGGCTCAAAGATGATGTTCATCATCCAAAGATAATGAAGGAGTTTAATTATGAAACTTGAATTTATAGGATTGTCTGGGGCGGCTGCGGCAGGAACTGGACTGACAGGTTACTATCTTTATTCTAAGTCCCCACAAGACGACAGTATTCGAAGCAAGTTATCCTCTTTCCGATTAATTTCTTCTCTATCCAAGGAGGAAGTCGAGAAGCAGTGGAAAGCAGAATTTGAGATAGATAAAGATGAAATTAAGAAAGTTATTACCCACATCACTGATGAAAACAAGGGTGGAGAAGCTCTTTCCAAATGATGTGGTGAGAACTTAGATAAACCAGCCAAAGAGCCTCTCCTAACTAACGTTAAGAGATGGTGTACTATAGGAAGTATCGAATCCAGAATTGAACCAGGAAAGACTTTTATAGGAGAAGCAGAACAAGACTGAGAGAGCAAGTGAAGTCAGCATTCCACCACGGAAAAGCGAAAAAAGATAGGATTAACCCAAGCTAAGGGAGACGGCACCAAGGAGAATGATGTTGCAGCCATCAAAGAGTGATGCAACCAGAATAGAAGTAAGGATTTTCTAGCTAAGGAAAAGGAAGCTGTTTACGACGAGGTTGTTTCTTGGTGTGTTAAGTAATGAATTCATTTGCTGCCAAAAGCCTGATGGGGTTGGGCGGATTGTCCGTGGCGGGTGGCGGAGGATTTTTAGCCTGAAATAAAGGTTTATTTTCTGGTTCAACAGAAAGCATAAGAGATAAGTTAAGGAAGTCTGGCTACAAGGCACTGGAAAGGGGCAGTTCCGATTGGGGGAAGATATTTGAAGTCTATAAGAAAGGGGAGAATACTAAGAAGTTTGAAAAAGACGGAATTACTGCCAACTCCACAGAAGCAGATCACGATAAACTCAAGGAACAATGTGAGAAAGCCTTGAATTTAGATGCTTCTAAAGATGAGATTTATGGAAGAGTCATTAAGTGATGTGTAGTTCCTAGAAAGGTAGAAGAAGTTCTTTCTGGGGTTACTTTATTAGGAATTAATGAAAATGACAACAATGATGTCAATGACTGAAAACCTGTACTTACAAAATACATAGCTACCAAGAGGGAATCCAAACAAGAATACGCATTAAGCGGAGTGGTTCTGCAGGATCCTACAACCGGAACTACCAATGAAGCTGAGAATATAAAGGAATTAAAGAAGGGATGTAAATCCAGACGAGAGAAGATGACTTACGAATTGGACTTTGAGCAATCCTTAGCGGAAGTCGAAGGTTGATGTACTAAGTAATGAATCTTTCTCTAGCTATCAAAATCGCCTCCGGAATGGGAGCTATCGGAGCCATAGGCGGTGGGATTGCATTATCTACACTACTTTCATCTTCAAATAAATACACACTAAAGAATTTAGTAGAGAAGGATAAGTGGACTTTTCTTACTGAAGCTAACAGTAGCGAAATTGGAAAGATCCTAGAAGTTTACAAAACCAAACTGGCCTTGCCTTTTTCTAAATTATCTGGAGGAGAAAGTAATGCCCCAGCTAGATTGCTAGAGGAATGTAAGAAGCTTTACGATCGGGATTCTAGGGGTTTGAATAAAGAAGATAGTCTTTACAAATTAAAGAGATGGTGCGTGGTTCCCAAAACCATCCAAGAAAGACTTAACGACATGGGAATCACCCTACTTTCCACTCAAGCACCCACATCCGGTGGGAGTGAAAGTGAAGAATGGAAGGAGAAGGTTAAGCGTCATCAAGAGAATAATAAGGATAAGTTTACAGCGATATCTGGAAGTTGAGAGAATGGCGAAGGCGCTAAGAAGATAAGAGAGCATTGTGAAACTCAAATGAAGATTGAGTCATTCAAAGATGAGTTTTACTCTGCCCTAGAGAAAGTAAAGATTTGATGCTCTGAGGACAATTAAATCTGAGTTATGAAAACAACATCTGCAATTTTGACAGGAACAGCAGCCACCGGGGGAGTTGTGGGTGGTGGAGTTCTGGCAAATTCTCTTATTTCAAAGAGCGCATCAAAGGAAACTCTGGGAGACTATTTTAATTCTAAGAAACTAACACTTATCTCTTCCTTAGAGGACTCTAAGGAGGATAAACAGTGAAGCGAGGAATTCACATTAGATCAAGCCAATATTAAGAAATATGACAGCAAGATAACTGACAAGGAGAAGTTAAAGAGTTGATGTCAAGATAGCCTGAAATTAGAAAAAGAGAAAAACAAGGAATTGATTCCCCACTTAGAAAAGTGGTGTGTATTGGGAACTATTGAAAGTCGTTTATTAAGATCTGGGAGCGAACTAATAGGAGATAGCGAGGAAGCAGAATGAACCAAAATATACAACAAGCATACTACTTCTGAAGACAGAGCAAAAGTTAACCTAACAGGAACAAAAGAACAGAATACCAATAATAAGACAACCGACATACAAACCATAAAACAATTCTGTACCGATAAAAAGGGAAGAACATTCTTGGCAGAAGAAAAGGCTTCTGTTTACGACGTAGTAATTCAGTGATGTACTAAAGATAAAAGTACTGGAGCTGTTAGTCCTGCTTAGCCGTGACTTTAGGCTCTAAAATAGCTGCAGGAGTAGCTACTTCTGGAACTGCTGTTGGAGGCGGATTTCTTGCTCATTCTCTTATTTCCAAGGAAGAGGGGAAAAAGACTCTTTCTAAGAAATTATCTGAAGATGGATTTACCCCTCTGGATACCGATGTTTCAAAGACGGATGGATCATGACAAACTATATTTGACAAATACAAACTCTTAACTAATCAAAAAGCCCATCTGAAGATACAAGGATTAACTTTAGGGAGTTCTGAGAATCAACAAGAAGGAATTATTAAGTTAAAGACAGAATGCTCAAAGCTTTTAAAAATCGAGGAAGACTCTTCCGATTTAAAAAAGAACTACCAACTAGCTTCTAAATGGTGTGTGAAACCTATCTCTGTAGAGACGCTCTTAAAAGCTAGAGGAATTACTTACTTAGATACTTCATCCAATACTGAAGAGTGAACCAAGATAGCTAAGAGATACGAATCAGACAAGAATGCACAAAAGGACACAATCATGAGTGATGTAACCAATTGAACTACAGTACCTGACAATAACTATTCCGCCAATATTAAACTCATACAAGATGCATGCAACTCCAGAAAGACTAAGAATTCATATGAAGAAGATTTTGAAAAGTCCTTAAAAGAAACTCAAAGTTGGTGTGTTGTTAGCTCTGAATAGATTTATCCGTTTCCCGCTTCTTCATTACACCACTTCTCAACCTTCTTAGCTAAATCCAAAGCTCCCAATTCATACATCCTCATTTCATATTTAGAGGTACATCAAGTATTCAAAGCGGGACCTCCCTGTGTATTATCGGAAGGCTTAGAACTGCCAGTTAATGACTCATCAGAAAGCTTTAAGCCTTCAGCTGAGTCGTTTCCAGAACTAAACTTATCTCAAGCCTTCTTCCATTTCTCATCTGCCCCAGAAGCTGGCAACAGAGACTTACCTATACTCTCTTTAAGAGAAAGGTCATAAACCACACATCACTCTTTAGCTTTGTCATATTTCTCTTGATCAAATTCCTCCTTTAAGGTAACCTCACATCAATTACCAATCTGCTCTTCAGAAACGCCAGAAATTCCCTTCCCAGTTGCAGCCTTATAAACTTCCTTAAACTTCTGTCAAGCAACATCATCCTTGGAAGTAAGAATTCGATGGTTCTTCTTTAAAGACTCTTTAACCTTGTCTAATATAGTGATCTCTTTACTCTTGCCCGAAGAAGCATACATATAACCTCCCACGGAAGCAGCAGAAGCTCCTGCAGCCAAAGTAGGAAGTACTATCTTAGAAGAAGTCATTACTTGGAGGGAGCTGCAGTACCTGCCTCTTCACTACATCACTTCATTACCTTTGAAAGATCCTTAATTGCTTCCAACTTATACATTGCTCAAGAGTATCTAGATGTACATCAAGTCTGTAACTTTGGACCTCCCTGAGTTTTATTAATAATAGTGTTACCTACAACGGTAGTATCCTTAATAGCCTCCGCCTGTTCCTTAGCCTTATTTAACTTATCCCAAGCTTCCTGAAACTTAGAGGCAACATCATTTCCTGTTTCAGAAATTAAATTAACTCCCTTCAGAATAGCCTCCCCTCTTAGAGTGCTAGTATTAATAACGCACCACTCCTTTGCCTTATCATACTTAGACTGATCAAACTTATGAGATAAGGTATCTACACATCATTTAGGTAAATCCTCCTCACTCGATACCTCTGAAATCTTGGAGGAACTATCTTTGTAAACTAACTTCCATTCAACCCACTCTGCACGAGTCTTAGAATCCAGAATCCTCCTTGGAGAACCCTTCAACTCTTCCTTTAGCTTATCTCTAATAGTGGAAGAATCTGAAAGTAGGTAATATCCTCCTGCCCCCATTCCTCCAATTCCCGCCACAGGGAGAGCAGCTTTTAAAAGGGAAGACATATTAATTCGCCTAAGCTAGATTTGAAAGCCTCCTTACTTAAACTTTTTGGATAAATTCACTCTTTACCGTAGGAGACAAAGCATGGCATCTTCAACAGCAATAAAAGCGGCATCCGGCTTAGGAATGGCTGGAGCTATTGGGGGTGGCGGAGTAGCTCTTTATAAATCTGAATTATTCAAAACCCAAACCACTCTTGGTGAATTGGTGAAGAATGATAAATGAACTCTTCTGACCGCATCCAACACCTCTCAGATAGATGCAATACTAACTGCCTACAAAAAGGAATCTCCTAAACCCACTCATACATTTGATGGGTTTACAGGAAAAGAGAATGATGCTAAGGAGAAGTTACTTGCAGAATGTCAAAAAGCTTCAAACACCACTTACAACGATTCTGAACAAGATACTTTATTAAAGAAAATTAAGAAGTGATGTGTAGTTCCGAAAACCGTTTCTCAGAGACTTAAAGATTTAAACCTTACTACTTTAGATACAAAAGCTCCATCTGATTCGGGAAGCGAGACAGCCGAATGAATTGAAAAGGGTAAATCACATCATAAAGACAGTCAGAAAATACAGGGAGTAACTACCAACGGAACAGAAGCTACTGACGCTAAATTAGTAAGGGAAGAGTGTGCTAAGAAGAATGAAATCAATTCATATGATGAAAGCTTTGAAGAGTCTCTAGAGATATCAAGGAAGTGATGTACAGCTTAGATAATCATGTCTGCAATACTTAAGGGCACTATGGCTCTGGGAGGGGCTGGAGCTACTGTGGGAGGTGGTTTTTTAGCTCACTCCCTTATTTCACAAGATAAATCAAAGACTACTTTAATCCATAAGTTGAAGAGTGATGGATTCACTCCCTTGAATACAGATACTTCTAAAACAGAATCTCAAGACTCTAGTTGGCAGAAGATACTGACCAGTTACTCATCACTGATCAAAACCAAACCCACCTTAAAACTTAAAGATCTATCTATTGAAGCTGATGATGGGGAGGGAATTAATAAGCTAAAGAAAGCTTGTTCTGATCTCTTCAAAATAGAGGGAACATCTTCCAACTACAAGTTGGCTTCTAAATGATGTGTTGAGCCTATCACTGTGAGTGATCTATTATCCAAAAGAGGAATCTCTTACTTAAATACAGAATCCTCCTCCTCCGACACTACAGTTTGAACTGAAATGGCTAAGAAATATGAAAAGGATAAGAACTCTAATAAGAATACTTTGATGAGTGATCTAAGTTGAGAAACTGTGAGCAACAATAATTATGGCTCCAATATAACTAAGATGAAAACCTCATGCAACACAAGGAAAACCAAAAGCTCTCACGAAGATGAATTTGAAAAGTACCTATCGGAAGCTCAAATGTGGTGTTCAATAGTTAAAGGAGAGAATAAGGATTAAACTTGCATAGTCTGTCAACGACCCCCTTCCTTTGATAAAGCATATCTCCTAGATCCATAGCCATCCCCACACAATACTTCATTCAAATCGCTCTCCTCTAATCCCGAACTCTTCAATTCTTGAAGAGCTTCTAATTTACTTTTGAAAGTATTCCTATATCCCTCATATCCATAAATCCCACTATCATCCGGATCACCTAATTCAGAAACATAAAAAATCAGACACTGTTGTCCCTCATCAGAGGGAGAAACTAAATCACTGAACTTCCTGAAACTCTTACCAGAATTATCACCCACTCTATTAGCCGTATTTGCATCAGATCTCTCCCTTCCTTTGCCATTGTAAAGTACTCCTGCCACAAGAGCAGAACCAACTATTCCCAGTCCCCCTAATAAAGGAAGAGCAAGCTTCAAAGCCATAATCAAAGGAGTATGGTTCTCTAGTTCTGAGTCAAAAATAAGAATGTATTTTCCATTCCCAGACGCTCTCGAAATGTGATTTCTGATTTCTATATATAGAAGGTAGAAGGATTCCTACAAATTTCTTAGCAACATGACTAAAGTCAGAATGGGACTTGCGGGAACCTTGGGTTCCCTAATGGCCGGATCGGTGGGCGCTTATTTTGGGTTGAGAGAAAATGAAGATATAGACCCCGTAACCTCAGTCTTAAATTTAAATTCATCACGAACCTCTGGAAGAGGAAGGTGTATGGTTCGAACTACATCTTCAACTACTTTGGGACAAGACAAGGAATATGGTGAATTTTTAAAACAAAGTGGTGATGCAAAAGCATCAATCGCCACCGCTTGCCTTCGGAAATTTCCAGAAATAAATAAGGAATATGAGGATGTAACCGTTGAAGTGATAAATGATAGTTATGGAAAATACATTGTTTCGCAAGTTAAAATTACCGGCTCTTATATAGGGAGTAGTAGTAGAGGATAGAGATACAAAGGGCAGGGTTATTTAGGTGAAAGAGGGAAGTTACGTTATCCATCGAATTGCTATTCAGTAATAAAACTAGAAATTTTTAGAACGGTTACTACTCTGAGTATTACTAGCTTAAATCATTAAGAGAAGGTGAATAGTCTCCTGATTAAACCCATAATGTTATTGAGTGGAACTTCTGCTGCAGCCTGCAGCAAGGTATTTTTACAAGATGAAGTCATGTCAGAGCCGTCATATGTAAGTAAGGTCGGTACACCTAGAACTCCAGAAAGGATCAATAGCTTTGAAGATATTATGGATCTTCAAAAGAGCAAGGGTTGTTTCTTCTGATTCGTGGAAAGTTGAGGGGAGAAGAAGGTATGGAATGCTTTAAAGATCAAAAAGATACTGACTCAGGAGAAATCCCAGAACCTATTACAGTTTATGAATGGAAAGATGGGGGATTGCGTTAAAGGAAAATCTTTTAATTATGCCTATTACAACAACGGATGAACTGATCTTAAAGAAGATAACAATACAGCAAGTAAATAATTAAAGCTCTCGTTAAGTCTTATGAAACCAATAGCTCCAATACTGGGAGGAGCGTCTGTAATAGGGGCGGGAGTTATTGGAGCTCATCTTTCTATTGCCCCAAGTAGCAAAACTGAAGTTGTTAAAGAAGAGGGGGAAGTTGAAAACGTAAATCAATCTTCAACTTGAAAAGTCCCTAGATTCCTATCTAAACATCACTTTTCAAATTTAGAGTATTCCTCTGAAAACAGATTCTCCACTACATTTAAAGAGAGTGTAGATGGATTAGATCCTAAAGTAAAGGGTAAGTATTATGTGGAGTGAGTTAGCGATGATTGGGAGAATCACGTTAAGAACTTAAATTCTAGGAATGAGGATTCTGCTGTCAAAGCTATTTTCAAGAATACTACCCTTTCTCCCGAAAGCCTTAAGAATGTATGCGACTCATATGCAAACAAGAAACTAGAGGTCGTAGGGAATAACCGTAATTTTACTTTTAAGGCTGAAGGAAAGACTGTTAACTCTCTTAAGGATTTAGAGGAATGGAAGAATGCCGTATTAGTTTGCACAAGAACCTTCAGCTTGGGGGATTACATGCAAAAGGCATTCCCAGAATTAACGAAAGACAAGGAGGTTATTACTAGGGCTGAAGATATTTCTAACGGATCGCTTCAATTGAGGGCAGAGGATGAAGCAACTAATAAGAATACCTCTATGACTTATGGTCGTGAATTCCTTCAAGATAGATTAAGAGGTCTTGATGATGAAGAGGCCAAAAAGCAGATATTCGAATGGTGTCAACACCTTGGAGAGAAAGCTGCTCCTACGGGTACTTGAAATAATGACAAAGATAACTTTAAGACTTTCTGCATGAAGAGCAAAGGGGCTTCTCCAGAACCTTCTTTAAGCAAAGTTAGAGATTCTAAAGGGAAAGGCAATGGAACTGTTGGTGATTACTTTGATAAGGAATACTTAGGTCCTTCTGGGGTTTACAAAAATAAGAGAATGGTTAGCTCCGCTCAGGAGATTTCTAATTCTGTTTGATCTCTAAGACAAGATGATGAAAGGAATTATGAGAGTTCTATCGGTCTAGGTAAAGAATTCTTAAATGATCGTTTAAAAGAGAAGAGCCTAGAGTTAGTTAAAGAAGAGGTGTTTAAATGATGTGAATTCTTAAGAACTAGACCTGATTCTTTAAGAGAAAGAAATATACATAATCTAGCTACTTACTGTTTGGTTGAGAAGAAGTAATCTAGAATAGATTCTTTATGAAGCTGTCTTAGAAGTATCTATTTCTTGCATAAACTCTCCTTGTTCTGCATCCACATCATCGTAATTAAAACTTCCAGATAATCCGGGAAAATCCATCTCCAAATTAATATTTGGTTTCTTTTGAGTCTCTGCAACCATCTTAGCCTTTTCTAAATCAATTCAGAATATCCCTGTACTACGTGTGAATCAATTCATAGAGCTCTTAGATCCTGCTGCAGTAAATAAGTAATGCATTTGAATAAAGAAAAGACCGACGTATAGGATTCTGAACCCCCCAGTTCATCTATATTTAGAGTTAGTTATATTACTTGAATTCAAAGTTCCTTTCTTTACAACCAACTGTCTTCATCAGTCATTGTCATTGTTAGAGAGGGTAGCTACCGAGAAGAAGGCCAAATTCAGAAATAAGAGGGCAAATATAGGAACGAAATTGGCTTTGAATAACTGCTTCTGAGTGGGTCTATTATTAATATCAACCCCTGCAGTCAAATTGATAGCCCTTATGTTGTTAACGTTTCCAAAGAAGGTCTGATAGTCACTCTGGGAGGGAATGATTACGAAGTAAATATAGCAAACAATAATCATCCATACGCTGAAGATGATCATTCGATGGGCAGGCACCGCTTTATTCTTTTCAACAAAGTTATGGAAAGTCCTAACTGTGCCATCCCAAGGCATCTTCCCAGCAGGATGCCACGCTATAAGTATGAATATAGGTAGATTCATACATAGCAAATAAACAAGATCCAATAACCCTGCAGAAATCCTTGTCCACAGAGAGGCTCTTATCTTCGTAAGATAATCCTCTAGATAAACGTTACTCTCCATCTTCAATCACTTCTACAGCTGGATTAAGACAAGCGCTTCTAAATGTCTTAGCCTTTATCTTTATCAGTTCTGGGAAAGATAAAGACTTAAAGGAATAAGCCCCCACTTTGGAATTGTAAATATTAAGACCCACAACGCCCCCTAGCATTGGCACAAACATAACAAATAGAGCGGCTTTAATAAGCACAAACTTTCTCTTTTTTACAAAGAAAACTAAGGTGGAGGCAGCTAATAAGAACTTCAGAATGAAGCATATTACCGCCAATATGAATAAGGGGAGCACCACATTCCATAAAGTTATCTTGAATAGGAATAGATCTGCAAGTTGTAGATTGAATAAGGCTGAATAGCCTTTTTCTCTAATTAGGGTAGAGCTATATACAAAAGTAGCGTTATTATCTTGGGGGTTATTATTTAAAGCGGCATAGGGCTTTCCTGATAGGAGGTATATATGATGATAGAAGTAAGATATAAATATAAGAAGAGCCCAGCAGGAGCTACCGAATATATCTAGTAAAGCAGCACACTTTAATCCTCTCTTAGAAACTCCGTAAGAATTCCACACAAGTAAAAACTGAAGAACTATCTGATTTTATTTTCTAGGGACGCATTTCTAACAGTAGTAAGATATTTATGAACACGTTATTAATAAAATCCCTTTCCTTGGCTGTTGGAACTTCTGCAGCCATAGGCGGAGGGATATGAGCTTGAAGCAATGAGATCTTCTCTAATTCTAAGAATATTAAGAACAAGTTAATATCAGAGAAGTATCAGATACTTACAAGGACAAGTGATTCTTGATCAAGTATATTTTCGAAGTACAGCGATACTGGCAATAAGGATTGAAAGTTCGATGGAGAAATCAAGAACGTTGAGGATTTAAAGAATACCTGCGAGAAGGTAATTAAGGAGAAAGAAGAGAATTCAAGCCTTTACAAGAAGGCATCCAAATGATGCGTAGTTCCTAGAAAAGCTGAGGAATTTGTTAGTGGTTTATTGGATGTAGCTGAAGGAAAGGATGGAGAATCTTGAAAAAGAGTTCTTGCCGAATACAAGAAAACCAAGACGGGAAGCTCTTCTACATACGAAATGAGCGATGTTACAGTAACGGAAAGCAATAGCGACCAAGATGCTGACAATATTAAGAAGCTTCAAGCAGGATGTACAACCAGAAAGGGCAAATTAACTTACGAGCTAGACTTTGATAGCTCACTAGATGACATGAGGAAGTGGTGTGTAGATAGGAAATAATGGAATTATCTCCAGCGGCCTCAAAAGGATTATTAACTCTTGCTGGGGTTGGTGCTGCAGGGGGTGGATTGGCAGGTGGAGCTTATTTACTTAAAAAAACCGACACAATTCAAGATCACATCAAATCCCTAAACCTAGAGTTAATTTCCTCTTTAGAAACATCAAAGGTATCTGCACAGTGAGAAGCAGAATTTAACTTAGATAAAGAGAGTATTAAGGCTTCCATATCTTCAATAGATAGTTGAGAGAAGTTAAAGAATTGATGCTCTGAGTCTCTGAAAGCCAAATCTGAAGGGAATGGGGATCTAATTTCTAAGGTTAGGAAGTGATGCGTTCTGGGAACTATAGAAGAGAAGTTAGCTAGGAAGAAGGGGATAGAGTTCGTATCTGATACAGATACTCAAGGGTGGGAAAAGATATACACAGATAATTCTGTAGAGGCGGATCGGGAAGCAATAGGGCTAAATAAGACTAAGAACGACTCTCAAAATAAGGACTCCGATAAGCAGAAAATAAAGGACTTTTGTAATACTAAGAAAACTGAGAAGTTTCTGGCTGAAACCAAAACCACTTCTGCAGATAGAGTTGAGAAGTGATGTACAAAGACTTCTAATCAAGCGGGATAATGGCCACCACACTAGCTAAAGGATTAATGGGACTAGGGGGATTATCTGTAGCAGGTGGTGGAGGTTTATTAGCTGCAAATCAAGGTCTTTTTTCTAGCAAAGAAGAAAGCATACAAGATAGGATGAAAAAGGACGGATACAAGGCACTAGATTCAGGAAGTGCCGATTGGGGAAAGATATTTGATTCCTACAAGGATGCTAAGAACACCAAGAAATTCCAAGATGATGGAATCACTTCCAACTCTACCACTACAGATCACCCCAAACTTAAAGAGCAATGCAGTAAGGCTTTGAAATTAAAGGCCTCCGAAGAAGAGACTTACAAGAAGGTCATCAAGTGATGTGTAGTTCCTAGGAAAGTAGAAGATGTCCTTGCTGGAATTACTCTACTGGGGGTTGAAGAAACTAATACTGGAGATGCTAATGATTGAAAGCCAATACTTACAAAATACACCGACACCAAGAAAGGAGATACTCAGAAGGAATACGCTATGAAAGATGTAGTCCTGAAGGATACTGCTTCCGGAACAACCAACCAAGAAGCAGAGAATATAAAAGAGCTAAAGAAGGGATGTAAATCTAGGAGAGCAAAGATGACTTATGAGTTGGAATTTGAGCAGTCTATAGAAGAAGTAAAAACTTGATGTTCTAAATAATCCTACTTTCCAGCATCTTCATTACATCACTTCTCTACCTTCTTAGATAAAGCCTCAGCTCCTAATTCATACATCTTCATCTCATATTTAGAAGTACACCACTCATTTAAAGCTGATCCACCTTTATCTCGATCATTAGGAGTAGGATTATTTAAAGCAGTATCTTCCAACTTCAACTCTCCTGCTGTTGAATTTCCAGTATTAAACTTGTCTCAAGCCTTCTTCCACTTCTCATCCGTCTTCTCGGCAGAGAGAACTGGCTTGCTTAAGCTCTCTTTAATAGATCTATCGTAGATCACACATCACATCATGGCTTGATCGTACTTCTCCTTATTAAAAGACTCCTCCAAAGTAGATTCACACCATCCATTAATTTGCTCTTCGGAAACGCCAGAAATCTTCTTATCTCCTCCTTCCTTATAGACCTTCTTAAATTTATCTCAAGCGGAATCCCCTTTAGAGGTAAGGATTCTGTGATGCGTCTTTAATGAATCCTTTATCTTATCTAATATAGTGACTTCCTTATTGCCTGAAGTAGCATACATATAACCACCAACAGAAGCGGCTGAAGTTCCTGCAGCCAAAGTGGGAAGTAATATCTTAGGAGAAGCCATTTACTGTGCTTGGGCAGCTACACCCGCCCCTTCACTACATCACTTCTTCACCTTCTCCAAATCATTCCTTGCTTCCAATTTATACATTGCTCAAGAGTATCTAGATGTACATCACTTTTGAAGTTCAGGACCCCCTTTATTCTCATCGCTAACACTTGATCCTATAACACTATCATCACTAATAGCTAGTTGTCCCGCACTATTCTTTTCTGAATTTACCTTCTTCCAAGCATCTTTAAATTTCTGATCAATTCCATTCCCAGACTCCGGAATCAAATTAACTCCTTGTAAAGAGAGAGTTCCTTTTAAGGTGCTAGTATCAATAACGCATCACTCCTTGGCTAAGGCATACTTAGACTGTTCAAACTTTTGTCCCAAAGTGTTCATACATCACTTGGGCAAATCCTCTTCACTAGATACTCCTGAAATCTTAGAAGAGCTAGCCTTATAAACCTTCTTTCATTCTGATCATTCAGCACTCGCATCAGAAGAAAGAATCCTCCTAGGCTGTCCTCTTAACTCTTCCTTTAACTTATCTTTAATAGTGGAAGAATCAGAAAGTAAGTAATAACCTCCTGCCGCCCCTACTCCGCCAATACCTGCTACCGGAAGAAGTGTCTTTAAAGCTGCAGCCATATTCTTTCGCTTAAGCCGGTTAGAGAAACAAAGGACACAATTTATTTATTGCCTCATCTTCTAATAATTAAGATCCCCCGACCTTATCAAAAATATGACATCCTCAGCAGCCATAAAAGCAGCATCTGGCCTTGGCGCAGCTGGAGCTATTGGTGGAGGTGTTGCCTTATATAAATCAGATGTATTTGCAACTAAAACTACTCTTAGAGAATTAGTGCAAAAGGACAAGTGAACCCTTCTTACGGCATCAGATACCACTCATATAAGTACAATTCTGACTGCTTATAAAAAGGAGCCAAACAAAGTTACTCTTAGGTTCGAAGGTTTCGCAGGTACTGAAGAGAATGCCAATAATAAGCTCTTAGAGGAGTGCCAAAAGGCCTCCAACAAGCTTTCTAGTGATGAACAGAAAGAGACTTTATTAAAGCAGATTAAGAAGTGATGCGTAGTCCCGAAGACTGTTTCTGCAAGACTAGAAGACTTAGATCTTAAGGCGCTTGATACAACAGCCCCAACAGGATCTAATAACAGTGAAAGTCAAGCGTGAATTGACAAAGGTAAGGAACACAATTCTGGAAGCAAGAAGATCGAAGGGGTAACTACCAATGGAGACGAAAAAGCTAATGCTAAGGCATTAAGGGAGGGGTGTGAAAAGAAGAATGCTGTAAATTCGTATGATGAAGACTTTGAATCTTCCTTAGGGATATCAATTCAGTGATGTTCAGTAAAGGGTAATTAATGTCTATAGCGAAAGGAGCAATGGCTCTAGGTGGGGTAGGATCTGTAGCAGGGGGTGGATTTTTAGCTCACTCACTTATGTCTCAGAATAATCAAAAGTCTGCACTTGTTCGTAAACTGGAAAGTGATAAATTTACGCTTCTAAATTTTGATACCGCAAGAACCGAAGCTCCAGACTCCAGTTGAAAGAAGATACTTACTAGCTATTCCAAACTGATCCAGACTAAATCAGAATTAAAGATAGGAGACTTAGCCCTAACGGAGAACGACCAAGAGGGGATCAACAAGCTTAAGAATGCCTGCTCTTCCATTCTTAAGGTGGAGGAAGCTTCTTCTGACTTCACAAATAACTACAAATTAGCTTCTAAATGATGTGTGGAGCCGATCTCTGTTGGAGATCTACTATCTAAAAGGGGAAGCACATATTTAGATACCTCTGATTCTGCCAATAAGACTAAGTGGACAGAGGTAGCTAAGAGATATGAAGTTGATAAGAAGGCAAGCAAGAATACACTTATGAGTGATGTTACTTGGGCGGATGTAACAAGCGAAAACTACGATACCAATATAGGACATCTAAAGACTGCTTGCAATACTAGAAAATCCAAGAACTCCCATGAAGACGATTTCGAGAGGTCTTTAGAAGAGGCTCAGAGTTGATGTGTTAATCACAAATAGCGAAGGAGTATAAATATGAAAACAGCATTAATGGGCTTATCCGGTGCAGCTGCTGCAGGTACCGGAGCAACAGGATACTATTTATATTCTCGTAACTCTGGAGAGGAGACTATCAGGAGTAAGGTATCATCCCTTCAACTAATTTCATCTCTATCTCTAAGCAAGGAAGAGATGGAACAACAGTGGAAAGAGGAATTTAATCTTGACAAAGAAGAAATAAAGAAGGTGGTAGCAGGAATACAAGAAGATTCCAAAGGAGGAGAAGCTCTGTCCGCTTGGTGTAACGATAGTCTATCTAAGTCTCCTACTGAACCATTACTTACCCATGTTAAGAAATGGTGTGTTGTAGGAACTATTGAGTCTCGTATTGGAAAAGGTAAACAGTTCTTAGAAGAGAGTGGTTCGGAATGAGATAACAAGTGGAATACTCACACAGATACTGCCAAGAGGCAGAAGGTCGGATTAACTGGATCCAAGGATCAGAACAACAATAACAAAGATAGCGATATCGGGACTATTAAGAAATTCTGTAGAGATAATAGAACTAAGAAGTTTCTGGCTAAGGAAAAGACTACTGTCTACGATGTAGTGTTGGAATGGTGTACTGAGTAGCTTTGATTTGTGAATTCATTAACTACAAAAGGTCTGATTGGTTTAGGGGGATTATCTGCGGTTGGTGGCGGGATTGCTCTTTCAAAACCTCATTTATTCCCAAATAAGACTACACTTAGAACTGTAATAGAGAATGATGGATGAACTCCTCTCTCTGCATCTCATAGAAATGAAATTACTGAAGTTTTAGAAGCCTACAAAAAGAGAAAACCATCCGTCTTCTCTAACTTCACGGGAGATGAGAATGATGCTTCTTCTAAGCTTCTTGGGGTGTGTAAGTCCCTATATGAAAAGACTATAGAAGATTCCAATAAAGAAGACTCTCTAAAGAAACTCAGAAGATGGTGTGTAATTCCAAAGACAGCAAAAGAAAGACTTGAATACAAAGGAGTCTCTCTCTTCTCCACGACCGTACCTTCTAGCCCCAATACTGAAAGCGCAGAGTGAGTTGAGAAATCAAAGACTTACACTTCCGAAGCTTCCAATAAGTTCTCAGACTTATCTTTTTCGAATGAGGGGGATAACGATAAGGCCAAGAAATTAAGGGAGCGTTGCAATACTGGATTGGGAACTAAATCCACTGATGAGTCTTTTGACAATACACTTGAACAGATAAAACTTTGATGCTCAAACTCTAAGAACTAATGCCCTCCTTTTCCAAGATTCTTTTGGGATCCGTGGCAGCCGGAGGTGTAGGAACTGGAGGAGTTATGACCCTTAGACATTTCTCCAACAAAGAAGAGAGCATCAAAGAGGCATTAAAAGGAGAAGATATAGAGCTCATTTCATCCCTTGCTATCCCCAAAGCTCAATATGAATTGGAATATGAGTCAGATAAGGACTTAATTAAGAAAGAGATAAATTACCAAGGAGACAAGAAGGATGAAGGAGGGGCTAAGTTAAAGGAGTGGTGTGATTCTAAGATTCTCTTGCCTTCCAAAGATAATGGAGACTTGATATCCAAAATAAAGAAATGATGTTCCATAAGAACTGTTTCGAATCAGCTATCTAGAGCCGGCAAAACTCTTTTAACTGCTTCTTCCAAAGCCGACAATTGAAACAAAGCACTTCAAGAAGTTAAGAAAGTCAAAAAGGACAGAACTAAAGTCGGTCTAGATGGGAATTGAGATCAGAACACCGATACTAACGATATCAATACTATGAAAACTTGATGTACAGGGAAAGGGGATGAGAAGTTCTTAGCTACAAATAAGGAAAGTATTTACGACATTGTAGAGTCTTGATGCTCTGTAAATACTACAAACTACGTAAATTAATCTTCGATTCCAAATACAAAAAGTATCGTCTCTAGACTTAATTCTGAATTAAGATTTCAAGACTTCTTATGAAATTTACTACTTCTTTACTAGGGGGAACTGCAGTACTTGGTACTGGGGTTGCTGGATCCTATCTTTACGTTGCGCCTCAAAGTAAAACTGAGATTGTCGAAGAAGAGAAGAAGAATGAAATTGAAAAGGTAAGTCTAACTTCAACTTGAAAGGGGCCTAGATTCCTGTCTAGACACCACTTCTCCGGATTAAGTCTTTCTTTTTCGCAGGGAATTGATACTAACTTTAAAGATAGCGTAAATGGTACTGATCCAAAAATCAAAGGTAAGTATTACGTAGAATGGGTTGGTGACGATTGGGAGAATCACGTTAGAAACCTAAAATCTAGAAAAGACGATTCTGCTGTTAAGGCTATTTTTAAGGAGAAGGAGCTTTCAGCAGATTCGCTAAGAGATACCTGCAACTCTTTATCAAGTAAGTCACTTAAGATCGACCAAAATAGTAATTTAGTTTTCGATGGTAAAGGAGAGATAACTGATCCTACTCTTAAGGAGTGAAAGGATGCTGTATTGGTTTGTACAAGAACCATCAGATTAGGGGATTACTTGAAAGTTGAAGGTCAGGAGATCATCACTGATGCTTCTCAAGTTTCAAGTGGAGCTCTTAAGCTAAGAGAAGAAGATGAAAAGACTACCAAGGATACTTCCATGACCTACGGTAAAGAATTCCTTCAAGATAGATTAAGAGGTCTTAGCGATGAAGAAGTTAAAGTTCAGATCTTTGAATGGTGTCAATATCTAGGGAATAAAGCTGCTTCTACAGGTACTTGAAATAACGACAAGGATAACTTTAGGGACTTCTGTATGAGAAGTAAAAATGCCGTTAACGTTGAAAGTGTAAGTCCTTCAGAAAATACCAAAAAGGTTGATGATAAGAAGGGACAAGGTTCTGGTACTGTGGGAGAATACTTAGAGAAGAACTTCTTGACTGCTTCTGGAGGGTTGGGACATAAGAAGTTTGTTTCATCTGCTCAAGAGATTTCGGATTCTGTTTATCGTTTGAGGGAGGATGACGAGAAGAATTATGAAAGTCTAAGTATGAGGGGGAAAGAGTTTCTTCAAGACCGTTTGAAAGAAAAGAGTCTAGAGTTAATTAAGGAAGAAGTGTTTTCATGATGTAACTTCTTAAAAACTAGACCTAGTGAGGTTAAAGAAAGGAATTTAGAGAATCTAAGAACCTACTGTTTGGTTGACAAAAATCCACAAGCAAGAAAGTAACTCTCCCTTTAGAAACTTAACTTTTACGTATCAAAGAATAACCTTAAGGTACCCCAGTTGAAGATCCTTTTAAATGAATTCTTTATTAGCTAAGTCAATAGCATTAGCTTGTGGTGCTTCTGCTGCAGTTGGCGGGGGAATTTTAGCTTGAAGTAAAGGACTTTTCTCCAATTCTAAAAGCATTAAGAATAAATTAATATCTGAGAAATACCAAATACTGAAATCTGACAGTACGCACTGAACCAAAATATGGGAACAATATCAAAAGGGTGAAAATAAGGATTGGAAATTTAAAGGACAAATTAACTCTGTAGAGCGCTTAAAGACCGCTTGTAATCAGGTAATTGAAGAATCTAGGGAAAATCAAAGTCTTTACAAGAACGCATCCAAGTGATGTGTAGTTCCTAGAAAGGCAGAAGAATTTGTAAGTGGTTTATTGGATGTAACTGAGGGTAAGGATGGAGATGCATGGGGAAGGGTGCTAACTCGTTATGAGAATACCAAAACCCCTAAAAGTAGATCTCCTACTAAATACGCACTAGAGGGAGTTCTGCTATCAGAACCAAACGAGAATAATAAAGCTGACAATATTAAAAAGCTTCAAGGAGGATGCTCTAGCCGAAGATCTAAATTAACTTACGAATTAGACTTTGATAGCTCCATTAAAGAAATGGAGGAATGATGTGTTGATAGAGGAAATTAATAATGGCAATATCACCAACGGCCGCGAAAGGTTTATTAACTCTTGGGGGAATAGGTGCAGCAGGTGGAGGATTAGCTGGAGGTATCTATTTACATAAGCAAAATCAAACAATACACACTCACATTAAATCCCTCAGTTTAGAGCTGATCTCATCCTTAGATTCCTCAAAAGTAGACGCTCAATGGAATGCAGAATTTGAACTAGATAAAGAGAAGATCAAATCCACATTACCCAAAGTGGATAGCTCAGAGAAGTTAAAGGACTGATGCTCTGAGTCTCTGAAAGCCAAATCAGAAGGCAACGAGAGTTTAATAGCTAATGTTAAGAAATGATGTGTCATAGGAACCATAGAAGAGAGACTTTCTAGAAATGCAGGTAAGTCTTTTATCTTGGATTCAGAAGACTCAGAATGGGAAAAGATATACACAAGCGAGGATGTTAAAACAGTTCGGGAAGCCATTGGAGTAACAACCACACAAGCAGACACCAATAAAGATGCAGATAAACAGAAAATAAAGGACTTTTGTAGTTCTACCAAAATCAAGAAATTCTTGGCCGAGACTAAGAATATCTCCTTCGACAGGGTAGAGAAGTTGTGTATGAAGGCGAATGGATAATGGCTACATCCCTAGCAAAAGGACTAATGGGTCTTGGGGGTGTGGGATCCTTGGCTGGGGGAGCGTATTTAGCTAAGCCATATATATTTCCCCCAAAAGCCAAGATAGAAGACAAATTAGAGGAAGATAAGTGACAAGTTTTGAATTGGGAAGGAAACACTAATGAGTGGGATTCTATATACGAGAAATATAAATCTAAGGAATTAACTGATCCATCTAGATTTGATGAAAAGATAGCCAAAGGGGAGGACAAGTCTACAGGCTTGACTAAATTAAAAGAAAGCTGTAAGTTAGCACTAACTCAAGAATTCAAAGAATCCCTATATAGGACAGTAACTAAGTGGTGTGTAGTACCTGTTAGTGCTGCTGATAGATTAATAGCGTTGGGAGGTTATCAAAAAATAAATGTAAGCGAAAGCGACACAACGACTGACGAAGGTACATGAAAGAGCAGAGAAACTGAATTCAAAGTTAAGTTGCAAGAAAATAACGCCTATCTTGGAGTAAATTTACCTTCCACTACCGGAGACCAAACAGCAGAGAATATAAAGTTACTGAAGAAAGGTTGTGAAACACACATGAATAAAAAGAACTATGAAGATGACTTTGAAGGATCCATGGAGAAAGTTAAGAGGTGGTGTGGTAAGTAATGACTCCATTAGCATCTAAGACTTTAGCGGGATTGGGAGGCCTTGCCGCAGTTGGAGGAGGCGGTGCCTTGGCATGACAGCAAGGAGCCTTCTCTTCATCCCCTAAGAGCATAAAAGAAAGATTGATAGATGATAAGTACGAAATCTTGGATCAGGGTAGTAGCAAGTGAACGGAGATTTTTAATGTCTACAAAGGTGATGGAAATACCAAGTGAAAATTTGAAAATGATGGAATCTCTAACTCTTCCCAAAATACAGATATTCCGAAGTTAAAGGGCAAGTGTCAAGAGATCTTAAATAAGATCTCATCCGATGAGAAGTCTTATTCTTTGGCATCTAAGTGATGTGTGGTACCTAGAAAATTGAATAGCTTTCTTGATAGCGCTTCCTTTTTAAATGATCAAGAAACCGAGAATGAGAGTCAAGCTGAGTGAAAGAAAATACTAGATAAGTACACAGCCACCAAGACTGCAGAAACCAAATACGCCATGAGTGATGTAACTTTGGAAGTCGCTTCTGGAACTTCAAAAGACGCAGACAATATTAAGAAAATCAAAAAGGGATGTCAAGACAGAAAGGAGAAATACAACTATTCCTTAGATTTTGAGGATTCTCTAAAGGAAG
This sequence comes from Mycoplasma haemofelis str. Langford 1, assembly GCF_000200735.1. Lineage (GTDB taxonomy): Bacteria > Bacillota_I > Bacilli_A > Mycoplasmatales > Mycoplasmoidaceae > Eperythrozoon_B > Eperythrozoon_B haemofelis. The sequence goes on from NC_014970.1 coordinate 961,302, forward strand.
TGAAATCATGATGTACAAAAGAAGCCGCTAAATAACAAATAAGAATTTTACCAACCCCCCCTTATTCCTAATCTTTAACTATGTCATCCGCATTACTAATAAAGTTCATTGCTGCCGCTGGAGCTATGGGGGGGATTGTGGGGGGATCTTATTTAGCTAAACCCTATATATTCCCTGAGACTGAAACCATTAAAGATCGATTGAAAAAGGATAGATGAGCAATATTAGAGCATGACGGGCAGAGCTCTGAATGATCTGCCATATATGGAAAGTACAAATTGAAAACAGTTAATGATGTCACTAGATTGGATTCATCCATAACCCCCAATGAATCGGATGATACCGGAATACCTAAATTAAAGAAAAGTTGCGAATCAGCATTATCCAAGGAGTTCTCTGAATCTCTATATAAATCCGTAATCCGTTGATGCGTAGTTCCCGTTAGTGTTGAGAGTAGATTAGAGTACTTAGGGAATTACACCAAGATTAATGTTGATGGGAATAATACTAACGATGATCAAAGCATATGACAACAACGTGAAACTGAATTCCAAAAGCAATTAGCTACAAATAACACCTACTTAGGAGTTAACTTACCATCTCCATCCAATAACCAAGCAGACAATATCAAGAAGCTTAAAGAGGGATGCAAGTCTCACTTGGATAAGAAGAACTATGAAGATGAATTTGAAATCTCCATGGAAAAAGTAAAGACTTGATGCGGTAAGTAATGACTTCCTTAGCTAAAGGAGCCATTGGCCTAGGGGGAGTTGGTGCTATAGGTGGAGGGACTTTAGCATGACAACAAGGGGTCTTTTCTTCTCGTGAAAGCATACGGAAGAAGTTAATTTCTGAAGGTTATAAGATCTTGAGTTCCTCTGATGGAGCGTGAACTCAGATTTTCGAGAAATACAAAAGCAATGAAAATGAGTGAAAATTCAAAGATGACCAAATTAACGCCAGTTCAGGAACTACTGATGTTCAAAAACTAAAAGACAAATGCGCTTCTGCTTTGGAGGGGGATGCTGATGATAAAGATGAATATTACAAAGCAGCCAAATGATGTGTTGTTCCTAGAAAGGTAGAAAGGTAGAAAGGTAGAAAGTTTTATTGCCTCTTCTTCTCTATTAAGCACGGAAGGAGATGATGCTAGCGTTAAAGCTATATGGCAGAAAGTATTATCTGACTTTAAGGCAACTAAAGAAGCGAGTGCTGAGAAGTACGCTATGGATGGGATAACTATTAATAGTGCTAGTGGTCAAGATGACGCAAATATATCAGCCATCAAAACCGGATGTAAGACTCGAAGGGACAAGTTACATTACGAACTGGACTTTGAAAAGACTCTAGAAGAGGTTAAGAAGTGGTGCACAAAGGATTCTAGATAATGGCTACATCACTAGCTAAGGGATTAATGGGTCTAGGAGGTATGGGTTCTTTAGCTGGAGGAGCTTATTTAGCTAAGCCATATATGTTCCCAAAGGGGGAGAGCATTGAAGCTAAGTTGAATCTCGATAAATGGGAAATTCTAAGTACGGAAGGGAATGACTCTGCTTGAAACGATATATATGGAAAATACAAAACTAAGGAGTTAAGCGATCCGTCCAGATTTGATTCAAAAATAGCAAAGGATGAAGATCAATCTACTGGTCTTCCGAAATTAAAAGAAAGTTGTAAGTTAGCCCTAACCCAAGAATTCAAAGAATCCCTATATAGGACAGTAACTAAGTGGTGTGTGGTACCTGTTAGTGCTTCCGATAGATTAGAGAAGTTGGGAGGATATACAAAGATAAGTGTGGATAAGACAAGCTCCAATCCTGATGGAGATTTATGAACACGAAGGGAAACGGAATTTAAGACTAAGTTGAATGAGAATAATGCCTACCTAGGAGTTAGTTTACCCTCCACCACAGGAAGTCAATCTCCATCCAATATAGATTTACTTAAAGATGGATGTAAAACACATATGGACAAGAAGAATTATGATGGCGACTTTGAAGGATCCATGGAGAAAGTTAAGAAGTGGTGTGGTAAGTAATGACTCCATTAACATCTAAGACTTTAGCAGGATTAGGAAGCCTTGCTGCAGTTGGAGGAGGCAGTGCCTTGGCATGACAACAAGGAGCCTTCTCTTCATCCCCTAAGAACATAAGAGAACGACTGGTAGCTGATAAGTATGAAATCTTAGATCAGGATAGTAACAAGTGATCAGAGATCTTTAGTGTCTACAAAGGTGCCAACAATACTAAGTGAAGATTTGAGAATGATGAACTTACAAGTTCTCCCCAAGACACCGAAGTTCAGAAGTTAAAAAATAAATGCGAAGAGGCCTTGAAAAAGGCTCCTTCTGACGAGAAGTCTTATTCTCTGGCATCTAAGTGGTGCGTAGTACCTAGAAGGGTAGATAGCTTTATAGACTCGACTTCTCTATTGAACGACCAAGAGAATGGAGAGACTGATAAACCAAGTTGAAAGAAGGTATTAGATAAGTTCAAGCTAACTAAAGTTACCGAATCTTCAAGTACAAAATATGCCATGAGTGGCGTTTCTTTGGAAGAGGATTCTGATGGTTCTAAAGACACCAATAATATCAATAAGATAAAAGAGGGATGCCGTACTAGAAAAGGAAAATATCACTATTCCTTGGATTTTGAAGACTCCTTAAAAGAAGTGAAGCAATGATGCACTATAGACGCCTCTAAGTAATGGATAAGAGAGCCTTAGTGGCTGCTTCGGGATTAGGGATTTCTGGAATAGGGGGCATTACAGCCTTTACCGTTGATTATCTATTTAAAGATAAAAGCGTTAAAGGGATATTGGCTCGAAAGGGAATCAAGCTCATATCCCATCGTTTGGATGGAAACAATCAAATGGATCAATGAAAAGCTGAATTTAAGATTCATGAAGATGAGGTAAAGTCCATCATTGGATACAACGGAAGCGACCTAAAACAAGGAGCTTCATCCCTGAAGAAGTGATGTGAAGGGATTTCTGTAAAGGAGCCCTCTAATCAGAAGGATCTTGAAAATGCCGAAAAGTTCTGTTCTATGAAGAGCATGAAGGATCAAATTCAAAAGTTAGGAAAGAATTATTTAGATGAAAAGAGTTCTGATGAGGACTGAAACAAAACCTTTCAAAAGAGGCAAAAGACCAACCTTAATAGGGTTAACTTAGATCGAGAAAAGGCATGATGTAAAGAAGAGTCTAAGAAGGACTTCTTAGCTTTTCAAATCACATCCTCTTTCAAATACTTCTACTTGTCATGCACTAAGGAAGGTAGTAACTTAGAAGACACTGTTGAATTCACAATAGAGAATATTAAGACCATTGTCTAGATTGTCATGACATCCACATTACTAGCAAAGTCTGCTGCCGCCACAGGTGCAATTGGCGGGATTGCGGGAGGAGCTTACTTAATTAAGTCTCATCTATTTTCTGGTCAAGAAAGTATTAGGAGCAAATTAGAGAAAGAGGGATGGGTGTTACTTTCTCATGAGGGAAAGGAATCTGAATGAACCACAATATGTGGAAAGTACAAGAAGAAGGAAACTAAGGATCCCTCTAAACTAGATGAAACTGTAACTAAGAATGAAGCTGATAATTCTGGAATACCCAAATTAAAGAGAAGTTGCGAATTAGCTCTATCTAAGGAATTCTCGGAGTCTCTATATAAATCCATAATTAGATGGTGTGTAACTCCCGTTAGCGTTGAGGAAAGGCTTAAGTACTTAGGCAACTACACAAAGATCAACGTTGAAGATAGTGATGCAACAACAGATAATGACATATGGCAAACTCGGGAAGCCACATTCAAATCCGATTTAACCAAGAATAATCAATACCTAGGAGTCGACTTGCCTTCTACTCCAGATAATAAGGCCGAGAATATCAAGAAGTTAAAAACGGGGTGTAGAAATCATCTTGGGAGGAAGAACTATGAGGATGAATTTGAAAGTTCCATTGAGAAAGTAAAGGATTGATGTGGTAAGTAATGACTTCTTTAGCTAAAGGAGCAATTGGGCTTGGGGGATTAGGAACAGTTGCTGGGGGAGGATTGTTAGCTCACTCTCTAGCTAAAGGCGATCAAAAGAGTGCTCTTATCAAGAAATTAGAGAGCGACAAGTTTACCATTCTGAATTTAGATACCTCCAAGCAAGAATCCGAGAACTCTGGATGACAAAAGATATTCTTGGGATATTCATCACTTTCTGACGGCAAAGAGAATCGAAAGATTGGTAATTTAACTTTGAGTGCTAGTGGAGATAAACGGGAAGGAATAAATCAACTCAAGAAAGCTTGTTCTTCTCTTTTGAATACAGAGGGAGATTCATCTAACTTCGAGAAGAACTATCAATTAGCAACTCAATGGTGCGTGGAGCCAGTCTCTATAGAGTCACTTCTTCAAAAGCAAGGAACTCCTTTCTTAGATACTGGAGCCAACAATAATCAAGGGTGAACTGAAGTAGCCAAAGCATATGAGAAAGCCCAAAGTAACACTAATAAACCACTTAATGAAGTTACTTGGTCTTCCGTATCTAATTCCAATTATGACGCTAATATAACCAACATAAAGAATGCTTGCAACACTAGAAAAACCAAGAGCTCTCATGAAGAAGGGTTTCTAAATGCCCTTAAGGAAGCTCAATCTTGATGTACATCTAGAGCCTAAGCATGACATCTCCAACAGCCATTAAAGCAGCATCCGGCTTGGGTGCATTAGGAGCCATGGGAGGCGGTGTAGCGCTGTATAAGTCCGGAGCATTCGCATCTAAGACTACTTTAGGACAACTAGTTCAAAAGGATTCTTGAACTCTCCTAACTGCAAAAGATACGACCCATATAAGTACGATTTTGGAAGCTTACAAGAAGGAGCCCAAACCTACCCTTCCATTCAGCGGATTTACAGGTAAGGAAGCGGATGCTAGTAAGAGATTATTAGAAGAATGCAATAAGGCTTCCGATAAACCATTCGATGATTCGAACAAAGTCACTCTTCTTAAGCAAATAAAGAAGTGGTGCGTAATTCCTAAGACCCTTCAAGAGAGATTAAAGGACTTAGGAATTACTCCTCTTTCTACAGCAGAGCCCAACCCTTCTTCCACCGAAGTTCAAGATTGAACTAACAAAGTAGGTACTTATGACAACGGCAATAATAAGTTTGATCAATTAGCCAGTCTTACTGATGGGGATAATAATGCGAAAGCAAAGACGTTGCGAACCACTTGCCAATCTAAACTTACAACCAAGTCATTTGAAGAATCCTTCGATACCATCCTAGGACAGGTAAAGACTTGATGCGTATAGTTACATGTCATCAGCACTTAAAGGCGGATTGGCGTTGGGTGGAGTTGGAGCTGCCGCAGGGGGTGGATACTTAATACATTCCTCCTTACCCAAGGAAGAACCAAAGACTTCTTTGGCTAGTAAGCTAGAGGAAGATAAATTTACACCACTAAATCTAGACACCTCAAAGACTGAGGATCAGAACTCTCCTTGGAAGAAAATACTAAGTAGTTACAAGTCCTTAACGGCTAGTAAAACTGAATTCAAAATAGGAAATCTATCTTTGAAATCGGATGACAACGAGGGAATTAATCAACTTAAAGATGCTTGTTCCGACCTTTTAAAGACTCTAGAGGATTCTTCCAATTTCGCAAGTAACTACAAGTTAGCTTCTAGGTGGTGTGTAGAGCCTATCTCCATAAGCTCTCTACTTTCCAAAAGAGGAACTCCCCACTTAAACACCACAGAATCTGAAGATACAGAAGCATGAACCGCATTAGCCAAGAAATATGAAGAACATAAGAAGACCAATAAGGAGTTAATGAATGGGGTTAGTTGAACAGAGGTATCCAACACGGATTACACTGCCAACATAAGTCAAATTAAGTCTGCTTGCAATGCTCGAAAAGACAAGAGTTCTCATGATGATGAAGCGTTTGAAAAGCATTTAAGAGAGGTTCAAACATGATGCACAGCTATTAAGTAATCATGGATTCATTAACTACAAAAGGACTTATAGGTCTGGGTGGACTATCTGTAGCAGGTGGTGGAGGTGCTTTAGCATGACAACAAGGACTTCTCTCTGGAAAGTCAGAAACTATAAGAGATAAATTAGAGAAGGAAGGTTACGAAGTACTGGGAAAGACAAGTGAGCATTGGTCAAAGATATTTGACGTTTATAAGGGGGATGGAAATACCAAGAAATTCAAAAATGACCAAATCACCTCCAGCTCTTCAACAGCGGATCATGACAAACTAAAACAACAGTGTGAAAACTCTTTGGATCTGGAATCTTCCAAGAAGGAAGATTATGAGAAGGTTATCAAATGGTGTGTTGTTCCTAGAAAAGTAGAAGACCTAATACCTAAGTCTTCCCTTTTGGGAGTAGTATCGGGGGATACTAGTGATGCATCCAGCTGAAAACCCATACTTACAGAATACGCAGCCACCAAAAGTACCTCAGGGTCCTCTAATACTTATGAATTAAGTGGAGTAACCTTAACTGAGCCCTCTAATGCTTCGAATGATAGCACCAACATAAATGCACTAAAGACAGGGTGTAAAGCTCGTCGGGAGAAGTTGACATACCAATTGGATTTTGAATCGTCTTTAGGAGAAGTAAAGAAATGATGTACTGCTAGATAATGTCTATTCCTACAGCGGCCAAAGTGGCTTCTGGATTAGGCGCTGCCGGAGCTATCGGCGGGGGAGCCCTTCTTTCTAAGCCTTATCTATTCCCAGATAAACCAACCCTTAGATCCGTAATAGAAGGAGATAAGTGAAAGCTACTAACTTCATCCGATGAAGAGAAGATTAAGACTGTTTTAGAAGCTTACAAAAAGCAATCTACACATCCATTCACCAACTTTACTGGAAGCGAAACTAATGCTTCTGTAAAGCTTCTTGGGGAGTGCAAGAAGTTATATGAGAAGCCTGAAGATACCTCCGATAAGGAACCTTCTCTTAAGAAATTAAAGAGATGGTGTGTAATTCCCAAAACCGCCTCAGAAAGATTAAGAGACTTAAATATAACTCCTTTCTCTACAGAAGAACCATCCACATCAACTAACGAAGATTCAAGTTGAGTTCAGAAGTCCAAAAAGCACTCAAACGACAATAAAGATAAGTTCTCTGGGTTAACTATCTCAGGAAACGCAGATCATGAGAAGGCTAAGCAATTACGGACTCATTGTAAAACCAAACTGGACACCAAATCCTTCGAAGACTCATTTGACGATATTTTGAAGAAGGTAGAGATCTGATGCTCTCCAGATAAGTAGTGAGCCTATCTAATGAAAACAACAACTGCTGTTTTAACTGGTACTGCAGCCACAGGGGGAATTGTAGGTGGTGGGTTTTTAGCCAACTCCCTTATCTACAAAAGCAATACTTTAGAAGATCATCTCAAATCTAAAAATCTCATCCTCATTTCCTCCTTGGGGAGTGAAAAGGAGGGAAAGCAATGAAGTGCTGAATTTGAATTAGATCAAGTTGAGATTAAGAAATATAACGACAAGATAATTAGTGGAGAGAAGTTGAAGGAGTGATGCCAAAAGAATGTGAAATTAGAGCTTGAGAAACACGAAGATCTAGTTCCCTACCTAGAGAAATGATGTGTATTGGGAACTATTGAAAGTCGTATCTCTAGATCAAGCGGAAAAGAATTAATAACTGAGGGAGATAGCCGTGGATGGGAGTCAGTTTACAACACCAACAGCGCTGAAAATTTAAGAACCAAGATAGATCTACAAGGAACTAAGGATCAGAATTCAGGGAAGAAAGACGAGGACATAAAGAAGATTAAAGCTTTTTGCACAGCAAACAAAGGGAAGACGTTCAAAGCTGAAGAGAAGACTTCAGTTTATGACGTAGTTGTGGAATGATGCACAAAAACTAAAAGCTCTAGTGGCGTAGGGGGAGTTTAGTCATGACTTTAGGAGCAAAGATGGCTGCAGGCCTAGGTATCCCTAGTGCGTTTGCCGGTTCTGCTTTTCTAGGTAAGGATCTCATATTCCCTAAACCAACGGACAATAGCGTAAGAGCTAAATTAGCTAAGGAGGGATATGAATTTATGAGCAGTACAGATACTGGCAATTGGGAAAAGATATATGAAGTCTATAAGACCAAATCTGGAACAGATGAGTTCACTCAAGATGAAATTTCCAACAACGAGAGTAAGGATACTGGAGTTCCTAAACTTAGAAGTGCTTGCGAGAGAGCTCTATCTGGAAGTGGGGAAGCGCTTTACTTACTAGCAAGAAGATTCTGCGTAACCCCCAAAACTTTAGATCAACTGTTAACTATCAAAAATATCTCCAAACTCAATACTGAGAAAACCAATTCCAATACAGATGATGCGTCTTGGGGTTTAAAAGTTACTGAATTTAAAAAGAATCTAGATGCCAATAAAAGCAAAACATCTTGGACTTTAACAGAATCAGAATCAGAATCTCAAAGCAATGCCAATATGAATGCTTTGAAAGATGGATGTCAAGCTCTCTTATCTAAACAGACCTATGAAGATAAGTTCTATGACAATCTAGAAAACTTCAAAACTTGGTGTTCTAAATAATGACTTCTTCTGTAGCTGCTAAATCTGCTGCCGCTTTAGGGACGGTGGGAGCTATTGGTGGAGGGGCTGCTTTATCTAAACCCTATTTATTCCCCAGTACACCTACTCTTAAATCTGAAATAGAAAAAGATGGATGAACTCCTCTATCTTCAGCCCACAATACCGAAATTACAGAGGTTCTAAATGTCTATAAAACTAAAACTCCAACCCAATTCTCCTCATTAACTGGGAATGAAGGAGATGCTGCTTCTAAACTTCTAAGTGAATGCAAGAAGCTTTACGAAAGAACCATAGATGATTCTGGAAAGGAAGAATCTCTTAAGAAGTTGAAAAGATGATGTGTAGTTCCCCAAACAGCAAAAGCAAGACTTGCCCATTTAAAGATTACCCCTTTATCCACCGAAGCTCCAGCCTCTAATAGAAACGAAAGTCAAGAGTGAGTTACAAAAGCTAAAGCTTATGAAGGAGATCAAAAAGACAAGTTTTCAGGCTTCACAATAACAAGTGGAGATGACAATGCCAAAGCAAAGAGTCTAAGGGGACACTGCACTTCTAAATTGGAAGTCAAATCTACTGATGAGTCCTTTGATGACACACTAAATAAGTTAAAGCTTTGATGCTCTAAGTAATGCCAACCACTCCAGAAAAACTCCTATTAGGATCTGCCTCCCTAGGTGGAGTTGTGGGTGGTGGTTTCTTAATTAAGAATTATTCCTCTACCCCTGAAGACAAGTCTTTATCCAGCAAATTAAGAAGCAAGAAATACGAACTCCTATCTTTCAACAATGACCATGACAGCCATTGAGGCAATATAGCTGACGCCTACAAGACTCAAACCGAAAGTAAATCCAATTTAAAAATAAATAACACCACCATAACTGGGAAGACTGCTGCAGATCTTACCTCCTTAAAAAACGCTTGCAAAACCATAGTGGAAGCCGATTTCTCTCAAGCAAATTACGATCTAGCCATTAAATGATGCGTAGTTCCGGAAACAGTAAGTTCGCGAATGGATAAAGACGGGAGAAAGGTACTTAAGTTAGATTCCACCGACTCTCAAGAATCTACCATTTGAGAAGGTTTAATGAAGAAACACAATGAGGAGACTACAGCCAATAAGAAATTCTCGGATTTAACAGAAACTCTAGAAACGGGCGAAACAGGAATTGCTAAATTAAGAGGTAAATGTTCTTCTGTTAAAGATAAGAAGACATACGAAGCCGATTATGAGTCTTCCTATCAGAAGATTCACGACTTCTGTTCGGTAGCAAAATAAAAACTTTTCTCATTTGAGTAACTGGTAGCTAGGAGTAAAGAACTTATTATGAAACCGTCACTTTTAGGAATCGGGGGTATAGCTGCTGTTGGGGCAGGAGCAGCTGCTTCACATCTTTATGCCGCTCCAAGCAGTAAAACTGAAGAAGTAGTTCAAGAAGAAGGGGAAGTAAAGGGGACAAGTGTTTCCTCTCCTTGAAAGGGTCCCCAATTCCTATCTAAACATTATTTTTCTAAGTTGGAGGTTACTCCTAATGATGATTTTGTAACTAACTTTAAAGATAGCGTGCACGGTCTAGATCCTAAAGTTAAGGGTAAGTATTACGTAGAGTGAGTAAGCGAAGATTCTGAATGAGAGAATCAAGTTAAGAACTTAAATTCAAAACACGATAAGTCTATTACTGAAGCTGCTTTAGGAAAGGATCCTGTTACTGTCGATAAGCTTAAGGACTACTGTAATTCTCTTTCAAGCAAGGAGCTTAAGGTTGTTAAATCCAATGATAAGTTTACTTTTGAGTCAGAAGGAAAATCTTATGGAGATCTTAATAGCCTTACTGAATGGAAGAACGGAGTTTCAATATGTACAAGAACCATTCAACTTGGGGATTACATGAAGAGGGCGTATCTAGATGCTGACTTAATTAAAGGAAAAGAAATCATTACTAATGCCGATGACATCTCTGATGAGGCTCTTAAACTTAGAGGAATTGATGAGAACACTAACGTTAATACTTCCGTAGGTTATGGTAAAGAGTATCTTCAAGATAGATTAAGAGGTTTAGATGACGAAGAAGTAAGGGAACAAATATTTGAATGATGTAAGTATCTAGGGGTTAAGGCCGCTCCTACTGGTACTTGGAATAATGACAAAGACAACTTTGCAACCTATTGTATGAAGAATAAAGGTTCTTCTATAGTAAGGGTTAAATCTGGAAAGGCCAAAATAGATGGAGAAGGTAAAGGAACTGTAGGAGGTCATTTTGCTAAAGAGTATCTTGATTCTGGGGCTATTGCGGGTAAAAGATTGGTTAAATCTGTAAGTGACGTTTCTGATTCAGTTTGGTCTTTAAGACAAATTGATGAAGAGAATTATGAAAGTTCTATTGCTCTTGGAAAGGAGTTCCTATTTGATCGATTAAAAGAGAAGAGTTTGGAATTGGTTAAAGAAGAAGTATTTAAGTGATGTGAATTCTTGACAAGTAGATCTTTGTCTGATAATGCCAAAAGTAGAAATAGTTACAATATCCAAACTTATTGCTTGACTAACAAATAGATCTTTTTAACCAATTTAGAAGTCCTAATTTTTCGATATTGGTTTCTGATCTATAGTTTTGAAATTAGATTTTTCGACGCAATTGAAAAACGATGTACAAATACTTCTAATTAACAATGGAAACAACTGCAGCAAAGGGACTTATTGGCTTAGGAGGTCTGGGTTCTATAGCTGGAGGAGCTTATTCAGCCAAGCCCTATATATTTTCCGAGAAGGATAGTATAGAGACTACTCTTACAAACAATAAATGGGAAGTACTTAAACAGGAAGGGCAGGATTCTCTGTGGGAAGAGATATACAACAAATACAAAGAGCAGGAATTAGATAGTCCTTCCCGATTTGACAAAACAATAACTAAAGGAGAGGATAAGTCCACTGGGCTTCCGAAATTGAAGGGAAGTTGCCAAAAGGCTTTATCCCAAGAATTCTCTCCTTCTCTATATAGAACAGTAACTAGATGATGTGTAACTCCTATTAGTGCTGCAAATAGATTGGAGAAGTTAGGAGGTTATCAAAAGATAAATGTGGAAGAGACAAATACCACTGCCGATCAAACTGAATGAACTGCCAAAGAAACGGAATTTAAGAAAGCGTTAGACAAGAATAATTCCTATTTGGGAGTTACTCTTCCTTCCTCGGAGAGTAACCAAGTAGAAGCCAATATAAAGCTACTTAAAGCTGGATGTAAAAATCACATGGATAAAAAGAATTACGATGATGACTTTGAAGGATCCATGGAAAAGGTAAATACGTGGTGTGGTAAGTAATGAACTCTATAGCTAAGGGAGCCATAGGGTTAGGGGGAGTTGGAACAGCTACAGGAGAGGGAATTTTAGCTAATCACCTTATTAATTCGAAAGAAGAGAGGAATCTATCCAGCAAGCTGAAAGAAGACAAATTTATACTGCTGAATTTAGATGTTTCAAAGCAAGAATCTGATGACTCTAAATGACAAACCATCTTTACAAGCTACGAAGCATTAACGACAGATAAAGCCAATTTAAAAATCGGGAATTTAACTCTTACCTCAGGAGATAAAAATGCAGGGATAAAGCAACTTAAAGAAGCTTGCTCTTCACTTTTGAATACTCAACCAGAGTCTTCAGACTTCGATAAGAATTACCAATTAGCTTCCCAATGGTGTGTGGAACCAATCTCAGTAGAGAGTATTTTGCAAAAGAGAGGTATTACTTATTTAGACACTACAGGATCTGAGAATTCAAAGGAATGGGGAGAAATAGCTAAAGAATACGAGAAGATTCAAACAGAGGCGAAGAAACCTCTGAGTGAAGTGACTTGAACTCAAGTAACTAGCAACAATTATTCTGCCAATATTACAGCTATAAAGGAGGCTTGTAAAAAGAGAAAGGAAAAGAGTTCACATCAAGAGGGGTTCTCGGACGCTCTTAAAGAAGCACAGTCTTGATGTTCCATCACTTCCAAAAATAGATAATGTCTCTTCCATTTAAAGCTGCTGCTCTTACGACAGGACTTGGAGGCGCTGCTTCAGCTGGATTGGGTGGAGCTTACTTTAACTCTAAAGAGACTATTGGGAGTAAGTTGGGAGATGACGTTTTAGGGAAGGATAATTCTTTTAATGAGTCTTGAAAGAATCAGAAGAGCAAGTTAGATAAGGAACAGGACGATTTAAAGGGTTTTCCCAAATTATCTCTTATTAAGAAAAACAGCAATACCGAACAGGCATGAATTGAACTGAGAGATTGATGTTCTGATTCATATAGCTTCACCTACAAAAGCATCTTTTCTAAAGAGGACAATTCCAGACTTAATTTAACCAAGAAGTATTGCATCCAAGCCATAAAAGAAAGACTAGAGGCTTTATATACTGGAGGCAATAAGAAAGTACTAGATGTGACTGGAAATACAGATCAGAATGAATTTATTAGTAATTACAAGAAGTTAAAGACCCATAATGAGGATACAGACGGTAAGTTGACGGGTTCTCTTGCCGGCATTAACAAAAGTAATGCGGAGAGTGAAGCCAATACCCATTGATCTAAAGTCAAAGAGTGATGCTCCAGTATTCATGGCAAGCCGTTCAAAGGGAGTGATAATGTTTTTAAACTAGCAGAGAAGTTGTGCGTTAAGGCGAGTTAATAATTCTTAGCTCTCCCGCTAGTTAGTGTAAGGGCGTCGACCCTTTTCAAAATGTCATCCTCTACTGCAGTTAAATTAGCTTCAGGATTAGGAGCCGCAGGAGCTATTGGTGGAGGAATAGCTCTTCATAAATCGGGAGCATTTGAAACTAAAGTAACTCTGAAAGAAGTAGTCGAAAAGGACAAATGAACTCTCTTAACTTCCTCCAATACCGAACAAATAAATAAGATTCTTACAGCCTACAAGAAAAACGCAGATCCCAAGCCTTCCCTATTATTCGAAGACTTTTCTGGGAATGAAGAAAACGCTAGTCAGAGATTGCTTGAGGAGTGCCAAAAATCCTCAAGTAAGCCTTTTGATGATTCCAACAAAGACACCCTTCTAAAGCAAATTAAGAAATGATGCGTTATTCCAAAGACAGTTGAACAACGACTTAAAGATTCAAATCTTAAAGCTATAGATACAACAGCTCCAACCAATCCAACTACAGAAAAGCAAGAGTGAGTTACACAAGGCTCCAAACATAAAGAGGGGGCTTCTAAGATAAGTGGAGTGACAACTACTGGCAATGATCAGGAATTGGCCAAAGCTTTAAGAGAGGGATGCAAAGGAAAGAATGCAGTCAATTCATATGATGAAGATTTTGAAACTGCTTTGAATCTATCAACCTTGTGATGTTCAACCAAAATAGATAATGTCAACAGCAATTAAAGGGGCAATTGCTGCTAGCGGAGTGGGAACCGCTGTTGGGGGTGGGTTTCTAGCCAAGTCCCTTATGTCCGGAGAGAATCCTCGGAAGTCTCTATCTAGCAAACTTAGGGAAGCCAAATTCACTCCCCTGAATACAGATACTTCAAGAACAGAAGCTGAAGGATCTGGATGGAAGAAAGTATTTGATAGCTACGTAAAAGTCACAAAGACAAAGTCTGAATTAAAAATAGGAGCTCTCTCTTTAGAGGAAGGGGATGCCGCAGGAATTAACAAGCTTAAAGGTATCTGTTCTTCTGTTCTGAAAATGGGGGAAGGATCTCCGGCCTTTGAAAGTAATTACAAACTAGCTTCCAAATGATGTGTGGAACCTATTTCAGTGGAAGATCTTTTAAAGGCTAGAAATATTACTTTTCTAGACACAACAGGATCCACCAACGAGACAGAGTGAACTAATGTAGCCAAAAGATATGAAACTGAACATAAAGCTAACAGCCATGTTGTGATGAGTGGAGTTGAGTGAACAACGGTATCGGATAGTAATTATTCCAGTAATGCGGGAAAAATAAAGACCGCTTGCGGAACTAAGAAATCCAAAAGCTCTTATGAAGAAGAATTTGAGAAGTCTTTAGAAGAAGCTCAACGTTGATGTGTGGCAACTTCCTAAGTCATGAAATCATTAACCTTAGGATTATCGGGAGCAGCTGCTGCAGGAACTGGAGCAACAGGTTATTACATATATCAACGTTCTTCATCAGAGACTATTCAAGATAAACTCTCATCTCTTAAATTAATATCCTCCGTATCTACAAATAAAGAGGAGGTAGATAAGCAATGGAAGGAGGAATTTACTATTGATAAAGATGCAATAAAGAGAGTCATCACCAACATCAAAGATGACTCTAAAGGTGGGGAAGCACTTTCTAAATGATGTCAAGACAACTTAACTAAACCAGTGAGTGAGCCATTACTTACCAACGTTAAGAAATGATGTTTTATAGGAACTATTGAATCCAAAATCAAGAGAAATAAGACCTTTATAGAGTTGGGATCGACTCAAGAATGAGAAGGCATTTGAAATAAACATACCGAAACCGAAAAGAGAAGCAAGGTTGGATTAACGGAAGCCCAAGGTTCCAATACAAAAGATAAGGACTTAAAGGCTATTCAAGATTTCTGTTCTGAAAATCGCAAGAAAGACTTTTTAGCTAAGGAGAAAGTTACTGTCTACGATGAGGTTGTAGATTGATGTACAAAGTAGATCGTGGATCCGTTAGCTACTAAAGGGTTAGTTGGACTAGGAGGCTTATCTCTAATTGGTGGGGGAGGAGCGTTAGCTTGAAATCAAGGACTTTTCTCCAGAAGTCCAGAAACTATAAAGGATAAATTAGAAAGAAAGGGTTACACAGCACTTGAAGAGGGAAGTAGTCATTGATCCCAAATATTTGAAATCTATAAGAAAACAGAGAACACTAAGAGATTCGCAAACGACGGAATAACTTCAGGAGATACTGAACATGACAAGTTGAAGAAGAAGTGCAATGAAGCTCTAGACTTAGAATCCTCCAAGGAAGATATCTATCAGAGAGTCATCAAGTGATGTGTTGTTCCTAGAAAGGTAGAAGAGGTTATTTCTAGCGTGTCCCTATTAGGTGTTGATGAAAGTAGTGACTCAGATAATTACCGATGAAAACCAATATTAGAGGAGTACAAGAGAACCAAATCTCAGACCGGCAATACATACGAATTGACTGAAGTTACCTTAGTTGAGCCTACAGAAGGAAATACTAAAGAGGCGGAGAATATAAAGGAGCTTAAGAAGGGTTGCAAATCCAGAAGAGAGAAACTAACTTACCACCTAGAGTTCGAGAAATCCATGGAGGAAGTTAGAAAGTGATGTTCTGCTAAATAATGGCCTCCTCAACTACCGTAAAGTTGGCTTCTGGTTTGGGCGCAGCGGGAGCTGTTGGCGGGGGAGCGGCTCTATCTAAACCCTATTTATTTCCAAATACACCTACCCTCAAAACTGAAATAGAGAAAGATGGATGAACTCTCTTAACTTCATCCCATAGTGCTGCTATTTCTGAAGTTTTAGAAGCTTATAAGAAGGAACAACAATCTCCATTTAACTTCAAAGGAGATGATTCTAAGGCTTCTGATAAGCTGCTTCAAGAATGTAAGAAACTATACGAAAGAACTACAGATCACTCCGATAAAGAGAATTCCCTTAAGAAATTAAAGCGGTGGTGCGTAGTTCCTAAAACCACCAAAGAAAGACTTGACTACTTGGGAGTTACTCTGTTCTCTATGGATGATCCATCTAATTCGGGGAACGAAAGTCAAGACTGAGTTAACAAAGCTAAGGGGCATACAAGTAATGCGGCGAATAGATTTACAGATTTAACTACTCTAGAAACTGGAAGCGACAAGGACAATGGAAATGCCAATAAATTAAGAAAGCATTGTAGTTCTAAATTGACTGTGAAATCTACTGACGAAGCATTTGATGATACATTAATCAAAATTAAAGATTGGTGTTCAAACCACTCATCTTAGTCCCTAGATAATGAATGGATTAGCTACAAAAGCGGCATGCGGAACGGCTGCTTGTGGGGGAGTTGTGGGTGGTAGTTTTTTAATTAAGAATTCCCTTAACTCTGAAGATAAATCTCTAGCTGCCAAATTAAAGGATCAGAAGTACAAACTCCTAGCCTTTGACAACACTCATAATAATCATTGGACTAGTATAGCTAGTGCTTACAAAGAACAGACTACTAGTAAAGCTGATTTAAAAATCCAAGGAATTACCATCTCTGGAACCACTGAAAGTGATCTTACAGCTCTTAAAGGGGCGTGTAAGTCTATTGTGGAAGCCGACTTTTCCAAAGCTAATCATGACTTAGCTATTAAATGATGTGTGATTCCTGAGACAGTTAGTGAAAGGATTTCAAAGGATGGAAAGAAGGTTCTTAAACTAGATTCCACAGATAGCAACGAGAAGTCCTCTTGAACTTCTTTAGTAACGAAACACAAGGAAGTTCAAGGGACGGACAAGAAGTTTTCTGATTTAACTTTAAATACAGCAACAGACGATAACGAAATAAGCAAGCTTCGAGAGAAGTGTAAAGGAATTAAGGATAAGAAGAATTACGAAACTGATTATGACTCTTCCTATCAGAAATTTAGTGACTTCTGTTCTGTAACGATATAGAATCCAAGAGCTTTCCTTAAACCAAATACTTTATCTTTTAATCTCTACTTCGAAACTTCACATATAACCTTTAACCTCTTTCTCCATCATTGCCAAGTAAAAAATTATTAGTAGGAACATTAACACCTGTCTGCGCTCTTCCGGCTTTATCTCCCAAAAAGATCGAGATTAAAGACTATAAGATCATCGTAAACTATAACGGACAAGCCGATCTATTACTGAGTCTACAAATACCTCCCGACTACTACCCCTATCAATTCAAAAAGACTGCCCTATACGACTATCTAACTGACGTAGATTCCTATGTAATCACAAATGATCGTACCTCTCATAATAAGAGTCAAATCAAGGTAAGACTACAATCCAGACTTGATGAATTACTAGGGAAAGTTAAGGAATTTGGGCCTTCCCTGTGGAATGAAGATCTTTATGACTCTGGACTAGTATTCAGAAATGATCAATTCTGGAATAACAAAAGAGCCTCTGTACTATTCCTAGAGCAATTTGTAGCTGATGACTATGTAAATATAGAAGACTCCTTTGATTTAATACCAATACATAAAGACTTAATAGTAACTAACTACAGAGCAGCTCGAGATCCATACACCATATTTTCAGAAGAGGTATTTAAATACTTTGAAAACAGCACTTCCGATAACAAAGATAAAGACCTGGCCTCTAAATTCAAGACATACGTAGATAACTACGACAAAGAGTCCATCAATTCCCTTTACAGATTTGGGAAGTACATTTATTTCTGAAATGATCTCTTCAAAAGACATGAACAACAATTTAAGGATTTGGGAATGGAAGAGTGGCTTTCGAAAGAGAAAGAGAAAGAGACAAATGGGAAGAGAACTTTCTCTCTAGATAACGGGAAAGACGGGATCATAGCTAAGAAGTATGCCAGAGTCGTATTTACAGATGAGGAAAGTAAGAAATTAGAGGAATGAAAATCAGGGTGAAAATCCAATTACGAATCTACTTCTTATAAGCTAACTCACCATCCAGCTCTAGAACAAACAACCATACCTGGGGCTGCCCCACTTGCAGAAGGATCCCAAAAAGAAGTAGTTGTTTTCCTATTCCAATTCGCAGCACTACTAGACAAGTACAGTAAGAGTGACAACTTTAAAACTGAATTTAACAATGACTACCGAAAGAGCTTCATGGAAAGTGCTCTTAAGAATGCAAAACAGATGGCTTCCAATTTGAAAACTAGAATCAAGGGTATTAGAGAGTACCTACAGAAAATACAGGTTGTAGATAGTTCCTTTGATCCGGAGAAGGGTAATAACTCTAACTCTAAATCATTAGCGATAGTAACCTATCCTCCTTCCTCCTATGGTGCTGGAGAGGCTACTATTCAATCCATGTCTAAATTCCCATTTATCTACAAAGACATAGGCCTAAAGCAAGTCTACCCCCATAACTTGAGCGATCATTCTCATGATATGGAAAATGATATCTTCTCTGTAGATGATAATGGGTGATGGTGGAAGATTGGTAAATCAGATCTGAACTCCAACAACTTAGTTGAATTTAAAAATACTGCCGATAGCTTACTAATCCTAGCCAATCCGGAAGACTGGAGCCTCCTTCGCGATAAGAACGCCTCAGCCATAAAGAGCTTGGGGGGTATTCTTAAAGGGAATGAAGAGATCGATATTAGTAATATCAACCAGAAGGGCTACAAGGTAAGTTACAACAAGTATCACCTATGAAACGAAGGACTTAGATCTCCTATAGCTTTGAATTTACTTCTTGATAGCCTAGTTGACATTCTTCAGAAACAATACGACCCAGAGTTCACTGTATGCGGACAGGATTGCCAAGGAAGTAATGGAAGTAATGGAAGTAATGGAAGTAACAACAAATACACAAAGGCTATGGATTGAGGGGACTACTGGAGCACCCACTTCATAAACGGTACAAGTGTTACAAGTTAATAGGAAGTTATTAATTTTCTCTGGAAGTCCTTTTCTTGGTTTTGCTGGTTTTTTGAGAGCCTCAGATCAAGAGATAAAGGATTACAAGATAATGGTTAACTACAATGGTCAAGCTGATCTCTTACTGAGTCTACAAATACCTCCAGACTACTATCCCTATCAATTCAAAAAGACTGCACTATATGACTATCTAACCGATGTTGATCAATATGTAATCACCAACGCACACACTTCCACCAATAAGAGTTTAATAAAGGTAAAGTTACAGTCTAGACTTGATGAATTACTAGGGAAAGTTAAGGAATTTGGGCCTTCCCTGTGGAATGAAGGTCTTTACGATTCTGGACTAGTATTTAGAAATGACCAATTCTGAAGTAATAAGAGAACTTCAGTATTATTCCTAGAACAGTTTGTAGCTGACGATCATAGCATTCTTTCTAGTTCCTTCAATTTACTACCAACGCACAAGGACTTAATAGTAACTAACTACAGAGCAGCAAGAGACCCTTACACCATCTTTTCTAAGAAGGTATTTAAGTGTTTTGAGAGTTCCAATATAGCTCTAGTTTCAGATAAAGCTGGAGACGATAATACATGTGATAGTGATAGTGATAGTGATAGTGATAGCAAGAAGATTGCAGATAAGTTAAAGGAGTATGTCTCTAGCTACAACAAGGAGTCTATTAACTCTCTTTATAGATTCGGGAGATATATTGATTTCTGAAATAAATTATTCAGTGAGCATTCATCGCAACTCAACGAACTAAAAATAGAAGAGTGAATTAAGAAGGATAAACTCTTCTCTTTAAAAGAGCACGATGAAGCCATCGCGAAAAAATATGCCAATACGGTTTTCACAACGGAGGAGATTAATAATTTAAATAGTTGAAATGGAAATGGCGGTTGGAAATCAAACTATTTAAGCACTTTAAGCACTTTAAGCAAAACTCACCATCCAGCTCTAGAACAAACAACCATACCTGGAGAAGCTCCTTTAGCTGAGGGTGCACAGAAGGAAGTTGTTATCTTCTTATTTCAATTTGCTGCGTTACTAGATAAGTACTCTAAGGGCAATAACTTCCAAACTGAATTTAAAGATGACTACCGAAAGGAATTCATACAGAATGCCCTTAAAAATGCTGCAACCATGGGTAACAATCTGAAGACAAGGATTACGAATATAAGAGACTACTTTAAGAAGATAGGGGTTGTTGATAATGGATATGATCCGTCGAATGGTAACAACTCTAACTCTAACTCTAACTCTAAATCATTAGCGATACTAACCTATCCACCTACCTCTTATGGTGCTGGAGAGGCTACTATTCAATCCATGTCCAAGTTCCCATTCATCTATTCAGATATTGGACTAAGACAAGTATTTCCTAAAGATATAGAAACTACCACCTCCATGGAAGATGACATCTTCTCTGTGGATGATAATGGATGGTGATGAAAGATAGGTAAAGCTGATTTAGATCCTTCTCACTTACTTAAGTTTGAAGGAACTGCAGATAATGTACTTATATTGGCTAACCCCGAAGATTGAAGCTTACTTAAAGACAAAAATT
The DNA here is from genome assembly GCF_000200735.1 of Mycoplasma haemofelis str. Langford 1. Classification (GTDB taxonomy): domain Bacteria; phylum Bacillota_I; class Bacilli_A; order Mycoplasmatales; family Mycoplasmoidaceae; genus Eperythrozoon_B; species Eperythrozoon_B haemofelis. Next base: position 981,982 of record NC_014970.1, read on the forward strand.
CATCTGCAGTCAAATCTATTGGGAATCTCTTAAAGAATAGAACATCTAACAATATAGATCCTCACAAAGTCAATACTGAAGGATATCCCGTTAAATACAACAAGTATCACCTATGAAACGAAGGACTTAGATCTCCTATAGCTTTGAACTTACTTCTAGATAGCCTAGTTGATATGTTTCAAAAATGATACGATAAGGGCTTTTCACATACCAGTGAGTATTGTAAAGCTATGGATTGAGGGGACTACTGACATCAACAGTTTGTAGAAGGTAGCAGTGCTGCAAGTGCTGCAAGTGCTAGTCAATAATGGATAGCCTATTAGTTAAATCATTGTTGTTAGTGGGTGGTACTTCTGCTGTAGGCTGTAGCGCAGCATTTCTGGAGTATGATTCACAACTAGAACCAACTCCCACAGTTAAAACTAGTGTAACTAAGGCTCCTTCAAAGATTAGTGGATATGAAGATATCATTCCTTTTCAGAAAAGTAAAGGATGTAACTTCTGATTTGTAGAGACATGATCAGAAAAGAAGATAGCTGGTCCTACAAAGCTAGAAAAGATACTACTTCAAGAAAGACCTAACGGAGATAAGAATACCGTCAGGGATAAGGAGAAGAAGTTATTTGAGTATTTAAATAGTATTTCTACAGAGCATTGTAAGGATGGAAAGCATTTAACTATTCACTATAAGGAAGGGAGGCAATGAGAACTTCATAATGGCACTTAATATTTGACAACCACTCCTACTTTTGACCGGAGCCGGAGCTTCTTCTGCTGTATATTTATTCTTGGATGATTATGGATTGGTGGATGAGAAGATCACAGATAAACGAAGATTTACAAAGAGGGAGGTCACTAACATTAGCAGTTTTGAAGATATTATGGATTTTCAGAGGAGTAAGGGATGCAACTTCTGATTTGTTGGTAACTGAGGCAAGCAAGAAGTATGGAATGCCCTGAAGATACGAGACATCATAAAACAAGAGGGAGACAATAAGAATAGAGCTGATGGAGAGATTCAGAAGGCTAAAGATCTATTTACCTTCTTAAATGGCTCAGAGAAGAATAAGTGTACTGGAGGAGCTCAACTAACTTACGCCTACGAATCTGGATGAAAAACAAAAACTGAGGGAGCTTCGGAGCAGCTTCGCCTGCTAAGCCTTAGTACATCATTTCTTATATCTAATAAACTTAGGATCTAATTCGTGCTTATAGGGTTGCTCCTTATTAAATTCGCATCACTTCTTTAGATAAAGAACAGTAGCTTCAGACTTCTTAAGAACTCCATTCTCAAAAGGTTTACCCATATATACATCCACCCTCTGAATCCAATCTTCCTCTTTAGACTTCTTTCAGTAATCCTCTATTACAGAATCCCAATACTGCTGATCCTTGTTGGAATAATAGTCGTATTCAAAGTCCAAAATCTCCGACCCTAAATTCTCTAACTGATCAGTAAAGCTAATAGGACTAGTACACCAAGTAGCTACTAACTTAAAAAGCCAATCATCCTTACCCAAGAATTTCCTTTTAGAATTAGCTTCACATCAGAACTTCAAATTAGAAGGATCTTTCCCAATATTCTTAGGAGATATCTCCCCTTCGCCCAGTCTAATTAAATCTTGATTATTAGACTCAGAGTATCTAGCTTTCTGAATATCCCAGGAGGAAGAATCCCCTTGGGAAAGCATAGGTCTTCCAGTAACTTTTAAATATCTCTCTATAGTAAAAGGTCTAGCGGCCTTTATTGCAGTTCAAGCTGCAAAGGATCCTACAATCGCAACCGGAAACAGGGTTTTAGATTGTATAGGCATCTAAGACTCTCGACAGAACAACACCATATTAGAATAGCCTAGATCATCAACATACATATCAGAAGCAATTGAATCACACCAATTCTTGAGAGCAGTAGCATTTTCCTTAGTGTAAGAAGCGCTTGTAAGTCCGGATTTAAGATCCTTTAATTTCTGCACCAATGAACCAGAGTGACCTTTTAAAGATGTAAGTCTAGCACTTCACTTGGTTCCGGCAGATGAAGTCGTATCTTCTGTGAATCACTTATCTTGTGGAGCTACATCCTTATTATTCTTAGAGCAGAAGGACTTAAGATCTTTGAATTCGTTGGAATCCTCTCCAGAAAAGTAGGAATCATATATTTCCTGACAAGCTTTCTTCAATAAGGTCTTAGATTCCTCGGTAGGCTCATTGGAAGCTAGGGGGATGGCCTTTACCTTCTTTAATTTCTCGTTGAAAGGGGAGCTTCCTTGAGCAACCAAACTCTTAACTCTTGCAACCCAGATACCATCATCCTTCTCCCCTATAAGAGACTTGGGAAACTTATTCCTTATAGAATTCTTATTCTTCATATGATTAACAGCCAATAAACCTGAAGCTCCCGCTCCAGTAACCCCCGCCAAAGAAAACATTAAAGCCTTATTCATTAATTTCCTGCCTCCTCACTACATCACTTCTCCACCTTCTTAGACATATCCTCAACCCCCAACTCATACATCTTCATTTCATATTTAGCAGCACACCATCCATTCAAAGCTGTTCCGCCAGCAGTCTTCTCACTAGGTTTAGTGCTTCCTAATGCATCATCGGGAAGCTTAAGATCTCCTGCATTACTATTTCCACTATTAAACTTCTCCCATGCCTTTTGCCACTTCTCAGTCGCTCCAGAAGTTGGCAATAAGGCTTTGCTTAAACTATCCTTAAGAGACCTATTATCCACGACACACCACATCATTGCTTGATCATACTTCTCCTTATTAAAGGATTCCTTTAAAGTATCTTCGCATCAAGCCCCAATCTGATCTTCAGATATATTGGGAATCTTGCCACTCTCCTTTGACTTGTAAACTTCCTTAAACTTCTTCCAAATAGGATCCTCCTTAGAAGAAAGAACTCGTTGGTAGTCCTTTAAGGAAGATTTGACCTTATATAAGATAGTATCCCCTCCGGAAGTGGCATACATATAACCTCCTGCGGAAGCCGCTGAGGCTCCTAAAGCCACAGTAGGAGCTATTACTTTTGCAGAAGGCATTACTTAGTACATCACTTATCTGACTTCTTGTAATCGTCATTATCAATATCCACAAATAAGGATTGTGATGCTGTGTTGCAAAATCCCACAATCGCTTCTTTGGTAATATCGGTCTTACTGAACTTAGTATTCGTATCTTTGGAAAGCTTTAACTTCTCATCTAAGTTATCTTCCTTCTGATAACTAGATAAAGAAGCACTTCATCCAGAATCATCCTCAATTCATCTCTTGGTTCCTGAAGTAGCGAAGTGATGTTTCAAGGTGGCTCTAGTGCATCACTTTGTATAAATATCCAGAAAGCTGTTATCAACGCTATCTCCAGTACTATTGCAGTATGCCTTTATTTTCTGTAGTTCGGGAGTAGCTGTCGTTACCCCTTTAATCCTCTCATTCTCATGGGAGGTCTTGTATTCATTAATCAAAGCATTTCAAATAGAGTCATGACTATTCCCAGTTAAATCAAGAACCACTCTTTCCTTATCAGAGAACCTATCCTTTAACTTAACAGTCGAAGAATTATCCTTCTTGATAAGAAAATAACTTCCAGTTCCTGCCGCCCCTAATGCCCCAGTAGAAAGTGCCGCTTTAGATAGAAAGTTCACAACTAAGCATTACCTTGAGTTTCGTTACATCACCTCTCAACTTCTGACAGTGTAGATTTAGCATTTAACTTGTACATAGGTCATGAGTATCTATCCTTACATCACGTCAACAGCTTAGGCCCTCCGGCATTCTTATCACTCACTGTAGAGCTTAGGAGTTCTGCATAAGTGGTAGTTAGAGAGGTTTCTGTACTAGAAGCAGTCTTTAACTTTTGTCAAGCCTCCTTAAACTTATCTCCATTACCTTCGGTAGATAACAACCTCACCCCTTTAGAAGCAGCTTCCCCACTTAAAGTACTTATATTAACGACACACCAAGTAAGGGCTAGATCATACTTAGACTGATCAAACTTCTGGGACAGAGTATCTACACACCATTTAGGTAACTGCTCTTCATCTGCAACCCCCTCAATCTTTGAAGAGCTTTCTTTATAAACCTTCTTCCACTCCTGCCATTCAGCAAGACTCTCACGATCAAGAATCCTTCTTGGTAACCTCTTTACCTCTTCCTTTAACTTATCTCTAACAGTAGTAGAATCTGAAAGTAGGTAATACCCTCCACCTACTCCTATTCCCCCAACTCCCGCCACAGGAAGAAGCATCTTTACAGGGGAAGACATGATTAATTAAGCCAATGGGTCGGACAACCTACTAATCTCTAAAAATAAACTTATAAATTTCCCCTTACCATCTATCCTTGCACATCATGCCATCATCATCAACTATAAAAGTAGCTTCTGGTTTGGGGGCGGCTGGAGCCATTGGTGGTGGAGTCGCTTTATCTAAACCTTATTTATTTCCCGATAAAGCTACTCTTAGATCTCTAGTAGAAGCCGATAAATGGAAATTCCTAAGTGGATCTAATAGTTCTGAAATCTCTGAAATTCTAGCGACTTACAAAAGTCAAAATCCATCACCTTTTGCCAACTTCAAAGGTGATGAAGGCAACAAGGATGATCTCCTCTTGGAGAAATGCAAAGAGCTTTCTGGAAAGTATGAAGACGACGCAAATAAAGAGGGGTTTTTAAGAAAGCTAAAGAGGTGGTGCGTAATTCCAAAGAGCGTGCAGGATAGATTAAGTGATTTCAATATCACTCCTATGTCTACCGAGGATCCTTCTAGTGGTACTAATGAAGATCAATCTTGAATAAGTAAGATGAAGAGTTATGAAAGTAGCAATAGTAAATTTAGTCAATTAGCTTCTCTTAATAGTGGAACAGATGATGAGAAAGCAAAGAAGCTAAGGACTCGTTGTAAGGATGAACTTAATGTCAAGTCATTTACCGAATCTTTCGAAGTAACGTTTGATAAGGTGAAATTATGATGTGTATCTATTCAAAAACTAGGAAATTAGGTTCCTTGAGTCTCGCTGCATCACTTCTCAACTTTCTTAGATAAATCTTCAGCCCCTAACTCATACATCTTCATAGAGTATCTATCGTTACATCATTTATTTAAGGCCTTACCGCCATCTTCTTTTCCACTAGGTTTGGAACTACCAACTAATGCATCATCTGAAAGCTTTAGAACACCGGCATTACTATTATCTTTCTCAAACTTCTCCCACGCCTTCTGTCACTTGCCATCTACTCCTTCTCCGGATGATGGCAGTAAAGAAGTACCTACGTGATCTTTAATAGATCTATCGTAGACAACACACCATGTCATGACCTTGTCATATTTATCCTGAGTAAAAGTCTCTTTCAAAGTAGATTCACACCATTCATTAACTTTCTCTTCAGACACATCAGAAATCTGCTTCTCTTTAGATGCTTTATAAACTTCCTTAAATTTCTCTCAAGCGGAATCGTCCTTGGAAGAAAGTACTCTGTGATGATCCTTTAGAGACTCCTTAACCTTATCTAATACAGTTGCCTGTTTAGAAGTAGCATAGAAATAACCTCCAACTGAAGCGGCCGAAGCTCCTGCTGCTAAAGTTGGGATTGCTATTTTGGATGGATCCATAAACTAAGAGTCCTTACCAGCATCCTCATGACATCACTTCTTCACCTTCTCAAGATCATTTATGGCATCCAACTTATACATAGCTCAAGAATATCTAGTTGTACATCAAGTCTTAAGAGCGGTTCCCCCTGCAGTTTCATCTGAAGAGCTATCGCTAATGACTGTAGTATCGTTGATAGCTAAATCGCCAGCAGTTGATTTCTGAGCCTTTACTTTCTTCCAAGCATTTTTAAACTTAGTCTCAACATCACTTCCATCGGAAGAAATTAAAGTGACTCCACTAGAAGCCAACTCCCCTTTTAAGGTGCTAGTATTCACGACACATCATGACTTGACTACGTCGTATTTAGACTTATCAAATTTCTGATTCAAAGTATCTGCACATCATTTGGGCAGATCTGAAGCGTCGGAAACTCCTGCAATCTTCTGATTGGAAGATTTAGATTCGTAAACCTTCTTCCATTCGGATCATTCGGCGCTTGATTCGGAGGAAAGTATTTTCCTAGGTAAACCTTTTAATTCTGTTTTTAAGTGATCTCTAATGGTGGAAGAATCAGACAATAAGTAATAACCTCCTGCTGTTCCCACTCCACCTAACCCAACAATAGGAGCAACGGTTTTTAATGAAGTAGGCATCTAATTCTTAGCTTCAACGCATCATCTCCCCACCTTCTTAGATAAACCATCCGCATTCAATTCATACATCTTCACCCCATATTTAGAAGTACATCACTTTTGTAAAGCGGGGCCTCCCTTATCTTTTCCCTTAGGATCTACATTCTCCAATTGATCATCTGGAATCTGCAAGTCCCCAGCTCCGCCATTATCGGTATTAAATTTCTCCCAAGCCGACTTCCACTTCTCCTCAACCCCATCTCCAGATTCGGGTAATAGGGAATCACCTAAATGATCTTTAATAGACCGATCATAAATCACACACCACATCATCGCTTGGTCATATTTCAATTGAACGAACTCCCCCTTCAATGTGCTTTCACATCAACTATTAATTTGTTCAGAAGATACATTGGAAATCTGTTTACTTGGTTGATGAGAGTAAACTTCTTTGAACTTCTCCCAAGCAGAATCTCCCTTAGAAAGAAGAATGCGTTGATGATCTTTCAAAGAAGCCTGAACTTTATCTAATACCGTGGTTTTTGTCTGCCGTCCGGATGTAGCATAAAAATACCCTCCCACAGAGGCAGCTGAAGATCCTGCTGCCAAAGTCGGAATTGCTATCTTAGAAAAGCCCATATATTAAGCCTTTCCAGCGTCTTCGTTACACCACTTAATAACCTTATCTAAGTCCTTCCTAGCCTCCAATTTATACATCAATCAAGAGTACCTAGTAGTGCATCAAGTCTGAAGAGCTTTTCCTCCGGCCTCTTCTTGAACGCTTTCTCCTGTAACCTTATCATCACCAATATCCAAAACCCCCGCATTTGATTTTCCATCCTTAACCTTCTTTCAAGCCTTCTTAAATTTATCGACAACATCATTTCCGGTTTCTGAAATTAAACTAGTTCCCTTTAAGGAAGCCTCCCCTCTTAAGGAACTAGTGTTAACGATACACCATACCTTGGCCAGATCATACTTAGACTTATCAAGCTTCTGATCTAAGGTATCCTTACATCACTTAGGCAGGGCTTCCGAACTAGTAACCCCATCTATCTTTGGAGTTAAGGAGTTATCGTCGTAAACCTTCTTTCATTCAGATCACTCAGCCAGTCCTTCACGATCAAGAATCTTTCTAGGTAATCCTTTTATATCCTGCTTTAACTTATCTCTAATAGTGGTGGAATCGGAAAGCATGTAATATCCCCCTAAAGCCCCTGTGCCCCCCACTCCTGCCACCGGCAACAATGTCTTCAAAGAAGCCGCCATATTTAACCACTAAAATTTCCAGCTTCTACAGAACACCACTTCCCAACTTGTTCCATCTCTGATTCAGCATTTAATTTGTACATAGGCGAGGAATATCGATCTGTACATCACTTATGCATTGGTGTGCTTCCGTTAGATTCAGTAACAGTGGACGCCACAACCGTTGTATCTGTTATGGCTAAAGAATTATTTTCGGATTTCTTGGAATTATGGTGCTTTCAAGCCTTCTGTCATTTCCCATCAGAAGCAGCTTCCGTTAATACTTGTATTCCCTTAGAAGCTAACTCATCTTTAAAGGATCGAGTGTTAACAACACATCACTTTGAAGCTAAGTCGTAGTTCTTATCCTTCTTGGAAAGCTTAAGGGTATTTTCACACCATTGAGGGAGTGAGTCTTTAGTTACTGAATTGATCTTCTCTTGAGAAGCTCCATATACTTCCTTCCATTCTTTTCACTCTGAATCCCCGCGAGAAGACAATACCTTTTGAAAATCTTTTAAAGAGGAAGTAAGTGCCGATCCTATTGTCTCCCTATCAGAAACTAGATAATAGCCTCCTGCTCCGGCAACTCCAGTTCCTAAAGCAGCAGGTAGTCCAAACTTTACAAGAGCACTCATAAGTTAAGCATTTGACTTGGTGCAATTGTGTTTAGATACTGTGTAGTCTGTATGAGTCTTATTTACGAATGGACGGAAAGACGCGGAAGAGCACCATTCCATTAACTTCTCCTCAGAAATTTGTTCCTTGGAAATCGTAGTACTTCCCTGCCCTGTCTGAGGAATTAAAAGAGTGGATCCGTTACCATCTCCATAGGCAGTCTTATTAGCAGTTCAATCGTCTTTATTCGTTGAAGTCAATCAAGCCTTTTTCTCAGACTTTAAATCTTCATTTATCTGATCTATCAACTTACCTCTAGAACATAAAGTTCTGTAAGTATCCAACAGCTTTTCATCAATTAAGCTAGAGGTATTCTTACAATACTCCTTAACTTGAGCTTTATCTGGATTGGTCTTAGAGACTCCTTCAACTGTGATAGAGGATGTCTTGTACTCCTTAGCTATCTCATCTCATATATTGTCATGACTATTAGAGTAATCTTCCAAGACAATCCTCTTACCTTCCTTCTCTATTAGAGCCTTTAAAGAATCCTTAATCTCATCTTGCTTAAAGAAAGCTAAATATGAAGCTCCCGCAACAGAAGGAACTGCCACAGTTGGGACAGCTACTTTAAAGGCTAAAGAGGAATTCATTTAAGCAATCGGTTTAACGCATCACTTCATAGCTAAAGCCAAAGAAGATTCTGCATCCTCATGATACATTTGCTTCTTGTAGATAGTTCCACATCATACCTTCATGGCTGCCTTCCCTTTTGTGGCTTCAGTAGCTTCTTTAAATTTCGCATCTTCTATTTGTAGAGCAGCATTCTCTGACTTTCCCTTGTCGGTGTTGTAACGTTCTCACGCTTTACTCCATTCTGAATCAACATTGTTGGCAGAGTCTTCTGTCGAAATGGCTTTAGATCCTAATTCCTGAAGAATGGAGGATGTCTTTATCACACATCACTTCTTGACATTTCCATAAACCCCATCAGAGTACTCAGAGGACTTCAAATTATCTTCACATCAAGAAATCAATTGATTCTCATCTACTTCGGAGATCTTATCCTTTGACTTCTTATAAATCTTCTTAACTTCGATCCACTCACCATCCGAAGAAGTCAATACTTTGTATGGCTTTTCAGAATATTCCTTAACTAATCTATCTCTAAGGCTCTCTCCCTCTTTGGGGACATGATCATATATGAGATAAGCTCCTCCAGCAGAACCCACAGCTCCCATGGGGATAACCATCTTTAAAATACTGGACATAAGGGACGTATGAATCTATCTCTTATCTATTGAAGAACTACAAAGGGAGATAAACTCTAGATCTTTCTCAACAAACTTAAATTTAGAATCAAATTTATTTCCGAAAGCATCACACTTAACTTTTACGTTTTTCAAAAGATTCTCATGATAGCTCCCATGAGATTTAATCCAATCTCTCCATCTCCTTCGGTTTAAATAATCACGGAATTAACTAATAAGAGAGTCATGATATTAATCAAGGGTCATTGGGGCTATTCTTAACCCCACTTCAAGCAATTCGAGTTTTTGATTTTGAAATAGAGGGGGCTCACACTAAATGTGATTTGTGATTTCCAAGTATATGTCGATCACTTTTCAAATTCAAAAAAGGAAGTGTCCAAAGTTAAAATGGGTCTGACTGGGGGGCTAGCATCATTAACGGCCGGATCAGTAGGAGCTTATTTTGGATTAGAAAGAAGTGATGGTTCAATTACCAAGGTCTTGAAATTAGACTCCCAAACTGCATACAAGAAGGGTAGGTGTAAAGTTAGAGTGAATAAGGGGTCTGGAGAAGAGTTAAATCAGTCATATTCCGACTTCTATAAGACAAAGGCAGATATCTCTGGGGGATTTGCCAGTATTTGTCTTGAAAAGTTATCTACCGTCAATATCAATAAAGATCGGGAGGATTTGGTAATTAAAGTGAAAGACAATGGCGATGGATCCTATACTTACGAAGGATTTTCTATTTCCGATTCCTTTAGCGCCACTGGTTCCTAACTATTGCTTAACCACCTTAATACATCACTTAGCAGCTAGAGAGAAGTCAGAAACAGATCCGTTCTTATACATTAACTTCTTATAAGCTGTCTCACACCACTTCTTCATAGCTGCCTTACCTTTATTTTCATCACTATTGACAGCCTTAATCTCACTATCCTCTATCTGTAAATTGACATTATTAACTTTCTCCTTATCGTAAAGCTTTCATGCCTCAAGTCATTCCGAATCGTGTCCATCCGATACAGGAATAGCCTTATCTCCTAGTTCCTGAAGAATGGAGTTAGTATTAATTAAACAATACCTCTTAACCGATTCCCAACTATCCTCAGAATAAGACTTATTTAATGTACCAATACACCAATCCGGAAGTTCCGAACTAGTCAAGTTAGATTCTCCTTTCTTTATCTTCTGAGAACTTGACAAGTCATATATCTCTTTAATATCCACTCACTCTGGAGCACTCTTAGAATCTAAAACCTTTCATTTAGTATCCTTGAACTCACTCTTTAATCTGTCTCTAAAGGTCTCAACAAGATCTGAACCAGAAAGTTTTCAAATTCCTAAACCTGTAGCTCCAGAGAGAGCAATCCCTCCGGCAGTCATTAATAACTTAGAAGCCATTACGCAGTGCTCCTAGAAGAAACGCAATGCTTCTTAACCTTCTCTATAGTTTTCTCTTCATCTGCAAAGCTCTCATACATATGCTTTTCCAATTTAGATTTACATCACTGTTGAAGCTTAGAGCCTCCATCGGTAGCGCCATTAACTGGGGGAGTCTTTAAAGAATTTATCTCCAATCCCTCTTTGTCACCGTTGTACTTATTTCAAGCATTCTGTCAACTGCTTGCATCAGCATTATCCGCTATGAAAGTTAATTTCTCCAATTCCAACTCCTGCTTTAGGGTATTGGTATTAGCAACGCATCAAGAAGATGCCTGTTCCAAAATTGAAGATTCCTTATCTGAATAAGTCTTCTTTAGATTAACTTCACATCAATTAGGAAGATCAGACTCACTAATCCCTGTTATTTTCTTATTGGATTCTGAATTCTTGTAAAGCTCCTTAAACTTGGTTCAAATCGTATTTGAAGTTGAGAATAAGACTGTCCTTGGCTTATCTTTGTTCCTTTGCTCTAATTTGCTCCTTATAGTTTCTTCGGAATTAGAGGACTTTACAAATCCAAAATAAGCTCCGGTGCCCGCAATTCCGGCAGCAGGAACAGCTGCAAATAGTGATTTGCTTGCCAATGAATTCATAATTTAAAAAAGTTAAAGATAGCCAGATCCACTAGTATCGTCAAACCTATTCTTCTGAAACTCTATGGATATAAAGTTTCTCTCTATTCCGGTAGCTCTAACAGGAGGGGCTGGTGGAAGCTATTTGGGTTACAGATATTTACATCAAGAGACGCCAAAGGAAAGCATCAAGTCCAAATTGGGAAACCTTCTCTTGGAGTTTGGTGATAACTTCTCAGGCAAATGACAAGATCGAGCTACTCTTGTAAGTTCTAAGAATGATCTTCCCGAGTCCTTAAGCAAGCTTAAGACTTCTGGCAGCAACATATCTTCTGAAGCCATAAAAGGATGATGCAAAGAGCACATAGAAAAGGAGTTTACGTCAGAAACCGATGCTTTGTTTGTAGGCATTAGGAATTACTGTACTTTCAACAATAAAGATAAGTTAACGGGGAAAGCTATATCGGAGACTTTAGATAACAGCAATCTTAAATCAAACGGACAATGGAGCAAAGCCAACGGAAAGTTAAAGCAAGTTGATGATAATCAATTGAGTCCTAAGATGAAGGAAATAAAGGACAAGATTAAGGATACAGCCAGTCCGAAGGACGACAAGGCTCTTAAGAATTGATGCGAAACTACTTACACCGAATATTTCAAGGATTTAAATGATCAGAACTTTAAGGATGCTGAATCTTACTGTACTGAAGTAACTCAAAGCGTTGCTGGAGCAGTAAGTCCTTAAAACAAGCGGAAGGAGTTATTAGTCTCCTTTACTTGTGAGATGAACGACACATATCGGCTGTCTTTATATCTTTCTCGGAAAACTTAGACTTTGGATCATTAAACCTTTTGATAAAGGCATCACACTCCACTTTTGCTTCCTTCATTAAAGCCTCAGTTCCACCATTGACAGCCCCTTTTGCTTGAAGTAAAGCATGAGCCTTAGCAGTATATTCATGTCGTTGCTCTGATAATTTCCCTCAAAATTCAAAATCTGAGGACTTATATTTAGCTCTAATTAATAAGTCGGCTCAATAACCTCGCTTACTCATTTTCTTATTCACGGGAATATAACCATCCTGAGAGTTATTACATCAACCAATATTCCTAACTTCCTTACGACTCAGTCCATGTCCTTTTGAAACCTTCTTATTCATCTTTCTACAAAATAAAACTAGCTCCTCTCACAGACCGCTCGCCTTGTCGGTAAAGGTCAAAGATGATGGATCTTTAGATCGTTCCAAATACATCTCCTGTTGTCTGGAGTGTCTCAAGGAACTGTCATTCACCTTATCCCAAAACCCTAAATATCCATCAGAGTACTTAGCAGCGACATAGCTACTAGCGATGTCCATAACTTTCTCTTTAGAAGTGAGCTTTCAAGCGCCTACACTGGCTCCCGCAGTGCCGGTTGCAGATACAAATACAGCTAAAACCTTAGCGAATAACGAATGCATTGAGTTCGAAAAGGGTTGCTGATGCTAGCACAACCTTATTCAAGTGATTCAAGTGATTCAAGTGATTCAAGTTTTTATAAGAACCTAGGAATTACCAAATAATAGGTGTGTTTTGGAGAAGGAACGAGGTGTTTAAGAGATACTTGTGGTACAGTTGAAATTGGCAACCTTGTAATCCTCATTTTCGATACTTACAAAAGGCTTAGAAGCAACAGATTGACATCATTCCATTAGCAACTCATTAGTAATAGCTGCCTTTTGAACTTTAGTACTCTCTTGACCTTTCTGGGGAATTAATAAAGCGCTGTTAGAGTCATCTCCGTAAGAACTCTTTAAAGAATCCCAATCCGATTTTTTCTTAGAAGTCAATCAAGCCTTATTTTGAGACTTTAAATCTTCATTTATTTGATCTATTAAAGAACTTCTAGAACAGAGAGTCCTGTATTCAATTAACAAGCCAACATCCGTTAAGGAAGATGTCTTCTTACAATATTCCTTGATATGAGTCTTATCGACATTACTCTTAGAAATATCCTTTACAGAAATAGCATTGTCCTTCTTATACTCCTTGGCTATCTCTTCCCAAATATAATCATGATTCTCGGAATTATCTTCCAGAATGATTCGTTTTCCTTCCTTCGCTATTAGAGACTTCAAAGATTCCTTATTTCCCTCCTTCTTAAAAAATACTAGATAAGATCCTACAGCAACAAATGAAACTGTTACAGTGGGAATAGCAAACTTTAAAAGACTAGACACTAAAGAATACTCTAGATTCCCTGACGATTAACTCCTAAGATATTTATTTTGAATAAGATGAACGACAAAGATCAGCCACTTCTATATCCTTCTCAGCAAACTTAGATTTAGGATCTTTAAACCTCTCCCTAAACACATCACACTTAGCCTTTGTTTCTCTCATTAAATTCTCTGTGTAATATCCCTTCAACTGAACTAAGTCATGTAACTTGGCAGTATATTCATGTTTCTTATCTGCCAATTCTCCTCAAAACTTAAAGTCTGAATCCTTATACTTGGCTCTCACTAACAAATCAGCTCAATAACTACGTTTGCTCATCTTCTTATTCACGGGGATATAACCATCTTTAGAGTTATTACACCAACCAATATTCCTAATTTCTCGACGACTTAAACCATTCCCTTTAGATACCTTCTTATTCATCTTTCGACAGAAAAGAACCAACTCCTTCCATAAATCCTGTGTTTCTTTAGTGAAGGTTAAAGATTGTTGATCCTTGGAAAGCTCCACCCTCATTTCATGGGTTCTTACGCTTCTTAAGGAATAATCCTAATGAGCCTTATCTTCTCAAAACTTTAAATATCCATCCGAATACTTAGCCTTTACATAACTACCAGCAATATCCATCACCTCCTCTTTGGAAGTAAGCTTCCAAGCACCTACACTCGCTCCTGCGGTACCGGTTGCAGATACAAATACAGCTAAAGCCTTAGCTAACAATGAATGCATTGAGTTTAAAAAGGGTCGTTGACGCTAGCACAACCTTATTCAAGTGATTCAAGTTTTTATAAAAGCCTAAAGGTTATCCAATAATGGGTACTTATGTTGATTCTGTAAAGATCCATGGACGCTAAATTACTATCTATTCCTACAGCTCTTGCGGGTGGTGCTGGAGGTACCTATCTTGGTTACAAATATCTATCTCAAGACTCTAAATCGGAGAGTATCAAATCTAAACTGGAACCTTTTTTACTAAAGTTCGAAAGTTCTTTTGATGATAAATGAACAGAAAGAGCTACCTTGGTTAGTTCCAAGTCTGATCTTCACGAGTCCTTAAGTAAGTTAAAGGGAACTGGAAACGCAATAACTAAGGATCAGATAAAGGGTTGGTGTCAAGAACAAATAGAGAGGGAGTTTAGTTCTGAAACAGATCCTCTGTTCTTGAATATCAGGCGTTATTGTACTTTCAACAATAAGGATAAGTTAGATGGTAAGGCTATATCTGAGGCTTTAGAAACTAATGGGCTTAAATCAGAAGGACAGTGAACTAAAGCCAACAAGAGATTGAAGGATGAAAGTGGATCTCTAAGTTCTAAGATGCAAGAATTTAAGACTGAGTTATCCAAAAACTCGGGAGCAGATGATAAGGTTCTAAAGAACTGATGTGAAGCTTCTTATACTGACTATTTCAAAGGCGTGGAAGATCAGGTCTTTAAAGATTTAGAAGTTTACTGTACGAAAGTATCTTAAATTTCTAATCAGCAGAAGCTCTAGAAGTCACGCAATACTTTTCTACTTTCTCCATAGTTTTAGACTCTCCTAAATCCTCATACATATACTTATCTAACTTAGCCTTACATCATGCTTGCAACTTAGAACCTCCTGCAGTTGCATCGTTGGATTGAATATTCTTAAGTGAAGCATCTTCAATTTCCAAAGAGCTCTTATCCTTCTCATATTTAGTCCAAGCATTCTGCCACTTAGTAGAGTCAGAGTTCTCGAAAGTTATGAAGTTAAGACCTTTAGACTCTAACTCTAATTTAAGAGTATTAGTGTTTGCAACACATCACTCAGAGGCATGACTATATTCTTTCTCCGAATAATACTTCTTTAAAGTAGTCTCACATCAACTAGGCAACTCACTATCTTCAACTCCTTGGATCTTCTTAGAGGGCTCAGCATTTTTATACAGGACTCTGAATTTAGCTCAAATCCCATCTGAAGCTAAATCTAGAATACGGCGGGATCTCCCTTTATTCTCCTTTTCTAATTTACTCTTGATGGTCTCCTTATTTAAAGAAGGTTTAATAACTCCAAAATAGGCTCCTGTTCCGGCGATTCCTGCCGCAGGAATAGAAGCTAATGCTGCCTTTCCAGCTAAGGAATTCATAAATTACAAAAACTTACTGTCGATAAGTAGCACGGCTGTAAGGTCTGCCCCAGTTTTTCACTACCGAAATAATGGATGCTAAATGGTTAGCTATCCCCACTGTTGCTGCTGGGGGAGCAGGAGGAAGTTATCTTGGTTATCAGTACCTTCATCAAAAAGGAGAAAGCATCAAAACTAAGTTGGGAGATCTACTACTGAAGTTTGATGATTCCTTTAATGAAAAATGAAAAGCTAGAGCTTCTCTTGTAAGCTCCAAAGATACTCTTCCAGAATCCCTAAATAAGTTGAGATCTTCGTCTGGAAATAAGGAGATATCTGAAGCCAATATAAAGGAATGATGCAAAGATCAAATAGAGAAGGAATTCACTTCTGAAACCGATTCATTATTTGTCAGCATTAGAGATTACTGCACTTTCAATAACAAGGATAAACTAGGAGATAAGGTAATATCTGAGGACTTAGAGAGTGGAAATATCAAATCCAGTGGGAAGTGATCCACTGCTAATGAAAAATTAAAAAGCGCTTCCGAGGATGGAATGAGTTCAACAATGAAAGAAATAAAAGCCAAAGTATCCAATTCCTCTGGAGGAACACAGGATACCAAGGCTCTTAGGACTTGATGTGAAGGGATCTATCCCTCTTATTACAAAGGGGAAGATGACTCTGACTTTAAGGATGCCAAAGCCTACTGCGTGGAAAAGTAGATGGATCTTCTTTACAAGATTGCCATCTCTTTAGGCCTTGTGGGCACGGGCGGTGCCGGAGCTTTCTATGGAATTAAACGTTTTGGAACTACCAGAGTAAAACACAAATTAGGAAACAGATTACTTTCCACCAAAGGAAACGAGAATAAGGCTCAATGGGAATCTAGATTAGATTCCTTAAAGAAGAGCTCTTCATCCCATTTAACTGCTGAATTACAAGCTCTAAAGAATACAGCCCAAAACAAGACTTGACAAGATCTTAGAGATGTGTGTTCTCAAAGGATTGAAGAACCTTTTCAAGAAGAGGATTCAAAATTCAAGGAAGTAGTGGACTACTGTACTTTTAGAAACAAGGATAAGTTGGGTAGTGGAGTAATCAATGAAGCTTTGGAATCCTCTGGAACTCTGAAGAGCGGCGGGAAATGAAACAAAGTAAGTGAGGCTTTGAAGAGTAGGGAAACAGGAGTATCCTCTACTATGAAAGGAATTCAGGATAAGTTAAAGGCCTCTTCCAATCCTGAAACTACTGCTTTGAAAACATGGTGTGAAGGAGCTTCTGAAACTCCTTGAATTAATGATGAAGACCCTAGCTTTAAAGATGCGCAACAACATTGTTTAGATAACAGTTAATCCTTTTCATAAACCCATATACAGAAACTCTTTAGGTCTCAGTAAACAGAAAAATTTAAAAATATTGCTTCTCGGGTTCTCGGGTTCTCGGGTTCTCGGGTTCTCGGTTCGACTAATATGCAAAAGCTTTTTCAAACATCATGTCATTGGGAGTTAGGGGTGTGAAGGCTGTCTTGAGCAGTGCTGGATTAATTTCTGGTGGTGGGGGAATAGTAGCTTTAACTACTCTAAATAAAACTCCTGTCGCAGAATTAGAGCTTGTTGAAGAGGAGTTGCCTCTTCCCGTTATAGAAAAGCAAGAAGAGATCATTGAGACTAAGGAGCTTCCACCGGTGGATGTTTATGTAGTTAGATGACAAGGCTTTGATCAACAGAAAAGACCTTTAGTTAAAGAGGTTTCACAAAAAGAATTATCTGAAGCTTTTATATCTGAAGATGAGCATGCTAAGCGTTGCAAATTGAAGAGAAATAGTCAAAATAGATCTTACGTCTATTGACATACTCAACAGAAACAACTAGTTTGTGAAGATCAAATTCAATGACAGGACTGATTAACTTCTGGAGTTAAAAAGTCTCCCGATTTAGAAGAATCCAAGTTGTCCGAAGAAATGGGCAAAGCTAAGAAGCTTAAGGATGCGATGTTAATATACTTGAAAATCGATGACGATTGGGATCAACAAGTATTTGAAGCAGCATGTAAAGAAATGTATTCTGGCAACTTCCAAGATGATCATGGGTTATCGTTCTGTAAAAGTCTACTTTGATACGCAGATCAAAAGCAATAACTTCTTAACTTCGCTTATAGAACCTTAAGGAATTCACTACTGAAGATAACTACATCCGACTCTTATGGATTTGATTCCTCAAATACTTTCGGGTGTTATGGTGGTTGGTGGAGCAGGAACCTTTGTTTATTACTCTGTAGGACAATCTAACGGAACAAGCATTTCATCACACATTAAAGCCAATCATAGAACACTAATTTCCGATCCAAGCAAGTGACAAGAAAAGGAAGCTTTATATAAGAAGCTAGATGAGAAAAGTGAGGAGATGATTAGCGGGGTTGAAAACAGGGACTCCACTAAAACTAAAGTATGGATGAAGATTAGAAACTGGTGTGAGAAGACTAAGAATAAAGTGTTTGTCAATTATTGAGACAAGACCTATCAGAGCTTTTCTCAATGATGCTTAGAGGAGATAAATGTTCAGAAAAAGTTAGAGTTGGAAGGTTTGGA
This sequence comes from Mycoplasma haemofelis str. Langford 1, assembly GCF_000200735.1. Taxonomy (GTDB): domain Bacteria; phylum Bacillota_I; class Bacilli_A; order Mycoplasmatales; family Mycoplasmoidaceae; genus Eperythrozoon_B; species Eperythrozoon_B haemofelis. Next base: position 1,000,243 of record NC_014970.1, read on the forward strand.
AGATGGGAGCAGTAAATTAACTGAGCTATTGAAGGATTATGAGGAATCTGGTTCTAGATTCATAACCGGAACAGGCGATGGGGAAGGAGGTAAGAAGAAAGTTACTAATAATGATTTGAAGGATTGGTGTTCTAAAAACAAGTCCATTACCTTCAAGCACGAAATGGATTCGACTTACTTAAACGTTAAAAAGTTCTGTTACTTACCGAAGACAGGGTCTGCAAAATCAAAAGACAACTCTAAAGCCGCTTCAGAAGGAAGTCCTAGTACAGCTAAAAGAAATTAAGAGATTGGTTTAACGCATCACTTGGATGCTAGAGCTAATGCAGATTCTGCATCTTCTTGATACATAAACTTCTTGTAAACGTCACCACATCACTTCTTCATTGCATCTTTTCCTTTAGATTCATCATTAGCTTTCTTAAATTCCTCATCATTTATTTGAAGTCCAGAATTAGATGACTTTCCATCGTTGTAACGTTTCCATGCCGGAAGTCATTCCGAATCAACATTACCGGCAGAATCATCTGCAGAAATAGCTTTGCCTCCCAACTCTTCCAAAACGGAAGAAGTCTTAATTACACATCATTTCTTGGCATTCTCATAAACATCCTTAGAATCGTTAAACAAGCTCAACTTGCCTTCACATCACGAAGGTAAGTCGTTCTCCCCTATCTCCTCAACCTTATTTTGGGACTGCTTATATACCTTCTTAACTTCCTCCCATTCGCCATCAGTAAAGGGAGAAACCTTATATTTCTTTCCAGAATATTCTCGAATTAAAACATCCCTTAAGATCTCCTTTCTATTGGAAACATAGTCATATATTAGATAAGAGCTTCCAGCTCCTCCAATGGCAGTAGTAGGAAGAGCCACTTTTAAAAGGGTAGACATAGGAATTTAGCTATCTACGTTTATAGCTTCAAACCTCTATATAAAGAGAAATAATGAAAAATTTATAAGTCACTAAGTGACTCACAACTATCTTTTAAGTACTTATGGATGCTAGATTATTATCAATTCCTGTAGCTTTAACTGGGGGAGCTGGAGGTACATACCTTGGATACAAGTACCTGCATCAAGATACGCAAAAGGAGAGCATAAAGTCTAAGTTAGGAACTTCCCTATTAGGATTTGACGGTTCTTTTGATAGTAAGTGAAAAGAAAGATCTACTTTAGTAACTTCTAAAACAGGACTTCACCCCTCTCTTGAAGCTTTAAGAGATGCAAACGCCAAGAGGGAGATATCTATTGAGAAGATTAAGAATTGATGTCAATCAAAATCAAAAGAGGAGTTTGTTTCTGAAAGTGATTCTCTATTTCAAAATATCAGAAGCTATTGCACCTACAATAACAAGGACAAACTAGAAGATAAGGCTATTTCTGAAGACTTAAAGAATGATAAAGCTCTTCAGGACGATGGACAGTGATCTAAAGCTAATAAGCGATTAAGAGAAAAGCAAGACAACAATATGAGTGGCAAGATGAAAGAAATCAAAGGTAAGTTATCACCAAGTTCAGGAACTGCCGATGATAAAGCTCTTAAGAACTGATGCGAATCCTCTTACGTCGAATATTTCAAGGACTCTAAAGATCCTGTTTTCACAGATCTGGAAGCCTATTGTACAAAAGTAGCGGGCGGAAATACAGAGTCAGGACAAGCGAGTTCATAGATTCCTCTCGCCACGGATTTTAAAAACATTTCTATTTTTTTACTATTACCAATAGAAGTCTAAAATCCTAGATGTTGTGCCTTTAAAGTCAAAAATCTTACTTAGTGTTGCTGGGTTTGTTTCGGGGGTTGGGGGTTGGGGGTGCAAAATTTGGATTTGATCATGGTGAACCGGAATTTGAATCTGTAGTTACACAAGAAAGGGAAGAATTTGCTAGGCGAGCAAGCGTCTATACAGTACATTACGAGGGTATTTCTACTACCAGTGATGGTAGGAAGTATCCCAATGTTAAAAAGGTTTCCTTAACTCCATTAACTAATGACTTCTTCGATGACAACGATGTTCTTAAAGATTGCGAATTGAAAGGAAACTCTAACGATAGAGCTTACGCTTTTTGAGATCAAAGTTTAAAGAGGTGAAGTTGCGAACAATATTTTCAAGATAAGGATTGATTGTTGTCAGAAAATCTAGAGAAGGTTGAATTTATGGATTCTGGTAAAGTTTTTGAAGACATGATTAAAGTAAAGCAAATAGAGAGTAAATTAAAGGAATATGAAAAGACAGTAAACGAGAATTATGAACAAGTTAAGAGTAAATGTAAAGATGAATACTCTACACTCTTCGGGGAGTCTGATGATGAAAACTTCTGCAAGACTACAATGAGCTACATCGGTTATCAATAGATTTATTGTTTAAGTAACAGTCACTAAGCATTCTTTCCTAATCAAATTTTTAAAAACAAATAAAATCCTAAGTCCGTAAATACTTATGGACGTAAAGCTTCTATCTATTCCTGTAGCTCTAACAGGGGGAGCTTGTTGTACTCATTTAGGCTACAAATACCTAGCTGATAAAAGCATAAAATCCCGATTAGATGGCTTTCTACTAGGGTTTGATAAGTCCTTTAATAGTAAATGGGAAGAAAGAGCAACTCTTGTAAATTCCAAGGACAGCCTGCCAGCATACTTAGGCAGACTTAAGGATTCTAGGAATGGAAACAAAATATCCGCTATCAGGCTTAAAAAGTGATGTCAAGAACAGTCGAAAATGGACTTTGTCTCTGAAAAGGATTCCGTATTTTTAAACGTTAGAAATTACTGTACTTTCAATAACAAAGACAAACTACGAGGTAGAGTTATCTCTGAAGAATTACAAAATAACCAATCCATAAAATCCGGAGGCCAATGATCCAAAGCAAACGATAAGTTAAAGAAGATTGAAGATAGGAGGTTGAGTCCTCAGATGAAAAAAATAAAAAGCAAACTTTCCTCCGCCCAAACCAATCAAAAAGACGAAAGGGCTCTTAGAACTTGATGTGAATGAATTTACAAGAAGCCATGAATTGGAAATCAAAGTGGCGATTTTGGCGATGCTCAAAAGTACTGTGTAGAAAGTGTTCAAGCTAGAACTAGATAGATGGAGTTAGTTCAGAAGTTGATATCTGGAACTATTGTGGCTGGGGGAGTGGGAACTACAGCCTATTACTCTGTCGGTAAATCTGATGGAATTAGCATAGAGACTTACGTTACCTCTAGAAAGAGGAAATTAATTTCTGAAGAGGCGGTCTGAAAACAAAAGGAAGATAAATACAAAAGACTGGAAGACAAGAGTGAGGATCTTATTGGTGAGGTTGAAAATAAGGATAGTAAAAAGACTCCTGTATGAAGGAAGCTAGAGAAGTGATGTATTAAAACCAAGAAGAAGATGTTCACTGATCCCTCGGACGGGACTTATCAACACTTTATTTGGTGGTGTTTAGAAGAGATAGATATTAAGAATCAATTAGAACTTGAGGGAATAAAGGAAGTCACCAACTTCGAAGCAAAGGCCACACAATTCAACGATCCAAGTAATTTAGATTCTAGCTTTATAACTGGAACTGGACAACCAGCTGAAGGAAAGGGCAAGAAACCAGTTACTAAAGATGATGTTAGTGGATGGTGTAATCCCAAGAAGTCTACTCCATTCAAGCACGAACTGGAGCAAACTTATTTAAGAGTTAAGAAGTGATGTTTTGAAGAACCAGAAAAGCCTAAAGAATCAACGACCAAGAAGCCAAAGTAATTTACCCAGTACCTGTAGGAACAGACGGAGCTACTGTAGAAATAAAATCTCCAGCACCAGAAGAACACCACATCTTAACTTTCTCTAGATCTGAACTAGCTCCCAGTTTATACATATTCCAAGAGTATCTGGTTGTACATCACTCATGAAAAGATGTAGCTCCGCTTGCGGCATTAATTCCTGATCCAATTATTTTTGAATCTCCAATTGACAAAGAAGTGTTTTGATCCTTCTTAGTATTATGATGATTTCAAGCATTTTGTCATTTAGCATCAGAGGGTTGAACTTCTAAGAGAGTAGTTCCTCCTAAGCGAAGCTCCTCTTTTACAGTTCTGGTATTAACAACACATCACTTGGAAGCTAAATCGTAATTCTTCTTATCCTTACTAGAAAGCTTCAAAGTCGCTTCACATCACTCAGCTAATCCCTCCTTTGTAACCTTGTCAATCTGTCCGGAAGTGGCAGCTCCATACACTTCCTTCCATTCTGTCCACTCCTTATCCCCTTTTAAGAATAGGATTTTTTTATGACTTTCGATGGAGCTCTTGAGGGAAGAGCCAATGGTATCTCCTGTAGAAAGGAAGTAATACCCACCAAGTCCCGCCATTCCGGTTCCAGCTGCAGCCGGAATTCCAAATTTAAAAGCAATACTCATGATTAGGATGGTACTTTAGCTTCCATAAGGAGGAAGTTCTTTTTGATCAAATATATTTAAAGAATAGTGGTTAATTAATTTGAGTACATCAGTATCTATTACTTAAAAGAACGAGAATTATGAATATGAATCTTGCCTATGCTGGATTGGCAACTGGGGTTGCTGGAGCAAGTGGAGTTAGTGCTTATTACGGAGTTAAGTCTTTCAATACAGTAAGAATAAGGGATCAACTTAAAGGAAGAATCCTCCCCTCTAATGATTCTACAAAGTGGAGTGAAAGGTTAAATGACGTAAAGGTTCTGGGTGAATCCGATTCACTAAGTCCAGAACTATCTTCTTTCAAATCATCCATATCCTCAAAGTCATGAGAAGATATGAGAAACTTGTGTTCCGATCTGGCTTACCAAGAATTTAAAAGCAAGAATAATAAGGTTTTTAGTGAAGTAGTAACCTACTGCACTTATAAGAATAAAGATAAGCTGGGAAGTGGAATAATAACTGAAAGCACAATAGAGACCAAATGAAAGGCAGTTAATGAGAAATTAAAAAATGCAACTGGCACACTAAGTGCCCAGATGACCACTATAAAAGGACAAATTAATACGAATACAAACTCTGCGACCCAATTAAAGGAATGATGTAATGGGGTATATAACAAGCCCTTTCTAAATGAGCCAGATACTGAATTTGAGGATGCTAAGGTGTATTGCGTATCCTAATTAGACTTAGGTTGTTTAACTGACTCCTTAGTACAGTTGAACTTAGCAACTTTGTAATTCTCCTCTTCTGTATTTACATACAGCTTTGAAGACACAGATGAACATCACCCCATTAACAATTGGAGGGTAATGTTGTCTCTCTGAACTTTAATCTTTTCTTGCTCTTTAGAAGGAATTAAAAGATCTTTCCCTTGTCCATCTCCGTAAGCAGTCTTCAAATCATTTCAATCAGACTCAGTGGTAGAAGTTAATCAAGACTTATTTTGAGAACTTAAATCTGCATTCATCTGATCTATTAATGTTCCCCTAGTGCAGAGGGATCTATAAAGGTTGAATCATTTCACATCGGTGAAATTAGCAGCTCTCTTACAGTACTTCTTAACTTGAGATTTATTGGGAGAATCTTTAGAAATACCGTCAACCTTTAGAAAACTGCCATTCTTGTATTCCTTAACTATCTCATCCCAAATATTGTCATGACGATCGGAGTTCACCGACAACACCTTTCTCCTGCCTCCTCACTCTATTAAAGACTTTAAAGAATCCTGCTCATAGTCCTCTTTAGTGGAAGAGAAATAGGAAAATCCAGCTACCGCAGGAACTGTTATCGCTGGAATAGCTATTTTTAAAGATGACGAAATACCCACCTACTCCCCCCTGCTCGCAACACAATACTTAGTAACCTTCTCAATAGTCTTATCTTCTCCCAAATCTTCATACATATGCTTATCCAACTTAGCCTTACATCAGTCCTTCAGCTTTGGACCTCCAGCGGCGGCAGTATTTACTGTTTGATCCTTTAAAGAAGAATCCTCAATCGTTAGAGTTCCTTTGTCGTTGTTATATTTAGTTCAGGCTTTTTGCCATTTGGAGTCATCTCCTTCCCCAAATGTAATGAAGCTTAGATTCTTCTCAGACTCTAATTCTTGCTTAAGAGTATTAGTGTTAACAACACACCATTTAAAAGCTTGATCGTAGATCGCTTTCTCCTGCTCGGAATAAGGCTTCTTTAAAGTACTCTCACATCAACTAAGTAAAGCATTCTCATCTACTCCACTTATCTTCTTAGAATCATCAGATTCCTTCTTATATAAAGACTTATACTTCTCTCAAATGTCATGAGAAGTGGAAGCCAATAATCGCCTCGGCTTTCCCTTAATTTCCTTCTCTAATTTACTCTTAACAGTCTCTTGAGAATTAGAGGGTCGTATAAGTCCAAAATAAGCTCCAGTTCCTACAGCTCCCGCGGCGGGAACTGATGCTAACATAGCCTTGCTTGCTACAGTATTCATGAGAATATAGGGGCAGGAAAACTAACACAAGTTTGAAAGCAAGTTTCGTTTTTTAAAGTTAAGGAAAACTGCCGCTTCTGTTATCTCTTTCTATAGCTTCCAAAGACTCACATTATGGACGCTAAGTTATTATCAATTCCTGCAACGGTTACGGGGGGAGCGGGAAGCATATACCTTGGTTACCAATATCTTCCTATTGGGAATCAGAAAGTAAGTATCAAATCTAAACTTGGAGATCTTCTACTTAAGTTTGATGAGGGATTTACTGAAAAGTGAAAAGTCAGAGCTACTCTTGTAAGTTCCAAAGAGGATCTTCCCGATTCTCTAAAGAAGTTGAGAACGTCAAGCGACAATAAAACAATATCTGATGCCAATATAAAGAAGTGATGTCAAGAGCAGATAGAGAGTGAGTTTACTTCTGAAACAGATCCTTTATTTATCAGTATTAGAGACTATTGTACTTTCAACAATAAAGACAAGTTAGGAAGTAAGGCCATATCTGAAGAATTAACTGGAAATAACATTCAACAAACAGGAAAGTGATCCAAAGCCAATCAGAAGTTAACTTCAGCACAAGAGACAGGCATGAGAACCGTCATGAAAGACATAAAGGCTAAATTGGCTGCTACGGCAGGAACGGCAGGAACGGCAGGAACGGCAGGAACGGCAAAAGATGATAAAGCCCTTAGAACATGGTGTGAGGGCATTTATCTTGCCTACTTTAAAGGAGATGAAGATGCTGATTTTCGAGATGCCAAGATTTATTGCGTAGAGTCCCAATAAAGAAGAAATGAATCTTCTTTACAAGGGAGCCATAACCACCGGAATTATTGGAACTGGTGGAGTTGGTACCTACTATGGAATTCAAGCACTGGGTACTACCAAAGTAAAGGATCAACTTAAGAACAGGCTTCTCTCTACTATCGGAACCACTAATCAATCTCAATGGGAAGCGAGATTGGCTTCTCTAAGGGAAGATAAAGTCAAGAAGGAGGATCTTACTTCTGAGTTACAAGAAATCAAAGACAAGTCTAAGAACAAGACTTGGGAAAGTCTTAGAGATTGGTGTTCTTCAAAGGTGGAGGAATCCTATGAAGGGGAGGATTTAAAATTCAAAGAAATAGTTAGCTACTGCACATTTAGAAACAAGGATAAGTTCAAAGGGACAGTAATAAGCGAAACAACTGTATCTACTAAATGAACAAAAGCTAACGGAATCATAACTGGAAAATCAGAAGGACTTTCTCCCACTCTCCAAGCTATTAAAAAGAAATTGGAAGCCTCTTCCGGAAAAGACACATCCGCATTAAAGAAGTGATGCGAAGAGACTTATGAAACTCCTTGAACCACCAATGAAGATCCTAACTTCCAAGATGCACAACAATACTGCTTAGATGATTCCTCCTTGACATCGTAATCTAGTATTTGCACTATGAGGAATAGGTGGTACAGGCATGAGCCTATTCCTTCTTTCAAATTACATACAAACAGGAAGTAACGGTAGGAGGTTTTCCACTCAAGTTGATTACAAGTACTTACTTAAAGACTCAGATACCAAGCAATGACAAGAAAGGCTCATAGATCTTAAGACATTATCAGCTGACAGTAAGGCTTTCGTCCCATACAGATTATGAAAGAAAGGGGACGATCTTAAAGAGCAGGACTTGAAGGAGTGATGTGATTACGCCTTGGATAATGTGTTTCGAGGCACACAAGATCCCACATTCAAGATTTTCTTAATTTACTGTACATATAACTTGGGAGATAAAGTAACTGGAAATAAGATAACCAGCTCCACCAGCAAAGATGACGATAAGCTTAAAACAATACGAAGCAAGATAGCTTCGTTACAACCAAGCGCAGGGATGAGTTCCGAATTATTAAAGGTTAGAGCAACATTGAATCCTAATGCTGATAATGCTGGAAATGAAGTTGTAAAGAATTGATGTTTAAAGATGTACGGAACTTCATATTGAGAAGGCGAAAGATATCTAGGAGAGGTGCAAGAGCACTGCATCTTGAATAACTAATGGAAATAATTCCTCAAATAATGGCGGGTGTTGTGGTGGTTGGTGGAGCTGGCTCCTTTGTTTACTACTCTGTTGGTAAATCGGGAGGGACAAGTATTGAAGAGCACATTAAGTCTAAGAATAGATCTCTAATTTCTGAAGAGAGTGACTGGAAGGATAAGGAGATCATATACAAGAAGTTGGATGAGAAGAGTGATGAGATCATCAGTGGAGTTGAAAATAAGGACTCTCAAATAACTAAGGTATGAATGAAAATAAGGAATTGATGCGGGAAGACTAAGAGCAAGGTGTTCATCAATTATGATGACAAGATGTATCAGAGTTTCTCTCAGTGATGCTTGAAGAACATTGATATTCAAGCTCAATTAAAACAAGAGGGTTTGAAGGATTTAAGTTCCGATGATGGGGAAATGAAGAAAAGGGTGGAGGAATTTAATGATCCAGAAAAGAATCTTGATTCTAAATTTATAGTGGGTACGGGAGAGAATATAGAGAAGAGTTCTAAGAAGAAGGTTACTGAAGAAGATTTAAAGAAATGGTGTTCTGAAAAGAAGGTGATTACCTTTAAGCATGAGAGAGATCAAGATTACTCAAGAGTTAAGAGGTGGTGTTTTGGAAGACAAGAACAGTCTAAGAAGAAGGACTAGTCCTTTCTTTCAACGCAATATTTAGAAACCTTATCCTCCACTTTCTCCTCCCCTAAATCCTCATACATATACTTCTCCAACTTAACCTTACATCACTCCTTCAACTTCGGCCCTCCCGCATTTGCATCACTTGTCAAGCTCTTTAATGAGTCATCTGTAATCGTAAGAGAAGCTTTCTCGGATTCATACTTAGTTCAGGCATGTTGTCATTTAGAATCGCTTCCATCCTCAAAAGATAAAAAAGCAATCCCCTTAGATTCCAACTCCTTCTTAAGAGTATTAGTATTCGCAACACATCACTTCGATGCATTGTCGTAAAGGGGGGATTCCTTATCGGAATACTCCTTCTCTAAAGTGGTGGAACACCAATTAGGTAGCTCATTCTTATTAACACCACTTATCTTCTGAGATGACTTCTCATATAGGACTTTATACTTCTCTCAAATAACGTCTGTTTTAGAAGTAAGGATCTTACGAGCCTTCCCCTTTAACGAAAGCTCTAACTTACTCTTTATGGTCTCTTTAGAATTAGAGGACTTTACAAGACCAAAATAAGCTCCAGTTCCTGCCGCCCCCGCAACAGGAATAGCGGCCAGAAATCCTTTCCCTTCTAAAGTACTCATAATCTATTAAAAGCTAGCATAGTTACAAGCGCAGTCTTAGTTTTTTAAGAATAGAAAAACTAGCCATATTAAAGGCTCTTCCGTTACCTTCTGATCCTAGTTATGGATGCTCGATTGCTAGCAATTCCTACAGCTCTTGCAGGTGGTGCTGGAGGTACTTATTTAGGTTACAAGTACCTACATCAAGGAGAGCAGAAAGTAAGCATAAAGTCCAAGTTGGGAGACTTACTTTTGGAATTCGGAGATAACTTCTCTGACAAGTGACAAGCAAGGGCTAAGTTGGTTAGTTCCAAGACCAATCTTCCCGAATCTTTAAATAAACTACGATCATCCACAGATCCTAAAGCCATCTCTGCTGATGACATAAAAGGATGATGTAAAGATCAAATAGAGAAGGAGTTCTCTTCCGAAGGGGATTCTCTATTTGTGAATATTAGAGATTACTGTACCTTCAATAACAAGGATAAGATCGGAGGGACTGCCATATCAGAAGAATTAACAAATAGCGATATTAAGGCAGATGGCAAGTGATCTAAGGCCAATAAGAAGTTAAGTGACGCTCCGGAAGTGGGAATGAGTGAAACTATGAAAGGCATAAAAACCAAAGTTGCCACTTCTGGAGGAACAGATACCAAGGCGCTTAGGGCATGGTGTGAAGATATCTATCTTGCCTACTTTAAAGGGGAGGAAGACTCTGACTTTAAAGACGCCAAGGCATATTGTGTAGAGGCGCCTCAATAGAGAATGAATTCCCTTTCCAAAGCAGCAATGATGCTTGGTGCTGCCGGAACGGGAGGTATGGGTGCTTACTATGGAATCAAGACTTTCAAAGATTCCCAAATTTCAAAAATAAGGGATCGAATTAATAATCGCCTACTTTCTACCCGAGGAGATGCCAATAAATCTCAATGAGAAGATAGGTTAGCTTCCCTAAGGAAGGAGGCTGTAAAGGCTGAAACTCTTACCACAGAATTGAGAGAAATAAAGACTGCATCCTCAGGTAAGACTTGGGAAGATCTTAGAAACTGATGTGCAAAGAGAGTTGGAGAGAAATATTCTGATAAGGATTCAGAATACATGGAGGTTATTAGTTACTGTACATTCAGGAACAAAGATAAGCTTGGAGGAACATTAATAAAGGAAGATTCGGTATCTACCAAGTGACAAAAAGCTAATGAAACATTAAAGGGCAAGAATGATGGGCTTTCTGAGGCTTTAGCGAAAGTTAAGGAAAAGCTTTCTGCTGCTTCTGGAGCAGATAACACTGCTTTAAAGACGTGATGTGAAGCTGCTTATGAAATTCCTTGAACCAATAATGACAATCCCGATTTTAAGGATGCAAAGCAATATTGCTTAGAAAGTGGTAACTAGTGCAAAGATGGCTGCTTCTGCGGCAGCTGCTGGAGGTGCTGGAACAGCCGGATACTTTATTGCTAGAAATATTCAAACTGAAGACAATTCAATAGCCTCCAAAATAGATACCAAATACCTACTTAAGTCCACAGATTCGGAGCAGTGAAAAGCGAGAGTTACTACTCTTAAATCCGCTCAGGATGCAGATATAACTGCCCAATTGAAGACTTTGAAAGATAAAGGAGATTCCCTCAAAGAGGGAGATTTACAAGAGTGATGTAATTCATCTTTGAAATCCCAATTCAGCAATAAGGAAACTACGGAATTCAAAAATATCCTAACTTACTGTGCATACACCCTAGGGGACAAAGTAACTGGAACTAAGATAACTAACTCCACAGAAAAGACTGACACCAAATTAGGAGCCATATGAACCACTATTAAAGGATTAGATGCAAGCGGGAAGATAAGTGAGGGATTGAAGCAAGTTAAAGGAACTCAAAATGGAGATACGGGCAATGCAGGAAGTGATGCTGTAAAGACTTGATGTTTAAAGCAATACCAAGTTCCTTATTATGAGAATGAATCAGATCTAACTGAGTCACAGAGCTATTGCATTCTTAAATAGCTGATGGAGTTAGTTCAGCAAATCATTGCGGGTGCTGTGGTGGTTGGTGGAGCCGGCACATGTGTCTATTACTCTGTAGGTAGATCTGGAGGAGTAAGTATTGAAGATCACTTTAAATCCAAGAAGAGGACTTTTGTATCTGAGGAGAGTGAATGGAAGACTAGGGAGGGAATATACAAACGCCTGGATGATAAGAGTGAAGAGATGATTTATGGAGTTGAAAACAAGGACTCTAATATCACTAAGGTATGGATGAAAATTAGGAATTGATGTGACAAGACTAAGAGCAAGGTGTTTACAAATTATGAAGATAAGATGTACCAAAGCTTTTCTATATGGTGCTTAAATAACATCGACATTCAAACGCAACTAGCTTCAGAAGGTCTGGCAGATTGAAGTCTCCAAGACCAGAAGATGGAGGAGTTAACCAAAGAATTTAATGATCCTAATAAGAATTTGGATTCTAGATTTATAGAAGGTACTGGGAAAGCAAAAGGAGAAAACAAGAAGAAGCAAGTTACAAAGGAGAATTTAAAGACTTGATGTACTACCAATAAAGCCCACAACTTCAAACACGAATTAGATCAAACTTACTCCAGAGTTAAGAAGTGATGCTTTGAACGTAAAGAGACTCCTAAAACTAAAAAAGTTATTTAGTGCAGTTGAAACTGGCGATCTTGTAATTCTGATCCTCTAAATTTAAATAAAGGTTAGAGGATATAGATGAACATCACTTCATAAGTAATTCCGGAGTAATATCAGTTTTTGCAACTGTAGAACTTGCTTGACCTTCTTTAGGAATTAATAAACTCACTCCATCTCCACTACCATAAGCATCCTTTAAAGATTGCCAATCGCTTGTGTTAGTAGAGGTAAATCAAGATTTATTCTTAGACTTAAGATCTAAGTTAACTTGATCTCTTAATGTACTCCTAGAACATAGATCTCTATAAGTATTCAACAAATTAACATCCGTTAAAGAAGCGGTTGTCCTACAGTAATTCTTAACTTGCTCCTTATCAGCTGCCTCTTTAGAAATCCCTTTTGCAGTAATAGAGTTATTAGACTTATATTCCTTAGCTATCTCGCTTCATATGTTGTCGTGATTGTCATTGGAAACATCCAAAAGAACCCTCTTTCCCTCCTTCGTAACTAACGTCTTCAAAGAATCCTTGACTTCTCCTTCCTTAAAGAAAACTAAATAAGAAGCTCCAGCCGCAGAAGGAACGACAACAGTTGGAAGAGCTACCTTTAAAGATGTAGGAACGCTCATCTATGTCCCTCTACCTTCAACACAATACTTCTTCACCTTATCAAGAGCCTTATCTTCCTCCAAATCCTCATACATATGCTTCTCCAATTTAGCTTTACATCACTCCTTTAATTTGGGGCCTCCAGAAGTAGAGCTATTAACGGAGGAATCTTTCAAAACAGTCACCTCTAAATCTCCTTTATCGCTGTTGTACTTAGTTCACGCCGTTTGTCACTTAGAATCTGCTGAAGCTTCAAAGGATAGGAACTTAAGTCCTTCACCTTCCAATTCCTCCTTCAGAGTATTGATATTTACAACACACAATTCAGATGCCTTGCTGTAAATGGAAGACTCTTTCTCTGAATATTCCTTCTTTAAAGTAGCCTCACACCAACTAGGTAGAGCAGTTTCCTCTATTCCCTTTGTATTCCCGAACTTCTTCTTATAAAGAGCCTTATATTTTTCCCAAATAGCATCTAAGGAAGAAGCAAGAATCTTCCTTTTCTTCCCTTCGAACTCTTTCTCTAATTTGCTTTGTATAGTTTCTGCAGAATTAGAGGACTTTGTAAGACCAAAATAAGCTCCAGTTCCCGCCGCTCCTGCAACGGGAATAGAAGCTAGTAAACCCTTTCCAGCAAATGAATTCATAAATAACTTTTGAAAGCTAACACAGCTACAAAAATTATCTCGGTTTTTTAAAGTTAGAAAAACTGATTCAATCTAAAGTCCTTTCATTACTTTCTGACCCCCAATTTTCATGAACGCCAAACTATTAACAATCCCTACAGCTCTTGCGGGAGGAGCTGGAGGTACTTATCTTGGATACAAATACCTCCCTCAAGGGGAACAAAAGATCAGCATAAAGTCTAAGTTGGGGGATTTGCTATTGGGATTCGACGGTTCTTACGATTCTAAATGAAAAGATAGATCCACCCTTGTCAGCTCTAAAGCTAATCTTCCAGAATCATTAAGTGCGCTTAAAGAGACCACAGGCAGCAAAGCAATATCTGAGACCAACATAAAGAAATGATGCCAAGAACAAATAGAGAAGGACTTCTCATCCGAAACTGATTCTCTATTTGTAAGCGTTAGGGACTACTGCACTTTCAATAACAAAGATAAGTTGGGAGAGAAGGTAATAACGGAAGCCTTGGCAAGTGGAAGCATTCCCTCTAGTGGTAAATGATCCAGTGCCAATAATAAGTTAAAGCAAGCGTCCGATCAAGGAATGAGTGACACCATGAAGGGAATAAGAACTAAGTTAAATGCCTCTAACGGAGGAACCGACAACACTCAAGCTTTAAAGACATGGTGCGAAAGCATATATCCTTCCTACTTTAAAGGGAAGGAGGATCCCGTTTTCAAAGACGCAAAGACATATTGTGTAGAGGCTACTCAATAGGAGATGAATGCTCTTCAAAAAGCAGCCATGACTGCTGGAGCTTTTGGAACTGGTGGCGTTGGTTCTTACTATGGAGTTAAAGCAATTAAAGATTCTGGAACTACCAAGATAAAGGATCTCCTTAAGAACAGATTGCTTTCTACTAAGGGAGAACAAAATAAGGATCAATGAACTGCCAGATTAACCTCTCTTAGGAAGGACTCTATAAAAAAGGAGAGTCTTACTTTGGAGCTACAAGAAATAAAAGACTCTTCCAAGAATAAGACTTGAGAGAGTTTGAGAGATCTGTGTGCATCAAGAATAGAGAAGGAATATAGCAAGGAGGATTCAATCTTTAGAGAGGTAGTTGATTACTGTACATTTAGGAATAAGGATAAGTTAGGAAATAAGGTCATAGTTGAAGCGACGGAAACGGGAGGGAATTTGAAGAATAATGGTCAATGAAAGAAAGTTAGCGATGCTTTAAAGGATAAAGTGGGAACGTTTTCACCCATTATCACAGAGATTCAAACTAAATTAAAAGCCAATCAAAGTCCAGATGCTCACGCTTTAAGGAAGTGGTGTGAAGAGGCTTATGAAACTCCTTGGATCAATAATGAAGAATCCAACTTTCAAGATGCACAACAACATTGTTTAAGTAGTGACAACTAGTGGAAAGATAGCAGCAGCAACCGCGGCTGCTGGAGGAACTGGAACAGCAGGATTCTTTGCTGTTAAGAATCTTCAATCCCATAATCCAATCTCTTCCAAAATTGACACTAAGTATTTACTAAAGAAAACAGATACAACCCAATGAGCAGCAAGAGTTGCCACTCTTAAAACAGCTCAAGATAAAGATATAACTTCTGAATTAAAGAATCTGAAAGATAAAGGGGCGGAACTTAAGGAACAAGACTTACAAGAGTGATGCGCTTCTTCTTTGAAATCTGAATTCAGTGATAAATCATCTATTGTATTCAAGAATATCTTGTCTTATTGTGCATACAATCTGGGAGATAAAGTAACGGGAGACAAGATAACAGATTCCACTACTGAAGGGGAGAGTAAGTTAACAACCATCTGGAATTCCATCACATCATTAAATCAAAATTCGGCAATTAGTGAAGGATTGAAGAAGGTTAAAGATACCGAAAATGGGAATTCCAATAATGCAGGGAATAAAGCAATAAAGGCTTGATGCTTAGGACAATTCAAGATTCCATATTATGAAAATGACTCAGATTTAAAGGAATCTCAAGATTATTGTGTTCTTAAATAATGGAGTTAATTCAAAAGGGAATAACGGGAGCGTTACTAGTAGGAGGTATTGGTACAGCAGGTTACTATGCTTCTGGTGGTCCTAATGGAATCACCATTGGGGAATATATTGCTTCCAAAAAGAGAGAATTAATCTCATCCACAGACACTTGAAAGGAGAAAGGAGAAAGGAACTCTGTATAAAGGGATTGACAAGTCTGAATTAATTAGCGGATTAGATAACAGAGATAGAAGAACTAAGAATGGAGTTAAGGAAGTATGGGAGTTTCTTAAGGAGTGATGTGAGAAGACTCGGAAGAAGTACTATACAAATATCCATGATAGCACATATCAGAGCTTCTCTCTTTGGTGTTTATCTAAATTAACAATAAAACAAGCTTTAGAAAAGGAAGGATTAACTGAGGAGAGTGATTTGAGTGAGAAGTTAAAAGTCTACCAAGAGAAGAAAGAGAATTTCATTAAACCTAAACCAAAGCAATCTCCACCAGCTCCAAAAGAATCTGAAGCTATAGATAAAGAGCGGATGAAAGAGTGGTGTACTGAAGAAGGGGCAAAAGACTTTAAACACGAAGTACTTGGGGAGTACGCCCGAGTTAAAGAATGATGCTTTAAAGCTAAAGTAGAAAGTAAACTACCTAATTCTTAGAGAAGAAATACATCTGGGAATATGAGTAGTCAAATCTTCCTCCGTTAGCAGCTTGTCCTTAGATCCAAATTTATCTCTTATTATTTGACATTCAGACTTAGCTTTCCTTAATACTTCTTCCAGAGAACCCTTGTAACCCAATTTCATTAAATCATGGAACTTGGTCACCCTTTCTCCAGTCTGCTCTGATAACTTGTCTCAGAATCCAAAATCTTCAGCTTTATATTGAGTTCTAGCTAACTGATCAACCCAATAAGAACGGGAATTCATACCTTTACTTCTAGGAATTGAGTCCTTATCACATCACCCAACATATTTAAGCTGTCTATTAGTTAGATCTTTGCCACTTTCTACTCTACCCTTCATCTTCTTACAGAAAGTAACCAAACCCTGTCAAGTGTCATTGTTTGAGCCTTTTACTTTTCTAAAGAAGTTAGAGGTCTTATGGTTGGAATAAATACCTTGAAGTTTCTCGGCTCTTAAATCCACCTTCCCTTGAACATCATCTCAGAATTTCAGATAACCATTAGAGTACTTTAGAGAAACGTACTTATTAGCTACATCAGAATAGCCAGACTCAACAGTACTACTTACCTCAACGGAAGCAGCAAGAGGAACTATAGATTGAAAAGCTAATGCTACTAAGTGATGTACAGGCATTGACAATCTTTTAATTTTAATAGAAAAGCACTAATAATTAATATCCGTGAAGCAACTTTTGCATTAACTGGATATTACGAATTGAGATCATGGAATTAATTCAAAAAGGCATAGTGATGGCACTGGTTACTGGTGGAGTAGGAACTGTGGGATACTATACAGTTCAGAAGGGTAACGGAACTACCTTACTTGATCACATTACCTCTAAGAAGAGAGAATTAATTAGTGAAAATTCTGAATGAGAGAAGAAGGATAGAGCCTACAAGGCGGCTCAGAAAGAGGAAATAATTAGTAGTGTAGAACCTAGAGACAGAACTAAGACTAAGTTATGGCAAATTCTTAAAAATTGATGCACATCTACAGGAAATAAAGTCTTCACCAACATTCACGATGACACCTATCAGAAATTCTCTGTTTGATGTCTGAAAGATAAAACGATAGGGCAAGATTTAAAGGACGAAGGGCTTCAAAAAGTTACAGATTGACAAACTAAAGCCACGGAATTTAAAGATAAAGAAAAGAACTTAGACTCTGGATTTATAACTCCTAAAGGGGTTCAACCTCCGGCTAAGCCACCAGCACCAAAGGCTGAAGTTCAAGGAACTGATGTTGAGGAATGATGCAAAGACGCGGAACAGAAGCCTTTTAAGCATGAAGTGGATCAGACTTATTCAAGAGTTAGAAAATGATGTTTTCAAGCAAAAGAGCAACCTAAGGAAGGCAAATCTAATCCTGTAAAGAAATAGCTTATAGGATCTCTAACGAAAGAAGGATCCTATTAGAACTTAGTTACCTAGTTCTCAAAGAAGAAATACATCTAGGAATAGTTACGTTCAAATCTTCTTCAGTTAATCTGTCTTTAGACTTACCTTCAAACTTATCTCTCACCACCTGACATTCAGATTTAGCCCTTCCCAATACTTCTTCTAAAGTACCAGTGTAGCCTTGTTGTCTAAGATCGTAAAGCTTATGGGTTCTTTCATCAATTCTCTCTGATAGCTTGTCTCAGAATCCAAAATCCTCCGCCTTATATTTAGTTCTAGCTAACTGATCAACCCAATAAGAACGGGAATTCATCTCCTTGCTTCTAGGAATTGAATCTCCCTTGTCACACCAACCAACAAGCTTTAGTTGTCTGTTAGTTAAGTCCTTACCATTCTCTATCTTATCTCTCATCTTCTTACAAAAAAGAACTAAACCCTTTCAGGTATCCCCATCTGCCCCTTTAACTTTCTTGAAGAACTTAGAGGACTTAGAATCGGAATAAATTTCGTGAACTTTAGTGGTTCTTAAATCAACTCTTCCGTGAACATCATCTCAGAATCTCAGATAACCATTGGAATACTTTAAAGAAGCATACTCATTAGCTACATCAGAATAGCCAACCTTAACAGCACTGCTTGCTTCGGCTGAAGATGCAAAAGGAACTAAAGTTTGAAGAGCTAACGCCGCTAAATAGTGTACAGACATTGACAGCCTTTTAATTCTAATAAAAGATACTAATAATTAATATCCATAAAACAGTTTTTACATTAACTAGATATCAAGGACTGAGATCGTGGAATTAATACAGAAGGGCTTAGTAGCAACCCTTGTTGCTGGTGGGGTGGGGACTGTGGGATATCACACTATCCAGAAAGGTAATGGGACTACCTTACTAGATCACATTACTTCTAAGAAGAGAGAGTTAATTAGTGAGGATTCCGAATGAGAAAAGAAGGATACACCCTATAAGACTGCTCCACAAGAAGATCTGATTAGTGGTTTAGAGCCGCGGGATACAACTAAGTTTAAGTTATGGGAGCGTCTTAAAAAGTGATGTACCTCCACAGGAAGTAAAGTCTTTACCAACTTGAGTGATGATACCTACCAGAAGTTTTCTATTTGATGCTTAAAGCCTAAAACTTTGAATGAGACTTTAAAAAATGAAGGCCTCACAGAAACTACGAATTGGACTGAGAAGGTAAAAGAATTTAATGCCGAAGGAAATACTGACTCTGGATTTGTAAAGCCGAAACCCCCTGTGACCAAAGGAGAGAAGAAGCCTATTGAGAATAAAGATATTGAAGATACCTGCAAGACTGAGAAAGAAAAGCCTTTTAGACATGAATATGAACCTCCTTATGCAAGCGTGAAGAGATGGTGTTTTGATGATCCTAATGCGAAGCCTAAAGCGGTAAGTAAGAATGAATAGTATTGCGAAGGTAGCCTCTTCTTTGGTGGGATGCGGTTCAGCCGGAGCAGCAGGATTTGGTCTTTATCAATACCTTAATCGACATATTTCTCTAGCCGAGAAGCTTAGAGGGACTTTACTATCTACTGAAGCTAACTCCACAGAATGGTCAGCTAGACTCTCTTCTCTTAAGGGATCTAATGGGAATTTGGTTCCCGAATTGAAAGAAATTAAAGATAAGAATGATTCAGCCACCGTCGAGAATCTGAAGAAGTGGTGCTCAGATTCCTTGAAGGGCAAATTCAGTCACAAAGAAGACTTATTATTTCAAAATGTTCAAAAGTATTGTACTTACTCAATCAAGGAGAAGTTGGGCAGTGGCAATATAATCGAAGATAGTACTCAAGACGGAGATAGCAAGTTGAGTACTCTATTTAACAAACTGGCGTCTGCAGATGAGTCAAAGATAAGTAAATTCTTTAAGACTATAAGGAGTACCACAGGTTCTAATAACGAGGGAGGGAATGCATTAAAAGCCAAATGTAAAGAGGCTTATTCCTATCCCTTCAAAGGGGAAGATGACTTGAAGTTTCAGAATGTCAAAGAGTTCTGCATACTTCCTGCTTAATTACTAGATGAGACCAATTATTAAAGTCTGTGCTTGTATCTATTTCTCATTCGCTTCGGTATGTGGATTAATCCTAGTTATTCATAATCGTATTCAGAGAAGTAAGGCCAAGTAACCTACAACATAAAACTTATTAACAGAATAGAGTTATCTCCATAAGCCGCCACCCATTTGAATCATGGAGCTAATACAGAAGGGCTTAGTGGCAACTCTTGTTGCTGGTGGGGTGGGGGCTGTGGGATATCACACTATCCAGAAGGGTAATGGGACTACCTTACTAGATCACATTACCTCTAAGAAGAGAGAGTTAATTAGTGAAGATACAGTTTGACAAGAAAAAGATAAAGCCTACAAGGGAGCTTCAAAAGAAGAAATAATCAGTAGTGTTGAGCCTAGAGACAGAACTAGGACTAAGCTATGGCAAATTCTGAAAAACTGATGCACCTCTACAGGAAATAAAGTCTTCACCAATATTCATGATGAGACTTACCAGAAGTTCTCTGTTTGGTGCTTAAAGACCAAGACAATAGAACAGGATTTACAAGACGAGGGTCTTCAAAAGGTGACAAATTGAGGCGATAAAGCAACTGAATTTAAAGATAAGGATAAGAATCTAGATTCCGGATTTATAACTCCAAAACCCTCTACAACCCCTAAGAAACCTCCAGAGAAAGCTGAAGTCCAAGGGAATGACATTAAAGAGTGGTGTGAACAGAAGGAGAAGGAATCCTTCAAGCATGAAATGGATCAGACTTACCTAAGAGTTAAGAAATGATGTTTTCAACCAAAAGAGCAACCTAAGGCAACCAAGCCCGCTTCTGGAAGTGCAGTAACCAATGGATCTAACTAAAGTAGGGGCGGTATCCTTGGCGGGAGCTGGAGGAGCCGGTGGAGGGTTTATTGCCTATAAATATGGAGCATTTGATGAACCAATTAAGGTTAGAGAGAAGGTAAAGGGGTTTGTAGTAGCAAAGGAAGATGATGGTGTTTGGAGTGCTAGGGTAGCTACACTTACTTCAGCTACTTCCAATACACTGCATGAGAGTTTATCTAAGTTAAAGAATCCCAGCTTCACTAAAGAAGGGATTCGAGATTGATGCATTGAAAGCTTAGATTCCACATTTAAAGAGGGAGATACTAGATTCAAGAATGTTCAGGACTACTGTGTTTATAACAACAAAGATAAATTAGGTAGTTCCGCTCTTAATGGGAGCGAGACATCAAAATGAACTACAGTGCAAGATAGTCTTAAGAATGAGAATGGAACTCTTTCTAATACCATGAAAGCTATAAAGAACAAGCTGAAGGGAGAGGGTGGAGTTACCAAAGATGAGAATGCTCTTAAGACTTGATGTGAAGGCTTCTATTCCGAGATTTGAATGGGGGAAGAGGATCCAGATTTTAAAGATGCCAAAACTTATTGCAAGGAGAAGGCAGCTTCCGCTGGAGTTGGAGGTGGAGGATAAATGGAGTTAATTCAAAAGGGAATAACAGGGGCATTACTTGTAGGAGGTGTTGGTACAGCAGGTTACTATGCTTCTGGGGGTCCTAATGGAACTACTATAGAGGATCACATCCGTACTAAGAAGAGAGAATTAATTTCATCTGAAGATAAGTGGAAGGAAAAGGGAGAGCTATATAAGAGAGTTGAGAAGGAGGGCTTAGTTAGTGGTTTAGATAATAGAGATAGAAGGAGTAAAGGGAAGGTAAAGGAGGTATGAGAGTTTCTAAGGGAATGATGTCAAAAGACTCAGAAGAAGTACTTTACCAACATTCACGATAGCACATATCAAGGCTTTTCTGCTTGATGTTTATCTAAGATAACTATTAAAGAAGCTTTAACTAAGGAAGGATTGCAAGAGGAGAGTGATTGAAGTAAGAAGGTTGGACTTTACAAGGAGAAGAATGAGAATTTCATTAAGTTAGAGGATAAGAAACCTCCTTCAGAAATAGATAATAGCAAGATTCAGGAGTGATGCACTAAAGAGAAAGATAAGGAATTTAAACATGAAGCTGAAGGGGAATATGCAAGAGTTAAAGAATGATGTTTTGTAAATCCAGAACCCAAGACTCCAGTTGTAAAAGGAAAGTAACGAGATAAAGATTTAAAGATCAGAATACATAAATATATTTTTCACCCTCCTATGAACGTACTTACTAAAGCTGGTGTGCTTGGAGTGGGTGGTGCTGCGATTGCTGGAAGTTACCTCTATTCTCAAAGAGAGATCTCTACAGTAAAGCCAATCCAGAGACGAATAAGGGAGAAGTTGTTTGGAACTATTATTCCCGTCAATGAAACGGCTTGAGACAATAGGGCTAATGAGTTAAACACCTTATCTGATGAGGGATTTAGATTGATGCCTGATTTGGTTTCTTTAAGGGGTCGTGATGGTAAGTTTACTAAGGAGCAAGTACAGACTTGGTGTTACAGGAATTTAGATAGGAATTACGGAAATGACAATTCAAGACTTAAGGTAGTTCAGAGATTCTGTACTTTCAATAATAAGGATAAATTGACTGGGATGATTACTGGCGAGGTGAGAGATGGTAGTAAGTGGACGTCTGCTAACGATAGATTAAAGAGAATTACTGTTAGTTTATCTCCTAAGATGGCAGATATTCAATCTAAATTAGCGGATAGAAAAGATATCTTGGGAATTCTTATAGGCCCCGATCACGAAGCTTTGCAGCAGTGATGTGAAACTTTTTACTTTGATACTTGATTAGGCAGCAATCAAGACTTCTTGGATGCTCAACAATACTGCTCAGATAGTAATTTAACTACCCCCCAACAGAGAGTCTAATTCAAGCTTCAACTTATTAACTTCCTCCATATATCACTTAGCTTCTTCTTTTATTTCTGGATTATCTGAATTAGATTTTCAGTAATCCATTTGACTATTCACAAAGTTCATCATTTTTTGAGATCGAAAGTTAACTGAATGTCTATTCATTACCCTCAGTAGAGCTTCTTTTCCTGCCCCTTGAAGCTCTCCTATAATATCCCCAGTCTTTGACTCATCCCCTTGAAAGGAAAGGCATAAGTAGCTTAAGTCTTGAGCATTTAAATCCATACTATAGAAGACCTTAGCTATTCAAGTTAAGAAGAAAGGGAAGTTATATGAGTCGAATATTTCTGCAAGAAGAGCTTGATTGGAAAGGAAAGGTTCTTCTGGAAGTTGAAGAGCAAGAATCTTAGATTTAATTCTTACCCACTTTAAGAAAAAGACAGATACAGGTTCCTCCAACTTGGATTTCCAACATCTACCAGCTTCAGAAGTTACTTTTTTGTTATAAGCAGAAAGAAGATATCTCCTATTGAAATTAAAAATAGCCCTTGGCGCTTTAGGCTGCTGTGGAGTTGGTGGAATAAGTTACTTTAGTTTAGCTGGGGGAGAGAAATTAATAAGTAATACGACACGGGAAGAAGAGAAGCCATTATTTGAAGGTAAGGTTCTGCTGGATACCAGCTCTAATAAGGATTCAGAGAGGTGAAGGGATCTCTCTTATGCATATTCTAGAGCTGAGGGAAATCTTTTAATTAGCTCCATAAGTAAGAGCTCTGCAAAGAGTGATGTAGCTGATCAATTGAAGAATTGATGTAAGGAGAAGTTGGGCTCTGGAATACAAGAAGGAGAGCGTGAGACAGTAAAGAGATGATGTACAGTTCCTAATAATATCAAGGAGAAATTGAAGTCAGAGGGATATGTATCCCTCCCTTCATATAACGACTCCGATGATGAGAGTTTAGGAAGATGAAACAAGATATTTGAAAAATACGGCGAAGCCTTTGAGGGGGAAGAAGCTGACAAGGTTATAGGGGTGGATGGATACACCAAAGAGAATACTAAGAGTGCTGATGAGAGGCGTCAGTTTAGTGAGAAATGTCAAGAACAGCTAACTTACGATATGCCTGAAGATACCCAAGATAAGGTATTTGTATCCTCTCAGAAGTGATGTATGTGAAAGGATTAGCTTACTAATACGATCTTCTTCTCTGTAACTACTTGGATATTCGAATAACTTCCTTTCTGATTAACTAACTCCTTTACTTCCCCCTCAGAGGCATTCATAGGAGCTTTAATAAGGAATTTAAACTTACCCTTAATAAAGACCTTGTACTCTTGGAATACTTCGCCCAAATTGGAATTAAGCTCAGGCCATTTTAAATTGAGAAGGAAGTCCCCTCCCTTCAAGAATTCCTTCCACAATTCTTCTGCAGTAGCTGGAGCGTAAAGGCTCAGAATCTGAAGAAAGCTTCTTAAGGACTTAAAGCTATACTTTCCAAGTCTCTGAATCTCATTCAGGAATATCATCATCTCAGATACTCCCAAATTCACCTTCATCATGGGAATCGCAGATTCCACATTGCTAATTAACTTATTCTCAGCCACATTCACCTCTCCATCATCTTCCGCTACAGAATACTTCTCCAATTCTGAAAAGAAGTGAAATACCTTTCCAAGTCACTTCTGCATAGCCTTCATTCCAGATTCCTCCCACTTGAATGAAAGGGTGGTGGGTCCGGAGAAGGCTTCATAAAGACGTAATACATCAGCTCCATAGAGATCTATCATCTCATCTATATTCACATAATTACCCTTTGATTTGGACATCTTAGTTCCATCAGAGCCCAACACCATTCCTTGATTAAATAGAGCTTTAAAGGGCTCTTTGGTGCTCACTATTCCTAACTTATGAAGGAATTTGTGTCAAAAGCGAGCATATAGAAGATGCATAGCTGCATGCTCTTGCCCCCCCACATAGACATCCACAGGAAGTCATCTTCTCAAGATATCTTTAGCTTCGGGAGAATCTAAGTCATGATATCCCCCATCATCCTTCTTCAATAGGTAGGCTATGAAATATCATGAGGAACCTGCCCAGTTGGGCATGGTACTGCTCTCTCTGATATATAGCTTCCCAGCTCTTTCAACATTAATCCACTCCTTGCAATTAATTAAGGGCGAGAATCCAGATCTCTTAGATGAGTATTCAATATCTCTAGGCAGTATTACAGGGAGCTCCTCATCCAATTCTTGAGCTCCATCAGAATCAAAAAGAACAGGAATAGGCTCTCCCCAGTATCTCTGTCTTGAGAAGACTCAGTCCTTTAACTTGTAGGTGGTTACAGGGATGCTATCCCTGAGAGGAGTTCCTTCATATTCATCATCTAAGATGGGAAGTAAGTCCTCCGATCGGAAATCTACATTCTCTATGAATCTAACTGGGATCTTGTGATCTCCTGAAGATAGATGAATATTAAGGCCTTCTTCCCTGGTGATTCCCAGCTCTTGTGAAAGCCTAGAGAAGGAGTGGATTCCTATGGCTTTAAGATTCTTAATGCTGTCGGGAGAATCAAGATCCAAGAAGTATTCAGAATCCCCATATTTAAATGAGAATCTGTACTTATTCTGCTTCCCAATTCAGTTCTCCTGAATCTTCTTGATATTCTCTGGTCAATCTAGAAGTTGTATATCCTCTAGAAGTTCATCCGCATACTCAGTAATCTTGAGAATTCATTGCTTCATCTTCTTGGAAGTAACTTCATAATTCCCTCTCTCCGAATACCTCTTCCCATCATCTCCCACTATTATCTCTTCATCTGCCAACACAGTATTGAGCTCCTCACATCAATTAACTAAGCTATCCTTCAATTCAGCAAGGCCGTGCTTGTACATCTGGGAGAAGATTCATTGGGTGTGCTTATAGTACTCAGGATCTGAAGTATTAATCTCCCTATCTCAGTCATAGAAAAGCATGAGTCTCTTGCATTGCTTCCTGAAGTTATCTATATTTCTATTGGTGAAGTCTATTGGAGAGTTACCCGTTTGAATGGCATACTGCTCTGCCGGAAGTCCAAATGCATCTCATCCCATGGGATGAAGAACTGTATAGCCCTTCATCTTTTGAAAGCGAGCTCAAATATCAGTGGCCAAATAGCCCTTCACATGACCCACATGTAATCCCGCCCCAGAGGGGTAGGGAAACATGTCTAGTATGTAGAACTTCTTGGAATTTAAATCGTCCTTGAACTTAAAGAGGGATGCATCATCTCATGCGGATATCCATTTCTCCTCAATGGCTTTAGGATCATAGGAAGCCATTAGAGTAATTTAGGAGCATTAGTTAAGGGGCAGATCCCATGATTATTCTTAGGGAAAGCTATTACTTCTCTAATACTTGAAACTCCCAATATCATCTGAACTAACCTATCTACTCCTATGGCTATCCCCATGTGTGGAGGCACTCCATAATTAAAGGCCTCCAAGAATCAGCCAAAGTTATCCTCTATCTCCTGAGTGCTTAATCCAGCTAAAGAGAAGATATAGTTTTGAACATCTAGATCATTATTCCTCTCTGATCCTGAGGCCAGTTCCACTCCATTAAGAACTAAGTCATATCCCATAGATCTCTCCCCTTTGATATCGAATCCCACACTTCCGGAAGCGGGCTTCGTGAAGAGGTGATGAGCCACCACTCACTTTCCTTGGAGCTCGTTATATTCGAAGAGTGGTCAATCTACTATTCATGCAAATTTATATTCTTGCTCCAGCTGCGCTTTAGGGCGCTTAGAGAAATGCATCCTTAGAGAGCCTAAGGAAGTAAGGGCATTCTTACGAGTAAGCTCATCACATGTAACTAAGATGAGAGTTCCATTCTTATAGCTTAGAGGGCAAGATACTTCAGGAATGGAGATATCCTCGTAGGACATATTCATGAGGGAGCTTCTCATCACTTTCCCATCTTGAATCTTCAAAATATAGATATTGTTCTTAGTGATAATGGAGTTGATTCACTTCTCCTCTACTTGAAATATCTCTATATCCGGTATGAATAGCCCATGAGCCTCATCATGACCATTAGCCTTGGAGAGTTCTTTGAAGTGAGATGAGAGGTCATCGATGAGAAATTCATATCTTAGATCTGGCTTATCGGAGCCATAACGCTTCAGAGCCTCATCATAAGATATGCGTGGGAATGGAGTAGGAAGCTCACTCTTCTTAAATTGAGATCATATTTTGGAAAGAGCTGTCTCTATGATGGAGAATAGCTTCTCTTGATTAGAGAATGCCATCTCTATATCTATTTGAAAGAACTCATATTGCCTATCAGCTCTTAGATCCTCTAAACGGAAGCAATTGGCGATCTGAAAGTACCTTTCTAGGCCTCCTATCATGAGGAGTTGCTTGTAAAGTTGGGGTGATTGGGATAGAGAGAAGATGGCTTCTTTCTTCTCTCT
Source organism: Mycoplasma haemofelis str. Langford 1 (assembly GCF_000200735.1). Taxonomy (GTDB): domain Bacteria; phylum Bacillota_I; class Bacilli_A; order Mycoplasmatales; family Mycoplasmoidaceae; genus Eperythrozoon_B; species Eperythrozoon_B haemofelis. Next base: position 1,027,188 of record NC_014970.1, read on the forward strand.
AAGAACCCTCGTGTCAAAAGTATTAGCTCCTTCTTGACTGGAGATAGAGAGGGAAGGGGTAAAGACTTCCATGAAGTTCTCATGGACTAAGTGATCTCTGAAGATTCTTAGGATCTCAGATTTACTAATTAGATTAGCCTTAACTTCACGTCGTATATCAAGATAACGATACTTCAGTCTTGTAGCTTCTTGTGGTCTATCGGATGCGGAAGTAAGTTCAAAAGGTAAGACTTTTCTGGCTTCCGAAAGGACTTCATACTTCTCAGCTATTAATTCCCATTCCCCCAGTGGAATTGAGGGATTAATACTCTTTCTCTTCTTTAAGATGCCCTCCACGGAGAGCACAGATTCCCTCTTTATCTTAAGAAGCTCTTGAGCTTGCTCTCCCTTAAAGAGCACTTGTATAGAGCCTGAGACGTCTTCTATATTGGTAAATAAGAGCTTTCCTAGGCTCTTACTTACTCTCAAGAACCCAGCTATATGTCAAACAGAATTCTCCTCAAGTGGCTGATCCTTAATGAGCCTCCTATCCATATGGCTATTGAATTAAAAAGAGATTATTCTTGGCTCTAGTAATGGCCACGTATTCTAGGTATTTATCATTTCCACTCTTAGTGGAAGACTTCTGGAGCTCTTCATATCTTAGCACTATTACATTCTCCCACTCTAAGCCCTTAGTCTTGTGAATGGTACTAAGAGTAAGGTAATTATGTCTTTTAGCATTTATATCCTCCTTGGAAATCTCAGCATAGCTAATCATATTTACCACTATCTCCTCGGCAGAAAATAGGGTCTTCTCTACTTGGATGGTGTCCAGCCAAAGAATAAATAGATCTATCTTATCTCTAGTTGCTGGAGTTATCTTGCCCATGAAAATAATGGGTACTATGGACTCCACTAATCCCGCTAGGTAATCCTTTTCCATTCTCCTTAGACGCTTAATTCTCTCTAGAAAGATACCTAGCTTAGATATGTCAGAATCACTAATGGGAAGATCAAGCCATTCGGTTTCATGTATTAGGAAACTGAAGAGAGTGCTCCCCACATAATTACCCTCCGCACATATCTCCTTAACTGTATGCTTATCTAGGGCTAAATCCTTGCTATGGAGAATCGTCTTAAGAGGCTTTGAGTTATCGAAGTATATTACCTTTAAGTAATTAACTATCTTCTCAATGGCTGGATCCTCTAGTAAATAGAAGTGAGAGGTTCTGAAAGGTATCCTATTCTCAATTAATTGATCAACCAAAAAACGGGCGTCGTTGTTATATCTGAAGAGCACGGATCACCTAGAGAGGTCAATATTTGGAATGAGCAGTTTTTCCTTTAGGAGATTATCTACGTAGGGAAGAAAGGATATACAGCCTTGCTCTTTGGAGTGAGCTTTAGAAATTGCTGGTCTAGGAAGTATCTTCTTCTCATTTGAATACTTAACTATGCTCTTGTCTGACCGATAGTTAGTAACTAACTCTATCTCCTCGAAATCCTCGAACAGATTCTTGAATTCCTCAAATATATTCTCCTTAGCACCTTTGAATATGAAGATACATTGGTTGGGATCTCCTACTGCAAAGAAATTGGGATTCTCCTTTTCAACGAGCTTTCTGATAATTCGAAATTGGATCTCATCTAAGTCTTGACATTCATCTACCAGAATAGCTTTGTACTTGTTCTGTCAGAACTCTAGGATGATGGGAACCTCATGAAAAAGCTTATCTACGAATATTAGGACGTCATCAAAATCGAGAAGATTCTTCTCCTCCAAAATCTTCTCATACTCATCAAATACCTCCCTTACCTTATGTAGCTCTATGGGGGTCAGGGCATCTGTCCCTAAATGCATAGAGATCTTGTATTTGGATACTAGATCCTTTAAGTCTTTGAGAGAGTAGCGACTGAACTTGGATTCAGTCTTAGCTTTATTTAATGCCTTTCTGAAGATGGAATCTTGAAAGTCTCCATAAGTTATCTCGAAGTTAAAGTTTCTATTCCTACAGACTAATCCTATGTCCTTCCTTAATATCTCTCCAAATAGGGAATGTATAGTTCCAATGGCATCAGGAATTCTGTGCTTATCCTTGATGCGATTCTCCACCCTACTAACCATCTCATTGGCGGCTAGATTGGTGAAGGTGATGGCTAGTATCTCATCAGGAGCGGCTATATTACTCTCTATGAGATAGATAATTCGCTCCGTCAGGACTCTTGTCTTGCCGGTGCCCGCCGGAGCTATTACTAGTATAGGCTTAGGTGGAGCTTTTACGGCTCTCGCCTGTTCAGGATTGAGCTCCACTAAAGATTCTTGTTAAATTCAATAAGCTTACTTAATTCCTTATCCGTCATCTCAGGACTAACGTATTGATGCTCAGAGTACCAATCACATAGCTTTCGAATTAGGATGTCGTATTTTTCTAAGTTAACTTGAATCTTAAATAGAGTTAGTCGATTATCCCTGCCATCGTTATTCGTATAAACCTTAGTTACTCTATATTCGAATTCACAATCTCCTATATCCGAGATAGGAGATTCTAATATTCCTGATATAGGATCCTCTTTATGGGGAATACTTACAAGAGAAGAGTTAAGAAGCAGAGTATCTATATTGCTTCAGTTCTCCGCTCCTAAATGAGTAATGCATATATATCCCTCCTCTACATTACGTAGATACATGTACAGAGAGATCTGGAGAAGATAGGATAGGGGAATCTCACTCAGACTTTCCTCATTGCCCTTCCCTTTTATATTGGTAATAGTCTTAATTTCTAGGACAGAAAGAATCTCCCCCGATTCCGATATCTCCTCTCCATCAGGAACTCCCCCTAATAGTTGTAGATGGCTGGAATCTAAATTGTCAAAGACATCATACTTGCGGGGTGTGTAGCTGATGAAGGTGGTATTTAATTCCTTCTCGAGATACTTCCTTATCTTACTCTCTATATCGTGATAGCTTTCCTCCCTTCTGGGACTACGTCTCCTTGGGCAAGGGAAATTAATTATTTGAGATCAAATTCAAAAGGGAGTCTGCTCCCCGATTTCCTCATCTTCCTCAAACTCCTCTTCTTCATCTGGCATTATTAACTTAAGCTTAAAGAACTTAGGTACCTTAGTTCCCGTAAGCTTTATCCTCTTGTGCCTTTCGATTCCTGCCTTAGTAAGAAATATCCTATTACCCTTTCGATAGTAATCCTTGCAGGCTATAAACACGTTTAACTTATATGCTTAAGTAGAGACTCTGTATCTCTGAGAGATATGGATACTTCCGCTTGGGAATCTAAATCCTTAATAGTAACTCTCCCTTCTTCGCGTTCCCTATCTCCATATATAAGAATGGCTTTAGACTTCAATGCAACAGCTCTCTTTAGATGTTTCTTAATGCTATTAATTCCTCAATTAGTCCTAACTACAAAACCATTATTTCGGATAGTAGAGATAGCTTCCAATAGATTGGTATCTAAACCTAAAAGGGAAGCTATGTAAATAGGGCGAGGTTCCCGATTCTCCCAAGCATATCCACATTCCTCAAGTAAATCCTTAAAGCGCTCTATCCCTATGGCGAATCCCAAAGAAGGAATGGATGCTCCAAAACCATTAAAGAGCTCATCATACCTTCCTCCAGCAATGACTGTTAAGTCCTTATACTTTCATTCATATATAAGTCCAGTGTAGTAATCTATCCCTCTAACTAGGGATGGATCTCAATTAAAGGAGATTCTAGATACCTTCAGGAATTCCTCAATTCTGGAGATACTCTCCTTATCTCCATCCGAGAAGAAGGACTTTATTGGGGGAGCATTCTTAACGAAATCAAGCTTAGAGTCCTCTTTGTCATCAAGAATACGCAAAGGATTGGAATCTATCCTCTCTCTAGAGACTTCAGAAAGCTGATCTTTAAAAGGGCGAAAGTAACTCTTTAATTGCTCATTCCAAGCCGCTTTAACTTCCTTATTCCCTAAATAGTTAAGGGAAAGTTCTAGATTTAGGCCGAAGCTTCTCAGGATCTCAGAAACGAGCAGTATTATCTCCAGATCATCTTCTATTGAGGCGCCTCCTACCTTCTCGACTCCAAATTGAGTAAATTCCCGATACCTTCCTTTCTGAGGTCTTTCATATCTGAAGAAGGATCCTAAGTAGTAGTACTGAAGGGGAAGTACCTCAGTATGAATAAGCTTATTCTCACAAACAGCTCTAGCTACTGACGCAGTGTTCTCTGGTCGTAATATGTACTTCCCTCCTTCTATATGAAAGATCTCCTTATTGGAGAGCAGGAAGTCATCTTCACACCCTAAGAAGACTTCCTTATGCTCAAAAGTGGGGGTTCTGATCTCCGTATAACCGTATCTTTCTAATATCCTCCTAAGCTTAGATGTAATCTCCCTGTATCTGAATATCTCCGTTCCAAATAAATCCCTAGTACCCCTTGGTTTTTGCACCTACTTAGATCCAGCTCTTAAGAAGCTCATGAATAAAGGAGATACTTCCATGACAGTAGTATCAAATTCGGGATGGAATTGGGTGGCTATAAAGAAAGGGTGATTCTTCAATTCAACCATCTCAGCTATTTCCTCCCCCCCCTCTTTGGAGAAAGCTGAAATTACCAAATCAGAGTCTTTGAATTCAGGAATGTATTTGGGATTTAAAAAATACTTATGCCTGTGTCTTGAGCATATCTCAGACTTCCCATATATTTCCTTGGCCAAAGTGCCATCAGATATGGATATCTTCTTGCCTCCCAACCTCATCTCCTTGCTAGATAATTGAATGACTAAATCCAAAGGAGTATCAGGATCTATCTCAACGCTATCACAATCCCTGTTTAAAGCATTTCTCATGTATTCAATGCATGCCAACTGCATTCCAAAGCATATTCCCAAGAAAGGAATCTTGTTCTCTCGACAATATCTGATGACTGAGATCTTGCCAGATACTCCTCTACTCCCAAAGCCGTGGGGAACACAGATAGCCTTATAGTCCTTTAAAACATCCAGATTATCTAGGTCATCTACAGAGAAATAATCTATCTTGAGATCTATATTAAGCTCGTGGGAAGCAAGCTTCAAAGACTCTATTATGGAGATATAGGCATCAGAAGCGGCCGAATACTTTCCTGCCATGGCAATCTTCATGGGCTTCTTATCCTTAGATAGGATCTTGGAAGTTCTAGATATTCAAGCATCTATATTCTTTCCCTCATGCTGTAGACCAAAGTATTCACATATCTTCCTATGTATCCCCTCTTCGTAAAGATTCTGAGCTATTAGATATATGCTTTCAGCATCTAGACAGTAAAGGATATTCTCCTCAGGAATATCAGTGGATTTACTTATCTTGGCCTTTACATTAGCTTCTGGTCTAAAGGGACAACGTAGAACTAGGAGATCTGGACATATGTTGTAGGAGATGAGCTCCTTTAGAGAATGCTGTGTAGGCTTGGTCTTAAACTCTCCTGAAGTCTTGAGGCTGAATACTGGAGATACATGTATGAAGTACACATTCCTCTCTCCATGTCTCCTTCGGAAGCGGCTTGCAGCCTCCAAAAAAGGAATGGCCTCTATATCCCCTACAGTTCCCCCTATTTCTATAAGTAGGAAGTCGCTTCCTTTATCTAGAAGGATGTCAATGGAATCGTGTATCTCATTAATTAAATGGGGAACAGCTTGGATAGTGTCTCCAGAGATAGTGGAACTCTGCTTCTCTAGAAGTCTCTTGTATATGGTTCCCGCAGTTATGCAAGAATCCTTAGAAAGCTTGTAGTTAATGAATCTTTCATAGTGTCCTAAATCCAAGTCAGTCTCATGACCGTCCTCAGTCACATAAACCTCCCCATGTTGTTCTGGAGATAAATTACCTGAATTTATATTCAGATAGGGATCCAGTTTGAGAACGGATACTTTGAATCCTAATTCAGTTAGGATTCTTCCCACATTTGCCATGGTCAAACCCTTTCCCACAGAAGAGAAAACTCCCCCTGTAAAAAAAATAACCTTCGTATCCCTCTTCATTATGTAGCCTGAAACTTATAGTGGAAGTCGTATATGCGGACATCATCCCCAGCGACCGCTCCGGCCTTAATCAGCTCTTTCTCTACTCCTAGGCTGCTTATTTTTTGAAGAAGCCTAGCGATATTATCGTAAGTATCTAAGGGAATTTTCCTCACCCAATATCGGAGAGAGGGATGTTCTACGTTTCAAAAATTATCCTCTCTACTTATTAATATGGAGGCAAACAGATCAGGGTCGTCTGAAATCTCCAAATAATCAGGTTTTTGAGGCGTTATGAAACTACAGGACTCGTAAAACTTAAATATATGTCCTAAAAGGACATCTATATTCTTATTTTTTAAAACAGAGACTGGAATTACTTGCCTTCCTAAAAGTTCAACTTTCTTCAGAATACATTCGAGGGACTCATCACTAATTAAGTCTATCTTATTAAGGCATATAAATCTAGGCTTGTTGAATAACTCCTCGGAGTAAGCCTTAATTTCATTCTCAATGGAGAGAATCTCATTCTCCACATCTTCCTCACTGCAATCCACTAGATGCACTAATACTCTGCATCTATTCAGATGCTTAAGGAACTCGAATCCTAAACCCGCTCCTTGGGAGGCATTTTCTATAAGTCCCGGAATATCTGCAAATACCAGCTTCTTATCTTCATGCACCACAGTTCCCAATACAGGAATAAGGGTAGTAAAGGGGAAGGAAGCTATCTTAGGTTTAGCATTGGAGATCAGAGATAATAGGGAAGACTTACCGGCATTAGGCTTCCCGAGGAATCCTATGTCTGATATGGTCTCTAAATCAAGAATGACTTCTAACTCCTCAGCAGGATCTCCTAACTCATATAAATAGGGTGCAGAATTCTTGGGGGACTTGAATGAGGCATTTCCCCTACCCCCTTCTCCGCCTTTGCAGGCTAGGAATCTTTCCTGGTGAGATATAAGCTCAAAGAGCTTCTCATTATTAGCCCTATTAAAGACATTAGTTCCACAAGGTACCTTTAAATAGAGATCCTCGCCCCCCCTTCCATGCTGACTCTTATTCCTACCATTCTCTCCATCCTGTGCTTTAAGCACTTTCAAATGTCGAAGGTGGAAGAGGCTATTTACATTCTCATCGGCCTCTATATATACAGAGCCTCCTTTTCCTCCGTTGCCGCCTGCAGGGCCTCCTAATCGAACTTTACTCTCCCTTCTTCAAGCTATTATTCCATCCCCTCCTTTTCCGGATTTAAGAGTTATGGAAGTAGACGATATAAACTTCAAACTTACCTAAATAAACGTCAACGTCAGCCTATTAAATAGAAAAGACCGGTATTAACTAGAGCCACCCCAATTGCCACTATGGCAAGAGTAGTAAAGAAGAATAGAAAGAAGTGAAAGTTACGGGAGGCGTGAAGCCTATTTACATTCACGAATCACAGGGTAATTAGGAATATAGGAGGTATTAGCGAGAAGATTAGGGCAGATGTAGAGAAATAAAAGATGAGGGAGGATCAGCCTTTGAAGAAAGCAGTGGAGATGTTATTATGGGCATTAACAGTCCCTGAGAATGCCACCAGAAGAACAACGCTTAAGGCGGCTATAAGGGAGAGTACAGAGGTTTCTGCTTTGTATATATATCTAGAGATCCTGCTATCCCTAAGTCACAGATCTATTAGGGATGCAAAGTCTCCTAAGTAAGAGTGGACTTGCTTCTTTCACTGCTTGTGGCAGGAGGAAGCGTACTTTCAATCATTAGGAGTTATTAGGGTGAGCTCATCTTGAGCCCTCTCCACCATTAAGATTCTCTTTATCTTATGTATAAGTTTAGAGAAAGCATTGGTGGGCTCTCCCTCCTCCAGAAGCTTCTTATGGTGTATATCTACATTAGTAAGACTATCGTATATCCTCTTAAGAAAAGCGGGATCAGGAGTGTGCTCTAAAGCTTCATAATGAGTCTTCTCTTCTACGAATAACTCTCTTATCTCGGGAATTGCAGAAGTCTTAGCTGCCCTATTTGCCTCTATAAAGAGAGCAGCAAGCTTGGCGTCTTCTAATTGAGCTATCTGTTCGGCCGCTTGATCCAGTCCATCTCCACCGCCCCCTCCAGATTTGGAGCCAGAATTCGCTTCCTTAGGCATCCTCCAAAGATTTTACGGCCTCATCTATTAAATTCTCCACTCTATTAGCTTTGTAGAACTCCTCATCACTTACAAATTTAAGATTAGGCACTCTATAACGACCGAGATACCCCGATAGGAATTGCTTAAAGAAGGCGTTTAGTCTATTAAGTCGAGAGAGAGCTAAAGAAGGATTAGAGTGATTAACTAGATCGCAATAGATAGTGGCATAAGTCTTATTCCTATTTACCTTTACGAAATTAATAGCTACCCTCTTAAAGATGGGATCCTCCAACTCTTCCTGGAGGGCTTTTAGTAGGAGTCTGTGTAGGTTTTTGGAGAACTTCTTAAATTCAATGCTTTCCATTAAACCAGCTTAAAGGCCTCTATGAAGTCTCCAACCTTTATGTTATTCCAGTTATTTACAACAATCCCACACTCCTGATTCTCTGAACAATCCTTAATTTCATAAGCCTCAGTTTTAAAGGACTTAATAGTTGAAGTGTGGAGAACTTCTCCATCACGAATTACTCTAACCTTATCTGTCTTACTTATCTTGCCGGAAACAACTTTACATCCAGCAATAGTACCAACTTTGGAGTGATATCACAGCTTCAGAACCTCAGCCTTCCCAGTAATCTCTTCAACTTTCTCGACAACCTTATTACCCTCGATGATATTTAGAATCTCCTCTTCAATTTCATAGACACTTCGGAAGTCCTTAATAGTCAACCTCATATCCTTGGCGTTGTTAATGATGGGGTTAGGAATCTTCTGATTGAAGTTAATTAGGATAGCATTGGAAATGGAAGCCAACTGAAGATCAGCATCTGTAATAGCTCCTATTCCTGAAGCTATTATGGGAATGTTGTATCTGTAGATTATCTCTTGGATAGCCTCCAAGGATCCACTCACATCTGCCCTAACAAGGATATTTAGATTCTCGGTATCCTTGGTGGTCTCAAGTATCACACTATCCTTCTGAAGCTCGCTGGAACAATTCTCAAAGAACTCCTTAGCTTCCTTTTCAGTCTTTAGGGAGATGAATTTATCACCCGCCATAGGAAGCGTTTTAAATCCGGAAACCACAGCAGGAACACATGGAAGAGATACCTTTAGATTCTTATTGGAGGCATCTGTCATAGACTTAACCTTGCAGAAGGAGGATTTCATAACTATGAAATCCCCTAGCTTCAAAGTACCTCTACTTAGTAGGATGGTGGCAGTAGCCCCCATTCCCTTATGCATTCTGGATTCAATAACAGTACCAACGGCAGGCAATTCTTCGGTGGTCTTAAGATCAGAGATATCAGCCACCAACAGAATAGACTCCAGAAGCTCCTCTATTCCATCCCCCTTAAGTGCAGATCCTTGCACGCACAGAACATCTCCCCCGAATTCCTCCAATACGATGTCATGCTCCATCAGAGAATTCTTAAGAGCACCAACATTCTTTATTCCCTTGTCGATCTTATTAATGAAGACTATGATTCGAACCTTAGCGGCTAAAGCGTGCTGAATAGCCTCTATAGTTTGAGGTTTAATTCCATCATCTGCAGCTACTACTAAAACTACGATATCAGTTACATTAGCCCCACGAGCCCTCATCTTGGTGAAGGCTTCGTGTCCTGGAGTATCTAGGAACGTGATCTTCTTTCCGTTCTGCTCAACTTGATAAGCACCTATATGCTGAGTAATTCCCCCAAACTCGGAAGAAGTAACATTAGTTCCCCTTATTCGATCGAGAAGGGTAGTCTTCCCGTGGTCAACATGCCCCATGATCGTAACTATGGGGGTCTTAGTTATTATGTTCTTGGCATTAGAAAGAGATGTAAAGGAGGCAAATAAGCTCTCTTCAGCTTGCTTTTCCGAACCCTTAAAGAATACTACTTGAAATTCCTTGCAGATACTTTCACAGTCCTCCTCTTTAAGAATCGTATTAAGGTTAGTGGGTACCCCCTTAATGAAGAGGTGCTTTATTATCGCGCCCGCATCTAGATTTGCCTGCTTTGCAAAGTCCAGAAGTTTTAAGGGCTTTACAAACGTAAAAACAGATTCATTATCCTTCGTCATCATCTACAGATTTATTTGAATGGAACTTCTGTAGAACATCAACGTTCTTCTTAAGGTGCATTTTAAATATACGATCAGAGATCTTATTGCTATTAGTAAACTTATCATCATCTATAGCTACATAGTCAATTCCCTCATCCTTAGCTTCCTGAATAGTCTTAAGATTGATCTTCCAGCCGGTTAGCATATAAACTAGTTTGGTATTAGAACCTCTCTTACCAATACAGGAAAGAAGGTTATCCAAAGTAGCAACTAAGGTTATTTCGTTTTCATCCTCCAATCTATATCCAAGAATTTTCCCAGTAACAAAGGAGTTAATAACATTCTGAACAGGATCTTCATTCCAAAGAATAACATCTATCTTCTCGTTCAAAAGCTCTCTAGAAATAACTTTCAAACGTTCCCCTTTAGGACCAATACAACAACCTACAGCATCTATATTAGGGTCGTTGGAGTGAACAAGTACCTTAGATTTGAATCCGGCAATTCTTGCAATAGCCTTAATTTCCACCTTACCTTCGGAGATCTCAGAAATATGTTTTGCCATAACATGCTTAGTGATCTCGGAATCAGTACGAGATAGAAATATTGGTAGATGTACATTAACTTCAGAGATCTCTTTCACATAGAAGAGATAAGTGTTTCCTAATACTAAGTTCTCATAGATACGAGTCCCGTTGGGACCATCTATTCAAACTAGATCGCTCCTGAATATAACACCTTTAGCTATTGTCTTGTCTGGAGCCTCTAAAGATACGATAATCTTCTTAATTGTCCTATCATCCCTATTCTCAATTATCTCTTCAATAACCCCTTCCACCACTTTCCCATGGAATGGAGTTCACTTTTGGCAAATAGAACGACTTACTTCACTCTCAGTCAGCTTCTTGAAATAGAATTGGATGTTATTGGCTATCTTGTCATCGAAGGATTCAATATCCACTTCCTGAAAAACAGTATCCCCTACTTTTGGAGAACTTGGATTCTTAGAAGTATTGGGTAAGGAAGCTAATTTAGAAACAGGAATTAAAGTCTCATCATCCTCATTTCCCTCTCCATTGTAGTAATCATCAGTAACAACCCTAAGATGCCTTCAAATCTCAATTTTGGCTTTCTTCAGATCCACATCGACATCTATTATGTTGTCAGGATATTCCTTCAAGAAAACACTTCTGAAAGTATCCTCCAATAGGCGAGCTACTGTTTCTGGTGAAAGATCATACTTCTCCCCTACAGCAGAAACCAAGCTCAGTAAAGTCCTATCTCCCTGTTTTCTAATCTTCATAACTATCTACGCCTATGTGCATTCTCAATAAAGTAAGTTTTAATAATTGTCTCTTTATTTTTATTGTAGAAGATATCAAAGCTTACACAAAACTCATACATGGTTAAAAAGGCAGAAGAGGTTACACCCAAAGCGCAAGAAAGGGCTAAAGAGGTGTAAGAAACAGCCGTAGCCGTAGAACTCCCCACCTTGTAAGATACAAGCAGAGATATTATTAAAAGATTATAGGATATAAAGGAAGCTGTTGCCCCTTTTCAAAAATATTTAAATCGATTGGGTTTTATTATTTCCTTACACGCTCTGTACTCCTTCAGGGAGTAATACATATATACAAGGAGAAGGGGAGCTATTAGCGGAGGAGCCACGCACAGTAGCACTAGTCCTCCGGTGTTTCCGGTGTTTCCGGTTTCGATAACAGATTTATTAACTAATATTCTTTCGATTACTAATACTAAAGCTATAAGAAAGTTAAAGAGAAGGACTAGATATCAGTATCAGCTTTTTCATTTAAGTATTAACTGCTTCATTCTTGAGGAAGTCTTCTAGGACTCTATTTACTATTCTGTACTCGTTTTCGTCACAATAATTTTTAGCCGTTTTTACAGACTCAGTAATTAACACTTTTATAGGGGTTTTTAAAACGTGAAATTCAGATATAGCTTCTAGAAGTATACTAGCACAAAGGGTATTTAACCTCTCTAGGGATCAATCGGCATTTAAATAGCTCTCTATTACGGATATATACCGTTGCTTATTATCTAGGTAGTTATCAAAGATCTTATTCTCGAAATCTGTCCAATTATCCCTTTGATCTGAAAGATCCAACTTTGAGAAATCCTGATCCGCTATTAATTCTGAATAGATAACTTGTACTACAGATACCCTACGCTTTCATATAGCGCTCGATGAAGTCTCCATCAATGACAATCTTAAAGTTTAGCTTTTTTAAGTAATTTACGTGTTCTTCATTACCTATTATCAAATATCACAACTTGGGATCTAACGAATGTACATATTCCTTTCAATTCTCGGCATCTAAGAAAATCATTCTATCTTTGTAGCTCAAATACTGCTCTAGTAAGGGAGAGTAACCTATAGCTAAGGGCACTAGACTTCCTTCATCTAATCGATTCCTTATCCTAGAGTTACTAAGCTGCCTAGTATTCCTGTAATTTAATAATCCCCTAAACCGATATTCTAAATAGCTTCTTAAATAGGCAAGCCTAGGCTCTAAACGACTCTTAAATAAAAGATACAGCTCCTCTTTCACTAGTTATTGGTCTTGATTGATACTCCTCGGGAATAATTATCTCAGCATCTGATTTGTGAGCCACTACGGTATCCTTCCCTTGAATTTCAGCGATAGCATCACAAAGTAAATTGGCAATTAAATAAACGGATTTCATTGACTTATTATTTCCCGGAATAACGAAATCAACTTGATCAGGATCGGTATTTATATTGGAAAGAGCAATAACTGGAATTCCAACCTTCTTAGCCTCTTGAACTGCGGCAGCATCTTCTACAGGATTAAATACCACTAGTAAGTTAGGCAGTCTTTGAAGATTCTTAACTCCTCCATAGAACTTCTCTAACTTGTCCTTTTGCTTGGAGAACTGGATAATCTCTTTCTTAGTGTATCCCTCCTGTAATTCAGGATTCTCTAGCAATTCAGTAAGTTCGTTTAACTTCTTGATATTCAAACTAATAGTTTTGAAGTTTGTGAGAAGACCACCCAATCAACGTTGCGTTAAATAAAGGGCTTCTACTCTGGAAGCAGCTTCCTTGATTATGCCGGAAGTTAATTTATTCTTAACTCCCACAAACATGATGTCAGCACCAGCCTTAACCAAGTCCAATATATATCCATAGGCATTGCCTAAGAACTCGGAAATCATGTTAGGGTCAAACATATAACGACCCCTCTCCTTCCCAGAGATGTAGTCTTTCATCTTGGGATTCCAATAACGAAGCCTTAAACCTAGATTACACTCACATTCAACCAGCTTCTCTACGGAAACTACACTCATGACTAAAGGATTTGCAAGATCTTAACTTTATAAGGAACTGCTATATTTTGAACTTCTACAACTTCCCCAGCTTTCTTTCCCAACATAGCCTTAGCTAAAGGACATTCATTAGAGATTCTTCCCATAGAAGGATTGTTATCAACTGATCCCAAAATCTCATATTCGAATTCCACATTTTCATCCATTTCCAGAATCTTAACTTTAGATCCAATCTTCACCACCCCAGAGGAATCTGTAGTTCCTTCTGAAGAAATAATTTCATGATTATCAAGAATAGCCTTTATTTCAGCGATACGACCCTCAATAACCTTCTGCTTATCGAGAGCTGTTTCGTAATCCGCATTCTCGGAAAGGTCACCATTGGCTCTGGCGGCTTTGATCTCTTCGATCACCTCCACCCTATCCACATTCACCAAGTTGTTGTACTCGGCTTTTAAGTTCTCTAGCGACTCTACAGTCAGTCTATGCTTTCTCATTTGTCTAATTCATTTTAAACTAACTGAAGGTCAAAGTTGTTAAAATTAAGGATGGTGCCTTGCAGGTCCAAATCACTGGGAGTGTTTAGTGGTTTCGACAGTTGGCTAAAAGGACACTGGCTGCAATGGGGTGAGCCCCTTATAGCTCAAGAGTAAACGCAAACAAACAAGAGCGTGAATCATCAGTGGTAAATCTGCTGATGAGTCAACCTCAGGATCTAGCTTCTCTTTCTTTCTAGAGAGTTAGTCTCCTCGAGGGGGACATTGTTGAAGGGGGAAAAATTTGTCGCAGGGGGAATTGTCAGCCAAGCTGACTAAGTTGTAGACGCCTTTGTTACTGGTCAATTGGATGGGGGTTCGAGTCCCCTCACTTCCACCACTTTATTTAAATGAGTAAACAAATAAGAATAGCTGCCATCACTCCAGATAGCGTGGAGGACATGGAGCTAATAGTTCCTGTTGATATTTGAAAGAGAGCTAAGTTTATAGTTGATGTAATTGTCTACGATACTAAGACTAGTTTTAGCTTGAATTATTCTGGTCTTAGAGTATCTTCCCAATTGAAGATAAAGGACATAAATATGATCCAATATGACGCTATTTTCTTGCTCGGTGGTCCTAGGTGGAAGAATTTCTTAAATCCTGCATCAATAGAGAAGGATGTTAAGGATCCTAAGTTACACGTAACTCTAGAGAAGTTCTTTAATGACCCCGAAAAGTGAATTATCGCTATATGCGGAGCTCCTTCAGCTTTGATGTGTATCTTGGGGGATGAGAAGGCTAAGGATATTAAATATACTTGCTACAACTCTCCTGAGATAATTGGAGACTTTACTGAGAACTGATTGAATAAGAAGGTAGTTATAGATAAGCAAATTATTACTGGTCAAAATGCAGGATGTTCTATGGAGTTGGCTTTTGCTGTAATTGAGAAGTTGGCTGGAATGGAATTGGCTAAGGAATTAGCAGACAAGCTATTTTACGATTACAAAGGAACTAAACAAGAGACAGAATAACTCTATTTTCAGCTGAAAGTTTTAATAGTCTAGAATAACCTCCGTTTCTTTCCTTATACTTAGGTCCAATCTCTTCAAATAGCTTCTTCATTAACTCTTCCTTCTTATATTTAGAAGTTCCCAGAAGGATAGAATCAGCTCTTCTTTTATTCTCTAGAGAACCATTCTTAGAAAGAGTAATAAGCCTCTCTAGAGATCTTTGAGTGTCCTTTCCGTATCTTTTAGTAGTAACTATATACCCGTAAGAGATAACATCAGAAATCTGCTGTCTAGTCACCATCTTACGGTGGGAAGGAGTCTTACCCTTCCTATTTATAAAGGACACTAGGAACCTTTAAATTTAAGACCTTTTTCAGCAAGTTTAGCGATAATCTCGTTAAGAGACTTCTTACCTAGATTCTTAATATTCTCAGCTTCTGCTCTTGTCATTTCTGCAAGCTCAGTAATAGTATTAATACCATTTTGTTTCAAGCAGTTGAAGGAACGCATAGTCAACTCCAATTCATCAATGGGAGTTGCCATTGCAACCTTCTTAGTTGCCACTTCAGCTTCCCCAATTAACTTCCTTTTTGAAGTTTCAGGATTGAAAGCAGATATAGGTTCAAGAAGTGAGATTAAAGTGTGAGCAGCTAAAGAAAGAGCATCAGCAGCTTTAACAGATCCATTTGTCACTAAAGTCAAGTGAAGCTTATCGGTAGTACCTTGCTTAGTTGTTTTCTCTTCCACAACTTTTCATTCAACTTTAACAATAGGAGAGAAAAGAGAGTCGATGGAAATAATCTTAAGAGTATCTAGTCTTTCTCTATTCTCGGAGAAACTTCTGTAACCTCTATCTAGAGTCGCATAAAGTTCCATTCCAAATTCAACATCTTTAGAAAGCTCACAAATTTTTAAATCCTTATTAATAACCTTCATCCCCGGAGGACATTCGATATCGTTCGCATAAACAACCCCAGCTTTATTCTTTTTAATCTTCATAGTTGGTCATTCACTAATGGATTTTTCCTCTAGAGACTGAACGTCAACTACTTTCTCATCAATGGAAATAACCAGCTTCTTAACATTAAGAATGATGTTTGTAACATCCTCAAGAACACCTTCAGGAGCCATAAATTCATGATCAACTCCATCAATTTTGATGGCAAAAACAGCTGCACCCGGAATAGACCCAAGCAACACTCTTCTTAAAGCGTTACCGATAGTAGTACCAAATCCTTGTTTTAAAGGAGAGATAACTACTGAAGCCATGTACTGGCTGGATTCAAGTAGCTTGAAGTCGATATTGAATTTAGGAAGTTTGTCCATGATAGATAGAAAAATCAGCTTCTTTAATTATACAAGATTTACCTAGGCTTTTTAGGAGGTTTGCAACCATTATGTGGCAAAGGAGTCACATCCACGATCTCAGTGATAGTGAATCCAAAGGAAGAAAGTGCCTTTATAGCCACTTCTTTCCCCCTCCCAATTCCCTTCACTTTTATTATCAAATTTTGAAGTCCCAAATTCTGAGCATTCTTACCAATCTTATTAGCTACTAGGTTTGCAACGTGAGGAGTAGCCTTCTTAGTTCCTTTAAAGGATAATGTGCCGGCAGATTCCTGAAGCACACACTTACCTTCCTCGTCTGTAATAGTTATCAAAGTATTATTAAGAGTAGCTGTAATGTGTGCAATTCCAGAATTTAAGACTATCTTTTTCTTCTTTTTGGTAGCTGTGGCAGACATTATTTACTTTCTATTTTCTTATTAGCAACTGTCTTTCTAGGCCCTTTTCTAGTTCTAGCGTTAGTCCTTGTTCTTTGACCCCTTACAGGAAGGCCTCTCTTATGTCGAATCCCTACGTAACAGTTAATTTCAACTAAGTTCTTTATATTATCACTAACCTTCTTCCTCAAATCCCCCTCAAATAGAAATTCATGATAGATATATTTCTCCTCATTATTCTGAAGGTTAAGAATAGTCTGAGAAATAGTGGAGAGATTATCTTTAGTTAAATCCTTAACGCGCATTCTAAGAACCTTATCAAGCTCTCCCTTTTCCTTCTTGGAAAGCTTATTCAAAGGTTTAATTTCATTAAAGAAAGCCTTTTGGATTATCTTTCTAGATGTTGAAAAACCAACTCCGTATATCGAGGTTAAAGCTGCGTAAAGAGTCTTATTATTTGGAATATCTACCCCCAGTATACGCGGCATATAATGCTACTTTTGTCTCTGTTTATGCTTTAAGACCTTACAAATTACACACACTCTATTTTTTCTCTTAATTACCTTGCAATACTTACATATACACTTCACAGAAGCCCTAACCTTCATAACTACTCTGAAACTGGTGGTTTCTCTATATACCTCTTTATTATTCTACCCTTAGTAAGATCATAGGGACTGATTTCCACGTCCACCTTATCCCCTAGGATAACGTGAACATTATACTTCTTCATCTTACCAGAAACGTGACAAGCTATGGCTGTATTATTCTCCAACTCAACCATAACTACTCCGCCCCCTTGTATCTTTCGAACTATCCCTCCTAATAGGATCTTATTCTGATTATCCAAGGTACTCAGCAACCTCTTCTGGAGAGGCAGTTATTACTTCTATTCCGTCCTCTTTAATTAATACCATATGCTCCCAATGACAAGTCATGGCATTTGGCTCTTTTGAAAGGATATCGAAACCATTATTTCCTTTCGTGTATTCCCCCGTAACTTGATCTAATAACATTGGCTCTATACATATAACCATACCGGGAACTATCTTAACTCCTTGCCCTTTAAGCATCCCTTTATTAAAGATATGGGGATTTAAATGTAATTGCTTTCCAATAGCATGCCCAACGAATCCATCTATTATGGAATACTTACTATTAGCTTTAACAAAGCTATCTATTGCAAAAGCTATATCACCTTGGGTACAATTGGGCTTCACAGCTTTTATTCCCTCCCAAAGAGCTTCTTTCCCTAACTTTATAAAGTCTGCATACTTCTTATTGGACTCGGGGGATACTATAAGGGTAATGGCGGAGTCTATGAATATGGATTTATGTTTAAATCCTATATCCAGAGTTACCTTATCAGTGGCCGACAAGGTAACATCATGTCCTACTCCGTGGATGATACAGTCATTAACTGAGATACATATATTCCCAGGGAAGTTGTGGTACATATAAAAGGCCGTACCTACTCCAAATTGAGCAAATAGCTCAGCTGCCTTATCGTTAATTTCCTTTCCAGTTATCCCGGGTTTTACAAATTCCGCTAGTGACTTACTAATAGACCGTCATATCTTACCCCCTTCACGCATTTCATCCAGTTCTGCTGGGGTTAATTTACTTTCCATAAATCCAAAATCTTTAAAATGACCCCTTACATTTTAATGAATGAAGTTTCCCGCTAGCTACAGAGTAATTAAAGCCCTTTCTTCGGTAATGGGGTTTTTTGGGTTAATTGGTTGTGTGGCTGGACTTATTGCTGGGATTGTACATAATCCCGAAATCGCGAAATCGCGAAACAGGTAAAGGAGAAGGAAGAGAAAGCAAAGCAATCATCGCAACAAGCAACAACGTCAAGTAGTGGGAGTTCAGCGGGTAGTAGCGGGTAGTAGCGGGGCAAGTGGTACTGGTGTAGGAACACCTGCTGCTTAATTCTTATAGACTTTAAATCTATCTATGAAATCTCAGATACCTTCGGAAGCATCCAACTCTTCCAAAATACCCAGTTTCTTATAGTAATCTATAAGGGGTTGTGTGCACTCCTTATATGTATTAAGGCGCTTCCTAATTACCTCCTCAGAGTCATCAGTTCTCTTATAGAGCTTAGAACCATCGAAATCACATATACCAGCTACTTTAGGGGGATTATGGATTAAGTTGAAGGAGTGATCTTCCTTCTCACACAGAACTCTATTGGATAGTCTTTGTATTACGTATTCCTCAGATTTAGGAACTAGGTAGAAGACTCTATTTATAGGAAAGTGATTCTTAATGAATTCGGCTTGGCCGGCCGTTCTGGGATATCCATCCATTATTAGCACTACATCAGGATCCTCCTTTTGAATTCTCTGCAACTCATCTAGAGCTATCTTATTAACATCATCATCTGTAACCAAGTTCCCTGAGCTTAAGATATCCTTATATTTCTCCTTTGCGGCTCTTAGAATCTTCCCAGTAGAGAAGTATCTAAATTTGAATTTATTTACCAGCTCTTGGGAAAGGCAACCCTTTCCTATACCTGGTACACCAAGAAGAAGTAAGAGAGTCATAAGAGAAGAATTTTACCACAGATAAAACTGCTTCTCCTCAGCTAAATTCGCATCCAAATTCTGCTTTATTTGAGTACCTAGAATTACATTCTTAGACTTATAGCGAGAAGCAATGGTATTGGACTTAATGGAGTCTAGTACCTGTATAGATCCCGACACCAGAATGATAATTCCCGTACCCCCAAGAGCCATATTTCCGGGCATTCCTGTAAACATGTTCATTAAGTTAGGGAGTACAGCCACAAAGGCTAGGAATGGTGCTCCAAAGCAATTTATTCTATTAACTACCGATTTAAGATGATTGTAGGTATGTTGTCCAGATCTAATACCGGGTATGAATCGTCCAGACTTACCAAAGTTCCTAGTCATCTCCTCTAAGTTAAGTTGGATGTGACTATACACAAAGGAGAAGAATATTATTAGTCAAAAGTAAATAGCCAATCCAAGGGGGCTTCCTAAGGAGAGATAAGACTTTACGAAGGAAGATACGGAGGGATACTTATTCTTAAGAAGCTCTCCTAAAGCACTCGGGAATACCATAAGAGATCCAGCAAAGACAACTGGGGTAATTCCTGCTGGCATCAGCTTTATTGGAAGATAAGAAAGCTTCTTCCTATCAAAAATAAGTCCTTGTCCTGTTTGCTGAATGGGGATCTTTCTGGTGGAGCCGTTAATGAATACTATTAGGAGAAGGATTAGGAAGTAGAAGAAGAGGTAGATGACGAATTTAAAGATGGCTATGAATTCCTTATGCTCAGGGATAACTGTATTATCTGAAGATAGATATTTATAGGCTTGTGTGAATGTGTCTGGGAGAGAGCTGGCAATCCCAGACATCATAAGAATGGTAATTCCATTTCCAAGACCTCTCTTGGAGATGATATCGGCTAAGAATAGGGAGATGTAGGTACCACTAACGAATAGTATTACTAAAAGAGTTCTCTCGCCGGCGGGAAGGCTTCAGAAGCCGGCGACTTCAGAACCTGCAAAATTCTTAAATTTAACTGCATTACCTGCACTAACTAGAGTAATGGTACCTAGGGAGGTCATTACTGCGAAAGGGAAGGCTAAGAGCCTAGTATAAAGCTCCATCTTATACCTACCCCTCTCCCCACCTTTCCTTAACTCTGCAAGGTGCCTCACGATGTCATTAGACATCATGTGGATGATAATTTGGGCAGTAATGTAGGGAGAGATTCCTACGGAGAATAGACTGACTTTCTTTAGACCACCACCCCCAAGTAAGTTCAATAGCTGAGAGAGACCCCCCTCATTCTTGAAATTATTTAAAGTTATTCCGGGTACTGTTACGTGAGAACCCAGTTGGAATATAAAGAGGATAAATAGAGTTGAGAATATTGCAACTCAAGTATCCCTATTCCCTCGAACCACCTATCAAATTAGCACTATTCTTACCGGATTCCAAAGCCTCCTTTGCCCCTTTAGAATAAGAATGTGCTCAAACAGAAACTCCTTCTAATTCAACTTGGTTACCTATGAATTTAATATGTCTATCTCTTTTATGTACGATACCCAACTGAAGAAGAACCTCTAAAGTAAATTCCTTTATGTCCTTGAAGTAATTAAGATCCCTAATATTGATGGCCTTTATCTTCTTTTCGAATACATAGTTATTGAAACCATACTTACCCACCTTTCTATAAAGTGGCATTTGACCACCTTCAAAACCAAGTCTAACATTGCCTGACTTCCTAGCCTTTTGACCCTTAGTACCTCGGGTACTTCTACCCCCCATTCCAGAGGAGAATCCTCTACCTACCCTCTTTCTCTTATGACCCCTAGAGCCTTTGGCTGGAGATATTAGAAGCATCCTATTCTAGGTGAAATAACTCTTTAAAGGTCTTATCTCTAAGTCTGGAGATATAAGCAGGGCTTCTTTGATTCTTAAGCGCTTCTATAGTCGCCCTAATCATATTCATAGGAGTACTAGAACCTAAATTCTTGGAATATATGTCTGTGTATCCAGCCAACTCGAGGATGGTCTTAATGGTACCACCAGCAATAATACCGGTACCAGGTTTAGCGGGCTTTATAAGAACCTTAGAAGCCCCATGTTTTCCTAAGAACTCATGGAACACAGTTCCCTTGGAGTTCATGGAAACTTTAACAACATTCTTCATCGCATTCTTAACGGCCTTTCTAACTGCAGATTGAAACTCCTTAGACTTCCCAATTCCGTAACCAATCTTACCTTTCTTATTCCCAATAACTACTAGAACCCAAGCCCTACTTTGACGACCCCCTTTTGTTGTTTTAGAAACCCTCTTAGCCTTTACTACCTTCTCTTCATATTCAGACTTGTAAGTCTTTCTTTGAAAAGGCTTAACAGCCTTGGAAGTGGGTTTCTTCTCAGTTACTATAGGATCTCCTGAAATAATAACGTTCATTAGATCTTAATTCCCTCTTCCCTAAGTACGTCAGCTATAACTGCAATTCTTCCGTGATACTTATGTCCCCCCCTGTCTAGAACCAACCTGTCAATATTTAATTCCTTAAGTCTTTTAGAAAGATCCTTCGCCAGCAAAATACAATTTTCCTTATTCCCGTTGGCAAGCTTTAAAGATAGGCTGGAAGAGGATGCAATTGTTCTTTGTTGAGCATCATCTAAAGCCTGGGCATAGACGTGGGAATTAGTCTTAGTAATACGAAGTCTAATATGTTCATTACCCCTACGAATATTCTTAAGTATACGCTTATGTCTACTCTTCAGAAGCTCTCTCTTAGATTTCATTATTTCTTAGACCCTTCAGAAGTCTTACCAACTTTTCTAAGTATAACCTCCCCTTTATATTTGATACCCTTACCTTTATATGGCTCGGGAGGTCTAAATCCTCTTATCTTAGAAGCAAATTCCCCTAAGGACTGCCTATTATAGGAAGTCAATTCTAATTCTAGAGAGGATACTGGCTTTACCTTTATATCGGCCGGAATATCAACGAATATCGGGTGGGAGTATCCTAAATCCAAACGAATCCTACTTCCTTCAACTGCAGCCTTATAACCAACTCCAACTATCTCCAAACTCTTGGAGAAGCCTTTTGTCAATCCAACAAAGGCATTCAGGACTAAAGCATTAATGGTTCCGTATTGGGATCTGGACTGCTTTGAATTATTAACCTTTTGGGTCATAAACTTCTTATCTTCGATAATCGGTTTCACAAAGAAACGACTATAGGGAATGGAGATACTATTCCCTCCTCCGGAGACAAGAATAGAATCTTCCCCTACTGCAACAGTCAATCCTTCGGGAACTTCTAAAACTCTATTACCTATTCGTGACATTATCAAATATGAAGAAGTACTTCGCCCCCAAGATTAAGCTTTCTAGACTCCTTCTCCCCCATCACATTTTGATTGGTAGAGATAATAGCCGTTCCCATTCCATTCATAACTATAGGTAAATTCTTAGCTTTGCAATAGACACGATACCCAGGCTTAGAAACTCTCTTTATTCCGCGAATTGCGGAAACTCCGTCTTTATACTTGAAGAAAATGGTGGCTACAGAAATGCCTGTTTCGGAAGTCTTATGTACAAAGCCTTCTATATACCCCTCATCTTCCAAAATCTGAAGGATAGATTTGATTACCTTGGAAGAATAGAAGGTAGCTTCCTTCTTCCTGACACGAATAGCGTTATTTATCTGACAAACAACGTTTGCTATCGGATCTGTTATCATGAAGCTTTTCTAATTCCAGGAAGGTATCCTTTAGTTGCAAAATCTCTAAAGCAAAGACGACACAAGGAGAAATCTCTAAATACAGCTCTAGCCCTTCCACATCTTTGACATCTATTATACGCCCTAACTTTAAACTTAGGGTGCCTCTTACACTTCTCTATTAACGCCTTCCTAGCCATTTCTCTTAGTTAACGGACAACCTAAAGCCAAAAGAAGTTCGTATGCATGATCATCATTATCAGAGGAAGTAACAAAGGTAATATCCATGCCTCTAGTTTTTTTAATTTCATCATAAACGATTTCTGTAAAGATAATTTGCTCCTTTATTCCTATTGTCAAATTACCCCTTCCATCAAAAGCATTACCCTTAATCCCTTTAAAGTCCCTCACCCTAGGTAAAGCAACATTGAACAGCTTCTCTATGAAATTCCACATGCGTGCATCCCTAAGAGTAACTTTAAGTCCAATGGGCTGTCCTTGTCTCAACTTAAATTCAGCAACAGACTTCTTTGCTTTAGTGATGTAAGGCTTCTGGTTAGTAATTAGTTGAAGTTCACTAAAAGAAGATTCCAAGAACCTCCTATCTTGAGAAGCATCTCCACACCCTATATTAACCACCACTTTCTCTAATTTAGGAACTTGCATAACAGATGAAAGATTAAGCTTATCCTTTAGACTAAATACTATCTCCTCTCTAAAGCGCTTCTGCAACTGATTCATAATACTAAACTAGTTTAGGAACCTCTTCCCCTGTCTTCTTATTAACCCTAATCTTCTTCCCATCCTTAACTTCAAATCGAATCTTAACAGGCTTATCTGTCTTAGGATCCAAAAGAACTACTTTAGAAATATGTAAAGGAGCCTCTTTCTCAATAGAACCTTCTTCAGACCCTTTCTTATGTCTCCGTACCTTATTAACTCCCTCTACGATAATCTTACCTTCTGATGGAAAGACTCTAGTTACAACTCCAATAGCCCCTTTATTCTTACCATATATAACCTTCACCTTATCCTTCCTACAGATCTTATTCATGGCTATAAAACAACGGGAGCTAGGGAAAGTATACTGTTGTATCCTCCCTTTCTTAACTCCCTAGTTACAGGACCAAAGATACGTGTTCCAATTGGATTCTTATCCGCTTTTATAAGCACACAGGCATTGTCGTCAAATGAGATCATAACCCCATTCTTCCTAGAAATAGGTCTTCTAGTTCTCACAACCAAAGCTTTAAATACATCCCCTTTTTTAACATTTCCGGAAGTAGATAAAGATTTAACAGACACTAAAACCACATCCCCTATGGAAGCATAACGCCTTCCTGTACCTCCGTAAACTTTAATAACTCCTACTTCCTTAGCGCCAGAGTTATCCGCCACGCTAAGGCGGCTCATAAACTGAATCATTAGCTATTTCTAGTTTGAATAACCTCCAGAAGTCTTCATCTCTTTAGGGCGGAGAATGGACGACAGCTTATTATCTTAACTTTATCTCCCTCTTTGGCTGTCTCCAGTTCATCATGAGCATGGAACTTCTTATGAACGGTAACCCTCTTCTTATAGAAGGAGTGCATAAAGTCACGCTCCACAGTAACAACTATAGTCTTACTACTCTTGGTAGAAGTAACAACTCCTTGAAGAACCTTCTTCCTTGACTTACTTTCCATTATCTATTCCTTCTTATCAGAAATCTCTTTGTAATGTTGCCAGTCCTCAGCAGTTAACTTCTCATTCCTCTCTCTCAGGATAGTCAAAAGTTGGGCGATAGTTCTTCTTGTCTCCTTAAAGATCGCAGTATTAGTTAGCTCCCCTTGAACTAACTTAAAGCGATTCTCCAAAAGCTTAGCCTTAAGCTTAATAACCATATTCTTTATCTCTTGGGTATCGTACCCTCTTAGATCCTTAATCATTATTGGCAAAAACAGTCTTAGTCTTGATTGGAAGTTTATTTCCAGCTAAATAAAAAGCTCTCTTCACATCTTCAGGACTCAATCCCGCCACTTCAAAAAGAATAGTTCCCCTCTTTACAGGGCAAACAAACTTATCAGGAGCACCTTTACCGGATCCCATACGTACCTCCAAAGGCTTCTTGGTTAAAGACATGTGGGGAAATATTCTAATTCACATCTTTCCAACCTTACCCAGCCTCTTTGAAATAGCAATCCTAGCAGCCTCTATTTGTCTATCAGTCATTCAACATCCTTCTTCAGCCATAATTCCGGCAGTCCCAAAAGCCACATAGCTATTCCCTTTCGCTGGAGCCTTATAGTTAACCTTATGGGGCTTTCTTCACTTGATTCTCTTTGGCTGTAACATGACTAATATGTGGCGGAGATGTACTTATTATCCTTACTATCCCCCTTACTCTTTGCCTTAGCTGCAGAAGGTAAAGGCATAAAGTATCTTCCGAAATAAAGTCCCCTATTTACCCATACCTTAACCCCTAATACTCCGTAGTCTCTCTTAGCTATTTGGAAGGAATAGTCTATATCTGCCCTTAAAGTGGAAAGAGGAATGGATCCATCAGAATAGGCTTCATTTCTAGCAATCTCAACCCCATTAATACGTCCTGAAAGCTTCACTTTAACTCCCAAAGCCCCAGCCATCATAGCCCTCTTCATCAATCTTTTTATTACCAGTCTGTGAGGAACTCTATTCTCAATAGCATCCACCACTTCCTGACCAATGATCTCAGCAGAAACTGCGGGATTCTTAAGCTCCTTAATATCCATCTTCACCTCCACACTCTTACCTAGGATAATTCTTAAATCCTTGTTGATCAAAGAAAGCTCCTTGTCGTTAGAAAGGATCAACCCAGGCTGCGCCAAATGAAGGTAAATGAAGACAGTAACCTTCTCTCCGAAATTACTAAAACGCTCTATTTCAATAAGAGCTACACCAGCCTTCCTGCATCTCTCCTTCAGAACTTTTCGAACCTTCTCGTCCTCAAGTAGTCACTTTATGGACATAGAACGATTAGGGGAATTCCATCTGGAAACCCAGTTCTTATTCAGACCGAAACGTAAACTATTCGGATTAACCTTTTGACCCATCGCCTTCCTTTTGCATAATTGACTTCGGTTTTATCTCAACAGATCTATCGGCTAACTTAGGCTTATACTTGTGTTGGTGAGCTCTTGGCCTCAATAGGTAGGCATTCAATTTCTTTCTTTCATCCTTATCATCGGAAAGACATATCTCCAAATGGGAAAATCTCTTTCTTATTAAATCCGCACGCCCTTTAGCTCTAGGAATAGTTCTCTTTAAAGTTCTTCCTTGATTGGCAGAGGAGCTGAATACATAAAGTCTATCCCCAGACATGGCGTGATTATTAACGGCATTAGCTGCTGCAGACATAAGTAGCTTCTTAAGGTATTTAGCTGTCTTTTGAGGTTGATTATCTAAGATTCTAAGAGCTTCCATATAGGACTTATTCCTAATAAGACGACAACAAAGAATTGCCTTCTTAGAGGACACATGAACATTTCTTTGGATGGCTCTAGCGATCATTATTTTTTAGTTTTAGCAGCTGTATGCTGTTTGAACACTCGAGTGGGAGCAAACTCACCCAACTTGTGACCAAGCATGTACTCGGTACAATATACATTAATGAAGTTCTTACCATTATGAACGGCAAAAGTAAGTCCCACGAATTCAGGATATATGGTGCTCCTTCTGGATCAAGTCTTAATGATCTTCTTTTTCTCTTGAGCCTGCATAGCAATAGCCTTCTTCAGTAGAGAGGCTTCTACGTATAAACCCTTCTTCGAACTACGTGACATAGGAACTAACGCTTACTCTTGAAATGTCTGGACAGAACAATCATGGAATTAGATCTTTTATTCTTCTTACGAGTTTTAACCCCCATACACTTTTTACCCCAAGGAGTTCTTGGAGCATCTCTACCAATAGGGCTTCTACCCTCACCACCACCGTGAATGTGATCATTAGGGTTCATGGCAGAACCTCTAACTGTAGGCCTAATACCTAAATAACGAGTCTTACCAGCTTTACCTAAACGAACCAAATTATGATCCACATTGGAAACTTGTCCAACTGTAGCTCTAGCTTCGTTCAGTATCTTTCTATTCTCCTTGGAAGCCAGCTTTATAACTGTGTAACGACCGGTGGTATCTCTACCTAGGATCTGAGCATAGGAACCGGCAGATCTTGCGATCTTCCCACCCCTATTAGGGGCTATTTCTATATTATGAACAAAAGTACCCTCTGCAATTTTACCAATAGGCATGGCATTACCAAGCTTGATATCCACGCCATCGGCTCCAGATATTATAGTATCCCCAACCTTTATTCCGTGGGGAGTAAGAATATATCTCTTCTCTCCATCAGCATAGGCAACTAAGGATATAAAAGAGGATCTATTCGGATCATACTCAATGGTCTTAATAACTGCGGGAACTCCATCCTTATCCCTCTTGAAATCTATAATTCGATAACGACGCTTATGCCCTCCACCCCTATGTCTAACAGTAATCTTCCCAGTATTATTCCTACCCCCAGTCTTATTAAGCTTCTTAGTTAAAGGTTTAAAAGGCTTATCTGTAGTTAACTCCTTTCTGTAATCAATAAATATGATTCTCCTTCTTCCTGAGCTTCGAGTAACAACTTGACGTATTGACATAACTATTCCTTAGCAGCCTCTTCCACTTGCTTATTTAGATTGCTGAAATCGGCTCCAGACACAGTTATATATGCCACTTTAAAAGCCTTAGTGTAGTTATACCTACTCCTGTTGGAATAACGAGCTTTAGAAGGCTTTCCATTGATAATATTCACGGATTTAGGCTTAACTCCAAACATGGATTCAAAAGCTGCAGCTATTTGATGCTTAGAAGCATTTAGATTAACGTAAAAGCTAAGCTTTGGATTAGGTAAGGCTCTCATAGTTTGAACCTTCTCGGTGATCTTAGGTTTAAGTATTACTGAAGTTATTTCCATGATCCCAATCGCTCACACAATAAATCCATTGCCTCTTTAGTTAACAACAAGAAACTTTGATTCATTAAATCCCTAACAGAGCAGTGAAAGAAATCTCTACATGTAACATTGGAAAGGTTTCTGGAAACTAAGAATACTGAGGATGCGCTCTCCTTATCTAGAAGCAAAAGCTTCTTGGAATCTAATTTAGCCTTTCCCAAGAACTCTTGAAACTCCTTAGTTTTCTTAAGAGAGGAGAAACTTTCATCCAAAAGAGCAATATTCTCGGATTCAAATATCCCTTTTCAAGCAGAAGCAAAAGCCAATCTAGACACCTTCCTATTAACCCCCACAACGTAATTTCTCATAGGGGAAGGCCCAAAAGCTACACCACCACCCCTAAATTGAGGGTTACGTCTGGAACCTTGTCTAGCTCTACCGGTGTGTTTCTGTCTATAAGGCTTCTTACCCGTGCCGGAAACTTCCGATTTATTCTTGGTGTCGTGAGTTCCCTGCCTTCTATTTTGATTCTCGCAATTTACAGCTTCAAAAATTGCATGGGAATGAATCTCATCGGGAAGGATGATAGAAGCTGGTAACTCAAAGCTTCCCTTTATATCTCCAGATGCGGAAAAAATACTAATTGGCTTCACTTCTTAGGATCTTGAACGGCTCATCCACGCACTTCTTCTTTCTAGTGGTGGTCTTTATTCTAACGATAGAATTAGATCTACCAGCAACCGATCCCTTTACGAACAATAAATTCTTCTCTGGATCAACATAAACTATCTCTAAGTTGATCTGAGAGACTCTCTCACATCCATACCTCCCAGCCATCTTCTTACCCTTCCAGACCTTTTGGGGAGAAACACCACCTCTACCTGTTTCCAAAGAACCTTGATATCTATGCGGATATCCAGCACCGTGAGAGCGAGGCCCACAGGAGAAATTTCATAGCTTAATTGCACCGGTAAATCCATGACCTCTAGTCACACCACTTACATCCACCAGATCTCCAACCTTAAAAAGAGAATCTACCTTTAAAAGCTCCCCCTCTTTTAAACCATCCTGACTTGAATTCCTCAGTTCAAAAATATTCCTCCTTACCTCCAGACCCTTCTTTTGAAATTGACCTCTTACAGGTTTACTCAAGCGTGTTTCCTTAACGCTACCATATCCCACAACTACTGCAGAATATCCATCCTTCTCTACGGTCTTTAGAGAGAGAATTAAATTAGGTTCAACTTCTATAGCAGTAACGGGAATCAAAGTTCCAGAATCGGAAAACACTTGGGTCATACCCAACTTCTTGCCCACTATAGCGAACATTACCTAATATCAACACTGATGTCTAAAGAAGCTGGAAGAGTCATTTTCTGAACGTCCACAACTAACTCGGCAGGGGGAGCTATAAAGATAATCAAACGTCTGTGCTCCCTTCTTTCGAACTGCTCCATGGACGGTTTATTAACGTGTGGAGACTTTTGAAAGGTATAAAGCTTTCTCTTAGTTGGTAAAGGAAGAGGACCTTTTACTTGGGATTTATGTAAAAGAGCCAGCTCAACGATCTTCTTAACTCAAAGATCTAGCAGTCTGTAGTCAAATGAAAAGAGTTTAACTCTAATCTCGTTGGAAAACATGTGTACATCCTATAAATTATACTGGTGAATAACTTCAAACCGGCCTAATTTAAAAATTCGAGGATAAATTTTAATAGAAATGAAGGGTATTCACAACATAAGCCTTACTTTAGATCTATTATCCCACTTGAAAGTTGGACTGATTTTATGAACCTGCCTCATATTTAATAGGATCCGATAACTATTTAGAAATCGAGTAGACAATAGGCCAAGAAGGAAGGTTAGATATAGTAGATTTTCAATTCTTCCCCAATCTGAGAATTTAGGATTGGATCTAAAGATGGCTAGTATGGGGTTAAAGGAATTGAATAGATTATTTGAACCCTTAACTACTACGTATCAGAAAAAACTAAAGAGAGCTGGAGCCCCTCAAGTTCAAAAAAGGAGTAAATCGATATCACGAAGCTTCCGTACTAGAGCGGAAACTTTCAATCTTCCAAGTATGGTATATTCATTTTCTTCTCTAAAGTAGGGGGCAGACACATTAAAATAGAATGTACGCCGAATTAGTTTAATGGCAAAACAGGGCAATGGTAATGCCCAGCTCGGGGTTCAATTCCCCGATTCGGCACCACTTTATTTAAATTCAACAACAGCTCCAGCTTCCACAAACTTCTTCTTAAGATCCTCAACTTCAACGGCAGGAACAGCTTCTTTCACTAAAGCAGGAACTGTATCAACCATTTTCTTAGCCTCCATTAAACCAAGTCCAGTTAACTCTCTGATGATCTTAATAACTGCAATCTTATTGGTTCCTGCATTAACCAAGTGAAGATTAAACTCAGATTGAGCATCCTCTTTTGGAGCATCTGCACCCCCAGACCCCGCCGCAACTGAGAAATTAGCAGAAATTCCAAATTCCTCCTCTATAGCTTTAACTAAATCGTTAAGCTCAAGGATAGAGTACTGCTTTAAAGACTCGATTATCTCTTTGGATGAAAGCTTTGACATAAACCTAACTAATCCTAATAATACAGTTTATTCTGAACTCTTAATATTTTTTACCATAAATGCAAATTTGTAAAGAGGGCTCAATATAGTTTGTGAGAAACGAACAAGAAGATCTTCTTTGGATCCCAGAGTAGCCAATAGAGAAAGATTATCTCCCTTTATGATCTCATTATCGAAGTAAGCTAACTTAAGCTTTAGGAAGTCCTTATCTTTAGCTAACTTGGCTATATTCTGGAAAGGAGATATATCATTCTTGGATAGAAGAATTGCATTAGGCCCCACAATCTCTTCATCACAACTAATTCCATTCTTTTGAAGAGATCTATAAAGTATGTTGTTCTTGTGTACGACTAACTTAGCATCTATCTTTCGCAGTTGACTTCTAAGCTGGGAAATCTCTTCTGCAGTAAGTCCCAAGTACTCAAAGACTAAAAAGGAACCATAGTCCTTTATTTCCTTAGCCAGAGAGTCTACTAGAGCTGACTTCTCCCTTATTTTTTGTTCTAAATTAACATTCATTTGCGTAATAATTATAAGGCCAACTATCCAATACAGTTGTTGATTACTGATTTATTCTAAATAAATTAGGGGAAAGTCCTTACTTCCACGACCTGCGATGGTCGTAATGTTGGTGCAAGCATATAAAAGATAAAGCTTGACGCTCCTTAGGGGTGATGACGGGGAATAAGATAAGGCGAACGCTACTACTTATTTCCCATAAAGTGCCACAGAGACGAGTTATGCAGAAATGCATAGGTGAAACGCGGTAAACTCCTCCAGGAAGAAACCTAAATTATGGTAAGGGAATTTGTTTTCTGGAACTGAACGGAAAACAAAGGGATCGTACGATCTCAGATTAATTATCAACGTATCCCTTTGGGATAACAGAATAAGGCTTATTAAGGTTGGGTTGTTGGCTCCTTTTTAAAAATCTGATCATAGATCTCCCAATACTCCTTCACCGGTATTAAATTAACCTGACTCCTAACATCCTCAGGTATATCCACTAGATTCTTAGAATTCTCATGAGGAAAGTAAATAGTATCCACTCCACCCCTTACAGCAGAAACCACCTTCTCTTTTAGTCCCCCTATAGGAAGCACCTTACCCCTAAGAGTTATCTCCCCAGTCATAGCTATACTTGGAGATACCGCCTCCTCTCTAAAGGAGGAGATGAGAGCTGTGGAGATGGTTACACCAGCAGAAGGACCATCCTTGGGTACCCCTCCAGATGGAACGTGAAGATTCACATCTATATTGTTCCAATCTATCTCCTTAGACTTAAGACCAAATCTCTCTTCATTAGCTCTCACGAAAGCCAATGCTACAGAGGCAGATTCACGCATCGTATCCTTCAAATTACCAGTGAGAGATAGATTACCCTTACCCGCCACATAATTCACCTCTATTGGAAGCAAATCGCCTCCAAATTCAGTATAGGCCATACCATTAACCACTCCAGGAATCATGACTTCATCCTTAACAGTGAAATCGTACCTAGGATATCGTAAATAGGATTCAACCTTATCTAAGGTAACATGCTCCTTCTCAAGCTCACCCATAATCTGTCGCTTTACGACCTTTCTAGCTATCTTAGATAGACAGTTTTTAAATTGACGAACTCCAGCTTCCTTCGTATACTTTTGAATAATAAATTCCAAGGCATCATCATCTATAGAGAGCTCTTTATCAGTTAATCCACTCTCCTTAAGCACCTCAGCTAAAAGATGCTCTTTAGCTATATGCAACTTCTCTTTCCCTGTGTAGGAGTTAATGTAAATCATCTCCATCCTATTGTGCAAAGGCTCTGAGATATCATCTTCATAGTTAGCTGTGGCTATGAACATGACCTTGGAAAGGTCAATATCTTCCTCTATAAAGTGATCACTAAACTTATCATTCTGCTTAGGATCTAAAACCTCCAGAAGGGCATGACTAGGATCTCCATTATAGCTTGATCCCACCTTATCAATCTCGTCTAGCAAGCATACTGGATTATTAACTCCAGCCTGCTTTAAAGCGCGAACGATTCTACCCGGCATAGCAGCCACATAAGTTCTCCTATGCCCCCTAATCTCAGATTCATCATGAACTCCACCGAGAGAGATCTTCACGAACTCCCTATTCAAGGCAGAAGCTATAGATTTAACTAAGGAAGTTTTACCAACCCCAGGAGGCCCCACAAAGCACATGATGCTTCCTTTTGGATCTTGTAATTTCTTCTGAACAGCAATAAATTCAAGAATCCTATCCTTAACTCTCTCAAGCCCATAATGGTGAGCATCCAATACCTCCTTAACCTTACTTAAATCCTCCTCATCCTTAGAGGACTTAAGCCAAGGAATATCC
Organism: Mycoplasma haemofelis str. Langford 1; assembly: GCF_000200735.1. GTDB lineage: Bacteria > Bacillota_I > Bacilli_A > Mycoplasmatales > Mycoplasmoidaceae > Eperythrozoon_B > Eperythrozoon_B haemofelis. The sequence goes on from NC_014970.1 coordinate 1,059,996, forward strand.
AGAATCCAATCTAGATAATTCCTAGTGATAACTGCTTCATTAGAGTAGGAAGAGGTATACTCAAGACGTCTTATCTCTTCCTCTATACGAGCTTTTATTTGCTTAGGAAAAGCCTTCTGCTTTAACTTCTGGCGAATCTTATTTAGAAGAGCCTCTTTGGAAGATGACTCTCCTAATTCCTCTCTTATAGCCTTCAGCCTCTCCCTTAGATAGAACTCCCTCTGCTGTCGGGATATATTCTTAGAAACCTTTTTATTAATTCGACTATCCAACTCATTCTTAATATCATCACTAATATATTCCATTTCCATCATGATCTTCAGACGCTTATTAACGGAGGGCTCCTCCAATATCTTCTGCTTAAACTCAACAGCACTCATCTCATTCTTAGGCCATAAGTCTGCCAACCTATCGACCAATTCCGGAAGATCTGATTTAGTGCAAGTATCTAAATCTGAAAGAATGGATTTGTATTCGGAAGAATCGCAATCAAATACTGCAGGTTTAGACTCTACAAACTCTTTAAAGGACTCTAAAGTCTTAACAGTTCCTGACTTACCTTCACCCTCAAAGAATTCAACATTTGAGTATCAAGCCTTCTCTAAATCGGGGTTTATCTTTAAATGAGTTAAACTGGGCTTAAGTATCTTGGCTCTCTTAATTCCTTCAACAGATATCTTTAAACACCCTTCTTCATCCCTACCAAGAAGCTTAATCTTCGTTAAACAACCTACTTGATAAAAATCCTTATCAGTTGGCTCATCTATCTCCTTATTTCTCTGAACTACAATTACTAAATTCTTACTAAAGTGATCAAGGGCGGCCTTTACTGAGCTAACAGAAAATCGTCTACCAACTTCTAAAACCTTCTTTACCCCTGGGAAGATTACATCATCTCTAGAAATGAGAATGGGGAACCTCTCACTCATATGAGTATGATTTTAGCAGTTAATCTATTCGATTGCTAAAAAATAATTTGCTTTCTAGAAACTTAAAGGTTTTGAACTGAAGAACATGCACATCTAACTCTTCTTTTGGCAAAGCGAAAAGGGCTTCGGAGCTTTTATATCCATAAAGTCAAGGCTTCTCATCTAGCTCTTTAAAGAAGGATTCCTGATCCCCCTCCTGAATGGATAAATTCTCCTTCTTAGAGATTGCATCCAGAACACAACTTAACTTCAAATTCTTTATATTCTCAACCATTAAATCCTCAAAGGTAATATTGTTATTGCCCCTTCTTCTTAACATCTGGAAGCCCTTATAAGTTTCTGTTCTCAAAGTCTCAACAGGCATAGGATCCAACTTATTATCTGCAGAAAGAATTCACTTCACAATCTCCCTATGTCGAGATGATAAATTCTGCATCTCAAATTGATTCTTAATTAACTTCTTAACCTCCTCTGGAGTAGTCTTCTTGGGGAAAGGAGTATCTTTAATAAGCTGCTCATCTATTGCCTTCTTCTGAACACATTCCAAAAGTCTTATCTCCAACTTACAATTATCCAGTTCTACTTCATTCTTAGATTCCTTAATGGCATCCAAAATACGCGAATCCAAATGGGAGTTAGATAAGTCTACTTCTAAGAAATCATAGCTATATTTAGGCATCGACTCACCTTCCTTGTTCTTAGCCCTCATAGCAATAACTGCCACATCCCCAGCTTCAGGCTTACCTTCTTTCTTAACTGGTCAAAATAACTCATCCAAAGACTTCTCCTCTACCAAAGTTGAAATCTTTTGATAATCGGCGAGAGTTACTTCAGGAACCTTCTCAAATGTTGCTTCATAAACTAACTTTCAAGTACCTAAATCCAACTCCTTGACTGAATGATCAACCTGCTTACCGAAGATCTTGTCCTTCCAATCCTCATTAAATTCATTAATTTCTCCACTGTAGTAACTAACCACTTTAAATACGGCGTTATTGGTCTCAGAATCTAAAGCCCCCCTAGACTTTACGTAATTTAAAACTACGTCCAAGCTAGCCTTGCCCTTTCTAAATCCCGGAATATTAAGTCTTTTAGAAAGATCTAAAAAATGCCTGTTATATATCTCTTTAAACTTCTCGGAATTTGACTCTACCGTTAAAAATATATGCTTATCCTCAACCCTAGAATCCAATATCTTCATTCTAAAAGCTAACTAATACCTCTTTATTTATGGAATCAAAGTAGTCTTTTAATATTATTAGCGCCGAATAAGAGTCTAACTTTTCTCTAGCCTTATTGGAAGAGAAATTTAGGCTCTTTAAAAAAGATCAAGAATCACTTGAACTCATATCTTCGGAAATAAACTTTATATCTCAATCTGTTCAAGCCTTCAGCATTCGAGAAACCTGATCAATCTGACTCAAAACAGAATTTCCTTCGGAGGCTTTGCCAATTACAGCAACACCTATTTCCTCCCAGAAATTACGAAGTTCAGTTTTAAGCTTTTCGAAGAAAATTAACCCCTTGAAATTATCAAATCTAATTTTCCCGACTGGAAATATTAAAGATTGATCGGCAGAAGACAGAGCAATCCCTACCTTCTTAGTTCCGATATCTAGGGAAAGAACCCTCATCACTAATAATTAAAGACATTTCTATTAGATCTCTCATCAGAAATAACTTCATCAGCAGATTTAAGTCCTGTTCCAGCAGGAATCAAGTTACCAACCATGATATTCTCTTTCAAGGAATTCAAGTAATCAATCTGACCTCTAACACAAGCATCTGTCAAGATCTTCTTGGTATCTTGGAAAGAAGCGGCAGCCAAGAAGGAGTTTGTCTTTTCAGGCACCTCCTCAAGACCGAAGATGATGCTTGTGGCAATAGGAGGGGTTTTCCCATCCAGAAGCAATTTAGCACATTCATCAACAAAGGAAGAGTAGTCTACAACCTCACCCATAGCTCATTTGGAATCATTCGGAGAAAGCACTTTAAGCCTAGATGTCAATTGTCTTACTATGATCTCAATATACTTCTCGGAAACATCGATACCTTGAATCCAATAAACCTTCCAAATCTCTTGAACTATATATTGCCTTACAGCCTCAACACCAGAAACTTCTAACAGCTTTTTAAGATCTACAGATCCATCACATATTCTGTCACCGAAATTAATCTTCTGCCCTTTCTTAACTAATATCGGTAGGTTCAAATCACAGTTGTACTCCCTTCTGTTGATATCACTTGAAACAGTAACAACCCTCTCATCATCCCTAATTTCTATATTCTCAACTGTACCAGTAATTTCAGAGATCACAGAAGTCTCCCATTTTTTAGGAGCCACTATTTCAAATAGTTGTCTCAATCTTTCAAAACCTTGGGAAATATTAGATTCACCAGCAACCCCACCGGAGTGGAACGTTCTCATGGTCAACTGAACAGCTGGCTCACCGATGGATTGAGCCGCGATAACACCGATAGTAGTTCCCACATCAATCATTTGTTTTGTGGTCAAGTCGTAACCAAAGCATTTTTGACAAATACCCTGTTTCAATCTACAGTGAAGAACGGATCTAACCTGTACCTTAGTAATCCCAGCGGCCACTATCTTGTCTGCAGCTTCCTTAGTAATTACCTCATTTGCACCAACAATAACTTCTCCGGTTTCAGGGTGAAGAATATCAATATGAGCGCATTTAAATACGATTCTATCTTTAAGGGTCTTAATCGGCATTGAATGCTCCTTATCTCTAAGCTCTTCAACAATCAATCCCTTATTGGATCCACAGTCCTCAACCTTAACAATAACCTCTTGAGCAGCATCCACCAACTTCCTAGTTGTATAACCAGATTTAGCTGTTTTCATGGCGGTATCGGTCATACCTTTTCTGGCACCATAGGAGGAGTTAAAGTATTCAATAACTGTAAGCCCTTCAATGAAGGAGTGCTTAATAGGAACCTCAATAATATCTCTAACTACCTTGGTATTTGTATTCTGGTCATAGTTATAGGATTTGTTCATCAGACCCCTCATTCCGGATAGCTGAATAAAGTTAGATACATTACCCCTAGCACCAGATCTGGCCATGATAACAATAGGGTTGCTTTGAAATTCCTTAGATTTAAGAGCATTCTTAATGTGATCAGAAACCTTGTCCTTAACGGAAGACCAAATGGCAATAACGTTCTTATATTTCTCATCGTCAGTAACAAGACCCTTCCTAAAGAAGGATTTCTGTTGCTCAACTAACTTATCAGCCTCTTCTAGAAGGGATTGCTTATCGGAGAACTTAGGAACATCGAAAGCGGAAATAGTTGTACAGGACTTGGTGGAATACTCAAACCCCATATCTTTAATGGAGTCCAGAACCGGAGCTAAATCTTGACAAGAATAGTTGTCATAAAGATCCTCTATCAATCTACCAATAACAGATTTTGCGAATGGCTCCTTCTCTTGATAAGCATTAATGTAATCCAACCTACTTACTCCGTAATCCAAGATGTCATTCTCTGACACCCACATCCCTTCACTTTGATTAATAAACTTGTAATCCTCTGGAAGCCTACTGTTGAATATGATCTTCCCTACAGTGGTGATCAAGATACCTGATTTTGGAAATCTCTTCTTAGGAAAACCAGAAGTCCCAATCGCAATAATAGAAGACAGATCAACTTTACCTAGTTGGTAAGCATGAACAACTTCATCGGGAGTTGCAAATAAAGACCCAGAACCAATAGCTTCCTTGTCCTCAGTAGTTAAGTGATAGATACCCAACACCATATCTTGGGATGGAGTAACAATAGGCTTACCATCCTTAGGGCCAAGAATTTGTCAAGGAGCCAATAACATAGATCTAGCCTCATGAACAGCTTCAGCAGACAGAGGTAAGTGAACAGCCATTTGGTCACCGTCGAAGTCAGCGTTAAAGGCGGTTGTAACAAGAGGGTGTAAGCAAATAGCCTTACCTTCAACAAGGATAGGCTCAAAAGCTTGAATACTTAAACGGTGAAGAGTAGGAGCACGGTTTAGAAGAACTGGCCTTTCTTTTATAACCTTGTGAACAACTGGTCAGATTTCATCAGACTGCTCCATAATCATCTTAGAAGCGGTCTTAATATTGGCTGCAATAGGAACACATTCAACTCCATTGTCATCAACCTTTCTAATTAAGTCCCTAATAATAAATGGCTTAAATAGAGACAGAATCATCAGGATAGGCAACCCTACCTGATACATTTTCAGTTCAGACCCTACAACAATAACAGAACGACCGGAATAGTCAACCCTCTTACCTAAAAGGTTTTGACGGAAGAGACCTTGCTTACCTTTAAGATGATCTGTAATAGATTTAAGAGGATGTCTATCCCTAGCAGTTAAAGGTTTCTTTCTACTGGAGTTATCAATCAAGGAGTCCACAGCCTCTTGCAACATTCTCTTTTCATTATTGGAGATGATATGCGCAACATTAAGGTTCAGAATTCTGGCAAGCCTGTCATTTCTAACAATAATTCTTCTATAAAAGGTGTTGATATCAGAAGACGTAAATCTACCACCGGAAAGTTGAATAATAGGACGAAGATTAGGAGGTATAACGGGGATAACCTTTAAGATCATCCACTCTGGTCTATTCTTGGATTCCTTGAACCATCTAATAACCTGAAGTCTTGAAAGAATCTTTCTAACCTTAGGATCTGCATAATTCAGACCACTAGGGAAGTTTACATTAAGCTCCTGAGTCAATTTATATTCCAAACTTTCAAGATCAACCTTCTTAAGAAGTTCGTAAATTGCTTCCGCACCTATCCCAACTTTAAGCCCTGTGTGCTTCTCAATATACTCAAACATGTCCATGATGGAGAATGGCAAGTTTGAGTTAGAAAGGGCTTTATAATATGCTCTACCTTGTTGGTAATTTAAGTCAGTTAAGTAGGACTCCGGATTCTCCTTCTGAATAGTCTCGTATATAGTTCTAAGAAGAGTTCTTAATTTAGCAAGTGAAGCGATAGAACTCTTGGAGTTGGAAACATCTATGATTTCAAGGGGATCAAATAAAGTCTTACCTTCTACTTGAAGATGCCCCGGATCTAAAACTATGTAGTTTACAAAGTAAACAACCTCTTCTACGTGCTTGTACTTAATACCTAATATAAGAGAGATTTTGGCAGGAAGAGGAAGCTCCTTTATCATCCAGATGTGAGCAACCGGACAAGCCAATTCTATGTGACCCATCCAGTCACGACGCACTAAGGACTGGGTGATGTATACCTTACACTTCTCACATTTCTTACCCTTGTACTTTACCTGCTTATATTTACCACAAGAACACTCGTAATCCTTGATAGGCCCAAAAATACTTTCACAGAATAACCCTCCCTTCTCTGGCCTTAGAGACTTATAGTTAATGGTTTCAAAAGAAGTAACTTCACCCTTAGATAGAGATCTTACGTACTCCGGAGAAGCTAAAGAGATCTGTAAAGCCTTAATGGTGAAATCATTAGGACTGCTTTGTGATTTAAAAGCACTAGAACTCCTCCTTGCCATTATCTATCTTTTAAGTTGGAACTAGAAGTAAATAGGGACTCCTTATCTACCTCTCTACTTAACTGTTTTTCTATAAACTCACTACAGCTAATGAATTTATTTTCATCCCCATACTGAACATTAATCTTCAAGCAGGCACCTTCCAACTTCTTAACTAGAAGTTTAAAGGATTCTGGGATATTAGGTGTAGGAAGTGGCTGACGTTTTATTATAGATGAGAAAATAAATGATCTAGACTGAATATCATCAGATTTTATTGTTAAAAGCTCTCTCAAGTTGTAAGCAGCTCCATAAGCCTCCAAAGCCCACACTTCCATCTCACCAAATCTTTGACCACCATTTTGGCACTTACCACCAAGAGGTTGTTGGGTAATCTTGGAGTAAGGTCCAACTGAACGAGCATATATTTTATCGTCCACCATGTGATCTAGTTTAAGCATGTAAATAATTCCGCAAGTAATAGGTTTAGGGAACTTCTCACCGGTCTTACCATCTATAAGGGTAAACTTACCGTTACTTAAAGAAGGATCGATATCTGCATCTTGCATAATCTTTACTAAATCCTCGTTATTAACCCCACAGAAGATAGGTGTTGACACCTTAATATTTAAATCATCCTCCTTAAGTCCGGCCTTAGAAAGAACAATACTGAAATCTATATTCTTAAGAGCTTTAGCTTCTTCGTAAGAAGATATCTTCTTCTCAGACAAATAATCCTCAACAACCCCAAACAACTTATCTACGGCATTCTCATCTAAACCAAACAGGCTTCGGGCAGACTCTTTGTCCTTATTAAATTTGAACTCCAATAGCTTCTTGAAAGAAAGTCTTCTTGCAGCATACCCCAAGTGAGTTTCCAGAACCTGACCAATGTTCATACGAGAAGGAACACCTAGAGGGTTAAGAACTATGTCTACAGGAGTACCATCCTCCAGATAAGGCATATCCTCTCTTAAAGCAATCTTAGAAACAATACCCTTGTTACCGTGTCTACCGGCCATCTTATCACCTACTTGAATCTTTCTTTTTTGAGTAATAAAGACCTTAACAACCTCAATTACATCGTCATCAAGCTTGTCACCTTTATAGATAGATAATCTCATAATTCGAGTAACTACACCCGCACCACCAGTAGGAACTCTCAGGGAAGAATCCTTAACAGATTTAACTTTCTCGGAGAAGATGGCTTGCAATAACTTCTCCTCTGAAGTTTGTTCAGTATTGGCCAAAGGAGAAACCTTACCAACCAATATATCTCCCTCCTTAACTTCAGCACCCACCATGATAATTCCATCCTCGTCTAGGTATCGCTTCTCATGATCGTTGGTATTAGGAATTTGACGAGTTATCTCATCATCACCAATCTTAGTTCTCATACACTCGATGGTATGCTCCTGAATGTGAACAGATGTATAAACATCCTCCTCTATCAGTCTAGAAGACAAGATAATAGCATCCTCATAGTTGTAACCAAATCAAGTGGTAAAGGCTACTAGGACATTTTGACCTAAAGCCAATTCACCATTTTGCATTGCTGGACCATTAGCTAAAACATCCTTAACCTTAACTCTTTGACCCGGCTTAACAAGTGGGTATTGGTTCTTACATGTGTTCTGGTTAGATCTCTCGAACTTATATAAAGATACCTCTTCAGAGCCTAAAGCGGGATCATCATATTTAACAGACACAGAATTACCATCTACCGACGTAACCTGACCATCCCCTTTAGACAAGACAGAAAGACCCGAGTCGGAAGCAATCTTATACTCCACACCTGTTCCAACAACAGGAGAATAAGGTTTTAAAAGCGGAACCGCTTGCCTTTGCATGTTAGATCCCATCAATGCCCTGTTAGCATCATTGTGTTCCAAGAAAGGAATCAGGGATGCCGAAATAGAAACTAACTGGTTGCAGGCAACATCTACGTAGTCCACTAACTTAGGATCCATGCTTTCAACAGAATCCTTGTAACGAACAGTTATATTACCTTGCAGGTTGCCATCCTCATCTCTAGGCACGTGAGCCTCAGAAAGAATAAAGTCCTCCTCTTTAAGGGCAGACAGTCATTCAACTTGATCAGTAACCTTCCCATCCTTAACTTTGTAATATGGAGTTACAAAAAATCCATATTCATCAATCTGTGCAAAGAAAGCCAGAGCCATGATCAAACCAATATTCATCCCCTCGGGAGTTTCAATAGGACAGATCTTTCCATAATGAGAATAGTGAACGTCCCTTATGTTCAAGTTAGGGTCTTCCCTCTTAATACCCCCAGGACCCATCGCAGAGATCTTCCTCTTATTAGTTAACTCAGACAGCGGATTTTGTTGATCCAAGAATTGAGTCAATTGGTGAGAATTAAAGAACTCCTTGATAACACTTTGGAAGAACCTGGTGTTAACCATGATTTTAACTGTGAAGTCTTGATCGGAAGAATCCCTAAGTGTCGCATAGTTGATTCTTGCCTCCATGCTATTCATCCTTTCGGTGGAGAACTTAACGATACGAGCCATAGCGACTTGAATTCGAGCAGACAACAACTGATCAACAAGCTTCAATCTCTTATTTCCTAAATGATCGATATCGTCATACTTACCCACTTGATTTCCCAAATTAGTGATATAGGAAACAATGGCAACAAAGTCAGAGAAGAACAGATTGTTATCTACGGAGATCTTTCTAGGTGTACCAACGATTCTCAATACAGGGGAATCGGTAGTTTGAGTTTGATGAATTAAAATAGACTCAACTTCTACTTTGGAATGAAGCTCGTAATTAGGGAAAGTCTTAGGAACGTAATCTATATCTATAGAGTTTCTAATCTTCAACTTACCTTGTCTGGAAAGGTCATCAAATAAAAATACCTTCTCACGTGTCATGTAAGTCCCTTTAGGAAAGACAACTTCACCGTCAGTAGATAAAACATCCTGAGCAAGTACCTTCTGAAAGATCCTTTGTGAAAGGGAAAGCTTATGATCTAATTTGTATCTCCCAGATTTACCAACGTCATAATAATTCTTACCGAAGAAATAAACCCACAAAAGCTCTTGGAAGGAAGAAACTTTGTAAGGAGATATGTCCGGAGAAATTCCAATATCTTGAACTAGATGATAAGCAGCCCATTCCACAGATATAGCCTCAAGAAGATCGTGAGACTTCCCAATCTCTTTCTCTAAAGAAGCCTTGGTTATTTCATAATCCTCGGTGCTATTAGCAGCCGCAGCCATTCTCAACTTTCCAATAATATTTTCGTGAGAACCTCTCCAGTGCTTGTCGTAGTACTGATAAGACAAACTATTTAAAGTCTTAAATACGCTCTCTTTTGAATCCTCTAACCACTTCTCATGATCCTTTTGGTTTACAACTGTATTCTCAAATCATTTCATAAAAGAACCCTCACTAAGGATCATATCCTTAGGTCTGTAATCCTCGTCAGATAAGGTATTTACTATGTGTCCGGCGGATTCAAAAATATCTAGGATATTCTTTTCAGAGAACCCTAAAGCCTTCAATAATGTGGTTAAGGGAAATTGAATAACATCAGTACCAACATTGTTCTTAGCAGTAACTTTAATTCTATCTTTCTGGTAATTGAAAAGCATCAATATACCCCTCAAAGGAAGAAGCTCACATATAAACCCCTCTTGCACTCTCTTCTTAGAGCTTGATAGCTTAATTTGAGACTTGGAGAGCATGTACGCTCCCGGAGCACGAACAATTTGGCTGATAATAAACTTCTCAATTCCATTGATAATGTAGTTGGAACGAGCAGTTAACGCTGGAAGGTTTCCTAAGAAAACGTTGTCAGTTTTACTTTTCTCATTGTCCTTGGAATATTGACTCACAAGCTTCATCACCAATCTAACGGCATATTGATAACTTTTCCCCTTCTCCAAGGCTTCATGTTCAGAGATCTCAGGAGGAACCAAAACAACCTCTTCCAAGTGAAGAGCGGTAGATTTAGAGTGAGAATATATTGGAAAGAAACTCTTAAGAAGAGACTCTAGACCTCCGTTAACAAACTTTGCATAAGCACCCAATTGAACTCCTTTTAAATCCGGAGGAACGAAATTAGGAGACTTAACCTTTGAAAAATCAAGCCTATTTACTATAGGGCTGAAACTGTTGATGGGATATCCGACTCTAGACACCGCTAAATTTTTCAACTTCCATTATCGAAGTAAACAACCTTTCCACTAAAGTTGGCATCGGTATCAAATACGGATCTAAATTCTTGAAAAGTAGAAATCAAATCAGAAGAAGAACCGGAGACTAAAACAGGATTGATAGATCTATTAAGAGCCAGAGACAAGTGATCTTTAACCCCACAATAAACAGGACAGGAAAGATGAGGTTCCCCACATGTCATATCCAACTTATCTACAGAAATGAAATTAAACAAAGGAGCTGGTAATCGTAAAGAGGAAATGGCTTCCAAAGTAGCAGGATCTACATCTTTTGAGGAAACAAGAATAGAACCAACATCCTTGTTGTTCTTCATTACTTCTAAAAGGGAGTTACAAATCTTCTCAACTTCGGAAGACATACCTTTTGTCTTAACCAATCCAACATGTCTATCGTAATTAAAGAACTTCTCAGATTCATAAACAATATCACACATAGTTTTAACCGCAATTACAGGGAATAAACCTTGAGCAGTTTCTCCAGAAAGCATGGTGCAATCGGTTCCTAATTCTGCAGCCCTATAAACATCACTAACTTCAGCACGAGTAGCAACAACACTTCTCTCTAAAGAGTCAAGCATTTGGGTAGCAACAATAACTGGCTTACCCTTCTCTCTACATTTTCTAACTATTTGCTTAGTCCAATAAGGAACTTGGAAGTAAGGAATCTCAAGACCTAAATCACCCCTCGCAATCATAATTCCATCTGAATATTCAATGATGTCATCAATATTCTCGCAAGACTTAAGAGTTTCAATCTTGGAAATTATCTTCATATTATTCTTAATACCCTTCTCTTTAGAGTGCTTCTCTATTAAAGACTTCACTTCCAATATATTCTCCTTGGAGTTTACGAATGACAATGCCACATATTCAAAACCATTATCCATTGCCAAACGAATATCAAACTCATCCTTCTCGCTTAGGAAGTCCATGGAGTAATCAGCTCCTGGAAGGTTTATTCTCTTGTTGGCTTTAAGAATATGTCTATTTCTAACTTTAGCTTTAACTAACCCCTTAGCCTTATCAACTTCCAATATCTCTAGACTAAGCTTACCATCCTCCACTAAGATAGTATTCCCAACAATACAGTCATTCGCCATGTTGTAACGACCAGTAGAATCCAAAACAGAAAAACCATTCTTATTTCCCACAACCCTTTTTATGCAACTAATTGTAAGAACATCTCCAATCTCATATGTCACACCCTCTTTAGCTTCCATGGTGTAAACTCTGATTTCAGGACCCTTAGTGTCAGCCATAAGAATCATAGGTCTCAGGAATTTATTCTTGTTGGAATTGCCATTTTGAGACTCAATAAGTTTCTTCTGAACTCTATTTATTAACTTAACTCTAAGTAGTTGCTCTTCAGAAGATCCATGAGAGAAATTGAAACGAACACAGTTAATTCCTGAAAATATCAAATCTTCGATAGTCTTCTCAACTATCGCCAAAGAATCAGAAAGTCCGAAATTATTTAAATCTTGTTCTGTGTTAAACTCTCTAGTTATGGCGGGGCCAAAAGTTGAAACGATCTTGGTATTTTTAAAAAGATACTTCATAGCTTCTATAGCTTATACAAGGAATTTATAAATTCTACCTCTTTAAAGGAAGAATTTTTTGGAGTTAAAGTAGCTTTATCCAAAGGCGTTGAGTAGAAACTTTTACCGTCAAAACCTAAAGCAATACCAGTTTCTCCGGCTTTTAAACATTCAATAGCTTTGATACCAAAACTACTAGACATGAAAAGATCTCAAGAAGTCGGTAACGCACCCCTCTGAATATAACCCAAGACACTAGCCCTAACTTGTCTCCCTAATTTCTTCTCTAACGCAGCACAAAATTCGGGAAGACTAGGCATTCCAAAACCAAACTTCTCCCCATAAACTCTTTCCGTAACTAGAACAACTATGCCTCTATTTCCCTTCTGAACCATAGCCTCCAATACCTCATACATCTCATCTACAGATTTAGGGTTCTTATTAGTAATAACATAATCAACCATACTTGCCAAACCGGCAAAAGCAGATAAATCGTAACAATCCCTTCCCATAACCTCCAAGAAAGTGATTTGAGAATGAGAATCTGAAGTAGCTTTAATCTTTTTTACAGCGGAAAATATCTCCTCTAACGCGGAAAAGAACCCAATGGTGAAGTGAGATGAAGAAACATCATTATCTATAGTTCCGGGAGCAGCGATAACTGGAAAACCTAACTTATTTATAAGATTAGCCCCTTGATAAGAACCATCTCCACCGATTACAAAAAGACATGAAAATCCCTCCCTCTTAAGATTCTCCACACACTTCTCTCTAACCTTGGGATCATTCTTAAATTCAAGACAACGGGAAGATCCAATGCAAGTTCCGGCGCAATAAACTTTATCCTTTAAAGATCTGAAATCTAATTTAGAAAAATTGGATTCTATAAGACCCTTGTATCCATCAATAACTCCATAAACATCTCAACCACAGCTCCTAGCAGACGCTACAAAAGAACATATAGTAGCATTCATAGCTGGAGAGTCTCCTCCAGACGTTAAAACAGCTATTTTCTTATTCTCCAACGTTCCAAAACAGAAGGAACTCTTAAAGAGTTACTTTCCTCCCTTCTTCTTACCCTTTCCTGAGGATTCAGATTCTTCAGAACTTTCTTCGGCTTTATCTTCGGCTTTATCTTCGGCTTTATCTTCGGCTTTATCTTCGGCTTTATCTTCGGCTTTATCTTCGGCTTTATCTTCGGCTACCGCCTCAGCTTCTACAGGTTGAGGTTCAACAACGCTTTCTTCAACCACAGGAACAAGTTCCTCAGAACCAGAATCAGGTCTAGCAACACCACCCTTGAATAACTCAGTATTGTTGAAGTCTAAGCTAAACAAGCTATTCAATCCGTAGAAGACAGAATTAGCGGCCGTCAATTCAATTTCTATTTCAAGAAGCCTATTGTACTTAGCAACCCTTTCAGAACGAGAAACAGAACCTGTTTTAATTTGACCAGCTGAAGAACCAACAGCAATATCAGCTATAGAAGTATCCTCAGTTTCTCCAGAACGGTGTGAAAGAATGCATGTTCAACCAGCATTCTTAGCAATTTGAATTGTTTTAAGAGTCTCGGTTATAGTTCCGATCTGGTTCATCTTAACAAGAACAGCATTAGCCACTCTCTTATCAACACCTTCTTGAGTTATTTTAGGGTTTGTACAGAAAAGGTCATCACCAACTATTTGAAGTCTATGTCCTAATCTACTATTCATTTCAACAAACCCATCCCAGTCACTTTCATCTAGAGGGTCTTCAATGGAGATAATAGGATACTTCTTAACTAACTCTTCATAGTACTCAATCATTTGTCCCGTAGTTTTAACAGCCTCAGTTTCACTCATTAAACCAGCAGCTAAGGCTTTCTTAAAGGTATAAACTTTTTGCTCTTTATCATACAACTCGGAAGCAGCAACATCTAAAGCCAACGCAACTTGACCATCAACAACCCCAGGCTTGTAATTGGCTTTTTCTATAGCCTCAATCATGATGGAAAGAACATCCTCATTGGATTCTAGGTTAGGGGCAAAACCTCCCTCATCCCCTTTGTTAGTATTCATACCTCTAGCTTTCAAACACTTCTGTAAAGAGTGGAAACATTCACTAGCTATACGAACGGCTTCATGCATAGAAGAAGCACCAATAGGCATAAACATGAATTCTTGAAAGTCAATAGTATTGTCAGCATGAGCTCCACCGTTAATAACGTTCACCATTGGTAAAGGAAGGATAAACTTAGATGGATAAGCATTACCCATTAAGGAAGCAACATATTGGTAGAAAGGCATAGACTTAGCTTTAGCCATCGCCTTAGCTACAGCTAAAGAAAGAGCAAGTAAAGCATTGGCACCATATCTAGACTTATTCTCAGTTCCATCCAAGTCAATAAGGAAGTTATCCAACTCATCTTGTTTCTGAGGGTCAATATTATTTTCAATAAGGGAAGTAGAGATAACGTAGTTTACGTAGTGAACAGCCTTCTTAACCCCTTTACCCAGATATCTAGAATTGTCCTCATCCCTTAGTTCAAGAGCCTCTCTTTCACCAGTAGAAGCTCCTGAAGGAATCATAGCCTTCGCGGAGAAGAATTTTTTAGAAAGTAAACCTTTAGATACCTTAGCTATACAAGCTACTGTAGGATTACCACGGGAGTCCAGAACCTCATAAGCAAAAACGCTCTCTATTTTGAAAGCCATAAAAACAGACTGCTACAGATTATAAAAGAAAAAGGAGTTATCCATTAAACAAACTTACGCTTCTTCTGGAGCTTTTAATTGAAAATCGGCTTTAAAAGCGTTAAGAAGTCGGTCGGAAATTAGCTGTTCTTCCAGTGTTGATCTAACTTCATTAAACTTATCCCTATTCATAAGATACTCCCTTATAGGTTGACCTGTAGACTTGTAAAAAGACTCCAAAGTACTCTTAACATCTTCATCAGAAATCTTTAGTTCTCAATCATTAGCCAAATCATCATATATAAGCTTCTTGTAAATAGATACAAGAACCATATTCCTTAAAGACTCCTCGTTTCCGTTGGGATAGCTTTCAGACATAACACGAACCCTCTCCTTAATTTCCTCCTCATCCAACTCAAATTCATAAGCATTGAAGACCTCATCCATCACTGCGTTGTAATAATTATCCTTTCGAACCATGGCATCAATCTCCTCGTTTAATTCCTGCTCTGTTATTTGGGGTCTATGCCTTCTAATATTTGCAGAAAAAGAACGTATGGAATCCTCGTTAGCTACCAATCTAGTTATTACCAGTACCTTTCCGAATTTAATAGGCTTCTTAGATTTAATCTTGGAACTCATGGGGTTAGGAGATTAGGGAATTGTAGAAACGATTGTAATCAGACCAGTAATTTTCATAATGTCGCCTCAACTCATCTAACTTCCTATTAGATTCGCTTAATAATTCATCCAACTCGGGGGTAGGGATCTTGTTAAGCATCAATAGCTGCTTTGCCTCCATATCATCCCTCTCCTTATGTATCTTTCTACTAATTTCACTATATTGTAAAAGAGCCTTAGAGGCCTTCTTGTACAAGTCAGCTTCCGGAGAATAGCCTTCCAATATCTCCCCAACAGCTTTTAGAACCTCATGGTTCATATTAAGCATCAAATACTCATGCATTCAAGGCTTACTATTCTTCCTTCAAGACTTAATCCAAGGAGAATACTTGTGTCTTAGCTTGATAAATATACGTCTTGCCTCACAGTTAAACTCAGCATTAGCCTTCACTCAATATCTGTTATTAAGATTCAAAATCTCACAACATATTAACTCACAGTCCTTTCTAAGTCGGGATAGAACTTCGTTGAATTGATCCACGTTCAACTTATTCACATCAGAAATCAAGTCCATATTCTTGTCCAATAAGGTCTCTATCTTCTTCTTCTCGGCCTCAAATTTCTGAACCAAAACATCCAAGTTTAAATTCTTCAGGTGCTTCAACTCCTTCATCTTCTCTTCTAATTTATCTGGATCCAAAGCATAGGCAGATCCCACCAATTCCTCGGCGTGGAAGAAATTGTCCAAAAGGGGCAAAAACTTCTTGGAATACTCAATCTTTAACTTGTTTAGATGCTTATCAAACTCCTCAGTGAATACCTTCTTTAAAAAGGCTAAATCCTCTTCTGATATCTCCTTGTTAGTAGCCAAAACTTCGGCGTTGTACATTTGGAATCTGGAACATAGGAAGTCTATCTTCTCTAGGTATCTCTTCTTCAAATAGAGTACTAACTTCTCTGCTTCCTCGGTGAACAGAACTTGCTTTTGAAGTAAGAATCGCTTGTAATAGTTAACAACAGCCAGTATTTCCTTCTTGTCCCTTAAAAATTGATCTCTTAAATCACTAACTGCAGAATCCAATTGACCATAGTTCAAATCTAAATAGGAACCAAAGAGAGTCTTTAGCTCCATTGCATCAGACAATCTGGATTCAATTTTCTTCTGAAGGAATAATTGGAAATTTAACTTCTTCTTATCCGGCAAGTCATACCTTCTAAGAATCTCATAGTATTCAATAATCCCGTCCTTCTTCAAATCCTTAACTAATTCAAAACAATCCTTCATATGTAGATCCACAAATATGCAGTAATCTACATAGGCCTTAGAAAGGGCTAGAAGAGCTTTCCGATTTTCAAATCCAATAATCGTATTCCTCAACTCACTATTAACCTCTATTGCCCTCAACCAGTTCTTCCAGCATACATCCTCCAACTCTTTAAGTTTGGTTCTATGTTTAGAGGTAATACTGTGATTATTAACGTACTTATTCTCATAGGCAATAAGAAGCTCCTTGTTAAATTCAATCTTCTCTTCTAAGTCCTTGATTACTTCTCCGAACTGATAGTTAATACTCTTAAGTCTGGTTCTTAGAAGGAAGGTGTTATCCTTCATTTCTTTAATCTCATTTAGCTTCCTTTGTTTCTGGCCATAGATATCAATAAGCCTGTTGCATTGATCTATGATCTCGCAATAAATGGAACCACAGATACTCATCTGATTGGTGTATCTTTTGTAAAGGGCAAATAGAGCCTTAATTCTCCCCTCCTGTTTAGGCTCACTAAGATCGATATCTAACTTTCTGGCAGTCTCTTGGCGTGTTCTCTCTAGTATTTTCGTATTCTCTGTTTCAACGACCGACATATCCTGTTTTATAATTTACAACTCCTATGAAAAAGTCAATTCTTTGTTTGGGGAATCCAGTCTTTGATACTTTTGCATCTGTATCAGATGATATTTTAGTATCTAATAATATAGAAAAGGGGAGCGCCCCAATACTGGATCCTAAGAAAGTTATAGAGATAATCAGTAAAGTTAACTTTATATCCGCCAACTGTGGAGGCTCTGCTTCCAATATAGCTAAAGGTATTGCTCTTGTGGGGGGCAAGGCTGGTCTATTTGGTCAATATGCAGATGACAAAGAGGGGGATATCATAAAGGACAGTCTTAAGGAACATGGGGTGATCGATCATTGTTCTGTGGAAAAGGGGGGGATTACAACCCAAATAAACTGTTTGGTTACTCCTGATGCCCAAAGAACTATGATTCCACTCTTTGGGGCATCCCACTTTATGAATCCTGAAGCTGTTGATTATTCTGTTGTAGATAATTACGACTACTTCCTGCTGGAGGGATATCAATTCTGTAACCAGTGTTTGGTAGACATCTCATATGCTTTCTTAGACAGGGTTAAAGAGAAGAACATTTCCTTGATCCTAAGTATCTCTAATATCTTCTGTGTTGAGTCCTATTATCAACATATGAAGCACTTTGCCGAAGCTGCAAGAATGATTGTTGGAAATGAAGAAGAGTTTCTGAAGCTATTTAATTTTGATGATGTAAATAAGTTACTGGATCACCTACAATCTCAGTGTGTTAAGGGTGGAAAGTACGAAATGATTATGGTTACAGCCGGTCCGAAAGGGGCAAATATCTTATGAGAGGGTAAGAGGTTCTTTGTTGAAGCTCCCGATGTAAAGACTCCAGTTGATACCACGGGAGCGGGAGATTACTTCGTTGCGGGTTTATTATATGGGTACTTCCAAGGATATGATATGTCCATAAGCAATAAAATAGCTCAGATTATGGCCAAAGATATAATTTCAAAATTCGGATCCACTTTGAGTCCTTCTGTTGTTGATGAAGTTAAGAAAGTTCTTCCCTAGTTAGAGATGGGAAAGGAGTTACCTTTTAAGCCTACGATAGTTACGTTTTCATGTACTTCTTGTGGTAAGAAGTATGAAATATTAAGTGCTCACAAGGAGCCTACTGTGAATATAGATATCTGTTCCAATTGTCACCCTTTCTATTTAGGACAAACTAACTTGAGTAGATCATTGGGTCCTGCCGAGAAGCTTAAGAGTAAGTTTGATGCTGGTAAGAATTACATTAAGAAGAAGGGTTAATTTCGTTGGCATCTGAAAAGAATAGTTCTCTTTATAAAACGTTAGCCACCATACACGAGAAATACGTTCAATTAAATAAACGCCTAGAACAAGAGACAGAAGGGAAGGAGATAATCCAGATTAACAAAGAGATAGCGAAGTTAGAGAAAATAGCACAAGGATTTATTGAATATAAAAAGGAGCTGGAGAATTTAGACGAGTGTCTTGAGATTATAAAGAAAGAGAGTAATCCGGAATTCGTAAAGCTTGCGCAAAGCGAATTGGAAGCTGGAAAGAGGAGAATTCCTGAATTAGAAAATTCTCTGAAGAGATTACTAATACCGACAGATCCAATGGATGAGAAGAATGTAATTGTGGAGATGAGATCTGCCGCCGGAGGAGATGAATCTACTATCTTCGTTGAGAATCTCTTTGATACCTATAAGAGATATGCAGATATGAATAACTGAAAGCTAACCATACTAAATATTCAAGAGAACTCTATTGGAATGCACTTCCTAGCCTTTTCCTTATCCGGAAAGAATGTGTTCAGTAAGATGAAATTTGAGTCTGGAGTACATCGGGTTCAAAGGGTGCCGGCCACAGAATCCAAAGGTCGTGTTCACACTTCCACCATTACTGTAAGTGTTATGCCGGAACAGGATGATATAGAAATCAATATCGATCCTTCGGATCTAAGAATTGATGTTTATAGAGCGAGTGGAGCTGGAGGTCAACACGTTAATAAAACCGAGTCTTCTGTAAGAATTACCCACCTTCCAACTGGGATAGTGGTAGCTTGCCAACAGGAGAAATCACAGATTCAAAATAGGGCTTTTGCCATGAAAATGCTTAGATCTAAGTTATGAGAACATGAGCAGGAAAAACAGTCTAAGGAGATTGCTGAAACTGTTAGGAAACAGATTGGAAGGGGGTTCAGATGCGAAAAGATTAGAACCTATAATTATCCCCAGAATAGGATTACCGACCACCGAGTTTCCCTTACCTTAAATAAATTGAATGAGATTATGATAGGGGGGGATTTGACTGAAATACATGAATCTCTGCTGAACCAACAAGCCGAAGAGAGTTTAAGCTTTATTTTTACAGAGAATAACTAAATTGACAAAGAGAGTTACTTTTAAGCAGATTGTTGAAAAAAAGAATTTCCAGATAAACGCCTACAAACTTGTTTATTTTCTTTCAAGCAAAGTCAAGAATATAAACGACTACCAGAAGTACAAAGCAACGAAGATAGACTTTGATGAGGCTTATTTTGATGAATGTTACGAGAAGCTTTCTGATCCTAACAATACGATAGAGAGGATTTGTAAGAAGGTATTCTTCCATAAGCATGAATTTATATTACACGATGATGTCTTCTGCCCTAGGAATGAAACAGAGCTTATTGTTGAATATTTAAATCAGGAAATTAAGGAAGATCCTGCCCTTAAGAAATCTAATTACGTAGATTTGTGTGCAGGAACTGGAGTTATAGGAATTTCTATAGCTTTACAGAATGAAGGATTCTTTAAGAAAATAGCTCTTGTTGATATTTCCGAAGAGGCCATTAAGAATATAAAAGAGAATTGCGCTAAGTATAACCTGAAGGCCAGTGTAGTTAAGCAAGACTGATATGAGTATCTACAAGAGAATGGAGCTGACGTAATAACAGCCAACTTCCCATATGTATCCAAAGAGGATGATATGGATGAGCATATTATGGAGAGTGAACCTGATTGGGCTTTGTTTGCAGATAATGATGGTTGGGAGCATTATGATAAGGTTCTTAAATTTATAGATAGAAATAAAGCGTGAAAGCTGATAGTTCTGGAATGTAGTGCCTATCACGAGAAAAAATGAAAGAGTATTAAGAATACCTATCCCAACGTGAAATGGAAGTTCCTATATGACTTGAATGGGAAGTTGAGAGTTGTATCCCTAAAGAGATAGCTAATCCTCTATACTTCTATTCTCACTTACCTCCATACCAAAGTAATCCAGTTGATCATTCTTAACAGTATTTAACTTAAATAGGGAACAAGCACTCACATCAGAAGCTCCGGCCTTCTTTAATCTACGAACCAAGTCACCAACATTACTTTGGTGATTAACTAGATAGTCGAATATCAATACGCTCATATCCTTAATTCTAGGATCATCTTTAGGAATTGATGATTCATAGCTGTGAAGATATAAAACCCAAGAAGAACATTTAAATTTCTCCAAGAGCTTAGCTGAGAATAAGACTGCCTCCCGAGAAGGAACCACTAGACATACTCCAGAATCATACTTTTCATTTAACTGCTCAGAAAGTCCATCCAGAATCCTATTAATCTCCTCTTCCTCGCACAAATCAGTGGCTTTCTGAGTAACTTTAAAGAATACTCTTCCATAAATGGCATCCATATTCCTAGTATGATAGTGAGGATCAAAGAGTTCATTTAATTCCCCACTATTAAAGAAAGCTTTGTACTTAGACTCAGCCAACTTATCCTTAAGATTCAAATTCTCATTTTCAGAAACAGCCACAGACATCTTCTTTAAATCCTTAGAAATCTCCTGTCTAGTCTTATCCTCCACTCTGTCAATCAAGTAATGCAGGACTGTTTGGGAATATATATTGCCCCTAGTTAAAGATAGATTCTCCGATAGGGATTCAGTATTCACCACCAAGTTATCCAAAATACACTCCATTAATTCCAGCATTAAATCGAGAGTGTGAGCCGAGTTCATGAGAACTTTCTCCATGTATGAGAAATTTATATTCCTATTATCGGCAAAGTGGGAGAAAGAGCTGGAGAAGGAATATTCGGATAGGGATTCGTAAAGGGAAGAAACCTCCTCTAACAACTGTTCTTCAATAGTAACTTCCGATACCTGATTAAGCAACTCCAGATCCTTTCCAATCCTATATATGACATTACACATCCCATGAAGAATAGATATATATCGAGCATATGGAATCTTGGAAGAATAGGGATTAATGGACTTGTTTAATTTGGTCTTAATTGCCATATAGCTCTGAAGCCCGAAGGATGCACTAGGATTAGATAGTCCCTTGTAGTTAACAGATAGGGACTCCAATCTAGGTCTTAGATGAAGAAGTTCATTTAACAAGAAGTGCAAGTCATCGTAATATATGCAAAATCGATGTCCGAAAGAGGTCGGCTCTGCGTGAACTCCGTGAGTCCTTCCCACCTGAATCTTGGACTGATTCTTGATGGATGTCTCCTTTAAGAGTGTCTTAAATTTCTCAATTTTTGAGATAAGGTAATCATTGGCAGACCTGACCATGATGGCATTTGATAGATCCGAGAGATTGGATGGAGAAAAGGCATAATCCACCCAATCCCTCTCCACGAATCTCATCTTGTTAAATAGAACTTTGATGAAAGTCTCATAATCCTGTCTAGAGACATCGATGCCTTGAAAGATCTCAAAGGGATCGATATTTAAATTCTCCTTTATCTTTGAATATACCCAATCAGATAGCTTGCCCTGTTGATAGAAGAAGTCAATTGCCAACTTCTCCATATCCAGCCAAATCTGAAACTTATTTCTGGGATCGAAGATTTGTCGAATGGAAGTCATTAATTAGAAGAATCTAGAGAAGATTTCATCCTGCAAAGAAAACATCTCTTCGCCGTGCTCATAGCCCAGCAGGTGAAGGAAACTATGTATGAACAGATAGCAGAATCCAGATAGGAAGTCTTCGTTTCTATTTATCACCTCAGAATAACAAAAATATATGGCTCCCAAGAAGCGCTCATGGCTTTCTGTCTTGACTGGAAAAGAGAGAACATCAGTTACCTTATCTTGATTCCTGTAAGTGGCATTAAGGCTCCTTATCTCCTCTTCATTCACAATGGCCAACTCCACTTCACAATCTGGAATTAAGAACCTATCCTTTAAATGAGCATAGATAGCTTCCACTCTATCATCCAAAGAAGGTGGGAGGGGATAAGAGAGTGGATTTAGTATTGAAAGATGCAAAATTCCAGTTAATTAGAAAATGGGGATGAGTAAAGGTAAAAACACTAAGTAGAAAGATTATATCTTTCTAAGAACGTATCAAAAAGCTTTAAATTTCATGTCCTTACAGTTAAAGTCATCACAGCAAGCACCATCCCAAGACTGACACTCTATACCCTTACACTTCTCCCAATCCTGCTGACAGTTTAGACAAACCTTCTTATATTCCTCAGACATTAAAATTTAAAGAGTCACGATGCACTTTTATCAGGTAGCTGTTTATACCCTTTCAATCCTTACTCTTTTAATAGGACTTCTGTTATCTAACACAGGTTCTACTGGGGGATTGGTGGCTCTTTCTGGTCACGATCTTGAGTTGTTCAAGAAGACCAAGGATTATGGTTTAGTAAAAATTTTAAGGATATCTATGTTAATAATGATCTTTCTGTTGATCATATTCTCCATCCTGCACGGAAGAATGAATAAGTAGTTTTTGACGACACACAATAGCAAATTTAAAGGAAAGGCGAAACCTCGTTGGCTATTCGAAGAAGTAGAGGGTAGTAAGACTGAGGGGATATTTAAATCCCATGGTCATTACGGATTCATAGAGGGTACTGATTTATTTGTAAGGGGAGAGAATATAAATACCGCTTTAAATAAGGACAAAGTTGAATACGTAGTAATCAAGAATACGGGCTTTGTAGAAGAAGGGAAGAGTAGGTTTGAAGCTAAGATTCTCTCTGTATTAGAGAGGTATAAGACCAGCTATGTAGGGGAAGTTATATATTGTGGTAAAGATCAGTCCTTCATTCTTCTAGATTCTGAAAGATTAAAGAGAGTAGCATCCTTCACTCCCGAGACGGATGATTACAAGATTGGGGAGAAGGTAATAATTCAACTTACATCCTTTGATCTAGAGAATCTACAGGGTAAGGTAATTAAGAGAATTGGGCACAAGAGTGATCCCAATATGGAGATCATCTCCATACTTGAAGATTACGGAGTTAAGACTTCCTTCCCAGAAGAAGTTATTGAAGAGGTTCAAAATGTCAATCTGGATATAGAAAGACATGAGTCTCATCCCGCCAGAAAGGACTTCAGAGATATAAGGTTAGTAACTATAGATCCTTCAGATTCCAAGGACTTTGATGATGCAATAGCCGTATACAAGAAGGGAGATAATTATCTCCTGTATGTGGCCATATCCGATGTTTGGAGTTACTTAAAGGATGCTAGAAATACAGATGTAGAGGCGAGAAGAAGAGGGACGTCCATATATTTCTTGGATTCAGTAATCCCCATGCTTCCGGAAAAGCTGTCTAACAACTACTGCTCACTAATGCCCCATCAAGACAGATGTGCAATTGTATTCTCCATAGAGATCGATGGGAAGGGGAAAGTATTATGGGATACTATGGATGTAAATCCGGGGATTATTCACTCCAAGAGAAGATTTACCTATGGAGAAGTAAATGAGTTTTTCGATGGCGAGAATCAATTGGAGAGGGAGGATCTGGAAGTGAGGGAGTCCCTGACTCTTGGGTTGGAGCTCTACAAGATGTTAGAGAATAATAGGATCAATAGAGGATACATAGCCATGGAGTTTCCGGAATTAAAAATGAAGATGAGTCCTTCGGGTGAAATTACCGAGATATATCCCTACATTAGGAAGCATGCCCAGATAATGATTGAGAACTTTATGATTTTGGCGAATGAGGGAATTGCGAGGTTGCTGTCTGAGAAGAATATTCCTGGGATTTATAGAGTTCATGAGAATCCGGATGTGACCAAGATACTCTTCTTCGTCGAGGAGGCAAGAAAGCTTAGCTTTGAAATAGAAGATACCAACTTTGAAAAGATAACTCAGAAGACCATTTCCTCTTGATTCCGGAATACTTCCTCTCACGAGAATATGGATCTAATATATCTCCTACTTCTTAGATCCCTACAAAAAGCTAAGTACTCAATTAATAATGCTGGGCATTTTGGATTAAATCTGAAGCACTATCTACACTTTACTTCCCCCATAAGAAGATACCCGGATACCATGGTTCACAAGATGCTATGGAACTATCTATTTGAGAAGAATGAGATTCCTAAGAATGGGGGCGATCCTATTTATTGTGATTTGCATGATATTGCCAAGGACTCCTCCCACGCGGAAGTTCAAAGTAATGAGATAAGTAAGGAAATTAAGAATTGCAAGATAATTCAATTCATGAATAAGAAGGTAGACTCCACCTTCAAAGCTAAAGTTGTATTCCCTGCAAAGAGTGGAGCTTATGTTCAGCTGGAGGACTACTACGTAGAGGGATTCGTCAAAAGTAGAGTTCCCTTAATACTAGGATCCAATGTCCTAGTAAAACCTATTCATAACTCCAAGGAATTTAAACTTCTAAAAGTTCTTTAATGTCGCGCATTAAAGAGCTGCTTAATAACCGTAGGGATGAGAGATTCTATGAAGTATTTGACAAGTATGAATGCGGCTTAGTTCTTAATAGCTTAACTAGGAAGCAGATATTTAATTACGAGGTATCTCTTTCCGGAAGTCATGGATGGATAAAGCATGGGGAGATATTCCTGAGGGGGCTTACTAAGGAGAATATAAAGCTACTCCTTCATAGAGAGGAGATTGACAAGATCTCAAGATTAGTGAGGGAGAAGAAGTATCTACTTATTCCTAAGAATCTCTATTTAAAGAACTATAAAGTTAAGATAACTCTATTGCTAGTGAAGCGAGTTAGGAAGACAAGTAAAGCTAAATTAGAGAGTATTAAAAGGAAGGATGAGAAAAGACTACTTAGATTCTCCTAATCCGAAATACATAGCCATTTTAACTTCAGCTCCTAAGTCATTCAGTCTATCCTTTATCTTCTTAGAAGTATCATATAAATAAGGCTGCTCTACGAAAGCCTCTTGGGCAATCAATTTCTTAATTCTCTGTTCAATAATATTTGCATGAAACTCCTTAGGCTTATTCTCCTTCTCTAGAAGAGTAGTAATTATCTCCCTCTCCGAATTAATTCATGATTCATCCACCTGATCTGAAGAAATAAATTTAGGATTATTGGCTGCATAGTGAACTGCTAAGCCATAAATATCTTCATCCTTAAGATCCTTATTAAGGATAACAAAGGCAGACATTCTTCCGTTATTATGCCTATAGCAGGCAACAGATTCCCCACTTCCCAGAGAAATATACTTAGCCCTGCTTAAAACAATCTTCTCTCCAGTTATAGAGGAAAGGTGAAGACAACCATCTGCTACACTTTCTCCACTATCCATCTTCAAACTATTGACATCTCCTAAATCCTCTTTCCCTAGATTCAAAATAGAATCCATAATTCTGTCTGCCAAAGCAGTAAATTCTTTGGAATTAGCGACAAAGTCAGTTTCAGAATTCATCTCCATAATGACAACTCCCTTACCATCTTTCTTAACAAAGGTACTCCCCTCCTTAGCCTCCCTTAAGGCGTTCTTGTTTGTGGCCTTAGCTATTCCTTTTGTACGAAGTCACTTAATAGAAGCCTCAAGATCATTATTATTCTCCTCTAAAGCCTTCTTACAGTCAGCAAGACCAGCTTGACTTGCATTTCTAAGCTTTAAAATTAGGTCTTTATCGATAGCCATATCCCTTATATTTTATACCTTTCCAAAATCTTCTCGAAAAACTGCTTAGTTTTTAAGGGATTTGCCTGTCCCTTAGACTTCTTCATACACTCACCAATTATTAATCTCTCCAACTTAGAAGGATTCTCCATTAACTTAGGAAGTTGATCCTTATATAGTTCAAAGGAACTCTCCACTAGAGCACTTATAGTCTCATCATCAGACAATTCAGCGGGCTTCAATTTTCGAACGGCATTCTTATAGGAAGCTTTATTTACTATTATCTCCTTAAGAAGATCCTTAGCTATCCTAAGACTGATATCCTTCTTTAGCTCAGTCTGAACAACTACCTTTTCAACTTCATCATAGGGCAGATCTTCTCCCGAATTTAAGAATCCGGAAGCTATATTCACAATCCAATTGTAAGAGCTCCTTAAATTCTGTAACTTCTCATTGATCTTATTAACACACTTGAATATCTCATAATTATCGAGCAGATAATCTGCTTCAGAATCCTTCAATCCACCTTGAACTAACTCTTCCTTAAGGAAGTCTAAATTCCAAAAGATCTCATTAACCATTCCCTCATATTCCTCCTTGGTAAATCGCAAAGAAGGAATATTAGCCTCAGGAATATAAAAGTACTCTCTAGTTGTGTTCTTCTTGCGCATAATCTCACACTTCTTCAACTTCTCAACCCAAGCATAGGTATATCCCTCCATCTCTTCCCCCCTATCCAACGCTTCAGACTGAAGCTTTATTAAATATTCCAATGCATTCTTAAGGGCAAAGAGACTATTTAAATTCTTGACTTCAGACTTAACTGAGAGAGGATCCTCTTTATTTCTCCTCAGAGATACATTCAAATCTATCCGCATCTTCCCCTCCTCATAGGAAGCGGAAGATATATTAAAGAAATGACAAATCCTCCGAAGCTGACGGAGGAAGATCTCTATTTCTTCATAGTTTCTAAAGTCGGGATTGGTAACTACTTCAGCTAGAGCTCTTCCTAATCTCGAGAATGAGAGGCGAACTTCATGCCCATGCTTAAATTGCTGAGCTGTATCCTCTTCCATATGTATCTGCTTTAAAGTTATCTTCCTATTCCCAACACTTAAGAAGCCCCCCTGCCCTATAGGATTAAAGAATTGAGTAATTTGGTATCCCCTTGGAAGGTCGTAATAGAAGTAGTTCTTTCTATCGAAGGAGATATTCTCATAGTTAACATTGGCATTCAAAGCCTTAGACAGGATTACAGTCTTTTTAACTGCCTCTAAATTAAGAACCGGAAGAGTCCCAGGGAAGCCGAGAGATACCCAAGAAGAATCATTAACTTTTTCGGGAGAAAAAGCCTTGTAATCTACATTAAGCGCAATGTGGATCTCTAATCCTATGGATACTATGTAGTTCATTGCTGTAAGTGCTTAGCGGCCATTAATAGAAACTCATCCTTCTTGAATGCAGCCATAATGTGAAGTCCTACAGGC
Source organism: Mycoplasma haemofelis str. Langford 1 (assembly GCF_000200735.1). Lineage (GTDB taxonomy): Bacteria > Bacillota_I > Bacilli_A > Mycoplasmatales > Mycoplasmoidaceae > Eperythrozoon_B > Eperythrozoon_B haemofelis. The sequence continues at coordinate 1,087,661 of NC_014970.1, forward strand.
ATATCCTTCACTTTAATTCAAGGAATAGAAATGGCCGGAAGGGAACAGAAATTAGCTAGTAAGAGAATATTCTGAATGGCATTAGGCCTATAGCCTCTCTTAACCTCCTTAGCTAAGGGGGGTATAGAAAGTGTTGTAGGACTTAAAACTAGATCGTAGCTTTTAAATAACTTCTCCATCTCTAGATTTATCAACGATATTAACTTCTTGCTCTTAAGATACAAGCCTTCATAATTCTCTCCATCCAAAAAGTACATTCCCATCATTTGACGAAATACAAACTCGTCCCCCAAATCCTTCCTGTTATTCAACAGAATCTCCTCATAATTCTGACCATTCTGTTTCTTAAATATGGACAGCTCTGGATCTTTATGAAAGGGAAATAATAATCCAGTTAGATTTGCATAATTGGAGATACTTTCAGATCAGGCCACCACAGAATAAATAAGACTACATAAACTCAAGAGATCCCTATTGAAATCCAATACTTGAACTTGAATTCCATCCACTTTAGATAAATCTTTCAGAAGCTTAGAGAATGACTCCTTAACTTCCGTAGCCTCTGAATTTAAGTTCTCCGGAAAGAGATCTTTAAATACAGCTATCTTTATTGGCTTCTTAAAAGGCTTGGAAAGGGATTTAAGATAGTTGAACTTAGAAACTCGTAAAGTTGTTAAATCCTTAGGATCGGGAACAGATATCTCTGAAAATACAGCAGCTATTGTTTCAAGGGAAGAAGCCATAATGGATGGGGTGTCCATTTGGGAGCAAAAGGGGAAAAATCCATATCTAGATATCATTCCATAGCTAGGCTTAAATCCATATATTCCTGTACAGGAGGCGGGAAATCTAGCGGAATCTCCAGTATCTGAAGCAATTGAGAAATCAACTAATCCTTTAGCTATTAAATATGCACTCCCAGAAGAAGAGCCTCCTATTATCCTTTCCTCGTCATTAGGATTCCTAACCTCCCCAGCATACCCAGATAGACCCGTCCCTCCCAGTCCAAATTCATCTAAATTAGTATTAACTAAATTGATAGATCCGCACTTCTTAAGAATCTTATATACAGTGGCACTAATGGGCGGTGTATAACCAATTAAAAACTTAGATCCTCCGGTAACTTGAGTCTCGGTATTAGAGATTAAATCTTTGAGTCCGTAAACAGAATATAGGAGAGGATTAGAGAAGGATCACGAGATATCCTTAATCTGCTTTTGGATGCGATCGAAATCTAGAGTTTCTCTTATATAAGAATTGCTATCTTGAACTTCTAAAAGACCTTGATAAAGTTTCTTAATCTCCTCCGAAGTCGGCTTTTTTAATTTGAATATTAACGAATTCATAATTGTGAATTAAATCCTGAAGCAACTCAACATTCTCATTCGCCTCTGTAGACTCTGTAAATAAAGAAGAATCAATTCCAATCTCCTCCTTGGAAGAAAAAGGAGACACACCTAATGTGTCAAAAGACTTAAGTTTATTTAAATCAGAATCAGCTTCCTCCAGATATCTTAAACAATCGTCAAGAACCTTATCCGAAGGAGATAAATATATCCTTTGAAATAAGATTAAAAAGTGGGATTTTAAATCCGACACCTAAAAATCAAACTCGTCTACTTTAACTTCACCTTCAACTAACCCTTTAAACTTCCTAGAAGGAACTAACTTAGGAACATCTTTAGCAGGAATTTCAATAGGTTTCTTTGTAAGAGGATTAATACCTGTCCTAGCTGAACGTTGAGAAACTTTAAATTTACCAAGGTCAAGAACAACAACTTCTTTTGAAGCCATCAATTCTTCTAAAATTGTTTTTTGGTAACTGTTAAGAACATCTTGAACCTGTTTCATTGAAAGGTTAGATTCTTTTGAGATTTTGGAAAGAAGATCCTTTTTGTTAAGCATGTTGTTTTTGTTAATACATAAATATTATATACGACCTCATACTCCAAACCATTAAATTTTTCTTTTATAAATTACAGTTATCGGCGTAATTGCGTATTGGAAGGCCTTCCGGAGCTGATTCTCTACTAATCTAGAATATGAAAAATGTAATAAGTTGGGATCATTACAAAGGATTAGAAAAGTAGGAATATGGGCCTTAATTTGAGAAACAGAATACATCTTTAACTTCCGACCCTTTACGGTTGGGACTGAGAATAAGGAGGTGATTTTATATAGAAAGAGATTTAGATTCTTATCTCCTATAACTCTGGTACGTTCAGACTCTATCTCCTGCAGCTTATCGAAGATTAAAGGGAGCTTATCTCCATACTTTGCACTCACAAAGATCACTGGAGCCCATTTCAAAAAGGGAAATCTCTTTCTTAAGGCAGTCTCCAAATAGCTCCTGTTGGAGTGCGTCCTTTCAACTAAGTCCCATTTATTGGCAACTATAAGAGTGGGTATATTGGCCTTAAATATCAATCCTCCAACCCTTTCATCAAGCTCCGAGAGATCTTCAGAAATATCCAACATAAATATAAGAGTGTTAGCCCTAGCTATGGCTTTCTGAGCCCTCAATACAGAATACTTCTCCTTCTCATCCACCCTCATCTGAGAGTGTCTCTTTATTCCGGGGGTATCAATAAGGGTATAGCGCTTCCCGTTAAAAGAGAAATCTAAATCAATTGCATCACGGGTGGTTCCGGCCACTTCTGAAACCAATACCCTTTCTCTCTTTAGTAAAGAATTAACTAAAGAGGACTTCCCAACATTCGGTCTTCCAATAATTGCTATCTTAAGCCTCTCCCCCTCCTCTTCAAATATCTCCTCTTCTCCTAAATGGCTAACTATGGAAGTGAGAAGGTTACCTGTATTTATCCCATGTTCAGCAGAGATAACTATTCCCTCCCCAAAGCCTAATTTCAAATGACTTTGAACATCAGCTCCCTTTACATCACACTTATTCACAACAACTAAAACGTTGGGAGCCCTATTCTTCTTTAAAGTCTTCGCTATTTGAAAATCATCTGCATCTATTCCATCCTTTGCAGAAGTTAAGAAGAGTATTAAATCAGCTTCCTTAAGAGCTATCTCCGTCTGCCTATTTATCTCCTGCTGAAAAGAATAATTGTCAAGTGTATATCCTCCTGTATCGGTAAGTAAGAAGGATCTATGAAGTCAAGAACACTCTAAAGTAATACGATCTCTAGTTACTCCTGGTTCCGAAAATACTACCGCGTGTCTTTCCCCTACTAACCTATTAAAAAGTTGTGACTTACCTACGTTAGGTTTACCAATTATTACTACGTTCTTTAAAGGCAATGATTAAGCCTAACGTAATTACTCTTCAGATTTCTTTTTCTTAAGTGCTAACTTAGCTCTATTAAATGATATCTTTATTAAAGCCTTCCTAAACTCCTTGATTCCCTTTTTGGACGGTTTGCAAGATTCTAGAGCCTCTTTTAACTTCTTTTTGTACTCTTTTGAATCAAGAGCCTTTACGGTTCAAGATAGATGAAAGAAGAGTATATCGAACTTTTCTGACATGAGCCTTCCAGTGAAAATTTTAATGACTTCTTACTCCTAAATCACCAATATTTTTCAAAACATAAAATCTATACCTCTCCAATTGGGAAAACAAACGCTTTCTATATACCTTTATAGACTCAGATTCTTCTAGAACGAAGCTTAACTGAAGAGAATACATAGTAGCCATAAAGCAGTACTTAAATAGCCGACTTAGGGAAAGATCGGCAAGAGTGGCCAAGTGCTTAATATGTCACATATCCAAGTCCGATTCCTTAATGAAGTTGCCGTAATCCCAATAGGGAGAATTGATCCTTCCCCACTCAAAGTCTATGATGGAAAGGGATTTCTTATCTTTGTTATAAATAAGATTTCCTAAAGATATATCGTTGTGACACAGTGTGTGCTTGTGATTCTCATTCTGCTTAACTAGCTTTAAATAAATATCAAGATCCTCCTCGCTAAAGTTGTCCTTAGTCTGTTCATAAAACTCAAGATCGTCATGCAATAAAACTAGGCAATTAAAGGGACTACTATGAATCTTCCTGATTTCTGAAACTAGTAACTCCAGATACTGCTTATCTATATCAAGCCTATTAGTAGGGTCTCCATCCAGCCATCTTCATACACTATCACCCGATTCTTCATCATAGAAGAGATAGTTATCATTCTTTGTGAGCTTCAAAATAGCAAGCTCATTCTTTCTGGAAATGAAGTGATTATTGTCGCCTATCCTAACTTTAAATTCCTCGTTATCTTGAGTGGTGAGTTTGTATGTCCTATTTGAATATCCCTGATAAACCCTAAAAACAGACTTAATATCCTTTCGATTTAAAGCTTTAATAAATAGCTCTTCCGCCTCCACTATTTAAACTTCACCGATGAACCATAAATGCTACATCTATTATTAGACATAGTCAATCACCCTTCCTTTAAATTCAAAAACACCTTCTTCTGAGACTTCTCAAAAACTACCACCTCTCCGTCTGCAAGCTGCTCCATAACCGAGGAATAATTCCTATTTATGATCATCAAACCATCAGGTCTCTTTATCTTCACCTTAACAACATCATTTTCATAAACGACCCCCCCAATAGTGAGAATCTTAAGTTTCATTTAATTTAAAAAAATCTCGAAAGTTAGAGAGCAATCGCTCCCTACACTCTTCAAAGTTTATACCTTGCGCCTTAGATAGGGATTCAATTATATCTTTCACCCTTTCAGAATCCTCGCTTAGATAAGGGGCATCCGTTTCTACCAAAAATCGGGAAAGATCCACAGACCCCAAAATTCCTGCAGTCTTATTACCTTCCCTGAAGATAAGGGGGGATATGGATAGCATTCATCTTCTTGGGAGGGATAAGAATCTATTAGCTAATTCCAAATCCCCATCGTAACAATGGATAACTCCAAATCAATTAATATCCTGAAGAAGAGATAGAGCCTCTTCGGAGGCATTTCTCAAATGAAGCATCACCGGAAGATTTAACCTCTTGGCTAATTCACATTGGGCAAGAAACCATCTTTTCTGATTTTCAAATACCTCCTCTTTTGAGAATCTATAGAAATCTAGACCAATCTCTCCAATTGCCAACACTTTGGGATTATCCCTTATCTTGCTCTCAAGAAATCCAATAGTGGATTCCAAATCTAATCCATCTATCTCGAGTGGGTGTATCCCAGCAGTCACATAAACATTATTATGCTCCTTAGACTGAGAGAGCGCTATTTCTAAATCCTCCAAATTGGTGGAAACAACATTGAATATTCAATCCCTATAAAGCTCTTTGCGTTCCTTTAATCAAAACTTAAGACGTTCAGAATTTAAATGTACGTGAGAATCAAAGAATTTAAACATTACTTCCCGATGCAAAAATTATCAAATAGATAATTTATCTTCTCAAAGCTATCCTGCTGTAACCCTACAATTCTGCAAAGATGATCATGTGCAAAGTTTAGATGTTCTGCTATTAAATCCAGAGATAAAGCTCCCAACGATTTCTCCAGCTCTAAGCAACTATTATTTAAGTGATTTATACCTTCCTGAGATTTTACCCCCACAGAGGAATAATTCTCTTTCAGGTGATTTCTAAGCAATCTTAAGAATTCAGAGATCTCTGAATTCTTAACGGAAATGCAATTGCTCTCCCTAGTGTGGGGAAATAAATCGGATTTAGTAAAGATAGTTATTACCGACTTACCCCCAAATTCCCCAACTAACTCTTTAAGATTCTTCTTATCCTCCAATGAAACTAAATGCACCAATAAATCTGCATCCCGTATTGCATCCTTACTCCTTCGAATGGATTCATTAGTTAAGAAATCATCCACTTCATATATTCCTGCCGTATCCACCAAAGTTAATAGATAGTCATCAAATTGATAATCCACTTCCACAGTATCACGAGTAGTTCCCGCTTCTGGGGAAACAATGATCTTATCCTTACCTATTAAATGATTTATCAGCGAGGACTTACCAGCATTTGGTCTTCCCACTAAAACAACTCTGAAACCCGATAGCTTTTGCTTCTTGGAGGATTCTAGGAAGAATAAGAGCTTTGAATGTAGAGAACTGATTCTCTCCTGAATATCCCCTATAAATTTAGAATCCTCCACCTCTATATCCGGAGGATAATCTATATTCATTTCACATTCAGAACGAATGGAAGAGAGCTCTTCTATAAAGGAGTGTATTAATTTAGAGGTAGCTCCCTTTATCTCCTCAACAAAGGAATAAATCTCTCCTTCCGAATTAGCGGCAAATAAATTTCCAATACTGATAGCTTGATTCAGATCTATCTTATTATTAAGAAAAGCTCTCTTAGTAAACTCCCCCCTCTTGGCATGAACGGCCCCATTCTTCAGAATCTCCTCAATTATTAATTTGGATATTAAGCTATTTCCGTGACAGCTAATCTCTATGCAATCCTCCCCCGTATAAGAGTGTGGGGCATAGAACTTGGATAGTACTACTTGATCTATTAACTTATTATTCCTAGACTTAAGAAAGGTAACTTGTATCCTGTCTTCTGTTCTTAGTACGGGATTAATAGATATCCTATTTAATATCTCAAAGGCTTCAGATCCCGATACTCTAATTACATGAAGTGCCCCTATCCCTGGGGGGGTAGCTAAAGCGACAATAGTTGACACCTAGCTATTAAGATTCACGAAGAAGGAGAAAATTACGTATTCAGACTTATTTCCAAACATCTCAAATACCTTATTCTTCCAATCCCAAGTATTATCCACCAACTCCATCACTTTAGAGCTATCCTTAGGCACTTCCTTCTTATATATCCTATTTATCTTCAAAACTATATCCAACAGAGTTAAGTACTTATCTAAGTCTATATCCTGATTTAGCTCCTTAGCCTTTCTATAAACAATGGAATAGAGATACTGATCGTGGAAGTTATCTTTTAAATCACTACAGGCTCTAGTAATAAGCTCCCTATTATTAACTATCTCATTCTTATCTAGAAGGTATCTAATAGCACAGAGAATGAAGGAATTATTATGCTTGGAGGAGAAGATGTCGAAATAGGATTTTCAATCAAAGTCAAAATTCCTCTCCCCCTTTCTTTTGCACATGAAGGAAGAGGAGATAAATATAAAGGAAGCTAGAATGAGTATCTCATCTTCATATTCTCCAAAGATTAAAGAGGATAAATTCCCACCTTTGAACTTAGACTTCCCAAAGCAATAACTCATCTCCCCCCGAATGGATCGGCGCATCGATAGAAAGTAACACGCCTTAACAAAGAGAATTTTGAAAAACCTAGTTAGTCCCAAGATACGTCCCTTATTCCGCCGTTCCTAAGGAGAAACAAAAATTTCTCCTCGGCTCTTTCTAGATCAAAAGTACCCCCTCTATTCTTGAAGTTATACCGCTTTGCAAGTAACTCTATAAAGGATAAATAGCTATCGGCAGAAAGCTCATCCATCGAATTTGGATACTTATCCTTTAAATATCAAAAAGTAATTTCTAATATCTCCGAGTACTCCTTGAAATTAGAAGGAACGGCATTTATAACAATGAGCTTTCAAAGCAACTCGGGAGATATATCCTGATAGAAGAAGATCCCAGGAGAATCAAAGAGTCATAAGTTATCTCCAAGATAATACTGGGTAATCTTTCTAGTAATTCCGGGAGTATTAGCGGCCTTAGATATTTTCTTATTCTTAAGTAGATTAATAAGTGTGGACTTCCCGGTATTGGGCATTCCAACTACTAGTATCTTAAAGTGAGGATTTAAATATCCCGATTCCTGAAGTCTATTTCTCTCCTCTTGTAAAGCCTTCTTTATTAAATGAAGAATTCGATTTCTATTGCTCTGAATTTTGAAATTAAAGGAATTCTCTAGTCCTTCGGAGCTTGCTAAATCGGACTTACTAAATATATCTAGTATCTTAGACTTAGAAAATATCCTAGATATATAAAGATTTAAATTGCTGGTCTTACTAGCCCTAGCATCAACGACATTTATGACTAAGTCTACCTCCTTCTTGAACCTATTTAAATTAGAGATGGCGTGTTTGACGTGGGATGGTAGCTCTAGTTTAATTTTCATTCATACGAACTAAGGTATCCTCTCTACTTCTTCCGTAGGAGATTATAGTTACCGGAACTCCAACAAAGTCCTCTATATACTTTACGAAGTTCTTGAACTCCTCGGAGAAGTCGGAATATCTCTTTATGGAAGAGTAATCCTCCTTCCATCCCTTAAAAGACTTGTATACAGGAATAGGCTCCTTTGAAGAGTACTCATATGAGTTACATACCTTCACTTCCCCCAAATTATTCAAAACATCCACTAAAGTCAGAACTATCTCTGTAATCCCTGAAATAGTAACTACGTACTTCAGTGCCACTAAATCTAGTCATCCTATCTTTCTCGGTCTCCCAGTTACAGATCCGAACTCATTCCCTACTTTCCTGATATATCCAGAAAGATCTTGATCGTGGATCTCAGTAATAAACTCACCATTTCCGACCCTACTACTATAGGCCTTCACAACCCCCACTATCCTTTTAAAATGCCTAAAGGATAGGGAAGTCCCAGAAATTAAAGATCCAGTAATATTTGAAGAAGTAACAAATGGATAAGTTCCCAAGTCCAGATCTAGCATCAGACCTTGACTTCCTTCAAATAGAAATCTCTTGCCTTTAGATAGCTCCCCATATATTCAATGGTAAGAATCCACTAAGTAGGGTTTTATCTTCTGTCCATATTCAAAGTATTTCTTGGTCTCAACTTCTAAATCAAATGTGGGATGTCCATAACTCTTGAAAAGGACGTTGTATATCTTTAAATTCAGATCTATCTTCTCACGAAGGGAATCGTAATCCAGAAGATCTTTAACTCTAATTCCTAATCTTAGAGCCTTATTGGAATAAGTGGGGCCAATACCTCTATTGGTAGTTCCTATTGCTTGAGAGCCTCGTAAGTTCTCAAGGAATTTATCATAAGCTATATTTCAATCACAAATAACATGGGCGTGATCAGAGATGAAGAGTCTATCTTTGATTTCAACACATTCACTAAGATCCTGTATTTCCTTAAGAAGGCTTTCGGGATTTAAAACTACTCCGTGAGCTATAAATGCCTTAGTTTGTAATATTCCGCAGGGAATTAACTGAAATATGTACTTCCTATCCCCTATGCATACAGTGTGCCCAGCATTATCCCCACCTTGATAACGTACTACGTAATCAAAGTCTTTAGAGATGTAGTCAACTATCTTAGCCTTTCCTTCGTCTCCAAAGAAAACACCAAGAACAGAAACAATCTGCCCTTCCCCACAGGACACCGACGAAGCTACTCGACGATATCTACAACCGTACCAGCACCAATGGTTTTACCTCCTTCTCTAATTGAGAACTTAGAACCTTTTTCAATAGCAACCACGTTTATCAACTCAACAAGGATCTTAGCATTATCCCCAGGCATAACCATTTCTGAACCTTCGGGAAGATCAATAGTCCCGGTAACGTCAGTTGTTCTAAAGTAGAACTGAGGCTTATACCCCTTAGTGAAGGCAGTATGTCTTCCACCCTCTTCCTTCTTAAGAGCATAAATTTGAGCATGAAACTTCTTATGAGGAGTAATGGACTTAGGTTTAGCTAACACTTGACCACGAGAAACTTCATCCTTGTTAACACCCCTCAGAAGAACCCCAGCATTGTCACCTGCCAGAACTTCGTCAAGAGGTTTTCTAAACATCTCAATACCGGTAACAACAGCTTTACTTGTTTCTTTAAGCCCAACAATTTCAACCTCTTCGTTAACCTTAAGAGTACCTCTTTCACAACGACCAGTAACAACAGTACCACGACCTGTAATAGTCAATACGTCCTCAATTGAAAGAAGGAAAGGTTTATCAACCTCCCTTACAGGTAAAGGAACGTATTCATCCAAGTTGCCAAGAAGATCCTTTATGGATTGAACATACTTCTCGTCACCCTCTAAAGCCTTAAGAGCGGAACCTCTAACAACAGGAGTTGCAGAACCGTCATAACCATAGGATGTAAGAAGATCCCTAACTTCCATCTCAACCAAGTCTTGCATTTCAACATCCTCAACCATGTCACACTTGTTTAGGAAAACAACCATTCTTTCAACACCCACTTGTCTTGCAAGAAGAATGTGTTCTCTAGTTTGAGGCATGGTACCATCTGTTGCGGAAACAACTAGGATGGCAGCATCAATTTGAGCTGCACCAGTAATCATGTTTTTAATGTAGTCAGAGTGACCTGGACAGTCAACGTGGGCATAGTGACGTTTCTCAGTTTCATATTCAACGTGTGAGGTGTTAATAGTAATACCCCTTGCTCTTTCTTCGGGAGCCTTATCAATGGACGCATAATCCCTAGCTTCAGCTAAACCTAATTTAGAAGATACAGTACATATAGCCGCAGTAAGAGTAGTCTTACCGTGGTCAATATGACCAATGGTACCTACGTTAATATGATCCTTCGAACGATCGAATTTCTCTTTTGACATGAATTTGTTACTTCTTTAATTATAAAGCTTTTTTTCAACTTCGTTTCAAATCCTTAATAATTGGATTAATTTCTTGGGGTAATCAAACCCTTCTGAAAGCCCTCATATTCTGCAAATCCTTTAGTTCTCAAAAGTTAACTCCTATTCCTACTAAATAAGCAATCCCCATAATACTCTGATTCTCTTGGCTACACTTCATAACGTTTAGGCCACATATAGAAGACTGAACTGAATTTAAATATTCCAAATCAGATACCCTCCCATTAACCCAAAGTTCCTTGATATCAATATCTTCCCTAAATAAGGAAAGCATATGATCTACAGCTAAGGCAATACCATTGCACAAGGACTTTAGAAGATTCTCGGGATCCCCGAGAACTGCATCCTCATTGTGAGACAAGTCTTGATACTCTTTGGAATCCATTAGGAATAAGTTCCCGTTAAATGCCGGTAGCAAGAAGGAATCTAAATAGGTCTGAGTAGACATTTCGTAATTTCCAATAGACCCCTTCTTTTCAAATTGCTTCATAGCGTTTCCGCAACTGAAAAGGGAAGACTCTATGGCATAGGAGGTCTCTCCTTCATCCAACTTCCAAGAAACCGTAGTTAAGGTATTAGGAATCGTCTTTCTTTCGATACCGCAATTAACCAATAGGAAAGCTCCCGTTCCATAGGTGCAACAAGCTGTTCCTTCTTCTGTCCCTAAGGAAAATAAAGCGGCTTGTTGATCCCCTAAAACCCCAAGAATGGGGATCTTTACTCCCCTATATTCCCAAGATCCATAGTCGTCCAAAGAGTTCTTTATTTGGGGAAGTATATCTTCGGAAATTTGAAACAACTCAAGCAGCTCTTCAGATCAACATAACTTCTCTATATCCATAAGCATAGTTCTGGAAGCATTGCTCACATCTGTGGCAAATACTTGATGGCCAGTTAATTTAAATATCAGTCAGCTATCTATAGTTCCAATCTTGAAGTGCTGTCCTTGCAAATGACTAAGCAATCACTTTACTTTGGAAGCGGAGAAATAGGGGTGGAAAACTAATCCAGTTGTTTTCCTAATGAAATCTTCATGGGGCTTTAGATCTTGAAAGAAATCTAAATTCCTTCTATCCTGCCAAGAAATAGCAGGATAAAGAGGGAGTCCTGTTTCGGGATCTCACGCTACAACAGTCTCCCTCTGATTAGAAATTCCTATGCCCTTTACTAGGATAGGATCAATTCCGACAAGAACCTCTTTCATGACCCGAACCTGAGACTTAAAAATCTCCTCCGGATCTTGCTCCACATGAAAGTCACTCAAATATTGAGTGCCTACAGGAAGAGAGTGTTCTCTAACTACTCTCCCATGATCATCAACTAAAGCGGCCTTACAGGATGAAGAACTAGCATCTATGGCAAGAATATAACCAGACACTAAGAACCATCTAATTTAACCCTAGCTATTAAGGCATCAATCACTCCAATAGCTAAATCACCACCAACCTTATTCTTCTTCAAATAACCCTTTAATTCAGATGGATTCTTCACTTCATTGGGGGGTGCAGTGAGTATATTCACAATAGTCTCCTCTATGAAAGGCACATATTTATCAAATTCCAATTTCTCATGAGACTTCTGAAAATAAAGCTCTTCAATAGTAACCTTATTCTCGTTGTAAGTTTGTTGCTCTCTCATTCTCTTGATATCTTCAGGAGTATCATCGCGTCTGATTCTGCTCTTCTGCTTCTTCAAAGCTTCCTTCTCCCTTTGCTTTCTCTCCTTCTCCATAAGATCTAAAGTACGCTTATTCCTGCTCTCTAGGGAATCAAAGTCATAAAGCTTCTTCTTGTCAAGGAAATCCTTGGCACTGGACAATATCTCCTCGTAATGACTCAGATATAAATCCTCCTCTTGCTTTCTTTTCATCTCATTGAAGCGGGAAGAGCTTTCCTGTTTCTCGGAAATAATCTTCTGATTCTTAGCTCTCCTCACCATGGCATCCGCGTCCTCGATAATATTCTTAATTAACTTAGGATCAGAAATAGAGGCTCCTGCGGCATTAATATGCCCTCCACCTCCGTACTTAATAGCCAGATCTCTAACACTTACATCTCGAGACCTAAAATCACACTTAACCATTCCCTCCGAAGTATCAGAGAACAAGATCCAACACCAATGATCCTCTATATTGGAAAAGGTATTAACCAACCCCCTCCCATCGGAAAGCCCCAATTTCTTCTGAATATCCCTAGTCAGGTAGAATCAAATTACATTGTCAGTCTTCTTGCAATGATTCAAAAGGTAATTAGATACCTTTATGGAGTCCCAAGTTCTGTAAGTCAGCTTATCATGTATTAAATCCTTTTGGGCTCCAGAGCGCCATGTCTTAGCCGCTAATATTAAGGATCTCGGAAGAACTGATTCATACAGAAATCGACCACCATCTGTACACATCCCTAGATACAGAAAAGTGGCTGCCTCCTTATTCATCATTCAACCATAGTAGTCCACAATCTGAACTATCTGTTCACATGTGGCTGAATAAGTGGGATCATCCCAGTTTAAATCAACTGCAAAATCGGAGAATACTCCATGATGATCCACTTTTACTATGGCTCCAAACTTAGTCTTTGCTTGCTCAAAATACTTATCAAATTTCTGAATCCTAGCCCTATTACCAACATCCACTATCAGAGCCATGGATTGAGAAAGATCGAAGCTTATATTTACTAAGTTATCAAACTTCTTTTCCAACCAAGGAAACAGTCCCCCATCCTCCCCTATAACTCTAACTGTCTTCCTAAGGAAGTTGGACTCTATGATGGCTTTAAAGCCGAAAGCTGCCCCTAAACAATCGCCATCAGGATTGCAGTGTATAAAGACGAAGAAGTTATCATACTTCTCGACCAAATGTACGAAATCCTTGAAAAAGCGATCCCTCTCCTTATTTCTCTTATCGACTATACGTTTAGCCTCCTCCTTGATATCTCCCCGAATCACAACTATATTTCCTTACTTAGAAATATCTGTAACTCCTTAACTACACTATCTTCATCATTACTGTATTCGGAAACCCTGTCAGAAGCTTGCTTAACCGAATCCAAAGCATTTCTAACTGCATAAAATCTGGATACTCCCATAGCCACACTTAAATCATTAACTTGGTCTCCAAACGTAAGAATATTCTTAGGTGCAATACCGTAATAGTTCCCCAAGAACTCTACCGATCTCTCCTTACTAACATAATTAGCCTGTATCTCTAAGTTTAAGATACCCGGATAATGAAAGATAGTTAAGCTAGGAGGGCAGTCTAATTTCTTAATATCATTTACACGTTTTATAAACTCCAATTCAAATTCAGGAGTGGGCTTACTGTAATCAAAGTAGGTCTTCATTCCATAGACATTGGCTTTACATTCCCGAAGTTGAGCTAATACCTCCCTTCCATTATTCTCAGTCAAAGAAAAGCTTCCCTTATCCGTAAGCACATCCCCTTTTATAAGTCCTTTGGTAAAGTAACTATTCTCCAAGAAAAGAGTTCACAACTTCTCGGATATGAAGGAATATCTTGCTATCTCCTCTCTTGGGTTATAGATAAAAGCCCCGTTACAGCAGGAGACAAATCCCTTTAATTCCAACTCATCATATATTCCCTTACAATCTCTTCAACACCTACCTGTAGAGAAGCAGAATAGAACATCGTCTCTCTTATTTAACTCGTGAACGAATTTCTTAGTTCCTTCACTAATTAACCCTTCCGAATTTAAAAGGGTTCCATCTAAGTCGGAGAGAACTAGATATTTATATTTGAACATTTCTTATACAGGGGGCTTAAGTCCTCGGAATCTTCCAATAGTTTAAACTCTTCCCTATTAAAACTGCCAATCTCTTTATCAATATCATCAACATCCAATTCTTCCTCTTTTAAATAAACCTTAAATTTCCCGAAGGACATGAGAACCTTCAAGCAAACTACCACTAATCTCGAAGCATTTCAAGAAGAGTAGGAATTTCGAAAATAAATCCTATCGACCCAAATATCATGAGAAGAGTACAGGTTTTCTAAAGATTCTAAGAATCTTTCCCCTATCCGAACTTTCTCCACCACTCTAAAGTCCAAGCACTTATCTTCAGAGTGTAAAGCCAAGACTACATCTTCCTTGCTATGGAATATCTGTAGAAACACCTATTCTGTGTATTCAATATTAAGTTCGGATAGCTTATCTTTGAATTCCTGAGGTAATGGGGCAGTAACAGATATGAACTCGTTGGTAATGGGACAAGTAAACTCTAATTTATATGCGTGTAGATATTGTCCAAACTCAGGATTGAAACATCGATTGCCATATATTGGATCATTCAAGACTGGACAATTTATGGAGAACAAGTGGGCTCTAATTTGATGAGTTCTTCCGGTTTTTAGTAGAATTTTTAAGAAGTAGCGGTCTATGACCTCCACCTCAGTACAGGCGGGTTTATAGTTCTTAGCATTCCTATTAGTAAAGCGAAGTTTATCGTTCTTGCTTCTCCCTAAGGATAGAGTTATCTTAAGTTTCTTAGCAGGCAATTCCTTGGAAGTGAGAGCTAAGTAATGCTTCTCAACTTCATTGTTTAGGAATAGATTCTGTAGAAGCAACAGGGTTTCCTTATTTTTAGCAATAAGTACAGCGCCCGAGGTGTACTTGTCGATTCTATGAACTAGAGAGTAGTTTGCTTTCTGGTCTTTATTTACCTCATTGATGAGATTAAATTCCCTGTCATAGATATTCTTATGAACGGCAATTCCAGAGGCTTTATTGACTATTAAAAAATTTTTATTCTCAAAAATAATAGAATACGAGCTCACGGCTATGGATGGACAGGAAAAGGGTAAGAAAGATATAGCAAATGATCCCGAAGTTAGAAAAGAGTTAGAGGCTTACGAAAAGTACATACTTCAACAGAAGCAGGAGATCTTCAATAGGATAATTTTAAATGCAATACATACTTTAAAGATTCAGCAGCCAATAATTAGCTGTTGCAAGAGAATAGACCTTTCTTCCCTCCCAGGTTTTAACGAAGAAACTATAGGACAGTTATTAGGTAAAGACGGACAGCATAAGCAGCATTTTATAAATCTGACGAAGGTAGATTTACAAGTCGATCAGAAGTGCCCTAATCATGGAATAGTACTATCTAAGTACAATTCCGTAAATGTTGAGAAGGCTGTAGAGTTAGTGAAGAAGCTCTTGGAGCTTAAGTCATGGAATTTAGAGAAGATGAAAAGCCTTTATGAAAAGGTAAATAAGGAGTTTGAAGATAAATGTAACAAGATTGGAGGGCAATGACTGGAGCAGTTCTTAGGGTATGAGAACTATCCAGACTTCTTGGCAACTCATGTGGGAACTCTTCAATTTGTATACTCCTTCAGTCAGAACATACTAGAGCATAGTATAGAGGTAGCTCAACTCTCTGCCAATATAGCCTTTCAATTAGGATTAGATCCTTTGAAAGCTAAAAGAGCCGGTTTTTTCCATGACATTGGAAAGGCTAAAGCCAACTTGGGAGATCATGTAGATGAGGGTTTAAAAATAGGGCAAGAAGCCAATTTCGAGGAATATATACTTAATGCCATTGAATCCCACCATGGACGAGTCCCTCCTAATAATCCTTACTCCATCATAGTCAAAGCTGCAGATAAGTTATCTGCTGGGAGGGAAGGAGCGCGTCCAAGGCAGATAGAACTTATAGATAAGAGGAGGAAGATGATTGAGGATAAGATAATGAGTATCCCATGGATAGAAAAGACAATAATTAAGAATGCTGGTAACTTAATTCAGATCTTCATTAAGCCCGCAGAATTCCACGGGGATAAGATTCTCGAGATGAAGGAGGAAGTTAGAGCTAAGTTAAAGGAGCTAAAGGCAGAATATTCTTACAACTATCAAATAGAGTTTCACTTAGTGTTCAAAGAGGAATTTAAATTTTCTGAATAATAAAACTGGTGGAGAGGATGGGCCTCGAACCCACGACCTTATGCTTGCAAAGCATGTGCTCTACCAACTGAGCTACCCCCCCGATGGTGGAAATAGGCGGGATCGCACCACCGACCTTTCCCTTATCAGGGGAATGTTCTGCTACTGAACTATATTTCCAGAATCCTAGAGACTAAAGCCCTTGGATTTCACTTGGAGTCTGCGGTTTCAAATTATATATATCCTTAATTATCCTACCTCCTTCTACGTGTAAAACTCTCTTCGCCATTTTAGCAATTAATGGGTTGTGAGTTATCAAAATAACGGTAGTTTTTGCATATTTATTGATGTAATAAAAGAGCTCCAATATAGAGCGAGTCATGGAGTGATCAATGGCTCCTGTAGGCTCATCGGCTAACAGAATTCTTGGCTTCTTTATGAAAGCCCTAGCTATAGCTACCCTTTGCTGTTGCCCCCCAGAGAGCTGGTGAGGATATTTGTTTTTATGATCGGTCAGATTAAGAGCATCTATTAGATAATTCAATTCTTCCTTATCCGCCTTAGAAATAAAGAGATCTTTCAAAAGCTGAATAAAGGCTTTTCACTTATTCCCTTCCTTCCATCTCAACTTGAACTTATTAATCTGTACTTTAACTGGAATCCTATTACTTAAGTTCTGAGCTATAGAGATATTCTCTTGAGCTGTCAAGTTAGGAAGTAAGGCATAATTCTGGAATATGTATCCAATCTCCTTCCTACGGAATACATTCAAATCAGCATCAGTCATCTTGCATATATTGTGATCACTTAATATGCATCTCCCATCAGTAGGTCTATCAATTCCAGAAAGTATATTAAGCAGAGTGGTCTTTCCTGATCCTGAATAGCCCAGAATAACTACAAACTCTCCCCTCTTAATATTCAAATTAATCTCCTTTAGAGCGTGGAATTGCTTGTTATTAACTAGGAAGTACTTGTTTACGTTCTGCAGTTCAGCAATAAAGCCTTCAGAATTCTTCTCATGGAAGTCCTGTCTTGGTATCACATGCATTGATTTAAAGATCAATTGCTGTATCTCCGGATTCTCAAATAACTTCTCCTCACCAACATTCTTCTCCCTGAAGGACTCAAAGAAGAAGTCATTTCCAGATAGCTTCTCTCTCACATATCTCCAATATAGAATGCTCACCATGGAGAATGAGAGCACATTCAAGAAGCTAGTTATCCATCCAAAATAAGTAAGAGGTCTGTGATAAATCTTATGGCCATCTATACTTGGAGGAATGGCCTTAAATAGGAGTGTAGATATATCCGCTTCAGAAACAGGTTTCCTTATATATAGAAGTGCAAAAGCAGTTCACATGGTCAGTAGAAAACCAAAGGCGAAGAGATATTTCAAGCACTTGTAAAAGAATAGGATCTTCAGGGACTTCTGGGGATCACCATGTCTATTGACTATAGCTACGATATCAAATAGGAAGTTCTGAACTACGAAGATACAGTAGGCGCTAAGTGCTAGTAATAGGAGAGTTAAGAATAGGAAGGTATAGGATTCTGAGCTTCACAGGGAAGGACTAATATTCTCAGCTTCCTTCTCCGTACTACCACCCAGTATCTTTACTACATAATTAAAGCTAGTTTCAAAAACTACAACCGCCCCTCTCCCTATTCTCTGAGTATTATTGACTGGAACGAATATAGCTCCTATGATGGTTATGAACCATACCGCGAAGACCCAATAGGTCAGATGTATGAAGAGATTACTATTGAAAACTCAATATCTAAGGGGGTAGTGATTCTTATCTACTTGCTTACGATAAGAATAGTCCTTTAACGCATCAAAGAAAGCCTCATTATTCATGACCCACCCATGACAATTCCTCCAAAGGGACTGGAATTTGATTGTGGGACTTAATTATTCTTCCACTCTCAATATGAATCAACTTAGTTCCTATCTTGGAGATGATGGGATTGTGGGTAATCAAGACTATAGTGGTCTTATATCGCTTGTTAATATCACAGAAAATCTTGAGAATATTCTTGGATGTTTCTTCATCCACGGCTGCCGTCGGCTCATCCGCAAAGAGTATCTTGGGATTTTTAATTACAGATTTTACAATTGCCACCCTTTGCTGTTGCCCCCCAGAGAGCTGATTGGGCTTCTTATTTAAGTGTTCCTTAATATCTAAGAAATCCACCAACTCATCCAGATTCAAACGTTTAGATACATTCTCCTGAAGAGCCGCTCCTTGCATAATATTCTCCTTTACTGTAAGCTCAGGGAGAAGAGCGTAATGTTGGAATATAAAGGATAGATTCTCCTTTCTGAAGGTAGTAAGCTCCCTCTCCTTCATGGCTATCAAATTGTGATTGGACACAATTATGGTTCCATTAGAGGGTCTATCAATTCCAGAAAGCACATTCAACAGGGTGGACTTCCCAGATCCGGAATAACCTAGAATGATGACAAACTCGCCCTCCCTGACCTTTAGATTGATATCAAATAGAACTCTATTGAAAGTCCTGTCGGCTTTATTACAAAACCATTTACTAACATTTTTGGCCTCTATTACATAGCCTTCAGAGTTCTTCATGAACTTGGTGCCCTTATGCACCGAATTACATTTCATAATTCGGGAAATGGCCGCCTTATCACTCCTTCTCTTCCTCTTCTTATGACCCTTTAAAAAGTTATTAAGTCAATCTTCATATTGCCCATAAGCTCTCCTACTTATATCCTTGTAAACTCCACAGGAACATAGGCAGCCCCAAGGGCTAGGAGCTTTCCGAAACTGATTCCTCCTGATATTGTTGTTGGAAGAACTCGATAGAAAAGTTCTTGTTTTTGACCTTTGAAGGTGAAGGGAGAAATTCGAGATAAGTCTTCTCAGGCTCTGGAAGTGCGGAGTTTGGTCTACTCTTTGAATAAAATACTCTCCTTTTCTTCTTAAATTCTCTCCTATAGTAGGCATCTAGATCCGCTACATTCGTATCCAAAGGAAGATCAAGCTCTTTTAGTATATGTTGATTAACTCTCAACTTCCGAGAACGATTATCAAGTATTAACTTAATAATCCTCTTTAAAAGAGAGAGAGATCTCCTAGTAAATACCGAATAATCATATCTGTAACTTAGAAAGCTATCTGGAGGTTCGGGAAAGTAATATCTTCCTAATTTAGAGCCGGCAAGAGAGGCATAAAGAGCCTTGATATCTCTATTCCTTTTCTTTCAGAATAAAAGCGTTTTCAGCATTAGGATCTCGGATCTGTTGGAAGTTCTCTATCACATTAAATACATGGTCAACTGATCTCCCTATCTTCACCAATACTATATGAACAAAAGAAGAAAGATCCTTATTGGAGTCAGAGACTTCAAAGTCCGTTAGGAACTCTGTAATTTTAGAAAAAGAATCTTTTTGAAGCCCCACAAATTCATTTTTCAGGTTCTCACAAAATTTAAAGTCTCGGGCGTTCACCTTTCCATCCCCCTTTAAAAACCGTTGTCACATGGAATCCACATAAAACAGCATCTTCTGAAAGACTTCGAAATTCCCAAATACCCTGAACAAGTCCATATTCTTCTTATTGATTATCCTCGCAATAGAGTAGCCGTAATCAGCAAATCTCTCCACATCCTTCAAAGATAAAAGCAGGGCAAGGAAGAATCTTAGACTGTCTGCCTGAGGAGAATGTTGAGAGATATTCCAAGCCACCTCCTCAATCATTCTCTTATAAATGCTATTGGAGTCCATCTCCAATGACTTTATCTCCCTCAATAAATCGGAATTCTTATGATCCTTATAAAACTCTAGAACTTTTGCATGTAGAGCGTACGTAAGTTCAAAGTACTTTCTGAAAGCTAAGAAACAATCTTCTATTGCAAACTTAAGAAAAGCGGGATTAGTAGCCATTACCTAACCATGAGCCCTTTACTCTCGATGCATTTGTAAATAAGGGACATAGAATTATCGATATCCTCCTTAGTCAAAGTCTTCTCATGGGAACGGAATGTAAATCTGAATAAATAACTGATGGAGCCCTTATCTTCGTAACGCTCTAAAAGCTTCACGTCCTCTAAGAAAGGAGGGCTCCAAGAATGCATCAATTCCTGAAGTCCTTTAAAATCTGGCTTTACTAATATTGAGATATCTCTAGTTGAAGAGGGGAACTTGCCTCTCTCTCGAGATACTCTAGATATCTTACTTCCTTCGCGCGATAAAAGAACTGAAGCTCCCACGACCTTCTCGGGAAGCTTCGTTTTCAAATATCCAACATATCCCAAAATAGTATCTCCATCCATAATATGCATGAGATTAACTCCCCAAAAAGGCTCCTTGTTTTCATGACACAACTTGAATTCAATTCTTTTATCTATCAATAAGAAAACTCTCTTCAAGTAGGATTGCAAATCAAAGATATTGCCGCTAATAACAGTGCTACACATGGGGAAGGACTCACTAACTGCTGGAATCAAAACATTCAGGACTTCCTCGTTCCCATTTGGATTGTAGGTAATCTCAAAGACGGGATGCATTTCCATTCCGTCATCCTTATTAAATTCCAGAACCGAAAGGAGTTCATATAAGCCGTGTCGTCTGTAGGAAACTCTATCCGAGGAGATTGGATTCTCAACTGTATGAGTATCTTCTCCCCACAAATGAAATGAGTTTCGAACTAAATTGCCATCCTGAAGATTAAAACTACTGCACTCAAAGAATCCCCTCGATCTAAGGAAACTCTTTATTCTTAAAAGCTCAAATATCCCTTTATTATCAGGAAGAGATAAGTAAGTAACTGGGGGTCTCTCTTCAAGATCCCCAATATCCATAAATCTTGCAACCTCCTCCGCAAAATCCTTCTGATCTTGTATGTCATCCCTTCACCGGGGAGGAATAACGAAATCTTCTTCGAAGCTAAAGGAGTAATTCTTTAATCTGGATATTAGTGATTCCTTTAACTCGCAGGAGATACAAAGGAATTCCAATATCCTTCTCCAATCTATTGGAATTCTCCTACCCTCTAATTCAGGAATATCTATCCCCTGAAGATATCTATTTAAGAGTAAAGAGAAATAATTAGACTTCTCCCTAAATGTAAGGGAATTTCCGGTATCTAAGCTTCGATTGGGAATTTCATTAAAACAGGCATAACAATATAGAGCCTCATTGATTGAAGGATCAGAAACGGAGAAATTATTAACTACCAGTAAAGTCTTTAAATTCCAATCACTTATATTAGGAACATCCCCCTCCTCGTGAGGACATCCTAAATTCTTAGCTAATTCCTCAGCTATTCCCCAAGCACAATGCAAATCATTCCTATTTGTGGGAATAGACAAATCCAAGACTACATCATCTAAACATATGTGGGATAAGCTAAAAGGACGATTTATATCGAAGTCATCTGGAAGCTCTATTATCCCTTTGGGGAAGTTGCTCCCAATTAACTTAAATTCATGAAGCTCTCCATAAGCACAAATCATTCCTCGGGATAGCTTCCCAAACACCTTCCTCTCTTGGATTTTTACCTTCCCGCCCAAGAGAGAAGCTCCGGGAAGGGCAACAACGACCTTTAAGTTATTCCGAACATTACTAGCTCCACATACAATATCCCTAACCTTACCTTCACTAGGAATTAAAACCTTACAGAAATTAAGCTTATCACTACCCTCTACCTTCTCAAAACTCTCTATCAATCCATAAACAACTCCATTCGGAGCTTTAATCTCATCTACAGCTTCAACTTCTATCCCACTCTTAAATAGGGCTGAAGTTATCTGCTCTATGGAATAGTCCTGAATTCTGGGAAGGAAGTGAGATATTAAATTTCTAGAAATTATCATCTTTTAGAAATTGGAAACTATTGGAATATAGAGATCTAATATCCTTCACTTGATACTTAATCAAAGCCAATCTTTCAATTCCCACTCCTCCAGCAATTGCTTCAAATTCCTCGGAATAGCCTGCTTTCCTAAGAATCTCATCCCTTAACATACCAGCCCCCAAAATCTCTATCCACCCAGTTCCCTTGCAAATTCGACAACTATCGATATCATCACAAATGCACTTCATATCCAACTCCAATGAAGGCTTTGTGAAGGGAAAGTAGGAGTTTCTGAATCTATACTCTCTGCTTTCTCCAAATATACACCCACATATAGCCTTCAACATTCACTTTAAATTAGATAAGTTTATTCCCTTTCCCAAGCACACAAAATCCAATTGAGTGAATTGGTGAGTATGCCTATTACTCTCATCATCCCTCCTGTAAACAGGGCCTATAGTAACGCACTTAATGAAGTCTTGTCTATTTGCTTTGGATATTAAATGGATAGAGGTGTTAGAAGTGCAATGTGGCCTAAGTAGTCGAGAATTATCTAAATAGAATGTCTCACTTTTAGATCGGGAGGGATGATTCTCCGGAATACATAAATTATCAAAATTCTCTTCCACAGTAACTATCTCCCTTCCCCTCTCTATGGTAAATCCTAAGCCGTGAAATAACTCAATTAGATCTTCTTGTATCTTAGACAAATAATTAAAGGAATAGCTCTCTAAAGAGGGGTTGGAAAGGGGAAGATCAAAAAGTGGAGGCTCTAAATCCTTAGATTCCAGAATATTCTTAAATTCATAAAAAGCCTTATCTAACTCCCCTTTCAGAGCATTTATCTGCTGCCCCAAAACTCTCTTTTCTTCCGGAGAGGAGGAAGCTATTTTAAGCTTAAGGGGAAGTATATGATTCTCTTCGTAGGCCTTTTTTATAGAAATAGCTTCTTTGATGTCTTTGGCTGAGCTGAATAGTTCTTTAATCAAGAAAATAATCCTTTATATCCTCAATCTTATCGGTTTTCTCCCATGGTAAAGACTCATCCCCAAAATGACCGTTCTTAACTAAATCTTTACAAGGAAATTTAGCAAAACAGAACCTATCTACCAATTCGGATACTGTGAAAGGGAATATTACTTCTATAGCCCCCCTTATCTCCTTCTCTTCCTCATCACTATCAACGACAATACTAATTATCTCCGGTCTCTCCGCGCCAAAGGAATAGGCAAGTTGTAACTCCATCATTCTACAAACTCCGGCAGCCACAAAGTTCTTGCATATCCATCTAGCATAATAGGCACCAACTCTATCTATCTTAGAAAGATCCTTACCACACAACCCTCCTCCACCATGCTTAGTATTAGCCCCATATGTATCAACCACTATCTTCCTGTTGCTAACGCCAGTGTCGGCATCCAATCCCCCAATTACAAACCTTCCGGATCTATTTATATTCCCCCAAACACTCACCCTATCCATCATCAGAGAATAGTTACCCTCCACAACGGGAACTAAAACCTTCATAAAGATATCTTCCCTGATTTGCTCAAGACCCACATCCTCAGTATGTTGAATGGAAAACAACAAACTTCTTAGTTTATAGTCCTCATTTTCCATTCCTATAGATACCAAAGCCTTCATGTCCTTTTTGGCTCACTTAAGCTTTCCTTTATCTATTAAATCTTCAGTTTTAATAATCAAATCACGAGCAACAGAATGAGCTATAGGCATAAGCTCATCAGTCTCATCCACAGCAAAACCATAAACGACACACTGATCTCCCGACTTAATCCTTCCTGCTAAAGATGCTTTCTCAATATCTGGACTTTGTCTTTTTATGTCTACTGCAAAACGAAATTCTGAAGGATCATAACCTTGTCCCTGAAGGCACTTGCGAGCCACTTCCTCGTAGTTAACTTCAGCTTTGGTGGTAATCTCCCCAGCTATAGCAACTAAATTTCTAGAAACTAGGACTTCACAAGCAACTCTACCACGTACATCTTGCTTTAAAACCTCCTCCACTATCTCCTCCGCCACCCTATCTGCGATCTTGTCGGGATGACCCGTTCCAACCGCCTCGGAAGTCCTTAGGAGCACTCTAAATTAAAAAATAAGCGTAGTAAGCTATCATAGCCGCATTATCCCCAGAGTAAGACTGATCCACTAATAAAGATCTTATATTCAAATTCTTCAGTCGAGAACGCAAATACCTGTTGGCCGCAACCCCTCCGGACACAGTTAAGGTATTTACTCCTGTCTGACCGATTCAATATTTTATCTTCACTATCAACTCATCTATCACTCACTTTTGAAAAATAGTGGCAACATACGCCTTCTTCTGGCTCAAATCAGGAATTGAATCACAAAGTCTCATGGTTGCACTTAGAATGCCGGCATAGCTAAAGGGTTTGGCAGGATTAGAACGATTCTTAAGCAATTGGGGAACCTTAAGATTCCCATCAAAGATCTCATCTATTGCTGCCCCCCCAGGATATCCTAAATCTAACTTCCTAGCCACCTTGTCATATACCTCCCCAATGGCATTATCTTTGGTCTCATCTAATAAATATATTCTTCGATAACCATTAACTAGGAATAAAGAAGTTGTCTTTCCAGATACTACAAGAGACAAATGTGGAAAGTCTAGAGAGTGAGTTAAACCAACAGAAAAGACATGGCCATGCACGTGATTAACGGGAATTAAAGGCTTCTTGATTAAGAAAGCCAAGGATTTGGCAAAGACTTGCCCAGTAAGTAAGCATCCTGCCAATCCGGGATGGCTAGTATAGGCTACATGAGTTATCTCTTCTAGGGAGATATGGCTCCTATCCAGAAGAGCTCCCAAGATAGGAACCAACCTATCCCCATGATATCTGGCGGCAATTTCTGGAACCACTCCCCCTCATGAGCTCTGAAGAGAAGCGGAAGATTCGGTAATTAAATCAACCAACTTGCCATCCCTCACTAAAGCGATGGAAGTGTCATCACAACTAGTTTCAATTCCCAATATGAGACTCCCCACTATAAAAGCAATTTAAAGTTCTCATATGCAATCAACATATCGCTCTTCCTCCTAGAATCAAAGAAGGTCTCAAAGCTCTTCTTGATGTCCTTGTTCTGTGGTTTCTCGGTCTTGATGATCTTCTGTTTTAGCTCTTTTAGCTTTGCTTCGCCTTGGAAGTAATTATCTAACTTCTCATTTAACTTCTTCAATACAGGTGGATATTGTACGTAATCGAAATTCCTAACCACCATCTCCTCATACTCCTCTCCACTCTTCTTGAGGGGATCGCTCTCATTCGTATTCGTTAAGAAAAGAAGATCCTTTGCTAAGCTATAAGCCTTCTCTAATTTCTTCTCTTTTAGATGGGGAGATAAAGTTACAAAATCCAAGAAATAGATGTTGTCACTGATCTCAACCTCATGGAATTCCCCATCCTTAATCTCGGCTTTAATATTCCCTCCATTAGCGGCAAAAAGACCATCTCCGTTGTACATGAAGGCTCCTTTAATATCCCCATTACTCAAAGCATCCACCATCTTGGAAGAGTCGGGATTTATGAATAGAAAGTTATTTCCAAGTTGAGATGAATTCAATCCCGAGGAAATTAGGACTTTATAGTCATTCAAGATATCATCAGCTCCACGATACTCATGACCACTAGGATTTATATCATCATGACCTTTTACCCTTCTTGATAGGGATAAAACCGTTCTAGGATCATCTATTAGTCCCAGTTTGGGAGTTTTCCCATCACTTCTGAATCTTTCTTCATGGGAAATGATATTTATAAGTGTGCTGAAAGAAACAGAGCCTTCTAGAGAAGATATCTTAGATCCTGTGTAATAAAAGCCCAGCCTCTGAACGAAATAGGGAATTCCATAATCCAGTAAATCATTTCCTACCATCTCCTTAACGAGATCTGTAAAGAGATCTTTCTTGTCGGGGGTGGAGGTGGAGGTGAGTTTAGATCAATCTAACTTGAGTACTGAATTTGAATTCTTCATCTCTGATAGAACAGATGTGCTCACCACAGCCATGTCGTATATTCCCTTATTAAATTTCTCCTTAACGATATGATCATGCTCGAAGTAATCAACCTTAAAGCCATACTTCCCATGGAGTTCTGATACCACCTCAGGAGAAATATAGCCATGGTAATTTCCCATCACCAAAACATCCGAACCCACTAACTTCCCAACCATCAGAGAAGAGGAGGCTGCAGCTCATGCTGATACAGCCCCCACCACCTTCAAGAGACTTGGCCTTAACATTCTCGGAATTTATAAAGTCATGAGAATAGGAATCCAAGTGTGGTGATTATTAGGATTAAGGATCCAAATACAGCAGATCAAGCTCTAATCCCTCCTTTCATCATATAAAGCTCCGTAGTGACAGTAGAAACATCGCCTCTCACTAAATTAGTAATCACAAAGTCATCAAAAGAGATGGAGAATATAAAGAGGGCGGCGGCGCAAAGATTGGGCCACAGCATAGGAATCAGTACCTCTAATATAAATTCAAAGAATCCATAATTTAAATCCTGAGATACAAATAGGATGTTGGTGTGTATTTTGGAGAGTCTAGGATAGAGAAAGATAATTACATATGGAACTGAGAATGCAATGTGAGCGAGTATTATTGTGAACATCCCCAGACTAAAGCCAAAGGGAAGTATTAGGACTGAGAATAGTATAGAGAACGCTATTCCCTGAACAATATCTGGGCAAGATATTGAGAAGTTGCTCACCATGAAGACATAGTTCTTATTCTTTCCAAAATTCTTCCACAAATTCACCACCGTCAGAAGTCCTATAAATAGGGAGATAGGTGTGGCTATTAAAGCGATAATTAAAGAATTAATAAAGGAGTCCATCACCCCCCCAGAGAAGTTTGAATCTGTAAAGAACTTTATATAGTTATGAACTCCGTTCCACTCTTTGAAGGAAGTGGAAACATTCCCTTTCGCAGATGGGGAAACGAAGGATAGTAAGATGAAGGAAATTAGTGGAATGTATAGGGCAAGAAGAAGGAAGAGTATGTAGGACTTCTGGAATCCCGTTTTTCACTTGTAAGGATCACTAACATTTAATAGAAAGTTAGTCATTCTTAGGTTTTGAAAAGGCTTTAGGAAGAGTCTTTACTAGGAGATATATTAGGAATATTACAGTAGCTACAAATAGGGTGAAGAGAGAGGCTCTGGATTTGGCAATATTTGAATTATTATCCACAGTAACGAAGTTATTCAAAAGCTCTCCCACCATCTTAGAGCTACTTTCATTATTCATAAATTCCGATACTGTTATGGCCGTGAAAGACGGTATGAATACTAGGAAGAAGGCAGCTACTAAGGCTTCTCTAGTATAGGGAAGAATTACCTTTAAAAAAGTTTCAAATTGCGAAGAACCTAAGTCTTGAGCTGCATTTATTAAGTTCTTGGGAATATTATTAACTACGTTATAGAATGACAGGATAGCTATTGGTAGATTCACATATATTAAGCCTATGATGGTGTAGATAATCCCATAGGTACTATTAGGACTTCCATTCAGCAAATCAAAGAAGCTTCTTAGACCCAACAGCTTCACAAAGAAGCTGCTCCACAGAGGGGAGGATATGAAGATCATCAGGAAGGCCTTAGTCTTCTCTGAATCTATGGAAGCTACGAAATAAGAGAAGGGATATCCTAATAGGAAGGTGAATATTACTGTGACTATAGCTATGAAGAGACTTCTAAATATGGATAAAGTCGTTCCCCTATTTATGAATTCACTATTCTGAATGAAGGTATGCTCTCTAGTATCAAAGGCAAAGTATATGATTACTAATAAGGGTAGGAATATGAATAGGAAGGAGAAGATGTGGAAGATTCCTAACCCTCCACTTACCCTTTTTAAATTCTCAGGCCACGAATTAAACACCCGAGTCTAACTTCATGACGTGAACGTCCATAGCATCTCATATCAAGCCCACAGTTCTTCCAATAGATACCTCATTAATGGCTTCAACATAGATAATCTCATTTAGGAAACTGCATCTCAACTCCCACAACTGACCTTTATAAATAGCCTCCACCACTTGAACGCTTACTATCCCTTTAGAAGACTCAACTACATCATAATCCTCAGGTCTTATCATGACATAAACAGACTCGTTCTCCTCAAAGCCCTCCTTAACATCCGTGATGAATTCCTTATCCCCCACCAATACAACTCCAGGGCCTTTATAAATTCCTAAGAATATATTTGCCTTCCCCATGAAGGAAGCCACCCATCTATTTGCGGGAGAATCATAAAGCTCTGATGGAGTCCCTATCTGTTCTATCTTACCCTTCTTCAGAACCACTATCTTGTCAGATAGCAATAGAGCCTCCTTCTGATTGTGGGTAATCAAAATAAAGGTAATTTTTAATTGCTTATGGAGTCTCTTAATTTCCAATTGCAACTTCTCCCTTACCTCCTCATCTAAAGCGGAAAGGGGCTCATCCAAAAGCAAAATCTTGGGCTTAGTAATAATGGCTCTTGCCAAAGCCACTCTCTGCTGTTGTCCACCCGAGAGAGAAGAGTGCTTGCAGTTCTCCTTCCCCTCTAATCCAACTAAAGATATGATGTCCTTAACTCTCTCCCTAATTTCCTCTTCATTAAAAGGCCTTCTAGAGTACTTATTAACAAGCTTATTATGAGCCAAAATGGGATAGTATTCCCAATATGACTTTCAGTAATCCAGATCATTTATACGATCGACATAACTCTTAAAATGCCGAAACTGAACTCGATATCAAAAGGACTGCCTATTCATACGCCTGAGTTTGCTCTTAATAAGTAGAGCCTTCTTGGAGAGAGCATCGATGCGAGAATTAATCTTCTTGATCTTTCCATTAGATTTCTCAATAGCTACATTATGAAGAGTCTTAATCTTCATCAATGACTCACGACTGACATTCTCCTTTTCAGTCCACATCTTACGAAGTCCAAAGGCAATATTCTCAAATACATTCATGTGGGGAAAAAGGGCATAATCTTGGAATACTGTGGCTGTAGGTCTTTGATTGGGAGGGATATCTTTGATATCTATTCCATTTAGAAATATCTTTCCAGTATCAGGCTTAATGAAGCCTGATATTAAATTAAGTATGGTGGACTTACCGGAACCGGAAGATCCTAATATTGAGACGAAGGAACCTTCCTCTATATCAAGATTAAAGTTTGAGAGAACCCTGTTATTACGGTCGTAAGATTTGACTATAGATTTAAGGGAAATAAAGGGCTTATTGGACAATTAAAGATCGGAGAACTTATTCAATTCCTGTTGGGCTAATCTTTGATTCTCCTGAATTATCTTCATTGAATCATCTGACTTCCATTTGTACTGCTTTATAGTTGATATCCTCTCATTGTGCTTCTTAAGTTGGGCATACTTAACAGACGTCTTTTCATGGTAGTCATTTAATTTCTCAATAATAGAATCAAGATATCTAATCAATTCCTTAGTTAGAGATTTGTAAAGGAGAGTTTGGTGGTTTAGCAAGTAGGATATTCTGTCCTGTATCTGATAAGCCGACTTAAAGTCATCTTCTGCATGATTCTCCTGAATTCGAGCGACTATGGCATACAGCTTCATATGTTTTTCCTCCAGAAGAAAAATCTCTTCTTCAGAGGCCAAAGGAGCCTTCGCGTAATCAAATAAAGCATCATCTAATGCATCCTTACCAACTGTTCTGAAAGAGAATCTAGCTCTAATTCTTGCCTCTTCTCTAGACTTGGCAATAATCTCATCAACTACATCCTTGTTGGAATATGCGTCTTCAGCGACGAAATCACAACTAGCTTCACTAAAGATCCCCCTGTAGATCTTATCTATAGGATAAGAAGATAGATACTTCTGAACCTCTTCCAGATCAGGTAAAGGTATTGGAGCTCTTTCCTTAGGAGGTTCTTTTGGTTTAGGTGGTTTAGGTGGTTTTACCTCCTTAACTTCAGGTTCCTTAGCGGGAGCTACTTCTTCTACAGGAGGTGGTAAAGTAGGGGCAGAGATCATCTCTGCAGCCCTCAGTAGTAACTGATCCTCTATATCTCTTCGATCAGTAATATTCAGGTATACTTCATCATCAAAATTTGGAATTACTAACTTCTTCGGCTTTTTCTTCTTCTTAACAGGTTGTTTTACTAACTTAAATTCACTTATTAAAGTCTCATCACTTCAGTCAGAAGCGAAAATCCTAGCATCCTCTCCGTTATGCTCTAGGAAAGGGTTATCATCAATCTTAGGTATATCAAGCTCCCGCTTCTCGGAAGCTATACTATCGGGTGGTATATTGCTCATCAAATACCTTTAATTTTACTACTTTTTAGGCTCTTGGTGCCTTTCTATCTCTGCTTCTGGGGGTTCACTTTCATATCACACCTTCTTAGATGCCTCCTTTCTAGCCTTTTTATCAAACTTTCCTAAATTTATATCTGGACAGTCCAGCATTGAAAAGTCATCCTCATATTCTCCATATAAATCCCTATTGAATACCTCATAAGCCCTGTTTAAAGCTGAATACTTATTCTTAACTTCAATTTCTATTCTCCTTATATAGGCTTGACATTCTTCCGGATGATTCAAAGCATGAGACTCTCAGAACATACATCTTCCTTGGGGTCCAAACGGCTCTGAATTCAAGAAGAATAAGCTGTCTTGGATAGTAAACATAGTCTTCTTATAGGGAGTAAAGGTTCAGAACATCTTTTCATATTCATAGGAAAAGGGGGATATGAAGTAATCGAATCGAGGGAAATGCGTATACTTCTCAATGCTCTTCAAGAAGGATAAGTCCTTTAGGTACTTATCCCTAATTGGTTGACTGTCAAAATTCTCTTCATGGCTAAAAACCATAGCCCTATCCCTTCTAAGGGAAGTTAAGAATTCAAAAACGTGAACAACAAAGGGGGACAGAAATCAATTGAAGTGAGATGGGGGGGCTGTTCTAACGTAGAATAGGTTGGAGAAATTATCGAATAGAGATTTATCATAAACTTCCTCAAGAGTGGGAGGCACAAAAACCTCCTCTTCCTCCACAACAGGCTCCTCCTGTTCTTCTAACGACTCCTCTTGAACTATCTCTTGCTCGTCCTCCATAAACTATTCTTCTCAGGAGAAGTAAGGAGGTTCAGAAATCTCCTTCTTGAAATAGAAGTCCAAGGCTTCATCAATATATGCATTCATAATCTCTATCTCATCCTCTATATCCGGAATATTTATGGTTCCCTTATATGGATCAAATAACTCTTCTAAATCTCTAAAAATAAAAACTCCACGCCCTAAGGGCATTGGAGAGACGTAGGAAGTATATAAGTCTATATGTTTGAAGGCACTTTCTTCCTGTTCATTGAAATTCTCAATCTCCCTTAGGTAATTTAAATTCTCTGGGAAGGAATCAAAAGGAGCTGTTGGATAGTTGTACTCTGGAACAGATATGGAAAGAGCTCTTGACCTCCTGATGGCCTTCTCAATTCTGGATAGATAATCATTTTTATGGGTCTCCTCTATTCTCGATAACTTAGCCTTCTCTATCTCCTTAAAGAACTCTGGATCTTTAAATAGTTGCTCCAAATAATAGGGGTCTATCTTCTCATCAGAATCAAAGAAAGACTCTTCCTTAAAGGAAGTATCTGGCTTCCTTTCGCAAAAATCAAAAACATCCAGATTTAAATCGTCGAATTTTGAAAGCTCAGCATTCCCAGAACTCTTAAAGTTCCTCAAAGCAGGCATTCTTTCAAAGCTTTTAAATCCTTCGGAGATGGAAAAACTATCGAATACATTAATTGCCAAATCCCTATCCACCAAGTACTTCTTAACTTTCTCTATATAGAAATAAGAACGAACATTTATTTCCGTATGTCTAATGAAATGTAGCTTCCTTTGGGAGTAACGAACCAAGGATGACTCCTTTATAAAAGAACCTTCGAAATCTATTATTAAAGCATCCAACTCCCCCAAGGAATCTGTAGAAATGTTGTAACAGTCTGGAATGGAAAGGGACTTGGGAGAAATGGAAAAACTACAATACTTATCTTTTGAATCTTGAGAGCAATCTACAAATACTTCCCCAGCTTTAAAAATCTTATGATTATTGAATACTCTATACGGGGGGAAGAATACTAATAGGGAATCGGTGAATCTGTATAGCTTAAAGTCAGAACTTAAAAAGTAGACTCCTTCTATATGATTAAAGGATTCAAAAAACGATAGATCCGACCTTAACTCCTTGTGAAAAATTACAAGTTTACCCATCTAGGGAAAACTAACTAACAAGAACTTTACCAGTCATTTCGACAGGCTGCTTCAATCCTAACAAGGAAAGAAGTGTTGGAGCAATATCACCTAAAACTCCATCATTTCTAAGGGTAACTCCCTTCTTACATACTATGAAAGGTACCAAGTTTGTAGTGTGTGCAGTATGTGGAGACCCATCCGCAGTAATCATAACTTCAGCATTACCGTGATCCGCTATCACCACCAAAACTCCCCCAAGTTTTTGAACCTCCTCATAAATCTTCCCAATCTGAGTATCCACGCTCTCACAAGCCTTTATAGTAGCCTCTAAAGAACCAGTATGTCCAACCATATCCGGATTGGCAAAATTCAATATTACCACTTCAAAATTCTTCAATTCCGGCAATAGAGCTTCCGTAATCTTAGGAGCAGACATCTCCGGTTGTAAATCGTAAGTAGCTACCTTAGGAGACGGAATCAAAATCTTCTTCATCTTAGGGTAATCCAAAGTCTTACCACCATCAAAGAAGTGAGTAACGTGTGGATACTTCTCAGTCTCAGCAATTCTCAATTGAGAAATACCGTTGTTGGATAGAAACTCTCCTAGAGTATTTTTGATATCAAAAGGAGGGAATAGAGTGTTCTGAAGATTTATCTTCTCGTAATCCATCAATGCAAATAGTGAAACATTATTAAGCTTCACAGAAGGTTCGTAGTCATATAAACCCTTAGATCCAACTAACATATGGGAAATTTGTCTAGCTCTATCGGGTCTAAAATTTAGGAAAACAACTACATCATTATCGCCTATCACTGAATCCAAGGAGGAAGAGCAGATAGCCGGTTCAATGAACTCATCTGTAACTCCAGACGCATAGGATTGCTCTATATAAACAAGAACATCATCAAAGGTTCTAGACTTGTCAGAGCCAACTAAGTACTTAAATACCTTCTCCTCTCTATCCCAGTTCTTATCCCTGTCCATGGAATAATAACGACCGGATACAACCCCTAACTTCCCATTAGTATCCTTAAGCTTCTGAACTATAGGAATAAAATCAGTTTTAGCTGCATTAGGAGACACATCTCTTCCATCTGTAAATGCATGAAGAATATATGGTTGATTTCTCTTCGCGCAGATATCTGCGAAAGCTAAGAAGTGGTTCATATTGGAATGAACTCCCCCTTCTGAAATAAGAGAAAGGAAGTGAAGTTTGGAGCCCCTGCTTTTAACTAAATCAAAAAACTCTACTATAGCAGGCTGACTCTCAAGAGCTCCATCCTTAATACACTTATTTATTAGAGACAAACCGGTGTAAACTACTCTACCAGCCCCAAGATTTATATGACCAACCTCTGAATTTCCCATCTGACCAGCAGGTAAACCAACTGCCTCCTCAGACGCTGAAAGTGTGGAATTAGGATATTCTTTGTAAAGAAAATCTAAGGTTGGGGTCTTAGCCAAAATTGGAGCGTTCCCTTTGGATTCTGAGGTTAAACCTCAACCATCCATTATGCAGAGAACTACAGGCCTTCCATTCATCTAAATTATTCTAAAGTTGCCATTTTTCAAAGATCATCAACCTTCAAGGAAGCCCCACCAACCAAAACTCCATCTATATTCTTCTTCTCTAGGTACCCTTTATAGTTAGACAAATTAACAGAACCACCATACAATAACTTCATAGAGTCAGCTACCTTCCTTCCATACTTATCAGCTATTAAATCTCTTATCTTAAGAAGAGTAGAATCAGCCCCACTAGGATCCATAGCTTGCCCAGTCCCTATTGAAGAAATAGGTTCATAAGCAATTATCACCTTACTTATCTCCTCCTCGGTCATGAAGAATAGCTCTTCAGATATTTCCTTCTCGGGATCCTCCCCGCAGCAATAGATAATCTCCAATCCATTTCTCAAAGCAGACTTTATCTTGTTAGAGATAACAAAGGAATTCTGACTTAGCTGTCTACATTCAGAATGTCCAATCAATGTCGCAGGAACATTAAGAGAAGCAAGTTGAGCCGCAGAAACAGAGGACGTAAAAGCACCAAAATCAACAGGATGAAGGTCTTGAGCTAACACTTTAATCTTGGATCCAATTGACTCAGAAGCACTCTTCAGATATATGTAAGGAATAGCTAACCCAAGATGTACCTTAGGAGTCTCGCCTAAGAACTTCATTCTTAGATTCTCAATATAATCCTGAAAATCCTTGTACAGGAAGTTCATCTTCAGGTTTCCAAATACTATCTTCATGATAATTCTCTATGTGTAGAAAGACTTCTCAAATATGGTACAGATCAGCTTCTTAAAGAAGATGTATATCACACATCCTAGAAGACATACTATCCCGAAGCAAATTATTTTTTGCTTTCTATTAGACTCGTTGATTCTATAGGCACACAGAGTTTTATCCGCTATTTTATCTGTGGAATAAAGCCGCTCCATAGCACAAATAATATTCTTAGTTCGAACTGAAGCAATCCCATACATTAGGAACCATACAGGTATAGAGAATAGCGGACCAAAGACTGCAGCTCTAGTTGTATCTTCGAAAAAGCATTTCCACGTAAGTGGAGATGAACTCAAGCCTGAATATGCCTGAAACAATTTGGGACCTGTGTGACCTGCTGCTGCCATAATTCCCACACTTATGCAAGTGTAAACAGCTGTTATGACACAGAGTGCCACAATGGTCATGGTGATGTAATACTGTGAGCATCTTCTGCAGTGTTGCAAGATATAAAACTCCTGAATTACATCCAAAGACTCACTTGGAAGCTTCTCAAAGAAGAATTTACTTTGGGTTGAGAAGTACTTATTTTGCCTCGATATAGAAAGAATCTTAGAGATTATCCCTAGAATAGCTCCAACCGAAAAGGGAATAACTGTAATGGATGCCTCTCTGTGGCTCTTATCGCTAAATTTAAGTGTTTGTGTACCGTATAAAGCTGCAATTACACCTATAAACAGGAGTAAGAATAAAAGTCAAAACTTGACCATGCTGAGTTGCCTCCGCATGGACTTATGGCACCTGTTATAGCAACTGGCAAGACTCGAATCATCCTCTAATTCCTCTTCACTAAACTCCTCCTCTTGGGAGGCTAGCTCCTCAATGGTCTGATTGTCCTCCATTATTTTTTATAGACAAAGAGATTCTTACTGATTCCTATAGAGATACCATCAGAAAGACAATTATTGGCGAATGTATCGTACTTATCGACTATCTTGGTTTCTAATCTGGAAATCTCTAGGTGTTTTTTCATTTCCTCAAAGGATCTTTCCCTCTCTCGAACCATAGATTTCAACTCATCTAAACTATTGAATCTCTTCCTACACTCTTCCACTAATTCGGGAGTTCTCTTATTCCTGAAGGAACTCATTATCTCATTCAACTGCTCAGCAAAGCATCGAATCTCAATTATCTCATAGGAAAAAGAGGAATCTAAGATCCTCTGTACCTCCATCAAATTCAAAGCCTCTACATTTAAAGTAGAAAGCTCAGATACAATGGCGTTACCCCTTTCATACTTATCCCTAAAGTCCTTGTATTCTAAAGTACTTAAATTATCTTTAATAGGGGGAAGCACAGAGTACAAGGAGCAGTACTTATCAAGCTTTTCCTGCTGCTTAAGTAACTCGATATCTATTCTTAGTGCCTCCAGCTTAAGTTCATTTATTCGATAAAGAACCTTATCCAGAGACTGCTTTATTTCATCGGAAAGCTCTCTGTAGGCATTTATAAACTGAGACTCTTCATTCTTAACATCATCCAAAGCCCTTTGAAGATCGGGATTTGGATTTAAACTACTTACAGTTCCAATTAACTTTATAACCCTCTCCTTTATAGGAATATTCCTATCTCGGAACCAATCTAACTTCTCTAGCCTCTCAAAAATACCGGACATTAATTTCTAAGGATTTTTTCAAAAATATCGGGAGGAAGAGTAACCTTTCCGATTTGCTTCATCTTTTTCTTTCCCTCCTTCTGCCTCTCCCAAAGTTTCTTCTTTCTAGTTATATCCCCCCCATAGCACTTGGCAGTAACATGCTTACGAAGAGCCTTGATATTCTCTCTAGATATAACTTTATTATTTATAGCAGCTTGAATGGAAATCTCGAATAAGTGGGGGGATATACACTCCTTAAGTTTCTCAACTAAGTTCTTACCCTTTCTGTAAGCTTGACTACTGTCAGTAATAAAGGAGAATAGAGGGGCAATAACTCCATTAAGGAGGATGTCTACTTTAACCAACTTACTCTCACGATAATCCAGCAATTCATAGTCCATGGAACCATATCCATGAGTCAAGGTCTTAATAGCATCATAGAAATCCTGAATTATCTCACTTAAAGGAATCTCATACTTCAACACAGCCTGATCTTCACTCAGGTAATTAAGATCCACATATTGAGCTCTGTACTTCTCCATTAGCTCAATAATCTTACCTATAAATTCCTTAGATACACTTATAGAAGCCAAGACATAAGGCTCCTTTATTGCCTTTATCTTGGATAAATCTGGAAGATCTGAAGGTGAAGTTAAAAATATAGAATCCCCACTGGTTAAGACAACCTCATACTTAACAGTGGGATTCGTAACTATTACAGATATGGAATGCTCTCTAAATAGCCTCTCCTTTATTATCTCTAAATGCAATAATCCTAGGAACCCACACCTACATCCAAATCCTAAAGCTGCTGAAGGCTCATATTGATACACAAAGGAACCATCAGATAGGGATATCTTCTCTATAGCCTGCTTAAATAGATTCTGTTTCTCGGATTCCAAAGCAAAAAAGGAAGAATATACCATGGGTAAAACCTCAGAGTAACCAGGACAAGGTTGATCGCACGGAAAATCAACTAGGGTGATGGTATCTCCTACCCTGATCTCCTTTAAGTTCTTAATATTGGCATTAACTCATCCAACTTCTCCCGAAGATAACTCATCAACATTCTCCATCTTAGGAGTCTTAATTCCTAATTCAATAACATCAGATACCTTTCCAGTCTGAATGAACTTAATCTTAGATCCTTTTTTTAAAGAACCACCAAAGACCCTAATAAAGACAATAGCCCCTTTGAAGGGATCATAATAGGAATCAAATATCAAGGCCTTTAAAGGCTCATTAAGAAGGTTTGGAGAATCAGGAACCTTCCTAGATACCACCTCCAGAAGCTTATCTACTCCTAATCCCGTCTTGGCGGAGATGTGAACAGCCTCTTCGGGATCTAAACCTAATTTATTCCTGATTTGAGTCTTAACATCATCCAGATTTATAGAAGGTATATCTATCTTATTAATAGCTACTACTATCTCCAGATTGGCCTTCTTAGCTAGAAAATAATTGGATACTGTCTGAGCTTGTACACCTTTAGTAGCATCTATCACTAAGATAGCTCCCTCGCATGCTGAAAGGCTTCTGGAGACTTCATAACTGAAGTCAGCGTGCCCCGGAGTATCTATAAGATTCAGCTGTATATCCTTGTATTGAAGTCTAACGGCATTTAACTTAATAGTAATTCCACGCTCTCTTTCCAAATCCATGGAGTCCAAAATCTGTGGCCTCATCTCCCGCTCCGAGATGTTGGAAGTCATCTCAATAATTCGATCCGAAAGAGTGGACTTACCATGATCAATATGGGCAATTATGCAAAAGTTCTTTATCGAGGACATTACTCCTCGTCTAACGGTCTCAAGTTAAGCTTAGACATTTCTAGTCTTAAAGAGTTAGCTATATCTAGGCATTCATCTGGAACAAAAATAACAGATATTATCTTCCCCTTAATTCTCAGACCAATACCCCCAGATTCCTTAAGAATGGATTCCTGTAAAAGGGGTCTAAATTTAACCCAAATCTGGAGGTTGTTCCTTGTATTCTTAACTTTAACTAAGTTCTTAGTTCCTCCGGAACCTTCAATGAGTTTAGATATGGCTAATCCCGCGTTCTTTCTTGCTATCTCCTTAAACTCAACTTTAGCTACCTTTCTATCTAAATAGAAGGCAACTATCTTTATGCTCCTGATACTATAGATAATCCTTAGCTTTATGGTTCTCAGCTTCCTCTTAATGGAACGCTTGATCCGTTTTATTAAACGAGAAATCATTACCCTACAAGCTCACTATTTAACCTAGAGATGTAATCAGACAGGGAATCAAAGACAAGGATTTTAGATTCAGCCTTTACAAATCTAATTTTTAGATTGCTTGATTCCAAATTTACCGGAGATCCATCTATATAAAATCTCCCCCCTTTAATATTAGAGATACCTACCTCATAATCGACGGGAAAGATCATATCATTGGTGATGGATCTAATTTTGTTGGTTCTCTGAGATCCAAGCTTCTTCATGATTCAAGAATTAACGGTAGGAAATAATATTGGACCGTTAAGAGAGCGATTGAAAGCTGTGCTTCCTATAGGGGTAGAAAATAGTAAACCAGAACCCCTAAAGCTCTCCAGATAATCATTATTTATAGATATCTTGAGCTCTAACATAAGATCTCCAGATATATAGAGATCATTAAAGGCATAATGAGAATCCCCTCCCGTCACTTCCAATAAATACAGATCGTGAAAGGTGGAACTCTCTAGGGGGTGTTCAGGAAGATTACTAAATTTAGATAGGAAGGAGAGATTGCCATTCTTAATTCCAACTATCTTCTTTCCCTGAAAGGCATATTGCTTTGCATAATGAATAAAGCTACCATCTCCCCCGAATATGAAGAGATACTCAAAGTCCTCTTCCGAATATTCGTAATTTAAATCTAAACTCTTCTTTAATTCGTCCTTACTGATACTAAAAGAAACTAATTTATACTTGGGCTTACTGTTCGATATTGTCGACTGCGAATTTAGCATAATAACACTTCAAGCAGAGAACCTCGTACAGCTCCCCATCCCCTATCTTTATATTATTTTTAGAAAACTCTGGGTCATGAGTCCTTAGATGACTTCTAGTAGCTATGGAATAGCATTGCTCACATACCGCAGTTAACTTAGATACATGAGTAGCTAAAGATAATAGATCTGGAATAGGCCCAAAGGGCTTGGATTGAGCATCTAAGTCTAGTCCAGATATTATGAAACTCACCCCCATTGAATTCAAATACACAACTAAATCTATTAGAGACTTATCGAAAAATTGAGCCTCGTCTATGACAATATAGTAGGGAAATGAAATAGAGTTTACGTCTATATGCCTAAGGATATCCTTAGGTGAGTGAACGTCTATATCTATAGCTTCTTCAGAATGACCTTCCAAGTATCTGGAGGTGATTTTTGACTGATCTCTAGAATCAATGTTTGGCTTAAAAAGGAGGTAAGGAATCTTAGAGTATCTAAGCTTGTCTAACTGGATAAGAAGTTCTTTGCTTTTTCCTGATTTCATGGGACCGCAAATAACAAAAATTTGCGGTACGAAATAGGACACAATTCTTTAGATATTAAACTCAAATTCTACAATATCCCCATCTTCCATCAGGTATTTTTTTCCCTCCAAAGACACCTTCCCCTCTTGCTTCAAAATCTTCTGATCTTTGAACTCTAAGAAGTCCTCATACTTTATGATTTTGGCCTTTATGAAGCCCCTCTCCATATCAGAATGTATTATTCCCGCACATTGTGGAGCATAAGAGCCATTCCTGAAAGTCCAAGATCGCACTTCCTTCTTTCCGACAGTAAAGAAAGTCTTCAAATTTAAGACTTTAAAAGCCTTAGATATCAATTCATCCAACCCGCTTTGAGTCCTATTTGTCATGGCAAAGAACTCCGCCCTATCTTCTTCAGAAAGGGCATTAACCTCATTCTCAAGTTTTATATTCAGAGATAAAAAGGAAGACTCAATGGATTGAGAGTAACTCCTTATCTTCTCTAGGTAAATCTCAGATTCCTTACTATCGTCGGTATTGGCTAAGATGATTATTGACTTAGAAGTCAAGAAGGAATATATCTTCAACTCTTCTTTCTCATCTGGAGTAAGTGGAAAGTTCTTGAGTAACTTGTTATCAGATAGATGTGCCTTCATTCGCTTGAGCACATCTTGTTTAGGATCATTACTCTTCAGCTTTCTCAATATATTGTCAACCATATCCAAATCTGCATAAACCAACTCACACAAAACTATTTCCGCTTCGAATACAGGATCCACCACTGAATTTACACTCAAAACTGAGGAATCCTCAAATGCACGAACCACTAAACATATGGCATCCACTGATCTAATGTTCTCCAGAAACTTATTACCAAGCCCTTCACCATGGGAAGCCCCTTTTACTAATCCGGCAATATCCAAAAACTTAACCGTAGAATAGACTGTTCTTTCTGGATTAACGATCTCTGACAATTTGACTATCCTAGGATCTAAAAGTTTTACAATTCCTAAGTTGGGCTCTATGGTGGCAAAAGGCCTGTTCTCTACTAAAGCATTACCATTAGTTAAAGCATTAAATAAAGAGGATTTACCTACATTGGGTAAACCCACTATTCCCATCGTTAAAGACATAATCTAAGATATTTGATGAAGAAAGCTACCCTTGTTGCGGGAATACAGCCCACAAACAGGCTTACCCTAGGAAATTACCTAGGAGCCATAAAGAGAGTAGTGAATGTTCAAGACGATTACGATTGTCTTTTATTTGTAGCCGACTTACACTCCATAACTATACCCCTTACCTATCACAAATTTAACTACAAGGAATTAGAAGAATTCAAATGGAAAGTAATCAAGATGTATGTCGCCTGTGGAATTGACCTAGACAAGACCACAGTATTTATACAGTCGGAAGTTAAGGAGCACCTAGAATTATTTTACTTCCTTACCACCTACTCCACCTTAGGGGAGCTTAAGAGGATGACTCAATATAAGCATCTCTCAAAGAAGTTTGTGGAGCCAAATGGAACGGAGATGGCTCTTACAGGACTACTGATATATCCTGTATTAATGGCTGCTGATATATTGATTTATGACTCTGAATATGTATCCATAGGAGAAGATCAAACCCAGCATTTGGAGCTTACCATAGATATAGCAAGAAGGATAAACGAACGATTTAATAAGCACCTATTTACGATCCCTAAGAGCCTTAACGAAAAGAATAATAAAGCGGGTTTAAAAATAAGGGATCTTCAGGATCCTACAAAGAAGATGTCTAAGTCCAGTGAAAGTTATGAGGGTGTTATATTTATGGATGATCCTGTAGAAGAAATAAGAAGAAAGATAATGAAAGCTAAGACTGACTCCCTTGGCAAGATTTCTTTAGATCGAGAGAATCAGGCTGGGATAGTTAATCTTTTAGAAATACACTCAGCCATTTCGGAATCAAACCTTGAGGACACCTATAATTACTTTAAAGATAAAAGTTACAAAGAACTTAAAGAAGAGGTTGCTGATTTAGTTGCCTCAGAATTATCTAGAATTCAAGAGAAGCTTAAGTCGCTTAATACAGAGAATCTGATGAATAAGATAGTCGAGAACAATGCTGCCTGCCGAAGACGGGCTAAGTTTAAGCTAGATCAAGTTTATGATAGGACATAATCCAGTCTTTGAGAAGTGATTAAATGCGTCGGTTTTAAGCAAGGAGGAGAAGGATCAATTATTTAAATATTCAGCCAAAGAGATAGAGAAGTACTTTCACGAGAAGCCATTTGAATTTGGGACAGCTGGAATTAGAAGAGAGGTAGGTATAGCTCCTCAGAAGTTCAATAAGTATACCTACAGACTCTTAGCTGTAGGTTATGCCAAATACCTGAAGTCTAGATCTGTAAGTCCTAAAGCTATAGTTGGTCATGACAACCGACTTAATGGAGATATTTATGCAATGGAAATTGCCAATGTTCTTAGGAACTTTGGGGTGGAAGTGTGGATACCCCCAAAGAACATTCATATCTCCACACCTATACTTTCTTACTACATTAGGAAGTTGGGATTAACCGGGGGGATAAATATCACAGCTTCCCACAATCCCCCCAACTACAACGGATTTAAAACCTATAACCATACGGGGTGTCAAACCACTACCGAAGAAGAAAGAGTAATACGAGTTAAAACTCCACATCTATCCGAGATATTTGATCTTAATCTTGAGTATTTTCATGACTTCAAAGAACTTCCGGATTCCTTTGTAAAAGACTACTTTGTCGATTTAATAAAGACTCTTCCACCCATAAAACAAGAGGATCAGAAATTTAAAGTTCTCTTTAGTAGTCATCATGGTACCTCATCCTACAATATGGCCTTTCTTGCAAACATGATGGGATTTGAGAGCTTTTTGGAATATTCAGAAGAATGTAATGTTACTTGAAAATTGAATGAAGGGGAGGTTTCTAATCCCGAAGAAAAGGAATCCTTTAATGCTTCCACAAAGGAGGCGGAGAGAATAAATGCGGAATATGTCTTTGCCCATGACCCCGATGGAGATAGAGCTGCCATCGCAGAAAGACAAAGCGATGGATCATGGTATTTATTTAATGGGAATGAAATAGGAGTCCTTCTATCCTACTTTAAGTGTCTATATGATCGGGAATTACAAAAACCATACATAGTTAGTACGTATGTCACTGGAGATTTCATACAAAAGATATTCCCAGATATACCAGTACATACTGTCTTAACTGGGTTTAAGAATATTGCAAGAGTAGTTGAGGAACAGCAGGAGAAGGGAAATGATCTTGTTGTGGCCTATGAAGAAGCTGTAGGGGCTCTAATATCTCCAATACATAGAGAGAAGGATGGGTATCAACAGTTGGCCTTTATTCTGAAGATAATATCTTCTATACGCCCTAAGAATAAGAGAATAACTGACGTTCTTGACTCTCTCTACAAGAAATACGGATACTGAAAAGGATTCACTGAATTCTATATATTCAATGATTTAAGCGAAACTCAGAAGTACTTTGATTCCCTAAGTGATGTCAATATTGAGAGCATATGTGACTATTCCCTAGATAAGAAAGAATTTAAC
This sequence comes from Mycoplasma haemofelis str. Langford 1, assembly GCF_000200735.1. Lineage (GTDB taxonomy): Bacteria > Bacillota_I > Bacilli_A > Mycoplasmatales > Mycoplasmoidaceae > Eperythrozoon_B > Eperythrozoon_B haemofelis. Next base: position 1,131,124 of record NC_014970.1, read on the forward strand.
GAGAATACTAGGATACTTTCGTGATACATAAAGGGTGGAGGATGGGTGAAATTCAGAGTATCGGGAACTGAGCCTAAATTTAAGGTTTACTACAATATATACGGAGATAACAAGGAGTGAACCGAGGAGCAATCAAATAAATTGAGATCTTATTTCAAAAAGCTGTTTAAAATTTAATCGCTATTCCAATAGGCGAAGTCGAACCAAGTCAGGTTAGGAATAAAGCAGCTTTAAGATTCTCCCTGTGTGGGATAGCTATTTTATATATTCTCTTTCTTCAAGATTTCAGGTAACTCAGCAACCACTTTATCTTCATCTTCCCCATCAACAACAAACTCCACTTCTGATTGGTGTTGAAGACCTAGAGCCATCAAATTTATAATAGACTTAGCATTAGCTTGTTTATCTCCAAATTTAACAGTAACCTTAGACTTATAGGCATTCAAAGCTTGAACCAACTTATTAGCCGGTCTGGCATGTATCCCAACCTTGTCCTGAATAACGTATTTAAAACTCTTCATGGCAGTAAATAACAACCAATATAAAAGATAATAACTATGAATTTAGACTCAATTAAGAAAATTTTTCTTTTTGAGAAAGCTCAAAACTTACCAAATCTCCGGAAGCTAGGGATTCTCTATTCATTTTCAAACATATTCACATCTGTAGTTTTTTATATCTGATTCATCTTACATAGCCAACAAAAAGAAATAAATAGCCTGACAATATTTCTGATCACAGCCATCATCGTTCACTTCTACTTAGCCCTGCTCTTCATAAACTGGTCTTTACCTTATGAAGGGGCAAAGTGGATGATGTGAGGTTGATTAACAATTGTGTTCATATCTCCTCTAGGAATAGGACTTCTCTTCATCTGTAATAACAAGGAGCATTGGGAGAATAAGGAATCCCTAATATTGGAGACCAATAAATCCATTCTTCACTCATTCGGGAACTCCTTTGTAAATCTATCTAAGAACCTAGATAAGGCCATGAAGTATCTCCTAGGTAAGTATCCTCAAGAAATGCAACATATGATGGATAACTATTGGGGAATAACTGCGGATGAAGTGGAATCTCTGGACAATAAGAATAAATTCCTAATATTGGCTCTGGCTGAGGGTCTTAGACAACATAAGAAGAAAGCTACTTTCAAGGAATTGGTGTTTGATGCGCACTGATATGACCAAAGGTACTTTGATTTTGCTTTGAAGGATCCAAGGTCAGACATCATGCCCTTGAAGTACAAGTACCTTCTGGCCTTCTTAGTACTGGATGAATTCAATAACTATCAGAAGATTGTGGATGGAAAGAAGGAGATTAAAAAGAACCTGAAGTTCTCTCCAGCCAAGATTATCTGCTTGCATTGGGGAAAAGGGTACAAAATCTATGTTAATGAATAAAATCGGGCAATATGCTATTCGTACTTGACTCTTCCTTAGTTAAACACATAATCTCAAAAATCCGAAATAAAGAAACTAACTCTCGAGACTTTGCCTTCAACATAAAAAGAATTGCAGTTTTATTAGCAGATAAGTCTCTTGAGAAGTTTGAAACTAAGAAAGTAGAAATTGAAACTCCAATAGCTCCATGTGTTGGAGAGGAGTTAAGCAGAAAGATTACTGTAATTCCTGTTTTAAGAGCAGGCCTTCCGATGGCCGATGCTATTCATGAATTACTGGATAATTCCACCATCGGACATATGGGTTTATACAGAGATCCTGAAACTGTGAAGCCCGTGGAATACTACATGAAGATGCCTGATTCCATAGAGGGTAGTGATGTAATAATATGTGATCCTTTATTGGCCACAGGTAATTCCATAGTTAAGACCATAGATCTGATTAAGAGTAAACATTCTGTTAACTCTATAACTGTTCTATCCGTTATCTCTGCAAGAGAGGGAATAGATAATGTTGAGAAGCACCATCCGGATGTAAGGATATATACTTCCGCTTTAGATGAAAATATGAATGACCATTCATACATAGTTCCTGGAGCTGGTGATGCTGGAGATAGGATTTTTGGTACAAAATAAGCTAGCTAACAACTTCCTTAAGAGAAAGTTAAGTAAGAAGGATAAAAGTACTTTTATTTCCTTGAATAAGGAAGGGTGCTTTGAAATTCTTGACTACTTAATAGCTCACGAAAAGGACTTCTCTAAGAGGGGGGAGCTTCTTAAGATAAGGGAGAAAGATAGCTACTTCTTTGACTCCAAATTACTTCTTCTCACTATTGAGATTATTCTTGGAATCTAAGTAGGCCTTAATTCAAAAGATATCATTTATATTTATCCCAGAGATCTTTAGGGCATCGTCCACCGTAATAGGTCTCTCACTATTAAGTCTCTCCCTAGCTTCGCGAGAGAGATTCTGAATATCAGAATAATCCTTTATTTTCAGAAGTGAAAGCTTCCTTCACTTCTCTAATCTATTAATTCTCGTCTCTTGGGCTCTAATATACCCTTCATACTTAACCTTAATCATAAGCTTCTCCTGCGCTTCTACAGAGAGTGATCTTAACTTACTTCCCAAAATCTCAGATAACTCCGAATAACTATTCTCACCCCTCGCCAGTCATGAGAATAAAGTTAAATTACCCTCAGCCAATCTATAGGTGGCAGCGTAATTCTTCTTCAGGAAATCTATATTAAAGTTGATGTCCTCCTGCACCTTCAGAAAATCTCTATAAAAGGACTCTTCTATAGTTCCTAATTCCCTCCCTAGACCTAGAAGACGCTCATCTGCATTATCATTCCTAAGAAGAAGTCTATGCTCAGCTCTTGAAGTTAAGAGTCTATAAGGCTCAGTAACTCCCCTAGTAGTTAAATCATCTATCATCACCCCAATATAAGCCTCATCCCTTCGAAGTATGAAGGGCTCCCTATTCAATACCTTTAGAGAGGCATTTATTCCTGCAATTAAACCCTGAGCGGCAGCCTCTTCATATCCTGAAGTTCCATTTATTTGGCCTGCAAAGAATAAGTTCTTAACCTTCTTACACTCCAGAGTCTTTAATAGCTGGATAGGATTAATGGCATCGTAGACTATGGCATAAGCATGCTTCTTTATTCTTACATTCTGAAATCCCTTTATGGTCCTGAGAAGCTTCTCCTGTAAATCCTTATTTAAGGAAGTAGAGAGTCCTGCTAAATAGCAGTAGTCATAATTCCTAGCTATTGGTTCTACAAATATAAAGTGCTTCTCTCTATTAGGAAACTTAACATACTTATCCTCTATACTAGGGCAATACCTAGGACCAGTTCCACAAATGGAACCATTGTAAGTTCCACACTCCTCCAAATGGTGAAGAACGAATTTCTTAGTAAGGGGTGTAGTCTCAGCCAAGTAACAATGCATTTGCTCCTCTAAAGGGAGTTTCTTGGGTTCTCTAAAGGAGAAAGATATATTGCCATCATTACTATCATCCACTTCCAATTGAGAGAAGTCTATGGAATCAAGATATACTCGGGGGGGAGTTCCAGTCTTTAATCTAAGAAGCTCTATTCCCCAGTTCCTAAAAGTGTCTGATAGGAAATTACTTGCTGGATTATTATCGGGACCAGAATCTGCAAACTTCTTCTCCCTATAGAGCTCCGCCTTCAGATAAGTTCCGGTAGTTACTATTAGAGTCTTACAGCGGTAAATTCCATTTACAGTTCTTAATCCTTTAACTTCATCCCCTTCTTTTAGAAGTTCAACTACTTCTTCTAAAAGAAGCTCTATATTGGGATCATCCTCTATTTTCTTGATGAATCAATCGTGAAAAGTCTCCTTATCTATTTGAGCCCTATAGGCTCAAACCCCGGGGCCCTTAGATTGATTTAACTTCTTTATCTGAATCTTATTCTCATCCGCGGCGATAGCTTGAATACCACCTAAGGCATCTATCTCTCTAGTTACAACTCCTTTTGCAGGACCGCCTATAGAGGGATTACAAGGTAAGTTGGCTATGCTCTCCTTATTTAGATTGAATAGAGCTACTCTAAGATTAAATTTAGAGGCTATGAAGGCGGCCTCTAAACCGGCATGACCAGCCCCTATAACTGCAACATCAAATTCCTTATTTATCGTCATTCCCTTTTAAACTTCTGGAATACTTACAAGTGGGGTAATTGGAGCAGCTGATGAAGAAGCTCTTCTTAAATCTTGCCCTTTTCTTCACTAATGGCCGTTTGCACTCGGGGCATGCCTCATTTAATTCTTCATTAGAAGACTCTATATACTTGCACTTTGGGTAATTGGAGCAACTCACAAAGAAAGAGCCCCATCTATTCTTCTTCTTGACCAAGTCATGATCACAATTAGGACACTTCTTATCTAAAACCTCAACATCCCTCTTTATGTACTTACATTTAGGGTAATTGGAGCAACCTACAAATTCTGAATTACTCTTAGACTTCTTCCTTTCCAGCTTGGAGTGACACTCAGGACATTCTTCATCCAAGAGAGTTCCCTCTTCTTTTACATTCTCAATGTAATCACACTTGGGATAGGCAGAACAGGAAATGAACTTATTTCCATTCTTGGAATACCTATGACAAAGCTCACTTTGACACTTGGGACATTGTCTTCCAAGCATAGATTCCTTAAAAGCCTTCTCATTAGCTACCTTTAAAACCTCAAAGAAAGACCCAAAAGTATCCTTCAGAAAGGACTTTCATTCGGTTTTATTCTCGGAAATATTATCCAACTCCTTCTCCATATTTCTTGTGTAGTCATACTTCATAATATCTGGGAAGTACTTCTCCAAGGCATCCGCTACAGAGGATCCAAATTCAGTAACGATAAGCTTACCTTCTTTCCTTACAGCGTACTCCCTCTGTAAAACTATATTCACAATGTGGGAATAAGTAGATGGTCTCCCTATCCCTTCTGAGTCTAACGATTTAATTAAAGAAGCTTCTGTGTAAGGGGAAGGGGGCTTCTTATCAACCTTCTTCATCTCCTTATTCCCCTCTGAGTAAGACTTATTAATTTCCAAATTACTTGGGAAAGACGGATCCCCATCATCGGAATTTGGAAAGAATTTCCTAAACAAAATCTTGAATCCATCGAACTTCTCTACCCTGCAATTGGCAGTCAACTTATGCCTATTATTCTCAAACTTATAAAGGGTATTCTCGTATACAGCATCAGCCATAAGAGAGGCAACCGCGTAGGTTCATATTAAGGTGTATAGCTTTAATTCATTGGGGGGGATTTTCCCCCGTATAGAGTCAGGAGTTATATTTATATCTGTAGGTCTAATCCCTTCATGAGCGCCTTGAACTAAACTATCATTATTCCCTTTTTTAATAACCCTTTGAGATCCTCAATAAACCTCTGAATAATTCCCCAATATAAAGCTCTTAGCTTCCTCTACAAAAGTAAGAGATAGGTCTTCTCTATCTGTTCTAGGATAGGTAATTAGAGCCAGAGTCTCCCCATCTATTTGAACTCCTTCATATAATCTCTGTGCAGTTCTTTCAACGACGCTAGAGCTCATCCCCAGCTTATTAATAGCCTTCTCCTGCATGGTAGAAGTCTTGAATGCCTTAGGAGGCTTAGTTATCTCTCTCTTAGGATCATCTATAGAGACAAGTTTGTAATCTTTAAGAAGGGATTGCTCAACGAGCTTAGCATCCTCCTCTTTTAAAAAGTTAACGAATCCATTCTTTAAAGTGGGGTGCAAATCCACTTTAAACTCGGGAGAGACCTCCTTTAGAGTCAACTCAAGTCCATTATCCAGAAATATCTTCAGATTAAATCAGTGCTCGGGAACAAAGCTCTTGATCTCACGATCCTTATCTTTTAGGAACTTAAGAGCTATGGATTGAACACGTCCGGCCGATTGTCCCCCTATAGTCTTATGGGTGAAATCAGAAAGCTTAAAACCTATACATCTATCTAAAAGCTTCCTCGTTAAATAGGAGTTAATCTGATTCTGATCTAGCTGTCTAGGATTAAGTAAGGACTGCTCGATAGCTCTCTTAGTAATCTCGTTAAAAACGACTCTTTGACACTTCTTCCTATTCTTCTCACTAAGAATAGAGAATATATGCCATGATATAGCTTCCCCCTCCCTATCTGGGTCGGTTGATAGATAGATATTTTCAGAAGCGTCTGCTGCCTTATTAATCTCCTTTATTATGTCTATCTTCTTCCCCTTTACAACCTTCTCAGAATCATTCTTCCACTTAACATCATAAGTCTCGAGATCAAATCCTAAAGGCTTGTAATACCTACCATCTATCTCCCTGAAATGACCTATAGTAGCAATTACCTTTATATTAGTTCCCTTTAAATACTTGCTAATGGTGGCTATCTTATTGGGCGACTCAATGAGCATCAAATCATGCTTCATTGCCAAACGATAAACCTATGAATACCTGGTTATTATAGGGAGCACAAGTGGCTTTTTCTGGGTCTTGTTTTTAACTGCTTTATATACGGCATCCTTAATATGATTCTTCACATCCTTGATGCTTAAAGTAACATTCAAAGAAAGGAATTTGGAAAGCTCCAAATCTAAGAACTTAACAATGGCTTCTTGTATTTCATCCTTCCTAGAATAGTCATCTGTAACAAAGGCCTTCATCTCCACATGGGGTCTAGAGAAGCAATGCCTCTTAGTGTGGTAAAGAACGGACACCATAACCACCCCATTCTTCTCTAGAAGCTGTCTCTCCAATACAGTACTACTATTAATATCCAAGATCCCCTCCTCGCTGACATACTGCTTCGCAATAGGCAATGAAACAACGTTTATATTCTTATCATCAATCTCTATCTTCTCCCCACTAGAAAGGAATTTAATCCTATTAGGATCTATAGTATTCTCAAGAGCCTTGTATACATTGATGAAATCCTTGTAATACCCATCTATAGGAACAATGTTATACGGAGACAGAGAGTTAACTATGAACTTGATATCCTCATTACCGGCCTTATAAGGAACTATAGACTTAGGTTGCTTAACTAGAACTATATCCTGCTTGGATATCTCATTAAGTAAGGAGATCTCCTCAAACTCATTCTCTGGAAGGGTAATTGTGGCGATTATTAATAAATCTCCAGATTTGAATTTAATCTCATGATCACCGGAGTGTATATCTAATAGTGTCTTAAACAGAGTCTCACTATCCCCAGTAATAACGATAAGTACATTATCACTGTTAACTAAAGGATTAGAGATAGCATACTCATCACCCTTCAAGTTCTCTACATGCTTATTGAACAAAGCGGAAGTTCTAGGGCAGGAGATGTGAAAATTCATGTGGTAGATCTTGGCAACTCTACTCAAGTTAAATAGAGTATTCCAGTCATCTTCATATACTCCAGCAAGTATCCTGTTCTTGGTGGAAGCTACAGTTCTCTTAAGGAAGGAGAAGTTCTTGGCATTAGGATAAGAGAATCCCAACATCTTCCCAGCAGCCTGAGCACCCAAAAGAAGAAGAGTTGTCTTGTTCTTAGCTTGCTGAGCAATGATGTGAAGCTGACTCTCGCAGCATGGCTTATTCTCATTAGCAATTAAGAACTCATCCAGAAACACAACTACTTGTCCAGTTACTAACTTGAATAATCATCCATAGGAATTGGGAACAGAACTCGCAGTTCTTACTCCACATATCTTCAAGGAACCAATGGTGATGTCATTGGAGGGGTTTATGGCAACAACATTGGCCCCCAAATCCACACCCCTCTCTTCTTGGAATTTATTTAAAAAAGAATCTATTATTAACTTACCCCCTTGACTAGTGTAAACAGGAACTCCTTTAAAAGCTTCTAAGAAATAGGGAAGAGCCCCAATATTAAGATTCTTAGGACACCCTATAAATATGGCCTTTACCCTGCTCTTATGCTCGCTTAAATAACGTAAATCAGGGATTATCTTCTTAATCCCCAACTGATTGGAGAACTCAGCTCCTATCCCTGTATTAAGAATGAAAATATCATTGTTTATTTCTAAAACCCCCGAATACCTACCACTCTCGTCTTGACCACCTAAGGCAAAATAATTAATCTTCGCCATCTACCTGCCCTTCTCCAACCGTCCCCTAACGCAAACTTAAATGTAGGATCTAAGGATATCCGGTATCTCTACAGTTCCATCCTCCTTCTGATAATTTTCAATTAAAGCTGCAAAGAGTCTGTCTATAGCCAAAGAAGAACCATTAAGGATATGGGGAAACTTAGACTTTTCGTCTTTATCTAAAACCTTGTTCTTATATCTAATCTTAGCCCGTTTTGCTTGGAAATCCAAAGTATTAGATACAGAAGAAATCTCTCTATATCTGGATTCAGAAGGCAATCAAACCTCTATATCATAGGTTTTAGCAGAAGCAAAGCTAATATCATTTTGAGCCAACTGTAGAACCCTATAAGGTAAATTCAACTTCTCTAATATACTGCAAGCGTCTTTTACCATGACTTGAAGCCACTCATAAGATTCCTCCGGCTTACAGAATACTACTATCTCGGTCTTATTAAATTGGTGCAATCTAATAACTCCAGCAGTATCCACCCCTGCCGAGCCAGCTTCTCTCCTAAAGCAATTAGTATTAGCAGTTAACTTAATGGGTAGCTCACTAGCCTCGACAATCCTATTCCTATAAAGATTCACTAACTGAGTCTCGGAAGTTGGAGATAGGTACTTATCATCGGAAACCTTAAATAAGTCTTCCTCAAATTTAGGAAGTTGGGCTGTTCCCAATAAACAATCAGAATTTACCAACACAGGAAGATACCTCTCTGAATATCCTTTAGAGGCATTCTCATCTAAAGTAAGCCTAATTAAAGCTCTAAAAATACGAGCACCTTCACCTGTATATACGACATATCCAGAACCCGAAATATCAGCTCCAGAGACTAAATCAAAGAATCTATTCCTTTTAGCTAACTCAGAATGAGATAAGGGAGTAAAAGAATATTCCTTCTTAGTCCCTCATGAGAATACCTCTTCCTCATGCTCTTTTAAAGAAGCATCTGGAAGATTTGGAAGCTTAAAAAGAAGTAGATCAGATTTCTCTTTAAGAATCTGCTTCTTCTCGGTAAGCTCAGATATCTCTGCCTTTAAATTCTTTATTAATTCCCTATTCTCTGGCGAGTTCTCCTTTACTAAAGAATTCCTCTTGGTATTTAAATCAATGATCTGATTCTCTATCCTATGTAACTCTTCACAAGCATTCCTAGCCAGCTCCAACTCCCTCTCATCAATTCCCCTTAACTTAAGCCTCTCCTTTATCTCTTCATATCTGGTCGTTAAATCCTTGTAACTATACATTCCCTAAGATCTAGCCTTAATCAGCCTCTCCTTCATTTCTTGAGCCTCTTTAGGAAGCTTTCTATTGTTGTGAATGAAATCTATCTGCTTTCTATCTATAGTTTCTATCAGTAACAAAGTCTCAACTATCAAGAGAAACTCATCTCTATTAGCCATTATCAAAGCTTTTGCCTGTTGATATTGCTCATTAATTATTGCATTTATCTCCTTATCTATCTCTTCAGAATACTTCTCAGAATAGGGGGTCTTATAGGGATTCTCTACCCCTTCAGAAGGCTCATACTGCATGAGCCCAAGCTTCTTAGACATACCAAGCTTAGTAACCATATTCCTTACTAAATTAGTGGCCTTAAATAAGTCATTGGATGCTCCGGAACTAACTTGATCCTCTCCAAAGAATATCTCCTCAGCAGCTCTTCCGGCCAAAGTAGTAAGAACCATGGCAAGCATCTCATCCTTCCGCTTAATGAAAGACTCCTGTTTTTCTGGGGCTGACATGACATATCCTGCTGCTTTACCCCTTGGAATAATAGTTATCTTCTCAACAACATCTCCCTCCTTACTGTAAAGTCCAGCAATGGCATGACCCGCCTCATGATAAGCAATCTGTTTTTTCTCATTAAAGGAGATCTTCCTATTCTTCTTAGCAGGGCCAGCTATCACCCTATCTATAGCTTCATTAATTTCAGATATTCCTATAACTCTCTTGTCATTTCTAACGGCCATAAGAGTAGCTTCATTCAGTAAGTTCTCCAATTGAGCTCCGGAAAACCCGGGAGTCTTTCTAGCCACATCCTCCAGATCTACAGCTGAGGAGATATTCTTATTTCTGGCATGAACTTTAAGGATTGCCGTCCTTTCAACAATATCGGGCAAATTAACTTGAATATGCCTATCGAATCGACCGGGTCTCAATATGGCTTCATCTATGGAATCTAATTTGTTGGTGGCTGCCATAATCACAATCCCTGACATGGTGTTAAATCCATCCATCTCACTCAATAACTGGTTGATGGTCTGATCATTGACCCCTCCTCCCATATATTTATTCCCCCTCTTGGCAGCCACCGCATCAATCTCATCGATGAAGATAATACATGGGGATAGCTTCTTAGCTTTAGCAAATAACTCTCGAACTCTCTTAGCACCAACTCCAACAAACATGTCATCGAAGCTGGATCCTGATACTTCGATGAATGGAACGTCGGCTTCTCCGGATACAGCCTTAGCCAATAATGTCTTACCTGTACCCGGAGGACCATAAAGTATTACCCCCTTAGGAGTTCTTGCTCCCATGGAGTTGTACTTGGCGGGATTCTTAAGATAATCAACGATCTCCTCCAATTCAGCCTTCTCTTCCTCTATTCCAGCAACATCTTTAAATGTAACTGTAGACTTAGTTGTCTTACTTAAGGACTGACCTATCTTGAAGATAGATCCTCCACCGTACATCCCCATACTTTGAGACTTAGCGGCAGATCTAGCCATTAACAGGAAGAATCCTAGGTATAGAAGTGTAGGAAGGAGGGAGAAGAATAAGGAGGTAGGGGTTGTTCTATTTGGATCGATCGGATTAGTTAATGCATAATGAACTAGATTTACAAAACAACATCCAGAGCAGTTGCTTGACGATCCAGATCCACAACAATTTGATGGACACGAGCTACCAGACGAGCAACAACCATTTCCACTCGATGAGCAACTGCAACTGTCGCTTCCTCCATTACAACATCCTTTTAAATCTCTCTTAAAAGTACAACCATGGGGGAGTGAATAATAGTTGTGGGAGGAGGAGGATTCAGTCCCTACTTGACTATGTATATTGAAAGATATTCGTTTTCCATCATTGGTAATGGTCGTAATCCTATAGATGGTTCTGGTGAAGTCAAGAGATATCCTTTCTGAATAAGTATCCTTATTCCCTATCTCCGGTGGGAGGGTGTAGGTAGTGCCTTTTGAGTCTGTAAGTGTAAGTGAAGAACTGCCACTACATCCAACAGACTTAACAATTACATGGCTTGCCGATCCATACCCGAATATTAGATAAAGAACGGTTATGGTAGTACCAAAAACTACCCCCCGTATAAACCAAGTCTTGACTGGAGCCCCTTCCCCTCCAGACTTATTATTGCTATTAGTTAACTTATCTTTAGGGAGCTTCTTACCCTTGCTATCGGAATCGTTATCTAAATCTGAAAGAAGATTGAGTCATAGAATTCACCTCCAATGGGAAATCATTAAAGTCCAAGCAACTGGTTAAGTCTAAACCCCGAGATACTGGATCCGGTTTCCAAGATTTTTTTTAAAGTTATCGACAAAATAAATTTTTGTCCCTCGAAAGCCCTCCTAGAGTAGCTTCAGAAGTTTTTTCATGTCGATAACTTAAATAATTTTTTGGGCTAAAAAATTAACGTTTAAAGTTTTAGATGACTGCGTTGGAACTTAAAAAGTGATTGGATCTACTATCAGAATACTTTCTAGTTCAATAGAATCAAACTGGTTTTCATTTCACCAAATATACGACTCAATACTAAGTGAAAAAGCAAAAAGACTCTATATTCAGTGCTTTTACCAGAAGAGTATAAATGAGAGACTTAAAATCGAAAGATATTCCTTTAGCTTACTGCTAAAGAATTTGAAAATAGACGAAGACGATTTTGAATCTTCCCTCCAAGAACTTATAGATATCGGCTTAGCCAAGAAGAAAGTCAAGCTAATAGGGGATTCTGAAAGAGAGATATTAGTTAGTTTAAGAGGCATCTCCACCCTAAAGGAAGAACTTAAGGATAAGAATTTGAAATCTAGACTTAAGGGGTCGGTGAGCGAGGAGAAGTACTCCGAGCTTAAGATGATTGTTGGCGAGAGTGATTTTGATGCTGAATTTAACTATCCCGAGGAGACTAAAGAGGAAGAGGTTCTAGATAAGAAGACTTACTTCAATTTCTACAATGGAGTCTTCAGAAGACTTGGTTGTGAATTTACTATTTCCGATGAAGTATCTCTAATCATATCTTCTGTGAAGGATAAATTCTCCATGGACGAACTGCATGACTTGGCATACAGATCTGTTCAAGAAAGTAAGGGGAAGTACTTTGTTTCCAAGAATAACTTACAGTTCTTAATAGATCAGAAATTGAATGGAAGTAAGAATGAGAAGTTTGATGTGGATGATTACGATGACTTTTGGAAAGGTCTTCTGGAGAGACCTAAAGCTAAGACTAAGGAAACTTTTATTTCCTTATTCTCTACATATGAATGTGAGGCTCTTTATAGGAAGCTTCTTAATAAGCAAGACATCCCAGATTCCATACATAAATGCATAAGAGATTGCATTCAGAATAAGAATCTATCTTTTCCGATAGTAAATGCTTCTATCTCTTATATTAAAACCCTGTTAGGGAAGATTCCTGCCAAGTATCTCTCCAAGTTCTCAGACACCTTATTTAGGAATGGATATACAGATTTTGAGTCATTTATAAACCATACCAGAGATTTATTAGTCCACGAATCCAAGAACAAGGACAGATTAAATATAAATAGAGAGCGAGAAGTTAGAAAGAATGACTTCGTCTTCAGATTGTAGAATTGAGTCCATCAAGAAGGAGCTGGAGAAGGACTTTTTCAATGTTAAGTTTTCTAAGATAAAGAAACACCCTCTATTTCAATCTTTGAATCTAAGCGATAACGAAATAATTAAGAATAGAGTTGAGATTAATAAAGCCCTTAAGAATTACTTACACTGCGGAGATAGTAAAAAGTTCTGTCTAACTTTAGATCCCCATTTCACACTCAAGAGAAACGCAGATAATCAATTAATAATTACGGAATACAAATGCACCAAGTGAAAGGATCACGAGAACATAAGTCCTGATCAAATAAATAAGACGATCGATAGACTCCTAAACTCTGACTTTTTCAAATTTAAATACGAAGAAGCTAAGGCTAGTATGGAGACATTCCTCCAGACAGAAGCATTAAAGGACGTGGTTAGAAATATAGGAAATCATGAGTATTCTATGGGAAGTAAATGGGCTTCTTTTGAAGATAAGGATAGCTATAGAAAGTATTGAATCTTGTTATCCTATAGAGCCATTCTATTGGGGGAAAGGGTAATCGTAGTAAAGAGTTCTGAATTGAAGCATATATGCTCCCAAGTCTTTAAGCTATACGAGCGGGAAGAAGAATTTGTAAGTAAGTATCAGGATCTTCTGAACTCTGAGAATTTAATAATTACTGATTTCGGTTTAGAAGATGAAATGAATAAATTTAACTACTATCTGGACTTCTTTCCAGATCTACTAATGAAGAGAAATTCTAAGAATAAGAGAACTTATATAACTTCTAAAGTTGACTGAAGGGAGATGAAGAAACACATTCTCAATAAGAAACATGAGACCATAGATAAACTCAAGTTTGAAAGATTAGAAGAAGTCTTGGAAGTAGTCTTTTCCAACGCCACTTAAAAATATCTTCTCATACAAGTCGCTAGAGATTTCATCAGGTCTTACGGAGTTATCCATATTATGTTCTTCAAATATCTCCTCTATAGCCTCAGAACTTAAAAACTTCTTTCAGTTATTAACTAACTTCTTCCTAGGCATAAAAAAGGACTTCTTCAAGAACAGGGAGTATTCATTCAAATAGGGCAATATCTTAGTATTCTTTTTGACTAAGTGGATGACTGCAGAATCTACTTTAGGAACTGGAACAAAGTTCTCCTTCCCTACGTAAAATACTTTCCTTATATCGTTTATGGTTTGAAGAAATACAGCGAATGATGTATAGTTCTTCCCTTTAGGTGGTGATGTAATGGATTCAAACACCTCCTTTTGAACCATGAATACCGCTTGAGAGAACGACTTACTCTCCGAGAACTTCCTAAGTATTGGGGAGGTTATATAGTAGGGAATATTTCCAAATACTAACCCTTCTCTCTCGGAGAATAAGTTCTCCAAATCCAGATTTAAGAAATCTCCAAAGATTATGTTTATGTCGGGGTACCTCTCTCTTAATAGACCAACTAAGTAGGAATCTATCTCCACCAGCGAGAACTTCCTAGATTCATAATTTATATACTGAGTTATTGCTCCTTCTCCGGGACCAACTTCCAAGAGATTCTTAGCATCCAATAGATTTATGTACTCAGCTATCCTTTCTTGAATTCTCTTATTCTTTAAAAAAACCTGACCCCATCTCTTCTTGTGTCTGAACATTAAATTCCCAATTTCTTTAATTTCAATAGGGATTCACTCTCATTAGATTTCTTAAATAATAAGATTTGATGAATTATTAGATTCTGGAAGATGGTAAATACAGAATTGAAGAAATAATAAATAGCAAGACCTGTAGATCAGAAGAAGGTGAATAATAGGAACACAAAAGTCATCACCTTCTGAATTCTTTGCATCTTGTAAGTTTGAGAATTCTTGTCCACTATATTCTTCTTAAGAGAGGGGTGTCTTGCTTGGGATAATCAAATTGATGTTTTCTGACTAAAGAAGTTGGTTGGAATAATTATTAGACACAGAACTAAGTACATCCAACCCTCATTAAGAAAGTCATCAAAAATAGTAGTTAAGGGAGTCTTAGATAGGTCTCAGATATTAAGAAGTACCGTAAATTTAATAGGTCTACATATGGTTATAACTTTGAAGACTATTAAGAATACGGGGGTATTTATGAAGAAGTTCTCAAGTATTGCTAGGGGCTTTAAATTATGTTTTTTGTAATAGGCAGATAACTCTTGATGTTTCTTTAATCTAGCCTGTTTATCAGTTATATCGTACTTATCATACTTGCTACTAATGGCATCAATGGCTGATTGATGTAATAGTTGCTTCTCTTGGTAAATAGAAGATCTTAAGGTTGTTCAGAAAGTAACAAACCTCATGAAGAACATGATGATAAGCATTGAGAAAATAACGTACAAGCCATTCTCCTCAAGCTCTGGAAACTTGTGGAAGAACCACATCAAGTTCATGAAAACATAGGCAACTGGATATACAAATCAGGAAAGGAATGGTCCATAAATCCAAGTAGGTCTATAGAAAGCATGATACCTAGGTCCAGCTATACTTCAACTCCCTAGATCAAATTTTACGTCTCCGGTTCCGGTGCCATTATCACTGGGAAGGAAACCGAATTCCAAACCTACTCCGGGGTCTGGATGATAGTTAGTGTAAGTGGCTGCAAATGATTGAAAGAATGACCATAATATCATCAATAAACTAAAGGAATAAAGAGATACTTTGAGGTAAAATAGATACTTTTTAAAGTTAAGACTTTCGTTAGAATTTGAATCTTTAGATTTTCGTTCTCAATAGGGAGTTAAATTCGTATTACTATTTTTCAATTCAAATTATTTATTAACTCTATTTTCAATTCTTAAAGCAACGCTTAAGAAATCAAGTCTCATCTCTTCGAAGTTAACTCTCTTCTTAGAGAAGTTTTGTAAGAATTCAGATCTATAAAAAAAAACACACTTTACCTTTGGAAAAAAATTCAAGTTCTCCTCTCTACTAAAAGCTCAAAAAAGTCTCTTCAGATACTTTCTATTCGGAGAAGACTTACACTTCTTTTTGGGTATTATTATCCCTATTCTTATATTAAGAGAAGATAAATCCTTAAGATAATAACAAATAAAATTAGAAGAGGAAACCTTGGTACCTCTCTTTAAAGTCTTTTCAAAATCCGGCCTTTTAAGAAGCCTGTACTTCTTTTTCAATTATTCATCTGAAACAGTCAAAACTTTTCTAGACTTTCTACGTCTAGAATTGATAATGCTCCTACCAGAGGATGTACTCATCCTTTTCAAGAATCCATGTACCTTAAGCCTTTTCCTTTTATTGGGTTGATAGGTTCGTTTCACTATT